>NZ_CP150144.1:2400000-3600000 GCF_037963145.1 Oceanobacillus sp. FSL K6-2867
TTGTATCGGAAAATATGGGCGATTTATCAAGTTGAGATTTAGACTTTTGTCAACTTGGCATGATAATTGCATATTAGCTGTTAAGACGATGATCACTAAAGAGAATTGTCCCTAAAAAAATTTTGTTGAAGGGTGAGGATATAACTGTATTGATGGCTATGAGTGGTTGATTTTTATGGTGTGGTAGTGAAAGTAGTAGGAGGTATAAATGCGAATTCAGAATATAACGGAAAAGTAGTTTAAAAATGCTGTAAAACTTAAGCCCTCCAAACGTTTAAAAGAAGAGAATAATGTACTTCAATAGAACAATCCTCTATCCATTATTATGATGTATTCAATGAATGGTCTCAAACAGCAGAGGCTTGTTTTAGAAAAAGGAGGTTCACATGCAGGGAAAGTTAGAGTTAGAAATTAAAGTTGATCAAGAAGAAAAAAGTACCATTTCCCGGATGAACTACAGGTTTCCCCTGAAAGTGATGCGTCCATTTTATATGGACGATATCGGTACCGCATTTGTTTACGTTTTTGATACCGCAGGAGGAATGCTTGCTGGAGATAGTTCGGAGTACTCCATATATATAAAAAAAGGCGCCGGTCTATATTTGACAAATGCTTCCACCGCTAAGATTCATCCAATGCCTGAAGGAAATGCTCACATAAATCAATATTTTAAGATAGAGGAAAATGCTAGCCTAGAATGTTTTCCAGAAGGAACAATGTTATTTCGAGATTCGGAACTTAAGACACAAACGCATATCCATGCCCATCGTAATTCTGTCGTAGCATATTGTGAAATGTATGCTAGCGGTCGCAAAAATACGGGAGAAACGTTTGAGTTTAGAAGTCTTACAAATCGAATCCATCTATATATTGGGGGAGTATTGGCGATTTGGGAGCAATCGCGAATGGATATGGAACGGGAACAGTACGCACGACTTGGATATTTGGAAGGATACTCCCATTGGGGAAATCTATACCTTTATGCTGGGCACGACCACGATAATCATTTAACTGAGCTTCAAACATATTTATCAACATTTGATGGCCCTGTTCGAATTGGGTGTTCATTGCATCCTAGCGGTGTTATTACGCTTAAAGCCCTAAGTTATAACTATGACGAAATGAAAAAAGCTTTCAATGATATCTGGTCATTTATGCGTCCACTGATGATGAAAGGGGAGTTGCCATATATCCGTAAATAAAGAAGTAACAAATTTGCTTACATGGTTGCAGCTATCCGGGGGAACATTTCCCACAGGGGATTTCAACCATTCTTATGGCCTAGAAACATATATTCAAACGAATCGAATTACTACCGCATCAGAAATAGAGCAACTTTTACAAGCTTTTCTAGAAGTAAGTATTCACTTTGATGCCATATTTGTTAAAGAAGCATACGAAGCGACTCAGTTAGCCGATGCTGCTAGATTGGATGAGATTCAAAATATATATTCTGCATCAAAGCTTACTAAAGAAGTATATGAAGCTAGTATGAAGACTGGGAAATCATTATTAACAGGTGTAATCAACTTATCTGATATCGACGACTTTCCAATTCATTATCATTACGCAATAGGATACGGCATCATGGCGAAAAAATTAGATTTACCTTTATGGGAGACGGTGCAAACTTATTTGTTTTCCAGTATGATCTCCCTTGTTTCAGTAGCTACTCGTATTATGCCTCTTGGTCAGAAAGAATCACAGCTTATGTTATATAGGCTAGGGAAGTCATTGGCTGAGCTTCCGCTAACGGAAGAAGATTTATCCCTTGAGAATGTCAACACTTTTTCTCCTGGATTTGAGATTGCATCTATGGAACATGAAACATTATATACACGTTTGTGTATGTCCTAAAACAATGAATAGGCGGTGAAAGAAAATGCATTTAACTACAAGAGAAAAGGAACGTTTATTAATTTTTAATACAGCTGAATTGGCAAGAAGAAGAATGTTAAACGGAATAAAACTAAATAGCCCAGAAGCGATAGCTATTATATGTGATGAGCTTGTGGAACAGGCTGTTGCAGGGAGAAAAAGTTTGGCCGAAATCATTTCTTTTGGCACGAACATATTATCAAAAGAAGATGTTCTTCCTGGAGTGAAAGAATTAATCCCTATTATTCAGGTAGAGGGAATGTTATCAGATGGTACAAAATTGATAACTGTATATGATCCAATTCGTCTTGATACAAGGGAAGAAATTGGAGAGTGGAATTATTTAACAATTACGGAAATTGGAAGCAAGAACGTTTCAACTATATAGGAGGTGGGAGCATGTTTGAAAGTGAAGGGGAAATTGGAGAAATCAATTACATTGAGGAGTCGATTGAACTTCGACCAGGTTTAGAAAGAGAAACAGTCAAGGTCCGGCACAGTGGAGATAGACCTGTTCAAGTAGGATGTCATTTTCATTTCTTTGAAGCAAACAAATGGCTAAAATTTGACCGTAAAAAAGCATTTGGCAAGCATTTAGATATATTATCTGGAACTTCGATACGGTTTGAACCAGGTGAGGAAAAAACGGTTCAGCTAGTTGATTTTGGAGGAAAGCGAAATATCATCGGCTTTAATGGTTTGACAATGGGCTCTATTGACGATTCGGCAGTTCGTGAAAGTGCATTCGTAAAAGCTCGGGAAAAAGGATATATGAATACGACCGATGGGCGGGGATACTGATGAAAGTAACTAAAAAACAATATGTTGATTTGTATGGTCCAACTGAAGGGGACAAGCTCCGACTTGCGGATACAAACCTCTGGGTAGAAATCGAGAAAGATTACAACAAGTCAAATTATGGCGATGAAGCAGTATTTGGCGGTGGTAAGACACTCCGGGATGGCATGGGACAATCGAGTATTCCAAATAGCGAAGGTGCACTTGATTTTGTAATTACCAACGTCGTTGTTATGGATCCTATTCTAGGAGTTGTTAAAGGTGATATAGGTATTAAAGAAGGAAAAATTGTAGGTGTTGGAAAAGCTGGTAACCCGAATACAATGGACATTACTCCTGGTTTAATTGTTGGTCCTGGGACAGATATTATTTCTGCTGACCCCGGTATGATAGCTACAGCGGGAGGGATTGACACCCACGTACATTTTGATTCTGCTCAATTGGTTGAGGAAGCATTAAGTAGTGGGTTAACAACAATGTTAGGGGGCGGCACAGGACCAAAAACTGTAGGTATAGAGGCTCCTGGGGCTTTCAACATCCAACGCATGATTAGTGCCTTTGAGTCGTTCCCGATGAACATGGGTATGCTCGGTAAAGGGAATTCAAGTGACGAAGAAGCATTGATCGAACAAATTGAAGCTGGTGCGATTGGACTTAAAATTCATGAAGACTGGGGAGCTACTTTAGAAGTTATTGATACTTGCTTAAAGGTTGCCGATAAAATGGACTTCCAGGTGCAAATCCATACGGATACGTTAAATGAGTCTGGTTTCGTAGATGATACGCTTGAAGCAATCGGAGGTCGCACCATTCACGCTTATCATATAGAAGGTGCAGGTGGCGGACATGCCCCAGATATTATAAAAGCAGCTGGTTTGCAAAATATCATTCCAGCTTCCACCAATCCTACGAATCCGTATACTATCAATACAATGGAAGAACATCAAGATATGATTATGGTATGTCACCATTTAAATCCGGCAGTACCAGAGGATGTCGCTTTTGCAGATTCACGTGTTCGAGAACAAACCATTGCTGCTGAAGATATTCTTCACGATATGGGTGCCATCAGTGTTTTGGGATCTGACTCGCAAGGGATGGGACGAATTGGAGAAACAATATCAAGAGTATGGCAGCTTGCTTCAAAAATGAAACTTCAACGGGGACCATTACCAGAGGATAAAGGGAACAACGATAATCAGCGTGTGCTTCGTTACCTAGCGAAATATACGATTAATCCTGCTATTGCGTTAGGAATTAGGGATTATGTTGGTTCTATAGAGTCCGGGAAGTTGGCGGATATCGTCCTTTGGAGAAGCACACATTTTGGTGTGAAACCAGAAACAATTATTAAAGGTGGTTTTATTGCATGGTCGACGATGGGAGAGCCAAACGGTTCACTAATGACTTGCCAACCGATACAGTATAGACCACAGTATGGAGCGTTTGGCAGCAACCCTAGTAAGCTAGCTTACACTTTTGTTAATCAAGCTGCTTTGGATAAAGGGCTAGCTGATAAATTTCCAGCTTCAAAAGAAAGATTAGTACCAGTTCGAAATACAAGGAATATTCGGAAAAGTGATATGATTCGGAACAACTATAGTCCGCATATTAAAGTGGACCCTGAGACATACGAAGTGGAAGTTGACGGGAAAATAGCAACATGTGAACCTTTGGAAGAAGTTCCATTAAGTAGACTTTATTTTGTTAGATAAGGAGTGATGTGTAATGTTTTGCAACGAAATATTAGGTAACTCGTTTGAAGATGGGCTTTCCTTGGACAATGAAGAATTGAATGGGTTTGAGACTATTGAGTTGGAATGGGATGAATGTGCTAAACAAATTTTGCGAAAAGAAACGAATCTTGGAAGAGAAATTGGCATATCTCTTTCGCATCAGCCATCGCTCCGTCATGGAGACATTTTAATTAGGGATAATGAAAACACTGTTGCTGTTTATGTTAAGCCTTGTAAGGTTTTGGTTATTTCACCGCAATCGACCAAGGAGTTGGGACTGGTCTGTTATGAGTTAGGTAATAGACATTTACCCCTAGAAGTGACAAATGATGGAAAAGTGATTCTACTGCCAGATGATCCGACGGAATTGTTACTGGACAAATTACATGTGAAGTATGAAAAACAAACTAGGCGTTTTCAACCAATTCCGAAAGGTGGAAGACACCATCATCACCAACACCAGCATTAAAACGGTGCGCACTAATTTAAGATACCAACAGTAAACACGTATCAACAATACTGGAACATAGGGGTAAATCAGGTGAAATAAATATTTCACCTGATTTAATACCCAAAAGAGGATAAAGCTTCCAGTACGGTATAAAAGGATATGATCATCCTTGAATAACTGAATTTTGTAGATGTTTATCTCACGTTTAGATTTTAGGGATTTATGAATTCATTAAATTTGCGAAAAGTAAAGGAGTAGATTCTATGAAACAGGTTCGTATTGGTATAGGCGGCCCCGTTGGGTGCGGTAAAACACATTTAATTGAGCGATTGGTTCGTATGATGAATAAAGAGTATGAGATAGCTGTTATTACTAATGACATCTATACACAAGAAGATGCGAAATTCTTAGTTAACAAGGATGTCCTTCCTTCTGAGAGAATTATAGGTGTAGAGACAGGTGGATGCCCTCATACTGCTATTAGAGAGGATGCCTCCATGAACCTTGAAGCTATAGATGAGCTTAATAACCGTTTACCAAATCTAGATATAATTTTTATTGAAAGTGGTGGCGATAATCTGTCGGCAACGTTCAGTCCTGAATTAGTAGATGGATTTATTTTTGTTATCGATGTAGCAGAGGGACAAGATATTCCACGAAAAGGAGGTCCAGGTCTTACTCGATCTGATTTCCTTGTTATTAACAAAATGGACTTAGCACCATATGTAGGTGTTGATTTAGAACAAGTTGAATCAGATATCAAGCTAGCAAGGGATAAACGACCATTCACATTGGCAAACCAAAAAACAGGTGAAGGTGTTGATAAAGTTATCAAATGGATTAAGTCAGATATTTTACTGGAAAATTTAGCTCACAGTAAGAGTTTATAAAAAATTAGTATTCCCCGGACCATTATGACAAGTTAATTTGATGCTCAAATTGTATGTGAAATCCTAAGTATGAGTTTACATCTCTTAATAGCCAACCCCCTTGTATTTATTCAATACATTTAAGAGAAATAAAGTACTGGAATATATGCCCGCATATATTCCAGTACTTGAGAAATGGGGAGATTATCGTGTCAACAAGTCAAAAGATACTATTAAATGAGGACGTAATAACAAATAAAGACAAATGGTTGAGAGAAAATCAATTTTCTACCTTTATACTCGCATCATTAAGAGGGATTTCTCAAATTATATTAATTGAAAATGCTATTACAGGACTAATCATGCTACTAGCCATTACAGTTTCCTCTTATGTTTTAGGAATTGTTGCTCTATTATCGGCCTTCATAGGTACTATAATAGGTAAATTAGGCGGTGCAGATGAAAATGCCGTAAAGGCAGGATTGTTTGGATACAATTCTGTGTTAACAGGGATAGCTTTAACTATATTTTTGGGTGGTTCCTTTCATTGGATTATTGCCCTTGTTGGGGCGGGTATCGCTGCGATACTAACCGCAGCACTGATGCATTTTATAAAAGGGATAGAAATCCCAATATTGACATTCCCATTTGTAGTACTTACGTGGCTTATGTTACTTGTTTCTTATCAATTCAACACCTTTAAATTAGGTCCAGGGTTAATACCACAAAATTTATCTGATTGGACGCTAGATTTGGGAGCGCAGATAATTTGGCTAGACGGATTTTTAAGAGGGATTAGCCAAATATTTTTACTAGATCATCTATTGTCAGCGATTCTCTTTTTTGTTGCAATCTTCTGGGCCGGATGGAAATATGGAGTTTATGCCGTAATTGGAAATGCGGTTGCTCTGATAACGGCTTATGGGTTAGGAGCAGATCACTCATCAATTACTCTAGGACTTTATGGCTATAATGCTATATTAACAATTATAGCCGTATCCATTGTATTTAATCCAAATAATAGTCGATTTGCATTGTTATCAGGTATCATTGGAGCTTGTTTGACAGTTCTTATTACTGCAGGTGTAAGTACCCTACTTTTACCATATGGCATTTCAGCCTTAACAATAGCTTTCGTTCTTAGTTCTTGGATTATGTTAGGTGCAAGAAAGATTTTACCCCAGTTATGATAGATTGTAAGATTTAGTGAATAATAAAATCAAACATTCCTACCCTTTACAAAGTAAATATCTAGGCTTTTTATTCATTTGAAATTACTGTACAAGTCCTGTTATTTTAAAAAAAACACATATCATTTGATAGTGAAATTTATATAATCTGCCTTTATATTAGATAAAAACTTTGTCGCAACTAAAATAAACAGAAGAGATAAGGCGGACTTGAAAAAGTTCGCCTTATCTCTTCAATAGGCAAATGAGACAAAAAAATTTTTTGTTGAAACTCCTGCTATCTTACATACTAAACCTTCTAAAGGCTCAAAATATCTGAATCACAAGATGACTAGGAAGGTAAGGGGTATAAAACAAAAATTGAAGGTTTCATTCAGCGCATTCGACTATATACGAGGAGGTCATTATAATTTATAAACGCAAATGCGTAACGTACAGGATAAGAAAGGGTGGGATTATAATATTTACAAGGCACATGGTGTTTATAATCGAAAGTAAAATTCCGGTAGTCTAGTAAACGTAGATAAATTAAATATTTTTATAGCATGAAAGAAAACTTTAATTTATACGGGGGAGAGAGTGAAAACGATGAGGAGAAAATCAATCTTAATTGTTTTAGCAGGTCTGTTGATTGTCATTTTGGTCGCCTGTTCAGGTCAGAGTGGAGAGCAAATTCCGGAAGAGAGTGTAGTGTCTTCCAACATAGATAATAATGACGATGCGTCTTCTGATGGGAATCATGCCGATGTGATTAAGTTTACAGATCTTGCCGGTCGTGAAAGTGCATTGGATGCAACTCCGGAAAAGATTATCGTTGCAGAATATATCTCTAATTATCTTATGGTGGGCGGTTCTGAAAGTCTTGATAAGGTCGTCGGCATGACTCTTGACGGGTGGGAAGGTACCCGCTACGGAGAATATACCGTGTACACCGACGCGTTTCCTCAGATGCTGGATGGAGAAGACGGTATCACGAGTATCGGTGGATATCATGATAATCTCTTGAATATGGAGTTGATCATATCTCTGCAACCCGACGTAATAATCATGAGTCCTTCGCAATACACGGAGAACAATAACTCCATTTCCACTTTGGAAAACGCGGGTATTGTTGTCGCTGTTCTGGATTACCATTCGATGCAGGTGGAGAACCATGTACAGAGCAATGAAATTTTAGGCATGCTCTTGGGAAGAGAGGAAGTTGCCCAAAAGCAGATCGACACATATGTCCGAGCCATTGATGATATCAACGCTAGAATCGCTGACTTGCCGGATAGTCAAAAACAGACAAGAGTGTATGTGGAGTTGGGGAACAAGGGTACGATGGAATATGGCAACAGCTACAACAATATTATGCTTTGGGGAGCGGCTATCAATAATTTGCAGGCCGATAATCTAGCCTCCAACCTGGATGCCATAGGCCCGCTGGATAAAGAATTTATTCTGTCTTCCAATCCTGAGATCATCTTTATCGGTGGATCGGTCTGGTCCGGTGACACAAAGGGCGACCAGATGAGAATGGGCTTTACGGTCGATGAAGATCTGGCTCAGGAGCGACTCATAGCTTATGCCCAGAGACCTGAATGGGAGCCACTCGATGCAGTTATCAACGGTGAAGTATATGGAGTTGACCATGGCAGCCTTAGAAACATAGCGGATTACACATTCACACAATATCTGGCCAAAGTTATTTATCCCGACGTATTCACAGATTTGGATCCTGTACAGGAACTGAACGATTTTTATGAGAGATACCTGCCTGAATTAAAGTATACGGCTACATTTATGGTAGAGTTGCCATAGTTTCATTTCGACCATATGATGACTAGGCTTCAAGATTACTTCGTTGTGAGCGATGGTTGAAGCCTTGTCAGAGAAGCCTCGCGGTGGGCTTCTAGTGCGGTCGCTCTTTGGTCGGTCTTAGTCACATACCTCTATTTTAAGGGAAACCGCTTAGAAGTAAGGGAGGAGGAGTAGGATGGCTTTTACCTACGCTATGCAAACACCATGGAAGAAAAAATAAACAAAGAAGACAGTGTATATATCGGCATTAATAAAAAACGGGTCATTGTGACTTCTATCTCTGTGGCATTGCTATGTGTTGCGGCCCTTGTCGACTTATCGTACGGTTCCTCAAGAATTGGCATAGACGAGGTAATCAATGCGTTGCTCAGTGGGCCAAGCGCTCAGACAGTCAATAGAATTGTCATTTGGGACGTTCGCCTGCCGATGACCCTTACTTGTATTTTTGTAGGAGGGTGTTTGGGCTTGGCCGGTCTGCAGATGCAGACCATTACTGGCAACTCGCTGGCCAGTCCGTATACGTTGGGAATCACTGCCAGCGCCAACTTCGGAGCTGCCGTGGCCGTCACCACAGGATTCTCAATAGGGGGATTTCTTTGGATGGGCACTTCCTTTCTGGCTTTTGTTTTTGCGGCTCTTGTATCCATGAGTATATTTTTCATGGGCAAATTGAAAGGAATGTCCACAGGTACATTGATCTTGACTGGAATTGTCATGAACTTTTTCTTTTCTGCATTGCAGCAAATTTTGCAGTACAGAGCTTCAGCCGAAGTAGCGCAAATTATTATGAGCTGGACTTTCGGCAATCTAGCCAGATCTACCTGGATCGGCGTGGGGGTAAATGTTCTCGTGTTGGTCGTCTGTGCCATTGTCTTGCTGCGCCTGTCTTGGAAACTGACGGCACTCAGTGCGGGAGAAGAAAGAGCGCAAAGTTTGGGCATCAACGTGGAGAGACTGCGCTTTTTCGTATTTATGGTCAGCTCGGCTTTGATAGCGGCATCGGTGGCCTTTATCGGCACGGTGGCTTTTGTAGGATTGGTGGTTCCTCATTGCGCACGCCTTATTTTAGGAGGAGATCAGCGCTATTTGCTACCCGTCACTGTTCTTTTCGGAGGGATTTTGCTGCTTCTCGCCTCCATTACATCCAAACTGCTGTCCGTGGGTTCTATACTGCCAGTGGGTATCGTCACATCGCTGGTCGGCGTCCCGTTTCTATTCATACTTCTATTAAAGATGAGGAGATAATATTATATGATGAGACTAAGTGTTAGAAACCTAAAAGTCAAATATTCGAACCGCATAATCATAGATCGTGTTTCAGCCGATTTTGTCGGGGGTGAAATGGTATCCATTATCGGTAAAAACGGTGTGGGAAAGACCACGTTTATAAGGGCGATTGCCAAGCTGATTAGATGTAGCGGCCAGGTGCGTCTGTATGACGAGGAACGTACGTATTCGGAACGTGATATGGTTTATGTTCCGCAAATGGGCACTTCCTCGTCGCAACTCACTGTTTTTGAAATGGTGCTGTTAGGTCTTGTCAAAGACCTCCGCTGGAAGGTTCGTGAGAAACATATTAACAAAGTGAATGAAATTCTATCACAGCTGAAATTGTCGCATTTAAGTATGAAAAAGTTTTATGAACTGAGCGGCGGACAAAAACAGTTGATTTACATGGCGCAGTCTTTCGTTTCCAGGCCGAAGGTGCTGTTGCTAGACGAACCGACAAGCGCGCTTGATTTGCGACATCAGCTAGTCGTTATGGATCATGTGCGGAAGTATACACAGAGGGCAGGAGCAATTACCATCTTTGTTGTCCATGATCTTATGCTGGCCGCTCGATACAGCGACCGCATGCTCTTAATTGACGATGCAAAAATCATGATACAAGGAGAACCTGGGGAGGTTTTGCTGACCGATCTGCTGGAAAGTGCCTACGACGTCCAAGTCAACGTGGAAAAAAATACGCTGGGACAGTTCAGTATCATCCCCCAATCGCCCATATACAGTAGCACTCATACTTGAAAATAAATGTAAGGAGATGTTGTTATTGACCTTACCAACACCCATTAGAATTATTAAAAACACTGGGATAATCACGACCAGTCTTAATACAAGACCACTCAGCTTTACACTGGTTCCGAATGGGTTTTGTCGCTCTATACAACCAAGCTTGGATACGCTAGGTGCCATTGCGTGTACTTATCGGAAGAAATGCTTGCCATTTCCCAGGAATATGCTGGAAGTGACAATTTGGATATTCACACCAAATGTAGTACCGCTGATGGCCTGTCTTTGCAGAAGGCAGTGTGACCATGAACCGGTCGCTGAGTGTGGACCTTGCTCGAGCCGCATATTAGTTTAAAAAATGGAATCCATTTTCTAATACAAACGACGTGTTGTACTTTTGTACAATCGAAAAAAATGAAAAGAAACATCATGGAAGCGATCATTATACAAGGACTATCGAATAAGATTTTATCACGGTTAATACTGTTGTGTCGGTACAACTCATTTTGAAGCTCCCTGATCAAACACTAGCAAAAGAAGAAACGTCTAAAACTGGGTCCAAAAAACGTGGACGAAACCCAAGGAAGGGCTTTAATGGTGGAAAAGGAACAAGCTGAAAATGAAGAAAACATGCCTCTTTGTGAAAATAAGTTTAAGGCACAATTAGAGGTTCCATTAGTTGAACAACTTTCCGATGTTCCTCAAGACCCAAAAAAGGGCGATGAAAAAGAACGCAGAAGGAAGAATTTCTATTGGTTTAGCAACAAAGAAAACTTAGCCGCTGGCACGTATTTACAGATCCTCTTCTCATCAGGGAGCTAAATAACGGAAAGGAAGCTACCCCAACCTTAAGGGGATACATGAATATCTTCCTCGTCCGTTTTTACGCTATCAAACTATGGATGCTGATTATGATTATGAATATGAGCCAATATACGAGCAAGTGTATTAAATGGAACATCAATCTGCGATTGCATACTACAGCGAAATGAAGGAGTGCCAATTGGGCTTGATAAACACTTTGCCTAACCTTTTTTCGTGAGCTAACGAAGATATTTTCAAAAGAAAAGGTGCTCATACTTGTTTACAACGCTTCAAAACTAGCTGTAAATCGCTTCAATGTAAAGTTATACCAGACTACAAGCTGCATGATATAATTTTAAAATCCTGTAGGTATAAAGCAATTATGAAATTGACTAAGTTATAAATTTTTTATCGGATGCTTGATTATTTAAAATGTTTAGCCTCAATATTATGTTCATCAAGTTTACGGTATAAGGTTGTGCGAGACATACCTAATTGTTTGGCTGATTTTGAAATATTCCCCTTATAATTCATCAAAGTTTGAATGTAAACTTGTCTTTTATACTCATCTCTTTTTAGTTTACTATTTTCAATGTTTACTGGAAATGAATTCTCTACAAAAAGATTCTTTGTTTCTGTTTCCAGTGCATTGGAAGAAGAATGACTAATAAATTGGGGTAAGTGAGCTTTTGTAATAAGGGGGGATTCTTCCGCTAAATAAAAAGCTCTTTCTATGACATTGTTTAGTTCTCGAATATTTCCCGGCCAGTTATATTTTTTTAATAGTATGACGGTTTCCTCTGAAAGATACTTCCTTGGCTGTCCCGCTTCAGCACTAAGTTCTTTTAAATAATAATTACTCAATTCGATAATATCTTCAATTCTTTTACGGAGCGGAATCAACTCGATTGTAAAAACATTCAAACGATAATATAGGTCGCTCCGGAAAGAGCCATTATAAGCTATTTCCTGAGAAAGATTTTTGTTTGTTGCGGCAATAATTCTCACATCCACAGATATCGGTTTATGTCCGCCGACTCGAACGAACTCTCTTTCCTGCAACACCCGTAATAATGTTGTTTGCAGATCAAGAGGCATGTCCCCAATTTCATCGAGAAAAAGCGTACCACCGTCTGCAACTTCAAATTTGCCTACGTTACCTCCTTTTTTTGCCCCTGTGAATGCTCCATCTTCATAACCAAACAACTCTGCATTGATTAATTCTTTAGAAATAGAAGCGCAGTTTATCGCTATAAATGGCATATCCTTTCGCTTGCTTTCATTATGAATAGCACGAGCGAACATTTCTTTCCCAGTTCCACTTTCGCCTAATAAAAGAACGTTCGCCTTCGTTTTTGCTGCGGAACGAGCAAATTCAGTAGTTTTTAAAAACAATTCGTTAAATCCAATTAAATCACTGGTTGTTAAACTTTGCTTCTCCTTCAAAGAGAATTGGTGCATTTGGAGAGGGAGTGGTTTGAAATAGATAAAATGCATAGAGTTTTTATAAACCACTTTAACTTCATAGCTATCTTCTGAATCTTCTCTTCTCAGAGTATGAATAATGTTTTCTATCCCTGCATCTTGTTCAGAAGAAAGTTCCAGCAAAACCGAGTTGACGAAATCCCGCTTATATTTAAAAAGTGCATCGGCTGTTTTACTTTGAAATATCACTCTTCCTTCTTTTACGACAATTAAGCTTTTTGTAAGTTGGGTAGAAATCCCATGCAAAACATCGGATAATATAAGTTGTTCTTCTTCAATATCTACCATATTTGCACACATATGGAGAGAACTTTCTATAGATTGAAGCATGAACTTCCTAAATTCGGTATTAGTATTAAACATCCATACCCCTAATACCCCTCTTCGTACTCCAGAGTTACCAATGATAGGGATGCTTGCTATCGTTATTTCATATGGGGTGTTATTTGTTTCTATTGTCTTTGTCGCTTCATGAAATGTTGAATATTCCAATAATTCAAAATCGATACCAATATTGTTTAAAAGTAAACTATCTGTATTTTCCTCAGATTTTAATTGTGCATGAAAGTGAGCAGGAATCAGAGATGAATTGAAGACTTTTAACAACACACCATCCTCATCAAAGTAGCCAAATGGAACTGGTAGTTTTTCCAGAGACTTTTCGAGTTTAGATAGAATAGAATCATGCTGCATAATCCTGGATTTCAAATGATCTTTGTCACCAACTGTCTTGAATTTCAGAATTGGATCAGATAGATTATGCTCCATAAAAGGAACAGGCAAAATAGGCTTTTCTGATTCCCATACAATAGTAAATTGTCCTGACTTATTAACTTTTCCGATTCTAGAATTTAGCCACAAATGCTGGGTAGTACTATCAACGATGACATTTCCTTGTGGGGTTTCGAGTGAAAGTCCATTCAAAGCATTGCGAATGGACTCTGTAGAAATGGTATCTGTTTTCTTCATTGCCTCTGCTAGTAATAGGATACTATTATAAGCACTTTCTGAAGTAGCGCTAATAACATCAGTATCATATGCTTGTTTGTATTCACTTATAAATTTTCTGTTGTTAAAACTATTGATTGAACTGAAGTAAGGAAAACAAGAATAGTGGCCTATGGCTTTATAGGGATGTAAAGCTGCAACTTCGGTTTCAGCTAAAATGGTACTGGCAATCGGTTGATGTAAATCATGTTTTTCATGCTGTTGATAAAAGCTAAGTCCACTATCACCAACCAACGTTGAAAAAATAACATCCGGGTTTATTCGTCGAATTTCATTGAGTGTCTTATCAAAGATTTGATGTCCTAATGCTACATATTTTTCATCATATACGATACCGCCTTTAGATTGAATCAACTGGCGAATATGGCGATTTGTTTCCAAGGGATAGATATAATCAGATCCAATTAAATAAAAGGATTTTCCAACATTTTGAATTAGCCATGGAATAAAATCGAGCAATTGTTGATTTGGTAACGAACCACAATAAAAGACATTAGGGTGCTGTTCAGAACCTTCATAGAAAGTGGGATAAAACAGTAGAGTATTATGCTTTTCTAAAACAGGAAGTACTTTTTTTCTGCAGCCGGAAGTATAGAGTCCCACAATAGCTTTTACCTGGTCCAAGATAATAAGTTTTTCTGCTTTCCGTACCGCCACATAAGGATCCGAAGCAGCATCTTCAACAATTGGAACAAGAACTTTTCCATTAATTCCACCATTATTATTAATATGTTGAACAGCTAATAAACTAGCTTGATAAAGACCTTGTTCAGTAATACTTGTTGTGCCGGTCAGCGAAAATAGAATTCCGATTTTTATTTCCTGATCACCCATTTTTTTAGACCTCCCAAAAATTCTGTTCTCAACTGATTATACTTGGGATAAATAAGGATTCATTATTTGTAACATTACATATGTAGAGTAGAGGATTTTTAGTGGTTGCCATTTTATCAGTTCCTATTGTCTTAGTGCTATATTTGCGCCAACTTCAAATAATTACTTCATTCTGTTATTTAAAATGAAGCTTTCTATACCAGAAAGCTTCATAATCTAGATGGAAATTCAAGCGGAAGTAATTAGATTAAGATTTAATGTTCCGGAAAACCTCACCCATTTTAATGGTAATATCAATGGTTTCTTACAAAGAAGTAAAGGAAGTTGTTTATTAGTTTTCGAAGGTTTGATTTGGTATTCAGTTGCGTGGTGGCAGTTTCAAGATGAATTCTGATAAAAATCATGCCCTTGTTAATGAATAGAAGACAACTCAAACCCAGAGTACCTATATGAATTTAAGAAATAACAATAGTTGTTTTACTATTTATAACCTTGTTTAATACAAAAAAATTACCAAGGCATTGTGAAAAAACAAATACAATTGAAAAAATACTTTTGACAACCAGGATCAAATCGTTTTTTTGCAGCTATTTTAAGCAGTGTCATAGAACATCTTCCATTTCCATGACACTTACTTAAAATATGAAACAATTAACAAGAGATTGCTAGCTTTATTCGGCACAATTAAGCTGAATGCTCAACCTTATAAAAGCAGAATTAAGATTTTTTATCAGTATGACAGTCTGGACATTTACCGTATAGCGTATCCACTTTTTCGCACTCAATATACTCTATAGTTTTTCCGCACTTCTGACAAACGATGTGTCTCATTACCTCAACTCCTTTTTGTAGTAGTATACGAAGGGACTTATTTTATTTAGGTTTTAAATAACCTAAAATAGGTTATACATAAACTGAGTAGGGGTTAAATCAGCGAATTTTTTAAAGCCCTTAATAAAATGGGCTTGATCATGGTAACCGTTCTCATACACAATGTCTAACGGATTATAATTATTGTGATTAATCATCATTGCCGCTAAAGAATTTTGAAATCTGACCATTTCAGAAAACTGTTTTGGTGTAAAACCAATGGATTCTTCAAACTTTTTACGCAGATATCGGTCTGAATATCCTATATCCATTGATAGCTGTTTAATATTCAGATTACCTCCATTGGAATAAATCTTTTTAACGGAGTAATCGATTAAGTCTTGATATTCCGTTTTAAAATAAAACTTTTCCGAAAATTTTTCAAATAAACGAATTCTTTCTTCAAAATTTTCCCCGTATGATATTTGCTCTAAAAGAGAAGTATCTACAGACACTACATCGTATAAGGGGATTGTTTTGCCTAAGAGTTCTCTCATTGAATATTTTAGGTCCAGTATTCTCTGTTCTGGAAAAAACCTGACACCAAAGTAATCGCAGTCCTCTAAGAGATCTAATCTTTCACTTCTTTGATTTGGACTTGTCCAAAGGAATATGGATGGTTTTTTTTCAGAACAGCAAAACAGTAAATCAATAGAACCGTCAGGAATAAGTGAGAAAGAGTTAGAAGACTCTTTTTTAGTTTTGAATTGGTAAAATAGTGCGATGTTTTCGTGAATAATTGAGTTTCCAATTGGTTTTCTTTCTACATAATTATCCATTTTATATTCAATTTCAGGTTGGGCAGGAAAAAAATTAAGAGTAGTCTTCATTCAAATCCTCTCCTATAATTGAGCTATTAATTACTGACTAAACTGTTGTTACAAAAGAACATACCCATTTTGCTTATTTAGTGGTGATGATGTACCTCATCAATGTTCTGGTTATTTTTATTGTCTGTTGTGTCAAGCTGAAGTCCTAAAATAACAAGAGTAAGCAATACCGAAACTGAAATTATCGCCTTATTAGCAGTGGACCAAGTACGGCTTGTTTTATTTTTATGATGTTCATTTACTTTCGTATTAATTAAATGAATAATGAACAAAAAGCTTACTATGGAAAAAATAACGATATATACTAACATGAGTGAATAATTATTTGCTGGTATCATATCACCTATCATTGCACCCATCATTCCACCCATTGCTCCGCCGCCAACACCTTCACCCATGGCAAGCAGACTAATTGGTTTCCCGACCAAGATCCCGACTATAAGTGCAAAATTCATTGCAATTATTGTGGAAGTGGTTAAGTCGCCTTTAAACAGGATGCCTAAGATTAAACCAATCGCTGTGCTGCTGATCATAGCTAATGCCATTGCAATTGCCATCCCAGTCATGTTTACTAATAGTTCCTTATGCTGAAAGACCTTGATCAAGCATACGGCCGTATATACCAAAATTATTATAGCGCCTGTTATTAGTAACATATTCTCCCTCCAAGAAGTAGTGTCTTTTGAGATTCTTAAATCAATTTGTAATTGGCAGCTAGTTAAAACAATCCAAAGTATCGGTAAGCGCTTTCAAACTAACCCTTCCTTTTATGATTGATATAGGATAAAAATAATACTGATGTATCTCTGTTTCTTGATTAGATAAGTGATAAGTTTTAATATTTAAATTATACCTCAATTTTAATTGATTTTACTATATTATATTAGTTGTTTTATTAATTATATTATAATTGCTAGTCAAGTCTTAGGGAAGTACGCACTTTTTAGTCATAGAGTGTGTAAATATATACTATTTGACTTAAATACATTCTCATATATTGGTTAACGATAGTAGTCGGATAGGTTTATAATGTTGAACTTTTTTAGTAAAGATAAAAGGTTCACAGCAACTAACATTGTTGCTGTGAATCTACTAAATTAAATACGATTAAAACAGAGATAGAATGTTGTCTAAAGAAAGGAAAGCAGTAATTAAAGAATGATGTGCTGCATCCTCATCCTGTTTCATTCAGTATTTGTCAGTTCAATTTTCAGAACATTTTCCATGTAGTCTTTTCCCCAGTCATACATAGATTCAAGAATGGGCATCAGGCTTTCACCTTTACGAGTTAATGAATACTCCACTTTTGGGGGGACAACTGGATAGACCTCACGGTGAATAATTAGGTCTTCTTCTAGTTCTCTTAGTTGACTAACGAGCATTCGTTGTGTAATTCCTGGGATTAAAGCTTTAAGTTCACCAAATCGCTTAGTTCCTTCTTTTCCTAAATGCCACATAATCAGCATTTTCCATTTACCACCGATAATTGCAAGTGTAAGTTCCTTTTCGCAATTAAGGGTTTTTAGATTAATACGACTCATTTATTCACCTCCATTCCAAATTCTTAAGAATATCACCATAGGATTCAAAGTATGATATTAAGAATTCAAGAACTTTCTTTCAAGGAAATCCTTAAGTGAATGGACCACCCCGCTTTTTAACTATTTAGATTAGTTTAACATATAGGAATTATTTTTATAAGTACGTACTTTATCATCATATAGTGATAATGAAGTAACCAAGAAGTAATGAAAATATAATTCTATTCCAATGATTTTCTCTTAAGCAGTGTGATTGGTGAGAAAAAGAAGAAGAACTATGCAGTAATCTATGTGTGAAAAGTTGGAATAGACAAATAAATAAGCTTGTATAAACCAGATGATGAGTATACAATAGATGAAAATTATATATCGTTTTAAAAGGGAGGGATTTGAATGGGGAAATTCTTACATGATCACACATTAGCACCACGCACTAACCCGGAAAAGCAAGCTATCATCAATCGTTTAAAGAGAATAGAAGGACAGGTACGCGGAATACAAAAAATGGTTGATGAAGATCGTTACTGTGTAGATATACTGGTGCAAATAAGTGCAATCAATGCTGCTTTAAAGAAGGTTGGCTTTTCTATGGTAGAAAGGCATGCAAAGCATTGTGTAGCAGATGCCATCCAAGATCGCGAAGGGGATGCAGCAATTGAGGAACTTCTGGACGTAATGAAGCAATTATCCCGGTAATTGGCGTGATAAAAAGTTCCTGGAGTAGTTCTGTTGCTGGTTTAACTTCACATTGATACAAAGTGCAGCCGATGATGAATTATAGGTACTATGATAAATACTTTGTGGGAGTGATGAAAAGGAACACTCCCCATATAAAAAAAGATGAATAGGGACAACCTACTCATCTTTTTTATTTAAAAGGTAAACCGCTAAGAAGCCTTCTTCCAGCCTGAAACGTCAATTTCCAGCGGGATATTGTTTGCTCTTGCTTTCTTGGCAGCCTTAAAGAACAGGACGACAATAATTGCTGACCCGATAAAACCGCCAGCCCATGAAATATTCATTGGCAAATTAAATCCTATTGGCTGCGATAAAATATAGGTAATTACCATCACAAGCATAAATGTGCCAGGAATGAGTGAAACGAAGTAATTTTTACGAGCAATATATAAATACATTGATCCAACAAATAGGGCAATTACCGCTGTTGACTGGTTTGCCCAGTTAAAATACCGCCATAAGATATTAAAATCGATTTGCGTTAATACGGCGGAAACAGTGAAAAGTGGCAAAGCAATCCACATACGGCTGGAAAACTTTTTCTGTGCAATATTTAAGTAATCTGCTATAATCATCCGCGCACTTCGGAATGCTGTATCCCCGGAAGTGATTGGCAGTATGACAACACCGAGTACAGCAAGTGTTCCACCAATTGCTCCTAATAGAATAGTAGAAGACTCGCTTACAATGGCTCCAGGTCCACCAGCTGCAAGAATTTCATTCAAACCGTTATAGCCACTGAACATACTCATTGCCGCAGCAGCCCAAATCATTGCGATGACTCCTTCTGCAATCATCATGCCATAGAAAATTTTGCGGCCTTCTTTTTCCCTTTTTGTTGTGCGGGAAATGATTGGTGTTTGTGTTGCATGGAATCCAGACAGCGCACCACAGGAAATAGTAAAAAACAGCAATGGGAAAATAGCTGCGCCTTCTGGATGGAAGTTCTGGAAGGAGAGCTCTGGAATTGGAGCATTTGTAGCAACTAAACCAACCCCAACGCCAAACGCACTAATTAACAGCAAGGCACCGAAATACGGGTATAAGCGCCCGATTATTTTATCTACTGGGAGCAGGGTAGCGATAATATAATATGCAAAAATAGCCGCAATAAAGATCCATAATGCTACGCTTCCGTCTGTCAGCAGATGGAGCAAACTGGCTGGTGTGGAAACAAACACCGTACCAACTAATAGTAGAAGCAGCACAGCAAACCCATTTACCACGTGCTTCATAACCTTTCCGAGAAACTTACTGGCAAGCTCTGGTAAATGAGCACCTCGGTTTCGAATAGATATCATACCTGTTAAATAATCATGAACCGCGCCTGCGAAAATACAGCCGACAACTATCCAAATAAATGCTGCTGGCCCATAAAGTGCACCCATGATTGGCCCAAATACGGGTCCTGTCCCAGCAATATTCAAAAGCTGTATCAGTGAATTCTTTGGTGTGCTCATCGGAATATAGTCCACACCATCACTATTCACATAAGCAGGAGTTGGACGCTCGTCTTTTACCCCGAAGAGCTTTTCAATGAACTTCCCATACGTAAAATAACCAATTATTAAAAGTGCGATACCTGCAAGAAATGTATACATTTGCTTTTCCTCCTTCTATTAATGAATCCGATTTCATAATAGTATAAAAGATTCATAGAGCAGGAGGGGAGAATCAGGCATAACAGGTAATTATGTTGAATTATCATGCAGGTTGACTGGATTAAGATGCAAGCTAAATTTCTAATCGACTGCGCAATGCTTTTACATAATTTCTGCTCACTGATAGAGTGTCGTCACTGCCTTCTAATTGTAGGTGGTAAGCCCCGTTAAACCACGGAGTTAAGCGGCTGACATACTCTAAGTTGATTAAGAAGCTCTTATGAATTCGAAAAAAACCATAGGCCAGCAGTCTGTTTTCTAAATCCTTAAGGGCGATCTTAGTTTCAAATTCGCCATTCTTGGTAATGAGCTTGGTTCGCTTATCGCTTCTAGACATATATAAAATATCTTCTGGTTCAACATAGAAAATATCTCCTTCTGCTTCTACAGCAAGTTTTCCGGTTAACTTTGCTGTGTCAGTGTCAGTTGCTGGCTTGAGATTTTTTTCTAACCGTTCAATTGTTTCCTGCAATTGCTCTTCATCATAGGGCTTAAGCAAATAGTCCACAGCATCATAGCGAAAGGCTTCGGCTGCAAACTGTGGATATGCAGTAGCAAAGACGATCAAGGGTGGCTTTTTGAGTCCCTTGATTGCTTTAGCTGTCTCCATACCATTCATTTTTGGCATTTCCACATCAAGAAAGACGACATCCGGCTGATGCTGAATCGTCTTCATAATAGCGGCTTCCCCGGATTCCGCTTCTTCAATCAGGTTTACCTGGGGAAAGTCACTTAATAAATGCTTCAGTTCTTTTCGGTTGTATGGTTCATCATCAACGATAAGTACCCGGATTAACTGATCCATTGTTTCTGTACCTCCTCATACGGCAGCGCAAAATAAATTTTCGTACCGCTGCCGATAGTGCTTGTTACGTGAAGTGCTGCGTGCTCGCCAAACATCATACTCAGCCTGCGATTAACATTATAAAGTGCTAAGCCATTTCCGTTTTCAGAGTCAGTGGGTGCTTGATGTATCTTGGCTGCTGCAGCATTGTTCATTCCCTTTCCGTTATCCTCGACGCTGACATAGATGCTTTCCTGCTGCATTTCCATCACAATCTCCAGATTACAATCACTTTCTTTATCTTTAAATCCATGGGTGATTGCATTCTCAACAATTGGCTGGAGTGTAAGCGGGGGAATTTGATATGAAAGTATATCCTCGTCGACCGTATAACTCACTGTTAATTTATTGTGAAAACGTTCTGTATTTAATGATAAATAAGCTTTGACGTGCCTCAGTTCCTGTTCCAGTGTCGTCACTTCCTGGGTTGTAGCAGATAAATTTTGCCGCAAAAAATGCGATAATGAAACAAGCATTTTCCGAGCCTTAGCTGGATCAAGACGAATCAGTGACACAATTGTGTTTAACGTATTAAATAAAAAATGCGGGCTAATTTGTGCTTGCAGTGCTTTTATTTCAGCTTCTTTGGCTAATTGATATGCCCGATCTGCCTGTGCCACTTCAAGCTGGTGACTCATCATCGAGCTTAATCCGGTAATGAGTTCAATATTCACATTCGAAAGATCATTTTCAGACTGGAAGTAAAATTTTAACGTGCCAATTGTTTCACCGCGCTGCTTTAACGGTGCAATTACGGCGGCTCCAAGTGGACAGCCTTCCACCGAACAATGAATTGAATCCGGATTAGCAATAAGAATCTCACCGCGTTTAATCGCATCAAGGGTAATCTGTGTCTGAATGGGCTTTTCTTTTTGATGATGATCATGTCCAAGACCGACATGTGCAAGAATTTCGGTTTTATTTGTTATGGAAACAGCACTTGTTTTCAGTTCGTTATGAATAATACGGCAGACCTCATCCGCAGAATTGATGTGGAGCCCGCTTTGCAGGTGTGCAAGTGTTTTATCTGCAATGCGTAAAGTTTTCTGAGCTTGTAGAGCACTAGCTTTTTCCTCCTCACTGAGAACACTTTTGATAACTAAAAGAACGAGCACAGTGCCCAGCCCATTCGCTATGATCATTGGAACACCGATTATATTCACTAAAGCCCATGCTTGCTCCACAGGACGTGCGACAAGGACAATGATAAGCATTTGAATCGTTTCTGCTAGTGCACCGATCAGAAAGGAGCTGCGCAGACTTATGCGCTTATTTTTTTTATGAAAAAGACTAGAGAGAATGCCTGCGATGATGGTAGCTGCTCCACAGGCAATGGCTGTAAAACCACCTAATGTAAAGCGATGAAGTCCAGCAATTAGCCCTGCGCCAATCCCGACCTTAGGGCCGCCGAGCAGACCAGCGATTACAATACCAATTACTCTGGAGTTGGCGATTGCTTCCTCTGTCGTCAAATCAGTTGCCCAGCGGTTAAATTGAAGGCTTTCTGTGCTTAAGCTCAATCCTGTATAGGTACCAATAATCCCAAAGGAGCCAAAGAAAATAATCGCAGTAAGCTGTTGCTTCCGGTTGAGCTGGTCTTGATAAAACATGTTCCAGAAAAAATGAAATCTCGTTAAAATAAAGGCGATTGTTACAATAATTCCAACGCGTTCTATCAAAGTAACCAATAGTTCGAACATCGAAAGCCTCCTTTTACAAATGAATTTCAATTTATAGTAAGGGTTTTCAATTAGTATAACAGCTTCCCATATGTTTGAAAATTGAATAAGCGCTAGGGGTTGCATTACACTTTTCTTATATGTGAATGCTCTGGATTTTTATATAATTAATAGCTTATAAATTTTAAAGAGGTCTGGAAGGCAGTATAAAAAGGCATTCACCTAAAAGCATGGTAAATGCCAAGATTTCTAATCTACTGTCAGCAGTGCAATTAAGGCACAGAGGAAATCAGCAAAGAAATCCCCTTTTAAAACCGATATAATCACTAACCTATTGCTTTCGGATTTGGATGGGCATTTCGTTACTTTATGCAATATGATGATGCTGGTACAACAGTCCGCCTCACTCAGGGGGCGGTTTGTTTGACCTCATATGATCAATTCCTCGCAAATTCACCATCAATCTCAACAGTTTCAAATACGTTAATAAAGGCCTTTTCATCATGTGATCGTACAATCTCTTTAATTTTTAAGGTTTCATAGCGGGTAACGACCATCATCAAAATTTGCTTTGACTCGTTGGTGTAGCCGCCATACCCATCCGTAATCGTAATGCCTCGGTAAATGGATTTCAGTAATTCCTGGCGTATTGCTTCACCCTTAGTAGTAACAATCTGCATCGTTAATTTAATATGACTCGTGTGAATTTTATCAATCATTCTGCCGGTTAAATAAATCGATAGCAGTGTATATAATGCAATGTTCCAATCGAAAATCATACCGGAAAAAAGGACTATAACGCCGTTCATTCCAGTAAGCAGTAATCCTACACTGAAATTACTGGTTCGTGAAATAATCATTGCGATAATATCGAACCCCCCCGACGTGGCGGAGAATTTCATAACGACACCAATCCCAATACCGCCAAGCACACCTCCGAAAATGGCAGATAGCAAAATATTATCTGTCAGACTTATGACGGGTAATACGTATAAGAAGATGGATAGTGTTACAACGCAAACGAGCGTATTTATGGTAATTTCCTTTCCAAGTTTATAATAGCCGAGGATAAGAATTGGGATATTCAAAACAAGATTAAACACTCCCGTATCAAATGGTGTGAGCAACCCAAGTAAAATGGAAATTCCGCTAACACCGCTGCTCAAAATTTCAAATGGCACAAGGAAAAAGTTAAAGGCTATTGCCACCAGCAGGGATCCAGCGATTACCATTATATTTTTTTTCATTTATTGGAACCTCCTAAAATTATGGTGTGAATTCTAGATGATAGACGACCGTTTTAAACCACCACAACATCTTATCTGAAAATACAGCAGTTGTCAGCACTTTTTTAACTTAGTTTTCGCTATTTGTTACGAAATCATGAATTTATTCTTCCGAATGATTCTAGAAGGTACTTTAGGAGTGTGGTAAGATTTGGGTCAAGAAGATTGTTTGAAATGGTTAGCCATATAGGAGGGGGAAGAGATGGAGGGTTTTCGTGGTTTCATTATAATGATACTTATTTTCATAATTGTCATTTTACTTATTGCGTTACTTTTTAAAGAGAAAAAGCTGCTGGTTCCGATTATAATCAATATTTTAAGTGTCGTACTCGTTGTGATCAGCTTGATGTTTGGGGGATGGGAAGGAATGGGGCTGGGCTTTGTCAGCCTTTCTATCTATTTAGCTTCCATTATTGTTTTCCTAATAATCGGGTTTCGCTATCTTTTAAACAAATGACGGTTGAATAATACACATCTTACAAAAGTGTAATTGAAAAGCAGTGAAACCTGTAAAGAGGTTCACTGCTTTTCGTATCATTTAGAAATAGCAAGGTAAATAATAAAACTTATAATATACAGACTAAACAGGATGGTCATCCATTTAGATGAGTTTCGTCCTGTATTAAAAATACCCTTTATGCCATTATTTAAAATGCTTGTAATAAAGATGATTATAGCACCTGCAAATGAGAGCATTGCAACGATGAAAAAAATTTTTTCCATTTTACACCCACTTTTTATACTTTTTTTAGGTTATCCTAGTAGGGAAAAGGGATGCTGTTCTCTAGAGGGATTCTCTAATCACCCGCTTATAATACAGTACCGACAATATGCCGAAAATAGAATACAGTGCCGTATAGATGAGCATGACGATAATCATCGGTGTCAACAATTCTGTACCGAAAAAGAACCAGCCAGATTTAACGGCGAAATAGCTGTGGCTTAATCCGATTATTAATGGAATACCAAAGTTAAAGAGCTGCTTTCGCCATATACCTCGTAATAAGTCACCTTGTGTAAAACCTAGTTTTCTTAGGATTGTATAATTAGCCTTTTCTTCTTCACTCTCATCCATCTGCTTGAAGTATAGAATACAGCCAGAGGTGATGAGAAAGGCTAAGCCCAGAAATCCAACGATAAACATAATGAGCCCCATTGCACTTTTTTGGCTTTGGAATAAGGATAGCCGGGAAAGGCTCATGCCATCATCGTCTGTGATTAACGATTGGAAGATATCATTAGCTTCTGCTACTTCGGATAGATTTTCAATATCAATTCCAATATAGACTGGTGGCTGATTTTGAATTTCCGGATCTACGTCTTGTACTAATCTTTTGAGTGTTGCGTTATCAACAATAGCCGTTGGTAAACCACCAGCGGTAAAATTATAGGAAAGGATGTTTCCTTCACGTAAGCCTAGAAAATCTTGCTTGATTTCTTCGTTAGGAGTTATGAAGGATACCTCGCCAGATTCTTTCAATGAAATAAACTGCTGGAGAACCCCACTGTAACCAGTAAAAATAACTTCTTCAGAAGATACATCAATCCCTTCAATAGCATCCTCGCTGACTACAGATAAGGTCATCTTATTTGGGTCGGTTACCATTTCTGATTCACTGAAATCTGTCTCCATGATTTGTGAAACATCCACATCAACTTGAACGACGTCAATTTTCGTTTCTTCATAAGCGATTTTCTCTGTATCTAATGCAGCCTTAAATGCTTCTGCTTTTTCTGCAGCTCCTATCGAAAAATGTGCTGGCACACTTTGTTCTGCTGATTTTTCTGCTGAATAATAGGAGATATAGCTTAATGATAATAATCCAATCGCCAGGGCAGACACCGTAGTGATGATAGTTAAAAGCAATGCATTCGACTTCATTCGAAACATAATCGATGAAAGGGATAGAACATCGTTCAGATTTAAATAGCCGCCCTTACTTTTTCGAATGAGATGAAGGATAAAGCTAACGCTCCCTTTATAAAATAAATATGTTCCAATAATGACAGAGGCTAGGATGCTTACCATCGCAATGATTAACTGTGGAAATGTGACAAAGTCGCCGCTGAATAGCTTCGTTGAGACAAAGTAGCCAAGAATAATAAGTCCAATTCCAATAATACCAACAATCATTTCAAAGGCTGACATTTTTTTAGCCCTCGCTTCTGTTGATGAGCGAACGCGGAATAAGGCTAGAATGCTCTGTCTTTTGATAAATAGTAAGTTCATAATCATAATGCAAAAGTAAATCGCTGCAAAGACCAGTAATGTTTGGATTAAGGCCTCGGTTGAAAAATGTAAATCTGCTACTTGCTCAATGCCAATAACGTTTAACAAAATCATCATAATAAACTTCGAAGCAGCAAAGCCAATGAAAATCCCGATGGCAAGTGAACCAAAGTATAAGATGAGATTTTCAAGCGTAAGAATTTGAAAGATTTTCCCCTTTGTCATACCAATCAATTGAAATAATCCAATTTCCTTACTTCGTCGTTTAATAAAAATCGTATTTGCGTATAATAGAAAAATCGTAACAATACCGACAAGAACGATGGAAGCTGTTCGAATTCCAGCAGCTCCTTTAATCGATCCTTCAACCGCATCCATTTCCGGGTCAAACTGCAGGGTAACAAACGCGAAATAAAGCGCGACACTAAAGATTAAGGCGAATACATAGAGATAGTAGTTTTTCAGGTTTTTCTTTAGGTTTCGGTAGATCAAGTGATTAATGCTCATGATGAACCCCGCCTAATACACTTTGTGTTTTCATAATATCCTTGAAAAAGGTTTGCCTTGTTTCGTCGCCTTTATTTAACTGCGTATAAATTTGACCATCTTTAATAAAAATGACTCTAGAAGAATAGCTTGCGGCAACCGGATCATGTGTTACCATAATAATCGTTGATCGAAGCTTTTCGTTCAAGTCACTTAATTTATTTAATAAATCAGAGGCTGCTTTGGAATCGAGTGCCCCTGTTGGTTCATCTGCGAAAATGATGCTCGGTTCATGAATGAATGCACGAGCTGCGGATGTACGCTGCTTCTGCCCGCCCGAGATTTCATTTGGATACTTATCTTTTAACTCGGCAATCCCCAGTTCTGCAGCTAGCGTTTGAAATTTACGATCCGCTTCTTTTTTTGGCGTCTTTTTGATGGATAATGGCAATAAAATATTTTCCTTAACGGTTAAAGTATCTAGTAAATTATACTCTTGAAAAATAAATCCCAAATGCTGCTTGCGGAACTCGGCTAATTGTTTTTCCCGCATCCGTGTAAAATCAGTGTTCTCAATTTTAATCGACCCTTGACTGACTTCGTCGATGGAGGATAATACATTGAGCAAGGTCGTTTTACCGGAACCAGACGCTCCCATAATACTAACAAATTCACCTTTCTCTACGGCCATATCGATGCCTTTTAGCACTTCTTGTTTATTGAATTTATTTCCATAGCTTTTATGGATTTTAGTTGCTTGCAGAATATGCATGTTCCCACTCCTAATTTATTCGTTAGTATTAGCTTAATCGATTCCTATAGTTCTTTCCTTCGATTTACCGAACAAAAAGAAAAAGCATATGACAATTTTGTCACATGCCTGTTATTTGTACAAATGCGTTCTTTTTGGGAAACGTTAAGGTGAAGGTCGTGCCTTCCCCAACTGTTGATTGTACCTCGATTTCGATTGCTAAAGAGGCGGCTGCCTTTTTGGTCAAATAAAGTCCCATGCCAGTTGCAGCATTGTCATGGTGACTTGTCGTAGAGGTAAAACCTTTGTCAAAAATCCGTGGAAGGTCTCTTGGGTCAATTCCGCGTCCAGCATCCTGAATTGCAAGCTTCACTTGGCCATCTTCTTCATAGCTTGAAATAAGAATATCCGAGTTTTTGCTGTACTTAACAGCATTTGTTAACAGCTGCCTAACCATAAATGAAAGCCATTTTGCATCGGTCAGAGCGTCAGGTTTCTGTAAGGAAATATCAAATCCAATTCCTTTTTGCATACACCATGATTTTAAATCCTTTATCTCTTTGTATAGGAGCGGCTCCAAAGCAGTGACCTCGATGAAGAGATCATTTTTAATAAAAGGGATGCGACGCTGATGGAGCTGCTGATCGAGCAGGAGGTGAATTCGTAGCCATTCATTATTTAACTGCGTTTTTAACCGTTCATCTTCCAGGCGGTCCACCATTAATTGCATTGTCGTTAATGGTGTTTTCACCTCATGAATCCAACCTAATAGATCATCCTTTTCCTGCTCGATACTGATAAGCAGATCTGATAACGATTCTTTGTAGTACTTGGCTTGCTCGGTTAGTTGTGTTTCTGTTATTTTTTCAAATGGTGTCCGCGCTTCCTCCAAGCTGATTAAATCAAAACCATTACCCAGCATATCTAATTCCTTATAAAAGGATGTCTCTTTCTGATAACGTATTATCAAAAAAAGAATGAAAATAATAAAGCTCAAAAAAACAATGTAAAAAATCGATTGTAATGGGATAGAGGCGTCAAGGTAAGCGATTACCAGGATAAGGGCTTGCAGGGAAAGAAAGAGGATGATCCAGCTTCGTCTTTCATTCATATATTTTCTAATCATGCGGATAGGCCTCTTCTATGGCGATATATCCCTGTCCTATCTTTGTTTCAATAAAGCGTCCTAACCCCAGCTTTCCCAAGCTTTTACGCAGTCGATTAACGTTAACAGTTAATGTATTATCACTGACAAAACGTTCATCATCCCATAAACGTTTAATAAGTTCTTCACGAGTGACAATGTGATTTTTTTGCTCGATTAAAACATTCAAGATATACATTTCATTTTTCGTTAATTCAAGACTTCCTAGATGGTTGCTGACGGTGTTTTTCATATAATCGACCGTTGCACCACACCATGACCGCAACTCCGTTTGTTCGTTATTGTAATTGTACACACGGCGAAGAATTGCTTGAATCTTTGCAATGAGTACATCGAAGTGAAACGGCTTTTGGACAAAGTCATCTGCACCGAGCTGCATGGACATCACCATATCTGTCGGGTGGTCGCGTGAGGACAGGAAGATAATTGGGACATTAGAATGTGAGCGGATCATGCGACACCAATGAAACCCATCGAACTTCGGCAATTGGATATCAATAATGACTAGATCAGGTTTCACTGCTGTAAATTCCTGAATCACATAATTGAAATCTTGAACACCGTACACATCATAAGACCATTGGGATAAACGTTCTTTAATTTCGTTAAATAAGGAAGCATCATCTTCAACGAGCATAATTTTAAACAAGCAAGCCACCACATTTCTTTATTGCGTTCTGTATTAATTGTATCGGAAAAGGAAGGGGGGTGCTAGGGATTTGGGGTGACTAGTTTCATTTTTATGACAGCTTAATTAACATGATATAATGAATTTAAGTACATAAGTCTTTTCATGGGTGGTGGCTCGCTCTCTTTTTTGAAAGGGGGTGTTGCCAATGACAGTGTCGAGACAGTTTATCTGATGATTTCTTTCGGAATTCTGATCGTAGCTATTCTGTCATTTAACCATAAAAAATAACCACCCTTGTTGAGCCTGACAGCTAGTGAAGGTGGTTTATCAATTGCTTTGCTTATCGAGTCTCCCCCTTAAAGGGTTATTGCACAGCCGTTTGGTGTTCCCGCACCAAGCGGTTTTTATATTGTTGACTATCTATTTATATCAATCTGTTTTAACAGCTCGAATTGTACTGATTGATGCTCTTTTTAAGCCATTTATTCAAAAAACGCTTTTGAATATTCAACAACACCTGAAATATGACAAAGAGAATTTTCACTTAATTCGATTGCCATAAATGCTTCATCTGGTACCTCAAAAGGTGCTTTTATCCCCCAAAGCGATGCTTTTTTGAATCCGAACTTCGGATAATATTCTGGATGTCCTAATACTATAACCGAGCTATATCCAAGTTTCCGCGCTTTGTTCAATGCTTCGGAAATTAATTGCCTGCCCATGCCTTTTCCTTGATATTCTGGTAAGACAGAAACAGGGGCGAGGGCAAGTGATTCAGCACTTTGGTGGTCATTACGGATTGTGATTTCAGATAAAAGAATATGACCCAAAATTTTGTTAGAGTCTTGTTCCTTTGCCACTAAAGATAATGCCGGAATGAAAGCATCTGATTTTCTAAGTCGGGATACTAGTTTATGTTCATTTTTATCGCTATGTTCTGCATGTTCAAAGGCAGTCTTTACAACGACTTCCGTTAATTCATAATCCGTGTCTTGTTCTTGTTCAATTATAAGGTTCATGGTTGACAACTCCTATTTCTGTAAACATCATTTTTTGTTTATGGATCTTAATTATTTTATATAACTGTATTAAACTAAACCATTTTCTTTTTCCAAATCACGTAGTTATAATAGCAAAAATGATTAAAAAGAAACTAAGGATGCTATAAGCCCCAACTTCGATCCCCCTTATTGCTGAAACACTATGAAAACGTTAATATAATCATCCCCGGTATTATCCCCACCACATAGCTAAAACAAATAGAGACCAGCAAGTAATAAGAAACCCAAACCCGATGATTACTATTGAAAAAGAAACCATCTCTTCCTTTTTCATTCTCAGTTTCTTATATTGCAAATATGTTAAAGCAATAGAAATCAAAAATAGAAATACACTTAATATCGTTACGGCAGATAAATAATATATTGGAAATATTCCAGGGAACTTTTCATTCAAAAAGTCTGCTATACCTTGGCCGAATACTCCGCATATAATTGCCAAAATGAAACTTACAAGTATGCCAGCAGTAGTTTTTCTCAACAGTATCCCCCCCCAATATAAATCAATTGAAATTTTTAACAATCTTAAACCTCAATTCTTTTGTTAGGTTAACACATTATTGGGGATCTTCACCCATGTATTCTTTATACTGAAATACGTTTTTATTATAAGAGAGGTTTCGTATTTATTCACTATTGATGAACAGAAACCTATTGTCGGGTAACAAACATTTCTTTTAATGCCTTTCCGTATAAATCAGAAGGAACTCTGCTTTCATTAATATAATGGAATATAGCGATACCATTTTCTAATGAAAGAATAGTCCATGCAGCTTCCTCTGATGAAAGAGTAAGCTTATGCTTTCCCTTCTCCAGCAATTTTTCAATGGATCTGGCAATTTGCTCGACCGATTGAATGATTATGTTGGACCATTTCTTACGGACTGACTCATCTCGCATTGCATAAAGAAGAAACTCCATATGTAGCATATTCCACCTTCGATTTTCTTCTCTAGCAGAAAAAGAATATGTATCCATTTTTTCGATAAAATCTGAAAGTGATTCCTGTTGGTCTATTACTTGATGAATGTGGTTAGCATGTAAATGTATTTGTCTTTCCAATAGAGCCAGGAAGAGATCTTCTTTGGAATTAAAATTAGCATAAACAGCCCCTTTACTAAAGCCAGCATGCTCTGCAATTTTATCAACAGAAGCTCTGTGAAAGCCAAATTCGGCAAAAATTTCAACGGCTGACTGTAAAAGTAACTTCTGTGTCTCTTTCTTCCGCTCCTTTTGTGTTAATCTTTGTCTAACCATTCCTTTTCCTCCTTCTTGACAATCATACCCTGTAGAATTAATATACCATATAGTATATAAATAACTTAGGGTATATTTAATTATTTTTTATTATAATAGAACATTTATATGGCGTTGTGAAATCGTAAAATAAGCAAGAAAAAAGGGGGAGAGAGCAATAAATCAGATTCAGCATTTTACAAACATTTTAGCCAAAACAATTAAAACAGGGATTATTAAATCAAACCTTATTCCAATGTTTGCTGGATTAACATTGTCCTTATATACTTATCAAATCAGTATTTTTGAGAAGATGCCTGAGATTATATTTGCTTTTATTGGTTCTATATTCGTAATTGGGGCAGCAGGAGCTTTCAATAATGTATATGACAGGGATATAGATTCCATCATGAAGCGAACTAAAAACAGACCAACTGTAACAGGAGAAATAAAGCCGAAAGCAGCAATATGGCTTGGTATCTTCATGTCTGTTTCAGGAATAGCGTTTCTTGCATTAACAACTACCTTGGCAGCATTATTAGGGTTTCTAGGTTTATTTTTTTATGTTTTCCCATATACGATGTGGAGTAAAAGAAGAACCGTTTATAATACGGAGATTGGTAGTATTTCTGGAGCGATGCCGCCACTTATTGGATGGGCTGCTATTTATCCAGACATTACACACCCAGCTATTCTTGGACTGTTTGTCATCACCGTTATCTGGCAAATGCCGCATTTCTATTCCATAGCTATTCGGAAGCATGATGAGTATACGGCTGCAAATGTACCCATGCTGCCGGTTGTGAAAGGAATTAAGAGGGCATATATACAAACTAACGTATATTTAATAATACTAGTTGCAATAAGTTTTCTATTTGGATCTTTAAGCATTGGGCTTATGTTAGTGGCACTTCTATTAAGTCTTATATGGCTGGGGCTAAGTATATTCGGCTATAAAAAGATGGATTCGGAGAGATGGGCAAAAGCCATGTTTATTTATTCATTAATCCATATGACAATTCTTTTTTCAACTGTCATTATATATTCCCTGATGGGGATTCTCTTTGACTTATAAATGTCCTTATTTCTCTATAAGCATTACTAGGGCGTGTGCATATTATCGCAAAATCGTTTATCAGGTCAAAGCATGTTATAAATTTTAACAAAGAAATATATAATGGACCAGTCACGCCAAGAGGGAGTACCGTTGAACATTTCATCATGTTCAACGGCCAAAACCTTGGTTTAGAACCTATGGGAACAAAGAAATAGAAGGCAAATCACTTGATACTGCTGGAAATAAACATAGATGCATCTTGCTTCATAAAAATCCTGTTTCCGTGATAGAAGGTCTTCATTTCAGTTGATTTAAATCCAGCTTCAGCTAACTTTTCCTTTAGCTCCGTATGCGAAAAACCATTATGAACTTTTGGATGATTAATTTTATCATTTTTATCAAAATCAATTATGATTAACTTACCGCCATCATTTAAAATGTTGAACAATGCTTGCAAAATTTTCTGTGTATCTGGAATATGAAGCAGGACTAAAGACATTAAAACGATGTCTGCTTTAAACTTAGGAACTTCCTGCGTAAAATCGGAGTAAAGTACGTTTGCATTGGTAATTTCTCTGCGGGGAATTTTAGCCTGTGCAACCTCCAGCATTTGTTCAGATGAATCCACTAACAAAATGGAATCCACTAAATCTGATAATTCTAAGCCGATTAAGCCAGTCCCGCTCCCATAGTCAATTAAAGATTTTGATTTACTATTTTGTAATGCGCCCCTTACTTCCTTTACGATAATCTTAGCTAATTCCATTCTTTCTTCTGTATCATATTTTTTTGCAAGCTGTTCAAAAACGTTATTTTCCATATGCTGCTCCTTTATTATTAAGAATTGATGCATGTTCATTACATAAACAACAAACAAGTGGAATGATGTTTGTCTCACACCTTCTTCACGATATTCTAGGCATACACATAAATTACAACTTCTTAAGTTTTTGTACCCATCAAAAGCTCTGATACCGCCGAGTATTAATCCAGCAGGTTCATCCTCTTGAAAGACAATAAAAAGCATCTCCTGCAATTTATATTGTGCCTCCCTAGTTATCTGGTTAAAAAAATGACTAACAAACCCCTTTGGAATTTGCTAGTCATGTTACATATTTGCGCCAAGTTCAATACCCACGGTGGACAAAATAATCCAACACATGCTTTAAAAATGGATCTTTATGGTTTAAGGTCTGCAACGTTTCCATCGCTAAACAATAATGCATCCATAGTTCTTTTTTTGCGGCTTCTACCCCGAGAACGGAGACGAACGTGGAATTGTTATTTTCCTTATCTCTAAATGGAGATTTACCAAGTTCAAATGGATCACCCTCCACGTCGAGCAAGTCGTCCTTAATCTGGAAGGCAATCCCGGCATGGCGTGCGAATTGTTTTAATGCCTCTTTTTCAGATTCACTTGCACCTGCTAGAATTGCTGGCAACATAAGGGCAGCTTCGAACCCGAGCCCTGTTTTATAAAAGCACATCTCATTCAATTGCTCGAGTGTGAGATGTTCTCCCTTTGTCTGTAAATCCATAGCCTGCCCCCGGCACATGTCAGCCGTCACATTTGCCGAATAGTGAATAAGCTGGAGGACGTTTTTAGTATCAAAGTTTTCAAGAGATGCCTGCTCTGCCACTGCTTGCTGTGTTAAATAAAGACCGGTTAACTCTGCAGTAGCCGTATTGTATACCTGATGCAAGGTGGGGTTACCTCTCCGAACATCTGCATTATCCTGAGCTGGCAAGTCATCATAGATTAAGGAAGCGGTATGCATATATTCCAACGACTTTAGCAGCGGCTGGATGGATTTCTTATCCAAGCCATATTCCTCGACACTCATGAAGCCTGTAATAATTGGGCGCAGTCTTTTTCCTGTGCTGCCTAAGCTATAATTTGCAGCTTCGATGACTGACTCATCAAGCAAGGCATTTTTTTCTTTCTGAGAAATCGGCAAGATGGTATTTAAATCTTCGCGCAGACGTCGTGCGAGTGCGACAAATGCATCCCTTTCCTCTCGATCCTGTCTTAAGTTACGAATCATACGATCACGGATCAATTTATCAAAAAATTCCACGTCTGTTGCATGTTGCACGAGATCATCGACAGTATGCTGTAACGCGGGAACCCCTGAGAAAAGAAGGTGCATCACTTGCCCGTATTTTTGATCTCCTTTTTTTGCTTTAAATCGTTTCAAACTATTAATTGCCCGAGATAAAATCACTTCACGTGCTTTAGGATCAGAATTGTATACGTTGTGAATGAAGTTGGCGATGACCGTCCAATAAAGCTCAAACGGATTAATCAAATCCTTCCGCTTCTTATGATGCTCCAGGTAATAGGTGTATGGTGTTACTCTGCCGCCTTGCCGGTCATCTGCCATATCGGTAAAATCATCTGCAAGCTGGTTGTATATCCCATAATAAAATGTCCGTTGATCGATCCCGGCATCCTCAGAAGCATCAATAATTGAACGAACGATTAGACGGGATGCCGACGATTTTAAAATAACCGGAAGATACAGCTCTTCATTCGTATATGTTTTATTTGCTAAATCCTTTATACGCTCGACTTCCTGTGATTGATAAAAAACATAAGCCTGTTCGAGGAAAGCTTCCCAGTCCTCAGCGGGAAGACTTTCCTGAATCAATTCAAACGCAGCCTTCAGCTCGGAATGAATAAAGCGCATATGCTTCCCGTTTTTCCCTGTCCATTCACCTAACGGGGGAACGATCCCTGTGACGAGTGTGGCTCGGATCAGCTCGGAATAGCGATTTTTCTCTTTCTCAGACAATACATTGGAGTCGAGTAAATCATCTATAAACGGATAGGTAAGACCATAGGCATAGCCTAGTCGAATTGCTTGCTCAAGTTTGGCGGACTTTTCTTCCGGTATGATGTCATCTCCCATTTCCTCTATTGCCTGCATGACTAATCCAGCTATTATCTTAATTAATTTACGTTGCGCTTCTTCGGCATCCATACCCTCTGGAATATTGTCGGTAATTTTATTTAGCTTTTCCGTTACCCAAATGAATGTTGACTCAATCCCATTCTTCTCTGCCATCCGGTACAATTTTGTCATGCTGAACATGCTATCTTGATTCGCCTGTTTCCTCGTAAGCTGTTCTTTTAATCGATCGACAACACGCCCAATCCGTTTTTGTGTAGCAGGAGAGTCAAGCGCATGCCCCATGTCCCGCATGAAGATATAGGAGATGCTTCGATCCAGATACGGATCTAATTTTCCCGTCATCTTTAATGATTGGATAAACTTGTAGTCATCCAGCTGTTTTTTATTTGTTAAGGTGGACAATAACGAGCGGCGCTGAACATGATGCTGTTTCCATATTTCAAAATCCTTTATTAATGCGTGTACATATGATCGATTAGCATGCTGCTCTTTTAGGGAATTAAAATAGGCCTTGGCTCTTTGCTCTGCTTTATGATAAGCATTGTCCCCATTAATGATTGTTTTTTCACTCATATATTTACTTACCTCGAATTCCTGGTTTTTTCTATATAAAAAATTTGGTCAATATTAGTTTATCATGCATTAACAGGCTGTAATACCCTACCTTTTCATGTGATGGAAGGGAACCGGACAAGTGACGGGTTAAACAGTCCGTAAATTCCTGATATTGTTCAAGGGGCACTGTTTCTTCTGAATGAAGTTTTACTTTATTTTACGCTGGTTTATAATTCCTATGATAACTTGAGAAGCCAATACCATCCCAATATCCATTCACTCCTGGTTTTTGGAATTGTAAGTTTTAGACATTTTGGATGAGTACCCATGTTTAATTTTTCCCCTTACTTATAACAGTATAACCCTATTTAAATACGTGCTAAGGGTGAAAAAAGATTCATCTTTTTTTGGAGCAGAGTTTTTTCGACATCATCTATTTATAGCGATTAAGCTCTGCGCAAAAAGCACATACCATACTCCCGCAGGATCGCCACCTATCAGAGAAGCGTGCAGTCTCTACTCTCATGTAAAACTCCCTAAGTAAAACTAAAGTCCTTAAATTTAACGTTTTTATGGAAAGTGATTGGGGGAAAAAGTACAGGGAGTGCAAATTTGTCATACAGGATGTATTTTTTGGCTTAAAGGATAATACTCTAGGGGCATCACTAGCAATAACTGGATTTTTAACGTTGACGATGATTATGGAAAATGCAGGACAGACAAATGTACTTGCTCTTGGAATTGCGGAAGTATCACCACCAGCTGTTTATGCAGGATTAGCAAATGTCATTGGAATTATTGGTGCCTTTATGACATTATCGAATACATCATCGAATGTGCTGTTCTCGCCATTGCATGGATCTGTTGTGATTTGATGGAAGGCTTATCCTTGCCGTTCGTTATCGCTGGACAATCAACAGGTGGAGCAATTGGTAATGTCTTTGCACCAGCCAATATTGTATTGGGAACAAGTACAGCGAACGCACAAGGAAGGGAATCTGAAGTGTATAAGATTACGCTCATCTTCGCATTGCTTGCAGGTGTCGGCGTTTCAGCTGTGACTGTATTATTGCATTTTATAGGAGGTTAAAGAAATCATCGATGGAGCAAGGAGACTTCATCGATGATTTTAAGCTTTAAAGCACCATCAACCCTTCTTACTGGCTGGGAAAACGGTATATGACCATGACCAGATAAAATCGATAATAAAAACAAGTCCCCATATCATCGAAATCCTATAAATCGTATCATTTGCATACGGTGTCTCAGCAGCATTATCCGTTCCAATCCAGGATAAGTCTTTCAGATAGTCTAGCAATTCACTAGTACCTCCTGTTCCATAAATCCAAAATACTGCTTGTACACTGGCAAATATAATTAAATGAACAGTAGAACTCCGGCGATATTTTTTAGCAATATATTTCGGGTCCTTTTGTCTGTTTATGATGCGAATATCCTTTTCTGTGAGCAGCTGTACCCCTCGCCACCCGCCAATTTTTTGTCGCATCCATCGATCAAGCTTCATAAAATCAAAGATTCCAAATGTACATGCATAGATAACAAAAACGGTAATGATAATTAAAAAGGTAGAAATCTCTCCAGTTTCTCGGTATATCAATAGACCTAAGAGAGCTTCTAGAATTAGTAGGATGATAAATAAAAGAAGGAAGAGCAGGCTAAGTCTTTGCTTGTTGAAAAAATAGCGAACAACTCCAAAGATGAGAAGCGATAATCCAGATATAACTTCTAATGCAATAAAGATTTCCCATTGATAGTTGAGTAGTAACCCCATAATTGAAAAGATTCCTCCATTCGATATCGTTATTTTAAGTAAATACGATTTGAAGGGAAAAATCAATTTGATATATAAGATGTATGGAAAAAAAGCCAGATTGTTTTTAAAACGGTAGATCAATTTGCGAAATTATATGTAAAGGAGTGCTTCATCTCAGAAATAGAAGGTTGTATACTAGCTTAAGAGTCTTCTAAGCTAGTATACAACCAGCATTATTGAACAGCAGTTTCTTTAGAGCGCATTGGCCAGAAGAAGCCTATAACGGCACCAACTATAGCTGGTAACATCCAGCCAAGCCCAATATCGTAAAGTGGTAAATAATCCATATAAAACATTTTAATGGATTCGAACAAATTGAAAGAAGCGCTTGGCAAACTATCGACTAACGTGCTGTAGCCGTCAAAAAGACTAACGCAAAAAGTAAGGAGCAATGCAGTTGCGTAAACACGTTGCTTATGTTCGAATAATGAAGAACAAAGGGTTAATATAATCAGAACAATCGCTAAAGGATACAGCAGCATTAATACAGGCACCGCATATTGAATAATATTCGTTAGACCAAAGTTGGCAATGAAAAATGACATCAGACATAGTACCAGAACGAATAATTTATAGCTGATTTTTGGATATAGTTGATTAAAAAACTCGCTGCAAGCAGTAATAAGTCCAATGCTCGTTTTTAAACAAGCTAGTACGATAATAATAGCCAATAGAATGGTCCCGAATGATCCGAAATAATGCTGAGCCACTGCGGCAAAGATTAAACCGCCATTATCGTATGTACCGATGGCTGATACGCTTGAAGCCCCCATATACGTAATAAGTCCATAAATCAGCATCATTAACGCCATAGCAAAAAGGCCTGATTTCCATGTGACCTTTGCAATTTCCTTTGGATTGGTGATACCTCGTCCCTTAATTGCGTGGATTACAACAATACCAAACGCGAGAGACGCTAGAGCATCCATCGTGTTATAACCCTCTTTAAATCCTGTTATAAAAGCTAAACTGCTATAGTCACCAATTGGTCTGGCGAATTGTCCCATTGGTTTAACGATAGCAATGGCGATTAAGATAAATAAAAACGCTAAAAATGCAGGGGTTAAATATTTGCCGATATAGTCAATAATTTTTGCTGGGTTCAAAGAGAAATAATAGACGATCGCAAAAAATAAAAAGCTAAAGATTCCCAGATATAAACTGCCATATGCTGGGTTGATATATGGCTCAAAGCCAACTACAAAAGGTACCGTCGCTGTCCTTGGAATAGCAAAAAATGGCCCAATGGTTAAGTAAAGTGCCACGGAGAAAACAACTCCAAATAGTGGATGGACTCGACTGGTTAACTGTCGTAATCCGCTGCTCCCGGATAAACCAAATGCTAAAATCCCTATAAATGGAAGACCGATTGCAGTTATAAGAAAACCAATTAATGCTGGCCAAAAATTCGTGCCGGCTAGTTGTCCCATCTGTATTGGGAAAATTAAATTACCCGCACCAAAGAACATTCCAAACAGCATCGTGCCGATAATAGAATAGGTAGAATATGATATTTTTTGTTGCATACTTGTTGCTCCCTCTTGATGAATTTCATTTATTTTAACACCATTTTTAGAGGTTCGCTATAGCAATAAAAGGAACGGAATGTTCACACGTTTTAATATAGGGTTCTTTAGTCTGCTTTTATTTTTGTATTCACGTCGATTTATTATTGATGTGCTGAAGGGCATGACAAAATGTAACTGTCGATGCCGGTAGTAGTTTTCTTTCAATACGATTATAAAAAGTATTAATACCTATTATGCAATTTATTTATTGATTTCGTGCTTTGTATTCTCTTAATTTTTGAAAAAAAAGTTCTCAGCGCGCCCTTTATATTGAAAAAGGTACGCTGAGAGTACGTCTATTATGCTTGGTCTTTGTAATAGGCTTTTAGTTTGTCCATTTTTTCTGGCAGTGCATGAATCGATGCTATCAGCTGATTCAGCTTTCCCTCGATGCGGTGCAGTAAATAAAACGTAACGGCAACTGGGAATCCAACTTCGGTCAGAAAAGCTATCCACGCTTCCATAATTTATTCCTCCTTATATCAGCTTTTGAAAATAGGAATATGACCAGTGATTTGCCACTGGTCATATTCACAAGATTATTGCCCTAAGTCGATTTCTTCGACCGTGCTTTCTGAAATACGTGCACTATGCTTAGCAACTAAATCGCCGCCGCCCGATGTGAAGGCATTTTGTTCGATGATTGTATCCATTGCTGCATTAATAGCAGCAGGATCAGCTGGTTCAATCGGCTTATCCAATGTGTACGTAACAGTTTTCCCGTCCTGATTGGTAAATTTCAGCTCTAATCGGCGCATGATCTACGCTCCTTTCTGTATAGAATTTTTTCACAACCTACCCTTCACGAATGTCTGTTGTATCACGGCGGTTAATCGTGTGCAATGGGCGTTCCTGCAAGCTTGCAAAAGCTGTTGCAATGGTAAGTAATTGCTCTGCTGTTGCACTTGTTTTGACATTGTTGAAGCTTTTGTTCTTTAAAATAGGAGACCCGGACTCAGAATCAGTCCCATCTTGAAGCACAAGCTGCAGGGAAGATTTTGTTAGATCTGCAATTGCCATGTTTATCACCTCCATTCACAATTACAATCGAAGGAAAATGAGTTTAGGGGGTGGAAATTTCTAATTTTATATAAGGTTGCTGCTTTCAAAGAGAATGGGTAACGTGAAAGCTTCTGTGTTAAAATGAATTAAAAATCCTCATTTTACACTAAAAGATGAAGAATAGGGGGGAATAAAAAACTATGCGGATTCGTGAAATTGAAGAAAAAGATAATCAGAAAATGGAGCGAATAATTAAACGCTCATTGGAGTCATTTAACTTAGATATCCCAGGAACAGCCTATTTTGACCCCCAGTTGAGCAGTCTGGCGCAATTTTACAAAGAACAAAAAAATGCTAAGTATTGGGTTGCGGTGAATGAACAGGATGAAGTCGTAGGCGGTGTGGGTATTGCCCCATTTGGACAGAAAAAGGGGATATGCGAGTTGCAAAAGCTTTACATTACACCTGTTGCTCAAGGAATGGGTCTGTCGAGGGAGTTAATGAGGGTAGCAATCGATTACGCAAAAAGGCATTATACACAATGTTACCTAGAGACGTTAAAGAAACTCGAAGCAGCTAATGCCCTATACAGCAAATTAGGCTTTCAGCAGCTTGAAAAAGCACTGGAAGGCTCGGAACATAATGCAATGGAAGTTTGGTATATAAAGGAATTATCGTAAAATAATAAGATTACAGGTGATAACATGTTTTTAAGACGAATTGAACTTCAAGGTAATCGTATTCCTTCTTTTCATACCTATCCGTTTTCGATTCCCGCCATTAAAAGTCTTGGTCAATTGGATTTAACGAACATGGTAACCTTTTTGGTTGGTGAGAATGGTACAGGGAAATCCACATTGCTAGAGGCGATTGCTGATAAGGCTGGCTTTAATACAGCGGGTGGTGGAAGGAACAATTATTATGATGTATCTGCTTCTGAATCGGCACTTGGGGATTATATTCGCCTTTCTTGGATGTCGAAAGCCACAAACGGCTTTTTTTGAGGGCTGAGTCTTTTTATAATTTTGCTACGTATATTGATTCCGTAGGTGCTCAAGGTGCATATGGCGGCCGTTCCTTGCATCATCAATCACATGGAGAGTCATTTTTTCGCTTTTTCTAAATCGGTTTAAAGGGAATGCCATCTATTTATTGGATGAGCCAGAGGCTGCTTTATCACCTCAACGCCAGCTCTCACTTTTACGAATTATCCATGATTTAGAAGCGGCCGGCGATAGCCAGTTTATTATTGCTACACATTCTCCGATTCTTTTAGGGTATCCAAATGCAGCTATCTTAAGTTTTGATGAAGGGGCAATTCAAGAGATTGATTATGAGATGACCGAACATTATCAAATAACAAGCTATTTTTTACAACATCGAGAAAAGTTTTTGCAGGATATTTTTCGTGATTCATGATATAGAATAAACGCTTGAAAAGACTAATCAGTATAATCTAGAAGGATATTAGAGGAGAGGAGATAGGAAATGACAGCAACAGAGAAGATTTGTCCAAATGGGCATACATATTATAAAAGCAGTGACTGCCCAACATGCCCTGTTTGTGAACAGAAACGGAAGCCGAAAGAAGGATTTTTATCTTTACTTTCTGCTCCTGCACGACGCGCATTAGAACATGAAGGAATAACAACCGTACAACAGCTATCAAATTTTACGGAGAAAGAGATTTTAAAGCTTCATGGGATAGGGCCAGCTTCCTTACCGAAGTTGAGAGCAGCTTTGGAGGCAAAGCGTTTATCGTTTAAAGGTCAGTGATGATAGCTAGTTATTTTGGAAAACAAAAAAGAGGCAAACCTAAACGGCTCGCCTCTTACAATTTATTCTCCTAAATCAACATTATGATAAACATTTTGCACGTCTTCTAGATCCTCTAATGCTTCGATCATTTGCTCAAATTGATCCTGATCTGCTTCAGGAAGCTCTACATCATTTTGCGCAAGCATTGTTAGCTCTGCAATCGTGAATTCGGTAATGCCAATGGATTTAAATGCCTCCTGTGCCGCATGGAACTGATCCGGCTCCGTGTAAACAATCACAGATCCATCTTCTTCAGCGATATCACGGACGTCAACATCTGCTTCCATCAACAGTTCAAGCACTTCATCCTCTGTTTTACCTTCTACACCAAAGACAGCTGTATGATCAAACATATAGGCAACAGATCCACTGACACCCATATTTCCACCGTTTTTACCAAATGCAGCACGGACCTCTGATGCGGTACGGTTAACATTGTTGGTTAGCGTATCAACAATAACCATTGATCCGTTTGGTCCGAAGCCCTCATAACGATTCTCATCATAATTTTCTTCTGAACCGCCTTTTGCCTTTTCTATTGCGCGATCGATAATATGCTTCGGTACACTATATGTTTTTGCTCGCTCGAGCACTACTTTTAAAGCTTGATTGGATTCGGGGTCTGGTTCGCCTTGTTTGGCTGCAACATAGATTTCCCGGCCGAATTTTGCATAAATCCGACTTGTATTCTTATCTTTTGATGCTTTCTTTTCTTTAATATTGTTCCATTTACGTCCCATTTGGACCACTCACTTTCTTTACCTCTAAATAAAACTATAAAACTTTAGAAGCTAGATTTCCAGCTTTTTTTGTGAGATAAGAAAAATTTTTAAACTGCATAAGTGCAATATTGGCAGCTATCTAAGGGCTTGGTGACTAACTATAGTGTCTAACAAAAAGGCATTTGCATAAAAGCTATGCGTGACTCTTCATGGTTAATCGGTCCTTTTTTCCATGCAGGAAATAATATAGAACCATGATAGCAAGAATCACGATTCCCAGGATGATATACAGCGATCTGTAGCCCGTATATGGAATGATGAAACCAAGCAAATACGGACCAAATCCGAGTCCTGCATCCAGAAAAATAAAAAAGGTTGATGTTGCAAGCCCCATCTGATGTGGCGGGGTTAATTTAACGGCAATAGCTTGTGAACCAGATTGCAAATTACCAAAGCCAAGGCCAATTAGTGCACCTGCCATTAATAAAGTAAATCCGTTTGCAGCAGCACTTAAAAGCAACATCCCGCCAGCAAAAATGATGAGGGCAGGATACATAACTATATTTGCGCCTTTTAAATCCATTAAACGCCCTGTTATGGGGCGTGATATCAAAACAGCAATCGAATAAACGAGGAAGAAGAAGCTGGCTGCTTCCACAAGGTTGATATCAATAGCATAAAAGTTAATATACGAGAGCACACTGGAATAGCAAAAAGCAATCATGAGCGTGATGCAAGCAATTGGTAATGCTTTTGGCGCAACAAAGCTTGAAATTTTAAAGCCTTTTGTATCCCTTGGTGTAAGCTCTTCTTGTGATTCATTTACCTGCACGAATAAGGCGATAAATATATTAATAATACCTAACACAAAACAGAAAGCAAAAATAACCGGGAAGGTTGTTTGCTGAACCATGAGCAAGCCAATAAACGGTCCAATGGCAGTAGCTAACGTTGCACTCATGCTAAAATAACCGATGCCCTCCGCTTTACGTGATGTTGGAATGATTTCTGCGATTATAGTTCCGGCTGCCGTACTAGCCATGCCGGCCACAATTCCATGTAAAAGGCGCGTAATTAATAGAAAGCTAATACCAAAGTCCAAGAAATAAAAAGCAGTGGCGATAATGCAGAGGATGAGGCCAATCATCAATGTGCGCTTACTTCCAATTGAATCAATATAGCGCCCTGTAAATAGTCTCCCAACCAAGGATCCGATAATAAACATCCCTGTTATAAGTCCGGCCATACTTGTTGAGGCATGATACGCATCTACGGCGTAAATTCCGATCGTTACAACAAGTAAATAAAAAACAAGTGTTAAGAAAAAGTTAACGGCAGAAGTAATCGTAAAATCCTTCGTCCATAATTTTGGTCTAGATTGTTTCAAAATTGTTTCTCCTTTCATTATATCAACGCACAAAAAAGATAGTTATCTAGAATAACTAAATAATATATCATAAATTGGATGATACGTATAGGGGGAGAAATTCCTGGATAGCTGTAATAAGTTATTGGGCAGCTTCTCAATAATTGCACTCCAAACCAGCTATTAACCGCGTAATCTCGACTTCCCAACTTAAACAAAAAAACTGACAGTCTCAATCAAAGACTGTCAGCCACACTTCCTATTTCCTCAACAACAAATACATAAAATACGGTGCTCCAATAAGTGCAACGACAATCCCAGCCGGAATGCCATCAGGGGAGACGAGGTTTCTTCCGATAGTATCTGCAATTAACAGTAACCAGCCTCCTAATAATATCGCTACTGGAATAAACAGCTGATTACGCGGTCCGACTAGCGATTTTGCAATATGTGGTGCCATTAGTCCGACAAATGCAATTCCTCCAGTAACGGAAACGGCTGAAGCAGCCAGTGCTACGGCAGTAAAAAGTAAAAGAATCCGTTCCTTTTTTACCGCAACACCAACACCAATTGCGACCGGTTCGTTCAGTGCGAGAATGTTTAAGCGATTTGCCTTATACAGGGCATAAGGGATGAAGATGATTAGCCATGGTAAGATTGCTAAAATAAATGGCCAGTCCGTTCCCCAGATATTTCCCGCAAGCCATTTCGCGATAAAACTAACCTTTGCACGCTCCTGGGACGAGATTAGGACAATCATAATACCAGATAACGCCAGGGAAAAACCAACACCAATAATAATCATGCGTGTCGGGTTAAGCGGCTGCTTTTTCTCATAGGAAAAAATATAGATAAACAGGGCAGTGAGAAACGCGCCAATAAAAGCAATTACTGGAAGCAAATACACAAATGTGCCAGACTGCACTGGATAAAATAAAAAGAAAATCGCTACTGCTACCCCGGCTCCGGAGTTGATGCCGATAATTCCTGGATCAGCAAGGTCATTGCGTGTTAATCCTTGAAGAATCGCTCCCGAGAGTGCTAACGCCATTCCAGCAAGGATCGTAATAATAATCCGGGGCAAACGAATGGAAAATAAAACAAAGGACTCCTTAAACGATCCTGCACCAAACAAGGTTGGAATAATTCGATCATAGGATAATGCAGCATCTCCAATCCCCATGCTGATAATAATAGTGAGCAGTATCAAAAATGCTAATAAACCCAAAACGATACGTTGTTTTCTTATTAACGACGGATGAATCATGTGAATGCCCTCCCACCTTTACGGACAATAAGCAGGAAGAAGGGGAGTCCCATAACCGAAATAATAGCCACAATCGGTGTTTCCCACGGAGCATTGATCGTACGGGCAAGTGTATCAGCAAGAAGCATTAGGATTGCTCCGACAAAAGCTGACATTGGTAAGATGTAACGATAATCTGTACCAACAATTGCTCTGACAATATGGGGAACCATTAAACCTACGAATGCCATATTTCCAACCAATGCGACCGATGCACCTACCAGCAGAATAATGATGACAAACAGAACTGCCTTTATTTGTGCTGTTTTTTGTCCAAGACCGACAGCAACTTCTTCATTTAAACTTAGAATGGTTAACTGTCTGGAAAATCCGAATGCAATGAGCGTGCTAACAATAAGAAGCGGGATAATGATTTGCAGCTGCTCCCATGTTGTGCCGATCAGTCCGCCCGCAGTCCACATGGATACCTCTTTTGATACATTAAAATAAATTCCGATCCCTTCCGAAATGGCTTGAAGAAAGGCTGAAACTGCTGCTCCAGCAAGTATAATTTTGAATGGGGAAAATCCTCCACGCTTAATGGCGCTTATCCCAAACACCATCGCAGCACCAATCGCGGCACCAAGGAAGCATGTAAACATAATCCCGAAATAATTGAGAGAGGGAAGCAGTACAATTGCAACTGCAAGCGCGGCGTTTGCTCCCGCTGTTAGTCCGAGTAATCCAGGATCTGCTAATGGATTTCTCGTCATACCTTGCATAATTGCACCAGCAATAGACAATGCTGCTCCAACAAATACAGCAGCAACCTCTCGTGGCAAGCGAATTTCCCGGATAATGGAAATGTCACTTCCCTCCACATTGGAAGCAAGTGACAGCCATACATCTTTTACTTGAATATCGGCGGCTCCGTAAACAATGGAGACAATAAATGCCCCGATAAAGAACAGCAGGGCTGCAATCATTTTGAACAGAAAGGGTATCGACATTTTCGTTTCCTTTTTCATAAATGAATCATCTTTTCTCTGTGTAGTTAGTTAAGGAAAGCTTCTTTGAAAAAAGCAAGCTGCAATTCCAGTGTTAATGGATCATTAAAATAAAATTCATGTCCATTCACTTCAAATACATTATCATTTGCGACTGCAGGGATATTTTGATAAATATCTGATTCCATAAATGAATTGTCTGTTTCATCAAATCGGCTAAAGATCATATAGTCGCCAGCATATTCAGGAAGTACTTCCAAAGACATAGCATAATAACCGGCGTCCTGCGCTGCTTCAGCTACTTTCTCAGGCATTTTCAAATCCATTTCCTGATAAAGAATCTCTGTTCCGCGGCCCCAGTTGTCACCGTAAACATAAAGCTGTTTATCGAAGTTTTCAATAACTGAAACAGTTGCATCTTCACCAATCTCTGCTCGGATTTCTTCGCCTGTTTCTTCAGCACGTTGTTTGAAATCATCAATCCAGTTTTTAGCTTCTTCTTCTTTATTTAACAGTTTACCAATTTCCAAATGCTGTGTTAAGTAATCAACAGCACCATATGTAAACAATACGGTTGGAGCGATTTCGTTTAATTTATCAACATTATTGATACCGGTAAGACCAATGATTAAGTCGGGCTCTAATTCAATGATTTTTTCCAGGCTTTCATCACTAACCTCTTCTACGTCAGCTAAATCCTCTTCCCATTGAGGATTCATTTTAGCCCAAGCATCAACCCCAACAAGGTTCACATCCAAAGCCATGACATTTCCAGCGAAGGACGAAAGGACGACGACGCGCTGCGGATCAGCTGGCACTTCAACTGGTCCATTTTCTGATTCATAGGTGATCGTATCTGAATTGCTGCCTGAATCATTGTCTGTTTCTGTACCTTCATTACTACAAGCGAACAGCAATAGAAGCAGGATTGCAAATGGAAGGATTAATTTTTTCATCGTTGTTTCTCCTCTTTCATTAAGTTGTATGTGATGCACATTGGCTTACCTGTACGTGGATCTTTGCCAATTTCCGCATCAATTTGAAAAACCTTTTTTAACACATCGTGCGTAATAACCGTTTCGCAATTACCTGATTGAACAATTTGCCCATCCTTTAATGCGATAATATAATCTGCAAAGCGAGCAGCCTGATTCAGGTCATGAAGTACCATTACGATTGTTCTTTCTTGCTCTTTGTTAAGCCTTTGCAAAAGCTCTAATACTTCGAGCTGGTGTGCCATATCTAAGTATGTTGTTGGCTCATCCAAAAAAATGATTTCCGTTTCCTGTGCAAGTGCCATTGCAATCCAGACGCGCTGTCTCTGTCCACCAGACAATGCATCTACCGGACGAAATCGGTATTCTATTGTACCGGTTACTTCAAGGGCCCATTCAATCACTTCGTAATCATGTTTCTTTAAACGCCCAAACCCACTCTGATAAGGGAAGCGGCCGTAAGAAACAAGCTCTCCAACTGTTAACCCGTTTGTGCTTTCCGGAGTTTGCGGCAGAATAGCCATCTTTTTTGCCAGTTTTTTTGTATCCTGCTTTGAGATGTCCTCTCCATCCAAAATGACGGTTCCAGATTCATGTGCAATAATTCGTGTAATCGCTTTTAACAATGTCGATTTTCCACAGCCGTTGGATCCGATAATAGTAGTGATTTTTTTATCTGGAATATCAACACTGAGATCCTTTACAATTAAGTGTTCTCCATAACCAATATTTATATTTTCAGTCTGTAGACGAAACATGTTAGACCCTCTTTTCACATAGCATCAGTTAGTGATAATGATTATCATTATCGAGCTAGTCTCCTAAACTATAATTTGCATCGTTTCTTTTGTCAATACATTATTTTCACCTGTATTTATTTTGGCAGAGTAAGAAAGTATATACTTTCTTACTCTGCATAAGTGCACCAAAGGTATTCACCGAAAGGGATAGGTAATAAAATCCAAGTTTTCTAACACCTATTAACGAAGTTTTATCAATTTTGTACTTGACAAAAATGCGTTTTCAATTGAGAATGATAATCAGTGGAAGCTTTTTTTAAGGAGTGGAAGAAAGTGAAACAGGATGAATTATTTGATGTGACGGTAATTGGGGGAGGGCCAGCTGGGCTATATTCAGCTTTTTATAGTGGTTTAAGAGAAATGAAGACGAAGATTATCGAATTTCAGCCGGTTCTTGGCGGGAAAGTCCATGTATATCCTGAGAAAATGATTTGGGATATTGGCGGGTTAACACCGACCCCTGCAGCAAAATTTATTGATCAAATCATTGAGCAAGGATTAACCTTTCATCCAACCGTAGTAATGAATGAGAAGATTGAATCCATCAATAAAAACGATGAAGGGATATTCGTTTTACAAGCGGCATCTGGGCAAATACATTATTCGAAAACGGTAATTGTAGCTGTCGGCGGCGGAATTTTAAACCCGCAACGATTGGATATTGAAGGTGCAGAGCGATTTGAGGTTTCAAATCTGAATTACACGGTGAAATCACTTCAACGCTTCAAAGATAAAACGGTAATTATTTCTGGTGGGGGAAATACAGCAATCGACTGGGCCAACGAACTGCAGAGCATTGCGAAGAATGTGTTTCTTACATATCGGAAAGATGTGCTATCCGGTCATGAGGCACAGGCGAGCCGATTATTAAATGGTTCAGCAGTTTGCTACTTTAATTGTTCGATTACAAAGCTGATTGCTCGTGCGAATAAGGATTTAATTGAGCATGTTGAGCTAACAAACCATGAAACGAAAGAGATCGTTTCATTGCCAATAGATGAAGTGATTATCAATCATGGCTATGAGCGTGATACATCTCTTCTTGAAAACAGCCCAATTGATATTGAAATAGCAGAGGGTTACTACATTGCTGGAAATGCGAGCAGTGAAAGCTCTGTACCTGGTCTTTATGCAGCTGGGGATATTTTGCATCATGAAGGGAAATTGCATCTCATTGCAGGTGCCTTCCAAGACGCTGCAAATGCTGTTAATAAGGCAAAGCAATATATTCAGCCTGGTGCAGAAAAGTTTGGTATGGTTTCTTCGCATAATGAGCTTTTCAAGCAGCGCAACCGTGAAATTATTCAGAGCATGGTGCATTAATAGGGGAGATAATCCTTTATAGTTCTTTAATGCCAGCATTTACAAATAAACAAACTTAATATAATAAAAAACCGGTTCTTTACTTACGAAGAAGCGGTTTTATTTATTCTGGAGACTGATCCAATGGCAACAATCTCTGCAGCAGTTATTGTGACGCGGACGATTGTAGAGTTGGCAGGAGAATTAATCTATATTCGAGCAGTATCAAATCTAAAATATTAAAGGAAAGATGATATACTTCAGATAAAAGGCTTCTTGAAACAAATCCTAAGTCGTCGAGAAGTGACAAATTCATTAGAAAGAGAGCCGTTATAGTGTATAACGGCTCTCTTTCTAAAGCTTCAGTCCAGTCATGTTCAGTTAAGATTATGTCCAGTAAAGTTCGTTTTCAATTTTATGTCTGGATACTCTTGATGTTCATACGTTTATTCTTGTCCTTCTTCTCCTGCTTCGCCTGCTTCGCCTGCTTCGCCTTCTTCTCCCTCTTCTGCACCTGGTTCGCTTGAATCATCTTGCTCAGCAGGCTCTTCAGTTGTGGGCTCCCCACTTGCAGGCTCTTCAGTTGTAGGCTCATCATTTGCAGGTTCTTCAGGATTTTCTTCATCCTCTGATGCACATCCAAATAATAAAGCTGTCGAAAGCATTGCTGACATTGTTGCGAAAGTTAATTTCTTTAATTTCAACGTCATCACCTCTTCAGGAAAATTTGATTCTCCTTCAGTATAGTGGAAAAATATTAAAGTACCGTTAATCTAGAGTTAAAATATTTAAATAAATCAAACTATTAACAATACTTATTACCCACCATTATTTTAATTATCAATCTTTTGTTCGGGTAAGAAGTTGGCTTTTGGGAAAAATGTACTAGGAAGAATTGCGAGTGAAGAAAATATTCTTGTTATTGGCTGCCGCAACAGGAGGAGAGTAAAGCAGTTGATGTGACTGCCGTATAGAAATTGTTGTAACAGAGATGGCAGATCAATCAAGACAGCAAAAACATTTGCCTTGTTAAGGATGAATATATACATTGGTTCCGATTGGGACCATTGTTGAAAGCTCGGTAACATCGTTGTTGTACATCCGGACACAACCATGAGACACTTCTTTTCCAATCGAAGACGGATCATTGGTGCCGTGAATTCCATAATGCGGTTTCGATAAGCCCATCCATAATACACCAAATGGTCCACCTGGATTCGCTTCTTTATTTACAATAATATAATTGCCGGTAGGTGTGGGTGTTAAAACTTTTCCGACTGCAATCGGATATGTCTTTAATAATGTACTTGCATCATACAATTTTAGCTGGCGATTGCCTACAGCTATATCAATCCATCGTGCCAACACAATCTCCTCCTGCATTATTTTGTTTATATATATGGGGTTACGCTTAATTACGTTCGTAACGTGCAGGACACTATTTTTATTACTCCCCCTGATTTATGAACATGCTACAATAAACTTATAATTTTGGCATAAGCAGGTTAGTCACTCGAAAGGAGAGGAGTCCAATTACAACAGACATACAAATCATAGATGACATGATGCAGCAAATTGTCTCAAAAACATTAAAACCAGGGTCTAAGCTGCCATCGGAAAATGAACTTGCAGAGAGATATGGCGTACCCAGAATGACAGTTAGAAGTGCATTGACGAAGCTGGAAGAGCAAGGGATTGTCTATTCGGTGCAAGGGAAAGGGCGCTACTTAAGGGAGAAGTCAAAGAAAATCGGGCTCCATCTAACAGGGAAGGTGAGCTTTACTGATAAAATGAAGCAGCTAGGCTATGATTTGACAACAAAAAATATTTATTGTGAAAAAATCCCCTATGATGTGAAAATCTATCAGATTCTTCAAGCTGAAGAAGGCGAAACCGTCTATAAGATTGGCAGAATGCGGTATATTGATGATGAACCCATCGCCATCCATAATTCCTATGTAAGAGAGAAAAGCTTTCCAAAGATTCAGGTGGATGGACCAGCGATTCAATCGATGTTTTTCTATTATCGAACCCATGGATATGATGACTTTTCCAGCAGCAAAACATTGCTGAGCATCACATTTCCAACAGCTGACGAACAGCAATTATTTGCTTGTAAAAGCATGGTTCCGCTAATCGTCGTTGAAAGCAATTGTATGGATAGGAAATCTGAAAAAGTATTGGAATATACAAAGATTTTATATCGAAGTGATAAGTTTCAGTATGATATTACGATGGACTAGGGGGGGTTGGCAGATGGAGCCTGTACAAATTATCAGTGTTTCTATGATTGTTTTCGGTTTTCTTGTTTATTTTCTTATATCCAAAATCATGACGGAAAAAGCAAAGGTACAAAGCTGCATACAGGATTGTTCTATATATGCATCGTATATTCAACAGCCTGAATTGCCTGGTAGTTTAACGAATGAAGGTCCATCTTTTATAAAATGGACAAGTGAAGGAGTACAAGCAAAGCAACTGCAGGATATGAATCCAATGGGTGCATTTCGATTGGTAGGTTCTATCATAAATGGCGGTGAAATAGATGCCCATCTAAATGAGTTTTATTTCCCTTATCAAGAGATCCAGAGTATCCGCCGAGTTGTTCACCTAAGAAGTAAACAGGGAGAGGGCGGCGGGCAATATAGTCACCTTATTGAAATAAACGGAAAACACAATCAAGTTGTATATGGCATCGAATCGATGGATGTGAAAAAGCTCGCGGAATTAATTAATGCCTGCTTGTATTTCAATCAAGACATTCAGATAGACAAAGTGATGATGGATATTCTTATAGACCGGAAAGTTCCGAGATTGTATGCCTCGAAGAAATTGGCAAGGAGATTGGATTGATAGTTGGTTTGAGTATTCTGAAGGATCAGGAACCGAATTGTATTTTCATATTATCCATAATTGGAATCCGCAAAGAGCAGATAAGTTAATAGCTTGCCAACTTCATGAGGACATTAGCGAATAGTAAACCAGTGGTCATTTTAAAATGGCCACTGGTTATTTTTTGTACTGTGCTTTTTATAGTTAATAAGAACAGACTTGATGTCAAAATGGGAGTTTGTAAACAAATAATATACTTCTTTCCTTTCTTCTCCCATTGGTTCATATCAAAAAGTAAATAACATTTACAAAAACAATACACTCTCTTAACACACAACAACTTGGCGACAAGTTAAGCTTGGTTTGTGAAGGAGGTCATATCGAATATGAAAAGACGGAGAAGAACAGAAATTCTTATTCAAGGTGATTCTGCATTAGCAAACAAACTTGCAGAATCCATTATAGATACCTATGACTATCGTGAAATTATTGCCCCACAGCAAGGGCTGACGATGGTTAAAATGCGAGAGTCAGCGAAGAATTCCCTGTTTTATATGGGAGAGGTCCTAGTAACCGAAGCAAAAGCAGAAATCAAAAACTGCATTGGGATTGGTATAGTTGTTGGGGTGAAAGACGAGCTTGCTAGAAACCTAGCGATAATTGACGCGGCATACAAAGCGAACCTCCCAGAAACAGTTGTATGGGAGGCGGAGCTAGTGGAAGCAGAAAGGCAGATTATTCAAAAACGAGCAAAAGACCAGGCGAAGCTATTTGAAACAAAGGTAGACTTCCAGACGATGGATGTTTAAGAGAATGTTTATACATATTTTTTAGAGCTTAGACATCAATCATGAGGCAGATGAGCGCTTGAACGGGAGAAAATCGAATAAATTGGGTCACTCACAAATTCGAATACTAGAGATATCCAATTACTTAAATACAATTATCAAAGCTTTTATTTCCTTTTCATTAAAGTCAGACAGGAGAGATACGATGGCTATTGATCACGTGCACGATTTGCAGTTTGTCTACAAAAAAATATTGGATAGTATGTCACGGCCAGGAAAAATTGCATCGCTTCAAACGTTGGCAGGCCGCAATGATTACAATCTGCAAATGCTTGATGCAACGTTACTTACAATGATGACCCTTCTCGATCGAGAGGTGACATTTCATGTACTTATGGACAACGGACAAAACTTACCCGAAAAAATTTCGGAATATACATTAGCAACCCATACAACAATCGATAAAGCAGACTTTGTCATCGCACTAAATGGAACGCCGGAGACAGCAATTACCCGTGCGATGGCGCGATGTAAGAAAGGGAGCTTAATCGATCCACATGCATCGGCTACATGGATCATCGAAAATGCATTTAGCGACGTACCTGAAGGTGAGCTTATGTTAACAGGCCCTGGGATAAAAGATCAAACGATGCTACAAACAGCGCTCACAACAGCTATCTGGCAGGCGAGAAATGCCTGCGTAGCGGAGTATCCATTAGGAATTGATTTGATGTTGACAGATGACGACTTACAGGTTGTTTGCATACCTCGGACAACGAAGGTCGACATAATGGAGGTGAAATAATTGGGCTATGTGGCAGTAAAAGGTGGGACCCATGCGATTAACGCCTCCATCGAGCGTCTAACATTTGAACGGTTGAAGAATCAGGAAATCATTGAAATTGAAACGATTATGGCTACAATGAAAAGTCTGATTGACCAAATTATGTCAGAGAGCAGTTTGTATTCCCCGTATTTGGCAGCACTTGCTATTAAACAAGCAGAGGGAAGCATGGAAGAAGCTGTCTTTTTAATGCGGGCACATCGCTCGACATTACCGAGGCTTTATTACAGCCAAGCAGTTGAATCTGAAACAATGCTTGTGGAACGACGGATCTCTGCTAGTTTTAAAGATATTCCTGGTGGGCAGATCCTTGGCGCGACAAAGGATTACACGCATCGTTTACTAGACTTTGAGCTGCTGGAGGAAGACCCTGCAGAAAATGAAGCGTGGCTATCCAACTATCAAAAAACATCAGAAGCAGTAAAAACATCCGATGAGTTAGAATTTTTTCCGAAAGTAGTAGATTACTTACGGGAAGAGGGACTATTTGAAAACTATGAAAGAGATAATACAAATCCAGTCGATATTACGAAACAAAGCATAGCGTTTCCGGCTCCACGGAGTGCTCGTTTGCAAGTGTTAACGAGAGGACAGACAGGTGCAGTGACAGCATTAGGCTATGCTTCGCTGCGAGGATATGGGCAAGTCCATCCAACTGTTGGAGAAGTGCGTGTTGGCAGCCTGCCGATCTATGTTTCGCATCCGAATGAAGGTGAGCAGGATGAGGAGGATGCATTCTATATCGGGGAAATCCAAGTAACCGAGGTCGAGTCGTTTGTTCCGGTTACAAAAAAGAACGACGCGAATGAGCAGGAACTGGAATTTGAAATAGGCTACGGTATTTGTTACGGCCAAAATGAAACAAAGGCAATTGCGATGAGTATTTTAGATCAATGCCTGGAGCATCCAGAATCCAGTTTTCCGACACACGATGAAGAATTTGTTTTATTACATATTGATTCGGTGGAAGCGACAGGATTTATATCGCATTTAAAACTGCCGCATTATGTTACATTCCAATCGAAATTGGATAGTATCCGTAACGTCAAGAAAGGGGGACATACAGATGAAAACTAAATCCCATTTTGCATTTTTTGATGAAGGGTCGAAAAAGGAAATTCGCCGATCTATTTTAAAGGCTGTTGCGATACCAGGGTACCAAGTGCCATTTGCTTCGAGAGAAATGCCGATTGCACGTGGCTGGGGAACTGGGGGATTGCAAATCACCTTATCAATTATTGGAAAAAATGACGTATTAAAAGTGATTGACCAAGGTGCAGATGAATCTGTCAATGCTGTCAGCATCAAGAAGTTAGTGCAATCGACGACTGGAGTGGAGCTTGTTGAAAGAACGCAGGAGGCAAGTATTATTCAGTCCCGACACCGGATTCCGGAAGTACCGCTAACCCCAGAGCAAATTCTCGTCTTGCAGGTTCCAGAACCAGAACCATTAAGGCGCGTCGAGAAAAGTGCATACAAAACAAAAATCCTCCATTCGGAAAATGATTATAGTGGTGCATGGCTTATGCTATTTGAACAAATTATGAAGTACGGGAGAACGGCTACAGGGGCAGACCATCCTGTGTACGTGAATAACCGCTATGTGATGGCGCCGAGTCCGATTCCAAGATACGATAATCCGAAAATGCATCAGTCGGAAGCATTAATTTTACTTGGTGCAGGGAGAGAAAAGAAAATTTATGCAATCCCACCTTATACGGATGTGGAGTCGCTTGCCTTTGATGACTATCCATTTGCAGTAGAAACCTTTACCGGAAAGAGCTGTCATTTATGCGGTGCGGAGGATGTCTTTTTAGATGAGTTGGTTGATCCGGCTACAAACGAAACGATCTATCAATGCAATGATACGAGCTATTGCATCGAACGGTTAAATAAGAATGAGGAAGTCGAGGTGGAGACAAGCCATGCATGAAGAGCCTCTATTGAAGGTAAGGAATTTACAAAAGCAGTTTGGTGATGGATGCAGCAGGTGTAAGGAAAGACAGAACTTAGAAAAAAATTACTGTCCAAATTGCGGGACTGTCTATGCTTGTCATGATATCTCATTTGATTTATTCGCCGGGGAAATCCTTGGAATTGTCGGGGAAAGCGGCAGTGGTAAATCGACGATGATGCAATGCTTGTATTTTGATGCAGAGGTCACATCTGGGGCGGCGTACATTGATGGTGGACCAGGTTCAGCTGAACAGAATGTATTTGAACTGTCGTCCCAGCAGAAGAGGTACATTCGCAATCATCAGTATGGCATGGTCTATCAAAATCCCGTGCATGGACTAAAAATGAACTTTTCCTCGGTTGGAAATATAGCGGAAAAGCTTATTGCAGCAGGAAAGCGGAATGTATCCGAGATGGAGGAAACAAGTAAAAGCTTGCTGGAAAATGTACATATTCCACTATTTCGTATGAAGGAAGAGCCAAGAAATTTCTCGGGTGGCATGCAGCAGCGCGTGCAAATTGCCAAGGCGCTGTCAAATAACCCGCCAATTTTATTTTTAGATGAAGTAACCACTGGTCTTGATCTATCTGTGCAAGCAAATGTGCTTGATCTTATTAAAAAAATTCAACGCGAGCTTGGGATCAGCATGATTGTAGTCTCACATGACTTAGCGGTCATCCGCATGCTTGCCGACCGGACGATTGTGATGCTGAATGGTTCCATTATTGAGGAAGGTCTGACAGATCAAATTTTGGAGGATCCACAGCATGCATATACACAGCAACTGGTTTACTCATTACTTTAGGGGAGGTTCAAAAAGTCCGGTGAAAATGACACATCGAGAGCAGTAGACTTTCTACTAAATGCCGACACGTCCTGTGTCGAACACAGAAGAAATCACATCCTGTGAAAGCCCGGTACGGAGAGCTAAGCTGCCTCGAACTTCTCGGTCCTTTTGAACTTCAAGCTCTTATCTATAGGGAGGAACGTTGATGGTGCAAATCATTCATAATGGAAACATCGTAACAGAAAATGAAATTTTAGAAGGTCATGCAGTGGTTGTGATCGGTGAAACCATTCAGGAAATCATCCCGGAAGATAGACTGTCTGACTACCCGGCTGCAAAGCTGATTGATGCAGGTGGAGGATATATTTCTCCAGGGTTTATCGACATCCATTCCGATTATATTGAAGGGATTGTTTCACCACGGCCTACAAGCATGATGGATGTCAATATCAGCTTGCGGGAGGCGGAAAAAATCTTAATCAGCCATGGGATTACGACGATGTTCCATTCGCTGTCCTTTTATCGCGAGGATGTGTTTACCCATAAACCAATGCGCTACCCGACAAATGTTCAGCGTTTAGTCGATGCGATAGATTCGACACACAATGAATTGCGCTTGATTCGCCATCGCCTGCATGCACGCTTTGAAATCGATAATATCGATGAAGTGGATCGACTTGTTGAAAATATTGAAAATGACAAGGTGCATTTATTATCCTTTATGGATCATACGCCAGGTCAAGGGCAATACAGAGATTTAGAAGTTTACCGGGAAACGTTAAAAGGCTATCGCGATATCTCTGATTCCGATGTGCAAACGATCATCGCAGAACGCCAAAACAGCACCTTTATGACAATTGAAAAAATAAAAGAGGTTGCGGAGATCGCTTTAGGAAAGGGAATTGCCGTTGCTTCCCACGATGATGATGATGTTGCTAAGATCGATTTAGTAAAATCCTTTGGAACGACGATCAGTGAATTTCCGATTACATTGGAGGTTGCTAAAAAGGCAAAGGAAATGGGATTGCAAACAGTTGCGGGAGCTCCAAATGTGCTGCTGGGCGGCTCGCACTCAGGAAACTTATCAGCAGCAGAAGCGATCAAGCATGGCTGTATTGATATTCTTTGCAGTGATTATTATCCGGCTGCATTACTCCATGCAATCTTCGAATTACACGAAAAACATCATTATGATTTACACGAGATATTTCGTATGGTCACGATTAATCCAGCCAGAGCGGTAAGGATGGATAATGAGACTGGCTCCATTAAGCCTGGTAAAAAGGCAGATCTTTTAATAATTGAGCGAATGGATGATGGCTATCCAATGCTGACCATGACAATGGTGGGTGGCGCAGTTATCACGACGACGAACTACCGATTGAACTAAAGGGAGGGCAGCTAACATGACAATGCTTGACGTGAATGATTTTGGCAAGAGGTTTACAATCCATCATTTAAATAAAACAATGCAAGCAGTAGAACAGGTTAATTTTTCAATCGAGAAAGGTGAATTTATTGGGATTGTTGGTAAGAGTGGCAGCGGAAAATCGACTGTTTTAAAAAGCATTTACCGCTCTTATTTACCAGATGCGGGCGAAGTTATGTATGATTCTGCACGGTTTGGAAGGATTGATTTATGCAAAGCAACGGAAAGACAAATGCTTTACTTAAGGAAATATGAGATCGGTTATGTGTCCCAATTTTTAAATGTGATGCCACGAACGACATCCAGACAGCTTGTGGAAAAGGCGCTCCTTGAGATGGGAGAAACCGAATCGCTTGCACAGATTGAGGCGGAAAAGGCACTTACCCATTTTGAATTGGACCCAAAACTATGGGATACGTACCCGAACACTTTTTCTGGTGGAGAAAAGCTGCGATTAAATATTGCGATGGCAACGGTAAAAAAACCAAGACTCTTATTACTTGATGAGCCGACCGCAAGCTTGGATTATCAGTCAAAGCTAAAGGTACGGCAAATTATTGAAAAATTAAAAGCGAATGGTACAACGCTTGTAGGGATTTTTCATGATATTGAATTTATGGAGGGACTCTGCGATAAGGTTTACGATATGCGGGCTGGTAAGCTTCTTGCTGGAGCAGGTGTGGCAAATGAAAGCTGATTTACATGTGCATAGCACGTATTCGGATGGATCGGATTCGATTGAGGAAGTAATGCGTGAAGCACAATTGAATGGTGTAACACATCTTAGCTTTGTGGATCATGATACGACAGCTGGATTGCTGGAAGCACAGCGATTGGGAGAGCATTACGGAATTATAATCATTCCTGGCATTGAGATTTCCGCATATGACTTTAAGCGAAATCGTAAAGTGCATATTCTTGGATATAACTATCAGCCAAATGCAGGTCATATCAAACAGCTTTGTAATCCGCTCTTAAAACGTCGTCATGCACACACGCTTTGGCAAATCGAGCAGATACGCCAAGCTGGCTATTCGCTCGATGTAACAACAATCATTGAAGCGGCAAAGCCGAGTGAAACGGTTTATAAGCAGCATGTCATGCAGCAGCTGACGAATGCTTCATTCTCATCCGCAGCCTATCAATCGCTTTACAGGAAGCTCTTTAAAGGAGATGGCCCGGCAGCTGGAGATATTGAATATGCTGATGCGTTTGATGCTGTCCATGCAGTGGTTGCTGATGGAGGTGTTGCTGTCGTTGCACATCCTGGGCAATTGGATTCTTATGATCTGATACCAGAGCTTGCAGAAATAGGATTAGCGGGGATTGAACGTAATCATATGGACCATGATGAACAGGACGTACTAATGGTTGAAGCATTAGCAGAACGCTATCAGTTGCTGATGACTGGCGGAACTGACTATCATGGTTCATTTGGAACACATATTCAGGTAGGAGATATAACAAGTCAGATCAGTCCATTGTTTAGATAGTTTGAATTTTCTTAAGTTACTATTAAAACATTGTAAATAGACCTTTTTTCCAGGAAAATTATGTTTTAATAGTAGCTGTGCAGGTAGGGGTTAAATTAAAAGTCAACAATCCTTTAACAATGCTTATGCTGCACATCTAAATTTTTAAGGAGAAGGAGAACTCATTCATGAAGAAGAACTGGTATTTAGTAGGAATGCTCGTTTTAGTACTTGCTATGCTTGGAGCTTGTTCAGGCGGAACAGCTTCAGGTGAGGATGGAGAAGTAGATGATGTCATTGATATTGTTTGGTACCCGAATGAATCTGGTAATGATATGAAATCTTCACGTGATGAAATTGGACGAGTGATCGAAGAGGCAACAGACAAGAAAGTCGAACATCATCTTACAACCGATTATGCAATTGCAATTGAAACCCTTGTTAATAATAATGCCGATGTCGCATTTATGGGTGCAGTTGGGTACATTGAAGCTAAAAACGGAAATGATGCTGTACAACCTTTAGTTGTTCCATCTGGTGAATCAGGTACATTGGACGATGCTATTTATCATAGCTGGTTAGCGGTAAACATGGATGAACAAGACAATTTCAAAGTAGATGGTGAGTTTTCGCTTGATACAATCGTAGATAAACCTTTTTCTTTCGTATCAAACAGTTCAACTTCAGGGTTTGTCGTTCCGTCGTCAAGTATTGTTGAATATTTCAGTGAGCAGGATGAATATGCCGATTTAACTGGGGAAGACCTTATGGAAGGCGGGCCATTTTTCTCTCAAGTACTCTTTGGTGGGTCGCATCAGGGTTCCGCAGTTAACCTTTTAAATAATTCTGTTGAGGTAGCAGCATTCTGTGATACATGTGTGGAAAGCTATGTTGAGCTTGTTGAAGGCGAAGCGAATACACCTGGAGCAGTATATCGCGTGAAGGACGATGCTGCAGAGCCATTCAATACAGTTGCTGGAAGTGAATTTATCTTAATGAGTGTCACTCCAGTACTGAACGCACCGTTTGCAGCAAATTTAGATGTGTTGGGACAAGAGGATTTTGATATTTTACAAGAGTTATTTGCTTCAGATGAAATAGCAAACAATGAACAAATTTTTGTACCAGAGGATTCTGGTGAGTCTGGGTTATTCTTTAAATCAGGTGAAGAGCGATTTATCCCTGTGGAAGATTCTTGGTTTGACCCAATTCGTGAGCTTTCAGAATAGGCAGATTACACATGGAGATAGAGTGTGCATGTAATGTGAATGCATGCTCTATTTTCCTAAAAAGATGACAAAATCTAAAAGGAGCGGAAAAAGCATGTCATTACTGCAAGTAAATAATCTAGGGAAATCGTATAATTCCGAAACAAAAGTGTTAAAAGATGTGAATTTTTCTGTGGAAGCTGGTGAATTCGTTTCAATTATTGGTCCATCTGGTGCAGGGAAATCTACTTTATTGCGATGCATCAATCGAATGGTTGAAATAAATGAAGGAAAAGTAATCTTCAACAATCTGGATGTTGGATCTTTAAAGAAAAAAGACTTGCGGAAATTGCGTACGGATATCGGGATGGTATTCCAGCATTATAACCTGGTACCGCGTCTAACGGTGATTGAAAATGTGCTCCATGGCAGATTTGGCTATAAAACGACTATACAAGGTGTTTTGGGGCGATTCAGTGAAGAAGAAAAGGAGCAAGCATTTTTCCTGCTTCAAAAGCTTGGAATTGAAGAACATGCGTATAAGCGCTGTGATCAGTTAAGTGGTGGCCAGCAGCAGCGTGTTGGAATTTGCCGGGCTCTAATCCAAGATCCGAAGCTTATCCTCTGTGATGAGCCAATTGCCTCTTTGGACCCCAATTCTTCCAAGATTATAATGGATCACTTAAAGTCAATCACAAATGACCTTGGCATCACCTGTCTGGTAAATCTCCATCAAGTTGAGGTTGCTCAAGCTTATTCTGATCGAATTATTGGGCTTAGAAAAGGTGAAATTGTATTTGATGGAAAGAGCGCCTTACTGCTTGAAGAACGGATTAACCATATTTATGGTACAGAAAAACGGGAATTAATTACGGTATAAGGAGCAATTTAGCGTGAATGAAAAGGCGATACGAAGAAGCAGATGGATTACAACAGTTTTCTTAATTATCATTATTGGCATCACGTATTTGTCAGCAGCCATTACTGAATTTAATTTTTTCGATAGTATCGCTACATTGCCAAAAGCATTAGGCTGGATTTTTGAGAATCTCTGGATTACGCCCGAAACATGGGAAAGACTTCCGATCATTTTAGAGAAGCTTAATGAGACAATTTTTATGTCAATAGCAGCAACAACGCTTGCGGCAATTATTTCCTTGTTCTTAGGTTTAATGGGATCGAAAACAACGAAAGTAAATAATGTTTTCAGTGTGATTGCTCGATTGATTGCCTCATTTTCACGAAACATCCCAGTCGTTGCTTGGTCACTCATTTTACTGATTTCATTTGGGCAAAACTCCCTAACTGGTTTTTTAGCTTTATTCGTAGGTACGCTTGGATTTTTAACAAGGGCATTTATCGAATCTATTGATGAGGCCAGTCAAAGTGCTGTGGAAGCATTGCAGGCTACTGGCGCTACGTATGCACAAATCGTAAACAAGGCGGTCATTCCGCAAAGCCTGCCCCAAATGCTGAGCTGGATCTTATTTATGATTGAGACAAATATCCGAAGTGCTACCTTGGTTGGGATTTTAACGGGAACAGGAATTGGGTATACATTCGACTTGTATTATAAATCACTAAACTACAATGCAGTAACACTTGTAACCTTTACGATTGTTATTACTGTCATCATCATTGAACTGATTTCAAACCGGATACGGAAGGTGATTTTATAATGGAAGCAATAAGAGGAGGGGCCGAGCCAAAGCAATCCTACATAAAACGGACGCGAACTGGTCGAATCAATATTAAAGCTGGAAATAAGGTGGAGCTTGTAACGAAGTGGACGATTGCGATGCTGTCTGTGTTAACTGTTATGGCCTTCTTTTTCTTTAACTATACCGGGTTGCAGTTAGAGCGAGCGATTACGGAAACAGCATATAATTTAAAGACAATGTTTTTAGAGCCTTCTTTAAGTCATTTCAGCTGGGGAGAGGCGTTCCATCAAATCGGCATTACGGTTGGTTTAGGTGTATTAGCAACAGTGATTGGAGCGATTATCGCCCTACTACTAGCCTTTCTCGCGGCTGAAAATCTTTCAAAACCATGGATATCAAAGGCTGTACGTGTTGTCGTTGCATTTATACGGGCGGTTCCAACAGTATTATGGGTGCTCATTTTTGCAATTGCTGCTGGACTTGGAAGTGAAGCCGCTGTACTTGGCATGCTGTTTCACTCGATTGCCTATTTAGTGAAAGCTTTTTCGGAGTCATTTGAAGAGGTTGATTCTGGTATCCTGGAAGCAATGCGTGCAACCGGATCAAACTGGTGGCATGTAGTGACACATGGAGTTCTGCCATCTACCTTTACTTATTTATTATCCTGGACCTTTCTCCGATTTGAAATTAACTTCGGTGTTGCTGTAGCAATGGGGGCCGCGGCAGGAGCAGGCGGTATTGGCTTTGAGCTTTTTATGGCTTCAGGGTTTTATTTTGACTTGCGCGAAGTAGGATTTATCACGTATGCCATTCTCGTTATCGCAATAATTTTAGAGATCGTTTCAACACGATTGAAAAATCGTTATTTCCCGGCAGCAGTGAGAAATTGAGTGTTTATAATTGGATTATGCAAAAGCTGAGTCAACAATTTTAATTGAGAGTAAAAGTCGCTTAGTATAGATTTCCCTGAAACTAAGCGGCTTTTATCATACAATAAAGGCTGTAAAACTACAGTTTCAAAAGTGGAAGTGTTAATTCCACTGCTTTTATTCCTTCAAAATCAACATATCATTGTCATCAAATTGCCAGTTTTCTCCATAAGCAACTTCCCAGTAAAAACCATTTGGATCTTGAAAATAGCCGCTATATCCGCCCCAGAACACAATTTCAGGTGACTTTACAATCTTAGCTCCTGCTTTTTTGGCAATGGCAAAAACTTCATCTACCTCTTCTTTGGATTTCCCGTTATATGCCAGCGTAATCCCGCCAAAACCAGTGCTGACCTCCGGTGGATTTTCTTCGTTAATATCTTTAGCTAACCGATCAATTTGGAACAAGGATATTTTTGTTCCGCCATTATTGAAAAAAATAACTTCCGGATCGGATTCTTCGCCATAGACCACTACGTCAAATCCAAGCCCATCACGGTAAAACGCTAACGATTCTACCATGTCCTTTACACCTAATGTGATTAAATTTAACCGATTCATTCAATCATCTCCTTACTCTACAGCATTTTCAATAATCGAGAAGCTAGCCTCATCACAATTTATTTCAGCCTGTACCCCATATGGAAGAATGAATTTTGGCTCGGTGTGGCCAAAGTTCATATTATAAAGAATTGGCAAGTCCTCTAATCCATATTCCTGCATAACTGTCAGTATTGCTTCCTTATATTCAGTGTAATACATTTCATCATGAGGCTTGGCAAAAAGGATACCATTTGTATTCTGTAAAATACCTTGAGCAGCATAATTTCGCAGCCAATATTTAATCAGATCAGGCTTAGGCTGCTCCTCTGACGTTTCAAAGAAAAGAACGCAGTCTTCCCAATAGCTCATTTCTGGCCAAAGCACAGTACCTTTTGCAAACTCAAGGACATCCATACACCCGCCAATCAACCTTCCATGTACAACACCAGTACCCTGGAGTATTTCATAATTAGAATTTGGTTGCATCCTCCTCCGAATATCTTTATTTTCAATGTCCCAAGCTAAAAATTCACTCGTCCACTCGTCGGCAGGCTTGATTTCTCCAATTTTTTCATGAGAGAAAATTGTACTGCGGATGCTTTTTATGGTGTAAGGGTTCATCGTGATATTCTCGGCGAAATCCGTTAAGATGGACGGACCATAAAATGACGAAATTCCAGCTCTATGACAAAATAAATGTGCTATTGTGACGTCGGAGTATCCCATAAATATTTTCGGATTTTCACTAATCGTATCGAAGTTGATATAGGGCAGCAGCCGAATGCTTTCTTCCCCGCCAATATTAGCGATAATCCCTTTAATGCTTTTATCACTAAATGCCGTCATCAAATCCTCTGCTCGCGCCTCTGGATATGCATAGAGATAATCAGATCCCTTTAAGCTGTTTGGCATAGCGACCACTTCTAGACCAAATACATTCTTTAGTCGTTGGACACCTTGTTCATAGCGCCATCTTAGGGATTCATCACCAGCACCACCCCAAGAAGGGCTGACAGTTGCTATTTTGTCACCGGGCTGCAGCTTATTCGGTTTTATCAATAATGTTTTCATATCTTTTAATCCTCTCCTCGATATTTCAAGTTAGCAATGTATTGTTATTCCCAATAACATACTTGTAGTTGATTGCCATCCGGGTCATATAAGTCAGGAATATAAATCGCCCCTATAAGATTGCTGATCAAGATCAGTCCCCCATTGCTTTAAAAAAGATTCGTTTAAACATCTTCGTAAGATATTCGCTATTCAGATAAAATAACCCTTTAATAATGATGAAAAAGGCAAAAAAGAAGCTGCATACAGCAGCTCCTTTTGATCAACAATTATGGGGATGGACGGTTCGGCCCATGCAATTTAACACCAGTCTTATTCTCCTTTTTTAACCTATTCAATTCTTCCTTGCTTTTATTTTTGGATTTCGGTCTGCCTGACATCTAAATCCCTCCTTTGATGATTAGTTTGTCTTATTTTTTAAAAAAGATAATTGGGATTGTTAATGTGGACAAATTAAATCTGCTGAGTACAGAAGAAAAAGCTAAGGTTCCCAATTAGAATATGTTTAAAGCAGTTGAGCTGAAATGCTCTATAAGTACAAAAAGACGGAACATAAAGTCCAGCATCTTGTTATTTACTTCAGCGAAATTGGTATCCATATCTCACTTTTAAAATTCGGAGATGCGACATCTTTAGATTCATTCCAGAGAATTTCTGGACCTTCTGCCTGCTCATAATTTGCAGACGGGAACCATTCAGAATAGATTCGGCCCCAGACATTTTGTAGGGTGTCAGGAAAGGGGCCAATTGCTTCAAAAACCGCCCAAGTTGTTGCAGAGACTTCAAGCTTGGTAAAGTTATCCGGGCATTCCTCTGTTGTTGCAACGCCAATGTAATGGTCGAGCGTACCTTTTTCCTCCATGCGTTCTTCTGAAAAATTTGTAGATGCGGAAATAAGCCCGTGTGGCTCGATATTGGATAAAACCTTCAATTGTAAAATTTTATCCTTTGATAAACTCTTCCACATAGCAGCAATTTCAGGATTAACACCCTCAAATTGTATTGGTATAGTTTTGTTAAGGCCAACAATACGGAAGGCTTCTTTTTCTTCAATTCTATATTCCATTTCACTTCCTCCTTTTATCGTTAATTGGAAGGTCATTCGTGGAAAAGCTTTAAGTGCTTTTCCATTCGTTTTCGCCTCAGATGGCGGGATTCCATGCAAGGTTTGAAATGCTCTTGCGAAAGCATCGGGTGAGCGATAGCCATATTTGATTGCGACATCAATAACCTTTACGTTTTTATCTCGAAGCTCAAAGGCTGCGGCTGAAAGCTTTCTGCGTCGAATGTATTCCGAGAGTGGAATACCAGTGAGAAAGGAAAACATACGCTTAAAATGATATTCCGAACAATGAGCAATTTGAGCAACTTTTCTATAGTCAATTGTACTTTGCAGGTTTTCTTCCATATATTGAATGGCTTCATTCATTCTTTTTAGCGAATCCATGCGATGACCTCCTTCAAGGATAGAATAGCAAGAAGCGAGTGGATCGACCCGACATTATGTGCCCGATTTGGCAGGGTACTGTACAACTATAATAGCATGCACATCTTTCTTAAATGGGAATTGTGTAAAATTTTAGTAAAAATGAAATATGGCATAGACTTGTCCAGATAACATGTTAAAATTAAACTAGGAAGTTACATAAGTAGGTGAGATTCGATGAAATTTTGGATGAGAAAACTAGCTGTTGTCTTAGTAACTATCTTCACATTAGGAATGTACAGTCCGACTGCCCTGCTAGAGATTGATGCAGAAGAAAATGAAGACGCTTTTTCTTCAGGGGCAGATATCAATAATCTTTCAAGCCCTGTAACGGAGTTAAGGGAAGAAATCGATTATACAATAACGGCACCTATAGTTGAAACGAACCCGAAAGAAATGGCTGTAAGGGAACTAACGCAAATGGCCAGGGAGCAAGCGATCACCAAGTTTGGTCCTAAAATTGCCAATCAAGTAGAAACAGAGTTCACAGACATTATTTTACCGAACATTGAAGCAGTCTTAGCTTCTATTTTAGACGAATCTGGTACAGATAATTACGCTTATTTTGCAATTACAGAAAACCCTGCAGAAGGCTATGGTGAACGAATTTTTAATGTATATGACGAAAGAAGAGGGAAAGATATTGCAAAGTTCCATGTGCGCCGGGATAACCGTCCATTAGAAGGCCACTATTTCAATTTCCATTACCACGTCAGCAGTGATGGATTTAAGGAGCACCACGATATTGGGGAAATTTATTGGGATAAAAACACACCGCCGAAATGGATGGCTTAATAAGTAAAACACTTAAGCTGCTTTCCCGTTGTTAGATACAATTTAACAATGGGAAAGCAGCTTATATTTTTTTATGGAGTTCCATTCAGTACCTCCAACAGCTCCCCAATTTTCCGATCACGAATAACCTCATCTGCAGCATAATCAAGCTCAGTCCTTTCTTGATTAACAATCACCATTTTAGCTCCGCTTTCCTTTGCGATGAGGGGAAATTGGTTTGCCGGTGTAACGCTTAGCGAGGAACCTAGTACAATAAATAGATCAGCCCGTTCCGCTTCTTCTAAAGCCAATTGAAACGCATCCGCTGGCAAAGTTTCACCAAACAACACAATAGAAGGTCGCAAAATCCCGCCACAAGAACAGTGGTATTCCCTTTTAATATATTCCTTACTGTCATAAACTTTTCCGCAAGATTCACAATGCAGTTTTTGCAAAGTGCCGTGAAGCTCGGCAACTCGTTTGCTGCCTGCTAGCTGATGGAATCCATCGACATTTTGAGTGATAATCGATTGGATAATTCCGCGTTTTTCCCAATCCGCTAAAATGAAATGACCTTTATGTGGGTGGTATTCTTTCACGCCAAGTACCCGTTCGCGATAAAATGCAATAAATTCATGCACATTATTATTTAACGCATCCGTACTAGCAATTTTACTAGGATCCTTTTTCTGCCAAAGTCCCTGTTTCGATGAGCGGAAGTCTGGCAGTCCACTTTCGGTTGACATCCCCGCACCAGTGAAGACAACAGGATAGTTAGCTGTATGCAACCATTCCTTCAACATTTGATTCCCTCCGATTCAATAATGATCAGTATTTGATTCCCTCCGATTCAATAATGATCAGTTCCATTATACAACAGCTATTATAATTGACATCAAAAAAGGGATATGTTATTAAATGATTAGGGATTAGCACTCAATGACTTAGAGTGCTAAATTTAAAAGAGGAGATGGAAAATATGAGCAAGATGGAATTTAAAGCTGAATCGAAGAAACTATTAGACATGGTTATCAACTCTATTTATTCACAGCGTGAAGTCTTTTTGCGAGAGCTTATTTCCAATGCGAGTGACGCCATTGACAAAATCTATTACAAGGCACTTACAGATGATTCGCTCACCTTTAATAAAGACAGCTATTACATAAAAGTCGATGCGAATAAAGATACACGTACATTAATAATTACGGATACTGGAATTGGGATGACAAAGGAAGACATGGAAGAGAACCTTGGTGTCATTGCAAAAAGTGGTTCCCACACGTTTAAAACAGAGAATGAAATTAAAGACGGCCATGATATTATCGGTCAGTTTGGTGTTGGATTCTATGCGGCATTTATGGTAGCTGATAAAGTAACAGTAATCAGTAAGTCAATTGAAAGTGATGAAGCATATAAATGGGAATCAACAGGCTCTGATGGCTATACCATAACCCCTGCGGAAAAAGCAGAGGTTGGTACAGAAATCATATTAGAAATCAAAGAGAATGAAGAAGATGAAAACTACGATGAATTTCTGGAAGAATATCGCCTGAAACAAATCATCAAAAAGTACTCTGACTTTATCCGCTATCCAATTAAAATGGATATTACAGAAAGTAAGCTGAAAGAAGGGTCAGAGGATGAGTATGAAGATGTTATCCATGAACAAACAATCAATACGATGGTTCCGATTTGGAAAAAGAATAAAAGTGAGCTCACTGACGAGGACTATGAGAATTTCTATAATGAGAAGCATTACGGCTATGACAAGCCATTAAAGCATATCCATATTAATGTCGATGGTACGATCCGTTATAATGCGATTCTATATATTCCGGAAAATGCACCATATAACTACTATACGAGAGAATATGAAAAAGGGCTTGAGCTTTATTCCAATGGTGTTCTGATTATGGATAAGTGTGCAGATCTGCTTCCAGACTATTTCAGCTTTGTTAAAGGGATGGTAGATTCCGAAGACCTTTCATTAAATATTTCAAGAGAGATGCTCCAGCATGATCGCCAGCTGAAGCTAATTGCGAAAAACATCAATAAGAAAGTCAAATCGCAGTTACTAAGTATTTTGCGAGATGATCGTGAGAAATATGAGAAATTCTTTAAATCATTCGGTCAACAGCTGAAATACGGTGTATATAGCGACTTTGGACAAAACAAAGACTTGCTGCAGGACCTATTATTATTCTATTCTTCAAAAGAGAAGAAGCTCGTCACACTGGATGAGTACGTATCCCGAATGTCAGAAGACCAAAAATATATTTACTATGCAACTGGTGAATCTGTAGAACGAATTGAAAAACTGCCACAAACAGAACTTGTTGCAGACAAAGGCTACGAAATTCTATTCTTTACCGACGAAATCGATGAGTTTGCTATCCGCATGCTGATGAATTATAAAGAAAAAGAATTTAAGTCTGTATCCAGCGGTGATTTAGGTATTGAGGATGATGAAAAGGATAAGACGGAAGAAGCGCAGGAAGAAAATAAAGATCTGTTCGCAGCAATGAAAGAAATTTTGGCGGGCAAAGTAAAAGAAGTACGCGCATCCAAACGATTAAAATCACATCCTGTTGTATTAACTGCTGACGGTGAAATCTCGATTGAAATGGAGAAAATCATTAACGCAATGCCAGATGACCAAAACATCAAGGCTGATAAAGTGCTAGAGATCAATGTAAATCATGAAATCTTCCAGGCGCTGAAAAATGCAGATAAAGATAAATTGAATCTATACACAAACCTTCTTTACAACCAAGCACTCCTCATCGAAGGACTGCCAATCGAAGACCCAGTTGACTTTACGAATGATATTTGTAAAGTAATGGTGTGACATTATCAGGCTCCTGCATCATGCAGGAGCCTGATTTGCATTTACGGCAAACAGCACCATCTCGTTCCGAAACAGCACCACGTCGCCAAAACATAGCACCATCTCGTTCTGAAACAGCACCACCCCAAAAAAACGCCAAGGACTAATCCCTGGCGTCATCTCACCAAATTTATTTCCGATACATTTTTAACTGCAAAAACAGTTCATTATAATAAGCCAAGTTCTGCTGTCCAAGGTTTTCATAAACCTCAAGACGTTCTGTTAAATCTGGTGCTGGATAGAATCGCTCATCTTCCACCATATCCTCGGGCATATAATTCAATGCCTCTTTGTTCGGCGTAGAGTAGCTGACATATTCTGTGTTTTGCGCAGCTACTTCCGGGTCCATCATAAAGTTAATAAACTGATGTGCTGCTTCAACATTTGTGGCTGTCTTTGGAATCACGAAATTATCAAACCAGAGGTTCGAGCCTTCCTCAGGAACAACATAATCAATATCCTCGTTTTCCCACATAATATCTGCTGCATCCCCAGACCAGCCGACAGCAATGGCTGCTTCCTCGTTTTGCATAAGAAGCTTGTTTTCGTCACCGACAATTGCCTTCACATTTGGCGTAAGCTCTTTTAACTTAGTTAAAGCTTCCTGTAAATGGGCAGGATTGGTATCATTCAATGAATAGCCAAGGCTGTTTAACCCCATGCCCATAATTTCCCGGGCACCATCAATCAATAAGATTTGATTTTCAAATTCGGGATTCCATAAATCATTCCAGCTGGTGATCTCTGTTCCTTCTGGTAGTAATGTTGGGTTATACACAATTCCAACCGTGCCCCAGAAGTAAGGAAGAGAATAACGGTTGCTAGGGTCAAACGCCAGGTTCAAAAATCGTTCATCCAAATGCTTTATGTTCGGCAACAACGAATGATCAAGCTCGAGCAGTAAATTTTCTTCGGCCATTTTTTGAACCATATATTCCGAAGGGACGGCAACATCATAGGAAGTACCGCCTTGTTGAATCTTCGTCATCATCGCCTCATTAGAATCAAATGTTTCATAAATAACCGTGATCCCTGTTTCCTCCTGAAAACGGCTGATTAATTCTTCATCAATATAATCGCCCCAGTTATAGACAGTCAACGTATCACTGCCAGAAAAACCTTGGGATGTATTTAATCGATTGATTGCAGCAATCAGAATGACAGAAACAATTACAATAGCAAGGAATGCCCTGAAAAGATTCTTCATCTTCTAAAGTCAACCCCTTTCGTACCACTGCTGCTGCGCTGGGTGAAGTAGTAATATATAACAACAAGCACAATGGTTACGACAAATAATAGCGTTGAAAGTGCATTGATGTTTAAGGAAATACCTCTTCTTGCTAACGAGTATATTTCAACCGAAAGGGTAGAGAACCCATTTCCTGTTACAAAAAAAGTAACCGCAAAGTCATCCAAAGAATAAGTTAATGCCATAAAGAATCCGGCAAATACACCAGGAGCAATGTACGGCAAAATAACCTTTGTCAGCACATTCCATTGACTCGCACCAAGATCACGGGCAGCATCAATTAAAGTAGGGCTCATTTCCATAAGCTTTGGCAGAACGAGCAGCACAACAATCGGGATGCTGAATGCGATATGGGACAATAACACCGAATAGAAGCCAAGCTGAATTCCTGCCATCGTAAATAAAATAAGGAAGGAAGCACCAATAATAACATCTGGACTGACAACCAAAATATTATTCAATGCAAGCAACGTGTTTTTCGTTTGTCTTCTTTTATATGCTTGAATTCCAATTGCTCCGAAAACTCCAATCACAGTGGAAATTAGTGCAGATAACAGTGCGATAACCAATGTATTTAAAACAATAATAAGAAGTCTCGTATCATGGAGCAGCTCTTTATACCAATCCAATGTAAAACCTTCAAATCCACTCATTGTACCGCCACTATTGAATGAATAAAAAATCAAATAGAAAATCGGTGCATATAGGATAAAAAAGATAAGAATCAAAAAGATATTCGAGGCAAAGGATGATTTTCTCTCCATATTACGCACCTCGCTTTCTAAATCCTGTTAAGCCCATAAATAGGAACATAATAAGGATTAAAAATACGGCAATGGTTGATCCCATTCCCCAATCCTGTGTAACAAGAAAGTGCTGTTCGATTGCTGTACCTAGTGTGATGACACGGTTTCCGGCAATCAGGCGTGTCAGCATGAATAGGGATAGAGCAGGAATGAATACAACTTGGATGCCTGACTTCACCCCGTCAATCGTTAACGGAAAAATAACTTTAAGGAATGTTGTCCACCCTGAAGCCCCTAAATCCTTCGCTGCATACAGCAGGCTTGGATTTAAGTTATCCAATGCATTGAAAATCGGCAAAATCATAAATGGAATAAAAATATACACGGAAACAAATACAAAACTGAAATCGGTAAACAATAGCTGTCGGGAGCCGATACCAACCCACTCCAGAAAACTGTTTGCAGCACCATAGGTTCCGAATATCCCAATAAATGCATAGGCTTTTAACAATAGGTTAATCCATGATGGAACAATGATTAACAATAACCAAAGTTGTTTATGCTTTGTTCGTGTCAGTAAATATGCTGTCGGATAAGCAATAATAAGCGCTATTGCTGTAATTAGAAAAGCATACCAAAATGAGCTTAACGTCATCTGCAAATAAACAGGCGTAAAGAAATTTTTATAATTGACTAGGGAAAAATTGCCTTCAATATCAAAGAAAGAATAATACAGTACTAGTAGAATCGGTGCAATAACAAATAAAATGATCCAAAGAGCATATGGGACCATATACAAATTGCGCGAGCTTTTATTTTCCATCAGTTTCCCCCTCCGAATAAGAATCTAAACGGCGGTCAAAATCTTCTTCCGTTTCATTAAAACGCATAACGTGAATGGATTCTGGCTCAAAGTGAAGCCCGATTTTATCACCAACTGTTGCCTTTTTCGTTGACTGGACAAGCCATTCATTGCCTTCTTGGTCAAGACCGGTGATTTCATAATGCACACCGCGGAAAAGCTGGGAATATACCTCAATTTGCAGCATGCCATTCTCAAACGATGTAATCTGTAAATCCTCTGGACGAATTACGACTTCAACGGCTTCATTCGGGTTCATCCCTTGGTCAACACATTCGAATTTACCTCCACCGAATGCGACAAGGAAGTCTTCAATCATGGTTGCTTTTACGATATTGGACTCACCAATAAAGTCAGCGACAAATCGGTTGATAGGTTCATCATAAATATCGTTTGGTGTACCACTTTGCTGAATCCTTCCTTTATTAATAACAAAAATTTCATCAGACATGGCAAGTGCTTCTTCCTGGTCATGTGTGACAAAAATAAATGTGATCCCGAGTCTGCGCTGCAGCTCACGCAATTCATATTGCATTTGATAACGGAGCTTTAAGTCAAGCGCGGACAAAGGCTCATCAAGGAGAATTACTTCCGGTTCATTCACGATCGCACGGGCGATAGCCACACGCTGGCGCTGACCGCCGGACATCTCCTTAATTTCCCGGTCCTCATAACCGGAAAGATTCACAAAGCTTAGAGCTTCTTTTACTTTTGCTGCAATTTCCGTTTTCTTCATTTTCTTAATGCGCAGTCCAAAAGCGACATTTTCAAATACATTTAAGTGTGGAAAAAGTGCATAATCCTGAAACACTGTATTTACTTGGCGTTTATTAGCAGGAATATGGTTAATTTTTTTCCCGTTAAAATAAATATCACCTGAAGTTGCTTCTGTAAAACCAGCAATCAAGCGAAGTATTGTTGTTTTGCCGCAGCCGGAGGGGCCGAGCAAGGTATAAAATTTTCCTCTTTCTATTTCAAAGCTGACCTGATTCAATACAGGCGGATCCTGATCATATTGCTTCGTAACATTATGAAATTGAATAATAGCAGTATTCGTCATAGCAATCTCCTTTATATAAAAATGACATCATGCAGTTTAGTTCATGGAATTTGAAATGTCTGTTAATCGACAAGATTAACGTTTAGATGAACAGGGTATAGAAGTCTAAAGGTTGATTTGCCTTATCACGACTCCGGTACTGCCAGCGGTGCTTCCGCTGTTCGTTTTTGTTCACTTTTTCTCAGATTCGAGATAATTATACATGAAAAGCCGAAAAAAGAAATTACTTTTTTTAGCGAATAAAATGTGTTTATCGCGAGGATGTTAAGTGATGGAATTCATCGTCAAAAAATAGACAAATTTTATGGATAAAAGTGACACGATGTCATGAAAGTTATTGACACATGACAATGTGTCATTTAATATAAAAATAGAACAACATGACATGATGTCACAAGCAAGAAATATGGAGGAAGGAAATGCCTAAACTTACATTTTTTAATCTACCGGAGATGAAGCGGAACAAATTAATCAAAGCAGCAGAAGCAGAGTTTTCAAGAGTTCCATTGTCTCAAGCCTCCATTTCAAACATTGTAAAAGCTGCAGAGATTCCGAGGGGAAGTTTTTATCAATACTTCGAGAATAAAGAGGACGCCTATTATTTTTTATTGGAGGAGCAGTGGAATAAAAGGCAGGATAAATTTATTGCTTCGTTGAATAAGTATAATGGGGATATTTTTGAAGCATTCAAGGAGCTATTCCAGCTTATGCTTGAGGAAAAGAAGACAGAGGATGGCTATAACTTTTTAAAGAATGCCCTGCTGAATGTGACACATGAAATAGAGGATGTATTTACAAGGATCTTTGATGAAAAGCAAATTGATACCAACAGGCTAAAAGAAATAACGCCACTCATCAATAAAGAGTGTTTAAATATATCTGATGAAGATGAGTTCTATCATATTATCCAAATTATTACGTCGGTTACTTTTCGCAATTTGGTGGAAAAGTATTCACGAAATATGACAAAGGAAGAAGCCCTGGAGAACTTTATTATTGAAATGAATTTGCTCAAAAAGGGTTTGTACAAGTAATTTACCACTTAAATTGGAATGCATGTACTAAAATCTATAGAAAATGGGGTATGATAAATGACAGTTACAATTTATGGAGCTGCATGTTCTTCGACAAGGAAAGCAAAACAATGGTTTTCAAGACAAGGGATTCATTACAAGGAGCGAAATGTGATAAAAGATCCGCTCACTGTCAATGAGTTGCAAAGTATTTTAAGGATGACAGTTGAGGGAACAGACGAAATTATTTCAACACGATCGAAAGTTTATAAGGATTTAAACCTGGATATTGAATCCTTGCCATTACAGGAACTGCTAGAGCTTATTCAAAAGCATCCTCGATTATTGAGAAGTCCTATTATGGTGGATGATAAGCGATTGCAGGTTGGCTATCACGAGGACGATATTCGTCAGTTTCTGCCAAGGAAAACTCGTGAATATCAGTGGCTGCAATGGAGAATGGATCATCTCAGTTTAGCAAAAGGTTAATATTTCCATAGGAAGGGCAGGAGTGTCTAATGTGAGCCTGATAGCAAAACAGACCTATAGCAAGGTAGTACGTGAAGTAAACAGTACGGAGCAAAAACATACGGAACAAGAGCGCACCATGTATTTGTACGACGATAAAATTGTCACGCAGTACAGGGAATTTAAGGTTTATGATGTGCTGGATATTTCCTATCGGTTTATAGGCGATGATGGGGGGTTGCTCTATTTACACACTAATAATGGGGTATATCCTTATATCGTCAGATCCTCTCCCAAGGCATTTGTTGAAGCGTTCAAGGAGTTTCGGAAAACATTATAATACATATACCACCTTATGAACATCACCTCTTTATTAATAAGAATAACCGCAGCAATTTCAGTAAGTAGCGAATTATACATATTCCTGCTTTCATAACTGCACGTGTTCACTAACCAAAACCTTCAGTGAATACCGTGATTACAAGCAAATCAATTAATACCTACCTACCTTTAAAAATCTAATACTTCAAAATAACAGCTATTCCAAATAAGGAATAGCTGTTTTATTATGTCCTATAGCTGTTACCAATAATTCCTTATATCGAATAACTTAATTCTATGCCTTTAGACACATATAAATAATCATCAAGAATGAAAGTGCTTTGTGCTATCCGTGCGTATTGGTGACAGCAAGCCGTTCAATTTGTTAGTTCCTAACATCGTATTTGTGCATAGACTAATACAGGAATAAATAAGGGGTGTAAATGGATGGGACTATACATTAATGATAAAAACCATAAGAACATGTATAAAAGCCGCGACAAACTCCAAGGGAAAAACCAAACCCTTTTCGTGCAAAATCATGTATCAGAAATGGTAAAGGAACAGCAACGCATCAATGAAAAGCTTGCGCGTACACTTCTTGGGATTAGAACATTGTATGAACAGCAGTATGATGAAAATGAAAATAAATGGACGCAAATAGAAGCAGAAATACAGAAGCTGCGACAGTTTAATGCACATCATGAACGCATGGAAAATCAAGTTGTAAGCTACTTGAAGCTGCTGGAAAAAGATAATATAAAACTTCAAGAACTAATCAAAGCAGATCAATTAACAGACCAAGAAGTTAGAGAACAATGGAGCCAGATAAATTCCTCTTATCAAGGAATTGCAAATCAGCTTGCGGTAGTTGCCGAAGCAAATGAACAGCTTGCATTGAAGATGGATCAGCTAGCAGATTTTAATGACCATTTGTCAGAGAAGCTTGCAGTTCAAGGCGATTCGAATAAGAAAATAGAGAAGCAAATGGAAAATCAGGAAGCTATAACAGAGAAGATTGCCGAGGCAAATGAACAGCTAGCATTGAAAGTGGATCAGCAATCTGATTTTAACGGACAATTGTCAGAGCAGCTGGCAATTCAGGGAGAGCTGAATAAGCAGATTTTAGAAAGCCAGGAAACATTAAGAGAAAGGGTTGTAGAAGCAAATGAACAGCTTGCATTGAAGATGGATCGGCAAGTAGATTTCCATGACCATTTGTCAGAGCAGCTGGCAGCCCAATACGATTCGAATAAGAAAATAGAGAAGCGAATGGAAAATCAGGAAGCGTTTTCGGAGAAAATTGCGCAGGTAAATGAACAGCTTGCATTGAAAATGGATCAGCAAGCAGATTTCCATGGTCAGTTGTCAGAGCAGCTGGCAGCTCAAAGCGATTCGGATAAGAAAATAGCGAAGCAAATGGAAAATCAGGAAGCTATAACAGAAAAGATTGTCGAAGCAAATGAACAGCTTGCATTAAAGGTGGATCAGCAATCTGATTTTCATGGGCTGTTTTCAGAACAGCTGGCAGCTCAGAGTGAATCGGATAAGAAGATAGGGGAACAATTGGAAAATCATAAAGCAATGATGAAAAAAGTAGCCAAAGCTAATGGACAGCTGGCATTAAAAGTTGAAAAACAAACCGATCTTCACAAGCAGTTGTCAGAGCAAATAGCTGTTCATGGCGAGTCAAACAAGAAGATAGAGAAACGGATGGAAAATCAGGAAGCGTTGACGGAAAAGATTGTAAGGCAGCTAGGAGATTTTCGGAGTGTTTTATTCGAACGTACGAATTATTTATCGGAGAAAATAGAAGAGACGTACAGCTATTTAATAAGCATGTTAACGGATAGTGATCAAATCAACTCGAATTTTTTGCTGTATGAAAATCATAAGCAGAAAGAGAAAAGCAAATAAATAATAGGACGGTATATGTGGATGGCATATATCGTCCTATTTGGTTTAATTAAATTTCTCAATTCAATTTGTTTTAAATTAATCGGTCTTATTATTCGTTGGAAACATAGGAGCATATTAACCTAGTAACAATCTTTACACTTTTTTTATACTTTTCCAGACTTTTTCTTTATACTTGTTGCTTATCCTAAATGTATCAATATGGAGAGGGTGTTTGTGTATGGCAGATATTATTCTAAAAGCGACAAATGTTTCAAAAATATATGGAAAACACAAGGTACTGGATAATGTGACAGTTGAAATTCAGCGTGGAATGATATATGGATTAATCGGGGAAAACGGCGCAGGGAAATCCACTTTTATGCGCGCTGTGATGGGGCTGATTGCAATTGATGGGGGTGACATTGAGCTGTTTGGAAAAACGAGCAGGAAAGGGCTGCAGTGTTCGAGAAGAAAGATGGGGCAATCCATTGAGACACCAGCCCTATACCCTGATTTGACAGCTCGAGAGAACCTGCGAGTACAAGCGGCAAATGGTGGTGTTGGTGAAAGGGAGATTGATGATTTGCTCGACCTGATGAACTTGGAACATACAGGAAAGAAGAAGGTGAAGAACTTTTCGTTAGGTATGCGACAACGTTTGGCAATTGCATCAACATTAATTACGAATCCTGAGTTCTTAATATTGGACGAGCCGACAAATGGTTTGGATCCGTCAGGTATTGTCGAAATGCGGGATATGATTCTGCGATTGGTGACAGAACGCGGAATTACAGTCTTGCTTTCAAGTCATTTGCTTGACGAACTATCTCAGATTGCTACACATTACGGTATTTTACATGATGGGAAAATTATAAATGAGCTTTCAAAAGAAGACCTAGCACGGGTTACGCGGCAATATATAGAAGTAGAAACAACAGAAGTGGAAAAAGCTGTCGTTGTACTTGATGAAATGGGGATCCAGGACTATGAAGTGAGCAATGGAATCGAAATTCATATTTATGAGCAATTAGACGATGTTGCTGCAATCAATCATGCATTGGCTCTAGAGAACGTAAAAGTTTCCCGAATTGGAACCACGAGACAAAAACTCGAAGATTATTTCTTGCAATTAACTGGAGGAACAAAAAATGTTTAATCTTTTAGCAGCTGAAAAAATAAAAATGTATCGGAGCAAAAAATTATGGATTGCCTTAGCTATCCTATTTATTCTTCCTATTATACAAGTTATAAATAGCCAGCTAACTGTTCACCATGGGACAGAGCTCGTTCAGATGATTGATACGGTCATTAATGGAGCGACAGGAATCTTAATGATGAAAAAGAATGGACTTACTATTTTATTGGTGTTGATTGTGTTTATTAGCTTATTTATCGGGGAAGAATTTCAGAATGGAACGATTCGTAATGCGCTGTCCTTAGGACGAAGTCGAGTACATTATTATATATCAAAATTCCTCGCAGCAGCAATCTTTGCTTTTATTGGTGTACTTGGAATGACAGTGATTGGAATAGCTAGCTATACAGTTGTATTTGGCTTTGGAGAGGTTGATGGAATTACGAATTATATTCATTATGCCATTCAATCCTTTAGTGTGCTTTACCTATTAATTTTGGCGAATGTATCGATTTATGTCATGATTAGCTTTCTAACAAAAAATAGTAGCATCACGATCGTGTGGTGTTTCCTTTACACGATCGCCACTGGGTTTCTCCCAGAAATTTTTCAGCATACCGAAAACTTTGGTTATGTCACATTCTGGTTTACAGAAACATTTCTATTTTACTTTTATTTTGTGAGCCCCGCAGATATCGCTGAAATTCCAAGAATGATTGTAGTGAGTATTATTACCATTGTGTTATCATCAGGATTAGGAATACTTCTGTTTAAACGAACAGACATAAAGTAAAACTATAAACAGAAACAGGAATCTATAGGCTGTTTTCCAGCGCACATCTTGTTATCTTGTGTATGCTTCTGCTTAGATTTGGGGTATTCCAGTCTGTTAATGCGGAATAAAGTAGGTCGATAGGATGGCAACAGTATTAATTATTGAAGATGATCATACAATTCATTCCTTGATAAAAGAGGCCTTGGCACTGCAAGGCTTCAACACCTTAAGTGCTTATTCAGGAACAGAAGGAAAATTGCTGGTGGAACAAAATCAAATAGATGTTATCCTGTTAGATTTAATGCTTCCAGGGATGGACGGTGGAATTTTTCTGAAGGAGCTTCGGAAAGTGAACATGATACCAGTAATTGTGATCTCGGCTAAAAATGACCAAGCTTCGAAACTGGATCTTCTGACAAATGGTGCTGATGATTACATTACAAAGCCTTTTGATCTTAAGGAGCTGCTTGTACGTATTCGTATTCAGCTGCGCCATGCAGCAAAGGTGGTCTTCAGCGATATGAAGGAAATCCGCTATAAAGATATCCAGGTAAATTTAGATACCCGTGAAGTGAAAGTCAATGATCAAGCGGTTCATTTAACAGGACGTGAATATGCGATTCTACTCTTATTAATAGAGCATCCGCAAAAGGTATTCAGCCGTGCGAATATATATGAAAGCATTTGGAATGAACCCTTTTTTAATAGTGATAAAACAATTAATATGCATATCAGCAATTTGCGAAATAAATTGAATCAGGCTGATACAAACTATATTCAAACGGTCTGGGGCATAGGCTTCAAATTTGATTAACGAAAGGAGCGTGAATGTGATGTGGGGGTGGATTTTTGTCTTCATAGCATTTGTGCTCTTTCTTTATGTTTACTTTTTAAAGCGAGAGCTTCAGAAATTGAGGCAGGAGGTCAAGGAGCTCCCGGAACGTTCCAGCTTTGGTACAAGACTCTCGCTTGATTTTCGGGATAAGGCATTGCTTGACTTAATTGATGGACTAAATCAGATGATTGATGCTTTTGATGGGAAAAGTCGTCAAGCAAAGCAAATGGAAGAGAATGTAAAGCTAACCATCGCTGGGCTTTCCCATGATCTCAGAACACCATTAACGTCGATTAATGGTTATGTTCAGCTATTGCAAGTGACGACAGACGAAACGAAACGGCAGCATTATATTTCAATTATTAAACAGTCCGTTGATCGTTTAATGAAGATGACCGATCATTTTTATGAGTTGGCCCGCATTGAAACCGATCAAAAGGAAATAGTGTTCTCTTCCATAGCATTATCTAATTTGGTAGAGGAAGTCGTTCTCTCCTTTTATGATCAATTGCAGGAAAAACAAATAGAGCTCCACTTTCCTGAACACCAACAGCACAACTATCAAATTATTGCTGACGAGTTCTTGTTAATACGCGTTATCCAAAATGTCATCCAAAATATAATACGTTATGCCAAAAGCAGAGCGATAATCAGCTATGATAAACAAGGAGAGAATATCCTGTTTACCATCAAAAATGATATTAAAACAGATAGTAAAATAGCAGTAGAAAAAGTATTTACGCGTTTTTATACAGAGGTTGCCAGCAGAACGAATACAGAAGCCAGTGGGTTAGGGCTGTATCTGTCTAAAAAATTAGTTGGAAAAATGAATGGAAAGATGGACGCTGCGTTGCATGGGGAGTGGTTTATCCTTACGGTTCGTCTTCCTGTGAACAGAAGTCAATTTTGACGTATTTTATTCAATGAGGCAATAACAGATGACATTAAAGTGCCAGTTAAGATGAAAAAAGAATAGCGAAAAAACGAGACTGAATTTATTTCAATCGTCTCGCTTTTTTGCTATATAGGAAACTATAAAATTTGAATGCTGTGGATAACTTTAGATACCGGAGGAGCCACTTCCAGCTCCAGCGCCCAACGAGACTTCCCTCACCTTATGACAATCTAAAGAAGACTTGCCGACTGGCTGTGTCGGAGGCCTAGTCGCACTTATACCCTTGTGGTGAAATCGGGCATCAACTCTGGGGAAAAGGATGGCCGATTAAAATCAGGCTGCGCCTAACATCGGCATACCCCTAAAGGGGCATGTTTCCTCTATCTCCTACGTAAGAATGTTCGACAAGTCGAACCACCCCAAAGTACGGGGCGCAGTCCGTGCGTCGCTAACCGGGCGCTTGCACTTTTGTTCTGCCTCCTACTGTCTTTCATTTTTTCTTTCCAGCTTAGACATTCGAACTGAGGCGACAATTAATGCTCCAATAAGGAATAACCCGAGATAGCCGATAAGTGGATAAAAGTAGCTGACAAGGTCTTTAAATCCAACAAAGCTTAATAAATAGGCAATTGTTAAGATGATAATAAGGAAAACTTTAAATTTCGGTGTTCCCATTTCGACAAATCGCGCGCCAAATGAGAAGAACATGCTTGCTGCTGTATTAAAAATCATCCCGAATAAAACGATAGCCATGAAAAAGCCCAATATTGGTGAAATCTGATTTGCGAGCTGCAGCATAGGCATATCATATCCTTGGACAAGGTCGATTTTTGAGAAAATCGCAAGGTGACTTAAAATAATAAGAATCCCTATTCCTAATCCGCCAATAAGCCCGCCGAGAGCTGCAGTTTTTTCATTGCGCTGGGCTCCGCCCATCACAAGCGACATCGAAGCGCCAACGGCAATATTAAATGAAACGTAATTAATTGCCGAAATAAACCAATTTGGCAGTGTCGTCGGCTGCTCCAGTGCAACCGAATTGAGATTGGAAAATGTATTATCGATTGACAGTACACTATAAATCGACAGGATAATAACGATTAAAATTAAAAACGGTGTGATACTGCCAATAATAGCTACAAATCGATCTACCTTAGCCATTCCAGCAATAAGTACGAGAATAGCCATTATGCTCGTTCCTGCAAAATAAGGGAAATCGAATTGCTGGTTAAGATTCGAACCAGCTCCCGCAATCATAACGACTCCAACGCCAAAAAGCGTAAATATAATGATATAGTCAATGACAATTCCTAGATAGCGCCCACTAATTTTATAAATGGCATCCCGATGAGAGATGGTCTGCATTCGGCTGCCAATTTGCATTAAAACCATACCAAGATAGGCGAATAACGCAGTTGCGATGACAGCTCCAATAATACCGGAGAGCCCGAAACTCGTGAAGTATTGTAAAATCTCCTGCCCAGATGCAAATCCAGCACCAACAATGACACCTACGAAGGCACTGCCGAGCTGCAATATTTTCCTCATACAATTCTATCTCCCATCTGTTTTCAGTCTGCGTTCGTCTTGTATCCCTTTTCAAAATAGAAAAAATTACCAGTTCCAGCAACGTCCACACATCGCAAGAGATGACTCTATTTCGACCTTTTTTCTATACATTTTAGGGAGAAATATATTTAGTATAGCATAATTTATGTAATTTCACGTTTTTCAGTGGTAAAATGATTCTATTGTCATATATATGTGATTTTTAGATAAAAAATGAGAAAGAAGGTATCTTCATGGTACATGAAAGCTATCGTGATACATGGGCAGAGATATCTTTGGATGCGATTGACGCGAATGTACAATCCTTCCGAAGGCATATTGGAGCAAGTAAGTTTATGGCAGTCGTTAAAGCAGACGGCTATGGCCATGGGGCGGTTCAAGTTGCAGCTGCAGCGCTGAATGCTGGTGCAGATTACTTGGGCGTTGCGCTTTTAGATGAAGCACTAAACTTGAGAGAGGCGGGAATTAATGCCCCGATTCTTGTGCTTGGCTATACTGCTCCACATGCAATAGAAGAGGCTGTGAAGCACGACATTACTCTTACTGTTTTCTCTGATGAATCAGTAACGGAAATGGAGCGTGCTGCACGTTTATGGAATAAACAAGCGAAGGTGCATTTAAAAATAGATAGTGGTATGAATCGGATTGGGGTACGTGATCAGAAAGAGGCGCTAAAAATTTGCAAAACCTTTAATGAATCGACAGTTGCACTGGAGGGGATATTTACACACTTTGCTGATGCCGATAACCAAGATCCAGCATATACATCTGTGCAATATGAAAATTTCACAACTCTTCTTGAATTCTTAAAAGAAAGCGAAATTGAAATTCCGTTAAAGCATTGCTGCAATAGCGCTGCGACAATTGCATACCCTGAAATGCATTTGGATATGGTGCGTGTAGGGATTAGCTTATATGGACTTTATCCGAATGAGCATATGCGAGAAAAAATTCGCTTAAAACAAGTAATGAGTTTAAAAACAAAGCCTGCTATGATAAAGGAAGTAGAATCCGGTCATCCGATTAGCTACGGCTGTACCTATACACCAGATGCTACATCAGTGATTGCGACATTACCAGTAGGCTATGCGGATGGACTCTCCAGACAGCTTTCCAATAAAGGGCATATGACAGTCAAAGGAGCCCGCGTGCCCATTGTCGGAAGAATATGTATGGACCAAACGATGATTGATGTCACTGCTGTCGAACAAATTAATAATACAGATGTTGTGACCATTTTTGGTGATCCTGATGAGGGTTATATTTCGCTTGATGAAGTAGCAGATCACATGCAAACGATTCATTATGAAACGGTTTGTTTAATTGGGAAACGTGTTCCAAGAGTTTATGTATAACGGCTGAAAAATAAGATGGAAGGATGCTTAAGAAGGCATCCTTCATTGTTCTAAAATTATTTCCCTAATCGTACCTCGTCAAGACCTGCCAATTCTGCGGATTGTTCATGATTCATATTATCGAGCGGGAAAACTGTGGCTGTCTCTCGATCAGCATCCAGTGATTGAATATATACCGGAATACCATGGTAGTTCACATTGACCATCTCAATCGACTCCAAAATCTCCAATGCACGTTGTTTATTCATCATTTTCCTCCTTTGTTTGACAAGTAGCAAAGTTTAAAATTTCCTTTTTGCATAAGTGCAGCTAGGACTTCTCCTAAAAACCTGGGAAGGTCAGGCTTTCTAGCAGTGTTATTTTCTGTTGAATCTGAAATGCTTATACAAGGCAATTTCTAGCTCTGCGGTAAAACTGAACCGCGGTAGACAATTCAAAATAATGTTGTTACTATTTAGAAAAAGGCGCTTATCAAAATGCACAATACGAATCATTTGCTGAATAATAGACGTAGGAAAGGTGCACGATGAAATCATTTACAGCAGACGTAATTACAATAATCAAGCAAATACCAAAAGGAAGAGTTATGACCTATGGACAGATTGCTAAAGCAGCAGGTAGTCCGCGGGCAGCACGGCAGGTTGTGCGGATTTTGCATTCGATGAGCAAAAAGCATCTCCTCCCTTGGCATCGTGTTATCAACGCGAAGGGGCAAATCGCAATTAAAGAAGAAGCAACAGCATTGGAACAAAAATGGCAGCTTGAAGCAGAGGGTGTAGAAGTCAGTCACAAAGGAGAAGTTGATTTGGAACGCTATCAATTTCACATTGTAACCGAGACAGACTTGATATAGAAAATCACGAACAAATACATATTCAATTTTTCAAAATAAAGTTATACTATAAATAGGCTGGACTGCGGCAAAAACACAGATGTCAATTATTGTCGTGGTTAGAGATGCGGGAGTTATCGTATAACCATAAATTTTTAGGAAAAGGATGATCGAAATGGAATTTATCATGCATGAAAATGGCTTCGAATCTGAATTTGATTTTGGGAAATTAACGATATCAGGCAAGGATGAGTTCGGATTCAGACCATACGCATTATTAGTTTCCTCTATAGCTGGATGCAGTGGAGGAGTTTTAAAGCAAGTACTTACGAAAATGCGCATTGCGTTTGATGATATCACCATTACTGCTGATGTAAAGAGGAATCCAGATATAGCAAACCGTGTTGAAGAAATTAAATTGCACTTTACCATTTTCGGTAAGGATCTTTCTGAAAAAAAGGTGGAAAAAGCTTTAGAGCTAAGTTCAAAAAATTGCTCGATGGTTCAATCCGTAAAAGGGAGTATTAACGTTATCGAGACCTTCGAAATAAAGGAATAATGGTTGCGGCCAATTTGGAGGGAAAGAAGGAGGCAGTTTTTTATTGATAACGAAATCCCTTGTTAAAAAGGTTTTAAAGCTAATCGCAGTCATTGCGGTTATCATTTTTATTTATATATATTTCTCAGCATTTTTGCCGGTATTATTAGCATTGTTGACGGCGCTCATGTTCGAGCCTTTTGTGAGATGGCTAAAGCTGAAGATGAAAGTAAGGAAAAGGGTTCTGCCAGTGACTGTCACTTTTACCTTATTTATTGCCATCTCCAGCTTGCTAATCTATATCACATTAACCCGCGTAATGGAAACAATTTATAATTTTACATTGCAAATTCCTACTTATGCTTTTCAGGTACAACGTTTTATAAATGATGTTATTATTCGCTTTAATGAGCTCATAGAAGATATACCAATTGCTCATGTTGTTATTCGGGAGCTGGAGAATCAATCCAATAGTGTGGTGGAAACGGCTTTGGATGTTACGTCCTATTTATTAGCCATTCTTGGCACATGGATTCAATCTGTCCCGAATTTAATCTTTGTTTCACTGATCTATTTAATGACGTTATTCTTATTCAGCTTAGATTTGCCTCGGTTAAAACGATTATTTTATAATTTATTCAATCCAGACACATCTGAAAAGCTGCGTTTTGTTAACCAGCGACTGGGAAAAGTTTTCCTAGGATATTGGAAAGCGCAATTTATCCTAAGTATTGGTGTTTTCGTCATTACGTATGTTAGTCTTTTATTTATTTCACCAGGTGCAGCATTGATTATGTCTGTCATTATATGGATAGTCGATATAATTCCGCTATATGTAGGACCGGCGCTCGTGTTGATCCCATGGGGGCTTTTAGCGATGATGCTAGGAAATGTTGGAGCAGGAATCCAGCTTATTTTGCTTGCTCTAATCATAACCGTTTTAAGGCGTATCATCGAGCCGAAAGTATTAGGTGATTCAATTGGACTTGCGGCATTGCCGACTGTGCTCTCCATGTATTTTGGTTTTGTATTTTTCGGGGTAATGGGACTCATCCTGGGACCGTTCGTTTATATCGCTATGCTTTCTGCAAAAGAATCAGGTTTATTTGATTTAGGCCTAAGCAAAAAAGACGAAGAAATAGTTTAATTGAGAAGGCTGTTACAATTAAGTGACAGTCTTTTTGGCATACTTTGGGAGCACGGATATAATTGAATTCCAGTATAATAAGAGTGGAGCAACCTCTGTGTTTTAAGCATCAAATTGTATTTCGAAAAAGCTACTCGGTATAATAGTATATAAGCAGTATCCATAACATACATGAATTGAAACAGCTGATCATTTTATAAAAGAAGGGTTAGTCTGCTCTTATGTGACATAGATCATTTTATGAAAGGGGGATAATAGTGATGAAGATTATTGGAATTTCTGGATCGATTGTTGGCTCAAAGACACGAATTGCTGTTGAAAATGTGTTAAATCGGTTAACTGAACAATATGAAGATGTTGAAATAGAACTTATTGATTTGAAGCAATATAACCTCGTATTTAGCGATGGAAGGGATTATCGTGATTATACAGAGGATACAAAGTTAGTATTAGAAAAAATAATGGAAGCGGATGGCTATATTATCGGGACGCCAACATTCCAAGCGTCTATTCCCGGCACATTAAAAAACCTGTTTGATTTGCTTCCAATGGATGCTTTTCGGGAAAAAATTATCGGCCTCGTTTCGACAGCTGGATCTGCAAAACATTATTTAGTGGCTGAGCAGCAATTGAAGCCAATATTGACTTATATGCAAGCAATGGTTATCCCAAAATATGTGTTTATTGAGGAAAAGCATTATCATAAACAAGCAATCATAGATGATGAAATTATGTTTAGATTGAACCGATTAGCAGATAATGTTGTCTATTTCATTCGGGCTGCAATGCATAAAAAAGAGTCGGAAGAATCTGCATACCCATTTTAATATAAACAGGTTTCTGCATAAACTGCAGCACCTGTTTTTTTCATTACGAATGTACGACAAGCCAATCACCCTAAAATACGGAGAGAATCCCGTACATTGCTAACTGATGCATGCACTTTTTATTTTTTATAGAAGGAATACATATGCTTTTAAGGTTACTTTTTATAACTATATAATAAAAAAGAATCAAATGTGTTGCAATAAGTTAAGAACGATGGTATAGTATGGGTAATTCAAGTATGTTGAATTAAAATTAAATATAAAGTATAAACATTTAGGGGGAAATAGAATGTTAAAAATAGGTATTATTCAAGGTAGTGTACGTCAAGGACGTAATGGAGATGCAGTTGCAAAATGGATGCATGATTTTGCGACAAAACGCAATGATGATGCAGCATACGAAATTGTGGACTTGGCGGATTATAAATTGCCATTCTTAGGGGAAGAGCTTCCGGCAGAAAGACAAGCAGAAGCAGAAGCTGCAATTAAAGCTTGGTCTGAAAAAATTGCTTCATTTGATGGTTACATTTTCGTAACGCCTGAGTACAACCATGCAATCGGTGGAGCGTTGAAAAACGCATTAGACTACTTAAACCCGGAAGTGAACAACAAAGCAGCTGGTTTCGTTGGATACGGCAGCTTAGGTGGTACACGTGCGCATGAAAACCTTCGTCTGATCCTTGGTGAGCTTCAAGTTGCAGATGTACGTACTGCAGTAACATTCTCACTAATGACTGACTTTGAAAACATGAGCGTGTTCAAGCCTGCTGATTTTCATGCAGATAATGCAAACGGAATGCTTGACCAAGTAATCGCTTGGAGCAAAGCATTACAATCTGTTCGTACTGAACTGGTTAAATAATAAACGTATTATTAGCAAAAAAAGGATGCGCACACAATAAATAGAAGAAACGTATCCGGTTATTAAGAAAGACTATATGGGCAGCTACCCCTGATCAACTATGTTTGCATAGTGCAATGAATGGGTTTCTGCCTTTTCTTTTTAAGGGGTCAATACAAATTTCGGAAATAAACACTAAAGGTTGTGAACAGAAATTGGGATTTTTTGATAAATTATTTGGCAAAACAAAGCAAGCAACAGCACCAGTACAAAAAGAAAAATTGAAAATCGCGATTGTTCAAGGCAGTGTACGTCAAGGTCGTAATGGAGAAGCGGTTGCAAACTGGGTATACGATTTTGCTGCAAAACGAAATAATGATGATGTAGCTTATGAAATTGTCGATTTATCTGCATATAAATTGCCATTCCTTGGTGAAGAACTTCCAGCAGAAAGACAAGTGGAAGCAGAAACTGCAATCAAAGCCTGGTCCGAGAAAATAGCCTCGTTTGATGGTTACATTTTCGTAGCACCTGAATACAATCATACAATTGGCGGTGCATTGAAAAATGCATTGGACTATTTGAATCCAGAGATAAACAATAAAGTAGCTGGTTTTGTTGGATATGGAAGTTTAGGTGGAGCACGTGCGCATGAAAACCTTCGTCTGATCCTTGGTGAGCTTCAAGTTGCAGACGTACGTACTGCGGTAACATTCTCACTGATAACTGACTTTGAAAACATGAGTGAATTCAAACCTGCAGACTACCATGCAGATAATGCAAATGCGATGCTTGACCAAGTAATTGCTTGGAGCAAGGCGTTTAAGAAAATTAGATAAAAGAAAAAGGGCTGTCATTTTGTGACAGCCCTCTTTTTATCGTTTGGGAATCTGTCGTTTAGTTGTTAGAATGGTCTTCCTCGCAGAGAACAGTAATGTTAAAAAAGAGGAATTATTCCAGAATAATTGCAATCCGTTCATCGCTAACCAATCAAACAACGCTTCATTTCACTTTGCTAGCTAAAATGCGGTTCGTTTGTGATGCATTGTGTGACATAGTAAAATAAGAAAGCGGAAGAGGGGTGGAGAAGAAAAGTGGAAATGAAACATTTACGATATTTTATTGAAGTGACACGGGCTGGCAGCTTTACACATGCCGCAGAAAAATTATATATGACACAGCCAGCAATCAGCAGAATTATAAAATCACTAGAGGATGAGCTGGAGACTTCTCTTTTCATTCGATCACGAAAAAAGCTATCTCTGACAGATGCTGGAAAAATATTTTATGAGCATGCTCAAGTGATGGAAAAGCAGTTCCAGGCATTACATATTGAGTTGGAAAGCCTTTCGGTACTGAAAAAGGGTCATATTCGTATCGGCTTGCCTTCGATAATCGACTCTGTTTTCTTCTCGAAATTAATCGCTTCTTTTCATAAAGAATATCCAGATATTACGTTTCAATTAATAGAGGATGGATCAAAGGTAATTGAAGAAAAGGTGATGAATGATCTTCTGGATTTTGGAGTTGTCTTCCTGCCTACTCGTCACAATTTTTTTGATTACTATTCGTTGGGAGAGGAAGATTTAAAGCTTATTGTTCCAGCCGACCACGATCTTGTAAATCGGCAAGAGGTAGCTATTGCGGAATTAAAAGATGAAGACTTTATTATGTTCAATAAAGACTTCGCCCTGCACGATCGTATTTATTCAGCCTGCAGAAAGTCAGGGTTTGAACCAAGAATCATTTCGGAGACCTCACAGATGGACTTTATCGAAGAAATGGTAGCTTCAAGTCTTGGAATAACCTTATTACCGGAAAGTACTAGTAAAGGATTAACGAGTGACGTGAGAGAAATAAATCTGTCCTATCCAGCGATTAAATGGCACTTAGCAATGATATGGAAAAAGAAGCAAGATTTATCGCCTGTTAAACTGGAATTTATCCGTTTTGCCAAAGAGAATCTGAAAAATACATAGGATTTCCTTTAAAGGAGATCCTTTTTACATATCTGCATAAAGCGTTTCCAAACACATTTGTTATGGATAGCATCGGATTTCGGCATTGTACTTCGATTATCTGAGTGTTATACAATAGAGATTGTACATAACATTGTATCTACAACAGATGAATCATTTGCTGTAGCAATAAAAAGTAGTAAGGTGATTAGTCAATGAAAGCAAGGAAAATGGGAGAAACACGTATTATTCAGAATGACCAGGTTTTAATTAATGACTTAAATAATTACCATACATTATTCGGTGGAGTGCTTATGAAAAAGCTTGATGCATGTGCAACACTTTCAGCTTGCAGCCATGCACGAGTTAAGGAATGTGTTACGGCTTCAACGGATTCGGTAAATTTTATAGAACCAATTCGCCAAAGTGACAAAGTTTGCATTGAGTCATTCGTAACATATACAGGAAAAAGCTCAATGGAGATATTTTGTAAAGTAATTGCTGAAGATATGCTAACCGGAGAACGGAGAATTGCTACAACGGCCTTTTTGACATTTGTTGCGTTGGATGAGAATAAAAAACCGATTGAAGTTCCTGCTATTATCGCGGAAACAGAAGAAGAGAAATTCCTCTTTAACACTGGAGAAGAACGCGCAAAGATTAGAAAGTTAAAAAGACAGCAAAATAAAGACATAGTTGCTCATTTATCAATCAAAAAGCCTTGGAATTAAGAGATAATTTAAAGGAGCAGATAAGATGTTAATTACAACGAGTTTAAAAGAATTGGTGTCGGCAAAAGAAGCAATTGACGAATTGGGACATACGAAGCCAGAATTATTTCAGCTGTTCATAAATGTAATCCAGCTCACGCGTCAATTACAGTTTAATTATCAATATTTGGGCTGTTTAATTATGGATGAAAACCCGGATAAATGCAGACCAAACATATGTAATACTTATGCTTTTAAAGTATTTCAACAGGAAATAGATAAACTTAAAGCTGATAATAAAATCATAGAATTACAGCATTTGCTAGCTGTTAATAAACAAATTGGCTATGCAAATGTATGTAAGCTGGTGATTGGTGAAAACCCTCGATATTTAGTAGGGCCACAAGTAGTATAAAAGGTTATAAAAAACCCAAAAGCAAGAAGGACCTTCTTTGCTTTTGGGTTTTTGCATTTTGATTAAGTTTTTCTAGAATTGCAAATGGTCTTTTATAAAGAGCGTCCGCCACTTAAAGCTGCCAAGAGAGGTTTATTTCTCACCGCTCAGTTCTACTAATATCTTAGCTTGTGATTTATCGTTTGATAATGCTTCAAAACCTTTTTCAACAATATCATCTAACTGTATTTGATCAGTAATAATACCTTGAGGCTTCAATTGACCTGTTCCCATCAAATCAACTGTTTGTTGGAAAGAAGTCGGTGTATAAGCAATAGATGACGTAATTTTTACACCTGTATTCGTAAGGTGAATCGGATTCCACTCAATTGATCTAGCGAAAATAGAAACGATTACCATTGTACCGCGCGCTCTAGTGGCGTCGATTGCTTGTTTGAAGGTTGGAGCAACTCCCGCCACTTCAAAGGAAACGTCAACACCATCTGGAACTAATTCTCGGATTGCCTTTACAGCATCCTGTTCCCCAGAATTAATGATATGAGTTGCTCCAAGTTCCTTTGCTTTTTCAAGTCTTGTTTCAGATAAGTCTAGAACAATAATTTTGCTTGCGCCTGCTGCTTTAGCTGCAATAGCTGTTAAAAGTCCAATTGGACCTGCCCCGAATATAGCAACGGTATCTCCGAATTGCAGTGCGCCTTCTTTTACAGCCTGTACAGCAACAGCGGTAGGCTCTATCAATGCACCGTCTTGTAAAGTTAATGTATCTGGCAGAAGATAAATATTGGATTCTGGTACATTCGCGTATTTCGTAAATCCACCATCGCCATGTAAACCGATAAAGCTAAATCCATCATATGCGTCTATATCTTCAGGTTTATTTCCATATGTTATTGTTGGGTTGATTGCTACTCTGTCACCCACTTTAAATTTTGTTACGTTTGATCCTACTTCTTCAATCACCCCAGCAAATTCATGTCCCATTGTCAATGGAGCAATCTCATCTGTTAAGGGGTCTTCTTCGTTTACTGGAACAAATACTGGACCTTCTTCATATTCATGTAAATCACTTCCGCAAATCCCGGCCCAAGCTACACGGACCTTTACCTGGGAATCTTTTAAAGGCTTTACTTCCACCTCTTCAATTCGGATATCTTTTTCCCCATGCCATACTGCCGCTTTCATTGCGATAACCTCCTGATGTTATGAGATGATAAAGTGTTTCATAAAAAGCTCAAATCAGTGTTTGGAATCAAACACTAGTCAAAGAAGCTGAACTTTTTAACTAATTCAATTATAGCACTATAGAATTATATAAACTAATAAATTGCTTGGGGCATAAGTTGTTGTAAATCAAATGAATAGGTTATATTACCTATTCATTTGATTCTTTAACATTTCCACATACTCTTTTCCCTCTATCAGGGATAAACCCAAGGCTATTCTAGCTTCTTTAATGGCCTTTATCTCTTTTCCATCTTGAATCAATTCATATAATCTATTGTTTATCGGATGTTCAGAGTCTTCCGCCCCTTTAGTGAACTGTTCTAACGAATATTTCAATTGCTTAATATTTTGTTCGAGTTTATTCACTTTAAACATCAAGTAAATGAAGATGATTAATATGGCGCTAACGAAAGTATATTCCATGTTATCGCTCCTTTTTTGTTTTTTAGCTTACCAAACAATCCGATTACCTCCTGCAACAATGCTGCTCAGGCTATGTGCAATTAAAAATTGACCACCATAATAGGGAAGCATCACAAATACATTACTGGAATGGATTGGTGCAATAAACATATTCCAAGCGAGGATAGCATCAGAAATGAGGAACAGCACACTGCCAGCAATCGCCCATCCATTACCTGTCATCATAGCGGAGAAAGCCATTAGTGAAATAATGAAAATATAAGCAGTAACCGGGAGGACTAATCCTTCGTTTCCTTCTATCTTTAAAGACACGACCAATCGCGAACCAATAAAGAGTGCAGACCCCGCAATCGGGAAAACCATAGCCAAACGAATTATTGAAAATGACCATTGTGTAATGAAACCAGCCATATAAAATAAATGACCGATTAAAAATGCCGTTAATCCAATAAGAAACCAGTGAAGTGTTGCATCGCCGATAATACAAAATATAAGTCCTGAAATAAGAAGCAAATGGGTTCGGGATTTTTTTCGGGGTAAAAGCTGAAGGGCATAAATCAAGATCATTATCATTGGAACAAGTTTAAAAAACAAGCTAAAAAATAATGGCTCTGCAGGAGCGATAAAGAGATAAACAAGCGCCATTGTAAGAATCAGTAATGGTAATTGGTATAGAATCATCATGTACACTCCTTGGATGTGTCTTATTAAGAGATTCGATGAATAATAGAGAAATCCTTTTTATTCTTCTAATTTACATAAATTACGTTACAATTGGAAAAATAATTGGGTAACGCTATCAATAGGAGAAAGTCAGGAAATAATTCGCTTCCATCTTTATCGGAAAGAGCAAAAAGGACCTTTACAATATGTCGGATTTGCCTTAAAATTATCGGGTATGTTTATACAAAAGAATTCATATTTTTACAACTTAGAGGAGGATTAACATACGATGGATTCAAAAGATAAGGATGCCATATTAAAAACCGTTCCCCAAAAAGGTTTCTTTGGCCATCCTAAAGGTTTATCCACATTATTTTTCACGGAGTTCTGGGAACGTTTTTCTTACTATGGAATGCGTGCCATACTCCTATTTTATATGTATTATGAGGTTACAGAGGGTGGCTTAGGAATAGACCGCACTACTGCCAACTCTATAATGGCGATTTATGGATCGCTTGTATATATGTCTGGTATTATCGGTGGCTGGATTGCTGACAGAATCCTCGGAATGAATCGTACCGTATTTTACGGTGGGGTTTTAATTATGATTGGTCATATTATTCTTGCATTGCCTGGCGGGTTCGCAGCATTGCTTGTATCCATGCTGTTTATCGTTATCGGTACAGGTTTATTAAAACCGAACGTTGGTGGAATGGTTGGTGAACTATACAGTAAAAAGGATCCGCGACGTGACTCCGGTTTTAGCATCTATTACATGGGAATTAACATGGGTGGTTTGATTGCACCATTTATTGTCGGAACAATTGGACAAACTTATAATTTCCATCTTGGTTTTGCTATAGCCGCTTTTGGAATGTTTGCTGGGCTGGTAGTTTACCTGCTATCAAGAAAAAAATATTTTGGTCTTGCTGGGCTTCAAGTACCAAACCCGCTAAAAAGCGAAGAAAAAATGAAAATAACTAAAATAGTTATCATTTCTGTTATTTTACTAGCCGCAATCGGATGGGCTGGAGTAACAGGTGGCTGGCTGACAATTGAACGCGTCATTTTTTCGATTAGTATTCTTGGGGTTATTATTCCTACAGTGTACTTCATTATGATGTATCGCAGTCCGAAAACAACTGCGGATGAACGTTCTCGTTTACTAGCATATATTCCGCTGTTTATTGCAGCCATGATGTTCTGGGCAATTCAAGAACAAGGATCAAATATTCTAGCGACTTATGCAAACGAACGGACACAATTATCGTTTGCAGGAATTGAATTACAATCCTCCTGGTTCCAATCATTAAACCCATTATTCATCGTATTGCTTGCACCAGTGTTCGCTTGGTTTTGGGTGAAGCTTGGGGATCGTCAGCCAAGTACACCGCAAAAATTCTCCTTTGGATTAATTTTTGCCGGGCTTTCATTTATCGTTATGATTTTCCCAGCGTTATTTAACGGAACGGAAAGTTTAGTTAGCCCGCTTTGGCTTGTTCTTAGCTTTTTCCTCGTTGTGCTTGGTGAACTTTGCTTGTCGCCAGTTGGCTTATCAGCATCAACGAAATTGGCTCCAGCGGCATTTGCTGCTCAAATGATGAGTTTATGGAATCTCTCCAATGCATCGGCACAAGCGATTAATGCGCAGGTCGTTCGCTTTTATTCGGAGGAAACCGAAATCGTCTACTTTGGTGTAATCGGAGGAATTGCGATTTTACTTGGTATCCTACTGCTTGCGTTGGCACCAAAACTGAAGCGGTTTATGCGTGGTATTAATTAAATATTACGGAAGCTGGATCAATATGCTGAAAAAGCGTGTTTGATTCAGCTTCTTTTTTATGGACAATGCTAATTCCAGATTCCACCCGAATCAATTAATTGATAGAATGAAGTTAATGAATTTTAAAAGGTGATAGCATGGTGGATATAGTTAAAATTTCAGTAAGAACGCTTGTTGAGCATGTGTTGCGCAGTGGCAGCATGGAAACTGGTTTTCGAACGGCTGCGTCGCTGACAGAGGGAACAAAAGCACATCAGAAAATCCAAAAAACGTACAAAGAAACAGATCAAAAGGAAGTGTATGTCAAAACGGAAATACCATATGAAGACTTGACTTTTGTTGTGGATGGACGTTGTGATGGTCTGCTTTTTGATGAAAATGGACGGGTTATGGTGGATGAAATTAAGTCGACAAGAAACCCGATTGAGTGGATTTCAGAAGATACGTACCCAGTTCATTGGGCACAGGTGATCTTTTATGCCTTTATCTATGCCAAAGACCACGATTTATCAGAAATCACGATACAGCTGACATATGTTCAGATAAATTCCGAGCAACAGGTTAAATTCAATCGGAAAATGAATTTTCAGGAGCTGGAGATGTATGTGAACGATATCGTTGGTCAATATGCAGCATATGCCAGGATGAAGATTCTGCATATCGCGCGACGTGATGCTAGTGCGAGGGAGCTTCTGTTTCCATTTGAAAATTACCGGAAAGGTCAGCGCAAACTTGCTGGTTCTGTCTATAAAACGATTTTCGATAAGAAAGATATTTTCGCTTCAGCCTCTACAGGTATTGGCAAAACAGTTTCAACGATATTTCCGGCAGTAAAAGCGATTGGAGAAGGGCATTTGCATCGGATGTTTTATCTTACTGCAAAAACGATTACAAGAACTGCTGCAGAAGAAGCGTTTCGTTTGCTGAGCGAAAAAGGCTTAGAGCTAAAGGTAGTAACCATTACAGCGAAGGATAAGGTTTGTTTCCAAGAGGAAGTAAAGTGCTCAAAGGAGCATTGTATTTTCGCAGAGGGATTTTATGATCGAATTAATGGAGCGGTTTTAGATATCTACACGAATGAATCATTAATGAGTCGGCAAGTAATTGAAAACTATGCAAGAAAACATCGTGTTTGTCCTTTCGAATTTTCACTGGAGCTTGCATATATAGCTGATGCTGTTATTTGCGATTACAATTATATCTTTGATCCCAGAGTGTCATTGAAGCGTCTTTTTGAGGAGCAGAAGAAAGAGACTGTTTTATTGATTGATGAAGCACATAATTTAGTTGACCGGGCAAGAGAAATGTATTCTGCTGATCTGTATAAATCAGCATTTCTGCAACTCAGTCGTACATTTAAAAACCGTAATGATAGCTTAGTGAAATCAGCTAAAGCAATTAATCATCATTTACTGACATTAAAAAAACAAGGAGAGTTAATTTTCAAAGATCTGGATGACGAGCTCATCTCGCTTGCAGAATCTTTTATCATACATGCAGAGACTGAATTAGTGCAGGATGTGGATACAGATCCGCTGTTGCTGGATACTTATTTTGCAACACAAACCTTTGTTAAAATAGCAAAATTTTATGATGAACGATTTGTGACTTATATGGAGATTCTGAAAAACGATGTGCGCTTGAAGCTGTTTTGTCTTGACCCATCTTATCTTATTAACAAAATGGGGAAAGGTTACCGTTCAAAGGTTTTCTTTTCAGCTACATTAACACCTGCTGATTATTATAAAAATCTGTTGGGCGGGACTGGAAAAGATTATGTAACAGCAGTTCCATCTCCATTTGATCGTGAAAAAGCTGAGGTGCTTATTCTGCCATTGTCGACAAGATATCGTGATCGTGAGCGGACAATGACACCAATTGTCCGTTTTGTGAAAGAGCTTATTGAAAAGCAGCCTGGGAATTTCCTTATTTTCTTTCCATCCTATCATTATATGGAAGGTGTACATGATGCTTTCCTGGAGCATGTACCATATATGAAGACGATTGTGCAAACTGGGGGCATGACTGAGTCGGACAGAGAAGAATTTTTAGCAGCCTTTAAGGCGGGAGAAGAAGAGCAGCTTATTGGATTTGCGGTATTAGGTGGTATTTTTTCTGAAGGAGTTGATTTAAAAGGAGAGCGTCTTCAAGGTGTAATTATTGTTGGTGTGGGACTGCCGCAAATTGGATTGGAAAGAGATATTATCAAGGAATATTTCAACTCCACTGGACGAAACGGGTATGATTACGCCTATGTTTTTCCTGGGATGAATAAGGTGCTGCAAGCAGGTGGCAGATTAATCCGATCAGAAACAGACCAAGGAACAATTGCTTTAATTGATGATCGATTTTTGCAAAGAAAGTATCAATCACTTCTTCCATTTGAATGGCAGCATTTCAAAATCAAAAGGTAATGCTGGATGTTTAAGATTGGTCAAAAAAGGAACACTACTTATAGCAGTCGATAATAAAGGAGTGAATACTTGTGAGTCAATCAGAGATTAAAACAAATGTCGAGAGAATCCTTCAGGAGAGCCACACAGGTACGATGGCAACGGTGAAGAATGATAAACCGCATTCTAGGTATATGACATTTTTTCATGAAGGTTTGAAACTTTACACACCGACGCACAAAGATGCCGATAAAACAGAGGAAATTGAAAAAAACCCATATACCCATGTATTGATTGGGTATGAAGGCGATGGATTTGGTGACGAGTATGTCGAATATCAGGGGAAAGTATCTTTAAACGATATGGATGACTTGAAAAAGAAATTTTGGAACGACGATATGAAACTATATTTCGACGGTCCGGATGATCCAAACTATGCAATCCTGGAAATTGAACCGATTGGAATTCGGTTAATGAATAAAAAGGGTGAACCAGCTAAAGAGTTAGATATTTAAAAAGGCTGACAATATTATTGTCAGCCTTCTTCATTAATCTGGGTTTTAATACGGTGGATGTTCGACAAGCCGAATCTCCTCAAGACCGCGGTACAGTCCGTACGTCGCTAACCGGACGCTTCCGCTTTTGTTTTTCTACCATCCAGGAACAACTGATCCTTGGAAAGTTTCATCAACAAATTGTTTTACTTCATCAGATTGGTAAATATCGATAAACTTTTGTACAGCTTCGTCATCTTTGTTTTCTTCACGAACCGCAATTAAGTTTACAAATGTGGAGTCCTGTTCGATAAAGATTGAGTCTTTACCTGGTATAAGACCTGCATCCATCGCAAAGTTTGAGTTAATTGCAGCCGCATCAACTTCACCTAGCTGCCGAGGAATTTGCGCAGGATCAAGCTCGATGAATTCATAGTTGTTTGGGTTCTCAGCAATGTCATTTACCGTTGCATTTACGCCAAGTCCCTCCTCTATTTTGATTAAACCTGCTTGTTCAAACAATAGTAATGCACGTCCACTGTTTGTCGGGTCACTTGGAAGACCGATTTTGGCGCCGTCTTCTAAATCTGCTACATCTGTTACAGCTTCTGAGTAAATTCCCATTGGAAATGTAACGGTATCTGCAACTTTAATTAACTCCAATCCGCGTTCTTCATTCATATGGTCGAAAAATGGCTCGGTTTGGAAACTGTTTATATCAAGCTCGCCTTCAGATAAACTGACATTTGGCATTACATAATCGCTGAAAGAAACCAATTCAATTGCTAGGCCATCCTCTTCAGCAAGTTCTGCTACCTTTTCTAAAATTTGTTCATGTGGGCCTGATGTTACACCAACAGTTAATTTTCCATCTTCTAATAATCCTTCTGCTTCATCTGAACCACCACCGCATGCAGCAAGTACTGCCATCATGCATGCAAGTATTCCTGTGAGTAGTAATTTTTTCATTATGTATCCCTCTTTCTAAAGTTGATTAGTTAGTTGTTGGAGTTGCTAGACTTTCTACCTTAAGAACAGCATTTAATAATGTGTCTTCTGTAATTTCCTGCTCCATTAAATGAATCGATTCCTGAGGCAGTAATGTCTTCTTAACAATACGTTGTAATAGCTCCTCGTTCCTAGCGTCAATGGATAAATGCTTTAATGATGCTGGAAGCTTCCATTCATCATAAAATGCTAATAGTCTTTTAAGCTCGTCATCCTTTTCTTCTAAAGCCAATTGGACTAAAATGCCATAGGATACGACTTCTCCATGTAAAAATTGCTTGATGCTTTTAGCCTCAGTTAACCCATTATGGACGGAATGCGCACCGGCAATTCTCCCTGCCTTTTCCCCGAATCCTCCAACCATGCCACCAGTCATAATAATTGTTTCAATAACACGTATAAGTGCATCTGATACCTTTTTATTGGATACCGATTCCAGTGCTTCTTTTCCATCCTTTAATAAGATATCTTTGCACAAAGCTGCGGAGAATTGAGATATCTGAAGCCAGACAGGCAGCTCTTTATCGTTGTAAAAGGCTCGAACTAAGGCATCTGCCTCATAATATTTAGCAAGTGTATCCCCAATTCCTGCTTTTAAGTATTCAGGCGGAGCCTGTGCAATAATAGCTGGCTCAATCAGTACAAGTGTATTTGCTACTGGGAATTCGGTATAGTGTGAATGGGTGCCGTCTGCTTGATAAAATACACTTAAAGGTGTCCAAGCTGCACAGGTAGCTGCAATTGTCGGAATAAGCACGGATTTAATTCCGGATTTTACAGCAGAAGCTTTAGCGAGATCAAGCGCTGTACCCCCGCCAATACCGATTACTACTTCAATTCCATTTTCCTGAAATGAAGTTGCGAACTGTTCCACAGCTTCCAGCGTACAATGCCCATCCACAAACGTGATATTTGAACAATCAAGCTCTTCTGGTAAAAAGGGAGAGGCAGCATTCCATGCTTTCCTGCCGCTTAGAATATGTATTTTCGTTACGTCTAACTCTGAAAGAAGTTCATTTAATTCCTTTAAAATCCCTTCTCCAATTCGATAGTGTCCTGGTGCCCCTTTAACAATTGCTGTTGTCATCTGTGCATCTCCTTACCGTATTTCGAAAAAATAAAAATGCCTCTCAATGAAGAGAGGCATGGATATACTTGGCAAGTAACCATCCTCTTATTTTCCAAAATACATATTGTATTTTGCAGGAATTAGCACCTATTCGCAGTAAATTTAACTAGAATGGTTGCCGGGCTTCGTCGGGCCAGTCCCTCCACCGCTCTTCATAAGAGTTTTTATGAATTAATTTATTTCATATATCTTATAATTTATTGGTTGAAAAGTCAATTGATTTTATTTATTCCTACTACATCTAACTTTTCTTTTACTGGACAATGATAAATGCATCGATACCAGTGTTTCGTACAACCTGTAAATGATTTTCTGCGTTTTTCCTGCTTTTAAATGCGCCAGCCTGAACACGATACCAATTCTCATCTGAAATTGTAACCTGTTCAACAAAAGCTTGAATGCTTTTGGAACTTAGAAAAGATACGCGTTTTCCTGCATTTTCTTTTGATTTGAAGGAACCAGCGATAACCTTATATAACTGTCCAGTGCCGTTTTTTTCTTGTAGGCTAAATGCTTGCGCCAATCCATTGACATGGCCTTCTGCAACACGTTGCTTCCATGCATCCTGCTTCATTAATGCGGCATTTCCACTATGATCGATAAAACCATTCTCCGTAAGCATTGCTGGCATGGATGATTCACGTAATACGTGGAAATTGGCTTTCTTTTTGCCGCGATTCCGCAATCCGTTAAGCTTAATAATTTCCGCATGCAGAATATCGCGATATCTTGCAGTTTGTGAATTGTCCGAAAGTGTACTATGAATAAAATCTTCATAACCATCAGAAGAGCTGTTAAACGCATTGCAATGAATGGATAGAAAATAATCAGCATCCCATGCATTTGCCTCGTTTGTCCGCTGAGCAAGGCTTTTTGCCGTATCCTCAGTACGACTCATACGAACAGTGACATTATCGTAGTTGCCAAGTAGCAGATCTCTTATTCGTAATGCAATATCTAATACAACGTCTTTTTCCTGCAATCCATTTCCGGTTGCTCCAGTGTCTGTTCCACCATGACCAGGGTCTAAATAAAGTTTCATTACAATCTCCTCCTACTATTAACTTATGGTTAATAAGAAAAACAGAATTGTACAAACAACACTGTCTTAAACAAAATCCATTATTGTCACCTTTATCGTCCTCATCGTTTATCTTTCATCTTTACAATCGAAATGAAAGTGAAGTTTGGGGTATATCATTAAAAAGAAAGCTGCTGGTTGGAAATAAATGATAGAGAGGAGAATATGGTGTTGTACGGTTATCATGAATAAATATACTTTTTCAGCTAAAACTATAGGAGTATAGTAGGAGGAGGCAGAATAATGAGTAATAACGAGAAGAAACACAACAATCAATTTAGGGAAACAGAAAACTCGGGTGAGCATCGCAATGGACGCAAGAGTCCGTATAAGAACAGCAACTCCAAGGGTGGAGGAGCTCCAAATGAATATGTGACAGGAAAAGAGTAGAGCAAATGCGGATCAGTTATTGGATCCGCATTTTTAAATATATGATGCTTTACAATCAGACCGGCGGCAATTCAAAATATATAAGTTAATTAAGACTAAGCTGCAGCATATGTCTATTCTAAGTACTCTGTTGCGACAAAATCTTCAAATTTACATAACCTTTACATTCGACACATACTTACTTAACATTCAAACCTTATACTAGCAACTGAGGGCAAAAAGCCTCACAAAAATAAAGCATTCAATCAGGGGAGGACAATTTTACTATGAAGTTCAAAAAGTACCTAATGTTTCTACTTGTTGCAGCATTAGCGGTTGTGCTTGTTGCTTGTGGAGGAGAGACAGATGAGGACAACTCAGGAGAAACAGAAGAATCAAACAACTCTTCAGGAGAGACAGAAGGATCTGACGAAGCAGCTGAATTAGAAGGCAGCGTAGTAATCGATGGTTCTGGAACTGTTTATCCGTTAATGTCTAGACTTGCTGAAGAATATATGGTTAATGAGCAACAAGGAGTTTCTGTTGAAGTTAGCCGTGCTGGAACAAGTGCTGGATTCGAGAAATTTTTACAAGAAAATGGAACAGATTTTAACGATGCTTCTCGCCTAATTAAAGAAGAAGAGCAAGCAAAAGCTGAAGAACTTGGATTCGAGCCATTTGAAATGAAACTAGCTTTAGATGGTTTAACAATTGTTGTACACCCAGATAATGATTTTGCAACTGAATTAACAGCTGAGGAAGTACAAGGTATTTTCCTTGGAGAATATACAAACTGGTCTGACATCAACTCAGATTGGCCTGATGAAAAAATAAATACTTATGGACCAAACGAAAACCATGGAACATATGAATTCTTCTATGAAAACATATTAGAAGAACAAGATTTAGTAAGTGATATTAACCTTCAACAAGATTATTCAACTTTAGTAACATTAGTTTCTGAAGATAAAAATGCAATTGGATTCTTTGGATTTGGATATTATGACAGTAACCAAGATAGCTTACAAGCAGTGGGAATCGACTTTGGTGAAGGTGCAGTTCTGCCATCTCTTGATACAATTGGTGAGACAGGCCCATATGCTGACTACACACGTCCAGTATTTACGTACTTAAATCCAAGTCTTGCTCAGGAAAAACCACAAGTAATGGATTATGCACGTTATGTATTGGAAAACACAAATGATTTCGCTGGTGAAACAGGATTCGCTCCACTTCCAGAAGATGAGATCCAATCACAATTAGAAGCTTTAGAAGCGCTGAAATAAAAAACGTAATAGGGACGCTATTTAAGCAAAACACCTATATTAAAAATTCGACATATGACTCTAAATAAGATGAGGGCAGAATCAAGCTCTCATCTTATTGTGAGCTATAAGCGCTGGAAGGAGTGCACAAGGTAATGCCGACAAACAGCGGTAATCATAAACAGAACGCTGTAAATGTTAGAGAAATGATTGAAGAAAAGAGAAATTCGAGAAATATCTCTAATATAACAGAAAAACTAATTCCAACGATTCTATTTATTATAGCCAGTATCTCAGTTCTAACTACGATTGGAATTATTTATACACTATTATCCGAAGCAATTGAATTCTTTAAAATTGTTCCAATATGGGAATTTTTTACTGGAACTGTGCTCAAGCCAATGAGTCAGAACCCTGAATTCGGTGTGCTGCCACTTATCAATGGGACAATTATTTCATCGTTAATTGCAATGCTTGTTGCTGGTCCGATTGGTATTATGTCAGCAGTTTATTTAAGTGAGTATGCAACAGATAAAGTACGCAAAGTATTAAAGCCATTACTGGAAGTACTTGCTGGTATTCCAACTATCGTATACGGTTTTTTTGCATTTACCTTTGTAACACCAATTATTCGTTCGATTTTCCCCGAAGTAGAAGCAACAAATATCCTCAGTCCAGGAATTGTGATGGGGGTTATGATTATACCAATGATTGCATCCTTATCAGAAGATGCAATGACTTCTGTCCCTAATGCGATGCGTGAAGGTTCTTTAGCAATGGGGGCTACGAAGCTTGAAACGACATTTAAAGTAGTAATTCCGGCTGCATTTTCTGGAATTATTGCATCCTTTGTGCTTGGAATATCACGTGCAATTGGTGAAACGATGATTGTAACTATTGCTAGTGGTAGCTCCAAAAACTTTACTTTCGACATTACTCAATCTATGCAGACAATGACTGCATATATTGTTGAAGTTTCTGGCGGTGAAGCGGCTGCTGGAACAACTATATATTACAGCTTATATGCTGTTGCATTAACGCTATTTGTTTTTACACTTATTATGAATCTACTTGCAAGATATGTCTCTCGTAAGTTTAGGGAGGAATATTAAGAATGAACCAAGTAAATGCAACGAAAATGGAAAAAAGAATGCATGCACGTATTCGAAAGAATAATATTTTAAAAGTAGTATTCTTACTTGCGACATTATTTGGTCTTGCCGTGTTAGCTGTTTTACTCGTGCGAGTCATCACACAAGGTGCCGCATGGCTGGATTGGGATTTTATCACTGGAAGATTATCAACAAGTGCCGATCGTGCGGGAATTATGGGTGCCCTTCTTGGAACGGTGTGGTTAATGGTTGTTGTCATACCAGTTACATTAATTATTGGTGTTGGCTCGGCAATCTATCTAGAGCTCTATGCGAAAAAAGGAAAGCTTCAGTCATTTATTCAGACGAATATATCTAACTTAGCTGGGGTACCGTCTATTGTGTATGGTCTCTTAGGACTAACTATATTCTCAAGAGTGATGGGCTTAGGAAATGCAGTGTTAGCCGGTGGACTCACGTTATCTTTGCTTGTATTACCAATTTTGATTGTTTCTTCGCAAGAGGCAATTCGTGCAGTGCCAAAGTATTTGGCGGAGGCATCATATGGAATGGGGGCGACAAAATGGCAAACAATTAAAAATGTTGTATTGCCTGCCTCTTTACCAAGTATTCTTACAGGTGCAATCCTGTCATTATCCCGTGCAATTGGAGAGACAGCACCATTAACAGTTTTGGGGATTCCTGCATTGCTTATTCCATTCCCTGAAGGGTTATTTGACACATTTACAGCATTACCAATGCAAATTTACTATTGGACACTTGACTCTTCATTGGTTAAGGAATATGCCTATTTAGCTGCAGCGACCATTATCGTTTTATTAGTATTGTTGTTTTTATTAAACTCGGTAGCTATTTTTATTCGAAATAAGTTCCAACAGCGATATTAACGGTCATTTATCTAACGTGACATGCAAAGCCTAGATTTAAAGGAGTTGAAAATGATGAGTCTATCATCAGTTAAAAATAAAAGACCGGTTAAGATTAATCCGGAAACAGGTGCTGCTCAAGAGCCTGAATCCGTCGGTAAAGTAGTTTACGACACAAAGGAATTAAACCTTTGGTATACAGATACACACGCATTAAAAGATGTAAATTTGTCTTTCCGTGAAAAGGAAGTAACAGCGATTATTGGACCATCTGGCTGTGGAAAATCAACCTACATTAAAACGTTAAATCGGATGGTTGAGCTTGTTCCGGGTGTACGGACAACTGGGGAGATTACGTATAAAGGCAAAAATATCCTAGATCGTTCATTTAAAGTAGAAGATTTGAGAACAAAGGTAGGCATGGTGTTCCAAAAGCCCAATCCTTTCCCGAAATCAATCTATGAAAATATTGTATACGGACCAAAGATTCATGGAATTCGCAATAAAAAAGTGCTCGATGAAATTGTCGAGCGCAGTCTTCGCGGAGCATATATTTGGGACGAGGTAAAAGATCGCCTCAATGAAAATGCATATGGGCTATCAGGTGGACAGCAGCAGCGTTTATGTATCGCGCGCTGCTTGGCAATCGAACCCGAGGTAATCTTAATGGACGAGCCAACATCTGCACTTGATCCGAAATCAACACTGCGAATTGAAGAATTGGTGCAAGAGCTTAAGAAAGAATACTCAATTATTATTGTTACCCATAATATGCAGCAAGCAGCACGTATCTCAGACAAAACAGCATTCTTCCTAAACGGAGAAGTTATTGAATTTGATGAAACAAATACAATTTTCACGAATCCGTCTGATAGCAGAACGGAAGACTATATCTCCGGCAGATTTGGATAAGCTGTTTTGGTTCTGCGCTTCGGTTGATTACTGTATTTAAAATTAAAAAAGTCTCCTAATTGTTCGAAGTATCAGTGGTTAGCCCTAAAAGTTAAAGTTTTTATTATGCAGCTGATTGGCTGGATTGAGTTCAGAATTCGACTGGACTCAATCCAGCCAATTTCATTTTTGTTCGTTCATGGTAATACCAGTGAATATATTCTTTAATCCGACTTTTTAATTCTTCATAGCTTACTAATTCTTCCCCATAATACATTTCCTGTTTTAAAATACCAAAGAAATTCTCCATCGAAGCGTTGTCTGCACAGGTTGCTTTACGTGACATGCTTTAGAATACTTTATTTTTCTTTAATGTTCTCACCCATTGGTTGTGCTGATAATGCCAGCCTTGGTCGGAATGAATGGTGGTACGATAAATTGCGCGATTCTTTATTATCTCCATCGTTTCTTTTAAAGGGTTCATGACAAGATCTAACGTGGGACGTTTCTTGATTTCAAACGCAATGATTTCCCAATTATAAAGGTCGAGAAATCGGTTTTAAGTATAACTTCTCTTCACCTAGACATTTGAATTCTGTAATGTCGGTTACTAATATTTGAAGAGGAATAGATGTGCTAAAACGGCGGGGTAATCGGTTTTTCGCTACTTTTTCAACCTTCCCCTTATAGGAATTGTACTTGGTAACAAGCTTTATTTTAAATTCTTCACTATATTTAGACATAAAAACACCCCCAAAAGTTAGTTTCTTACTCTAACTTTTGGGGGTTGGTACTGTATCTTCGACATAAATGGGAGGCTTTTTTCTTTTGTATTATTAGCAGAGTTCTGCTGATTTGCAAATTAACTTAATGTTTTAAATAATATGATGCAGGCGTAATATCACGAAATACGGAGGATTACTAAGAAAATCACATCATAAACTTTATAAAATAAAAATTGTATACATTTTTAGTACTGTATGGAGTTATATGATGTTTTCTATTATCTATTTATTTCCCTATACTAATATAGTATTCAACACGGAGGTGCTTTAAAAATGTTAGAGTTTCATAATGTTACAAAGCGTTATGGTAATGGTAAGCCAGCTGTTAACAGTTTGAATTTAACAATTGAAAAGGGCGAATTTATATGTTTTATCGGTCCAAGTGGTTGTGGTAAAACAACAACAATGAAAATGGTAAACCGCTTAATTGACATATCAGATGGAGCCATTTTAGTTGATGGGAAAAATATAAAGGAGCAAGATCCAGTCGAATTGCGCAGGTCTATAGGGTATGTAATCCAACAAATTGGGTTGATGCCACATATGACAATTAGAGAAAATATTGTGCTTGTAGGTACATTGCTCAAATGGTCTAAAGAGAAAAAAGATAAACGAGCATGTGAGCTAATCAAGCTAGTAAATTTACCTGACACATATCTTGATAAATATCCACATGAATTGAGTGGGGGACAGCAACAGCGAATCGGTGTATTACGTGCGCTTGCTGCAAATCCGCCATTGATATTAATGGATGAGCCATTTGGTGCACTTGATCCGATTACAAGGGATGCCTTACAGGAAGAATTTAAAAAGTTGCAAAGAGAATTAAATAAAACAATTGTCTTTGTTACACATGATATGGATGAGGCATTAAAGCTTGCAGATCGGATTGTCATTATGAAGGATGGAGAAATTGTTCAAGTTGATACACCAGATGAGATTCTCAGAAATCCGGCAAATGAATTTGTAGAAGAATTCCTTGGAAAAGACCGGTTAATTCAAGGTCGTCCAGATGTCACAACGGTCGGACAAATTATGAATAGTACTCCAATTACCGTACAAATCGGTACCACTTTAAAAGCCGCTATTACGAAAATGCGAGATGAACGGGTTGATTCCCTCCTTATTACGGATTCAAATAATGTTTTAAAAGGCTTTTTAGATATTGAATCCATTAATAACAATTACAAAAAGGCAAATACAGTGGAGGAAGTAATGGTAACGGACATTTATTCTGTATCTCAAGACAGTTTGTTGCGTGATGCGATTCACAAGATACTCAGACGCGGTGCACAATATGTTCCTGTTGTGGATGAAGGTCATCGTTTGGTGGGAATTGTCACACGGGCAACACTTGCAACCCTTGTTTATGACACAATTTGGGGCGATGGAACAGAATTTGAAGAAATTGTAGCGAATGCGGAGTAGGAGGTAGAACGGATGAAGGATTTTTTTGCTACATTTGGAAATGATTTATTAATTAAAACGTGGGAACATTTATTTATTTCTGTTGCAGCCATCTTGCTTGGGGTGCTAGTTGCGATACCTTTAGGAATTTTGCTTTCAAGGGCGCCAAACTTTGCCGATCGATTTATTTCTTTTATTGGCATTCTGCAAACGATTCCAAGCCTTGCAATTTTAGCATTTTTTATTCCAATTTTAGGTGTTGGAAAACTGCCTGCCATTATTGCGCTGTTTTTCTATTCATTACTGCCGATTCTACGTAATACGTACATCGGAATCCGGGATGTAAATCCAGGAGTAGTTGAAGCTGGAAAAGGCATGGGAATGAGTGCTTTGCAATCGATTATAAAAGTAGAATTTCCAATGGCACTTCCAGTAATTATGGCTGGTGTTCGTCTATCAACGGTTTATTTGATCGGTTGGGCAACATTGGCAGCATTTATCGGTGGTGGCGGTCTTGGCGACTTTATCTTTGATGGCTTAAACCTTTATCAGCCTTCCTTAATTATTGCAGGTACAGTACCAGCGACTATTCTTGCTTTAATTGCAGATCGCTTGCTGGCCTATTTGGAAAATCGTTTGACGCCCGAGGGGCTAAGGGATTCGTATGAAACTGTTTAAGCTTGGAGGTGAACATGTTGAAAAAGATATTTCATAAAGGAAGCATGGTTTTGCTTTTACTTGTAGTGCTTGCAGGCTGTTCCTTGCCAGGTCTGGCTAGTACGACAAAAGAGACGATAAAAATAGGTGCCTTAGGTACATCTGAATCACAGATTTTAGCTGAAATATTATCGATTATGATTGAACGGGAAACAGATGCCAGTACCGAACTTGTGACACATCTTGGTTCATCAATTGTTCAACATCAAGGGATGTTGAGAGGAGACCTTGATATAACAAGTACACGTTATACGGGTACAGACCTATCTGGAGCACTTGGGATGGACCCGATTACCGATCCAAAGAAAGCACTTGACATTGTAACAAAGGAATTTCAGGACCAATTTAATGAAACATGGGCAGCGCCTTATGGCTTTGAAAACAGCTATTCTGTTGCTGTGACAACAGAATTTGCCGAGCAACATAACATCGAAACCATTTCTGATCTCGAACCTTTCGCGGATGACCTGCGTTTTGGTGTAGATAATGCCTGGGTCAATCGCAAAGGAGATGGGTATGATGGGTTTCAGGAAGCCTACTTTTCATTTGGTCATGTTTTCCCAATGAATATTGGTCTTGTGTATCAGGCGGCAGCTACTGGCCATATGGACGTTGTGCTGGCTTATTCTTCAGACGGGAGAATTAAGGAATTTGATTTAAAAGTTCTTGAGGATGATCGGCGATTCTTCCCGCCATATGATGCCTCAGCTGTTATTGATAATGAGATTTTGGAAAATTACCCAGAGATTGCAGCAATTACAGAACGTTTGCATGGACAAATTTCTACAGAAACCATGCAGGAATTAAATTATAAAGCGGATGTTCAATTAATGAGTCCACAAAAAGTTGCCATGGAGTTTCTAGAAGCGAATAACTTCTTTGAGGATATGGAGAAAGGGGAGAAGTAATATGGATACATTGGAACAGTTCGTGCAATATGTCACCCAAAATGGTGGTTATATATGGGTACAGTTTTACAGACATTTTCTAATGGCAGCGTATGGTGTTCTATTTGCCGCAATTATTTCGATTCCTTTAGGTATTCTTATTGCAAAATATGGGAAGTTGAGTAGCTGGGTACTGGCACTTGGAAGTATTATTCAAACGATTCCGGCCTTAGGGGCAATGGCTGTCATTATGATTGTCATGGGACTTGGCACCAATACGGTAATTGTTACATTAATGCTATATTCGATTCTGCCGATTGTGCAAAACACCTATGTCGGGATGAAAGACGTTGATAAAACGGTTATTGAAGCAGGCTTTGCTTCTGGGATGACTCGATTTCAACTACTACGAATGGTTGAGCTTCCCCTTGCGATTAGTGTCATTATGGCAGGGATACGGACGGCACTAGTTATTGGAATTGGAATTGCTGCAATTGGTGCATTTGTTGGTGCAGGAGGGTTAGGGTCCATCATCCTAACAGGAACGAATGCAACGGATGGAACAGCTATTATTCTAGCAGGTGCGATACCTACAGCGTTGATGGCCATTATTGCAGATTTAATTATGGGTTGGATTGAACGGAAACTCCAACCAATTAAATCATCTAAATCAAGCGCAGCATAAAAGGCGGAAAAATAGAAGTTTATGCCTGAATCTATCATTAGAGGTGATTGTCTTGGGAGAAATCGGAATTAGAGTTGAAAAAAATGTTCCTTGTTCATTAACGGATGGGACGGTTCTTCGGTCTGATGTGTATCGTCCAGATGATGAAAAAAGCTATCCAGTGTTAATGATTCGGTTGCCATATGATAAAGAAACACCACGTTATTATGATGAATATTTGGAAGTGCCTCGGATGGTGCAAGCAGGCTATGTTGTTATTCTTCAAGATGTAAGGGGGAGATTTGCCTCAGAAGGCGAATTTTATCCATTTATGTATGAGAGACGTGATGGCTATGAGGCAGTAGAATGGGCGGCAAAACTTCCTTATTCAAACGGAAAAGTTGGACTGTTTGGTATGTCTTATCATGGCTATACCCAGTTAGCTGCAGCAGTAGAAAGGCCCCCTTCCTTAAAGGCGATTGTCCCAGTGATGACGGGAGCAGACCTTATGGGAAACTTTCTAGGAAGAAAGGAAGAGGCTCAACCAGTAGCTAAACTGGAAACCTGGGTTTTAGGTTCGATGTTAGAGGATCAGCTGAAAAGGGAAGGGAACTTTGACAAAAAGAAATTTCATTATTATTTAGAAAATCTGGCAGAACGGTTATCTGATGCTCCTGCTGATGAATGGAAGCCGATCAAAGACCTTGATCCTGATTCGTATTATTTTGATTTTATGAAGGGGCGATTATCCAAAACATTTAAAGACCATGTAAACCTCAAGGGAAAACTAAATGAAGTGGATATTCCAGCATTATTCATAGGTGGCTGGTTTGACGGATTATTGGCACCAACTTTAGAAGCCTATCAAACTTATAAGGGAACAAAAATGCTCTGGATTGGTCCATGGACGCATGAAGAAATGACAGGTCGATGTGGGGAGCGCTTTTTTAACCATGCTGCTTCTAATCTTGGTGTAGACAATATTGCAGACCCTACAGAAATTCATATTAAATGGTTTGATAAATGGTTGAAGGAGAAGCCAATGCCTTTCGAAAAACCAGTCCATCTTTATTTGATGGGACAGGATCGTTGGGAAGCCTTTGAGGAATGGCCGATTCAAAATGCTGTAAAGTCAAGGGAAGTATACCTCCATAGTCAAGGGATGTCACAAAGCCGAAATGGAGATGGGAAATTAACATATCAACCTGCCTCTGCAGAAACTAAAAGTGCTTTAAAACTAGACCCGAATCATCCAGTTCCTACTCGTGGAGGGGGGACGCTCATTGCGGGACACGCGTCCGGTATGTTTGATATGAGTGATATACAAGATCGAGAAGATGTTCTTGTCTATACGAGTACGGAGCTTGAGGAAGATCTTCCAATGCTAGGTTCAATTAAAGCTAGTATTTGGGCATCTTCCCCATCTGAGCTTTTGGATATATCCCTAAGGCTGTCAGTAGTTGATAGCCAAGGACGTTCGTATAATATCATCGATTCATTTCATAGAAAAAAGGTGGAAAATGAGAATCAGCCAGTTTGTTTGGAAGTCGAAATAGGTTCTACCGCATATACCTTGAAAAAAGGCCATCGCATACGTCTCGATATAGCAGCAAGCAATGCGCCACTATATGATATTAACTTAAATAACGGAACAACAACAAAGACACATACTGAAGGGAAATCTGCAGTGGAATATATTTATCAAGGTGGAGATAAAGCATCAAAATTGATCTTACCAATTGCGAGGTAATGGGATGCTTTTCTTATCTGCATAACTGCTAACAATGCATGCGCTAGGGAAGCTAGCGAATGCCAATTTTTCAAATATTTTAGTGGAAATAAGCCATAAAAGGGTGAGGACATTGAGGAATGATGACGAACGGATTGACGACGTAAAAACACAATTCATTGAAAAAATAACGGACAATATGAATGCATTCGGTGTTTCCACAAGTATAGGACGTGTGCTTGGAATTATATATATGAACAGGGAACCAATGACACTGGATGAGCTATCAGAAGAAACAGGGATGAGTAAAACACGGATGAGTCAGGTAGTCCGTGAAATGATTGATTTAAATATTGCGGAACGTGTCTTTAAAAAAGGGGTTCGGAAAGATTTATTTCGAGTGGAAGAAGATTATTATCAAACATTCATTCTTCTGTTTACCTCTACATGGAAAAAGGCTATTCAGCGCAGCAGTTCTTTTGAACAGAGAATGATGAAACAAATGAATCAATTACAAGCAGATTCAGGATTGACGGAAGAAGATGAACTGAACCTAAATGAACTTCTAAAAGAAATGAAGGAATGGATGGATTACTATGATTGGATCCACCGTGTAACGGAGTTTTTTGAAAGTGGAGAAATCTTTAAACATGTGCCAAAAAAAGAACGGGGGAATGAAGCGTGAATAAAAAAGTGATATTATCGTGTGCAGTAACAGGAGCAGGAGATACGACTACAAAAAGTGCCCATGTACCAGTAACGCCAAAAGAGATTGCAGATTCGGCAATTAAAGCAGCGAAAGCAGGGGCTGCCATCGCACATATACATGTGCGTGATCCGAAAACTGGAAAATTAAGTCATGATGTCAATCTGTTTCAAGAAGTTGTCGAACGAATTCGTGCATCAGAGACAGATGTCATTATTAACCTTACCTCTGGTGGAGGTGGAGATTGGATACCAAGTGATGAAGACCCCACAAGAGGCGGAGAAGGAACCGATATTCAAACACCTGAAGAACGTCATGAACCGATAGGAAAACTACTGCCGGAAATGTGTACCCTTGACTGTGGCAGTATTAACTTTGGTGATATGTTATACGTTAGTCCAACAGATTGGTTAAGGAAACAGGCGAAATTTGTAAAGGAAAGTGGTGTCAAAGCCGAATTAGAATGTTTTGATACAGGTCATGTTCGGTTTGCTAATCAATTAATTGAAGAAGGTTTAGTTGAAGGGAATCCAATATTCCAGTTCTGCCTCGGTATTCCATGGGGAGCAGCAGCAGATGCGGAAACCATGGCATATATGAAAAGCCGAATTCCCGAAAATGCGAAATGGGCAGCTTTTGGAATTGGTCGAATGCAAATGCCAATTGTTGAGGAGTCTATTCGCCAAGGTGGAAATATTCGTGTAGGTCTGGAAGATAATCTGTATTTGAAGAAGGGTCAGCTTGCAACAAATGAACAGCTTGTTGATAAAGCTGTTGAGATAGTCCATTCCTTCGGTTCTGATGTAATGACACCTGCTGAAGTACGAAAACATCTCAATTTACTGAACCCATATGGAAAGGAAGCCTAACAGTATGACAAATGACACATCAATCCAAAACATCACGGTTGTTGGTACAGGTGTAATTGGTAATGGATGGATTACGCGCTTTTTAGCAAATGGTTACCATGTAACTGCTTTTGATCCCGATCCGAAGACGGAAGAAAAGACACGTGCAGCTGTTGAGCGCGCATGGCCGTGGATGGAGGAAATGGGACTGCATAAAGGAGCTTCAAAGAATAAGCTAAGCTTTCATTCAAATTTAGAAAAAGCATTAAAAGATGCGGACTTTGTACAGGAAAATGTTCCTGAGCGTGAGGGTTTAAAACGAAAGGTTATTGCTGATATTGATACGTATGCGAAAAAAGAAGCAATCATCGCATCCAGTACATCTGGAATATTACCAAGCACTTTACAGGCGGATTGTCACAAATCTCCGGAGCGGGTTATTGTCGCTCATCCCTTTAACCCAGTTTACCTAATGCCACTTGTTGAACTTGTTGGTGGGGAAAAGACAGATGTAAATACGATCGAAAAGGCAAGAATTTTCTATGATTCTCTAAAGATGAAGCCTCTTGTTGTTCGGAAGGAAATTGAAGGACACATTGCAGACCGCTTAATGGAAGCAATCTGGCGTGAGTCTCTTCACATTGTGAATGATGGGGTAGCGAGTACAGATGAAGTAGACGCCTCCATTATATATGGACCAGGGCTTAGGTGGGCATTAATGGGGCCGTTCATGACACTGCATATGGGCGGTGGAAAAGAAGGAATGCGTCACTTATTGGAACAATTCGGACCGGCATTGAAATTACCATGGACGAAATTAGAAGCACCAGAATTAACAGAGGAATTAGCTGACAAAGTCATTACCGGATGTGAAGTCCAAACGGCTGGTGTAGAAATGGAAGAATTGGAAGATCGCAGGGACGAATTTTTAATGGAGCTCCAGCAGCTATTGGAAAAATATTGGCCAGGATCAATGTTATCAGGAAAATTATAAGCAGCGTTTAATTGGTTTAAGAGGAGGTAAGCACGCTTGAGTAAAGCAAAATTAATAATCCAAGATAAAGTACCAGAGGCTTGGATTGACTACAATGGACACATGAATGATGCAGAATATGTTCGAGCATTCAGCTGGGGTGTCGATCAATTTATGAACGAAATTGGGATGACTGAGGATTTCCTGGCGAAGAGCAAGTATACGATTTATACAATGGAAAATCACATTTGCTATTTAGATGAAATGAAACTGGATGAACCATTTGAAGTCTTTATGAACGTGATTGATTATGATATTAAACGAGTCCACCTTTTCTTTGAACTGTACGGCGAAGATGGAAAGCGAGCTGCAACGAGTGAACAATTGCTAATGGGAATTAACCAGGAAGAAGGAAAAGCATCGCCTTTTCCGGAGGAAATTTTCAACCATATAGAAGAACTTGCAACTAAACACAAACCGGCAGAAAAACCAAAAGAAGTTGGGCGTGTTATTGGAATTAGAAAAAAGAAATGAACAAAAAAAGTGGTTTCCCATTATCATAGTGGGAAACCATTTTTTTTATTATATGTTAAAAAATTGATATAAATGCCTTGTTAATATACGCTTAAATGAAGGATTGTTCATATTAGAAAACGAGGAGTTGAGTACAAGGATGGAATTTAACGATTTCACAGCAGCTCAGGTCAGAATAGCAAGACCGACGGATAAGTTTGAAGAGGTTATTGATTTTTATGTGAATGGTTTAGGGCTCAGACAGATCCAACGTTTTAAAGGGAATAGAGGATACGAAGGTGTTATTATTGGATTGCCGGATGTTAATTACCATTTGGAATTCACTCGTCATATTGATGGAAGTCCGTGTCCTGCACCTAGCAAAGATAATCTATTAGTCTTCTACATAACAAATAAACATGAAATCAGTAAAGTGTCTAAACGATTAGAAAAAATGGGCTATAAAGAGGCAGAGCCCGAAAATGGATATTGGAAAGAACAAGGTATCACGATAGAAGATCCAGATGGATGGAGAATCGTGTTAATGAACAGGTCGTATGCGTAAGGAATATATATAAACAGCGAAAGGGCACTTTTTCCATGTTGCGGTAGTAAATACCTCTTTTTCTTCTGCGCCTGTATTAAAGTGGAAAAACTAGTTTTAAAGTGATCGAGATTAGGGTAGATAGTTTTATGTATATCATAAGTGGAGGTGTGTTATCATCAAGTATATTTTATCGACGATTGTATGTATGGTTGGATTTGGAATGTTTTTGGAAACGGCTTCTGCAGAAAAGGTTCACACAGTAAAGGCGGGGGAAAGTTTATTTCGAATCGCCCAAAACTATCAAGTAGATTTTAATACGTTAATTGCTGCAAACCCATCTATCACAGATCAAGAACATATTCAGACTGGACAAGCAATTAACATACCAGATGAGAGCGGTCTACCTTTTACAGTTACTGCTTATACGGCTGGTTATGAATCTACTGAAAAACAGCCAGGCGATCCTGCTTATGGCATAACCGCATCTGGAGCAATGGTAGAAGAGGGAAATACAATTGCGTGTCCGCAAGCTCTTCCATTTGGAACTAAAATACATATTCCAGAATTGGATGAAACGTATGTATGTCAAGATCGGGGCAGTGCGATTACAAATGGCAAGCTGGATATTTATATAGAAAACTTAGACGATGCATTGGAATTCGGAGTGCAGCAGCTGCAGGTTAAAGTGTGGCCTTATTAAGGTAAAGTAATTATCTTATGAGTTAAATACTGATAAAATGAGGCGGGACAAAACTAAGGTTGTTTCGTGTTAAACACTTGGTTTTGTCCTGGCCTCATTTATTTAACAGATGAACGGTTTAGCTCACCGGCCCATTCGTAATCGCAGTAAGCTTGGAATTGATAGCAAAGATTTTGGCATTAACTTTTGTAATGCCAAAGCTTGCTAAACGTTTCGTATGCATATTCAGATAGCTTTCAGCTGTTTCCTTTGTTTCAAAAACATAAATTCCGCCAGCTTCGTTTGTTTCAGGACTCTCTGTCCAGATTTTCCATAGGAAGCCAGCTTCTTCATTGATGCTTTTCGCTAAGTCAGAAAATGCATCTGCCATATCCTCTCCGAATGGTCCATCCATGTTAAAATCGACTTGCAATACGTATGCCATAATCATTCTCCTTTGTTTACTTCGTTGTTGTAAAGTAGTACTCTCCTAGAATTTCCTGCTTTTGATATTGGTCGGCAGAAAGCTCTTTTTCAACAAAAGCGTTAAGATCAGTTTGGTCCACATCATACATAACTTCAATTTCTTTGGCAAATAGAAGCTCTTCCTTTTCAAGCAGGTCAGCAAGGGAAGGTTGCTGCTTTGGCTGGATTTCCTCCTGATTTAGAACTTGTTTTAAGCCGTCAACATAGTATTCAAAAGGACGTCCTCCAACAATTTTTACGCCTTTATTTTCCTCGTTGACCATGATAATTGTAGGGAAACCACGGGCACCTAAGCTTCTCGTCAGAGCGAAATCTTCCTCCAATAATTGTTGTCCGATTGGTTGTTCAGCCTCATTTACAATCGCTACTCCATCAAGACCAAGTTTATTTACAGTGTCAATCATAACCGTTTTATCTGAAATATTTTGGTTAAAAGCAAAAAGTGCTTCTCGTGCACGACGTAAATATTCAAATGCAATCTCCGCATTATGATTTTTTTGAATCACCTTAAACACGCGGGAAGGTGGAAAAGAAGATTGAACAGGATTATCAATCATTAAAGATCCGTCAATTGGCATTCTGGAATGCTCTCCAACCTCTCTCCAGTGACCAGCAACATCAGCTGGTTTAAAAATTCCGTTTGCAGGATCGATTGGACCATCATGCCATTTTTCCAGTAACCCACCCATAACCGTATGAACGATAAAATAATCACCATACTGTCGGGTGAAACGACGGAGAACTGGTTCAATTGCCCAGCAATGCGAACAGATTGGATCTGTTACATAATAAAGATTAATCGACTTTTTTGGTTGGTTAAAGTCAATCATCTCCATTTCTTCTCCTTCCGCTATCCCGCATACACCAGTTTCTAAATCGCAAATCATATTTTTATTGTTGTTCACTTTATACTCCTCATTTCTGTACATATAAGATAAGCGAGAAAAAGGGCTATGCCTTTTTCCCGCGCTTTTTATTATGTTATAAATTAGTTTCGAATTGTTTTTAAACCAGCAGACCAAGCTACGACCTCATTCAGCATAGTTTGAACGGTTTCTTCATGAAACGCGGCTGGTTTAAAGGTTCTCATTTCTTCAAAATCTGTGAAAAGGCTTAGTGCGGGCTGCGTTCCTACTGTTGCTACTTTTGGTACAGTTAAAATTAAGCGTAAATTATTTGCCGCTGTAACTCCAAGTGTAGAACCATAACTTACGATCCCTGCAGCTTTATTATTCCATTCCACATATAAATAATCGATGGCATCCTTTAACCCAGAAGTAACCGCTTTGTTGTATTCAGGTGTGACAAAAACAAAGCCGTCAAGCTCATTAATTTTCTCAGACCAAGCTTTTGCTTCTGGGGCTTGGTAATCTTGTGACATAATAGCCGGAATCGGTTCATTGAATTTTGGCAGGTTGTAAGCTTTAATATCAACCACTTCAAATTCAGCATCTGTTCGCTTATCTGCGATGGATTTCACCCATTCTGCAACTTGCAAATTTACTCTTGAATCTCTTGTACTACCAGTAATAATTCCAATTTTAAGCATGATAAATCCTCCTGGAAATGTTTTATGAAATGCCCTTTATAAGACGCAATTTAGTTGCTTTATAATTGAATTTTAAGCCATAATAAAAAGTAACAACACCAATAGTTCGATGTATTTGTTGTTTATCCAACACATTGAAGAAAGTGTTTAAAAAGTGGAAGGGAGATCACTATGACGAAGGCCAAAACGGATCCCCGAATTTTGCGTACCCGAAAGTTAATTATGGATGCTTTTATGGAGCTTTCAGGTAAGAAGGAATTTAAGGATATTACGATTAAGGATATTACAGCTGAAGCTATGATAAATCGTGCGACATTCTATTATCATTTTGAAGATATATATGACCTGTTGGAAAAGGTATTATCAGAGGTATTATTAGTTAATTTGGATTGTGGTTTCTATCAGAATAACAAACTAGATGAAGAATCGCTTGTTAAGATTTTCTTAGCGATTACGAATTTCCAGAAATCATTATCCAATCGCTGCCATAGAGGATACGAGGATACCATTGCCCGGATTATCAGGGAGCAGCTTGAAGTTGTTTTTTACAAAATGCTATTAAACCAAAATAAAGCTGAAAAGGATGATGCTCTGAAAATTACGGCTATTATATTAAGCTGGGGAATTTACGGTGCTTCTGTTGAATGGAGAAGAGATGCTAAAGGAATGACTCCAGAGGAATTTATCAAATTAGCAATACCATCCATTATTTCTGGGGCTGATCTTAGTTCTGAAAAATAATAAGGCTCTTTTTGAATAAATGATTTAACTATTCAATGAAAAAAGGAGATATGAATATGAACAATTCATTACAGGAAGAAATTCAAGAACTTTATCAAAAGTTAATTGATGCTTGGAACAAACGTGATGCTAAGGGAATGGCTGAACAATTTTCAGAACAGGGAGTGCAAATTGGGTTTGACGGAAGTAAGGTAGTTGGAAGAGCAGAGATTTTATCCCATGTTAAACCGATATTTGAAGATCACCCTACCGCACCTTTTTTAACAAAAATTAAATCCATCAAACCTTTAGGAAAAGATGCAGCAATCTTACATGCGATTGCAGGGATGATCCCACCAGGAAAAACAGACATTGAACCTGACGTAAATGCTCACCAGACACTAGTTGCAGTGAAAATAAATGATAACTGGCAAATTGAGCTGTTCCAAAATACCCCTGCCCGATTTCACGGAAGACCTGAATTAGTCGAGCAAATGACTGAAGAGTTAAGGGAGTTGCTTGAATAACTGAGTTAGGAACAGTTCATTTGGGTAAGGAAATGAAGTTTTGATTAGATTTGAGGGGAAAAGATGAGCTATCTTATGGGGATCGATTTAGGAACTTCAAGTGTAAAGGTAATTATTATGAATGAATATGGGGTGATTGAAAGTACAGCTCAAACTTCGTACGGTATCTCAATACCAGAAAAAGGTTTTGCTGAACAAGATCCGGAAGTATGGTGGAGCGCTACAGTAAAGACTATTCAGTTAGCTTTAAAAGAGGCGAGTATACAATCTAATGAGATTAAAGGTATTGGTTATTCCGGTCAAATGCACGGAATGGTTTTAATCGATAAAAATGGTAATGTTATTCGTCCAGCAATCATATGGTCCGATCAAAGAACAATCAATGAAGTTGATGAAATTAATTCCAGCTTAGGGAAAGATTACGTCGGCAAAGTAACATTAAATCCGTTATCAACAGGTTTTCAAACACCATCTTTATTATGGGTAAAAAAATATGAGCCGACTTCGTATAAAAAAATAAATAAGGTTTTGCTACCGAAAGATTATATTCGTTTCAGAATGACTGGAGAAAATGGAACAGATGTAACAGATGCTTCAGCGACACTTGCATTTGATACAAAAAATAGGGTTTGGTCGAAAGAACTTATCTTAAAATTGGGTTTGAATCCAGATATATATCCTATTGTTAAAAACCCCTCTGATATAGCTGGAGAAGTAACGTTAAAGGCAGCTGAAGAAACGGGATTACACAAAGGTACCTTAGTTGTTTACGGCGGTGGAGATCAACCAATGCAATCGATTGGAAACGGGATTGTAAAACCAGGCCAAATTTCTTTGACTATTGGAACTGGAGGAATTGTTTATTCTGTTACAGCCGAGCCCAAATATGATTATAAATTAAGAACCAATACATTTTGCAATGCTGTACAAGGAACCTGGAACATCATGGGGGCAAATTTGGCTGCGGGTTTATCATTGAGCTGGCTTAACAGAAATATATTATCAACTTTATCTTATAAAGAACTAAATGAGCTTGCTGCTAGTATAAGTCCTGGAAGTGAAGGATTGATCTTCTTACCTTATTTAATTGGGGAAAGAACACCGCACATGGATGCTTCTGCTAGAGGGACCTTTTTAGGATTAACGTTAAAACATACGAAGGCTAATCTAGTCCGGTCAGTTATGGAAGGTGTTGTTTTTGCTTTCAGGGATTCTATTGAGATCTTTAAAGGACTAGATATAAAAATGGATAAATTCATTGCATCTGGCGGGGGAGCACGTAGCGATATTTGGTTAAATATACAAGCCAACATATTGAATCAAGAAATTTATAAAGTAAATCAACCTGAACAGGCTTGTGTGGGTGCTGCTATTGTGGCTGGCGTTGGTGTTGGTTTATATGATTCTATAGAAGAAGCATGTACAAACATTATTAAGATTAAAGAGGACCCTATTCAACCCGATCCTCAGATTGTTGATCTTTACAATGAAACATATCCATTATATAAAGAGATCTATCAACAAAACATGGAAACCTTTCGCAAATTAGGTGGAGTAAATTATTAAGTGGAAGGATTGGGACACCTATTAAAAGTTTAGTTTAAATTTCAAAAACAAAACCGTATGAAATCAAAGTTTTAAATTAAACCTATGCGGATTATTCATGAAAAAGTTATGTCCTAATGTCCTAACTTCTTTATTGCAGAATTGGAAATTCCAAAAAGAGAACCGGATTCCGCTCTGCTCATTAAGAGGGGAATTATTCTGTATGAAGTGTATAAATAATGATGCCTTCCCTTATGATTTGTTCCCTAGTTCTTTATTCAATTGGTCACAAAAACGATATCACATGAGTAGATACCATTTAATTCATCAATGACTTCTAATAACTCGTATTTCTCGAAAACTGCAAAGTAACTTGGTGTGTTGACAAAGTCTCGCTTTTCTGCAATAATAAATCCAACTAAATACTGGTACCTTTAATTCAGTCCTGTGAGGCTGACAAGGATAGCGAAAAAAATAAGCATAGAGGAAGAGGTGTACCTGTATACCCTCTTAAGCTATAGGCTTATAAAAAGGCTTCTTGTCAGAAATGGCAAGAAGCCTTTCTTTTTTCCAACTCGTGTGTTCTCAAACACCGACACCTTCCTCGGTACCAGATAAAATTCGAGGAGGAATTAACATGCAAAAAATAGATAAAGAGTTTTCATTACAGCCTGTACCACAGGCAAGCCGGAATGGTTTCTGGAAAATGTTTATGCTCATGATGGGATTAACATTTTTCTCAGCAAGTATGCTTTCAGGTGGACAACTAGGAATGGGACTGACATTCACGGAGTTTATTTGGGTCGTTATAGCTGGTAATTTACTGCTAGGAATCTATACTGGAGCACTTGCTTTTATTGCGGCGAAAACGGGTTTATCTACGCACTTGCTTGCAAGATATGCATTTGGTGAGAAAGGCTCTTATCTGTCATCCTTTTTATTGGGGATAACACAAGTGGGCTGGTTCGGTGTCGGTGTGGCAATGTTTTCTGTGCCGGTTCATGCAGCAACTGGTATTAATATGTATGTATTGATAATTGTTTCAGGACTATTGATGACAGCGACGGCTTTCATTGGAATCAAAGCTTTAACCGTTCTAAGCTTTATCGCTGTGCCTTCCATCGCACTTCTTGGTGGCTATTCCGCACTTAATGCAACAAATGCTGCTGGAGGAATTGAAGCACTTATGGGATACCAACCAGCAGAAGCAATGGGATTAGCGACCGCATTGACAATATGTATCGGTTCCTTCGTTAGCGCAGGGACGCTTACTCCCGATTTCGCTCGTTTCTCTAAATCAAAGGGTACGGCTGTATCGACTACAGTAGTGGCTTTTTTTATCGGTAATACGTTCATGTTTTTATTTGGAGCAATTGGGATGTTTGCGTTTGGTTTAGCTGATATTTCGGAAGTAATGTTTATGCAAGGGCTGATGCTGCCGGCTATTATTGTGCTGGGGCTTAACATCTGGACAACGAATGATAATGCGTTATATGCATCTGGCTTAGGCTTCTCGAATATTACAAAGATTGCTAAAGGAAAGCTCGTTATTGTCAATGGTATTGTTGGGACGGTCGCTGCAATGTGGTTATTTAACAACTTTGTTGGATTTCTTACAATACTAGGATCTACATTACCGTCAATAGGTGCAATTATTTTAGCAGACTTTTTCATCTTGAGAAGAGGCAAATACCCGGCATTTGATACAATGAGATTTAAGGCGGTTAACTGGATTGCAATTGCGGCTTGGGTTGGAGGGATTGCTGCAGCAAACTTATTGCCAGGAATTCCGCCAGTCAATGGCATTATTGGGTCTGGGGCACTGTATTTAGCTGGAATGATTATTGCTGAAAAAGTATCTGCAAAAAATGGTTTAAAACAAGTACACAAAGGAGATTTAATTCGTGAACATTAAAAATGCAAAGCTAAGAGGAAAAGAAGGTTTATGGGATATAGAAGTTGTGGCTGGGAAAATTAATCAAGTTTCTCCTCACACAGAAGGTGGAGATGATTCAAATGCATTGGATGTAAATGGAGCGCTCGTACTTCCACCGTTTATTGAGCCGCATATTCATTTGGATACAACGCTTACTGCTGGTGAGCCGACCTGGAATCAAAGCGGGACATTATTTGAAGGGATACAGCGCTGGTCCGAGCGGAAAGAAACATTAACAATTGAGGATGTTAAAACGAGATCAAAAATGGCTTTAAAGTGGCAAATAGCACAAGGAATTCAGCATGTGCGTACACATGTCGATGTCACGGATCCGGATCTGACAGCTTTACAGGCGATGCTTGAGGTGAAGGAAGAAGTTGCGCCGTATGTAGATTTGCAGCTTGTTGCTTTCCCGCAGGAAGGAATTCAGTCGTTTCCAAAGGGAGCTGAACTGCTTGAAGAAGCATTAAAGATGGGGGCAGATGTTGTTGGTGGAATTCCGCATTATGAATTTACCCGGGAATACGGCGTATCCTCTATGAAAACAGCCTTTGACCTTGCAGAAAAATACAATTTGCTCGTTGATATTCATTGTGATGAAATAGATGATGAGCAATCCCGCTTTGTAGAAATTGTGGCAACCGAGGCATATGAACGTGGTCTTGGCTCCCGTGTAACGGCGAGCCATACAACAGCAATGGGTTCTTATAATGATGCATATGTCTCCAAGCTCTTTCGTATTTTAAAAATGTCGGGGATTAACTTTGTATCGAACCCTCTTGTAAACATTCATTTACAAGGTCGCTTTGATACATATCCGAAACGCAGAGGGCTGACAAGAGTAAAAGAATTACAGGAAGCTGGCATGAATGTGAGCTTTGGTCATGATGATATATTTGATCCATGGTATCCGCTAGGAACCGGAAATATGCTGCAAGTATTGCATATGGGGATACATGTCGCTCAATTGATGGGCTATGAGCAAATTGTGAATTCAATCGATATGATTACAACAAATAGCGCTAAAACATTACACATTGAGGATCAATATGGGATTGAGGCTGGAAAACCAGCTAATTTTATCGTACTTGATGCTGAAAATGAATATGAAGCAATTCGTAAGCAAGCGAAAGTCCGATACTCCATCCGTAATGGAGCAATTATTGCAGAAACAAAACCAAGTGAAACGACTGTCACTTTGAATAAAATGGAATTCGTAGACTTTAATAAGGCATAACCGAAAAACGGTTATGCCTTTTGGCTTGTTTGGATGATGGAAAAGATGGTGGCGGAGCGAAAAAGAAGTCGAATTGGAACCGAAATAATGGATACGAAGAGAAAAAAACAGCGCCTGAGGGCAAAACCTGCATTCCAGTAATTTATAATGCACTATATGTTTGCTATAATGTATGCATTGTTTAAGTATAGGAGTGTCTGAGATTGTTGAAATTAGGAAAAATTATTACGCATATAGCTGTATTATATGGAATCTTTTTAATCGGGAACTGGATTCAGGCAACGTTTCATTTGATAATACCTGGCAGTGTGATTGGAATGATTCTGTTATTTATATTGCTTTACACAAGGAGTATAAAAGTAAGCTGGATTGAAGATGGCACACGATTATTTGTTAGCCATTTAACATTGTTCTTTATCCCTGCAACTGTCGGTATTGTAAACTATTTGCAGCTTTTTAAAGGTAAAGGAATTCTATTAATCATCATTGTACTTATAAGCACGGCACTTGTTATGGGGGTATCTGGTGTTGTGAGCCAGTGGTTTGTTAGAAAGAAGGAATTGCATCATGAATAATATTGTAATAGGTTTGTTAGCTATAATAGGAACATTAATCGTATATCTTTTTATGTGGAAGCTGCATCGCAGGATTTTGCTTCCAGTTACATTGCCGATTTTTCTAGGATCTATTGTTATTGTTTTGGTATTACTTATTTTTCATATTGATTATGATACGTATATGATTGGAGGAGAATGGATTAATCAGCTGCTTGGCCCAGCAGTAGTTGCATTAGCCTATCCGCTGTATCAGCAGCGTGATCTTCTCAAACGGTTATTTTTTCCAATCCTGATGGGTACCTTTGTCGGTGCTGTTGTTGGAATTATGTCAGGAGTTTTGCTTGCAAAATGGCTTGGAGTTGAAGAATTCATTATTTACTCATTAGTGTCCAAATCCGTAACTACGCCTGTTTCGATTGTGATTGCCGACTCCCTTGGAGGTGCGATGCCTCTTGCGGCAGTTTTTGTTATGCTTGCTGGAATGGGTGGTGTGTTGATAGCCCCATTTATATTTAAGGCTTTTAAAATTGATCATGTTATCGGACGTGGAGTAGGAATTGGGAGTGCATCCCATGCAATTGGTACAGCTCGGGCGATGGAAGATGGACCATTAGGTGGATCTGCCAGTACGGTTGCAATGGTGTTAAGTGCCATAATTGTATCGATCATTGCGCCGATTTTAGTTGTGTGGATGGTTTAAAGCCCAAAACAGAATCTTTGATAAATACAATCTGCTTTGAAATAATGTAGAGGGTTACCAAATCTATCGTCAAAGGGGATGTACAAATGAAGGTTTTAGTAATTGGAGCAAATGGTCAGATTGGTAAACATCTCGTTCGTTTACTACAAGAAAGCGAAGAACATACGGTAACAGCGATGGTCCGGAAAGAAGAACAGGCAAAGGAACTGGAAGCGGACGGAGTGGACACCATTCTAGCTAATCTAGAAGATAGTGTAGATACACTGACCCAAGCAGTAATCGAATCAGGTGCAGAAGCTATCATTTTCTCAGCGGGCTCAGGCGGAAGCACAGGACCGGATAAAACATTGCTAATTGACTTAGATGGAGCGGTTAAATCGATGGAAGCAGCGGAAAGAGCAGGCGTCAATCGGTTTGTTCTTGTCAGTGCCATTCAGGCGCATAATCGCGAAAGCTGGGCTGATAGTCCAATTAGGCCTTATATGGTTGCAAAGCATTATGCAGACAAAGAGCTGGTGGCTAGTTCTCTAAACTATACGATCGTAAGACCTGGCAACTTATTAAATGAACCTGCGATCGATAAGGTTTCAGCAGCGGAAAACTTAGAAAGAGGCGGTATCCCAAGAGAGGATGTAGCCAAGGTATTGATTGCTTCGTTAACAGAAGAAGCCACGTATCGGAAAAGCTTTGATTTAGTTTCAGGTGAATCAGCAATTTCAGATGCGATTAAGCAACTATAATATGATTTGAAATTTTTCACAGACGTATGCTAAAATGAATATAGAATATTTCTTTGACATCTGTCAAAGGGGAGTAGCGGTGGAATCAAGTGATTCCAAAATAAAGTCGTCATTACATGATGGATTCCATCATCGGCTTTATTGGCAGAACATGCTAAGCGAGACCTTTGCCCAATCATGGGTTAGGTCTCGCTTTTTTTAGGGTAAATAAGGGAATATAGGCATACTTATTTGCATGATGGAGCCTAATCCAATGATCAATGAAACAGATGTGTCCTAACAGTGCCATCTTAATTATTGGATTTCAAAGAAAGACAGATTTACAAAAAACGTGTTCATGAATAATGTCTTGCTTCAAAAGACAATCTATTCTTAGCGAATTGAACATTAAAAAGGAGTCCGTTCATGTTGGAATTTTACCGGAAAGACACTGAATCTGTATTAGAAGCTGTGAAGTCATCGGAAAATGGGTTGACTGCTGATGCTGTAAAAGCAAAGCTCGAGCAAGATGGCTACAACGAATTAAAAGACAGGGAGAAGATCCCGACTTGGAAGCTTTTTTTAGAGACGTTTAAGGATCCAATGGTTATCGTTCTTTTAGTAGCAGCTGGAATTCAAGTTGTATTGGGAGAAATTGCAGAGTCATTGATTATTTTCCTCGTTCTGCTCATTAATTCCGTTATTAGTGTCGTACAGACGAAAAAGGCGGAGAGCTCTCTGGATGCATTGCGTGATATGTCGGCTCCAGAAGCAAAGGTAATTCGTAATGGCCAAGCTCAGACAATACCTGCAAGAGAGCTTGTTCTAGGGGATATTGTAACATTAGAAGCTGGTGACTACATTCCAGCTGACGGCCGGATTATTGAAAGTGGCTCGTTAAAAGTAAACGAGGGAATGCTTACAGGTGAATCGGAAGCAGTTGAGAAAAATACCGATACGATTATGGAAGAGGTAACACTTGGGGATCGTGTCAATATGGTGTTCAGCAGCTCACTTGTTGTTTATGGCCGTGGTACCTTCGTTGTGACAGGAACCGGTGAGCAGACGGAAATAGGAAAAATAGCTGAGATGATATCGACTGCTGAAGAGAAGCAGACACCATTACAACGAAAGCTGGAATCGTTTAGTAAAAAGCTTGGTATTGGAATATTGCTGCTGTCCGTGTTAATTTTTGCTGTACAAGCACTGAGAATTTGGCTTGGCGGGGCTGATGTCGATACAGGAACTGCGATATTAAATGCACTCATGTTCTCTGTCGCAATTGCGGTGGCGGCAATACCAGAAGCGTTATCTTCAATCGTCACGATTGTGCTATCTGTCGGAACAAATAAGATGGCGAGACAGCACGCGATCATTCGCAGGCTTCCAGCAGTTGAAACACTCGGATCGACTAGTGTTATCTGTACCGATAAAACAGGTACTTTAACACAAAATAAAATGACTGTAACCGATTATTTTATACCCGGAGAGTCAGCCAGCGAACTTGCAGAAGATCCAGAAAACTGGAATCACTCAGAGCGTCTGCTTATTAATACGGCAGTGCTTTGCAATGATTCATTTATTAATAGTGAGGGCGCGGAGATAGGAGATCCAACAGAGGTAGCTCTCATTAACTTTTCGAATAAAAATAATAATGACTATGAGGCAATTCGGGATAAATTTGAACGTAAAGCGGAATTGCCATTTGACTCAGATCGTAAATTGATGTCCACGGTACATAGCATTGACGGGGAAACAACGATGCTGACAAAAGGCGGGCCGGACGTCATGTTCAAGCGTGCCAGTTATGTCCTTTACAAGGGCAAAGAGGAACCTGTAACAGATGAATTACTGGCATTATTTGAACAGGCAAATGAAAACTTTTCAGATCAGGCATTGCGTGTACTAGCATATGGGTATAAACGTTTAGCTGATGGGCAAATGGATATTGCAGAGAAAGATGAGACGGACCTCGTGCTTATCGGCCTCACTGCAATGATTGATCCACCAAGAGAAGCTGTTTATGGTTCAATTGAAGAAGCCAAGAAGGCTGGTATTCGAACAGTGATGATTACTGGTGATCACAAAACAACGGCACAAGCAATTGGTCGTGATATTGGACTAATGGGAGAAGATGATATTGCTTTAACTGGAAAGGAACTGGATGCTTTATCAGATGAAGAGTTAGATAGGAAGCTTGAACAAATCGCTGTTTATGCACGTGTTTCCCCAGAGAATAAAATTCGGATTGTCCGTGCATGGCAGAAAAAAGATAAGGTCGCTGCCATGACGGGTGATGGTGTCAATGATGCACCAGCTTTGAAGCAGGCTGATATCGGTATTGCAATGGGAAGTGGAACGGATGTAGCGAAAGACTCTTCCGCAATGATTTTAACTGATGATAATTTCGTTTCGATTGTCAATGCTGTTGGTGTTGGACGTACTGTGTTTGACAATATAAAGAAGGCAATTGGATACTTGTTTGCAGGGAATTTAGGAGCAATTATTGCCATTCTCTATGCCGTTATTTTCAATCTGCCAAATCCATTTACGGCATTGCAGCTTTTGTATATTAATTTAGTGAATGACTCACTTCCAGCAATTGCATTAGGAATGGAAAAGGCAGAGCCTGATGTAATGGAGAGAAAACCGCGTCGTACAGACGAAGGAATTTTCACAAGGGATACGTTGCAGGCGGTACTTACAAGAGGACTATTGATTGGTATCGCTGTAATTATTTCCTTCTATATTGGATTAAATCATTCATCTGAAATGGGAGTGGCGATGGCGTTTACGACATTAATTTTATCACGTACATTGCAGACATTCGCAGCAAGGTCGAATACACAAACCGCGATTGGAGCGGGATTCTTTAAAAATAAATATGTGATTGGAGCCGTATTTCTTGGATTCATTCTATATGGCATCACAACATTGCCATTTGCACGTGATGTATTTAATATCCCAGAAAGCTTTGGCTGGAATGAAGCGCTGATTGCAGCAGTTCTTGCTCTGGCAGCTGCTGTCTTAATGGAAATAATAAAAGTTGCATTTAACCGCTTTTCAAAAGGCAGGTAACCCAAAAGCTATGTATCCTTTGGATACATAGCTTTTTTTATAACGCCTGAGAAAAAAGTTTGTTTTTTTATAAATTTTTTTTAAAAAACTATTGAATTATTATACATATTAATGCATAATAATTCATTAACAGCACACAATTCGAGAGGGGAAATTAAAATGGCAAAGGAAAAAATCGTCTTAGCTTATTCCGGAGGTCTGGATACTTCCGTTGCAGTGAAATGGTTACAGGATAAATACAATTATGATGTAATTGCAGTGGCACTAGATGTCGGTGAAGGAAAAGACTTGGAGTTTGTTAAGAAGAAGGCACTTGATGTAGGAGCAATCAAATCATATGTAATTGATGCAAAAGAGCTTTATGCGAATGAATATGTATTACCAGCACTACAGGCAAATTTATTATATGAAGGCAAATACCCACTTATTTCTGCTTTGTCCCGACCTTTAATTGCAAAAATTCTCGTAGATATTGCAGATGAAGAGGGAGCTGTAGCGGTTGCACATGGCTGTACAGGAAAAGGAAATGATCAAGTGCGTTTCGATGTTGCCTTTACTGCATTAAACCCTAATCTTAAAATTGTTGCACCGGTTCGTGAGTGGGCAATGTCCAGAGAAGAAGAAATTGAGTATGCACAGGCAAATGGAATTCCAATTCCGATTAATCTTGATAGCCCGTACAGTATTGACCAAAATCTATGGGGACGCAGTAATGAATGTGGTATCTTGGAGGATCCATGGCAAGAAGCGCCAAAGGATGCATTTGATCTAACAGCGGATCCAATTGATGCCCCAGAAACACCTGAAATTATTCAGCTTACATTTGAGCAAGGGAAGCCAGTCGCATTGAACGGAGAAGAGCTTACACTCGATCAACTGATTTTAAAGCTGAATGAAATTGCTGGAAAGCATGGTGTTGGACGAATTGATCATGTGGAAAATCGTTTAGTTGGGATTAAATCTAGAGAAATCTATGAAGCACCAGCAGCAATGACATTAATTGCGGCGCATCAAGAGCTTGAGGCATTAACATTACCAAGAGAGGTTGCTGAATTCAAGCCGATGATTGAACAGAAGCTAGCGCAAACCGTTTACTATGGTTTATGGTATTCACCGCTGACAGAAGCACTTCAATCATTCGTGAAAAAAACGCAAGAGCACGTCTCAGGTACCGTTAAAGTGAAGCTCTATAAAGGACATGCGCAAGTTGTCGGACGTGAATCCGCCAATTCGCTCTATGACTTTGATCTTGCAACTTACAATAAAGCAGATGCATTCGATCATGATGCAGCACTTGGATTTATTAAGCTATGGGGCTTGCCAACAAAGGTTCATGCATCTGTGAATGGAACAACAAATCAAAAGAAATCCATTGAAAAGGTGAATTTTGAAGTAAAGGAAGCTGTTAAATCGTGAAATTATGGGGCGGGCGTTTTACAAAACCAACGAATCAATTAATGGATGAATATACAGCATCTATCAGCTTCGATAAAAAACTGGCAGTCTATGATATTGAAGGAAGTCTGGCGCATGTAGAAATGCTGAAAAATTGTAAGATTATCCCTGCAGAAGATGCCAATAAAATTTCCGAAGGCTTGCAAATCGTTTTAAAGAAAATTGAAGCTGGAAAGGCGGAGCTTAGTGAGGAGCATGAGGATATCCATATGAATGTGGAAAAGCTCCTCATCGAGGAAGTAGGAACTGTTGGTGGAAAGCTCCATACTGGTCGGAGCAGGAATGATCAGGTAGCTTTAGATATGCGCTTGTACTTGCGAGATGCGATTGGCACGATCATTCAACAGCTCGTTGATGTCGAAAAGGCCTTAATTAGCCAGGCAAAGTCAAATTTGGATACAGTTATGCCAGGATATACGCATTTGCAGCGAGCACAGCCCGTCTTATTCGCTCATCATATGATGGCATATGTTTTCATGTTTCAGCGCGATATGGAGCGTCTAACCGATAGCTTGAAGCGGGTGAACAAATCCCCGCTTGGAGCTGGTGCCTTGGCAGGGACAACCTTTCCGATTGATCGGCAATTCGTCGCCGAAAGGCTAGGCTTTGATGATATTTGCGAAAACAGCTTGGACGCTGTCAGTGATCGTGATTTTGTCGTCGAATTTTTATCAAATGCTTCGTTAATAGCAATGCATCTCTCTCGTTTATGCGAGGAACTTGTACAATGGTCGAGTGCCGAGTTCAGCTTTATTGAGCTGGATGACTCTTTTACAACAGGAAGCAGTATGATGCCACAGAAAAAGAATCCTGATGTAGCTGAGCTTGTCCGTGGGAAAACAGGTCGTGTTTATGGTCATTTAATGGGGATGCTGACAACACTGAAAGGTCTTCCGTTAGCATATAACAAAGATATGCAGGAAGATAAAGAGGGGATGTTCGACACGTTTGAAACATTAAAAGGCGCACTTGCACTATTTGCACCAATGATTGAAACGATGCAGGTGAAGCAGGAAGATATGTATCAAGCAGTGACGAACGATTTTTCCAATGCAACAGACCTTGCAGATTATCTTGTTGAAAAAGGAATGCCTTTCAGAGAGTCGCATACGGTCGTTGGACAGGTCGTGTTAAATTGTATTCAGAACGGAAAGTATTTGCTCGATTTAAGTGTAGAAGAGTTCAAATCCTTCTCTGGCCTAATTGAAGAGGATATATTTGATGTACTAAAGCCGGAAGCGGTTGTAAATGCACGTGATGTTGCAGGTGGTACTGCAAGAAAACGTGTAGAGGTACAAATTGAGCAGGCACTGGCAGTTATTGAAGCTCTGGCATTACAAAAATAGTTATCTTTGAAAGAAGCACTTGAGCAAATTGTTCAAGTGCTTTTCCTGGTGACTGAAAAATATTGGTTAGATGTGTATAATAAGAAGAGAAGAATAAATAAAAACCGCATAACACGTTAGGAGCATACATAATGAAACTTATTGCATCAGACTTAGATGGTACGCTATTAAATGAAGAAGGCGTTGTAAGTGAAGAGAATATGGCAGCAGTTCAAAAAGCAATTGACCACGGCATTCGATTTGTAGTAGCAACTGGAAGATCATATGATGCAGCTAATACACCGCTAAAACAAGCTGGGATTACATGTCCGATTATAAGTTTGAATGGCGCGGTCGCTTATACAGAGGACAAACAGCTAATTCGAACAATACCGATGGATAAATCTGTTGCAAAGCAGGTATTGGAGGTTTGTCGGGAAGCGGATATGTATTTGGAGTTTTTTACGAATAATGGAATCTATTCAGTAAGCAAGGAGTATTTTTTAGAAGTGCTTGTCGATATTATGAAATCAGCGAACCCCAATGCATCAGAGGAAGAGATTAGGGAAAAAGCAGAACTGCGATTTCAGGCAGAACCAGTTGAATTCATTCAGGATTACGATGAAATATTTGCTATTGAAAACATAGAAATCTATAAGATTCTTGCCTTTTCGCTTGATAAGGAAAAACTCGTATCTGCTCGTGCGCAGCTTAACGGAGCTGCAGGAATGGCAATCACATCTTCTGGTGATATTAATCTGGAATTTAACCATCAAGATGCCCAAAAAGGGATTGCATTAAAGCATTTAGCAGGAAACATGGGAATTGATATGGCTGATGTGATGGCATTGGGAGATAACTGGAATGACGAAAGCATGCTGCGATCTGCAGGGCGAGGTGTTGCGATGGGCAATGCATCAGATGAAATCAAAGCTCTTTGCGACTATGAGACAAAGGCAAATTATGATCATGGTGTCGCTTATGCTGTTGAGGAAATGTTGCGGGAAGTGAAGGCGTAGGCGTCGTAAGCTGAATTAATATTGAGTAATAGTTGTACTTATGGGCGGGCTCTGTATTAAAATAAGCATGCGAGCCCGCATACAAATTGTAATCATTGTATTTCTTTATAGTTTTCATGATTTTATTTAATTATCAACCAATTAAATTCCTTAACTTAACTTCGCAAATGCTACTAGACTCCCTTTATCACAAGACTGGAAACCGTTTCTCTCATAAAAATGTCGAACATTAGGTGCTTCTTCGGTTAATAATACTTTTGGACGAACATTTTTATCCTGAAGAACTTGTTGCATTAAAGTTGTAGCAACTCCTTGATTTTGGTAGTTATTTAATACAAGTATATCTTGTATATAAATAATCGTTAATCCATCACCCACAATTCGAATAAGACCAATCAGTTTTTCTACATTCCAAGCACATATTACGTCTAATGGCTGTAAAAGAGCGTCTTGAAGAAGAGACATATCATTTGTATAGGCATACCACCGTACGTCATTATATAGGCGTTCTAATTGTTCAAGAACGTTCTCTGCTTCAAATTCGTCGTATCGTTTATCTGTAATAAACATTGAAATCTCCCTTATTCAAAAGTCAGCGCCAATGTGCTTTCATAATATGTATGTAATTACAACACTAAATTCATGATGTACTGTTCACCGACAGGTCCAACTTTTCTCTTGCCTGTATCTTGAAAACCAACCTTTTTATATAAATGTTGGGCAGCTATATTTTTATGATTAACAGCTAGAACGATTTCATTACAATTCGGAAATTCATCGGCTACAAATTTCCTGAGTATATTCATCGCTTGTTTTGCGTAGCCTTTACCTTGCTGGGAGTGTTTTATTGATAAGGAGGTTAACAGCATGGCCTGCTGATTATTTGTATAATTTTTCACTCGTTCAGTTGCGTGTAATAGAAAGAATCCAACAGGTTCATTATGATAAATGATAACAATACGAAACTGACCTTCTGATACATCTGCGAAATTTATTGGTAATGAAGTAAACTGGATTTGTTCTTTAGGCAGTTCAAAAGAATGCAGCAAATCTACGTGTTCATTTGAAAGGTGTTTTAGCTCTATGAAATTAGTTGTATCCATTTTATTTCTCCTCATATGAATTATTATCATCAGATACGAATTGTGTACGTTAATAACATTAAACTAAGAAATGCATTTGTTAAATTTATAAGATTAAACAAATCAACCTTCACTTTGTATTGCTTTTACGTGAATATCTTTTATCAGCCGCACTTAGTATAAGTAAGATAGCAATTCCCCAAATAATTGCTTGTATAATCACGATCCATTTCCCAGCTGAGGCTAATAACGAAGTCAAAAATAATAAAATCGGACTAAATAATATTAAAGAAAGACCAATTACAAATGCCGGCTTTTCAGGTAATGATTTGATTTTATCTAACACTTCTTCACCTTTTTCATTTTGTTTTAGTACGAACCGCCAGTTGAAATATCCTGGCCTGTTAGCGAAGTAAATTACTATACAGATTCAATCGTTTTAGCTGTATTGTCAGCGTTCGATTTTTCTAAAAGGGTTCAAAATTAAATCATTAAAATGACATCCTTCCGTGATTTTTATGTATATTTTATCATAACTTTTCAGAATACACCTTCCCATTCTAGTAAACTGAAAACAGTTTTCCAGTGATTAGAAACTTTGTGCTCCATATAAGATAGGGAGCATTTAACAAGCACATCAGGTATGCTAACAACGAAATTTTACCACTTACTTATTGAGAGCCATCCCATTTTTTTGCAGATTCTCAAGAAAGAACTTATAGTCCATTAATGCTATAATAGAACCACCAATACTAGAAAGGATGGATACATATGGCTCAAAAATATATCGGGTTTGCTGGAACGTATACGCGTGAAAGCAGTGAAGGGATTTATCGTTTCGTTCTAGATGCAGAGGCAGGCAAATTAGAAGCAGTAGAGGTAGCGGCAAAGGTTGGCAGTCCAACTTATTTGGCGATCAGTGAAGATAAACGTCAGCTTTATTCTGTTGCGCAGCAGGATAAGCTTGGTGGTGTACATGCATATGAAATCGTATCTGACTCAGGTGAATTGAATTACATCAATGAGAAACTGGAAGAAGGGGCACCACCGTGTCACCTTGATATTCAGAATGGTGTGTTAGTGACAGGTAACTATCATAAAGGAACGATCGATTTATTTCAGGCACATAGTCCAAGTAAACTCGCACTGAAAAATACAGTTCAGCATGAAGGAAATGGACCGCACGAACGTCAGGAAAAACCACATGTCCACTATACAGCACAAACGCCAGATGGAAAATATGTCATTGTTGCAGATCTTGGTACGGATGAGCTTGTGACATACAAAATTGAAAACCAAGCGCTTGTAAAATCAGCAGCCCTTCATGTAGCGCCAGGGAGCGGTCCGCGACACGTTGTGTTTCATCCGGACGGCAAGACAGCATACTTAATGACGGAGTTAAGCTCTGAAGTTATTGTGCTTGAATACAATGCTGATCAAGGGAGTTTCAGCGAAAAACAAAAAATAAAAGCAATTCCATCGGATTTTAATGAAACAAATGATGCAAGCGCTATTCACATTACATCTGATGGTAAGTTTGTTTATACAGGAAATCGCGGTCATAATAGTATCGCTGTATTTCAAGTTGATGAAGAAACAAAAGAGCTCACACTAGTCGAAATTACACCAACTGGCGGGAATTGGCCACGTGATTTTGTGCTCGATCCTAGTGAAGCATTCATCGTTGCATCAAACCAGAAGTCAGGCAATCTTGTATTATTTGCGCGTGATGGGGAGACAGGAAAGCTGACACAGCTCGATTCCATTGTAGATGTACCGGAAGTAGTATGTGTGAAGTTTTTAGGCTAATCAACAAATTCAATAAAAGGTCAGTCACAGCAGAAATGTGACTGACTTTTTTAAAAAGGAAGTATTTAATTGAGGCAAGAAACCGCAGTTTTAATCCTGCGTGTAAAATTATTATATACAAACGGGGGAAAGGAAATGCTGGTGACCAGGGGGAAAGATACATTAAAAGAAATAAAACAGCACAACGACGAGACTAATACTTACCTTAGCAATAAATCGCATAGTGCACCTCCAACATTCATTATGTATCTATAGGTAAATCATACTATAACATAATGAAATACTTGTGAAGCTGCAGTGAAGATTATGTAAATTTTTAAATGAAAAATGGAATCAGCTATATATGCCGATTCCATTTTATAATTAATGTCGTTTACTTAACCATAGGACACCCGATTTCGCAAGCCGAGGAAGAAATCCGGTAAATGGCAATTGCATCATATTACCGAATCCATCTGATTTGCCTAGGGATCCAAGCGTGCCTTTCAGCTTGATTTCCTTCGGTTTCCTTGGTTTTTTGTCACGCAAGATTGCTAAAAGAATGTCTGCGATTTGCTCTCCTTGCTGACCTGCTAACTGCGCGCTTGGAGAGAAATTAGAAGCCGCACAGTCACCTAATACATAAACATTCGGTTGTGCTGGAACCTGATAAAAATCATTAACGATGATTTTTTCCTGAATATCTTTTTCAAACGGTAATTCACGTACCAAATAATTTGGTCTGACACCAGCTGTCCAGATGGTCACATCGTTCAGGAAGCATACGCCGTTATTGCAAACGCCATCCTTCTCAACATATTCAACAATTGAATTATGTATAACATCCACATCATTCGCTACAAACCAAGATTCTACATATTGCTGGATTTTAGAATCAAACGCTTTTAACACGGTTGAACCACGGTCTAAAATACGGATATTTAAATCAGGTCTGCTTTCACGGATTTCGGAAGCGACCTCAATTCCACTTAATCCCGCACCAACGATTGTAACCTTGCCATAAGCACCTAAATTCCCAATTGCAACCCCTGTTTCACGGGCCTTCGCAAATGTTTGAACACTTTTTGTGAACTCCTCAGCACCTTCAACACCATGGTAATTATCTTCACAGCCCAGTCCAATTATTAAATAATCGTAGGCGATTGTATCTTCTGGATCCTCAAATAAAATTTGCTCATTCTCGGTATCAATTTTTGTGATTTCATTAAAAACATAGTGAACGCGTTTGTCATCTGGAAACTCAACTCGTACATCTTGATCTGCAACGGTTCCTGCGGCAATCGTGTAAAATTCTGTTTTTAGTGAGCGAAATGGGTTCCGATCAACAACGGTAATCAGCAAATCCTCTGGTAAATACTGATCTAATAAACCAGTGAGGATTTTTATACCACCATATCCACCACCTAAAATAACTAACCTTTTCACTTGAATAACCCCCTAAATAATGAAACGCTTTCTACCGGTTCTTCTAATAGATTACCAAAGTTGTAGTAAACTGTCACCAACTTAATGAAATTGAATATTTTTTCGTGTGTATATGCTGAAAATGCGATAAAATGGAATTATACAGAAAAGTGGGAGGTAATAGCGATGGAACAGGTTCAAAGCGCAATTCAAGATGAATATGGTGAGGACTATGCTTGGTGCTATGGCTGCGGCAGACTGAATAAAGAGGGAATGCGATTAAGAACAGGCTGGCAAGGCAATCAGACCATAACAATTTATACGCCGAAAAAGGAGCATACAGCAATTCCTGGTTTTGTATATGGGGGCTTGCTCGCATCATTGGTGGATTGTCATGGAACTGGTTCTGCCTCCTTAGCATTGCATCGGAAAAATGGACATGAGCCAGGTGATGGTGTCGAACCGCCACGATTTGTTACGGCATCATTACATCTTGACTTTCTAAAGCCGACCCGACAGGATGTTCCATTAAAAGCAGTAGGCACAGTCGAAGAGGTGCATCCTAAGAAATGGAAAATACATACAGAGGTTTTTGCTGGTGAAATGCTTTGTGTCAAAGCAATTGTTGTAGCAGCGGTGATGCCAAAGTCATTTATTGCAGACTAAAGAAAAAATAGGAGGACGACGACCATGAAGAAACTAAACATACATTCTCTCCTAGATGTAATCGGAGAGCTTTTCTCTGATGAAATTTCAATTGCAGTTTCAACGACGACGGAATATATTTACTATCGCCCAAGTAAACGGATCGACTTAAAGATTCAGCCAGGCGATTCGATTAAGGAAGGAACGCTTGCACATAAAGCTATTATATCGGAGCAAAAAGTTTCAAAGTTTATTAATCGAAATGTTTATGGTGTCCCTTACCATGGAATGGCTGTCCCGTTTCATTTTGAAGAAAGACTGGAAGGATGTGTGCTGGCAATTTACCCAGCTTGGACAGAAGGGAAATCAGTCGTAACGATAAAAAATGATGATGGATGGAAGCCGATATCATTTTCTGATGTCATCTATTTGGAGGCGAAGGACCGGAAAACGCATGTTTTTTCAGATAACTACTCTGGGACACATTCCAATACATTGCAGCAATTTGAATATATGCTTCCTGTAGAATCGTTTATTCGCTGCCATAGGTCATACATTGTGAATGTTCATCATATCAAGGAAATTTATCCAGATACACATTCTACCTTCTTGCTGGCGATGACAAATGACGTTACTATTCCAGTCAGTCAATCGTATGCAAGCTATTTTCGCAAATTATTAGGATTCTGACAATTTTTGCTGCTTTATCCGAAGATTTCAGTACTTTAATCGAAATATAAGTTTCTCCCTCCTGTTTTTCCGAAATGTTTGATTTCTAAGTTAGAATAAGTATCAACAACTGAAAAAAGAGGGATGTTTTATGGGAGAAAAATTAAAGCGCATACATCCCGGGTTGCTTCGGGAACGAGTTGTGTCCGCAAAGGAAGCTGCATCATGGATTCGTGATGGAATGACCTTAGGTTTAAGTGGATTTACTCGTGCTGGAGATGCGAAAGCAGTGCCAACCGCATTGGTGGAGCGGGCACGGAAAGGTGAGGCTTTCAAAGTGAATGTGTATACAGGAGCTTCACTGGGTTCCAACATTGATAAAATGTTTGCTGAAGCTGGAATTGTTGCGAAAAGATTACCGTTTCAGGCAGAACCAGCAATGCGGAACGCAATTAACACAGGGAAGCATCTGTTTGTAGACCAGCATTTATCACATACGGCGGAAATGCTGCGGGGAGATGTTATTGATCGCGTAGACTATGCTATCCTGGAAGGAATCTCGATTACGGAAGACGGGATGCTTATCCCAACTACTTCTGTTGGGAATTCACTTTCTTTTGCAGAAACAGCAGAAAACATCATCATTGAGCTGAATTTGGCACAGCCGGAAGCATTGGAGGGCTTGCATGATATTTACAGCCTCAGCAAGCAAGGAGAACGTACTCCGATTCCGTTAAATAAGGTTGACGAGCGGATTGGAACGCTTGGGATCCCGCTTGATTTTACTAAGGTTAAGGGGATTGTCTTCACCCATCAAGAGGATTCTCCATCTACAATTGTTCCTCCAGATGAGGAAACAAAAATGATGGCTGGTCATCTTCTGGACTTTTTGCGTTCCGAGATTCAAGCAGGTCGCTTAACGGATTCACTTATGCCGCTTCAATCGGGGATTGGATCGGTCGCAAATGCTGTGTTGCATGGAATGCTCGACTCAGAATTTGAAAATCTAACAGTCTATTCGGAAGTATTGCAGGATGCGGTATTTGATTTAATCGATGCTGGTAAAGTCACATTTGCATCGGCATGTTCCTTAACCTTGTCAGAGGAAAAGATGGAACAGGTCTTTCGGGATTTCGACAAATACCGGGGCAAATTAATTTTACGGCCACAAGAAATATCCAATCAGCCAGAGATTATTCGTAGACTCGGACTAATCTCCATTAATACCGCCTTAGAGTTTGATATTTATGGAAATGTAAACTCGACACACGTTAGTGGTACGAAAATGATGAATGGAATTGGTGGTTCTGGAGATTTTGCACGAAATGCACGGCTTGGGATTTTTGTGACAAAGTCGATTGCAAAAGGGGGAGACATCTCGAGTATTGTTCCGTTCGTGTCACATGTTGATCATACGGAGCATGATGTGGATGTAGTAGTGACAGAACAAGGCTATGCGGATTTACGTGGGCTTGCTCCACGAGAGCGTGTCCCACTGATTATTGAAAACTGTGCACATCCAATGTACCGCGAACAGCTATGGGATTATTACGAGGAAGCACTTGAGCGTGGAGGGCAGACCCCTCATGTGCTGGAAAAAGCATTTTCATGGCATGCTAGTTTTAAAGAAACAGGTACAATGCGAAAGCTAGTTAAGCAAAAGTAAGATGAAACATTAGGGGTTCGATATATAAAGGAAAAACACATGGGAAGAGGGCAGACTTCCCATGTGTTTTTTAGTGGAAATGGAAATGCAGCATAGGCCTATGCTGCATTTCCATTGTTATTTTTCAGAGAACAATTTCACTTAAGCATACCATTCTTGAATCTTTTCATCTGTTGGCAGCAAGAATGTTAGAAATCCTAATAAAGGAAGAATTGAAATCATAATCATGGTCGGTGTCAGCCCAATAAAGTCAATTAGCGTACCAAGAGCTACCGATCCAATTGCCCCCATCCCAAATGCCAATCCGACAATTAAACCAGACATCGTGCCAATTTTCCCCGGAATGAGCTCTTGAGCATAGACGACGGTAACGGAAAAGCTAGACATTAGAATAACTCCAATGACAGCAAGTAATATAATCGCGAAAACAGGGCCAACGTGTGGCAATAATAGTGCAAGAGGCGCAGAAGCAATTAGGGAAAACAGGATAACATTACGTTTTCCAAACCGGTCTGCCAATGGTCCGCCTAAAAATGTTCCAGCTGCCCCCATCGCAAGAAACGTAAAGATATAGACTTGAGATTTGGCAATTGTAAGGTCATAGCTGTCAATCGCGTAAAATGCATAGAAGTTCGAAATAGCAGCTTGGTACCAGGAGCGAGCAAAAACAAGAAAAATTAATACAATAAGTGCGCTTTTAATTGCCCGGGACATATTTTTATTCGGTTTTGCTGCCTTTTTAGCTCCCTTCGTCCGCGAAAATTCTTTGATCTGCGCTGCATACCATTTTGCGATATGCATGAGAAAAAAGACAGCGAGCGCGGCAATTAATGTAAACCAAATGGCGCCAAACTGGCCTAATGGAACGAGCACCAATGCCGTGATAAGTGGTGCCAGTGCTTGCCCGGAATTTCCGCCCACTTGATAAATCGATTGAGCGAGCCCTCGCTTTGTACCAGCAGCAAGGTAGGCAACACGTGACCCTTCTGGGTGAAAGACGGCAGACCCCAAGCCAATAAAGACAACGCTTATGAGAATCATCCAAAAGTTAGGAGCCAAAGCTAAACCAAGCATTCCAAACATACTACTCGTCAGCCCAATCGGTAAGGCGTATGGAATTGGACGCTTATCCGTATACATGCCGACCAATGGCTGCATCACGGAGGAAACCATATTTAATGTAAAAGCAATGAGTCCAAGCTGTGTAAATGTCAGTCCTAAGGAACGTTCTAAAATTGGGAACATCGCAGGGATAACAGCTTGAAGCGAATCATTTAACAAATGACAGGTTCCAATGATAAATAAAATCGAATAGATGGGCTGGTTACTGATTGTGGAGCTAACTTTCTTATTTACTGCCTTTTCCAACATATTTCCCTTCTTTCTTATAATAGAAAACGACCAATATGATTAATCTTATTGCTATTGTACATCTGATACTAAAAATAGCAACGGTTTTTGTTCCTGAATAAAAATAGTTAAATAGGTTTATACTGCCTGACAGACATCCTGTATAAGTACCGATTTTACTTACAGTTGAGTAAGTACGAATATGCCGGTGAAATTGCAGAAATTTTAATAGATATATGGTATTATATAAACTTATGATAATTAGTAGAGGGGTTTACGATGACAAGAAATACTTCCATTCCATTTACGGTTTCTAAAGATGATAATTTCTTTGATCGCTTAGGGGATTATATCGGTGATGTGTTTTATGATATTTTACCAGAACAAGGATTTGAACTTCGTGACGAACAAATTTATATGGCCTTTCAGCTGGAACAGGCATTTAAAAATAAACATACGATATTTGCTGAGGCAGGTGTAGGAACAGGCAAGACGCTTGTTTATTTATTATATGCGATTTGCTATGCGCGTTATAAAGGAAAGCCTGCGATAATCTCTTGTGCAGACGAGACATTAATTGAACAGCTTGTGAAAAAAGGCGGAGATATTGAAAAACTGGAAACAGCACTCGGGCTCGATATTGATGTACGCCTCGCAAAAGCAAGGGAAAATTATGTATGTATTAAAAAATTAAACCCGCTTGCAGAAATAACGGATGATGAAGATATTTTAAGTGTCCATGACGAGATTCCGGATTTCGTTTTTGATACCAGTGCAGTGATGAAATCATTTGAGCGCTACGGAGATCGTAAAGAATATCCGTGGGTTTCTGATGAGAAGTGGGAAATGATCGGTTGGGACCCGCTCCAGCAGTGTGCAACCTGTGACTGGAGACATCGAAGTGGACAAACATTGAATCGGGAATACTACCGTCATGCAAAAGACATTATCATTTGTTCGCATGATTTTTATATGGAACATGTGTGGACAAAGGAATCACGCAAGCGTGAAGGGCAATTGCCGCTCCTTCCAGAAGCAAGCTCTGTTGTATTTGATGAAGGTCATCTGCTGGAGGCTGCTGCACAAAAAGGGCTGACTTATCGATTTAATTTTGAAAATCTGACCAATGTTTTAACAGGGTATATGGGTCAGGATGTGCGCGAGGAATCGCTGCTTCTTGTTGAGGACATTTTAGCATTGAATGATGAATGGTTTGAATTGCTTGGTCAGTCGGCCGTTGCTGTGGAAGGGTCAAACCGTCAAGAAATTCCACGAACAGATACAATGGTGAACATGGCTGAAAGGTTAAATAGAATGGTACAGCAATTGCTGGAGCAGCTGGTCTTTGACGCAGAGCTATTCACAATGGATGAATACCATACGAAAATTATTGAGGAATACTTGGAATTCTTTAGTTATGGTTTAACGAATTTATTAAAGGACGAACAAGGTATCTACTGGCTGGAGGAAAATGAAACAACAACAAGTCTTGTAGTTATGCCGCGATTAGTAGAAGATGTTTTGGAGAAGGAAGTATTTTCCCAAAATATCCCATTTGTCTTCTCATCCGCGACATTAGCGCAAGGCGGGGATTTCACACATCTGGCTGATAGCTTAGGAATTAACAGCTTTGATTCGTTTTCAGTAGCTTCTCCATTTGATTATGAAACAAATATGAAGCTAATCGGTCATGTAGAACAAGAAGCGGCATTAAAATGGGAACAAATTGGGGCACAGTTAAAAGATAACGAAGGCCACACACTTGTCCTGTTTTCTTCAGAAAAAGAAATGAATCAATTCAGGAAGTGGGCAGAAACAAGCGTTTGGGATTTTAGAATCCTTTATGAAGGAGATTATGAAATCAGTGCGATAGTAAGGAAATTTCAAAATGAAGAGCCTGCTGTACTATGTTCATATAACCTATGGGAGGGGCTTGATGTCCCTGGGGAAGCATTGACACAGGTGATTATTTCATCCCTGCCATTCCCGCCGAAAGATCCTGTATTCCAAGCAAAACGCAGACATGCGAACAATCCAGTCATAGAGGTTGACCTGCCTTATATGCTGCTGCGACTTCGCCAAGGAATCGGCCGCTTGATACGAACATCGAATGACCATGGTGTGATTCATCTATGGATAACAGAAGAGAACAAAGCATTATATCGAAAAAATATAGATGACGTTTTACCGATTGAAATGGATTGGTAAGACCTGGAAGAGGTAATGCATGGACCTGCATTGCCTCTTTTTTTATGTTAATCGGTTCTAAAACAATTGAACTTTATGTTCTATGTATGTAGAATAAAGAAAAGTCTAAAAAGGGGTAATTGCATGGATATTATTAGTGCAACGGTAAAAAAACGAGAAACATACAGTGTTTACATTAACTATTCACCACTTTGGGAATGTGCATTGGGCATAGCAGCTATTACCAATACGCCACTTCTTGATTCATTGGAAAAGTCGGTTAGCCACTGGAAGGAAATGCGGGATTCCTTTTCAAAACGGTTGCGTGATCAACTCGATTATGTTGAAAAGAATAATACCTGGAAGGCATTGCTTCAGTTATTGCATCAAAAAGATTTTGCAACACTTCAGGAATTTACCACCTATATTGAGGCTCTTTCAGAAAAGGAATTAAAATTTATTTGTCTGCCATTTGTTGGAGATGCGTACCAACCGTTAAGAGAGCGTGCTGCCTCCCAAGAGAAAGAAGCAGTGGACGAGCTGCAGACGGATACTGCTGCAAATCCATTTTTTCCGGAATACATTGCATTTATTAGCACCATTGGTGAAAGCCAATTGAAAAAACATCTAGTAGTGGTTATGACAGATTGGTATAAACAAGTTGTTGAAAAGGATGTGGAGCAGCTTGAAAAAATCCTGCAAAGAGATGTAGCAACAAAATTGGGAATGAAAGAAAAGATGGATTCGGAAGAATTTGTTGAATGGGCAACTGCAGGAATTGCATATCCGCCAGAGCCCAGCGTCCACCAAGTCCTTTTAATTCCGCATGTTACGTACCGACCGTGGAATATTGTCGCCGATATAGAAGATACAAAGGTGTTTTACTACCCGGTCGCAAATGAAAGTATTTCTCCTGATGACAGGTATTTGCCAAGCGATTCTTTATTGTTAAAGTACAAAGCACTAGGAGATGAAGCTAGATTACGTATTATTAAACTATTATACGAAAGAAATCATACACTGCAAGAAATTACAGAGGAATTGAAAATGGGAAAATCCACCATTCACCATCATCTGAAAATATTGCGTGCAGCACAATTAGTTGAGATCAAGGCTGCAAAATATGCGTTAAAAAGAAAGGCAATCGATTCGTTAACAAAGGAATTAACTGTATATCTTCATCAAGAATAGACAGGGAATTTAAAAAAAGCTGGTGTGATATGAATCTATTTAAAAACAAATCCTTTACACGTATTTGGGCAGGAAATGCTTCCTCTGAATTAGCAGGAGCATTCGGGACGTTTTGTAATTCTTTACTCGTCTTTGAACTGACTGGGTCTACCATGGCTTTGGGGAGCATGTGGCTGCTTTACTTTTTACCATCGTTAGTGCTTCAACTGTTTATTGGCCCCTATATTGATCGCTGGAGCAGGAAATGGATTATGATTTTTGCATTATGGAGTCGGGCGGCTATTTTTCTCATTCCACTCATAAGCTATATGACAGAAACGCTAGCACCATGGCATATTTATGCCGTTCAGATCGCGGTTGGTCTCATTACACCTTTGTATGTTCCTGCCAATCAAGCAATACTTCCGACTATTATTACGAAAGAGCAACTACCTACCGCAAATGCGTACGTTGACGGCGTGGTTCGCTTGATGATGCTGCTCGCTCCAGTATTAGCTGGACTTGTCATCGAGTATATTGGGATTCAAATAACCTTGCTGCTCATCTGCCTTTTACTAGCTGCAAGCGGTAGTTTGCTATTAGAGATTCAGGAGGGGGATCGCCCACATATAACAAGACAAACATGGCTGGAGCAGTTTACAGAAGGAATCAGTTATTTTTTCAAGCAAAAAATTATTGTTTGGTTAGGCATTTTCTTGGCAGTGGTCCAGTTTGGCGTTGGTGTAACCATGGTTATTACAATACCGTATATAACGGGAGAATTAAACGAGAACTATGCAGTGTACGGATACTTTATGGCTGGCTTTCCTCTTGGTTATCTGATCGGTACGCTAATTGTCGGGAAAATTAAGCATCAAAGCGGCCGCGTTCTTATGCTAGTCCCACTTGTCATTGGCGGAATGACCTACATCAATTTAGGAATTACGACCTCGATTTATTTGGCGATCACTACAGAAATCGTTGCAGGGATAGCGATGGCAATGTTTAATGTACATAATCTCACGATATGTCAGCAAACTATTCCAAATTATCTCATGGGAAAAGTCTTCTCAGTACGTCTATTAATCATCAGAGGAATGATGCCGCTTGGTGTATTAATGGGGGGATTTTCCAGTGAACTTTGGGGAATAAGGCCGTTGTATCTTTTGATTGGTATATTAATATGCTTCATTTCCCTGCTTGGTCTATTCCTGCCGTATTTTAAATTTATCAATCATGAAGCCGAAGATAGTAAGCTAGTTTCATAATAAAGTGGAGGAGCGTTTGCGATGACGGGAAAAGAGATTTTAGAGAAATTTGGATATTATATGGAGAACGAGCCTGTAAGCATCTATCCATTTTCACCAGTGTACCGAATACACGATATCGTTGTAAAACGAACTCAAAAACGACCGCAACCTTTAGTGAACTATACTACGTATTTATATAAAGAAGGCATAAACGTTGTCGTGCCTGTAAAACTGAAAATGGATAACCCGCAAACTATTGGAGATGAAACATTTGTCGTATATCCCTTCATTTCTGGAAAAGATTATGCGGGAAAAGATCGTGAAATCTACGAGGCTGGAAGGTTATTAGGAAACATACATCATCTATCTCCAGCAGAAAACGTGTTTCAATTAGGGATGTACGATGTGTATGACTTTACAATTGATGAAGTTGTTGAAAGTGTTAAAAATATTGATAAACATGCAAAGCACAACGACTTTAAGCTGAACACTGAGCTGCTGCATCGAAGGCTTATCCAAATTGTTTCCCAGCAAGAGGTCTTACAGCATGCCAGTCTGCCAATGGTGATGACACCGCACGATTATAAAGCCAATAACTTAATTTATACGCCAGCCCCATATTTAATTGACCCAGATAATGCTGTGTGGATTCCAAGGATTTTTGATTTAGCATTGGCATTGCTGCTTTTTCATAATGAGATGGAAACAGCCCCAGATCAAGTGTTTACACCGAAACAATGGGCTCTTTTTCTAAAAGGATATCAAGAATATATAAGCCTGTCAGCATTGGAGCTTCAATGTTGGAAAAGAGCAATTGAGCATGTATTTTTAGATGAGGTAATGTGGCTGATGGCAGAAGTAAAGGAGGACTGGAAAAGGACCTCCCAGCGAAAGCTGTTTGCAAGCTTGCTAGCATTGCTTGAGGATAAGTCTGCTTATAAGCTTGGTTAAGGGTAAAGGACGTGGAATTTGCCCAGGACAGGAGGTTATGTATGAAAAAATGCCGTATCATTGTTGCTTTGTCTCTGTTTGTGCTGCTTATTGGCTGCAGTCAGGGGACAAGTGATTCTGAAACAGAGATTGTACAAGAAAAAGTAAATGAAGTATTAGGGATAAATCCATATATTCCGCAAACCGACTTCCCATTTGGGTCGCTGCTGATTGGTTATGAAATGGACACGGAAGAAGGGGAAGTTACAACAGGCGACCCGATGCAAGCGGAGATCATCTATTATTTTTCCAAGGACGAACCATTGGATGAAGAGATGAAGAAAGCATGGGGAGACGAACGAAAAGAATTAGTTTACGGCGACTTGTATTTAGATAATACAGCCATACAAATGACAATCTCTAAAGGCGTAGTCGGAGAACTTGCGGGTGCTGAAAGTATTGAGATTGACGGACATGAGGTTCAATATCAGGTAATAAATGAAGAAATGGATGTCGTTGTTATGGGAATGGACTTTGATGGCTATGGTTATACGATTCAATATTTCCTGTTAGAGGACGAAACGAAAGAGGACGCAATCGCGTTTGCCGAAGAGATTATTAATAATAATGAATGACAGGGGGACGTAAATGGCCTGTGCATTTGCTCCCCTGATTCTTCAATTTTTCTTGGGAATTCAAATATGCTCAACATCATAATGGTAATGGGAACAATAAGGACCTGACCAAAAAACCATCCTGACTATCAGGATGGTTCTTCTTCTGCTTTCACTAATTGTATAAAGTGCGTGAGTATTCTTGCCGTAAGTCCCCAAATGGCTTTTCCGTTATATTCGTAGAAAAGCTCGTCAACTTGACGCATTCTCCAGTTATAATCTTCGCCCCCAACAATTAAATGATATGGGAAATCTGTCTCTGGTGAGACTTGCAGATTTACTTTATAGCGCTTAGGCTCTGTTTCCAAAAAGAAAGCGAGCGGAACCGTGAAAACCTCCCCAACCTCGGATGGGCTTGGGATAATCAGCTCTGGTTGCGCAATTCTCCCAACAAACGGATAAATAATTCTACTCATGTCATTCACAATATAATCAAGTGGAATAACGTCATCAATTAAAGCATCAGATATTCCGAGCTCCTCTGTCGTTTCTCGAATCGCACAATGTCTTGGATCTTTATCTGTTTTATCGATTCTTCCCCCTGGAAAGCAAATATCTCCAGGCTGGCTGCGCATATCCATGGATCGTACTTCAAATAAAATATGCGTTTCACCTTCTACCTCTACAAGAGGGAGTAAAACGGCAGATTTCCTGATCTGATGATGACCAAGAATGCTCGGCGTACGTCCTTTCAGCTTAGCAATGATAGTTGTTGAATCCAAAATATCACCCCCATAAAGGCAAATGCTCTATTATCTGAGTCTACTATAAACAATAAAAAATAACCACATTACTAGTATATGAAGAATCCTGAAAAAAAGTATAGTTATCTGCTATAGGATTCATAGGTTTCATTCGTAATTTTGTGATAAAATAACGAGTGGAAAGTCGATTTATAAGCAGGAAAGTATAAACCTTTGCGCTTGCATAAGTGCAACTAAGGAATTCGCCTAAAGACTTGGCGAATACCGCGTTTTCTAAAAAATACCAAGTGAGGTGCCCAGCAGTGAAACAGTTATACGCAGGAAAAACAAAGGATGTATTTGAGTTAGAGGATGGCAATTACTTACTAAAGTTTAAAGATGATGTAACAGGTGAAGATGGCGTTTTTGACCCTGGAGCAAATACAGTAGGACTCTCAATAGAAGGTGCTGGGAAGGCAGGACTTGCGCTGACGCAATTATTTTTTGAAAAGCTAAACGAAAAAGGCATTCCAACGCATTACATTTCCGCTGATATGGAAAACACAACCATGACTGTTGTGCCAGCAACGGTATTTGGTGAAGGGCTTGAAGTGATTTGCCGTTATCGTGCTGTGGGCAGCTTTTTACGCCGCTATGGAAAATACGCAGAAGAAGCCCAAGCTTTGGATGCTTTTGTAGAAGTGACATTAAAAGATGATGAGCGCCAAGACCCTCCAATTTCAAAAGACGGACTGGCAATGCTTGGAATCCTAACAAATGAAGAATATGAAATATTGAAAGAACTAACTCGGAAAATCTCTCAAGTAGTGAAAGATGAATTAGCGAAGAAGGATATTGAGTTATATGATATAAAACTGGAATTTGGAAGAGATGCCAATAATCAAATTTTGCTTATCGACGAAATATCCGGTGGAAACATGAGAGCCTATAAAAACGGAGAATACATTGAACCATTAGCATTAGAAAAAATGGTGCTAAACAACTAAAAGAACATCGCCTCTTTTCTTAATTGGAAAACGAGGCGTTTTTTTGTGCGCTCCGAACTTGTAAAACCTTTACATGACAAATGTCATACGAACCCATGACGTTTATGACTTATGAAAGATCCCGGTCCAATTTAAAATAAAGATAGATACATCCTTTTACTAAGGGGGAAAACCATGAGTAAACAAAAACAAGCACAATTACGAAAAAGCGTTGCCATCTTTGCTAAATCAGATACAAGAACGAGTATTATCCAACTATTGAATTCAATTTTTCCATTCTTCCTGTTATGGTTTCTGGCATACCAGAGCCTATCAATATCATTTTGGTTATCATTGCCAATCTCAATTATTGCAGCAGGATTTGTCGTTCGGATCTTTATCATTTTCCATGACTGTACACATATGTCCTTTTTCAAAAACGGAAAAGCGAATCGGGTTGTTGGTACAATAACAGGCATTATCACCCATTTTGCTTTTGAAAAATGGAAACGAGATCATTCCATTCACCATGCTACAAGTGGTAATTTAGATAAGCGCGGAACTGGTGATGTATGGGTAATGACAGTGGATGAGTATGCTGAAGCATCTTTTTGGGGGAAATTGGCATACAGGCTTTATCGTAATCCAATCATTATGTTTGGGCTGGGACCGATATATCTTTTCTTAGTTTCAAATCGCTTCAATCGAAAAGGTGCAAAGCGTAAAGAACGATGGAATACGTATTTGATCAACTTTTCCATTGCGGTTATTTACGCGTTATTGATTTTATTTATTGGCTGGCAGGCTTTCTTGCTTGTACAATTACCGATTTTATTTATTGCTGGAGCTGCAGGAATCTGGTTATTCTATGTACAGCACCAGTTTGAGGATTCCTATTTTGAAAATGAAGACGAATGGGACTATGTTAAAGCGGCTGTTGACGGTAGCTCTTATTACAAGTTACCAAAAGTAATCGAGTGGATGACAGGGAGTATTGGTTATCATCATGTGCATCATTTAAGCCCGAGAGTTCCTAACTACCATTTGGAAAAGGCGCATGAATCAACACCGCCATTGCACCAAGCAACTACCATTACGTTAGCTACAAGTTTGCAATCACTTCGTTTTCGTCTTTATGATCAGGAAAGCAGATCGTTTGTCAGTTTTAGGGAGTTTAAGAAACTTGAGCGCGCTGCGAAATTGTCTCATCGATTGGAATCGAGAAGAGCAAGTTTGCAAAAGTAATACGGAATAGTCTAAAACCCTTCATATCACTTGTGAAGGGTTTTTGTTATACTTATCAAAATAAGGAAAACAGACAGGAGAGATTGGATGCAGCATTGGTATCATATTTTCCCGAAAAATACTGGTCTTAGCCTTTTTGCATGGATTGCATTTTGCCTGCTTCCATTTTATTTTATCCTTCGCTCTTCTTCACCATCAGATATTGTGATTGGCGTTGTGATGATTGTTTTATTTTTTGTTGCTTATCGGCTGGCTTTTATTAAGCAGGGTTGGACTGTCTATGTATCTGTAAGTATTGAAATGCTAATCAGTGTTGGTGTCACGCTATACTTTGGGTATGTATATTTTTCATTATTTCTCGCCTTCTTTATCGGGAATATCCAGAATAAAGCTGGTTTTATATCGTTATACATTGTTCACCTTGTAACGACAATTATTGCTGTAAGTATTGGATTCTCTATACAGACTGAAATCTTTTTTACGCAGTTGCCCTTTATTATTATTTGTGTTATTGGTGTTATTTTACTGCCTTTTAATATGTATAATCGAAATAAGCGTGAAAAACTAGAAAACCAGTTAGAAGATGCGAATCAAAAAATTGCCCAATTAATTGTACTGGAAGAAAGAGAGCGCATTGCCCGAGACCTGCATGATACATTAGGACAGAAGCTCTCACTGATTGGCTTAAAAAGTGAACTCGCTGGAAAATTAATTGGGACAAGTTCAGAATCTGCAAAAAAGGAGCTTGCGGATATTCACCAAACGGCAAGGACAGCTTTGAAAGAAGTTCGAGAACTTGTGTCTGGAATGAAAGGAACTAAATTAAAAGATGAAATGCTCCGTGTTCGTCAGTTGCTTAAGGCTGGGCAAATTGGTTGTGACGTAATAGGAGATCCGGATTTAATCCAAGCACCAATACTCGTTGAAAATGTCTTAAGTATGTGTTTAAAAGAAGCTGTTACAAATGTGGTGAAACATAGTGAGGCAACGAAATGTAAAATAGTGCTGAAGCAAACTTCGGATAAGTGGTTCATCTGTATTGCGGATAATGGGATAGGTGTCCAGGAAAAGAGTCAATCGTTTAAAGGGAATGGAATTCTCGGAATGAAGGAGCGGCTGGAATTTGTTAATGGGAGCCTAACATTCGATTCAGAGGATGAAACAAAGCTTGTTATTCAGGTGCCGCGTGTAATTCAACAGACGGAACAGGGGGAGTCATCATGATTCGAATTGTAATTGCTGAAGATCAACAGTTGTTGCTGGGAGCATTGGGTGCTCTTCTTGATATGGAGGAAGATATGGAAGTCGTCGGGCAGGCGAAAAATGGAGAAGAGGTGCTGGGATTAGTAGAGAAACTAAACCCGGATGTGTGTATAATGGATATAGAGATGCCCGTAAAAACGGGCTTGGATGCAGCCGAAAAGTTGCGAGATGATAACTGCAAAGTAATTGTTCTGACTACCTTTGCTCGTTCAGGGTATTTTGCACGGGCACGCAAAGCAAATGTCAATGGCTATTTGCTAAAAGACAGTCCAAGCGAGGAATTAGCAAATTCTATTCGTGCCATTATGGCTGGACGCAAGGTCTATGCGCCTGAATTAATTGATATGGCCTATGAGGAAGGGAATCCACTGACAGAGCGTGAGGAGCAAGTAATTAAACTCATTGCAGATGGGAAGACAACAAAGGAAATTGCCAATCAGCTTTATTTGTCGAATGGCACAGTTCGTAATTATGTATCAAGCCTTATGGATAAATTGAATGTCAGCAATCGTATTGAAGCCATCGCTAGATTAAAGGAAAAAGGCTGGTTTAAATAAAAATCAGGGAGTGACGAACATATGAAACATGCAATCTATCAAATGGAGATTATTTCGGGGAATCCAGAGGGAAATCGCAGGAAAATTAAACAATGGATAGAAGAGACCGTGCGTACGGAGAAACCAGATATCATTGTACTGCCAGAAATGTGGACTACTTCTTATACATTAGATGAGCTGGAAAAACTAGCAGATCGTAATGGGGAGCCTAGCCTTTCTTTTCTGCAAGATGCGGCAAAAGCAAATGATGTACATATTATTGGCGGTTCGATTCCGAATATGAAAAACGGAAACATCTATAATACGAGCTTTGTTGTAAATAAAGCAGGGGAGCTTGTCTATCAATATGATAAAATTCATCTTGTGCCAATGCTGAATGAACCGGCATACTTAACTGGAGGAGCGGAAAAAGTTCAGTTATTTGAGCTTGATGGAGTAAAAATGGGACTGATTATTTGTTACGATCTCCGTTTTCCGGAATTAGCAAGAAGTCTTGCACTAAAAGGAGCAGAAGTGCTATACATTGTTGCTGAGTGGCCAAAAGCGAGAGCAGAGCACTGGAAGGCACTTCAGATTGCTCGTGCGATTGAAAATCAGTTTTATGTTATTTCGTGTAATTGCGCAGGGACACATGATGGGGTGGAATTCGCAGGAAACTCAATGGTGATTGACCCTTGGGGTACTACATTAAAGCTCGGGAGTGGGCAGAGGGAAGAGACGATTATAGAATCAATCGCTTTAGAAAAGGTAGAAACGTTTCGAAATGATGTTCCAATCTTTACGAGTAGAGTCCCAGAAATGTACGAGCTCTAGAAAAAAGCGCAAAAATCAATAAAAGCTACGCCGTTTTCAATAAAATGGCGTAGCTTTTTAATTATAGGAAACTATAAAATTTGAATGCTGTGGATAACTTAGATACCGTAGGAGCCACGTCCAGCACCAACGCCCAACGACTAGCGAGACTTCCCTCACCTCATGTCAATCTAAAGAAGACTTGCTGACTGGCTGTGCCAGAGAGACCTAGTCGCACTTATACCCTTGCGGTGAATCGGGCATCGACTATGGGGAAAGGATGGCCGATTAAAATCAGACTGCGCCTAATATCGGCATACCTCTAAAGGGACATGTTTCCTTTATCTCCTACGTTAGAATGTTCGGCAAGCCGATCCATGCCACAGTACGGGGCGCAGTCCGTACGTCGCTAACCGGGTGCTTGCGCTTTTGTTCTTATAGAAAGGAGCGAAGAAAACTATCCTCCATTAGTATAAATGCAGAGCTTAGCAAGTGCCGCATATTTCCTGCTCAGGCGCTGTCTATTGCTTCTTTACATTCGGCGGTTCCTTCATTGCTCCCGTAATGATATCCTCTGTCACGTGCACCTGACATGTTTTACCTTTGTTGTTCACAAACTTAAAAACACCATTATTAAAGTCTGTTCCAATTTCCTTGTAGAAAATACCTTCGTATAAATTATACTTAGACCTTGCAAAGCTCAATCTGTACGTTTCATTCTCATCCTTTTGCAAGAATGCGCGCACACCTTTTTCATAGGTAGTGTCTTCGATGCTTTTTAGCGTGCGATCAATGGAAACAATGTGAATATCAATAAAGGTCATTTCACGAAGCAATGCGTTAATGATAGACCCTTTTGTAATTTCTTCCCAGCGATTTTGCGGGCTTTGCCCAATGATAATTTGTGTAATATTTTTGTTGTGTGCGACATCTGCGACAACTTTAACGAATGGTCGTCTTTCATCATCGCGAATCATGAATTCTTCTACGTCTAATTCATCGCAGAGCTCCTCCCAGCGTTCTACGTAGCCTGATTTATCGGCATCAAATTCATCATATGGCAAGGGATCCACAGTCAAAACATACAATGGGCAATCCATAATTTGAGCCAGCTTGTGGCCGCGCTTGATTAACCTTTCTCCATTAGGACCATAATAAACGCAAACTAAAATGCTTTCGTCCATCCGACCTCTTATTTTTTTCATGACGGTACCTTTCACCTCTTGACCTATTCATTTAACGAATAATCCCGTTCTGACTATACCAAGATGAGTCCGGACAAATCCTGGATTTCTAAGAACTAGACCCGGGTTACCGTTGGAATTATTTTAAGTGGAAAAAAACCACTGATTTTCGTGTCTAGTTCGAGCACCCAAGGACTAGCGAGACTCCCCTCGCCTCATGGCAAATTTAAAGAAAACTTGCTGATTCTGAGACATGAGGCCTCATTACTTGCAGGGAAATGTTTCCTTATATAAGAACTTGATTTTTCGCCTATAACGCGAAAGTTATCGTTCATCTTATACTCTTGTGCAGATCCCCTCCTAGGAATGTTCGGCAAGTCGCCCCACCGAAATTATGGGGGACAGTCCGTACGTCGCTGTCCGGGTGCTTTCGATTTTTCGTGTATTTATTTTTGAAACTGTATCATTCTAACATGGAATAATCAATTCGTGAAGCCCTAAATATATAAAATTGTATGAATCACCTATAGCATACGTGATTTGGATTATTAATTCCAGAGTTAACTGGAAAATTGTTCATACTATAAAGTTTTAAAAGTGCGCAGTGTATTATTTTCCTGTATAATAAACAGAGGAAATCGCAGTTTTCTTTTAAATTCCCGTTTATATTATTGCTACAATTATCTGTAGTATTCTACGAACTTATATAATTTTTAGATATATACACTCTTTCCATTCCACTGAAATTTAAGCGAGTTTGCGAAAACATTCAATTCACAACTGCTTTCATCCGCATAAGGATAAGAGCTCTTATCACTGTATTTACATATTCTGTATGAATTAAATTAAAAATGTAGAATATAACGTATGTTATTTGTAAAACTCCAGTTCACTATGCCCAAAATCTTTGACGCATTAGCGGGTTGCAGTCCCGTTTCTAAAGATAGATGCAAAAAAGCAAATAGTGGAGGCGGGGACCCCTCTGGAAATTTGATTCTGTCCAATGGCATGCGGTTTTCCTTTGCAGTGCCAGCAATCAGTTGAAGAAGGGGGATCCCCTATATGAAGTTTCGTTTTTATCAAGGAGTGGGGACCGGAACAATTTTGAATGGAGGTTATCATTTGTTGACGTTGAACATCGCAATAATTATTCCTTTTATTGCAGCTGCACTTATTCCGTTAGTCTATAAAAAAATCCCCAAAATCCATATTGGTTGGTTTGCTATTATCGTACCATTGGTTTTATTCGTTTATCTTGCTCAATACATTCCTTCGATTGCCAACGGACAAGTAATTGAGAATACTGTCCATTGGATTCCTGCATATGGCATTAATTTTACTGCATATTTAGATGGGCTTAGTTTGATTTTAGCACTTTTAATTACAGGGGTAGGGTCACTCGTAATATTGTATTCCATCTTCTATTTATCGTCCAAAGAGTCTCTCGGACATTTCTATATGTATCTTACGTTATTTATGGGAGCGATGCTTGGGGTTGTACTTTCCGATAATATGATGGTTCTATATGTTTTTTGGGAACTGACTAGTATTTCCTCTTTCTTGCTTATTGCATTTTGGTATCAGCGTAAGCGGTCGAGAGATGGTGCTAGAAAATCCTTGCTTATCACCATTTTCGGTGGTTTTGCAATGCTTGTAGGGTTTATTATGATTTATGCAATGACCGGTACGTGGAGTGTTCGGGAGGTGGTTGCACTTGCAGGAGGCTTTACTGATCATGAATTGTTTATTCCTGCGATGATTTTAACATTACTCGGGGCATTTACTAAATCGGCGCAATTTCCGTTCCATATTTGGCTCCCGGATGCGATGGAGGCTCCAACTCCTGTCAGTGCTTACTTGCACTCAGCTACAATGGTTAAGGCGGGAATTTATTTAGTTGCACGTTTTACGCCAATATTTGGCGGGGAGATGAGCTGGTTCTGGCTTGTGACAGGTGTCGGTGTCTTTACACTATTTTGGGGTTCCTTTAATGCGGTTCGCCAAACAGATCTTAAGGCATTGCTTGCATATTCGACGATTAGTCAGCTTGGAATGATTATGAGTATGTTTGGAATGGGATCTGCAGCACTGCATTTTGGTTATTCTGCAGAATCGTCCTTCTATGCACAAGCAACATTTGCGGCATTATTTCACTTAGTGAATCACTCCACATTTAAAGGAGCATTATTTATGGTCGTGGGAATTGTCGACCATGAAGTCGGAACCCGTGATATCAGGAGACTTGGTGGGTTAATTACCTTAATGCCAATTACATTTACGTTTGCTGCTATCGGCAGCTTTTCGATGGCGGGGTTACCACCTTTTAATGGTTTTTTAAGTAAGGAAATGTTTTTTACTGCGATTTTAAGAATCAGCGAGGCTGGCTTTTTCTCTTTGGAAACATGGGGCGTGTTAATCCCAATTATTGCTTGGAGTGCGAATGTTTTTACATTCATTTATTGCATGATTATCGTTTTTCAGACATTTCTTGGTCCATATCAGGAAGAAAAGCTTGAGCATCCTGCGAATGAGCCGCCAATTGGAATGTTAGTCGCGCCTGGCATCCTATCATTGCTTGTTGTTGGTATATTTTTCTTTCCAAATGTGCTTGGTGATTATATACTGCGTCCGGCAATGGCAAGTATTTTTCCAACGCTTGCTGGTGAAGATTTAGGTGTATCCATATCCGCATGGCACGGCTGGGATAGTCCAGAGCTATGGATGACAGTTGGTGTAGTGGTCATTGGAGCTTTGCTCTATATTTATCGAAAATACTGGACTGTTGTTTATCGTCTGTTTCCAGAAAAATGGTCGTTTAATGAGCTCTATAGCTTTATTCTTGACTGGATGGAGGAACGTTCAACAGCAATTACAAACAATTATATGACTGGATATCTTCGTGATTATTTAGTATATATTTACCTTTTCTTTATTGTCGCAATTGGGGGAACAATCCTCTATACAGGTGCGTACAGCTTTGATATTTCCGGTAATGCGCCTATAACAGTGTTCGAAGCAACTATTGCGATTGTCATGATGATTGCAGCTATTTCAATATTATTTGCGAAATCAAGGCTGACTGCGATTTTAATCAATAGCATTCTTGGCTTTGGGGTCGCTGCTTTCTTCGTTCTTTTCCGCGCGCCGGATTTGGCATTGACTCAGCTTATCGTAGAGACTGTTACAACAGTGCTTTTCCTTGTTGCCTACTATTTCTTGCCGGAATGGCAGAAAGAGGATGTGCCGCGTAAATCTAGAAATGTGAATCTCCTGATTGCAGTTTTAGTTGGTGTAGTATTTACGGTTGTTGCACTCGCTGTGCAAAATGGGAAGTTATTTGCGACAATCTCCAGCTATTTTGAAAATTCGTATGAGCTTGCTGGCGGGAAAAATATTGTAAATGCGATTCTTGGAGATTTCCGTGCATTTGATACAATGCTTGAAGTTGTTGTACTCCTCATAGCTGGAATTGGTGTATATACATTCATCAAATTAAAAGCCAAAAAGGAGGATGAAAACTATGAAGATCAATAATGTCATTTTACGAACAGTGGCTAAAATTGTTGTTTTCATTATCCTTACTTTGGCCACGTACCTGTTTTTAGCAGGTCATAATAGTCCGGGCGGGGGATTTATAGGCGGACTTGTCCTTGCATCAGCGTTAGTATTGCTTTTTATTGTGTACGATATCGAAACGGTTCAGAAGGCAATTCCTGTTGACTTTAAGAAGGTTGCAGCTTTTGGTGCTTTTCTTTCTGTAGGAACTGGGTTTGGTGCTTTAATTTTTGATGTTCCGTTCTTATCACAGTCTTTTGCCTATTTTAACCTCCCTTTCTTTGGGGAAACTGAACTTACAACTGTAACTATTTTTGAGGCTGGGGTAGCACTTGTCGTAGTAGGGATAGTTGTAACGATTATTCTAAGTATTAGTGAGGATGTGTAATCTATGGAGACATTAATAACCATCCTAACAGGTGTGTTAGTATCAGTTGCTACCTATTTGATTTTGTCTAGAAGCTTAATACGGGTTGTTTTGGGTACTGCTATACTTTCCCATGCAGCTCATTTATTGATTATGACAATGGGTGGTTTGAAAACCGGAGGGGTGCCGATTCAAGGGGAAGAAATTGATGGTTCATTTGTTGACGCACTGCCGCAGGCCCTTATTTTAACGTCTATTGTTATTAGTTTTGCAGTAACTGCAATGTCACTTGTTTTAGCTTATCGAACTTACCAGGCGACAGGGACGGATAAATTGAATGAAATGCGAGGGATTAAACATGAATAATCTGATTGTCATGCCAATGGCTATCCCTGTCCTGGCGGGTATTCTTTTAATCTTCCTAAGACCTTATGTAAAGGCACAACGATGGATTAGTTTTTTGGTCATGATTGCAAATATCGGGATATCTGTTTATTTATTAAGCTGGATTCAAGCAGATGGCATACAGCGTCTCGACTTCGGAGACTGGCAGCCGCCATTTGGAATCCTGTTCGTTGCAGACTCCTTTTCGGTGATCTTAGTTCTAACTACTAGCATCGTCACGGCTATCTGCTTATTATATGCTTTTTCTTCGGTGGGAAAGTCTTATGAAAATATGTTTTTCTATTCGTTTGTAAACTTTTTAGTGGCCGGTGTTAACGGTTCTTTCCTAACGGGTGATTTGTTTAACCTCTACGTTTGTTTTGAGGTGATGCTTTTAGCTTCCTATGTGTTGATTGCTCTTGGGGGGAGGAAGGTACAATTAAGAGAATCAATGAAATACCTTGTGATTAATATTCTATCTTCCTGGTTCTTCTTAGTAGCAATTGCTTATTTATACGGTACGGTTGGAACCCTTAATATGGCACATCTATCCGAAAGGATCGCTGAGAGTGGGCAAACACCCCTTTTAACGGTCATTAGTATTGTTTTTCTAACTGTATTTGCTTTGAAGTCTGGCCTATTGCTCTACTTTTGGCTGCCTGGGTCATATAGTGTACCAGCTACTGCTGTGTCTGCATTGTTCGGGGCGTTGCTTACGAAGGTCGGTATTTATGTTATGATCCGTACATTTACGCTGCTGTTTTACCATGAACAGCAAATAACCCATCTGCTGATTGGTATTTTAGCGGGTTTAACCTTAATTGGCGGGAGTATCGGCGCAATTGCATATAAGGATATTCGAAAAATTGTTGCCTATAATGTGATCATTGCTGTCGGGTTTATTTTAGTCGGGCTTGCTGTGGCAACTCCCGAGGCGCTGGAGGGTTCAATTTATTATTTAATGCATGACATGATTGTTAAAGCATTATTATTCTTGCTTGCCGGAACGATGATTGTTGTAACTGGTGAAACACGAATTGATAATATGAGTGGTCTTATTCGGAATTATCCATTATTCGGCTGGATTTTCTTTATTGTAATGCTTTCTCTCGCCGGGGTTCCTCCGTTGAGTGGATTTATCGGTAAAGTACTGGTAGGACAAGGTGCGGTGAATAGCGGCTCCTATATCTTACTTGCTTTAGCGTTTATATCCAGTATTTTTGTTCTCTATTCTTTGCTTCGCGTCTTCCTAAACTGTTTTTGGGGAGAGACGATTATTAGTGAGGAAGATGAAACCCCAATGAAAAGGGGCTGGATTATCCCATGTGTTCTGCTGGCTGCTGGAACTGTTCTTTTAGGGTTAGCCGCAGAGCCATTAGCGATTTATGTACAAGATGCAGCAAATACATTAATGAACCCGCAAATTTATATTGATGCGGTTTTAAATGATTAACCAAATTTATTGCGCGTCGCCGGGCTGTAAACTTCTTCTAAAATGAAGAGGGTCAAAACCAGAAAGAGCGTGATGACAAGTGGTAAAAAGCCCGTAAATTCTTAAATCTGTTCAAGGGCCTGCGGGTCTCCCTTGCAGTGCTAACATTCAGCTGGGAGGAAGTTTAACTACTGCTGAATGAAGTTTCACTTTATAAAAAGTTGTTCATACTACAAGAGGAGGTGGATTTAGAGTGCCAGCCCAGTTTTTATTAAACGTGTTTATTGCAGTGCTTTGGACGTTAATTAGTGATGAAACGGAATTGAAATTTACAACGTTAGTAACAGGGTACTTAGTTGGGATTGTCATCGTTTTTCTGATGCATCGTTTCTTTGGTCAACGATTCTACCTCACTCGTTTTTTTGCATTAGTTAAACTGATTCTGATTTTTAACCGTGAATTATTCCATTCAACTGTACTTGTTATTAAACATATTCTAAGTCCTAAGATTAAAATCAAGCCCGGTATTTTTAAATATGAAACAGTGTTAAAGGGAGAATGGGAAGTAACAGCACTTGCCCTGCTGTTGACATTAACACCAGGCTCCGTGGTGATGGAAGTGACCCCGGAGGGAGATACATTCTATATTCATGGAATGGATGTAGAAGAATCAAAGGATATGCTGCTTACATCCTTAGATAAGTTTGAGAAAGCAATTATGGAGGTGTCGAGGTAATGGTTAAAACGATACTTATTATAGCTCTATCGTTTTATGGGATTGCAATTGCCATAAGTGCCTATCGTATTGTCATCGGTCCAAGCTTGCCAGATCGTGTCATTGCCTTGGATATGATAGGAGTAATGCTCGTATCCAGTATCGCGGTTGTATCCGTCTTGCTTGGAACAACTGCCTTTTTAGAGGTAATTCTTATTTTAGCAATTTTAGCGTTTATTAGTACGATTGCCTTCTCTAAGTATATTGAGAGGGGTGTTATCATTGAACGTAAGCGAGATAATTGAGTTTATTGCGGCCGTTTTAATGTTAGCAGGGTCGATAATGGCTGTTATTAGTGCAATCGGGATAATCCGTTTTCCTGATGTTTATACACGTTCACATGCTGGAACAAAAAGCTCAACGTTAGCGGTTCTGTTAACCTTGCTTGGAGCATTCTTATATTTTGCAGTAGCCGAAGCATTTGTTAGTGTCAGACTCTTGCTCGGGATTCTTTTCGTGTTCCTGACTGCTCCGGTAGCTGGACACTTAATTATCAGGGCTGCATACCGGGCGCACGTTGAAATGGCAGATATTACAATAGAAGATGAGCTGAAAGATGTAATCCCGAAAAAAGAGGAAGAAAAGGAACAGTCTCATTTACGTTAATATATCCTATGTTTTAAATAAAGGCATCTGAGACACTTTTATTGTGTTATGGATGTCTTTTCTTTATTGAGTGGATATTTAAGCTGTAAAACAGCTTAAAAGCCGTTTTAGGATATTCATAACGTTGCTTAACCTGTTTAAAAAACATTTAGTGAAAAAGAAAGCGATTATAGTATACTAGTCCGTAAGAGAAATTGATTGGAGAATGATTTATATGGGTGAACGTTTAAAAATTCAGCGTCCAAAGCTATCAAGAGCATTGCAGGAACAAGTATTTCAACATGATGAAGAATTATATTACAATCGCTGCATCATTAAAGATTGCTATATTGATGGGGAAGGTATTGAAAGCATTCGATGCGATGAAGTAGTTTTTAAAAATGTTACGTTTGATGCACTGTCTTTTCATAAAGCGGATTTGCTTGATTGTGTTTTCGATCATTGTGATTTATCGAATGCTGATTTCAGTGAGGGAAGTATACATCGTGTGGAATTTCGGGATTCCAAGCTAATCGGGAGCAACTTTTCCGATGCTTCATTAGAAAATGTTTTGTTTACCTCTTGTCTTGCAAAACTAAGCACATTTGGTTTTTCAAAATTAAAACAGGCAGCCTTTCATAGTTGCTCACTAAATAGTGCTGACTTTTATGAATGCAAGTTTCAGCGTGTCGCATTTACAGCGTGCGATTTGAACGAGGTAAATTTCGCCAACACTCCATTAAAGGGAGTGGATTTGAGTACATGCAACTTTGAAGGACTGCAGGTTACATGGGATAGCTTGCCCGGCTGTATTGTTACGGAAGAACAGGCATTAGGCTTTGCGCGTGTGATTGGTCTGGAAATAAAAGAATAGCGATTAAGTGAAAGGTGGTGGTGATTTTACCATCATGACTGGGATGCAAAAAGAAGCTGAGTACATAAGAAACGAAAAGGAAATTTGGAAAAGACTATAGTGTTGTATGCAAAATAAGCCTGCCCCTGAAAAAGAGGCAGGCTTATTGTTTTGGCTATTTATCCATTAGCTCAGCGACAATCTCATAAGACCGAAGTCGATCTTCTAAATGGTAAATTTGTGAGCTGATAATCATTTCATCAGCGCCGGTTGCCTCCTGGAAGGATATTAGCCCTTTCTTCACTGTTTCTGGACTGCCGACAATGGTTGTGCGTGAATCTAAGGATTCTTCCACTGCAGCTTTTTCCATCGGAGACCAAATTTCATCGATATTATTGATTGGTGGCTGCAGTTTCTTTTGCTCACCACGTCTAAGGTTAAGAAATTGCATGCGATGGGAGCTGGCTAAATATTGTGCTTTTTCATCGGTTTCAGCTGCGATGACATTGACACCAACCATTGCATATGGCTTTTCCAGTACGTCAGAAGGCTGGAAATTAGCCCGGTATAGCTGTAATGCTGGAATGGTGTATGCTGGTGCAAAATGACTGGCGAAAGAGAAAGGCAATCCCTTTTGGGCGGCAAGCCGAGCACTGAAATCACTTGAACCTAGTAACCAAAGTGGAATCGAAAGTCCTTGTCCAGGAACTGCTCGAACACGTGATACAGGGTCTTCTGAAAAATAATCCTGAAGCTCGTTCACTTGCATTGGAAAGTCCTCTGGTCCCATATTTAGCGTGCGGCGTAATGCGTAGGCGGTTGCCTGATCACTTCCAGGCGCACGGCCAAGTCCAAGATCGATACGACCTGGGAAGAGAGATTCAAGTGTGCCAAATTGCTCTGCGATAACGAGTGTTGCATGGTTTGGCAGCATAACACCGCCAGCTCCAACACGAATATGCTCCGTATTTCCGGCAATATGGGCAATAAGTATAGATGTTGCTGAGCTTGCAATGCCTGGCATGTTATGGTGTTCAGCTAACCAGAAGCGGTTAAAGCCCCAATTTTCTACATGCTGAGCAAGCTCGACACTCTCCTTAAAGGAGGCAGCAGCATCACTTCCTTCTGTTATTGGTGCTAGGTCAAGAACGGACAAAGGTATATTATTAAATTTTCTTATTGAATGTACGGTCAAAATTTTCCCTCCTACCTCTATTAGTAAGAAATGATAAGGGTTCTCTGCAGGATAGTCCAATGATTAGCTTGCTGCGAAAGGTTATTACGAGGTGGAGGAGTGTTTAAAAAAGAGCAGAACAGATGGCGGAAATCTTAACCCATCTGTTCTGCTCTAACGAATGCTTGCTGACAATCAAATTATGTAGAATCCTATGCGGATGAATGCTATGTACACCGAGGTTACCTCATCATTTACTATCAATCATTAATTGCTTCAACTCTTCATCCAAGCACTTTACAAGTTTTCGATAATTGGAAGAAACAGTTGCAGCTGTTGTTTCATATTCCTTTGCAAGCTGACTCTGGGTAGCAGGAGTTTCCAGGAACCTATCCTGTACTAAGTAATCGAGAGCTGCGGCACAGGAACCAGCCTTTTTAAATGCTGGGTTCTCTTTTAAGCAGTATACGTTCCAAAGTTTAACACCGGTAGAGATAAGCTGCTCATCCATTTCCTTATCCTGCATCTGTTTCGTGAAAAGCTGTGCAACCATTTCCTGCGCTGGATTTGGCCAATCAAACTTCGAGTCTTCGAGTACGAGAATGTCTGCTAATAGTGCTGGGAAGTTTTCCGCTAGACCGCCTACCATACCCGCGTATGATTTTGTCATTGCTATAACCTTTTCCCTGTCCTTATCAAACAATTCAACCATTGTAAACAGGAAGTTGTGGTAACCGATATATGGAACCGTTACCCCGATAGCTAGATTACCAGCTTTAAAGTCATCCTCTTCGGTAAAAGGAATCGTATAGCTTTCATTTGTTAAGACATCACGTAAATAAGCCTGCTGTGCTTCCTGATTAATGGAAAGAATGTCGAAAATACTTGGAACCGTGTTTGCCCATGATGCGAATGTATTTTTAGTGTTTGTATATCTCATTTTAGGTTCTTGTTTTTGATAAAATGTATCAAAAATCGTTTGCTCATTTTTCGCAAGTGCAAGGTTCGGGATTGCCCAAAACGTTAGTCCAGCCATATAGATTTTAGATAGTTCCTCATTCTCTCCAATAAAAGGCTGAGGATATCTTAACGTTAATTCTTCCAGCTCTGGCTCATACTGTTGCATGGCGAATGAAATTAACTTTATATGAAAATTTTCTATTTCCGAATTATAAACTTCAGGACTTATTGTCATAACACTTGAAGACCCACAGCATTTTTTATACTTTTTACCACTGCCGCATGGACAGGGATCATTTCTTTTTGGCTTGCTCAAAGTAACAGCCCCTTCTATTTTAGTAATCTCAATTTTGAGTTATAAATAAAACCCGCTTAAGGGTTCGTCAATCGGATTTGATAGAAAGCGAAAGCAGATAGAAAAGGCTAAAGCTTTACTATCTGCAAGAATGACGAATAACCTATTGTTCATCTTGATACAAATTATATATTATTTGTGCTTTGACTTCGGTGTATAACTGCTTTATAAAATAATGTAAATGCAGCAACGGCAATACATTCTGGAACGCCAACAAGGCTATTATACCATCAATTGCTTGTGATGACGTTAACATAGTAAAAGATGAAATTTTCTAACGTCAATCCAGAAGCATATTACGTGTGGAAAAAGGGATATAATTCCAAGTAATCTCTTGAGGAAAACTGAATCATATCAAAATGGCATTAATCATATAAAAAAATATAAAAAAAGTGATTAAAACTTTAATTCCTTGGTATGACTGGGTTTATACAGTGTAAAACTTCCATAAAAACTAAATGTAATCGTTTTCAAAACCGTTAAAATGTAATCAGAATTTTATGTTAACATAATTTTTATGATATAATATCGAACACAATTAAAGTACCTGTTTTGAAATTGGTTCTTAGATTGTGGCAAATAAAAGAAAGGAGCTGTTGTGATGACAAGGAATGGATTACCAAAACCGCAGGGTCTATACCGGCCAGATTTTGAACATGAGGCATGTGGTATAGGCATGATTGCGAATATTAACGGCAAGAAAACCCACAATATTGTCCAAAACGCGATTAATATTCTATGTAATTTAGAGCATCGTGGAGGACAATCTGCAGACACAAGCACTGGAGACGGAGCAGGAATTATGACACAAATACCTGACCGATTTTTCCAAAAGCAGTGTGCGAAGGAAAATATTGATCTTCCACGAGAAGGAGATTATGGGGTAGGGATGGTATTTTTACCTCGTGACAGACAGCTTCGTATGACGTGCAGAAAAATAATCGAACGTATTGTGCAAGAAGAAGGGCAAGCCTTTTTAGGCTGGCGTCCTGTCCCTACAAATGAATCCTTCATCGGTATTGTCGCGGCGAAAAGTATGCCCACAATCCGTCAATTTTTCATCCAAAAGTCGGATGGTATAAAAGATCAAATGGCCTTTGAACGTAAACTCTACGTAATTCGGAAATGTATTGAGAGAGTCGTAGCGGAAGAACAGCAATACGAGGATGTCTATGTTTGCAGTTTATCAACACGTACGATTGTCTATAAAGGAATGCTTATTCCAGAACAATTAGATGCTTTTTATATTGATTTGAATCATCCGGAGTTTAAATCTGCTTTAGCACTCGTGCATTCACGCTTTAGTACGAACACTTTTCCTAGCTGGAAAAGGTCTCACCCAAATCGATACACCATACACAATGGAGAATTTAATACGTTACGCGGAAATGTAAATTGGATGCAGGCTCGTGAAAAGCTTTGTCAGTCTGAATATTTCACCGAAGAAGAGCTGGAAAAAATCCTGCCTGTGCTCGATGTTGATGGCAGTGATTCATCCATTTTTGACAATACCTTTGAATTTCTGCATCTATCAGGGAGGTCACTCGCACACAGCGCAATGATGATGGTTCCGGAACCATGGTCGAATGATGCGATGATTCGCGAGGAAAAGCGCGATTTCTATGAGTATCATAGTACATTAATGGAGCCGTGGGATGGACCGGCGGCACTTGTATTTACCGATGGGAATCAAATCGGAGCATGTCTGGATCGGAATGGACTTCGCCCTGCAAGGTATTATGTAACAAAGGATGGCATGATTGTTCTAGGTTCTGAAGTAGGGGCATTGGATATTTTTGCGGACGACATTTTGTATAAAGATCGATTGACACCAGGGAAAATGCTGCTCGTGGATTTGGAAAAGGGTGTTATTATTCCAGATGAAACGATTAAGATGCAAATTGCATCTGAACAGCCTTATAAGAAATGGCTGGAAAATAAAATCAATCTGGAGGATCTGGCGGACGCGCATCAGAAAGCGCCATTGTATGGTGGGGAGGAATTAGTCCAGCAACAATTAGCATTTGGCTATACGCGTGAGGAGCTAACTAAAATTATGAAGCCGCTTGTATCGGATGGGAAGGATCCGATTGGTTCCATGGGCTATGACTCTCCGCTCGCTGTATTATCGAAAAAGCCGCAGCTTCTGTATAACTATTTCAAACAGCTCTTTGCACAAGTAACGAATCCACCACTGGATGCGATTCGGGAAAAAATTATTACGATGGTTGAAACAACAATAGGAGCGGAAGGAAATCTTGTCGATCCTACAGCAGAAAACTGCAGACATATTCGGCTGAAAACACCAATTTTACGAAACGAGGAACTTGAGAAAATTCGTGAACAGCAGCTGGAGGCATTTCGGACCATAACACTGTCTTGCGTTTTCGAAGCGCAAGAAGGGCAAGGGAAAATGGAAGCGGCTCTCGAAGCTTTATTTGATAAAGCGGATTCGGCTATCGATGCAGGAGTTACATTACTGATTCTCTCAGATCGAGGAGTATCAGAGGATAAAGCAGCGATTCCTGCATTACTAGCTGTATCCGGTTTGCATCATCATTTAATTCGTAAAGGAATTCGAACAAAAGTAAGCCTGCTTGTAGAGTCTGGGGAACCCAGAGAAGTGCATCATTTTGCTGCATTAATTGGATACGGAGCAGAAGGAATTAATCCGTATCTAGCACTAAATACTTTTACTGATTTAATGGAAAAAGGTGAATTGGAAGCTGTTACGGAAAAACAGGCACACGAAAGATACGTAGCTTCCGTTACAGACGGGATTATTAAAATCCTATCGAAAATGGGTATTTCAACGATTCAAAGCTATCGTGGTGCACAAATATTTGAAGCGGTCGGTATTCATGATGATGTGATTGACAGGTATTTTACTGGAACAGCTTCACGACTTGGCGGGATTGGCTTGGATATGATTGAGAAAGAAACGCTAATAAGACATGATGTTGCCTTCCAAGCGAATCAAGTAGGGAATCATAACTTGCCGGCGGGAGATGAGTTCCAATATCGTGAAAATGGTGAAGATCACCAGTATAATCCGAGGACGATTCAAACATTGCAGCATGCTGTCCGCAGCAATGACTATGCACTGTTTAAAACATATTCGAACATGTTAACGGATGAAACGAGTAATCTACAATCCCTTCGTGGCATGGTCCGTTTTAAAAAGCGTACCGCCGTGCCGATCGAAGAAGTTGAACCAATAGAAGAAATTGTTAGGCGTTTTAAAACAGGAGCCATGTCCTTTGGGTCGATTAGTAAAGAGGCACACGAATCCTTAGCAATCGCAATGAACCGCCTCGGTGGCCGGAGCAATACAGGAGAGGGCGGAGAAGACCCGAATCGTTTTATCCACGATGAAAATGGTGATTTGCGAAGAAGTGCAATCAAGCAGGTTGCCTCGGGACGTTTCGGGGTAACGAGTAATTATTTAGTTAATGCCGATGAGATTCAAATTAAAGTCGCTCAAGGGGCAAAACCGGGTGAAGGTGGTCAGCTGCCAGGAGAGAAGGTATATCCGTGGGTAGCAGAGGTTCGTGGTTCCACCCCTGGTGTTGAGCTAATCTCTCCTCCGCCACATCATGATATTTATTCGATTGAGGACCTTGCAGAGCTGATTTTCAATTTGAAAAACGCTAATCCAAGTGCTCGTATTAGTGTGAAGCTTGTTTCAGCAGTTGGTGTCGGAACGATTGCAGCAGGTGTTGCCAAAGGTCGTGCTGACCATGTTGTAATTAGTGGCTATGATGGCGGCACAGGTGCTGCGCCGCGCACAAGCTTAAAGCATACAGGGCTGCCTTGGGAAATTGGTCTAGCTGAAACACATCAAACGCTTCTTTTAAATGGATTGCGTGACCGAATTACCGTAGAAACAGATGGGAAAATGATGACAGGCAGAGATGTAGTCATTGCTTCCTTACTAGGTGCAGAGGAATATGGCTTTTCAACAGCACCTCTCGTTGCGCTTGGCTGTGTCATGATGCGCGTTTGTCATTTGGATACATGTCCAGTAGGGATTGCGACGCAAAACCCGGCATTAAGAAAGAAATTTAATGGTGACCCGGAGCATGTTGTTAACTTTATGCGATTTATTGCTGAAGAAACAAGGGAACTAATGGCAGAGCTTGGCTTTCGAACGATTAATGAGATGGTTGGAAGGTCGGATGTACTCGAAGCAAACAAGCTAGACCATTGGAAAGCGAAGGACTTAGACTTATCTGCCTTGCTCTATCGTCCAGAGCTATCATTTGAGATTGCGCATTATGCAACGAAATCGCAGGATCATGGAATTGAGAAGACGCTTGATTATCAAGAGCTTATACCAATTTGCGAAACAGCAATTGAAGAAGGAAACCCAATTGAATTTACCGTTGCTATCCGAAATATTAACCGAGTTACAGGTACACTTCTCGGTAGTGAAATAACAAAACGCTATGGTGAAATGGGCTTGCCGGAGGATACGATTAAATTGAATTTTAATGGATCTGCTGGTCAAAGTTTTGGCGCATTTATCCCGAAAGGAATGGCGCTTAACCTTATTGGTGATGCTAACGATTTTGTTGGTAAAGGGTTATCCGGAGGTAAAATTATTGTCAAAACAGCTCCGTCTGTAACGTTCCGACCGGAAAAAAATACGATAATCGGAAATGTAGCATTTTACGGGGCATCGAGCGGTGAAGCTTATATTCGTGGGATTGCGGGCGAACGATTTGCAGTAAGGAACAGTGGGGCAACAATCGTCGTAGAAGGTATTGGTGATCATGGCTGTGAATATATGACAGGTGGAACAGTTATCATCCTTGGTGGGACTGGAAGAAACTTTGCTGCAGGAATGTCTGGTGGCGTAGCTTATGTGTTTGATGAGGACAGCACATTCCGTAATCGGATTAATCCTGCCATGGTAAATGTCGGCAGGATCGATTACCCAGAGGAATTAGATGTCATTTATCAACAAATCGAAAAGCATATTAGCTACACAGACAGCGCACATGCTACACGTATACTTGCTTATTGGGAAAGTTATTCTAAGCAGTTTGTCAAAGTTATTCCAAAAGCTTATGTAAGAATGAGAGAACGAATTAAAGACTTGTTGGATAGTGGTTTAGATAGATTGGAAGCAGAGATGACTGCTTTTGAGGAAAGCAAAGGTAACGTTGCAGACAAGAAGAATAGGAAAATAAAAATTATGTAGAGGTGCGTGTCAGAATAATAAAAGGAGGGGGCATTAAATGGGGAAAGTAACTGGATTTATGGAATACGAACGGAAAGCTCGTCCGGGAAGAAATCCTAAGGAGCGAATACAAGACTGGGATGATTATACGATACCGATGACAGACGAAGCGGTACAGCAGCAAGGAGCACGTTGCATGGATTGCGGCGTGCCAACTTGCCATTCTGGTATGGAAATTAACGGAGTAACCTCAGGGTGTCCCGTTTACCACCTTATCCCAGAATGGAACCAGCTCGTTTACGAAGGGAAATGGAAAGAGGCGCTAGACCGCGGACATCAGATGAATAATTTTCCCGAATTTACTGGGATCGCATGTCCGGCACCGTGTGAGGGGGCATGTGTCCTTGGGATTAATGAACCAGCTGTTGCTATCAGGACGGTGGAACGTTCGATTATTGAAAAAGGATTTGCTGAAGGGTGGGTAGTTCCCGAACCTCCAAAAATTCGTACAGGGAAGCGCGTTGCTGTCGTTGGTTCAGGACCAGCAGGACTTGCCGCTGCAGCTCAATTAAATAAAGCAGGGCATTCCGTAACAGTATTCGAGCGTGATAAGCGTGTTGGTGGACTACTAACTTATGGAATTCCAGAAATGAAGCTTGCATATGAGGTTGTAACAAGACGTGTGGCGATTTTAGAACAGGAAGGCATCGAATTTGTTACCAACACAGAGGTTGGAAAAGATGTAACAGTCGATGAATTAAAAGCTGATTTTGACGCAACCATCTTATGTGGCGGTGCTGCTCTCCACCGCGATATGCCAGTTGAAGGTGGTGATTTGAAAGGTATTTATCCTGCCATGAACTTTTTACATGCCAATGTGGAAAGCTTGCTTGATTGCAATTTAGAGGATGAGAAATATATTTCTGCCGCGGATAAAGACGTTATTGTAATTGGTGGGGGAGATACGGGAACCGACTGCTTGGCAACGTCTGTAAGACATAATTGCAGGAGCCTCACACAGTTTGATATCTATGAAAAGAAGAACTTACTAAGGGATGAAGAGGCAAATCCATGGCCACAATATCCAAAGATCCACCGTATCGAATATGGACATACGGAAGCAGAAGCGTATCAAGGTGAAGATCCACGGGCGTATGCCGTACAAACAACGAAATTTGTTGGTGATGAAAATGGTCATGTAAAAGAAGTGCATACGATAAACGTGAAAACACGCTACGAACGCGGGAAAAAGATTCGTGAAGCAATTCCAGGAACCGAAAAAGTATGGCCAGCGGACCTTGTACTAATTGCCATCGGATTTAAAGGACCTGATCAAGATTTGATTAAGCAGTTGCAGGTAGAAACTACGAATAGCACTACTGTAAAAGCAACCTACGGCAAGTTCACAACAAATGTGGAAGGTATATTTACTGCTGGGGACATGCGCCGCGGACAGAGTCTGATCGTATGGGCGATTAACGAGGGGAGAGCAGCCGCAAGAGAATGCGACCGCTACCTGATGGGAGAAACGAAACTGCCATAAAGGAAGCAGGAAGGCATGCTGTAATTGTGCAGCATGCCTTTTGGTGTGTTTAGGGTTATATTGTGAATTGGGATTAAACGTATGATTAAACGGTAATAATAATATTGGGGAAAAAGTGTTGTGCGGCGGAGCGTTTAATTAGGTTCATAGAGCCATTATGGAGCATTATAGAGCGGTATCTCCAGCAAAAACCATTTGCTACGAAAGGTGAGATAGAGTAATATGTACTATAGAAAGAAGTAGCAATGAAGCGAAATGAGGGTATACAATGAGTAAAACATCCATTTATGGACTGACATATAAGCAACTTACCGAATGGCTCGTTGAGCGTGGTGAGAAACGTTTCCGCGCTGATCAGGTTTGGAATTGGTTGTATAAAAAGCGGATTTCCAACTTCAGTGAGATGCGAAATGTAAACAAAGACACCATTGAATTGCTGGAAGAGAACTTTGTTCTGCATACACTTGGTGAGGAAATCAGACAAGAATCGAAGGACGGTACCATCAAATTTTTATTTAAACTATCTGATGGTAATTTAATCGAAACGGTTCTCATGCGTTTCCCTTATGGATTATCTGTCTGTGTAACAACGCAAGTAGGCTGTAATATCGGTTGTACATTCTGTGCAAGTGGTCTGCTGCCAAAAAGCCGTGACTTAACAAGTGGAGAAATCGTAGAACAAATTATGAACGTGCAAAAGCATTTGGACACGAAAGGCGAAGGCGATCGTGTGAGTCATATCGTTGTAATGGGGATTGGTGAACCACTCGATAACTATAAGAACTTAATGGACTTCCTGTATGTTGTGAATGATGATGCTGGTCTGAACATTGGAGCAAGACATATAACGGTATCTACAAGTGGACTTGCCCACAAAATGTATGAGTTTGCAGATACAGACATCCAAGTAAATCTTGCTTTATCTTTACATGCACCAAACAACGAGCTTCGTTCCCGAATTATGAAAATCAATAAGGCATTCCCGATTGAAAAGCTCATGAAGGCAGTTGACTATTATTTAGAGAAGAAGAACCGAAGAATCACGTACGAGTATATTATGTTAAGAGATATCAATGATCATAAAGAGGAAGCAATTCAGCTTGCTAACCTAATTAAAGACCATCGACACCTAGCATATGTAAATCTAATACCGTACAATACGGTTGACGAGCATAGTGAATACCAGCGAAGTGAATCTAGTTCAATCCAGCTATTTTTTGAAACACTGAAAGCAAGAGGGATTCATTGTGGTGTCCGTTGGGAAAATGGCGCCGACATTGATGCAGCTTGTGGACAACTAAGAAGTAAACAAATAAAAAAATCAAAAGCAATGTAAATAAAACAGCGCCAAGTCAGACTGGCGCTGTTTTATTTTATATCCTTTCAATAATTTCTTTCGCGGATTCACCAGAAACTGCTTTATCTTCCATCACTGTAACTTGATTTCTCCCAAGCCTTTTGGACTCGAGGAGCAGATCATCAGCATGAATATATGCTTGTTTCATAGAGAGTTCATGATTAGTTTTGAAATAATACATACCAAATGAGGCTGTATAAAAAATAGTTGTATCCTCACCTTTATACTCCGATAGTGCTGGATTAGTCTCTACTTCATAATTTATTCGCTTTAAAAGCGCAACAGATGAAGGAAAATCGCGATTTGTTAAGATAATGGTAAATTCCTCCCCGCCGCTCCGGAATAAATAGTCCGTTTCATCCAGGTTATTTTTTAATGTTTCGGCGAAGTGTTGAATAACAGCGTCACCAACAGTATGGTTAAAGGTATCATTAATGTTTTTAAACGTATCAATATCAGAAACGATAATTGCAATATTTTCTCTCGTTTTATCAAACTCATTCATAATTTTATTCATATAGCTGCGATTATGTGTTTTTGTTAAGAAATCTGTATAAGCCATGTGTTCAAAGCGGTCCCGTTCGATTTTATGCTGCATGTTTTGATTTTTAATCGCAGCAGATCGGCCGACAAGATAATTGAGCACAAATAGGGCGATAACTACTTCCCATTGCTTTTCTATTAGGAAAATAAACAGTAAACCATTGGATAAAGCCATTTTAAGCGTATCAAAAATACTTCTTCCTTTTATAATGGCGATTGCTTCTGTACTTGTTTTTATATTTCCTGTGAGAAGAAAAATTGAAAGTAGCAGGATAGACGAAAAGAAGTCCGTAAGTGTTGCTATCGCAATAATTAATCCCCAGAAACCAAATGGTATTCCTTCAACGAATGGATAAAGTGCGTAAAATATGTAATAGCCGGATGTATGAAGGAGGGCAGGACCTCCAATATTATAAAAGGTATGTAAAAATTCATCCTCATCTGCAGTACCATTTTTCTTACGATGCAAATAAATATAAAAGCGATTCACCATTTCAAATAGAAACAAACCTAATGGGCCTGTTATTAAAACGAAGGAAAATCCATAGGAAATACTATAGTCAACATTGACATTACCTGTTCGGACAATTGTTTTTAAATGAGAATAAAGCGGCGTAAAGAGAAGATATACTAGAAATATTTGTGTATACATGGATAAATCTATATTAATCGGTCCAGATATAATAGAAACAGTTAATGAAATCATAAAGACAGCAATAATATAACCTTTCAGCCTGTTCATTAGTAGCACTGCCCTCCAACAGAAAACAATGATTTTGTCTAACTGATAAAATAGTAATAGGTTTATATACCTATTACTATTTTATTTTACCATAATCTAGCGAAATATTGTGAAAAAACATAGATTTTTGTGCCGCTTTTTCCAATGGTTGTAAAGGTAATTATTCGTTTTTTAATTCGATTGATGCATTTGATAGTATTATGTTTCGCTAAAATAAAGGTATAAGGAGGGGAGGGGAACCTAGATATAAATTTTAAAATGTCATAGTTCTACGCAAATATGTAAAAATAGGACTTGATTACAAAAATGCATACATGTATACTTTAATAGTAAACTTGTACACAGTAAAGAAAACATGTAAACAAACACGTACACATGTTTATATATAAGTGATTGCAAAATGTATACAAGTACACAATAAAGAATACATAAATAGTCTTATTGTATATAGTGCGAAAAAAGATTATTCTATAATTGTATGGAAATAGGAGAGGGGTTTTACAAAAATGGTGAAATCAAGAATTGCAGCAGTGGACGTTGGAAACGATGCACTGAAAGGAAACTTTGGTAAATTAGAAAATGAATTGTACATTCCGAACGTGATTGCACCTGATCTGGAAGATCGTCCTGTAATCGGGATTGAAGACTTAGATGAGAAAGAGGTATTGGATAATATTCATATCCGTGTACACTCCCCTGCTTTAGATGAAAATAATATTGTATATCGAGTAGGGAATCTCGCAACAAAAACAAACAATTCTCAAGAACTTGATCCAGGTAGCAGTAAATCAGAAGAAGATCAAACATTGATAATGCTTTTTGCTGCATTGGCATTAGATGCCGTATCTGCAAATGACTTTAAAGCAAAAAATGATGTAATCGATGCGACATATACATTAGGGACAGGCCTTCCTTTAAGAGAAGTAAAGGATGGAAAAGATGTTGGCTACCGTTCACAATTATTAGGATCTGTACATCAGGTGGAATTTCTTGTTACTCCAAAGCACCAAGGTAAAAAAGTAAATATTAAATTTGATGAAGTAAAAGTATATCCAGAAGGATTTGCGGCATATGTTAATTTAATTATGGACAATGATTTAAAAGTTATTAATAAAGAATTGATTGATAAGCAAATTTTAATTCAGGATATTGGCGGATTATCAACAGATATTGCTGTTATTCGAAATCGAAATGTCGATGATGATAAGGCGCAAGGGTTCAACCTGGGTGTCTCTGAGTCATTAGAAGCAATACGTGAAGAAATCAGGTCACGACATGGTGTGGAATTGGACAGCCGTCGCGATGTGGTTGATATTATTACTCGAAAAAATGATCGTCACCACATTATGGTTAGAGGTAGCAGAACAAATGTCCATGATATTACCGATCACATACTGCTTGATTTGGCGAAAAAAGAATATCGCTTCCTAAGAAATGTCTGGGCAAAAAACTCCCAATCAGAAATTTGCTATTTTGTAGGCGGAGGATCTGCAGTATTGAAGGACTACATTAAAGCATTAAATAATAAACTCGATGGCTACAATATCGAATTCTTTGAGGATGAGAATGAAAGCATCTGGATGATGGCAAATGCGTATTATAAGTTGATCACCGATTTTAGTCGTAAAGCAGAAAAAGATACAAAGGAAGAAAAAACGACAGAAAAAGCAAAATAAATAGGGTGAGATCATGTCGAAAAATAGTATAGAGCGTGGACAATCGATCACATTTCGTGTTCCCTCTGATACACCTGATTATCTATTAAAACAATTGCAGCATTTGAAGGAAACAGAGCGCAGAAACTTTTCCAGCACGATTGCGGGTTTTGTGCTTAAGGGGGCGGCTGAAACCTTCAAGCGGGAAAGGGAAACAATTACAATCCCCTTGCCAAAGCAACTAACAAAAGAGCAAAGAAGCTGGCTTAAGCATGAGCATTCAGAGGCGCTCATCGGCAGTCTGCTACATCAATTATTAAGTGATCCACTCCGTGCGACAACTTTGTTAGCTGGACTGAATCGTAGTGTCGAGGATTTCGATCAAGCATCATACATTCAAGAAAAACCACCTGAAAAGCCAGAGCGCAAGATGGGTACAGAAATTGACTTGGATGATTTGAACCTCGACGGTCTGGATATACATGAAGAAGAAATACCGGAAGAGAAAGAGGACGAGGATCCATTAGGCGACTTCTTTGCAAGTATGAACAAATAATTGGAATAAATAATAATCATGATCATGATATCGAATAGGATGAAAATCTTATTCGATATTTTTTTATCCCTAAAAACTTTTTGCTTATGAAAAAGGTATATATAGTAAAGACCGATTGAAGAAGGGGGTTATGCTGTTGGGCGATCAGGAAGCAAGACTCATCAAGAAAATAAAAAAGGGGAATCAGGGAGCATTCAAAAAGCTCTATGACATCTACGCCGATTATTCATTGCGAACAGCCTACGCCATAACAAACAATACAAGCGATGCATCTGATATCGTTCAGGAAACATTTATAAAGGTATTTCGAAACATTGATTCCTACGATAGTAAGAAGCCATTTAAACCATGGTTTTATCAAATTTTAGTCAATGAATCAAGAAGGTATATGAAAAAGAAATCGCAGGAAGCAATCAGTGTTGAATCCGAGCAATTATTAGACCATTTTAATCAACATGAAACGGAGCTGCAGGATTATGAACAACTGGAAATGGCAATGGAGCAGCTGGGTGAGCAGCATCGAACAATTTTAGTTTTAAAGTATATCAATGGCTTCTCGGAAAAGGAATTAGCCGACATGCTGCAATTAAATATCAATACAGTTAAGTCGAGGCTGTATAAAGCAAGACAAAAATTAAAAGCAGTTATAGGGGGTGCCAAAGATGAGTAGAGACAACTTAGATAAGAAAATTGAATTATTATTACAGCAACAGACAGAGGAAGCCACCCATTTAAAAGAGGAAACGTGGAATAAAATCAGTGATGAATTATTTCATAACTCATCCGCATCCAGTCACACAGTAAGAAAGAAACTGAATAAGAAATGGAGAGGATTGGTTGTTGTGGGATTAAGTACAGCTGCAGTAATTACAATACTGTTATTCGGAACGCTGACAGATCAAGGGCAAGCGATGTTCCGTAATTTAAAGGAAATGTTTGTGGAAGAGAAGCAGGAGGAAATTGAGCTAGAAGGACAAAAAGAGGAAACTAATGTTCAGTTGGAGACAAATGAGGAATTGCGCTACATCATTTACGTTGATGAAGAGCGTTATAAAATGGTTGAGGGAGAAGAAAGTGACCGTATTGAATTGATCGAACCACTGGAAGATAGGTATCCAGATGTTTACATGGAAATAACTCGAGTCGATGATACAACAACCAATGAAGTCGTTGCTGCGATTAAAGCTGAGATTGAAAATGACAAAGAGATGGAATTGAGAAGAGAAGAGCGGGTAACAGAGCCGATTGAAGCGGAAATGATTCAAGGAATGGGACTTGAATATACAAATGATGCAGGCAAAACAGGACATCAATGGGATACGCCAATCCACCGGTATTATGTTACTGACGAGGATGAAGGGCAAGTGTTTGTAATTAAGCAAGTATACTTCCTGGAGGCAGCTGAAGGTCATGGAGCAAGATTTCATTACATGCTGGAAAGCTTTAAAGTAGTTAAATAATTGGTGGATTTGTAGATACATTGCTAAATGAGGAGGTCTGAAGAACTTCTAGTAGATTATCAATAAGCAAGTCATGACGTTTTTCGTTTCATGGCTTGCTCTTTTTATGCTGGATAAGCTGGAAAAGCACTCAAACTTTATGCTGAAAATAATAAACTTTAAATGGTTATAAAGAACTGGTAATTAAGTTTTGCAAAGATGCCATTAAAAGCTGATTAAAAAGGCTATTATGAAGTTTTAAAAACCTATCGCAAATTAGTTAATTGTATGCTATAATCACGTTTAAATATTTAGAAAATAAAAATAGCAAATGGGGGAAACAAATGTGAAAAAGGTAATGATGCTACTAGCAATAATTGGGATAGTTGTATTAACTGCTTGTGGGTCTGACGATGCATCTGGATCAGATGACACGACATCTGAAGGTGGAGATACATATACAATCGGTGCAACACAAATCGTCGAACATCCATCACTTGATGCAGCATATGAAGGGTTTCAGGAAGCGCTGAAAGATGCTGGGCTTGAGGTGGAATATGATTTTCAAAGTGCGCAAAATGATCAAAACAATGTCAAGCCGATCTCAGATGGCTTTGTAGCAGACAGCGTTGATTTGATATTCGCTAACTCAACGCCGAGTGCTCTTGGGGCGCTGCAAGCAACAAGTGATATTCCGATTCTCTTTACATCGGTTACGGATGCGGTTGATGCTGGTCTCGTACCATCTATGGAGGAGGCAGGTGAAAATATTACAGGCGTTGTAGATTTACATCCTGATCAAATTGGAGCAACTGTTGAATTCATTAGCACCTATTTTGAAGGGGCAAAGATAGGAATGCTTTACAACGCTGGCGAGCAAAATTCAGTTAAACAGATTGAAACCGTTAAAAAGGCGGCGGAAGGTACTGAACTTGAGGTTGTCGAGCGAACAGTTGCAAATTCATCTGAAGTACAGCAAGCTGCAAATACGCTTGTAGGCGAAGTGGATATTTTTTATATTATTACAGATAACACAGTCGTTTCTGCTTTAGAAAGTGTTATTGGAGTAGCGAATGATCAAGATATTCCGCTGATTGTAGGTGAACCTGACTCCTTAGCAAAAGGTGGATTTGCTACATTTGGAATCGATTACCATACAATTGGATATCGTACAGGCGAAATGGCTGCGGAAATTCTGACTGGTAAAAAGTCGCCGAGTGATATTCCTGCTGAGTACCCACCAGAGATTCAATTGTTTATTAATAAGCAAGGTGCTGAGGAGCAAGGTGTGAAGTGGAATGCCGACTGGGATGATACCGCACAATTCATAGAGTAATTATAAGATAAGTTTTTGGAGCCAGATTATTGTCTGGCTCCCTTCATCATTGGAAAAGTCCCTTATACATATAAGGGATAAACACGGCATTAACGTCACGGGAGGATTAAAATTATGTTTATATCCATGTTTGGAGCTGTTGAATCAGGAGTTATTTATGCCATTATGGCATTAGGTGTTTATTTAACATTCCGTGTACTCGATTTTCCGGATTTAACAGTGGATGGCAGCTTTGTAACGGGTGCATCGGTGGCAGCACTCTCAATTGTAAATGGTGTTCCTCCTATATTAGCAACAATATTCGCACTTGCAGCTGGGTTTCTGGCAGGATGTATTACAGGTTTATTGCATACAAAAGGAAAAGTAAATGCATTGCTTTCTGGAATTCTCATGATGACAGCTTTATATTCTATAAATCTACGCATTTTGGGACAACCTACCTTATCCATGCTTCATGAAACAACTATCTTCAACCAGCTTAATTCCATCTGGTCTTCGACAGCAATTGATGACACGCTGGATAATCTCCTCAGTGTTCTGGGGTTAGACCGATTTCCTTCAACTTGGGGGATTTTGCTTATAATGACAGTTGTAACGATTATTATTAAACTTGTGACAGACTACTATTTGAAAACTGAGGTTGGGTTAGCGCTTCGTGCTATTGGGGACAATAAACGAATGATTCGCAGCTTTTCGGCAAATACAGACAATCTTACTATTATAGGTGTTGGTTTGTCGAACGGTCTTGTTGCATTGGCGGGGGCTCTTATCGGCCAGCTTGGTGGGTTTGCAGATGTAAATATGGGAATTGGTATGATTGTCATAGGACTGGCTTCAGTTATTATCGGGGAAGCATTATTTGGCACAAAGACAATTGCCCGAGCAACACTTGCTGTAATCGGTGGTGCAATCATTTACCGGATAATTGTAACACTGGCACTGCGCGTTGATTTCCTGGAAACAGGCGATATGAAGTTCATTACAGCAGCGATTGTTATTATCGCATTAGTAGCACCAAAAGTTCTCCAAATGCAGAAGGAAAGGAAACGGCGCATCCAAAAACGCAGGCAGCTAGGAGGAGATTCACATGCTTAATGTCAAGAATATATCTGTAACCTTCAATGAAGGTACATTAGATGAAAAGAAGGCGTTAAATAACATTGAACTCGAAATGGCCGCTGGGGATTTTGTGACAGTTATTGGCAGTAATGGAGCAGGGAAGTCGACCTTGATGAATGTCATTTCCGGCAATATTCTTCCAGATGCAGGGGATGTTATTATAGGTGGGAAACAAGTTGTTCATTTACCGGAATATAAGCGTTCTGCCTTTATTGGCCGGGTATTCCAAGATCCAATGGCGGGGACGGCACCATCCATGACAATTGAGGAAAACCTAGCGATGGCTTATTCGCGCAATAAAAAAAGAAGGTTAAAGTTTGGCGTAACGAAGAAAAGGAAAGACATGTTCAAAGATTATTTGAAAACGTTAAATTTAGGCCTTGAAGACCGACTGTCTGCTAAAGTTGGTTTACTGTCAGGAGGAGAAAGGCAAGCCCTTTCCTTATTGATGGCAACCTTTACAAATCCTAATATCCTGCTTCTTGATGAGCATACTGCAGCACTCGATCCATCTCGAGCAGAACTAATTACCTCACTTACCGAAAAAGTAGTAAGAGAGTCAGGATTAACGACCCTAATGGTTACCCATAATATGCAGCAGGCACTAGACCTAGGCAATAGACTAATCATGATGGATAAAGGGCAAATCATATTTGAGGCGAATGATGAAGAGAAGCAGAAATTGACTGTTAAAGATCTCTTGCAGGAGTTCCAGCGGATTCGCGGCCAGCAATTGGAAGATGACCGTGCCGTTTTAAGCTGAATAATGTTTAACGCATTGATGAATACACACGAACGATTCTGATGGGGATAAGTCGTGTGTATTTTTATTTCTGTGACAGGATAACGCTTCAAAAATTTGAATTATCGTTCCCGGTTCAGGTTCTATTAAAGATATGAGAACCTGAACCAAAGGGAAATCGTCGAAATCCGACCGTTCACAGAAAAATGACCGCCGAAAGTGAAGTAGATCTCGGCTGAGGCCCTTATAGTCGAACAGAAACCAGCAAAATCATCCTCATCTTCTTTATTGCCTTAAGGTTTGCTGCATCTAAACACAAAAAAGGCATACAAGCCTCTAAAGAAGCCTGTATGCTTATTCTAATTTAAATTACGCCTTGTGCCACCATTGCATCGGCGACACGTTTAAACCCTGCGATATTTGATCCGATTTCTAAGTTGCCTTCTGCTTCAAATTCTATGGAAGCTGCTAAACAACTGTCATACGTGTTTTTCATGATTTGCTGCAGCTTTTCATCTACTTCTTCAAATGTCCATGACAAACGCATGCTGTTCTGTGCCATTTCTAAAGCTGAAACTGCTACACCACCAGCATTCGCTGCTTTGGCAGGTCCGAATAAGACATCATTTTCTAAGAATGCATCGATAGCTTCTGGTGTACAAGGCATATTTGCCCCTTCAGCAACTGCTTTTACACCATGAGAAATCAGCCTTTTAGCAGAATCTGCATCAATCTCATTCTGTGTAGCACAAGGTAAAGCCACGTCACAAGGAATAGACCATATTCCATTACAGCCCGAAAAATATGCTGCAGATGGATGTTTTTCGAGATAGCACTCAATTCTATCCTTGTTCACTTCTTTGATTTCTTTGATTGTATCTAAATCAATTCCATTTTCATCGTAAATAAACCCATCTGAATCACTGCACGCGACAACTTTTGCCCCAAGTGAAATAGCCTTTTCCATTGCATAAATTGCAACGTTTCCGGATCCGGATACAACTGTTGTACTTCCAAGGATGCTCAAACCTTTGCTTTTTAGCATTTCCTCGACGAAATAGATTGCGCCGTAACCTGTTGCTTCTTTACGAGCAAGACTTCCGCCGTACCCTAATCCTTTCCCGGTTAAGACACCCGCTTCAAAATTACCGCGGATTTTCTTGTATTGGCCAAACATATAACCAATTTCAGCCGCTCCGACACCAATATCTCCAGCGGGAATATCGGTGTCCGGACCGATATGTTTTGCAAGCTCGCTCATGTAGCTTTGACAAAATCGCATGATTTCAATATCTGATTTCCCTTTTGGATCAAAGTCGGCACCGCCCTTACCGCCGCCAATTGGCTGACCAGTCAATGCATTCTTAATGATTTGCTCAAGTCCCAGGAATTTTACAATACTTAAATTTACAGATGGATGAAAACGCAAACCACCTTTATAAGGGCCGAGCGCACTATTGAACTGGACGCGGAATCCCCGGTTCACATTCACTTTACCGTTGTCATCAATCCATGGTACACGGAAAGTAATAACCCTTTCTGGTTCAACCAGCTGCTCCAAAATACCTTTTTCCATATAATGCGGATATTTTTTTAGAATAGGGGAAAGGGATTTGAAGATTAAAGCTACAGCCTGATGAAACTCAGTCTCATTTGGGTTGCGGGAGACAACGGTTGCGTATACCTCATCTAAATAACGTTGTACTTGTTGATCAGTGTCACTTTTCTTACTTAATAAATAAGATTTTGTCATATGGCATCATGCCCTCCTTCATTATAAACCTTCTACACGAAAACAAAATTACAATATACTATTTATTTTACGAAAATTAATTAATCGAAACAATATAAAAAATAGATATAACTAATGCCGTTGTGAGATAATCAAACTTGAGGTGGTAATTTTGGAGCTAAAACAAATTAAGTATTTTATCGAGGTCGCAAAAAGGGAACATGTAACAGAAGCCGCAGATGCAATGCATATTGCACAATCTGCTGTCAGTCGCCAGCTGTTTAAACTTGAAGAAGAGCTCGGAGTCAATTTGTTTATCCGGGAAGGTCGCAACGTCAGATTAACACCGATTGGAAAAATATTTATGGAACATATGGAAAAGGCAATTCATGTAATTGATGAAGCAGAACAGGTTATTAAAGAATATACGGATCCAGAAAGAGGAACGGTCCATATCGGCTTTCCAAGCAGCCTGGCCAGCAATATGCTGCCAACATCTATTTCCGCTTTTCGGGAGGAGCATCCGAACGTAAAGTTTAAATTGAAGCAGGGAACCTATTATGAATTGGTTGAAGCGGTCAAGAAGAGTGAAATTAATATGGCGTTATTAGGTCCAATTCCACAGAATGAGCCGAAATTAAAGGGAACTATTTTGTTTTCAGAAAATATGGTTGCATTACTGCCAGTGCGTCACCCGCTTGCAAATGAACCTGGCATCAAGCTAAATCAATTACGCAAAGATTCCTTTGTTTTGTTCCGTAAAGGATTTATTTTGCGAAATGTTGTTGTCGATGCTTGTAACCAGCTTGGTTTCCATCCTCAAGTATCCTTTGAAGGAGAAGATATTGAGGCAATTAAAGGACTCGTATCTGCAGGGCTTGGTGTAACATTGATTCCTGAAATTACATTAATCGACCATATACCCCATGGAACGGTAAAAGTCCCAATTATCAATCCCAATGTTTCCCGTACGGTAGGAGTCATGGTTTCAGCAGAACGTTCTTTGCTACCTACTGAAAAACGATTCTATGAATTTTTGAAGAACTTTTATATGCGGTTGGAGAAATTTCAAAATTAGTCGTAGAATTAAGTTGCTTTAATTTTTGTTGTATGCTATCGTTGGATACAAGATATGGATAGTGAATATGATGATTAATACTATATATTGTATAATGGGTAAGGTGATCGGGTCTTGTAAAGGAAGTCCATTTCAAACTGAAGCTATCAAAAGCGTGGTAGATTTTTAATCAACTAATATAGCATAACGATAGAAGGATAGTTTGTAAAGGAAATAAGATCAGAAAATCTGCCCTCATTTTTTTGGCGGCTAAAAGATAATCTTGACCATTTTTCATAAGGAATTCATTAATTCGAATCCATTAAAAGACCGAAAGCAATAGGTGTTTACATAGTTTTATATATAGGGAGGCAGTTAACATGATTACAGAAACGAAACAGGATCCAAGTACAATTGAGCAGCTTGTCAAACTAGCAACAGACGGGCTTTCTGTCGAAATTGATCATTTTATGGAGAAAGCATTACGAACCATCAAACCAGAAATGGGGATCGAAAAAGTTGCAGATCGATTAATTAAAATTGCATTGGAAAATATAGATGAAGTAAACCCGGCATGGACATACGTTGCAGCAAGAATTTATTTGCAAGAGCTTTACCGTAAAGCAGGAGAAAACCGCAATTATAATGCGGAGACTCGATATGGATCGCTGTATGAGTTAATTCAAATGTTAACCGATGAAGGGGCATATGCGCCGAACATCATCTCAAAATATACGAAATCTGAAATTGACCACTTCGGTAGCATTATTGAGCCAGATAGAGATCTACTATTTAACTATTTAGGAATTTATACGGTAGCTACACGTTATTTGGCAACCGATCATAATAAAAACATTTATGAACTACCACAGGAACGCTGGATGGTTATTGCTATGTACTTGATGCAGGATGAAGACTCATCTCACAGAACGAAGCTTGTAGAAGAAGCGTACTGGGCATTAAGTAATCTCTATATGACAGTAGCAACACCAACCTTAACGAATGCAGGAAAAACACATGGTCAATTATCAAGCTGCTTTATTGATACAGTGGATGATAGCCTGCAATCGATTTATGACAGTAACACTGATATTGCGAAGCTTTCTAAAAACGGTGGCGGAATTGGTGTTTATATGGGGAAAATCCGTGCGAGAGGAAGCTCCATTAAAGGATTCAAAGGAATGTCCAGTGGTGTTGTGCCATGGATTAAGCAGCTAAACAACACAGCAGTAAGTGTTGACCAGCTTGGTACGAGAAAAGGAGCAATCGCCATTTATTTAGACGTTTGGCATCAAGATATTGAGTCCTTCCTTGACTTGAAGCTGAATAATGGGGATGACCGCATGCGTGCCCATGATATTTTTACAGGAGTTTGTTTACCAGATTATTTTATGGAGCAAGTAGAACAACGCGGCGAATGGCATCTGTTCGATCCACATGAAGTGCGTCAAGTAATGGGCTATTCCCTAGAAGAATTTTATGATGAAGAAAAAGGGAATGGAACATGGAGAGAAAAATATCTAGAATGTGTGGCAAATGAGAACTTATCGCGTAAAACAGTAAATGCAATTGATATTATGAAACGTGTTATGGTATCCCAGCTTGAAACAGGTACACCGTTCATGTTTTATCGTGATGAAGTGAATCGCCAAAATGCCAATAGCCACCAAGGGATGATTTACTGCTCGAACCTATGTACAGAAATTACCCAAAACCAATCACCAACACAATTTGTGGAAGAATACCTTGAAAAAGAAAACACAATCGTGAAGAAATATCAGCCTGGTGATTATGTTGTTTGTAACCTAAGCTCGATTAACTTAGGAAAAGCAGTTCCTGATAATGTGCTTGACCGATTAATTAAAATTCAAGTTCGTATGTTAGATAACGTTATTGATATTAATACATTGCCAATTATGCAAGCAGAACTGACGAACAAGAAGTATCGTGCAATTGGATTAGGAACTTTTGGATGGCATCATCTGCTGGCAAAAGAGAATATTGAATGGGAATCTGATCAAGCAGTAAGCTATGCAGATGAATTGTATGAGAAAATTGCCTACTTAACGATCAAGAATAGTATGGAGCTTAGCAAGGAAAAAGGAAGCTACCCAGCCTTCGAAGGAAGTAAATGGAGTACAGGAGCTTACTTTAAGCAAAAGGGCTATACAACTAACGAATGGGAAGCACTGCAAGAAGAAGTACAGGAGAACGGTATGCGTAACGGTTATTTGATGGCAGTAGCACCGAACTCAACGACAGCGATGATTGCTGGCTCAACAGCTAGTATCGATCCAATTTTCAATGTGTTCTATAGTGAAGAGAAGAAAGACTTTAAGATTCCTGTCACTGCGCCAGAGCTTGACCACCGCACATACAATATATATCGCCGTTCTGCATATATCGTTGATCAGCGCTGGTCTGTTAAACAAAATGCAGTAAGACAGAAACATATTGATCAAAGTATTTCATTTAACTTCTATGTGCCGAATACAATTCGTGCATCGATTTTATTAGATCTCCATTTGCAAGCATGGCGTGAGGGACTGAAAACGACTTATTATGTTCGTTCAACGTCGAATGATGTCGAAGAATGTGAGTGGTGTCAAAGTTGAGGGCGATTATCGCATATTTATCGTACAGTGGAAACACAGCAGAAGTAGCGGAACTGATTGAAAGCAAATTAAAGCGAGATGGTATATCTGTGGATATGCATCGAATCGGAATTGATGCACCATTTGACCCTGAGAGCTATGATTTTGTTTTCCTTGGAACGTTTACTTGGGAAATGGGGAGTACACCAGACGAAGTGAAAGACCTCATACTGGAGATTGGCTATAAACCAGATAATATGGTTGTTTTTGGAACGGGAGATACCCAATTTGGCGGGGATGACTTATTCTGCAAAGCTGTGGATAAGTTAGTGAAATTTTATGATAGTAAGTGGACTGGTCTGAAAATTGAGCAGTCCCCTAGAGGAAGTCAGGAAGAAAAAGTTGAAATTTGGTTGGAAGGAGTACTGCATCATGTCAAGAGCTTTGCTTGAAAAGGCTAAAACTTTGGAGCCGCTGAATCCAAATAAATCGACCGGATTATTCGGCGGAAAATCAAGTGGAATTTTAAACTGGAATGATATTGCTTATCCACATTGGTACAAAATGTATAAACGACTTGTGGGTAATTACTGGCAAGCAGATGAAGTAAATATGTCCAGTGATGTGAAGCAATTCCCGACATTAACAGAAGAAGAGCGCGACGCTTACTTGAAAATAATTGGATTGTTATCCACACTCGATGCGCCGCAAACAAGAACTGCACTCTTAATTTCGTTATACGCAACAGATCCTTCTGTACAATCGATTATGGCCGTGATTGCACAGCAGGAAGCAGTGCATAATGAGAGCTATTCGTATGTATTATCATCTGTTGTTTCATTAGATGAACAAAATAAAGCATTCCAGCTCGGACGAGTTGATGAAGTGCTACTTAAAAGAAATGAAAACTTAACGAAGCAATACAATGAATTTGTGGAAGAACCAACAGTGGAAAACATATTAAAAACATTGGTATATACGTCACTACTTGAAGGTATGTTCTTCTATTCTGGTTTTGCATTCTTTTACAATCTGGCACGTCAAAATAAAATGGTAGGTACATCAACGATGATTAGCTACATTAATCGTGATGAGCTGGAGCACGGACGCTTTATTGGAGAACTATTCCGTGCGACATTGGCAGAGAATCCAGATTACAATACGGCAGAATTTACGGATTGGGTTTATGATCATTTCCGTGAATCGGTTGATTTAGAGATTGAATGGTCAAACTATGTATTGGCAGAAGTAGAAGGTATTGATTTAGATGAAATGGCAGGATATATTAAATATCGTGCAAACAAAATGCTCCGCTTGATGGGCTTAAGTGAAATCTATCCACAACATGTTGATAACCCAATGAAGTGGATCCGTGCATATGTGGATAACTTTGATGGAACCAAAACAGATTTCTTTGAACAGAAATCAAGACAATATACGAAGACAAGTGACCTTAACGGATTTGATGATCTATAAGTAAGAAGGCGCTATCATAGGCTTTCTGTGTTAAGCAAAAATCCCCTTTTATAACCAAAAGGGGATTTTTGCTGCCTATAGCTCATCCAATAAAATAATTTCTCCGCTAACACTATCCACACCATATCCACAGTCTGCTTTCCCGCATAAAATGTAGCAGTTTTGTGCTTTGTCAAAAACATAGACAGGCGTGATTTCAATATGTTTAGCAAGCTTTTCAAACGCCTCTTCTTCAGAAAACTTAGGCTCATCTGCATGCTCAAAATGTTTAAACATATCCACAAGGGCTTGGTTATCCACATAGTTAAGCGCTTCGTAATTAGCACCGTCCATTAAAAGTTTAATCTTCCGGTCAATGACACGCGCATCTGGCTGTGTTGGCCGCAATTCTGCAATAATATATTTTTTTTCACGCCATAATGCGACAAGCTTCCAAGTACAGCTTGCCTGTGGATATTCGCGCTGCATGAAGTTTTGTACCGTTTTAATTGCTTGCTTTTGCTCGTCACCGGCCAGTGGGTCATTTTCTTTTGTTTGCTTTTTAGCAAATGCTTCTTCGACTGTGACCTCTTGTGAAAGATCAATGTCCTTTCTTGCCAAGGGCTCTTCGATTGCTTCATCCCATTGTAAAACAAGATCATGCTGTGTATAGGAGTCAGGACTTTCCACTTGTTCATATGAAATCGTCTTATCTCCATCATTTGTAACGAATATGGTTGTTATTCCATAAATTGCCTTCCATTTTTCCTCGTCTTCCAATGGAATCTCTAACAGTTTCGTCTGTACTTTTGCAATTGGATCAATTTTTTCCGATGTTAATGCAAATGGCTCCCAATTTAATTGATCCTCATTTGGAAAATAGCCGTCAATTGAAAATAACGTTAGTTTATCCACAGCATTGAATTCCATTTGGATTGATCCAGATGGAAATACGGGAATATTATCCACAGCTGCTTGGAAGAACAGTTCTTTATCCTCTTCATGCACTAATTTGAATTGTCTGCCAAACTCCAATCCGGTCTCTTGCTCGATCCATTCAATCGCTTGTTCAGTATTTCCGGCTTCCGGTAAATCAGTCTCAAGGTTGTTCTCACCCTCTACGAAGATAACCCGTCGGATTAACCTGGTGTGAATATCAATATCGATGCTAACCGTTCCTGCAGGATTCAAATCTTCATCTGAAATAACAGCGTCATTTGGAAACCATTCCATATTTAAAACAAAAGATTCATCATTCTGGTCGACCTTCTCACGAAAGATAGAATGCCTTTTTAAATAAAAAACTTCAAGCTTAAATTTATCAGCTGTGAAATCAATTATTTCTTGAATACGTTCGTCCACGTGTAAAACCTCACTTTTTGTGTTTGCCTATAGTATAACATTCTGCGTGGGATATTATATCATGGGACCTTTGTTTGTGATACGGTAACAAGTAATCATGGTGTATGATTTTGGAATATTGCTCTTTACCTTCCCGTTGCGGAAGAGTTTATTATGAAAAAGAAGGGGGAGAGCTTCGTGCAAATCAAAGAAGTGGCAAAACAGTTAAATACTACACCTCGGGCAATCCGTTTTTATGAAGAAAAAGGGCTAATCGCACCAAAAAAAGATGCCGAAAATGAGTATCGCTATTTTTCCGGGAAAGATATAGAGCGGTTAAGTATAATTCTAGCATTGCGGGAAATCGGCGTACCTGTAAAAGGGATTAGAAAGGCACTGGAAAATCCAGACTTGACAATTAAGGAATATTTGCATGCGCAGCGTACGGCGCTCGTTGTACAGTGGTTAGAAATCAAGGATATGATAGAAGCAATTGATCAGATGGTGGAAGGTTCAAATTGCAATATTTATGAGCTGGCACAGCAATTAAAGGAAATGAAAAATCTTCGAAAAGGCTGGGAGGATAAGTGGGATTTTAATAGCTGGGCAGAGGATTTTGACAGCCATATTAAGCGCGAGGGTCATGGCTTCAATGTCCATCAAGATTATGATGAGGCACTTAAAAGGATTGTGCAGACGATACAGCTGGATAAACATGCAATCTGTGCAGATATTGGAATTGGCACAGGAAACCTCGGAGCGAAATTTTCAGCAAAAGGAATCCATGTTATTGGGATTGACCAATCTGAGAAAATGCTAGAAATATGTAAAGAAAAGCATCCGGAGATTGAGGTGCACTATGGTCACTTTCTAGCGCTGCCTTTATTGGATCAGCAGGTAGATACTGTTATTTCAAGCTATGCATTACATCACTTACCGGATTCGGAAAAGCTTTTAGCATTAACGGAAATAACGCGTGTGTTAAAACCAAATGGTCAAATTTGCATTGCAGATTTGATGTTCCTGGATAAGGCACATCGCAATGAGTTCATGAATAAACTTCGTGAGGAAGGAAATACCGAGGCACTCGAATCGATTGAGGATGAATTTTATGCAGATCGATCTTTATTAGTGAACTGGTTAGAAAAACATGGCTATGAAGTGAAAACCGTTATGTTTAATGATTTTTTGAGTATGATTTATGCGAAGAAAATTGACTGAGGAAACTAGTAATTTCAATTTTGCAGTCACTATTAATATGCTCACCCTTAAAAGCCGAATCAATTATTATGACTATTATTATTTTGAAAAGGGTAAAGAATAAGTAGTTTACTTTTTTAAGGGGGCACATTAATGAACAATCATATTGTTGGTATATACGATACGGAAGAACAAGCAGTGAAAGCTGTAGAACAATTAAAAAGCAAAGGCTATACAATCGATAAAATATCAATTATAGCCCAAAATACAAATATGCTGAAAGAGTCGGCTGAAGAAATCAGTCCTTCCACTACGGATGGAGCTGTTGCTGGGGCAGCGGCTGGAGGAGCTATCGGGGTAACCGGGCTCTTTATCGGATTAAGTGCACTAGCAATTCCAGGAATCGGGCCAGTCATCGCTGCAGGGCCGATTATAACTACACTTGGAGGTGCAGCAGCTGGTGCCGCTTCCGGTGCAGGTGGATTGAAACATGCTTTATTGGAAATAGGTGTCTCGAATGAAGAAGCAGAGCGCTACTCGAATGATGTGAAAGAGGGTAAAATCCTTGTGTTTTTACATCCTAAAGAGTGATCAAAGCTTTATCTAAAATATTTTACCGGACAGGAGGTTTCATAAATAATAAGTTTATAAAATAAAAGGGCATATTATGGATGGGAGGTGGCTTTTAAGCTGATAACCACCTCTCTTTATATGCGTATAACCTCAGTTAAAATTATTGAAAATAAACAATACTTATTTTATGGTAGACTTTAAGTAAGTATTTTATAATAACCCATTAAGATTCGTAATATTATGTTGCTGCCTTAAGAATACTGTACTAAGGCTGTTAGTTAAATCTTGGGCTTATAAAAGGTAATTTAGGAGGGCTTATACTTGGTTGCAATTAAAAGCGCAGAAATAGAACATGTTCAAGGAATAGCACGCGTCTGCTGTGAGGGGTGTATGGATACATATAAAGGAATCAGGAGTCCGGAAAACATAGAAAGAAACAATCAACGTTTCTATAATCGTGAGCGTATATTGGGGGAAATAGGCGAAAGCGCTGGCTGGGATGGCTATATTGTAGCTCTTGATCAAAATGAAGTTGTAGGAGCAATTGGCGGAGGAATGCTGGATAATAAAGAAAGTGAAGTGTATGTACTATATTTGGACCCGAATAGGCGTGGGGAGGGAATAGGGACAAAGCTATTGGATTTTTTAACAGATATTCAGCGTAAGAAAGGCGCAAAGAAGCAGTGGGTTTCTGTGCAAAAAGGAAATATGAAAGGTATTCCATTCTATGAAAGAAGAGGGTTTCGTAAAGTTGCTGAACAGCCAGCATATTCAAACGCGGGGAATGAGGATTATCTTTCATTAAGATATTTGCGCGAAATCTAAATGATACCGTGAGGAGAAAAATAAATGAAACATGCTTTAGTAGTTGGAGGAACTGGAATGTTAGCAGACGTATCCATTTGGTTGCTCGATCAAGGCTATCATGTGTCAATCATTGCTAGAAATTCCGTGCGCCTGCATCAGCTTATGGAACGAACAAGCTTTAAAAATAAACTCACACCACTCCTTGTTGATTATAGAAATAGCGATGAATTACAACAGCAAGTCCATACGACAATCGAGCAAAACGGGGAGATTAATTTAATAGTAGCCTGGATTCACGCCAAGGCTCCAGATGCACTTGAAGTCATAGCAAAAGAGGTATCAGCTCACACCGCTGATTTGGAATTATTCCATGTTTTAGGAAGCAGCAAAGACTTAAGTAAAACCAAACAAGAAGCAACTTTTACCAAAGATTCTACCTATTATCAAGTTCGCTTGGGCTTTGTAATAAAAAATAATTATTCCAGATGGCTAACAAACAAAGAAATTTCAAGTGGAGTAATTGAAGCTTTAAAGCAAAAAGATACGATACGAACAATTGGCCAAATAGAGCCCTGGGAAAGACGACCCTAGAATGTAAAGCAAGCTTATGACCTTGGCAGAAATAGACAAAAAGAGCTAACATGCTCCATTAAAATTGAAACCTTTCTCTGAAAGATTGCGTATAAGTTAATATACAAAATAAGAGAGCGAAATAGATGATTTGTTCCTTTTAATTTGGTAAATATAAGTCGGGATATAATATTTTTTACATAAAGTGGCGAGGAAAGTGGTAATTAATTCCGCTGCAATTTCAGTCGCAACACTAATTCATGAGTTAATGATTGAGGCATTTATAGAATATAAGAATGAAATCCCTCCAACAAGTGCTTTAGATGAAACTGTTCAGTCAGTTTCAGACGCATTAGAAAAAGGAGAAAAAGCGCTAATCGCTTCTGAAGAAAATAAACCAGTTGGTATGGTGCGATTTCAATTAAAAAATGACTGATCAGTTATTCCAGAAAAACAAGGACAAGGCATAGCAAAAAAGATATTAAAGTCTTTAGAGGATTATGCTAATAAAGTTGGGATATCTACAATTTTATGTAAAGTTCGTATGAGTGTACCAAAGAATATACAGTTATATAGTTCCATAGGTTATGCTGTTTACGATGAAGATATTTTACATAAACCAAATGGGATAAATGTTAAAGTTGTTACAATGAAGAAAGGACCTTAGTCGCTCCATTATAGGGCACTATAATGGAATAACAACCAGTGCCATCTCGCAAAAAGGACTAATTTCATGAACAGCAATTACTTAAGGAATTAGATATTTATGTTAAAGTATAAGGAAGATAATTTAATAATAGATCATTTAAAAAACGAATAAGGGAAAGGGGATTAAAAATGGAGGTCAAATATCCAATTGGGAAATTACAAGTTCCTAAAAAGGTAACATTGGAAAATATCCAAGAATGGCTAAAAGAAATTGAAACTTACACGATTCGATTAAGAGAAACTGTTGACTCATTAAGTGATGAGGAATTAAGCAGAACATATCGTGATGGCAGCTGGACAGTTCGCGAGCTTGTTCATCACATTGCTGATTCTCAGTTGAACATGTATCAACGTTTGAAGCTGGCTTTAACAGATGATAATCCCACAGTGCCGAATTTTGACCAAGACCAGTGGGCTATTCTATCGGACACAACACTTCCTGTAGAGAGTTCTATTAAAATGTTGGAAGGTATTAATGAACGAATCGTATCTTTAGGAAATAGTTTAACTGAAGAGCAATTAGATTTAGCGTTTACTCATCAGAAAAACGGTAAAATAACAGTTGCAACAAAGATTGCAAAATTAGCTTGGCACGAAGAGCACCACTTAGCCCATATAAAAATCGCGTTATCAGAATAATACAGTAACTATGAAAATGGCTTATGAACGGACTATAAGCCATTTTAAAAATAATCGTTAAAAAACAATCATTTGGAAACATATGCAGGAAAATAATATACAAATAGATGTTGCTTGTAAGTTTTCCAGCTGGCAATATTAAATATTGATAAAATACAAGATTAACCCGATGGAGGTGCACACCTTGAAAAAATATATTACTTTTGTGGTGAGTTTTCTTCTTGCGTATACATTGTTGCAAATTTTGTCTGGAATGCTGCTTACGTTCACTTATACACCCGACATTGCAGAAGCCTGGAATCAGAGTGGTATGCTAGCGCAGGAGACAATTATTAGCAGTGGTCAACCATCAATCTTACTATCATTAATAATTTCCTTGTTTGCTGCATCTGTTGCATATTTTATCGTAAATAAATTTAAGAAGATAAATCCATAGTAGACAATAGGTAGTTATTCAGATGAGCTGCCTAATTTTTTACGTAATATATTCTGAAACTTCAAAATATGATTCTGGATGTGTACCAATGCCTAGAGAAAGGGAAAACATTTGGGTGAGGATATTAAACTGGAGGGCTTTTGGGAGAAAGGGCTTAAATTATGTATAGAAGATGTGGAGGAGTTTACTCGATTGGCGAAAGTAATCAAAAGGTAATCGTTTCACAGTTCTTAGGATTAAAGATCAGCAAGGGCTGCTGCACATATAGGAGGAATGATTATGAAGGCTGTAAGGGTTTATCATTATGATGCGTTTTGTAAAGAGCCGAATAAAGGAAACCCCGCAGGAGTTGTTTTAAACGGAGATGCATTAACAGATGCACAGATGCAGGAAATTGCGTTTAAAGTGGGATTTAATGAAACGGCATTTCCGGTTAAATCAGAGGCAGCGGATTTTAAAATACGTTTTTTTACGCCTGGCCATGAAATGAATTTGTGTGGGCACGCAACGATGGCAACGGTTTATGCATTAAAGACGAAGGGGCTATTAGGCGAAAAAACAGACTTAACCATTGAAACGAAGGCAGGAATTTTACCTATTACGATTGACGATGATGCGAAGAAAGATATTAAGATAACAATGAACCAGGCACCACCACAGTTTAAAAGCTTCAAAGGATCAAAAGAAGCTTTAGCCAAATCAATCGGATTGGAGACAAAGGATATAGATGATAAGTTACCAATTGCTTATGGCAGTACAGGTACATGGACCTTGTTAATACCAATAAAAGGTGTACATGTTTTTAAGAAAATGAAGCCAAATAATGAATTTTTTCCTGATATTTTAAAAGAGATGCCTAAGTCATCTGTACATCCCTTTTGTACAGAAACATATCATGCTGATGCTGATATGCATGCCAGACATTTCTCTTCACCATACTCAGGCACGATGGAAGACGCTGTAACTGGTACTGCATCTGGCGTGATGGGTGCATATTATGCTGAATACATAAATGGAGGTTTTAAAGAGCCTCTAAGGCTTGTAGTGGAGCAGGGACATGAAATAGGCAGAGATGGGCGAGTGGAAGTACAGGTAGATAGGTATGGAAAGTCTTATACGATTAGAATTAATGGAAATGCAGTGTATGTAAATGACTTCGATATAGAAATAGAAAGCAGCCATGAAGTGAAAACTAGTTAGTGAAATTGAAAAAATGTCTCTGCCCAAAGCGCTCAGCAATTCAGCTGGGCGTTATCTTTTTGATGCGGATTAATTTGAATTATTTATACGATGAACGTAATAATCTGCCACAACTATTCCCAATAAAATACATAAATCGTCAAAATTTCATAGTCAATAATGAATACGCAGTAAAATTTTCCATAATTATGTAAAAAATTAAGATTTTCTGCTAAAATAGACCAAGCTCTACAGTAGCAGGGGCATATTCTGTTGTATAATTATCTTTATAGGGGGAGGGGCATATGGATAAAAAGATTGGACATCGAATCAAATATCATCGACTAAAGTCGAGAATGACACAAACAGAATTATCAAATGGAGTCATTTCCGTTTCCTACTTATCCAAAATAGAGAATGGAGAAGTAGAGCCTCGTCAGGAAGTTGTCAGTTTATTATCGAAAAAGCTAAACATGGAATTAGAAGCAGATGAACATAATGGTATCGAATTTTTTAAAGCATGGTTTCGTCATTTATTGGTTGGTAACCGAAAGGAAGCTGTAAAAGGGTATCAGCACATGAAAGGGCACATGAATATTGCAGATACCTCATATCGAAATATAATCGATATCCATAGGCTAAGCTATTACATACTAATTAACGATAAAGCTAATAAGGAAAAGCAGTATAAATATTTACACAGTATATCGCATAGCTTCACAGAAGCAGAAACCTATTATTGGTATAAATTTATGGGCGATTATCATTTTTCCTTGTTATCTTTTAAAAAGGCATTATCCTTTTATCAGCGTGCAGAAGATTATTTAAGATATCCTATCTATTCATTGAAGGATGAAGAAAATGACCTGTATTATTTAATTGCATTATCGGCTAGTAAACTGCGACAGACACATCATACATTTTCATACGCTACTAAAGCGTTAGACTATTATCAGAAGGTATATAACCTAAAAAGGTGTGCAGAATGTCATATTCTTTTAGGGATATCCTATCGCAGGACATATGAACTGGATAAGGCTAAGGAAAGCTATCAATTAGCAGCTACGATTGCAGAGCTTGCCAATGAACATTCCCTATACGCGCTATGTAATCAAAATTTAGGAAAAGTGTACTCTCTGTTAAATAAGTCAGAGGAAGCAATTGGATACTATTTGAAGAGCTATGAACTGCATGCCAGTGAATCGATTAGTGACCAAATTGTTCCTGTATCAAGCTTGATGAAAGAATTTTACCAAAAAAGGGATTATACAAATGCAGATAAATGGCTGCAAAAAGGGCTCGATTTGTCGGAGAGCTTAACACCTTTAGATTCCATTTATGTTTATGAATTTAAAGTGTACTGGTACTTGATACATGGAATTGAAGATAGAGAATTCGTAAGTTTAATTACAAAGAAAGTATTGCCTTTCTTGGATGAGATACAATTACCATATGAGAAATATAAGTATTTAAAGATTTTAGCAGATTACTATTTTGATAATCGAAAATATAAATTAGCTGCAAGCTATTATAATTATGCTAATAGTGTACTTAGTGGGGTTTACAAGGAAAGGTGGTGAGGATGTTGAAGAAGGTAATTACATTACTTTCCTTGGCATTGATACTTTTTTTTGCTTCAGAAAGCTGGGTGCAGCCTACAACAATCGAGGTGGTAACCGAAGAGGGAGTTCCTCCGTTAAACGATAAAGAGCCTAAACCAAAAAGCCGTGGATAATGTATCCGTATATATCACATATTTAGAGCTGTAATAGTATATTTTTAAGTGTAATACATAAAGGAGCTGTCCTTGCGATAGGATAGCTCCCTTACGTTTTAGGAAATATATTGAACTGGTATATTATCTATGGAAATAATCTACTAATCCATCAGTAATTGCTGTTGCAACTTGATTTTGGTATGCAGCTGTTTGAACAGTAGCTAAATCATTTGGATTGGTAATAAATCCAAGCTCTATTAAAACAGATGGTGCAGTTGTACCGCGAAGTACGCTGAAGTTACGTTGCATAATACCGCGATTATCCAAGCTTACGGTAGAAGCTAGTGCCGATTGAATATTTTGTGCTAAGCCCCGGTCAGAGCCATTGCCAAAATAAGTAGTTACCCCATTGACCCCAATTGTAGGAAAGGAATCATAATGCAGGCTGACAAAAGCATCTGTTTGATAGGAATTACTAATGTCTGCACGTTCATCAAGTGATACGAAATAATCACCATTACGAGTAACAATAACAGTTGCCCCGGCATTTCGCAGTTGTTCTGCTACTTTAACTGCTGTATCCGATACAAGATCCTTCTCATAGATTCCGTTAAGTCCAACTGCTCCAGGATCTTTTCCACCATGTCCAGGATCAAGCACGATATTGTAGCCTTCTAATGAATCTGATGTGACTTCAGGCGCGTTATTATTCGTATTATTGCTTGTATTATTCGGTTCGGATGCTTGTTCGCTATTTGACGAGGTGTTCGTTAACCATGCAGCAATCCATCCTGCCTGACCATTTCCTAATTTAATTTGATGCCAATCACCGTTTGTTTCTACTACGTTGTATGTATCTCCTGCTGATGACGATCCTATAACATTGTAATTCGTACCAGGACCTGAACGTAAACGTACACTATTTGCTGTGACTGTGATCGAATCCGACGTTGTTACAGATTGTGTATTAGCTGAACTCCCTTGGCTAGTATTCGTAATTGGAATTAGATGGTGCTTCGCAACCCAAGCTACATTTCCGCCGTAATAGGTTTGTACCCACCCGTGTTTCTCCTGGAATGCCATTACATTATTCCCTTTACTTAATACGCCAATGATTTCACCATCAGAAGCAGGTTCACTTCGAACATTTAATACCGAAGAATAAACCTCATAAGATTGACCTTCATTGGCATGTGTTAAACCGGGAACAAGAAGTGATCCCATTATCAGAAAACCAATGCCGATGAATAATTGTCGTAAATACCTCATTTGCTCCTCCTTTTGTCGAAAATAATTTTCCATAGATTAATAATAATAGTTAATACTTTCCTTAACAAGGGGAATTTAAACATTTTTCAGCAAAAACCGTGCTAAGTAACTAGTATTCGAGAATATAACTCCCTGTTTTTCATGTGAATAGAGATGAACTACCTAAACTTTAATTGATTACTAGGTACGTAGAATTAATAATTAGCCTGTCCGTAATTACTAGAAAATATACGTACTGTCAATAACAAAAGTGCAAGCTTTGGTACCTGCTTTCACGACAAGGCTATAGTGCGATTAAACCTCATGCCTTAGCCAGCCGGCAAATCTTCTTTATCCTGTCATGAGGTGAGGGAAGTCTTGCTAACCTTCAGTTCTTTATGGACGAGGCCGTTTTGGCAGCTGATTTATCCACAGTATTCTAATTTTATAGCTTCCTGCCAAATAAAAAAACACGTTGAACAGTCAACGTGCTTCCTCTTTTATAAGTAATGATGCTGCCTTTAATGCTGGTTTATCCTGAAGAATTTCCCCTGGCTTACTTGCTTTTCCAATTACATAACCTTCAAAGGACATTTTATAAAACTGACAAATATAATTAAATTGCTGGACAAGTGGAAGCCCCTTTATTGTCGGCGTATCACCGCCAACCGCAATGAGGTAAACCTTTTTCTTTGATAATGCTTCTCGAAAGTGTGGATATGCTGGGTCTCTTAATATTTGCGACCAGCGGTCAATAAACGTTTTCATCGGTCCGGACATACTATACCAGTAAATGGGAGTAGCGAAAACGATAATTTCATGAGCTAGCATTTGATCAACGAGCCATTGATGGCTATCTTCATTTGGGTCAAACCCGTTGACATCATGGCGTTGATCGAGAATAGGGCTGACAGTGTAATCACGTAAGTAAATATGCGTTCCTTTCTCTTTTGGTACGGCCTGATGTGCCAAAAACTCTGTATTTCCATGAACACGGGTTGAACCGTGAAAGACGATTATCTCCATCACAAATCCTCCTCGAAGGTAAAAACTATAAGTCTAAGTGAAGCCTTCCAACGCAAAAAGGCTCCTAAGAAACCCTTTAGCAAATGCCAAGTTTTCTAACGTCATCCATAGTATATGAATCAACTGGCAATAAGATGTTAGTTTCACAGAAGATCTCTTCGAAGACTCTCTGCTCTCAGGTTTTTTTCAATGGACACTATTCAACAACAACAAAAGCGGAGTAGTTTTGGGAATGATGGTAAATTTGCTTGCGCTGATTTAGTGGTTAAGGCTGCTTTTGTATTTTATATAAAAAAGCGGGCATCCTGTGCAAGCCCGCTTATTATTCCATATAAAATTAAAATGTTCATTTTCTACATCGATTTAGTAGTTAGTCCCAAACCTCACTTGCGATAATAAGACTTATGCAAAGACTTATACAAAAAGCAATAATTGCGATTAACATGAATAATGCCTCCTTTATTCATAAGAAAAATACTAAATTATGTTAAGTTTATTATAATATATATTACATTTAAAAAGAACGACATATTTCTGAACGATAGAAAGATAATAGCTGTTTTTACCATTAAGGGAATTAATATCCCTAACTCTAAGCGTGAGAGAACCAAAATAAGTGAAGAGTAGGGATAAAACAGCTAGTTCAAGAGCCTTGGGGTCTCCCTATTGGTATTAACATTGAGTGGGGGAGGAAAGCCCCCCGCTGAATGAAGTTCCACTTTATGCAGGAATACGCTTTTGCTGCTGAACCAAAAAGAAAAACACCCCAAGTAAAACAACGATACCTCCTGCAATCTGCATAGCATTTACCCGCTCTCCTAATAACAGGACTGCTAATGCAGTGGCCCCAACTGGCTCCCCTAGAATACTCATAGAAATGGTTGTAGTATTGACGTAATTCAGCAGCCAATTATTGATTACATGGGAAATAGTAGGGACAATAGCTAGCAGTAGAAAAATTCCCCATTCACGTGACTCATACCCACTGAGCGAAATTCCGGCAATAAGGTTATAAATTGTCAGTGTAATCGATGCAAATAGGAAAACAGTAAAGCTATAAATCCAGTGAGAAAGCTTCCTTACTACATTTTGTCCAATCAGCAGATAACCAACCACAGCAATGACACTCAGGAAAGACAGAAGATCTCCAAGCACAGCCTCCTTGCTTAAGCCAAGATCACCCCAGCCAACCATGACTGCACCAATTACCGCAATCCCAACCGTTAATAATGCAGAAATGGTTGTTCGTTCTTTGTATATAAGAAAGCCTCCAATTAATGCGACAATCGGCTGCAAAGTAAGGATTATGGTGGAGCTTGCTACGGTTGTTAGCTGTAACGATCCAAACCATAGGGCAAAATGCAATGCTAGAAACAGCCCAGAAAACATCAAAAGTAAAAAGTCTCGTTTGGAAATAAGCAGAAACTCTTTTCTTCTTTTCCATACAAATGGCAGCAATAAAATAGATGCAAACCACATACGATACATACTTGAGATCGTAGCAGGTGCATCAGACCATTTTACAAAAATGGCAGAAAAGGATATAGCTATAATCGATACGACTAATGGTATACCGATTTTTTTATTTGATTTTGCTTCTTCTTGCAATTCTTACTCGCACTCCTTCATTGATCTGTTAAACATGTTTACTAGTATAACATGTGTGAGGTGTTTTGAGTTTAGGATTTTTAAGCGGGAAGTAATGGAAGAGGCAGCCATTAGCATAGCTGCCTCTAAAAAAATTAAGCGCGAAGCCATTTCCAGATCTCACCTGGAGTAGCATTTTTTCCATACATTAAAATACCTACTTTAAAGATTTTTCCAGCAAGCTTCATGAAGATCCAGACACTTGCTATAATGACAATGAGGGAGATAATAATCTCAATCCAAGGCCACTGTTCCAGTGTAGAGAGGCGCATAATAAGCACGCCTGGTGCTGTAAATGGAATGTACGTACCAATTTGTGCAACAATCCCGCTTGGATCATTAAAAACAGGTCCCATAATAACAAGTGGTGCAAATGGCAGCATCATCACAAATCCCTGGAAGTTCCCAGCAGTTGTAATATCTGACATCGTTGCACCAATACCGACAAAGATGGATGCAAACATCAGATAACTTAAAATAGCAATGAAAACAAGTAAAATGGTTTCGGGAACAAGTAAGTATTCCATAATCGGAATATCTAATTTCCAGACTGCAAATGGCAATAGGACGACAAAGAAAACTACTACTTGAATGATACCTAAAACAAAATAGCCGACAATTTTCCCTTGCATTAAGTCAGATGGTGTTAAGGACGAAAGAATAATTTCAGCGATTTTATCCTTCTTCTCCTGTGATGCACTTTGGAAGGTTGCCATCCCCGTCATAATAACAGAAAACATAATAATTCCAGCAAAAATACCAGGTACCACACGTTCCATCGGATCGGCTGCAAGTTCAGTTTCTACTTCTTTTGATGCATTACCATCTTCATTTGCAGCAGTACCCTCCATTGTTATTTCTTCAAAAGTGATTCCTTGCAGCAGACTTGCTGTTTCTTCTTCTGTTAAACCAAACTGTTCAATTTTTAATGCTTGCAGTGGAGTGGTTAATACTTGAGCTTGATTGATAAAGAACTGGTCAATCTCATCACTTGTATAAACGGGAACGACACCCTTCTCGATTGCTTGATCATTAATAAATAGGAATGCTGTATTTTCGCTAGCTTCTAAGATTGATTCCACATCTGCTTCATCAATATCTGTTTGCTCCATTTCCCAGTCCAAGTCACTTTGACTAATCGTTTCCTCTAATGCTGGATAAATATCTGTTTGGTCATTAACGTATACGGTTGTTGCTGCAGGATTATCATCATCTGATCCACCAAACAAGCTGCCGATAAATCCGAAGGCAAGAATCAGGATAGGGGTTAAAAATAGCCCGATTAGAAAGGTCTTATTTTTCATATTTCGTTTAATTTCCCATTTTGCTACTTTCATCGTATTACGCATGAAGCTCACCTGCTTCCTGTAATAGGTTTTTATCTGTTGCAATATCAATAAATATTTCATGAAGCGATATCCGGTCGATAGTTAGTTCGTGTATGACGAGCTGTTCTGGTAAATGCTTTAGCCAGCTGGCAGGGTGGATGTCACTTGCTAAATAGAGAATGGATTTGTCATCCTCTTGCTCAACGCGCTGAACACCGGGAAGGCGTACCAAGTCATCGTAAGTATTTTTTCCGTGAATGGTACATTTAAAATTGGCATATTGGGTTTTCACGTCATCCATTGTTCCATAAATCACCTTCTGTCCTCGGTGAATCATAAAGAGACGATCCGCCATTTCTTCTACAAGATTCATTTGATGGGATGATAGTAAGATAGCAGTTCCTTTTTCCGCCAGGCTGCGAATTTCCTGCTTGAACAACTCTTGACTTACAGGATCGAGTCCGGAAAATGGTTCATCCAATATGAGCAGCTCTGGTTCATGAATGACAGATGCGATAAACTGCACCTTTTGCCCCATCCCTTTGGAAAGTTCTTCAACAGAAACCTTATCCTTACCTTCTAGGTCAAATTTTTTCAAGTAGTCCAGCGCGCGCTCTTTTGCCTTGTCTAGCGGGTAGTCTTTTAGCTCGGCTAAATAGAGCAGAATATCCATTACGTTGACATTTTTATAGAGACCGCGTTCCTCTGGTAAATAGCCAATTTTATTGCGCGGAATATCTTTCCCATTGCTATTTAGGAATTCAATCGAACCAGCATCTGGATACATAATCCCCATAATATTACGGATTGTTGTTGACTTCCCGGCCCCATTTGGCCCAAGAATTGCCATGATTTCACCTTCACGAACATCGAAGCTAATGTCTTTAATAATTTGCTTGTCTTTAAAAGCCTTTTCTAAGTTTTTTACCGATAACATTGTTTCCATTGTTATGGATTCACCCTTTCTTTTTTACTACATCATTTCGGATTAGAAATACTCCATCAAATAGAAGTGGAACTCCTATGCCATCTTTTTCAGCATGGATATGGAGATGGGGCTCGGAGGTGTTTCCGGAATTTCCAATTTGACCGATCTGTTCACCAGCTTCTATTCGTTCACCTGCTGCAACCGTAATACTTCCTTCCAACAAATGAGCGTTATACAGAATAAAGTCCGCCTCATCGCATTCGATAGCAACAAAATTTCCCATTGGTTGATCCGGGTTTGATTTTGGTGGTATTAAATCAGGTGAGTTATTTTTTGTTTCCACTACACTTCCACTACATGCACTGTAGAGTACATCCCCATAAATTTCATAGTTATCGAGTTTTTTCGGGTAAATACCATTTGCTCGTGTACCAAAGGGATTTAATTTTACAATGTCAAGCGCATACTGTTGAGGCTCATAGGCATTGTGATAGTTTATCTGTGTCGCGCTGCCACCATGTGCAATATAATAAGACCCGTCCTTTAATGGAAAAGCAAGATCAATGGGTTCATCCTCTGTGGAATAACCACTCACACTAGAAGTCGTATATAGGCCAAAAATAAGTAATAATACGATATTAAATCCTCTTGAAAATTTTTGGCTCCTGTTAAGCTTCGTACGGAACGGAAGTGATTTGGTATTTTTCCAAGACAGATAAATAGCAGGAATTAACAAAAGCACCCATACATACTTCAGGTATATTCCTACCCAATCCCATCGCCCTGAAAGAAATAGCCATGTAATAAATACAACGGTAAATAGTAACTGGATGACCCAATCAAGGCGGGTTGGATATTTTGTTTTCCATAAAGATAAAATAAAAGCGACGGGTAGGATAACCTGTATGACAAATACTTGGATAATAGCTAAAGTCATCGATTACACCTTCCTTTATCTAGTGGGTGACAGTAACGACGTAATAATCTCTTCCAAATCAAGTGAAGATTGGTTCGTCCATTGTAAACCTTTTTCTCGTAAATAGTGTTCCGTTGCTTCTGGATGATTGGATACCACTTGAATACGATCCCGAAAAACTTCACCAGGAATAGATGATTCAGTTAGTTCGCTGCGTAACCAATAACGCTTGTAGCGTTCTGTCAGTGCTTCTTTTTCAAAGTTCCCTACCATCTCCCCATTACGTAATACGAATAGATAGTCAGAAAGTTTCTTAATATCTTCAATTTGATGACTTGCTATAACAATGGAGCGTTCCCCTTGTTCCATCCAGTCTACTAGAACGTCCATAAGGTGAGTTTTCGCTGGAATATCAAGGTATGCTGTCGGTTCATCCAAAAGTAATAAAGCAGTATTCCTTGGAATGGTCAGTGCAAGTGTGAGTTTCTGCTGTGACCCTTGAGAAAGTTTGGAAAAGCGTTGATCCAAAGGAACAGCAAAACGTTCAACAAGGCGGTGGAAAAGCTGTTCATCCCAATGTTCGTAAAGTGGGGCAATAAAACCTTTTAATTTCTCTCCAGTAAAAGCGTCCCATCCGATCATTTTTTGTGACTGATAGGCAACAAATGATTTCCATTGCTCTTCATCACCAGAAACATTTTGATTAAATAAATTAATACTGCCACTGTCAGTATTTGCTAGATTCATCATCAGCTTCATTAATGTACTTTTTCCAGAGCCATTATTGCCAACAAGTGATGTAATTGTTCCGGGTTCAATTGTTAAATTGATTGGTCCAAGATGAAAATTATCTATTTTCTTTTTTACCTGGGTTATCTCTGCAAAAGGTTTCAACGTTTACTCTCCCTTCTTATAGTTCATCAGAATGTTATGGAAGATTTCTTCAATCTGCTCAGTCGTATAGTTATAGCTCATTGCTGTTTCTACAGATCTTTCAAATGTTTCATAGACAGATCTTATCTTCACTTGCTGTTTCAAGGCGTCCTCAATGTCACATACAAAAGTTCCTTTTCCTTGCTTCGTTTCAATAAATCCTTGATATTCTAAATTTTGATAGGCACGTCGAATCGTAATCACACTTATTTCAAGATCCTTTGCAAGTCCCCGAATAGATGGAAGTGCTGTACCTGCTTGAATATGCCCACTAGCGATTAATGCCTTTAACTGATGTTCGATCTGATGGTATATAGGTTCACGGGATTCGTTGGAAAGATGAATCGGCAGCTGCAAAGCACACACACCCCTTTCTAAAAAACATTAGCTTAAAGATAATCAAGCTTTTCCATCGTTTTTTTCAATGAACGAGGCCAATAAAAGAAGCCAAATCCAGTGAGGAAGATGGATACAAGAGTTGATAAGAGCGGAAACTCTTGGGCAATTCGAATCGTCCATTCTACAAATCCGACATCTAACACAGCATGAAAGAGAGTTAAGATCGCTGCTCCAAGAAGTATAAAAAAGAGACTAGATCCTAATAATGTTTTCCAATTGATAATATCTCCTCCATCACTTGCAGGTAAGATGAATCCAATATATATACCAATTGCTAGCCATAAAATGACGAAAGCAAGATAAGCGCTAAGCTCCAGGTTGCGAGTTTCCGGTGTCAGTATGTACAAGCATAGTAATAAGGTGAGCTGAAACGGAAAAGAATAAAAAGAATGAAAGATAAATCGACTCTTCACAATAACATCTTTTCTAATTGGTAGCTGCTGAAGCATAATCAAGGAAGGAGATGCCCAAATGTCTCCGCTGATTTTTTGTATATTGGTTTCTTTTGGTTTCATCCAAACTGGGAAAAGAAGAAAGAATATAATGAACAAAATATCCCCTACAACTGTTGTACCATCCTCTAAGATGGGGAGGAAAGCAAATATAATTACGATATATAGGAAATAAAGTATGTAGGAAATAACAGCATGACGTACAAAATTCTTCCATTCAATCCCTGCTAACCAGAAAGCCTGTTTCCACTCTTTCATAACAAATACCTCCCTGACTGTTATACTGTGTATATCTATATGAACAGTATATGACCTATAATTATCGCTGTCAATAATATTTCTGACATTTGCTAAAAGAAAAGAAGGGGGACGTCTTACTAAAGCTTAAGTTTGTTAGGATTATGATGCTTCTTTAATTTGAATATCTATAATAATCAAACCTGTTCAAAAAATGTTCACAACTTTGTTTCTAAAATGTGAATTACTTCACAAAGATATTTTCAAACTAAAAATATCTGTTATGATATAAGTGTAGTAAGGAAACGCCTTTACAATATATTGTGAAATGATGAACAAGTAAACAAATCAAATAAGAATATAAAAGGAGATGGATGGAATGATTATGAATTTTATTCGTAACAGTAAAGTAGCTGCAGGTATTTGGACTTTCTTAAGAATTTATATTGGTTACCAATGGATGACAGCAGGTTATGGAAAAATTACTGGCGGACAGTTTGATGCAAGTGGATTTATTCAAGGAGCAATTGCAAACTCTGCTGGTGAAGGAGCAACTGTTCAAGCATGGTGGGGAACATTTCTTGAAGCTGTCGCATTGCCACAGGCTGAATTGTTTACGTACGCGGTTATGTGGGGAGAATTGTTAGTAGGTATCGCACTTATCCTAGGAATTTTTACAAACTTTGCAGCTTTAATGGGAATTACAATGAACTTTGCGTTCCTTTTCAGTGGAACAGTAAGCACCAATGCACAAATGGTAGTAATCACTGTATTCCTTCTGGCTGCTGGTTATAATGCAGGCAGATATGGTTTAGATAGATGGATTCTTCCATACTTGAAACAAACAATTCAAAACAAGAAGAATAAAGTACAAAAAGAAGTTGCTGTTGCATCTTAATCGATTGAAATGCGCCTTACAAGGGAGATTCCCCTGTAAGGCGTGTTTTGTATGTGTTCATTCTTGTTTTGAAACAACAAATACATCTTCTATAGAAGTGATCACATTGAAGAAATGATAGCCAATAGACATAATCCAATGCTTATTCCAGAATATGAATTATACAACTAAAATCATACCAATCCCGGCAGTAGGACTTTTGATTTTCACATCTAACATAGCTAGTACAATTATAGTATTCTTGTCTGAATATGTTTAACTACGTGCTAGTTTGTGAAACATTAGTAATATAACCTTAAAAGGGAGATGACAAAATGAAACGTTGGGTAATGATTGTTTTCGCATTAATCTTAACTATGGTATTAACTGCGTGTGGAAATACGGGGGATGAGACAGATACAGAAACCGATAATGATGCACCGACTGAGGATGACGCGACCAATGAAGAAGGTGCGGAAGATCCAAATGCAACAGCAGAGGAAGAGGTCTTGGTTTCTTTGCAAAATGCAGAAGGTGAGGTAGTTGGAACGGCAACGCTAACGCCTGCCGATACGGGAGTAAACATAAAATTGGAAGGAGAAAATTTACCACCCGGAACAAAAGGATTCCATATTCATGAGGTTGGAAAATGTGATCCTCCAGATTTCGAATCTGCTGGTTCACACTATAATCCGACAGATGCTAAGCATGGATTTGATCATTCAGATGGGCCGCATGCAGGTGATTTAGAAAATATTGAAGTGGCTGATGATGGAACAGTAACAGCAGAAGTAACAGCTGATAAGCTTACATTAGATAGAGAAAGCGAAAATACATTGTATACTGAGGAAGGAACTGCATTGGTCATTCATTCTGATGCAGACGACTACACATCACAGCCCGCTGGTGATGCGGGAGATCGCATCGCATGTGGCGTGATTGGTCAATAAATATTACTTGAAATTGTCTCGGATTTGTGTATAATCAAAAGTAATTGCATAGAGAAGGTTTTCTAGGGTTCCGCAGCATCTACTGGTCTGGTCCGAGAGAAAATCCACAGTAATCAAACTGTGTCACGGAAGGATAAAAGCCTGGGAGAAACTGTTTAGCAGTTGCTCTGAGGCTTTTTTTAGGTTTTTTATGGACTTGTTCGGTTATAGACGCCATTTTACAGAAGGAAAGTTTTCTTGGCAAAAATAGGGGATGGAGGTGCTATTAATGAATGCGAATTGGGTGAAGGTTTTTATTGCAGCTTTTTTCGAAGTGTTTTGGGTGATTGGCTTAAAGCATGCATATGATTTTTGGACATGGGCTGGAACAGCTATTGCCATCTTTGTCAGCTTTTATTTAATGATAATGGCAGGGCGGAAGCTACCTGTTGGAACGGTTTATGCTGTATTCGTTGGATTAGGTACAGCTGGTACCGTGTTTTCCGAAATCTTATTATTTGGAGAACCGTTTAAACTGAGCAAAATACTGCTGATTTTACTTTTATTAGCAGGTGTTATTGGATTGAAATTAGTCACAGATGAAAAGGTACAGAAAGGAGATGTATCCTAATGGCTTGGGGTTCCTTAGTGTTAGCAGGGCTATTTGAAATGTTTGGTGTCGCTATGATTAATAAACTGCATCATGACCGTAATTGGCAATCTTTTCTCTTGTTAATTGGCGGATTTGGAGCAAGCTTTATATTTCTTTCTTATGCAATGGAAACATTGCCGATGGGTACTGCCTATGCTGTATGGACAGGGATAGGTGCCTCTGGTGGTGCTATACTTGGAATGATTTTGTATGGGGAATCAAAAGACTGGAAACGAATTTTATTTATAGCAATGGTTTTAGGAGCGGCGATTGGGCTAAAATTAATCTCTTAGTGAAAACAGATTGGAAATTATAGAAGAAAAGGTGCATATATGCGGCATATATGTGCCTTTTCGTAATTGCTTCAAAAAAATTTCGAAACTCGAATTGTTTGCATATTAATTTTGCAGTGACTCATGTATAATAGGATGTTAGCAAAGTAGAAAGGAAGTCGTTTATGAGGCCGGAATCTAAAATAAATACTGCGGAAACTCGCGAGAAGATATGGACACGTGATTTCGTGTTTATTTGTTTAGCAAACTTTTTTGTGTTTTTTGGCTTTCAAATGACACTTCCAACGCTCCCATTGTTTGTAAAAGAATTGGGCGGCAGTGATCAGCTAGTCGGAATAGTGGTAGGGATTTTTACATTTTCTGCCCTGATATTTCGTCCGTATGCAGGTCATGCTCTTGAGTCAAAAGGAAGAGGATTTGTCTATATGGTTGGGTTAGCAGTCTTCGTTCTCTCTGTAGGAGCTTATGCCTTTATTGCCAGTATTGTTCTATTATTTATTATTCGAATCGTACAAGGAATTGGCTGGGGGCTATCAACCACGGCAGGTGGAACAATTGCTACCGATATAATTCCACCTGCCCGTCGTGGAGAGGGAATGGGGTACTTTGGCTTGTCCGGCAACCTAGCATTAGCATTTGGTCCAGCGCTCGGTTTAACGTTAGTTGGGATTATCTCCTTTTCAGAGCTTTTCTTAATTTGTGCAGCGCTTGGTCTTGTTGCATTCCTTATCGCTTCGAGGATACGCTATCGAAAAGTCGACTATTCAGAGCATAAAACCACTACAGTTAAGTTTGATATTTTCGAAAAAACAGCATTACAGCCATCGGTGCTATTATTTTTCATCACTGCGACATTTGGTGGGATTGCAACATTTCTTCCAATTTATGCGATCGAAAAAAACGTAGAAGGTATACAGCTCTACTTTCTTGTTTATGCTATCTTTTTAATGATATCTCGAACGTTTTCAGGTCAAATTTATGATCGAAAAGGTCATTTGTATGTATTTTTACCTGGAACAATACTTATTTTCATTGCGATGCTCTTATTAGCATGGCTCCCAAGTACGGTCGCTTTGCTGATTGCTGCTGGTTTATATGGACTTGGATTTGGCAGTGTGCAGCCCGCATTGCAAGCATGGTCGGTTGAGAAGGCCCCGGCCCACCGAAAAGGAATGGCCAATGCAACCTTCTACTCATTTTTTGATTTAGGTATTGGAATTGGAGCTATCGCCTTTGGCCAGCTTGCATATTTCTTAGGCTATGGATCTATTTACATTGTTTCAGCTGGATCAGTTATGCTGTCCATAATGTTATACATTTACTTATACATGAGAGCGAAAAGACGGACATAAAAAAACGACGTATGCTTGACATTCAATTTAGGTTTTGCTGAATGCTGGGCTTGCGGATTATAATTAGGATAATTTCACAATTGCAGCTCCCTCGTTTACAATAAACCTAAAGAAATTTTTAAACGGATTTTTTGACATCCTTATAGAAGGTAGGTAACACGTATTTTGAAAAAAATAAGTGATATAAATATCCAAAAATTGTTCCCGCCGACTATTTATAAGCGCGGAAAGGATTATTATAAACAAAATAAAGTGAGCGATCTTTTATATGATATCAATTACCAAGTTTGGACGGCCACCGTACATGGATCAGAAGATTACTTTGTAGAAATCAATATGAAGGATTATACAAATGGATCAATTGATACGTATTGCGACTGCCCTGCTTTTGAAACCTTTGGTACGTGTAAACATATCGCAGCTGCGTTAATGCAGATTGCGAATAAAGAGCAGCCTGTTTCGAGTGGACCATCCAAACCAAATTATGAACTTACAAATAGTTTTATCCAGGCATTGCGTACATTGCCACAGCAACAATCACAGCCAGAAATATTGCCAAATAAACTTCCGATGCATGTGGAATATTACTGCAGCTGGGGGTATGAACATCAATTGCGAATTGAGTTACGGACTGGGGAGAAGCATTGCTATGTTGTAAAGGATGCGTACCAATTTCTTGATAACGTCTTACAAGGAAATGAATACTACTTTACCAAAAAGTTTATTTTTCATCCTGATACGCATTATTTTTTGCAAAAGGACATGGAGCTATTTGAAATGCTGTTGGCGATTAAACGTAATGAGGAAATGTATCAAGGAAACAGCAGGTTTCATTACGACGGAAATAGTTGGGATAAACGTTATATTGCAGTTCCGCCGCTTGCAGCGAAGGAGCTGCTTGAAAAGCTCTCTGAAAGAGATTTCACAGTAGAAACACAACTGAAAAGCTTTCAGCACGTTGGGGTGGAGAAGGATACACTGCCGTTTCGCTTTTCTCTGACAAAAAGCAATCAAAATGACCTGCTGATGAAGATGGCAGATGCAACCGATGCAACGTATTTTCCTTTTTATGAAATGATATTCCATAAAGGAGTTTTCTACTATCCAACAAAAGAGCAGGTACAAGTACTGGAAGAGATTACAAAGTTTGGAATGAATGATTTGCAATTACCGATTCCGAAAGCGCAAGCTGATGTTTTTCTATCAGAAGTACTTCCATCGCTGAAAAAACTTGGGGGGGTAGAGGTAGCAGAGTCAATCACAGAAGAAATTATTCAAGTGCCACTGCGTGCGAAGTTGTTTTTAGAGATAAAAGCTGATTGGATTATTGGGAGACTGGAATACCATTATGGTGAACATCTGATTGATCCGTTTAATGGACGGAAGGATAATGAACATCTTATTATTCGCGAAGTAGAAAAGGAACAGCAAATTATGCAGCTGATTGAGCAAGCAAATTTCCATTATAATGGGAAAGAGCTCTATATTGAAGCAGATGAAGAAGAGCTGTATGACTTTTTGTATTATATTATGCCAAGATTAGATAAAGAAGTGGAACTGTTTTTAACATCCGAAGTTCGTTCAATGATAATTGATAACGAACCACAGCCGAGTACGAACGTTCGTTTGGAAGGAAGCTCGAATTTATTAGAAATTGGCTTTGACATCAATGGAGTTGAGGATTCCGAAATCAATCACATTTTAAATGCGGTAATCGAGAAGAAACGTTATTATCGTCTGGGAAGTGGTGAGTTACTGTCATTAGAAGGGGAAGAATTCACCTCGATAAAGCGTTTGTTCGACGAGATGCACATTCACAAAGATGATTTGCTGAATGGACACGTTCAAATGCCGGTATACCGGGGGACACAGCTGGATGAGCTGATTGATACGAAAAAGAACTACGATCCGTCATTTCGTCAATTGCTCCATCAGTTGAAGTCCCCAGAAGAACAGGTATATGAGCTGCCGAAACAGCTGAATGCCTCACTTAGAAATTACCAGATGACTGGTTTCAGGTGGTTTAAGTCGCTGAGCAGTTATCATCTCGGTGGAATCTTAGCGGACGATATGGGGCTAGGCAAAACATTGCAAAGCATTGCATATATTGCGTCAGAAAAAGAACAAGAAGATACAGGACCACATCTAATTGTTGCGCCTTCCTCAGTTGTTTATAACTGGAAGAATGAATTTGGAAAATTTGCTCCGCATTTATCTGTCGCTGTGCTTACTGGAACTCCTGATGAACGGCATCACATGATTGAAGCTTCCGTTGATACGGACGTCTGGATTACTTCCTATGCGACGCTGAGGCAGGACATTGACATTTATCGCGAATTTTTATTTCAATCCATGATTTTGGATGAGGCGCAATATATTAAAAACTATGCGACAAAAACATCACGAGCCATACGGGAAATAAAAGCTGCACGTCGATTTGCATTAAGTGGGACACCGATTGAGAATGCAATTGATGAACTATGGGCTATTTTCCAAGTCGTATTACCCGGACTGATGCCAAATCAGCGGAGCTTTAAACAATTATCGAATGAAAAAATTGCAATGATTACACGGCCGTTTATTTTAAGAAGAATGAAAAAGGATGTGCTGAAAGAGCTTCCTGATAAAATTGAGTCTGTTCATGTCTCCGAGCTGACAAAGGAGCAAAAGGATTTATATGTTGGCTATTTAAGACAGGTACAGCAGGAAGCAGCGCAATCAATGCGGGAAAGTGGTTTCCAGCAAAACCGGATGAAAATCCTTGCGGGATTAACACGCCTTCGCCAGCTCTGCTGTCATCCTTCATTATTCATTGAGAATTATGAAGGCTACTCTGGAAAGCTGGAACAATTAATGGAAACAGTGAAAACAGCAATTGAAAGTGGAAAGCGTATGCTGATTTTTTCTCAGTTCACAAGCATGCATGAAATTATTAAAGAACGTTTAGAAAAAGAAGGGTTTGGCTATTTTTATCTTCATGGGCAAACTCCTGCAAAAGAGCGTGTGGAGATGAGTGAACGTTTTAATAATGGGGAGAATAGCATCTTTCTTATCTCTCTAAAAGCAGGTGGAACCGGGCTAAACTTGACTGGAGCTGATACCGTCATTTTATATGATTTATGGTGGAATCCTGCCGTTGAAGATCAGGCGACAGGACGTGCGCACCGATTCGGTCAGAAGAATGTGGTCCAGGTCATTCGACTTGTAACAGAGGGTACGATTGAAGAAAAAATATATGAACTTCAGCAGAAAAAACGTGAGCTGATCGACCAGGTTATCCAGCCAGGGGAAACTATGCTCTCTAGCTTAAGTGAGGACGATATTCGCAACCTTTTAAGTTTATAGCAGTTTAAGGCAGGCAGGAAAGTGATGTAGCTTTTCTGCCTGCCTTCATTTTACTGTTGATATAGGAATAGGTTTGTTAATTATTAAGAGAAAATAACTTTCTTGGTCGTCCTTTTAAATAAGGACGCTCCTCTCCAGATACCTTAATAACATTACCAGATAGCAGCTTATTGACAGTCCTTTCTGCACTCCGCTTCGTAACTTTATAGTAGGCAGCAATGTCATTTGAAGAGAATGGTTCATTATTGCGGTCTGTTATAAAATCAATGAAATTATAGGAAAGTTCATTGTTCAATCGTGCTTTATGAATCAATGCATGGAATAGACGTGAGGTATCAATATCTCTGCGAATGCCTATTGGTCCAATTGTATCCTGTCTTTCATTGACAATATAACAGAGACTGTGATTTTCATTTTTACATTTTTCCAAAGCTAGTCGTGCATGCACTTCGGCTTCGTTTGCTGATAGGCCAAGTCCAAAGCCAATATCAATCGGAATATCTAATTCAGCTTCAAATTCCCGTAAAAGCGGGAAATCACGGTAATGAGTTTGTATATAATCAATCAATTTCTTCGTTCCCACCAGTACAAATTGATGGTCGTGTTTATCGGTGAGAAGTGAATCGGTTCGTTCAGCAAATCGGCTCAAAAGATTTTGCATTTTGATAGTTAGCGCTTTCAATTCTTGTAGCTTAAGCTGATCCTGATTTTTCAATCGGATATATCCAGCTACCAGAAGGGCGCTTTTATGCTGGTTCAGTTCGGTAAGTGATTTGGCAGATTCAATGGCATGTAATAAATTTACCTCTGGAATAATCATGCTGCTGCCTGGAATCCCAGCTTCTTTTAGAAGGATCTCTACTTCTTTGCTTGATGTAAGAACATAGTCAATTTTGCCTTCATTCCATAGATTTTGATGAAAGCTAGTAATTTTTTGAATATCGGGCGACTCATCATCACCATAGCTATAATGATAGATTTGTTTATTATTAAAGCTAAGTTCTTTACTGACTTCTGCAAGATGCTGTCCGTCAAGTACATCGATTGAAATGCGATCAAGGACTTGGTTATAATCGTTTTTAAGACGATAGAAAGAGGTAAGTATCATGTACTCATCAAAAGCAACCTGAACAGCTGGCAAACGTTTCTTTTTAATTTTTTCCTTGGCGCATAGATAGGATATTGCTTCCGTGAATAAATAAACATCACACATGAAAGCCCTTTCAATTAATTCGGGAGTTTCACTCGAATGTGTGTATGCAAATGGAAGGATTTCCAAATTTTCATCACGCTTTGCTAGTGTATGTACACGTTTTATCGTTTCTTCGTTTCCAAAAACTGCAATTTTAACTTTCATGCCGCACGCTCCGATCCTTACTTTTTTTAGATAATGTTCCATTGGTTATATAGTTCATTAAATGCCTGCCAACTTCTGCTATGAAATGATGTGCTATGCCATTATTTTCCCATCCTTCCGTCAATACAGCAACCTCTAATTTTTTTCCATTTGCTTCCATAATTGCTGCATCATGCTCTGTACCAGGCAATTCTCCTGTTTTATGGTAGATATTTAGATTGTCTTGATGCATCTGAAATGAGGGTAATTTATGATTGAATTGTTGATTTTTAAGTATTCTGCGAACTTCCTTGCGTATATTTTCACTATAGGGGCCATTTTCATTTGAAAATAGCTTAAGCAAGTGAACAATATCTGCTGCGGTTGTAACGTTTTCCTTTCCGTTTGCCTGTGCTTCTTGGTCCATAAATAAACGACACATTACGGTATGCTGACAGCCGAGCTTTTTAATAGAATGATTTAGACGTTCTATACCTATTGTATCAAGTAATATATTGGAAGCGGTGTTATCGGAAACAATAATCATAAGCTCCAATAAATTCTGATAACTGTACGTATCGTGATCCGTTAAATAATTGATGATACCAGCACCTTCTACCATTGCGTCAGGTGCAATAGAAATGCGTTGATCCTTTTGAATTATTCCAGCTTCCATTAGTTGCAGTACTTCAGCAAGAATAAATAGTTTACTGACACTTGCAGCTTTTCTTGGTGTATTTGCATTAATTTGGATTATTCCCTCTGTACTATGAACAACGATGGAGATGTTTTTTAGATTACGAGAAGATAAAGAAAGCAGTTCTTTCTTTAAATCGGAAATATTCATTGCTTTCCTTCCACCTTACTATTAGATATGACTGCATTAATTTAAATAATATCATATTGAATTTTCATAATATTGTCAAGAAAACTGGTTAATTTGTAAGAAGACATATAATGCAGAAAGGTCTATAGTAGCTCCTGCCCTGGGTTTAATGATTCAAAAACATACTAATTACCTAATTAAAACGTTAATTGTTAGAATTTAGTCTTTTTAGTGTGATAATATTACTAGAACGTAATAGCTATAAAAATAGTCAAATTATATAGAAACATTAATATATATCATTGTAAATTTTTGAATTATAGGGTAATATATTGAAAGATAGCTTATATTAAAATAAATTTACAAAGCTATTACAAAGAAACAGGGGGTCAGAAAATATGAAATTTTCTAAAAAGTCATTATTATTATTGGTTTTTGGACTGTTGCTGAGTGTTCTAGTAGCATGTGCGAGTGAACCAGATGAAAATGATTCTTCTAGTGATGAAACAGGCGAAGGAACAGAAGATGCTGCTCCTGCAGGAGAACAAGACTTAATGATTGCAACTCTGTCAGATGCTGTTTCGCTAGATCCAGCTGGTTCAAACGATACTCCTTCAAGTAACGTTCAAGCGAATATCTTTGAATCACTAACAAAACAGGATGAAAATATGGAAGTACAACCAAGCCTGGCAGAAAGCTGGGAACAAGTTGAAGATACAGTATGGGAATTTAAATTACGTGAAGGCATAAAATTCCATGATGGCACAGACTTTAACGCTGAAGCAGTTAAGAAAAGCATTGAACGTATATTAGATCCAGAAGTAGCATCACCACGCCTATTTCTCTATGAAATGATTACAGATATTGAAGTTGTAGATGACTATACAGTTCGCTTTACAACAGAATACCCATTTTCTCCACTGCCAGCTCACTTAGCGCATAATGGCGGAGGTATCATTTCACCAGCTGTCATTGAGGAAGACTATGCTGCGATGGAAGCTGGAGAAGATCCAGGAAGTGTTATTAACGAAAAACCATATGGCACAGGCTTCTTTAAATTTGAAGAATGGCAGCCAGGAACACAAATTACACTGGTTAAAAATGATGATTATTGGGGAGAGCAAGCTTTGCTCGACTCTGTAACATTTAAAGTTGTTGGAGAAGGTTTAACACGTGTTGCTGAATTAGAAACAGGCACATCACATATTGCTGACCCAATTAGCCCGAACGATGTTGCTCAAATTGAAGCGATGGATGGTGCGAGTCCGGCGAAACAAGATAGTGTAAGTTTATCTTATATCGGATTCAATATGGAAAAAGAGCCATTTAATGATCCACTAGTTCGTCAAGCTATCAACTTGGCAATTGATAAAGAACAAATCATTACAGGTATTTATGATGGTAATGGTATACCAGCAGTTGGGCCTTTAGCGCCTGGAGTACTTGGCTATGACGAAAATGCACCGGGCCTGGAGTATGATCCAGATCGTGCTAGAGAATTGTTGGCAGAAGCTGGCTATGAAGACGGATTCTCTACAACACTTTGGACAAATGACAGCCCGGAGCGTATGGATACTGCAACAAACCTACAAGCTCAACTTGCTGATTTTGGTATTAAAGTAGAAATTGAAGTTCTTGAGTGGGGTGCATATCTTGAGCAAACTGCGCAAGGTGAGCATGATATGTTTATCCTTGGCTGGTCAACAGTAACAGGGGATGCGGATTATGGGTTATATCCATTGTTCCATTCTGAGAATGTTGGAGAACCAGGAAACCGTACATTCACTAAAGATGATGAGTTAGATGGATTGTTAGAAGAAGCACGTCAGGAATCAGACCCTGACACTCGTCTTGAGCTGTACAGCGAAATTCAAACGAAGTTAACTGATATTGCACCAATGCTTTATATACATCACCAACAATTCCTATTAGGTGTTAGTGATAAGGTTCAAGGCTTAACACAGCTGCCAACTGGAATCTTGCAATTACATGAAGTATCACTTCAAGAGTAGTAAAACGTGTATTTGAACATATAAGAGCCCCTAGGGTACCAATTAGGTATCTTAGGGGCCTTTTGTTGATTGCTTGCAGTCAAATTATATAGAAATATAACTAAAAAAAGAAGCGTTCACTGCATTAATGAACGCTTCTATGATTAGGATTAAACGGTAGCAGGCTGGTGCTTCCCGGCTTTAATGTCTTCCATGTAATGACATGCTGCCATATGTCCGTCCAACATTCCATCTGCTTTACGAAGCTCTGGTGTTTCGGTGCGGCATAAATCCGTTGCAAATGGACAACGGGTATGGAACCTGCAGCCTTTTGGCGGATCAATTGGCGAAGGTACATCACCTTTTAAGATGATCCGTTCCTTTTTCTTATCCACATCTGTACTTGGAATTGCAGAGAGCAATGCCGTTGTATATGGATGCATTGTATTTTCAAATAATGATTTTTTATCAGCAATCTCAACGATTTTTCCTAGGTACATTACGATAATTCGATCTGAAATATGACGTACAACTCCCAGGTCATGTGAGATGAATAAATACGTTAATTTGAATTCACGCTGCAGCTTTTTCAATAGATTAATAACCTGTGCTTGAATAGAAACGTCTAACGCTGACACAGCTTCATCTGCAATGATCAGCTGTGGATTAACAGAGAGAGCTCGGGCAATTCCGATACGCTGACGCTGACCACCACTAAATTCATGCGGAAGCCTGTCCGCTTGATGTGCCCCAAGTCCGACGGTTTCCATTAATTCAATTACTCGATCATTCCGCTCATTTTTGGGTACGGAATTTTGAATCTCCATCGCTTCTGTTAAAATTTGTCGTACTGTGTGACGTGGGTTAATCGACGCATATGGATCCTGGAAAATGATTTGCATATCTTTACGAATTTTATTCATTTCACGTTTGTTGTATGCGAGTAAATCCTTCCCACCAAAATCAACCTTGCCAGACGTTGGTTCATCAAGCCGCAGAATGGCTCTTCCAGTAGTAGACTTTCCACAGCCAGATTCACCTACAATACTTAATGTTTCTCCTTCATAAACGGTGAAGGATACGCCATCCACAGCTTTTACATGATTAACGGTACGGCCTAAAATCCCACCTTTAATTGGGAAATGCTGCTTTAAATCAGTAACTTTCAGTAGTTCTTTCTGTTTCTGCATGAACATTCACCTCCGGATCGCCATCCCATTCATCTGAATAGATCCAGCAACGAATTTGATTTCCCTCTTCATCTGTAACGAGGTCAGGTAATTTTTCTCTGCACAATTCTGTCGCGAATGGACATCGTGGTGCAAAGCGGCATCCTTTAGGCATTTCTGCAGGACTGGGCACTGAACCTCTAATAACTGCCAAATCACCTTCAATATCCTGGTCGTGCTGGGGAATAGATTTCATTAATCCAACTGTATACGGATGTTTAGCATCCTTAAATAATGTCTTTGTATCGGTATATTCAACAACTTTTCCGCAATACATCACAGCAACATAATCACATGTTTCTGCTACGACTCCAAGATCATGTGTGATTAATAATACACCCATACCGAGTTTTTCCTGCAAATCTTTGATTAAATCAAGAATTTGAGCTTGGATTGTTACATCAAGTGCTGTTGTCGGTTCATCAGCGATGAGCAATTCTGGATTGCAGGCAAGTGCCATTGCAATCATTACACGCTGCCTCATTCCTCCTGAAAGCTCATGTGGATATTGATTCACACGTTTTTCCGGGGAAGGAATCCCAACTAATTTCAACATTTCAACTGCACGTGCTTTTGCTTGCTTTTTATTTAGTCCCTGGTGAATTTTATAAGCCTCACTAATTTGCTGACCAACTGTGAACGTAGGATTTAACGAAGTCATTGGTTCCTGAAATATCATTGAGATTTCATTACCGCGTATTTTCCGCATGCTAGCTTCACTTTTATCAAGCAGGTTTTCTCCTTTAAACTTGATTTCACCACCAACTATTTTTCCAGGCTCTTTAAGCAGGCGAAGAATGGAAAGAGAGGTAATACTTTTACCTGATCCTGACTCCCCAACGACGCCGAGAATTTTACCTTTTGGAATTGCAAATGAAACACCGTCAACTGCTTTAACCTCTAGATCTTTTGTAAAGAAGGAGGTCTGTAAATTTTTTATTTCCAATATATTTTCATAGGAATTTGGTGCACTTGTCATATAAGAAACTCCTTTCTGACAATAGAATGTTCAAAAAATTCTATTCGAACAAATCAAAGCGATCAGTCTAGATCAATTCGTTTATTTAGATATCGGTACGTAATATCAACTGCTAGATTGACGAAAATAAATAATAGTGCTACGACTAAAATGGTTCCCTGGACTACTGGGAAGTCACGAGCCCGAATAGAGTCAATGATTAATTTTCCCATACCATTTACTGCGAATACACTTTCTGTAAGAACAGCTCCACCTAACAGACCCCCGAATTGAAGACCAACTACGGTAACAACAGGTATCAATGCATTTTTTAGTGCATGGCGGTAAATTACAACTCGTTCCTTAACACCTTTAGCTCTTGCGGTACGGATATAGTCCTGATCAATTACATCAAGCATGCTCGAACGTGTCATTCTTGCAATAATGGCTGCACTCGCTGTGCCTAAGGTTAGAACTGGCAATACGACCTGAGCGAAGCTGCCCCAACCAGATGGCTTAAACCAACTAGTATCACTAATGAATGGAACCCAGCTAGGAAGATCAATACCGATGGCAAACCATTGGATAAGCATAAGTCCAAGCCAGAAGTTAGGCATGGATAACCCGAATAATGCAATAATCATAAGCGATGTATCGGCGAATGAATACCTTTTTGTAGCCGATATGACTCCTACAATTAGTCCCACAAATACGGCAATAACTGTACTATAGATTGCAAGTTCTAACGTAACCCAAAAACGTGCGCCGATTTCAGTTGTTACATCCCGTCCGCTTCGCATGGAGCTTCCAAGATCGCCTTGTACAGCATCCTTTATATAATTAAAATACTGAACTGGTAATGGATCGTTTAAACCCAATCTTTCCCTGATATTTTCAACCTGTTCCTTTGGGGCACTTTCACCTGCCATAATTTGAGCTGGGTCCCCCGGTACTAGGTGCATCATACTGAATACGAGAATGGAAACCCCGATTAAAACGGGAATAGTTTGGATAATTCTTCGGATAATAAACTTAAACAAGATCTTTCACCTCTTTCTACTCTTTTGTCTTCGGATCGAATGCATCTCTTAAACCATCACCAAGCATATTGAAAGCCAGTACTACAAGCACAATAGCAAGCCCTGGGAAAAGAGCAACATGTGGTGCATTGTATAAATAGTTGCGCCCATCACTTAGCATAGCTCCCCATTCAGGTGTAGGTGGTTGTGCACCAAGTCCCAAGAAAGACAATCCACTAGCAGATAATATAGCTGTAGCTATATTTAGAGTTGCCTGAACAATAATTGGTGAAGTAATATTTGGAAAAATGTGTTTAAAAATAATCCGGGCATCACTAGCTCCTAATGCTCTCATCGCATCAATATACTCGAGCTTCTTAACAGATAAAGTAGAACCACGAACAATCCTGGCGAATACAGGTACAGATGAGATAGCAACCGCGATAATAACATTTTGCAGGCTTCCTCCAAGCACAGTTACGATTGCAAGTGCAAGTAAAATACTAGGGAAAGCGAGCAGGATGTCCATTAATCTCATAAGGATACTATCTGTTCTGCCTCCATAATATCCAGCGAAAATTCCGATAAGCACTCCCGCTGCACCACCTAGCAGAACAGAGAAAAAGCCAACGATTAATGTCAGATTCGTTCCATGAATAATTCGGCTAAAGATATCCCGGCCAAAGTTATCCGTCCCCAGCCAATGATCTCCTGATGGGGATTGTAGTTTATTCAGCATATCTTGCGTATCTGGCTGATATGGCGTGAAGTATGGACCGATTATTGCGACAATTATAAAAAATAGAATAAGAAAACCGCCAAACATTGCTGATTTGTTCTTTTTTAGTTTTCGATAAACTATTTTCCAATTTTTGAATCGCGGGTTAGGAGGTTTTATTGCGGTTCTAGTGTTTTCGATATGTTCTGTCGACTGACTCATAGATTGCTAACTTCCTTTCATAAATAGATTAAAAAGGCAGTTCAAAAAGTCTGGTTAAAATGACACATTCAGACGAGAACCCAACAATGGCCGACACGTGCTGAAACTCACAGAAATGCAAGCCCGTACGCTATAGGTCTCGTCCTAAACTACTATTCTATGTAATTTTCAACTACCTTTTGAACTCGCACCTAAATTGCATATTTACCCACCATTTCTCGATTATAACACGAAAAATTGAATTTACAATTTGATTAAAAAGTGGGACTATTGTCGAAAAAAGCAAGATACTGTAAAATCGGCAATCCTTATTAAAAAAATGTAAATTTTTATTTTTCTGTAATTAATTCGTCTAATTTTTTTGTCTATGATATGCTTAAATAAGACTAAAATAAACGATTGTGTACAAAGAATAAATACTTTATGCCGATAGTGGGGTATGATTTAAAGTTCTTTGACAAAGGAGAGGCTACGGATGGCAAACATATTGGAAAGACTAAATATTACGATTCCAATCATTCAAGCTGGTATGGCTGGCGGAATTACAACGCCTGAGCTTGTAGCAGCTGTATCTAATACGGGTGCACTTGGGACAATTGGCGCAGGTTACATGCACACAAACAAGTTAAAGGAAGCTATTCAACGAGTGAAACAGCTAACTGATAAACCTTTTGCTGTAAATCTGTTTTCTGCTAACCTGGAGGTCTTCACAACAGATGTAGATGAAATGCAAGCACTTTTAAATAAGAAAAGGAAAGAAACAGGCATAGATAAGCAGGAGAATCTTGTTAAAGTAAATGACTATTTACATGAGAAAGTGTATTTGCTTATAAAAGAAAAGGTTCCTATTGTCAGTACAGCTTTCGGGGCCCTTTCTTCCGTGTTAATCGAGCGGCTAAAGGAAAATAACAGCATCCTTATTGGAATGGCAACAAATGTTAGTGAAGCACAGCTTTTGGAGGATATGGGATATGATATCGTCGTTGCACAAGGTATTGAAGCAGGAGGGCACCGCGGCACGTTTGATATCGAAAAGTACCCGAATGGAAGTGATATTGGTTTAATTGCTCTGATGCAATCAATTTTGGATAATACCTCATTGCCAGTCATTGCGGCAGGAGGGATTTATACAAGGCAGCAACTGGATGGATTGCTTGCGATGGGGGCTAGTGGTGTGCAAATGGGAACGAGATTCTTGCTGGCTAAAGAAGCAGGTACGAACAAAACCTACCGCAGAGCGTTAGTAAAAGCAAATTATCAGGATACTGTGATAACAAACGTGTTCTCAGGCAGGCCAGCAAGAGCAATTAAAAATGGTTTCATCAATGAAATTGAATCCAGTGGTCTGGATGTTTTACCTTTTCCAATTCAAAATGAACTGACAAAGGATTTAAGAGCAGCAGGAGCAGAATTTTCTATTTCGGATTTACAATCACTCTGGGCTGGTCAAGGAGTAGGAGCATTACATAAAGAAGAAAGTGTAGAAGATATTATTGCACTGTTTACGGATAAAAACAGAATGAAGGCAAACCTAATAGAACATGATTAAAAAACAGGGAAAACCAGACTTATCTGGTTTTCCCTGTTTTATTTACTGTAGAGCATGAATATAATAATAATTTACTGCAAATAAAGAATTGTACTCAAATAGTCAAAAAAATGATGCTTTAGAATTATTTGACATTGAATATTGGTTCAGTTAATATAAATTTATTGAAATATAGAACAAAAGGGGTGTTTTTATGAGAAAGATAAAGTTGTTTTTATCGGCTGTATTAGTGATGGGAATGGCACTATTTCTGTCAGCATGCAGTGAAGAAGAGTTTCTTCAAATGCTGACAGGTGGCACAAGCGGTACATATTACCCGCTAGGTGGAGAAATGGCTACTAATATCACGGAGGCAACAGGTATTCAGACGGATGCAGTTTCATCAAATGCTTCGGCTGATAATGTAATCGCTTTAAATGAGGGAGATGCTGAGCTGGCGTTTGTACAAACAGACGTTATGTCAAATGCTGTTGAAGGAATAAACTCTTTTGAAGGAAATCCGATTGATAATGTACTTGCAATTGGAGCACTTTATCCAGAAACAATTCAAATTGTTACCACTGGAGACTCTGGTATTACTTCTGTAGAGGATTTGGCAGGAAAGTCTGTTTCAGTCGGTGCGCCGGGGTCGGGAACATATGTGAATGCAGAGCAAATATTAGAAGTCCATGGAATGACAATGGACGATATTAACCCGCAAAATCTGGATTTCAGTGAATCAACTGGTGGAATTCAAGACGGCAATATTGATGCTGCCTTTATTACAGCTGGAACGCCAACAGGTGCTGTAGAAGGATTATCTGCTACAGTAGACGTTTCGATCGTTCCGATTGCTCAGGATAAAATTGATGAAATGATTGAACAGTATCCATACTATGCAGCTGATACGATTCCAGCGGGTACGTATGGTTTGGATGAGGAAGTAAATACAGTTGCAGTTTTAGCGATGCTGGCAGTAGTAGATAGCGTTCCAGAAGATACCGTTTATGAAATTACGAAGGCTATTTATGAAAATGCAGATAGTATGGCGCATGACAAGGCTCAATTTATTAAACTGGAAACTGCTCTAGATGGTATCGGAATTGATGTACATCCTGGAGCACAAAAGTATTATGAGGAAAAAGGTATAAGCGTCGAATAAACTAACTGTGTATTTATAGATTGCTATAGCCGGCTGTCCACCCTCTTGCGGGAATGGCTGTCGGCTATTTTTGCCAAATAGAAAGACAGCAGTAACGGCTAACCTATTAAATAAATAGAAACAACGATCCAGGTGAAACTTTATGTTACATAAAAAAAAGATTATCATTGTTATTTTCCTTATAGCAAGTTTAATAAGCATTTTTCTGTTTGTCCCAGTTAGTACCGCGCTCGTTTTTTATGAAGAAAACACAAATCAGCTTGAGGCATTTAAGCCGATTGAAATAGGTGACAAATTTCAGATCATTTTTACACATTCCATTCATTTAACAGATGTTGCAGAAAAATATATCGTTACAGAAAACCTGGATATAAAACAATACGAAATCATCTTTGAGGAATTTGGTATTGGCATGCCTGCAAATGCAGGGGAAGGTGAAACCTTTGTCTATGAAGATGGAAAATACCATATAAAGAATTTAGACAATTACTTTGCTTCCATGAAAATTCGTAATGGAAAAACCGTTTCGGAAAATCGATTTTTGTGGGAGACAAACACAGGAGAGGAGCATATGGTCTGGTTTAATGATTATTTTGATCCTGGTGATTGGTTTACAGTGAAGGTAGAAAAAATCACACTATGGGAATATCTGAAAGGAGTGAAGATCCATGAGTGAAAACAAAGAGCCAAAGCAGCTAACGCTGGAAGAACAACAGGAACTCATGCAAAAATATGATGCTGAATCAAATACTCGGAATGTCGGTGGCTTGATCGCTAAAGTAATCTTTTTTGTATTAATTGCATTCTCCCTATTTCAGATTTATACAGGGGTTTTCGGGCAATATACAGCTTACATTCAACGAACGGTCCATCTAGGCTTTGCATTAACACTTATCTTTCTATTATTTCCCGCCCGGAGAAAAACAAAAAGGCAGACAATCCCTTGGTATGACTATGCCCTTTCATCATTGTCCATTGTGGTCTGCGGTTATTGGCCTGTGTTCTATGATTCCTTAGTTCAACAGGTAGGCGGCATTGACGGCATTCAAGTAATTATTGGCGGGATTGCAGTACTATTGGTTTTGGAAGCTGCCAGAAGAGCTGTTGGGATGCCGATAACAATTATTGCTGGATTGTTTCTTGTTTATGCTATTTTTGGACCCTATATGCCAGGAATCCTAGCACACCGCGGGTTGAGTTTTCAGCAATTAATTCAATCCATGTTTTTTACAACAGAGGGTATTCTTGGTACTCCATTACAAGTATCTTCTACGTATATTTTCTTATTCTTATTATTTGGCGCCTTTCTCGTCCAAACAGGAGTTGGAAACTACTTTAACGACTTGGCGATTTCGATTGCTGGCCGTCGGGTTGGCGGACCTGCAAAAGTTGCGATTTTTTCCAGTGCACTGAATGGAACAATTTCTGGAAGCTCTGTAGCAAATACGGTTACTACAGGCGCATATACGATACCGATGATGAAAAAACTTGGTTATAAGAAAGATTTCGCAGGAGCAGTAGAAGCGGCTGCATCCACTGGGGGACAAATTATGCCGCCAATTATGGGCGCGGCAGCATTTCTTATGATTGAGTTTGCGGGAGAAAGCTATTGGAATATCGCAAAGGCAGCAACAATCCCGGCTATTCTCTATTTCTCCGGTATTTGGATTATGACACATTTTGAAGCAAAGCGAATGGGCCTTCTTGGATTACCGAAGGAGGAAATCCCAAGTAAAATATCTGTACTAAAAAAAATACATTTATTACTGCCAATACTAGCAATTGTTTACTTTTTATTTATTGGTATAAGTGTTGAACGTGCAGCAATTTATGGAATTATAGCGACCATTATTGTAAGTTTGTTTCGAAAGGATACACGAATTACACCGAGTAAGTTTATTGTTGCACTGGAGTCAGGTGCGCGAACAGCGCTGGGAGTTGCAGCAGCCACGGCCTGTGCCGGAATTATAGTAGGGGTCGTTACAAAAACCGGTTTAGGTTTAAAATTAGGAAATGGTCTTGTCAGCATAGCTGGAACCATTGCAGGCTCACCTGAAATTCAGCTGATGCTAACTTTGTTCTTCACAATGATTACGTCGATCATTATTGGAATGGGTTCTCCGACAACAGCAAATTACATTATTACATCAACAATTGCTTTACCGGCAATCATTGCATTAAATGGAGAACTGGATGTAGCAATTCCTGTTTTAGCTGCACATATGTTTGTGTTCTACTTTGGAATTGTTGCAGATATTACACCGCCAGTGGCACTCGCGGCCTTCGCAGCCAGTGGGATATCTGGGGGAGATCCGATTCGTACAGGAGTAAATGCATCAAAGCTGGCGATTGCGGCTTTTATCATACCGTATATGTTCGTACTTAATCCGACGCTATTAATGATAGAAGGAAGTTTTGTCGATATTGGCTGGTCACTCATTACGGCTATGATTGGAATGATTGCTGTTGGAGCAGGCCTTATCGGGTTTTGGTATCGTAAAATTAACGGCTTTGAAAGGATTATTTCAGTTATTACTGGGTTGCTGTTAATGTATCCAGAAGGCTATTCCGACACAATTGGCTTTATTGCTTTCGTATTATTAGTAGCTATTCAAATTATGACAAAAGGTAAAGGCCAAGATAATCAGCGTGGAGATCTGAAAAAAGCAGGATCTGCGGGATAAAAGCCAATATAAAGGTGATCAGAATTTTATCTGATCACCTTTCTTTGATTTCTCATGGCAATGCGCTATGCTTAACCTATGATGATATAAAATAGAAAGAGGATTAACATAATGAAGCAGTATGATTTTACAGAAGGGAATATATTCAAGCAATTAATCTGGTTCTCCTGGCCGATTATGTTTACGAATTTATTGCAAACATCCTATCAGCTGATCGATAGTTTGTGGGTCGGTAATTTGCTCGGTGCAAACGCTTTGGGAGCAGTAGCAGTATCAGGCACAATTTTGTTTACAGTACTTTCCTTTATAATTGGTTTAAATAATGCAGCACTTACTATTTTGTCCCAGCAAAAAGGGAAAGATAATGAAGCCGGATTAAAGCGGTATTTAAACGCATTTGTTGTTATTTTAACAACGATAGCAATTGTGCTAGGTGCAATAGGATATTTTTTCTCAGAACATTTTTTAAGCCTGCTTGGCACACCGGAAGTTATGATAGAACAAGCAAATGCTTATTTGCAAATTAACTTTCTTGGGATTCTATTTCTGTTTGGCTATAATTTTATTAGCACAGTTCTCCGCGCATTAGGGGATAGTAAAACGCCGGTTCGCTTTGTTATGATAGCTGTTGTGCTAAATACGGTGCTTGATCCAATATTTATAAGTGTGTTTAATTGGGGAGTAGAGGGTGCCGCATATGCAACGGTAGTTTCACAGGGAGTGGCTTTTCTATATGGTTTGATATATATTTTATCTAAAAAGCTTGCACCGTTTAGTGTACCAACATTACCTAATAAAGCTGAGGTTGGTTTGATTTTAAACCTTGGAATTCCATCTGGGCTGCAAATGTCCGTTATTTCAGCAGGGTCTGCAGCAATTATGAGTGTTGTCACGGGTTTTGGCGGTGGCGCTGTTGCAGGATTTAGTGCAGCACAACGCTTGGATAGTTTATTGATGCTGCCGGCACACGCTCTTAGTACGGCGGTCAGCAGCATGGCAGGACAGAATATCGGCGTTAAAAACTGGTCCCGCGTGCAACGAATTGCGAAGTATGGAGTGTTGTATAATTTCTCCATTATGCTGGCGATTGGTATTGTCGTTGTATTTTTAGCTGAATATGGTGTCAAACTGTTTATTCGGGATGAAACAGCAGTCGAGTTCGGTAAGACGTACTTACAAATTATTGCTTTGTGCTACCCGTTTTTAGGTATTAATTTTATTCTAAATGGAATTGTTCGTGCGGCAGGTGCGATGTATCAAGTGCTTGCACTGAATATTATTTCATTTTGGGTTTTGCGGTACCCATTAACTGTTTTATTTTCAAAGGTATTTGGTGAAGTTGGAATAGCAATTGGAATGGGAGCAAGCTTTGTGATTAGTAGTGTGATTGCTGGTGGTTACTACCGCTTTGGTAAATGGCGGGAGAAAGAATTGTTCAAGAAGGCGAATTGATAATGGAGTAAAGCGATGAAACAATTATGGAAGCTTATAAGTATTGGAAGCATTTCAGGTATTATACTGGGTATATTTTTGAAGCTAGTGGAACGAAGTACTGGAGAAACTGTTTATGTTCTTTTATTAAATGTTGATTATATTCCTGTTATAAAGGATTGGAATATGCAAGAGGCTGCTGAATTTGGCCTTCATTTGGTTGTTTCTGTTTTACTTGTACTATGTATCTATTATTTATTTAAAAGATACAAGCTTCAAAACCAAATGTTGCCTTATATAATTGTAAACATCGTGATTGGATATTTTCTCTTTTTTACAACACAATTCTCTGATCGAACCCCAGATTTGGCTGATAAGATGGCATTTTCATTTTGGATAATTGGACATCTTATTTATGGTTTAATTGTCTGGAAGCTCGTAAAGTTTTTGCTAATGGAAAAGGAAAGATAACGTATGAAGCTAAAAAGAAAACTGCGTAAAATAATAAAGCAAATCGTTAGTGTTACATTTATTTTAATTGGCGTATTTTTACTATTATCATTTTTAACATTTGAAAAACAAGGTGATTTCAATATTACGCAGTCACCATCAACCTTAATCAGTGAGGAAGTTCGGAGCTATAAGCCATTGATTGAAACCTATGCAAAAAAGTATGACGTAGAAGATTATGTTGATGTTCTGCAGGCAATGATGATGCAGGAATCAGGGGGAAGAGGCGATGACCCGATGCAGTCCTCGGAAAGCTACTGTGGAAAGATTGGATGTATTAAAGACCCTGAGATTTCTATTAAACAAGGAGTCTATTATTTTGCCCAGACTTTAGAGGATGCAAATGGTGACCTGGAACTGGCAATTCAATCGTATAATTTCGGACGCGGCTTTATCGAATATGTTCACGCAGAGTCGGAAAGTTATTCACAGGATATTGCAATTGCATTTTCCCAAGAAATGTATGAGAATGCTGCTGATCCATCGGTATATACATGCAAGAGGGAAGAAGCAAAACAGTTCGATGCTTGTTATGGTGATATATACTATGTCAGGTCTGTTATGCAATATAAAGATGTACTAGCTCCTGAGTGAAGAATAATGTAGAAACTGGTATGATTATAGAAAAGATAGAAATCGAATTAAGCAGATAAAAAAGTGTAAAACTATCTTATCTTCATCAGTGCAACTAAGCCAGTCACCAAAAGCTTTGGTGATTGTCAAGTTTTCTGAAAAACGTACACAATAGGAGGAATTCAAATGGTAAAAGCAATTCAAACTGAAAAAGCACCAGCAGCAATTGGCCCGTATTCACAAGCAATTCAGGCAGGAGACTTTGTTTATGTGTCAGGACAAATTCCGATTGATCCAAAATCAGGTGAAATCGTTGATGGTATTGCAAGCCAGACGAAACAAGTACTTGAAAATTTAAAAGCAATTTTGACAGAAGCAGAGAGCGATTTTTCCCAAGTCGTTAAGTTTACGATTTATTTAGCCTCCATGGATCACTTTGCTGAGGTAAATGAAATTTATGGCAGCTTTTTAACAGAGCCATATCCGGCAAGAGCAACTGTTGAAGTGAGCCGGCTGCCAAAGGATGTTTTAGTAGAAATGGATGTCATAGCATATACCAAATAAGCAGGTCTGCTTTTGAATGCTTGCACTGCAAGGGGATAACTTATAACGAAATGTCCTTGAACAAACATGGGAGGAATCTACTTTGGAAAACTTCACGTACCATAATCCGACGAAATTAATTTTTGGCAAAGGGCAGCTGGAGAAGCTGGCAGATGAAATAAGACCTTACGGCAAGAGCATTTTAATTGTATACGGCGGGGGCAGCATTAAGAAGAATGGTATATATAATCACGTGATGAAAGAGCTTGATAAGCTCGGAGCAACTGTTTATGAATTGCCCGGTGTAGAGCCGAATCCACGTATATCAACTGTTCGTAAAGGCGTAGCGATCTGTAAGGAACACCAAATTGATTTTCTGCTCGCAGTTGGTGGGGGCAGTACAATTGATTGTACAAAAGCGATTGCTGTTGGAGCAAAAACAGATGTGGATATGTGGGATATTGTGACAAAGAAAGAGCATGCACACGGAGCATTGCCATTTGGTACTATTCTTACATTGGCAGCAACAGGATCCGAAATGAATAGCGGCTCGGTTATCACAAACTGGGAAACCAATGAGAAGCATGGCTGGGGAACATCATTTACCTATCCTGTATTTTCCATTTTAGACCCAGTACATACATTCACTGTGCCGCGTGACCAGACGGTTTATGGTATTGTAGATATTATGTCCCATGTGCTTGAACATTATTTCCATCAAACGCCGAACACACTGGTGCAAGACCGTTTTTGTGAATCCATTTTATTGACCGTCATGGAAACAGCACCGAAATTGCTTGATAATCCAGAGAGTTATGACCATCGGGCAACAATCATGCTTAGTGGTACTTTAGCACTGAATAATATGCTGAACATCGGATACCGGGGCGATTGGGCGACACATAATCTAGAGCATGCGGTATCTGCAGTGCACGACATTCCTCATGGAGGAGGGTTAGCGATATTATTTCCGAATTGGATGAAGCATGTATTGGATGAGAATAACGCCTCACGCTTTAAGCAGTTAGCAGTTCGTGTATTTGGTATAAGTACAAGAGGTAAGTCAGATCAGGAAATTGCATATGAAGGTATTGAGAAGCTTCGGGAATTTTGGAATTCTATCGGGGCGCCAGCATCGTTGGCCGACTATGCTATTGATGAGAGCACGGTTGAACTAATGGCTGATAAAACGGTTAGTGCGAACACTGAATATGGCAACTTCAAGCGATTAACTAAAGAAGATTCGATTACGATATTCAATGCTAGCTTAACCGAATAATCTCAACTATTTCCCAGGAAATATTTTGTCATATAAAGTAGAAAAAGAACTGGCATATCATTGATAGATAGCCAGTTCTTTTTTTATTTCCTCGCGTATTTTCTCCAAGCATTCTTCAGGAGTCTTACCGAATACGCGTTTATTATTTACAAGTGCATACGGTCTTACACGACATAATCCGCAAAATGATAAACAATCATTCATTAGCACTGCTACTTCAGGAAATTCTGATTCAATAATTTCCTCTATATTTAAAGTAGTGATTGCATTACCGTCACAAACTTCGACAACGACTATACCCATTGCTATCACTTTCTTTCTATAAATATTAAGACTTAGTTAGTTTTAGCATATTTGGGTCTGGAAATCAATTATTCTGTTTTGTTCCATCCAGTTAAGCTCTTTATGCCGATTATCTTGATGAGAAGGAATGGGCATGTTCAGGTGAATCTTCGCTTTTATACCAAGCCACAAGCATAATGATACCACTAGCAATAAGCAATAAGCTTGTTATCATGAATACAGAGGAAAATCCCCATGCAGCAGCAATTAAGCCGCCTAGAGCTGGACCAATTATATTTCCAAGGAAGCGCAGGCTCGTATTATAGCCCAGCACTTCTCCTTGCATCGATAATGGTGCTTCCTGACGGATGTATGCAATTCGGAGTGGAACAATACCCCCAATTGAAACCCCAAGTAAGAATCTTAGGACAACAAGCTGCCAGATGTTCGTTACAAATGCACCTGGAAAATAGACAATTCCCGCCATAAATAAAAGGATAATTAATATCTTAATATGGCCAACACGGTCTCCGATTTTTCCCCATCTTCTGGACATGAGGAGATTTCCTAAACCGGCTGCCGAAAAGGCTAAACCTGCGAAGAAAGCAATATTAACTGGTCCGTGAATTTCTGCAACAAATAAAGAAAGTATTGGTTGCACACTAAAATGTGCAATCTGCACCAATGTTGAAAGCAGCATCACAACAAGCAATACTGGCTTATTTAAAATATGCTGCAATACTTCTTTGCTGCTATACGATTTAAAGTCACTTTTATCTTTTGCAATATTAATTTGCAATTCCTTGATTCCAAACATTACAAGGAACCCGGAAATGAATATAGTAATGGAAACCCATTTAAATGTGCTTGAATAGCCAAATAGATCTGCTAATGAACCGCCGAGCATTGGTCCCATTAAAGCTCCAGTAATGCTTCCGGTTTGAAGTGTACCGAGCACTTTTCCTGCGACCTCTTTTGGTGTCTGTACAGATATAAATGCTTGGGACATCGGAATAAATCCAGTTACAATACCCATAAACAATCGCAATAAAAAAAGCTGCCATACAGATGTGGCAAACCCCATTAAAAATACCGATAGTCCAATCCCGAATGCAGAGATAATTAAAATGTTCTTTCTGCCATATTTATCTCCTATTCTTCCCCATATTGGAGAAAAAATAAATGCAGCAATGAATGTTACTGCAAACGTTAGCCCCGACCAGGTTTGTACATAGGAGTCGGAGAAGTTCCCCATTGAATCAATATATAAGGAGATAAATGGAATTACCATTGTCATACTACCACTAACAAAAAAGTTGGCGAACCACATAATAGCTAAATTACGTTTAGCCGCTTGGTCAGTATCTATGATTCCAAAAACCTTCTTTCTTTAAAATTATTTCGATACTCTAAATATACACCAATACGAAATAAATTTAAAGTTATCTGCTCACTGTTCCATATTGATTCTGAAAAAAGATGTTCAAAATTAGTATCAGGCGTTATAATAGATGGTGTGAACCTTCATTTAATTGAAGGTTCACTGAAAGTTGGCAATCCCGCAGACAATGGGAAGGAATCCGAACTTTACGGGTTGTGAATTTGGATAAATTTACTGGACAAACTCTGGAAGATTACAGGAATGAGAAAAAAGGAGATATATAAATATGAAACTTAATGGAAAGATTGTTCGTTTGTCACTGCTGACGCTAGCGTTATTTATTGCATTTGCTATGCCAGTATCAGCAGCATCGAATACGATTCTTATTTATGGAGAAAAGTTAAGTGATTCACAGCGTGCTCAAGTCAGGGAAGCATTGGATATTTCAGATACAGACACATTCGAGGAGCATGACGTTACTGGACAAGATTATGCAGATTTTATCAATGGAAATCCCAATTCCAACATGTATTCTTCTGCAAGAATTCTTTTGGAAAATGAAGGCACTGGACTAACCGTTAATATTGTTACTCCAGAAAATATAACCGAAGTAACGGCTTCGATGTATGAAAATGCACTGCTTACTGCTGGTGCAGAAAATGCAACAGTAGATGTTGTCTCACCAGTCAGGGTTAGTGGGCATTCAGCACTAACGGGGATTTATAAGGCATACGATGTAGTGGGAGAAGAACTTGATAAGGAACGGATGGAATTAGCCAATGAAGAACTGAATGTAGCAACAGACCTTGCTGAGAATGAAGATGTTACCCAAGAAGAAGTAAGCACATTATTAACTGAAATCAAACAGATGATTGCTGAGCAAAATCCGGCAACAAAAGAAGATGTAGAACGAATTGTCAGCGAGCAATTGGATAAATTAGAAATTCGTTTAAGTGATGAAGATCGGCAATTGCTTGTAAATCTTTTTGATAAAATGCGTGATTTAAACATTGACTTTGGAGCGGTGAAAAATCAGCTGGAGGATATTGCTAATTCAATTGCGGATAAAGCGGATGAATTAGGACTGGATGCAAGCTTCTGGGAAAAGGTTGCTAATTTCTTCAGTGAACTATTCCAATCGCTTAGCGACTTTTTAGGTGGTTTATTTAAATAAACTAGATAATAACTTTCAATAGAGAAGGAAAGTAGTTTTGTAAAAGAAGCTGCTTTTCTTTTTTTGTGTCTATTTACCCGTTATGTAATAGAAAAAAACGATAATTTGAGTCTTTTGTATCAAAAATATTACGGAATGTAACAAAAATATGAAAATAGTAATCCTTGTAATAGACTCTTAAACGTCCTGTAACTGTATTTGTAGTTTTACTGTGGTACGATAGGCAATGTCAGAATTTAAGGAGGTACATCAGATGAAAAAACTAGTAGCAGCACTCGCTGCAGGTATTTTTATTGCTGGCGCGGCTACAACAACAGTTTCAGCTGAAGAACACGAAGTACAAAAGGGAGAAAGTCTCTGGGAGATTGCAGATAAATACGATACAACCGTTGAGGAGTTAACTGAAATAAATGATTTAAAATCTACTGTCATACACCCTAAGGAACTACTGTTTATTAACAACATATATTCAGTAAAGCAAGGGGATACATTGATCAGTATTGGAAAAGAATATGACATAACAGTAGATGAATTAAAGGAATGGAATGATCTTAAAAACGATATCATTGTTATCGGACAAGATCTAAAAATAAATGGTGTAAATGTAAGTCAGGAAGATTCAGAACCAGCTGAGACTACAGAAATATCAAATCAGGAAAATGAAGCAGAAAAACAAACAGAAGAAAAACAAACAGAAGAAAAGCAAGCTGAAGTTAAATCAGAGCAAGTGGAAGAGAGTTCAGAAGAAAGCCCTAATGGGGAAACTATTTCTGTAACGGCAACTGCCTATACAGCTAAATGTGATGGCTGTTCTGGGGTTACGTCTACAGGAGTGGATTTAAATGCTAATCCTAATGCCAAAGTAATCGCTGTAGACCCGAATGTAATACCTTTAGGTTCAGAGGTCTACGTTGAAGGCTATGGTTATGCAACAGCAGCTGATGTTGGTGGGGCGATCAAAGGTAATAAAATCGACCTTCATGTCCCAACAAAAGAAGAAGCAATTAACTGGGGTGCACAGGAAGTTGACGTAACTATTATTAAATAATTGTTAGCCCGCAGCAATAAATAAAAAGGAAAGCACTGTTATTATGTGCTTTCCTTTTTTTGCGGATAAAAAAACATGTAATTTCCTGATTTGCATATTTTTCATTATAATAAACTCAATCATCATTTCATAATTAAAGTTGTATTTCGGTGGAGTGATTTGATTCTTCAATTACTTCATTTGGTTTATTGTTTAATTCTGCATATCCTGCTATTCCAATCGTAAGAATAATAATAACGAATAACCCCAGTAAGATCTTTCGCATGCGAGCTTCCTCCAAGATGTTAAATTTCTATTTACTAGTATAGTAGAAATGGAGTAAAACTACTATAGGAAATTACAGTAAAATAATAATTAGCGAAAAATATCTAATTAAATTGGGAAAGCGCATAAAAATATGTAAGCGTTCTTATGGTAAGCTGTATGTGGAAGTATTAAAGTGCTTAAGGAGGCGTTTTGTCATATGACCAGTAAAACATTAGACAGCTTTTTACATGATAGTATTCAAGATTTAAAGCAGCGTGGGCTATACAATGAAATTGATACAGTTGAGGGAGCAAATGGACCTGTTATACGGATTCGGGGAAATGAGCTAATTAATCTTTCGTCTAATAACTATCTTGGCCTTGCGACAGATGAACGTTTAAAGCGAGTAGCAAGAGAAGCAATAGATTCATATGGTGTTGGTGCAGGAGCAGTTCGTACCATTAATGGCACGCTTAATCTCCACATTACATTAGAGGAAAAAATCGCTGCTTTTAAAGGAACAGAGGCAGCCATTTCCTACCAATCTGGGTTCAATTGTAATATGGCTGCTATATCAGCAGTGATGGATGAAAATGATGCGATTTTGTCAGACTCTCTTAATCATGCATCCATCATTGATGGCTGTAGGCTTTCCAAGGCAAAAATAATTCGTTTTGAGCATTCAGATATGGATGATTTACGTCGGAAGGCTAAGGAAGCAACGACGTCTGGCAATTATAAGAAGGTAATGGTTATTACAGATGGTGTCTTTTCAATGGATGGTGATATTGCCAAGCTCCCGGAAATTGCGGGAATTGCAGAATCCTATGATTTAATAACGTATGTAGATGATGCACATGGCTCTGGAGTCACTGGAAAAGGTGCCGGTACAGTTAAACACTTTGGTTTACAGGATAACATAGACTTTCAAATGGGAACACTTTCAAAAGCGGTTGGAGTAGTTGGTGGCTATGTAGCAGGAAAAGCAAACCTGATTGATTGGCTAAAGGTACGCTCACGTCCATTCCTGTTTTCGACAGCTGTATCTCCAGCAGATGCAATCGCTAGTGCAAAGGCAATTGAATTGCTTATGGAAAGCACGGAATTAAATGAAAAGCTTTGGGAAAATGGAGATTATTTGAAAGAGGGCTTGAAGCAATTAGGCTTTACGATAGGAAACAGTGAAACACCTATAACCCCATGTATTATCGGGGACGAGAATGCTGCACAGCAATTTAGTAAACGGTTATTTGAAGAAGGGGTTTATGCAAAATCAATCGTGTACCCAACAGTGCCACGTGGTACAGGACGTGTTAGGAATATGCCAACAGCAGCACACACAAAGGAAATGCTAGATATATCGGTAGCTGTGTATGAAAAAGTAGGAAAAGAAATGGGCTTGATTTAAGTACGAGATGTGAATCTGCATAGAGGGGAATTATGCGATGAAAAAGATTCTGGTTACTGGTGCTTTAGGTCAAATTGGCTCCGAGCTGACAGGAAAATTACGAGAAATTTATGGGACTGATCAAGTAATTGGAACAGATATACGGAAATTTGATGGGATCGATGAACAAGGACCATTTGAAATAATGGATGTTACCGATATAGAACAAGTTGTGAATGCAGTTAAAAAGCATGGTGTAGATACGATTATGCATCTGGCAGCACTTTTGTCGGCAAAAGCAGAAGCATTTCCGAAAGTCGCTTGGAATATTAATATGGGAGGATTGCTCAATACATTAGAGGTTGCAAAGGAATTTAAATTACAATTTTTTACACCGAGTTCAATTGGTGCTTTTGGTCCCACAACACCACGGGATAACACACCGCAAGATACGTTACAGCGGCCAACGTCAATGTATGGTGTTAATAAAGTAGCTGGTGAGCTTTTATGTGATTATTATTACCAGCGGTATGGGGTAGATACAAGAGGGGTCCGTTTTCCAGGATTGATATCTTACGTGGCTCCGCCAGGTGGTGGTACAACAGATTATGCAGTTGAAATCTATTATGAAGCGGTAAAACATAATGCGTATGAATCCTATATTGCTGCAGGCACCTATATGGATATGATGTATATGCCAGATGCATTAAATGCGATTGTTCAATTAATGGAAGCAAACCCAAATAAATTAATTCATCGAAACGCTTTCAATATATCGGCAATGTCTACAGATCCGGAGGATTTATCGAAATCGATTCAAAAGCAGCTGCCGGATTTCAAACTGACGTATAAGATTGATTCGGTTAGACAGCAAATTGCTGACAGCTGGCCAAATTCAATCAGTTCTCAGGCGGCAATAGAGGAATGGGGATTTAAGGCAGAGTATGATCTGGATCGTATGACAGTTGATATGCTCGATAAGATAAGAAAGAAATCATATAGCTAAAGAAAAAAATAAGAGAAGACGTCGTCTTAGGATATCTTCTCTTGGTATTTTACGCATACATTTCTGCAATTTGTTTTTGCAGTTTGCGATCTTGTACGTATTCGTCATAGCTCATCTCTTTATCGATAATACCTTTTGGTGTAATTTCGATTAAACGATTTGCAATACTGTTAATGAATTGATGGTCATGTGATGTAAACAGAATGGACCCTTTAAATTTAATCAATCCATTGTTCAATGATTGAATCGATTCTAAATCTAGATGGTTGGTCGGTTCATCAAGCATTAGTACGTTTGCGTGTGAAAGCATCATTTTCGACAGCATACAACGTACTTTTTCACCACCAGATAGCACATTCGCCTTTTTCAGTGCTTCTTCACCGGAAAACAGCATTCTTCCTAAAAATCCGCGTAAAAATGTTTCTGTCTCATCTTCTGGAGAATATTGACGAAGCCAGTCAACAAGGGTTAAATCCCCATTTTCGAAGTATTTCGAGTTATCTTTAGGGAAGTAAGATTGAGATGTTGTAACACCCCAATGATACGTACCTTCGTCAGGATCCATTTCACCTGCTAAAATTTTTAATAAAGTCGTTTTGGCGATATCATTTTTTCCAACGAGGGCAACTTTATCATCTTTATTCATCGTAAAGCTGATATTGTCTAAAATTTTTACCCCTTCAATCGTTTTGCTTAATCCCTCAACACGCAATAGATCATTTCCGATTTCGCGTTCAGGTGTAAAAGCAATGTACGGGTATTTCCGGGAAGATGGTTTAATATCATCCAACGTAATATTATCGAGCATTTTTTTACGAGATGTTGCCTGCTTCGATTTTGATGCATTTGCACTAAATCGAGCGATAAAGGCTTGCAGCTCTTTAATTTTTTCTTCCTTCTTTTTGTTGGCATCCTGTGCCATTTGCGTAGCAAGCTGACTGGATTCATACCAGAAATCATAGTTTCCAATATAAATTTGGATTTTTCCATAGTCAACATCAGCGATATGCGTACATACTTTATTTAAGAAGTGTCTGTCATGAGATACTACGATTACCGTGTTCTCAAAGTTAATTAAAAATTCTTCCAGCCACTGGATTGCTTGAATATCAAGTCCGTTTGTCGGCTCATCGAGCAGCAGAATATCTGGGCTGCCAAATAACGCTTGTGCAAGTAAAACTTTTACTTTCTGATCAGCAGTAAGCTCTGCCATCTTCATCGTATGAAGCGATTCTTCAATGCCAAGACCTTTTAGCAATACAGCAGCATCTGATTCAGCTTCCCAGCCGTTCATCTCAGCAAACTCGCCTTCCAGTTCTGCTGCACGCATACCATCTTCCTCTGAAAAATCAGCTTTCATATAGATAGCATCTTTCTCTTGTTTAACTTTATATAGTTTTTCATGTCCCATTAAAACCGTATCAATCACTTCATGGTCCTCATAAGCAAAGTGATCCTGCTTTAATACAGCAAGTCGTTCGCCAGGAGACATAGAAACGTTCCCTGACTGTGCTTCAACTTCACCAGATAGCACTTTTAGAAAAGTCGACTTTCCCGCGCCATTTGCACCAATCACACCATAGCAGTTTCCAGGAGTAAACTTAAGGCTTACATCTTCAAACAGCTTTTTATCACCATATCGTAAACTAACGTTAGTAACAGTTATCATTCTGGGTCTTTTCCTCCAATAAAATAAATAGTAATCATGGTAAGCTTACGTTATTTGACGCAATTTTGCAAGAACCCGACAGCATGATTTACAAATTGGTAATGTTTTGTAGGTTTTCTATTTCATTGTTCTATAATATGCTATATTAATAGGAAGTTACTATTGTAGACCATTCACCTATGGACAACTTTTGCTTGTTTGCACAGACGATATAAAAAGCGAACTAATGTATAATGATGGATTATGTGTTTCCTTCGCTAGAATTGTCTCACCTCCTATTACTAGCATAGTTTATCGAAACGTTAATGTTGCACTAACCAGTTCGGGAGAGTGTAGGGCGGTGATTACTGCACATATTTTGCCAGTAAGCTAAGCGGCAGTTTCTTTTACATCCGAGCTGAATACAATGTAACCAGGAATTTGGAAAGCGTGGAGAATATTAGAAGTCGATTGAAGCTTTTATTTGTTCAAAATTTATATACCGATTCACACCGTAAAAGTGGCAACATGAAAAATAACTTGTATATTTGTCCATTTTTTGTAATAGTAGTACAAAAGACTATTAGAAAACTTGGCATTCGCTAAGCTTTCAGGCGAATGCCTTAGTTGCACTTATGCAAGTAGGAAAGCTTTATGCTTTCCTACTTGCCAAATAAAAAATCAATTTGTTTATCGCCCATAAGTGGAAAGGAGGGGAAGGCATGGGTGAAAGGATTATTTATTTCCTTTTTACCGATACAGGCAGTTATCTGTCAAAAGCAATAAATTTTTATACGAAGAAGTCATTAAACCATGTCTCTATCGGTTTTGATCCGCAATTGAAGGAATTGTATAGCTTTGGAAGAAAACAGCCGAGAAATCCGTTTATCGGCGGATTTATTAAGGAAGACATTCATAGTGAATTTTTAAAGCGTTCTACCTGTGAGCTATACAGTTTTAAAGTTACGGAAGAAGAATATGAAGGCATTCTTCTTAATATAAAAGAGATTGAAGCAAAGAAACAGCTTTATAAATATAATTTCATTGGTTTATTTGGTGTTATGTTTGAAGTAGAGATTAATCGGAAATTCGCGCTATTCTGTTCCGAATTTGTGGCCACAGTACTGCGGGATATGAAGAGGTTTCAATTTGGGAAGCCGATTAGCTTTATTACACCAGCAGATATTCGAAGCTACCCAGGAATGCAGCTCATATATAAAGGCATTCTTGGTGATTATTCAGAACAGAAAGAGCCAGAAAAAGTAATACAAGACCAAGCGGTAACGAAGCAATCATTTATTTTTCTAATATCTTCCCGATTTAAGCGCTTGGGTTTAAAATAAACAAAAAAGAACCATCTACAAATGTAAATGGTTCTTTTTGCTATTTAACTGTAAACTAAGAGCGAGTGTGGTGCCCCTTTGAATTTACCATGGACCGAGCATTTCCAATCCCAGTGTTTCATAAGGAACTTTTAACCGAAATGCAATATTGTTTGCTTCCAGGTCAATGTTTTCAACTGCAACTTGAAAATTACTGCGGATGTCCATATCTGTAACAGCCACATAAATTTCTTGCTCTTGCGGATTGACAGTAACCCAATCTGGCATTGGAAGTAAATCAGCCATATATTCCATGATCTTTTTGTTTGGGAGTTCTAATAACCCAACTGATATGGATTTTTGTTTTAATACAAGGTCACCGTTTTCCTGAACCAATGGTTCCAAATGAACGGAAAGTGGGACTGTGGTTGAAAATACAGGCAGTTCCCCGATTAAATGGACGTCTTCATCTAGTGAGATACGATAGTAATGCTCTGAATCCCCAAGTAATTGTTCAATATATGCATTGACAAGATTATTCAGATTCTGTTTGGAAGTTCGTATAATAAACTCAGAGCTTTCTTGATCGCCATGCCCATTGCGGACAGGCACTTTATTTTCCGGAACAGGTCCAAATAAGAGTGCGAGAAGCACTGCAATAACAATACCATTAAAAATCAGTAAGCCGTAGAAAGCCTTTTTCCATTTGTTATTTTTCAAACGCTGTTTTCTATCTGACATAGCGTTCATCCTTATCTTCTAGACGTAATATAGTCAAGTACTCGTTCGGCTATTAAATAATAGCCTTCATAATTTGGGTGAAAATTGTCTTCGGCAAACAGGTTGGTGTTTGTCACTTTAAATAAATCTTCTGTTGGAATAAAGGTAATATTTTCATATTCACTGGCAATGCTGCTGCTTGCAGTGTTCCATTTACCAACAATTAAATCGAGCTCTTTAATATCTTTAAAATATTTTTTAAAAGGGTTATAAAAGCCGACAAGGTATATATGAGTGTCTGGATTTAATGCAGTAATCTTATCGAATATTTGCCGAATTCGGGTTTCATAGTCTTCCATTTCAGCAACAAAGTCATCGATAACGAGGTGCATAATGTTTTCTCTCGCTATCTTCATAATATCATTTGCACCAATCGTAATCAGTACTAAATCAGAATCCGCAATTGCATCACGTATTTCTTGCTTCTCTAAACGCTTAAGCAATTGATCTGTCCGGTTTCCCCGCTTGCCGAAATTATCAATTTCTACTGTTTGTAACCCATCATTAATTGTTCTTTCTAATATTCCAATATAGCCGCCTTGCTCCGTTTCATCCCCAACGCCTTGGGTGAGTGAATCCCCGATGGCAACAATCTTTGTTTCCTGATTGCTGAAGAAACTAACTGTACTCTGTAGTGCTCCAGATATACTTGGTGGTAATCCAGGTTGTTTTGTTTCTTTCTCTTGTTCTTGTTTCTCTTCATTAGCATCCGATTTATTGTCCTCGTCCTGTTCTTTTTGTTCTTGTTCCATATCATGCTCATGCTCAGTTGCAGGCTCCGTAATTGTCTTCTGTGACTGCTGCATAAAATAAACCATTGCAAATCCAATAACTAAAAGGGAAAGGGCTATATAAACATACTTTTTCAAGTTCATCACACCTATGCAGTTATCTCTTAATATAATATGGAAAAAAGGCTAATTTGTCCGCTTTATAATTATTCGAAGAGGATTTATAAATTATATACCCTTTCAATCATCCTGTAAAAATTAAGTTAAAGAAAATCATCTGAAGTTCTTCTGTTCTTTATATGTAATGCTCGTTTCCCACCATTTCAAGGCGGTAGTTGTTGTTATTGTGAGCATTTTTTTAGAATACATCCTTTATAAGTTTAATCAATAATATAAGAAGTTAAACTTGAAGTTGTTCTCAATTACACACCGTTTTTATTACATGGTAGATATAGACTTCACAGAATGTAGTTCAAGAAGCGTCGGGTCACCCTAAGGTGCGCGAAGTGTGTTTCTGTAGCGGGTATACGCACAACCCATAATTGCACATTAATCCAAATCCATCGTTTCTTTTAAATACGACAATAACGAAAATAAAAGCTTAATTAAAAAATCGCCCTCTGGATAGAAGGCGATTTAAATTTTGGTTTGCTCTCTTTGGGTATATTCCCATTTCGATGAAGAAGTAAACCTGATCGGTATAATTGTTAAACTGTAACAGTATTTTGCGTGTTATTGCTACGAAGCTGAAGTGCTAATGTAGCTGGATTGACTTCCGTAACAATAATTCCCGCAGCATTTGCATGCTGAACTGTTTGATTTGTGCTTGCAGCTCCCTCAGCGAAAATAAACTTGATTTCTTTATTTACCAACTGTTCAATAACTGCTGCTGGCAGTTCTTTATTGTTAATCCATAATGCATCAACAGGAGATGTAATTACAGATAATTCATTGGCAGGATCATTTTCTACAGGCACAATCTCAAAGCCAAGTTTTTCTAATGATTTCGTTTCATTCTGATCAATACCGATGCAAGCAATAATCTTTTTGCGTACACCTTCAGTGCGATCAAATGGAGAAGAAAGCAAGCCGTTAATTGCATTGTCATCGGATTGTTGTGCTTCTTGATTAACTCCTGTTGCTTTACCAATTGCCTGCTCTAAATCTGCCAGAACATCTTCCACAGCTTCTAACCCAACCGACAAGCGGACGAGCTCTTCGGATACACCACTTTTCTTCAAGTCCTCTGCACTTAGTTGCTGATGTGTCGTTGAAGCAGGATGAATAATTAAGGATTTGGCATCTCCGACATTTGCCACATGTGACCATAGCTTCACATTGTCGATTAGTTTTCTGCCTGCATCACGACCGCCTTGGATACCAAATGTAATAATGGAGCCATACCCGTTCTTGAAATATTTCTTAGCAAGATTATGGGATGGATGTTCCTTCAAGCCAGGGAAGTTAATCCATTCCACTGCTTTATGTTTTTGTAAATAGGCAGCTACTTTTTCTGCATTTTGATTGTGTCTTTCAATTCTTAGATGAAGTGTTTCCAGTCCTTGCAGGAATAAAAACGCACTTTGCGGACTCAAGCATGCACCGATATCTCGCAATAATTGAACACGCAGTTTTGTAATAAATGCTGTTGGTCCAAGATCCTTATATTTTAAGCCGTGATACGTTTCATCAGGCTCCGTGAATCCAGGAAACCGATTGTTATTCCAGTCAAATCTTCCGCCGTCAACGACAACTCCACCAATTGTTGTACCATGACCGCCAATCCATTTTGTTGCGGAATGAATGACTATATCAGCGCCCCAAGTGAGTGGTTTTGCGATATAAGGAGCAAATGTATTATCAATAATTAATGGAATGCCATGAGCATGCGCAATGTCAGCAACAGTTTCAACGTCAAAAATGTAAAGGCTTGGGTTGGTGATAACTTCACCGAATATAGCTTTTGTTTTATCGGTAATTGCAGCTTCAAATTCTTCTGGTTTTGTACCATCGACAAATTTTACTGTAATTCCGTAGCGTGGAAGAGTTGCTGCAAAAAGATTGTACGTCCCTCCATATAAGTTGCTGTCCGCGATAATTTCATCTCCAGCTTCCGCGATATTCAAGATTGCTAGTGTAATAGCAGCCATTCCAGACGATGTTGCTACAGCACCAACTCCATCCTCCAGCTGGGCAACACGCTGTTCGAATGCATCAACGGTCGGATTCATAATACGAGAGTATATATTACCTGGTTCTGCTAAACCAAATAAGTTTTGAGCGTGCTCTGTATCGCGAAAAACATAAGAAGTTGTTTGATAGATTGGAACAGCACGTGCACCTGTAGTTGGATCAGGCTGCTGCCCTCCATGAAGTAATACCGTTTCTGGCTGAAATTGTGACATAATAAAAATCCTCCTTAAAATGTTATATGTTCTTGAAGAGAGATAACGAAAAAGCCCTCTTCCTAAGAAGAGGGCGTATGTACGAACCGTTCCTCCTCTTATCTACCAGGCTTTTAACCTGTAGGATTTAGCACCGTTACAAGCAAGTTAATGCCTTAAGGTTGCTGGGCTTCATAGGGCCTATTCCCTCCGCCACTCTTGATAAGAGATGTTGCATTATTTAAGTTATTGTGAGTATACAATGAATTTTATTTTCTGTCAATGCTGTTTTCTGAAAAGTTTAAAACAAACTGGCTGTATGTTTAAGATTAACCAGATGCTAAAGATGTATTTTAGTGTGTCCGCAAACGACGCTGCGAATTTTTATAAATAGAAGCCATATATATAAATAAGGCGGTCCATATAAAAACAAATGTAATGAGATGTGCCTGGGAAAAAGGTTCATTATAGAAAAACACACCGATTACAAGCATCATTGTAGGCGTGATATATTGCAAAAAACCTACCATCGCTAGAGGAATCTGTTTAGCGCCACTAGAAAATAATAATAGAGGAACAGCGGTAGCAATACCTGCCCCAATTAAAAATAAGTTCGTAACCGTGATAAATGGCGTAAATGAAAATGAACTGCTCGGTATAAGCCATAAATAAATAAGTGCTGCTGGTGTAATGAGCAACGTTTCGATTGTCAGGCCGGACATTGCGCTGACATTCACTGTTTTTTTCAGCAATCCGTATAATGCAAACGTGGTTGCTAACAGCAAGGAGATCCAGGGAAATACGCCAAAATTGAATGTTAAGTAAAACACACCGATAGCTGCTAGAATGAAGGAGAGTAATTGACTTTTCGTCACTGGTTCTTTCAAAATGATAACTCCTAATAAAATACTAATAAGCGGGTTGATATAATATCCAAGACTTGCTTGCAGGATATGTCCTTGAACAACTGCCCAAATAAATAGAAACCAGTTTAATGTAATTACAATCGCGGCCGCTGTAATCCCGAATAATTGCTTTTTCTTTTTGATAATTTGCCGACACTCCTGTATGAAGTGGTTCCATTTACCAAGAATAATGACGAGAAGCAGCATGAATACAGCTGACCATGCTATGCGATGTGCTAGAATTTCTCCAGCTGGAACATATTCAATTTGCTTCCAGTACATGGTAATAATTCCCCATAAGAGGTAGGCGCTGAACGTATAGATGATGCCAGTTTTCGAATGCCGATTATCCATTATTATCCCTCCTAAGCGGATTTTTTGTTAATATTCCTATTATGTTAGATGGAATTTGCCAATTTAGCAATCACTTAGCTTATCTTTGATCCAGAAAACGCTTTCCTGTGTGAGTTATATTCGATATGATAGATATGAGTATAAGTAACATCTATAGAAGGGGGTTTACGGATGATACAAAAACAAAAACGTTTTGAAACGGCTGTTATCCATGAAGGCTATGATTCAAAAGAAATGCTTGGAAGTCTTTCCACACCCATTTTTCAAACATCTACCTATTCATTTGAAACTGCCGAGCTAGGAGAACGCCGCTTTGCAGGTGAAGAATCGGGTTATATTTATTCACGGCTGGGAAATCCAACCGTGCGTGTACTTGAAGAACGGGTTGCAAGCTTGGAAAAGGGCGAGGCCGGGCTCGCATTTGCTTCAGGAATGGCGGCAGTATCAGCTGTTCTCATTGCATTGACAAAAGCAAATGACCATATTATTTGCTCCTCAGGATTATATGGTTGTACATTCGGATTGTTGACGATGATGCGGGAAAAATATAATATAATGACTGATTTTTCAGAGATGAAATCAAAGGAAGAGCTTCGCAGTCTTATTCGGCCAGAAACCACTGTCATCTATGTAGAAACGCCGATTAATCCAACAATGCGTTTAATTGATTTGAAGCAAGTAGCAGAGGTTGCAAAAGAATATGGTATTCCAGTTGTGGTGGACAACACATTTTCATCTCCATATTTACAGCAACCATTGGAATTAGGATGCGATATTGTCCTTCATAGCGCAACGAAATACATTGGCGGTCACGGAGATGTAATTGCTGGTTTAGTAGTTGGCAAAAAATCGTTTATTGATATGGTTTCGCAAACAACACAAAAAGATATTGGCGGCGTGATTTCTCCATTTGATGCATGGTTATTGCTGCGTGGCTTAAAAACATTGCCAGTTCGTTTGGATCGTCACTGTGACAATGCCCAAAAAATTGTCGAGCAGCTGAAGATGCATCGAAAAATCGCTAATGTATATTATCCCGAAGACGAAGAAAATCGGGATTTCTCGATTATGAAAAAACAAATGAAACGCGGTGGAGGAATTATTTCCTTTGAAGTGAAAGGAGATAAAAGCCAAGCACAATTACTATTGAATCAATTGGGCTTTATAAAGATTGCAGTCAGTCTAGGAGATGCCGAAACGTTAATTGAGCATCCTGCTACAATGACACATGCAAGCATACCATACGAAGTGCGCCAGCAAATGGGCATTACGGATCAGCTTATTCGGCTTTCAGTTGGATTGGAAGCGTGGGAGGATATTTGGGCTGATTTGGAACAGGCATTAGAGCAATTATAAGATAAGCAACGCTCCTTTTACATACACGCCAAATGTTAATTATTTTCTAGCATGGCGTGTATTTTATTTGTTCTATGATAATAGAATTGGATAGGAAGAGAAGGGATTTCAACCTGGGTTTATATAAACTTCTAACTAACTGCTAAGGTATGTGTAAGCCCCGCCGTCCGGGATAGCTCCGGGCGGATGCTTTCCGTGGGCACGACTTCAGCCTCTCCGAAAGAAAACCACTTCCTGCAAGACTTCAGACACGTGCTGTTCCCACAGGACAAGGAATGCTTCGTCAGCATTTACATCCTATTTTCGAAGAGTCACCGCCCTCCGCTCACCCGGACTGGTTAAAATGAAAACTTTGTTTATGTTACTACTGTGGAATGTAGCAAAGCAAAATTAGCGGAGCGAGTATACGCACATACCGTAATTGCACTAATCCGGAGTTTCTTTCAAACGCGAAAAAATTCCTTACTATGTTTTATCTTTTCTTGGATAGGCTAAATAGTATGCATGAAACATTGAAAAAACAGCGCATCACTAACCTGGATTAAATTTCTGTGCTATATTAGATAGTGGAAATATACGTTTAGAGGGAGATTGATACGATGGGAATACTGTCGTTTTTACTCGGACTTATAATCGTTTTAAATATTGCATTGGGTATTTCTATTGTATTTTTGGAAAGGAAAGATCCAACCTCTTCATGGGCATGGTTAATGGTATTGCTGTTTATTCCAATCGCAGGATTTATTCTATACTTAATTTTTGGTAAGCCAATAAGCAACAGAAGAATTTTCACATGGGATAAAAAAAGCATGATGGGTGTAAAAACGACTGTTCAATCACAGCTGCGCACCTTGGAGGATAAGGATTTTCACTTTAATGATGAGGCGATGCGTGAATATAGCGACCTAGTGTACCTTCTATTGCGGAATGATGATGCTATTTTTTCGCAAGATAATAAGATAGGAATTTATACTGATGGGCAAGAAAAATTTGAAGCGCTGATTCAGGATCTGCAAAAGGCAAAGGACCACATTCACATGCAATACTATATTATGCGAAGTGATGAGCTTGGTCAGCGTCTGGCAGAGGTTCTCATTAAAAAAGCGAATGAGGGTGTTGATGTCCGGGTTCTCTATGATGATATGGGGTCGCGTTCTTTAAAAAGAAGCTATGTAAAGCGATTAAAGAACGCGGGTGTTATGGTGGAGTCATTTTTTCCATCTAAGCTTATCATTAATTTTAAAATAAACTATCGAAATCATCGTAAGCTAACGATTATAGATGGGAAGATTGGCTATATTGGCGGATTCAATGTTGGTGATGAATATCTTGGAAAAAGCAGGAAATTTGGATATTGGCGTGACACACATTTACGTGTAATGGGGGAGGCTGTTCAAAGTTTGCAAACTCGCTTTATTCTCGATTGGAATCAAGCATCCAAAAATGATATTCTATATGATGATCGCTATTATAACACGAGTCCAAGTGGAGACGTAGGGATCCAGATAGTTTCAAGCGGTCCGGATACGGAATGGGAACAAATAAAAAATGGCTACATTAAGATGATTATGGCGGCCAAGGACTATATTTACATTCAAACACCTTATTTTATACCAGATGAAAGTGTGAAAGATGCATTGCGAATTGCTGCATTATCCGGTGTAGATGTGAAAATTATGATTCCAAATAAACCAGATCATCCATTCGTGTACTGGGCAACGTTATCCAGCAGTGGGGAACTATTAACAGCTGGTGCTGAGGTGTTTATTTATCAAAACGGTTTTCTTCATGCAAAAACAATTGTTGTTGATGGGAAAATTGCATCAGTAGGGACTGCAAACATTGATGTTCGCAGTTTCCGTCTCAACTTTGAGGTGAATGCATTTTTATATGATACCGAAATAGCTGAACGACTAGTTCAAAGGTTTAACGATGATATTGAGCTATCGACACAGATGACGAAGAAACTGTATGACCAAAGAACAATTGGTATTCGATTTAAAGAATCAATTTCCAGACTAATTTCGCCAGTGCTATAGGGCATTCGGAAGCAGGAATAACTTATAGTAAACGGCGGAAAGTCATCAGGAGGAAAAAAATATGGAAGCAAAACCATGCTCAAACTCATTAGCAATAAAAACAACACATGTACTCCCGCCAGATACAAATGCTTTTGGTACACTATTTGGCGGAAAATTAATGGCGCATATTGATGATATCGCAGCAATAGCGGCAGTGAAGCATGCTAGGAATCCTGTTGTAACTGCATCGACGGATTCCGTGGATTTTCTGGCTCCTGTAAAAGTCGGCCATTCGATTTCAATCGAGTCATTTGTTACATGGACACATCATACATCGATGGAGGTTTTTGCGAAAGCAGTAACCGAGGATTTAGTAACAGGGGAAAGAAGAGTCAGTGCCACTGCATTTATGACGTTTGTAGCGATTGATGAAAATGGAAAGCCTGTTCCTGTACCGTCTGTTTATCCAGAAACAGATTTGGAAAAAATGCTCCATGAAAATGCAGCACTGCGAGCAAAGCGCAGGGGAGAAAGAAGACGGCATTCTCAAGAACTGGCTGCAACCTTTGGTACAAAATATGCAATGGAATAAAATTGGAATTCTGAATTCCGAATGAAACAGGCTGTTGCTCGCAACAGCCTGTTTTTTGAAGCGCCTGTATCGTTAATCTTTTTGTTTGTCCTCATCTTTTTGAATTTCCTCAGCGGTAATATGACCATCAGCCCAACATTGAATTTCTTTAATAACTGGTTCTAGATCCTTGCCTTTTTGAGATAGAGAATATTCGATTCGAACAGGGAATTCAGAATAAATATTCCGTTCCACAATTCCTTCTTTTTCAAGCAGCTTCAGCCGATCAGATAACAGTCTTCCGCTAATAGGCAAATCAGCTTCCATTTCAGAGAAGCGTTTTGTTCCCTTTAATAATTCAAATAAAATTAAACCCACCCAGCGTGTGCTAAGAAGTCCCATCGCTTTTTCAAAACGTGGACATAATTTTTCCATTATGATTACCTCATTTCCTATACAATCATTTCAATTTGCTTTATATAAAACATTCCAGTGATTACAAAAAGTAACTTCTATATTATTATAATAGCACAAACCACTAATACCGTAAATAGAACTGACCTATCGTTCTATTGGCAGGAATTTGAAAATATAGAAGGTGATTTTGGCAATTTTCTATTGATTATGGAATAATGACTATATGGTACATTCATCCCTCTGACAAAAGACATACTGTTTAAAAAGTAAAGACTTCTGGATGAGACCATTATCTGAAATATCTTGGAGGTTTGAATTATGGTAAGTCAAAGAACACAAGAGAAGTATGCGGAATTGGCATTACACACAGGTGTTAATTTACAAAAAGGGCAGGCAGTAATGATTAACGCACCAATTGAAGGGTCAGATTTTACAAAAATCGTTGCTCGGAAAGCATATGAATTAGGTGCGAAGGATGTGCATATTAACTGGGTCGATGATGAATTGACGCTGTTAAAGTATGAAAACGCTCCAGATCAAGTTATTGAAGACTTCCCGGAGTGGCGTGTGAAGCTCCATGATACATTTGCAGAAGATGGAGCTGCGATATTGCATATCCGTTCCACGAATCCTGATTTATTACAAAATATTGATCCATCACGTGTTGCGAAGGCAAATAAAGCTGCAGCAGAAGCAATGGTGAATTTCCGTAACTATACAATGAATGACAAGATTCCTTGGTCTATCATTTCAATTCCATCAGGTGATTGGGCGCAGAAAATTTTCCCTGACAAGTCAAAAGAGGATGCAGTGGAAAGTTTATGGGAAGCAATTGTAAGCATTGTACGTGTTGATCAGGATGATCCAATTGCTGCATGGGATAAGCATAATGCAACATTAAAAACAGCACGAGAAGTTTTAAATAAGAAAAACTATCAAAAATTGATTTTTAAAGCACCTGGAACAGATCTGGAAATGGAGCTTCCACAAGGACATATTTGGAAAGGCGGATCTGCAGAAGCAGAAACAGGTGTTACATTTAACCCAAATATCCCAACAGAAGAAGTCTTCACCATGCCGCACAAATATGGTGTTAATGGAACAGTATCAAGCACGAAGCCTCTTAATTACGGTGGCAGTTTAATCGATAATTTCAGCTTGACTTTTAAAGACGGAAAAGTGGTTGATTTTAAAGCGGAAACAGGTGAAGAGGTACTAAAGCATCTGCTTGACTCGGATGAAGGTGCACGCAGATTAGGAGAAATTGCATTAGTTCCAGATGAATCTCCAATCTCCCAATCCGGATTAATTTTCTACAATACATTATTTGATGAAAATGCATCCTGCCATATTGCTCTAGGAAAAGCTTATCCAACAAACTTGGAAGGCGGTTCGGAAATGAGTGAAGAGGAACTGGATAGACATGGTGTAAATGACAGTTTGATCCACGTTGACTTTATGATCGGTTCTGAGGCCATGGATATCGATGGTGTAAAAGCAGACGGAACAACGGAGGCAGTATTCCGTAATGGGACTTGGGCATTAAATGTCAAAGGTGAATAAAATAATAGAAATCCAGCGCTTATACTTAAGCGCTGGATTTTCACTTCTCTGGAATGAAAACTAATGCTGCAGATAGATTTCTCCCAAAAATAGCACCATCGCTCCGTTTTATGGCACCATTTCTCCCCAAAAATAGCACCAATCACCCGTGCAACAGCACCATTCCGCCAAAAAACAGCACCATCCAACATCCACTTCGGACTAAAGCCCCGCAAAGTACAGCATCTTTCAGCAACGTCAATCCACTCAATCGTCAAGCTACATCAATTCATTTTTAACCAATACAGCTTTAATTTTCGTATAGTCATATTCCTCTGGAAGCAATTCTTTCAACGGCTTTAACTTTGGTTCGTCAAGCTTTTCATGTGCTGCCAGTATAGCTTCTTCCTCTTGGACATTAAAAAAGATTTCCCAGGCCAATGGATAGCCATCTTGAACTGCTTTGAAAATATGATTCTCAATCGTCATTTTAGAGAAACCTCTAATGGCTGCAATATCCTTTATTGATTTTCCTGATTGGAACATCTGATAGCTGATTAGATGGCTAGGTCGGTCATCGGCAGTTTTCATTTCTTTCGGTTTCGAAGGAGCAGTGTCACCAATTCGAATTTTCTTCTTGATATCAGGATGTTCTTGGCGCCAGTCTTGAATAACAGCTAAGAATGCCTCACCATACTGTTCATATTTCTTTTCACCAATCCCTTTAATTTCCAGCATATCCGCTTTATCTGTAGGGAAATAGCGGCTCAGTTCTTTTAACGTAACATCGGAGAAAAGAACATATGGTGGTACTTTTTTTTCGTCGGCAATTTCTTTCCGTAATGCACGTAATTTTGCGAATAGATCCTCATGGTAATCCGCATCTTCACTTGTGGGAATTGGCGCGGTAAACATCTCAACAGAACGTTTTCCTTTTAATACATCTACTGAATTTTGATTCAATCGTAATGTAGGAAACTGGCCTTCTTCGGTTGCGAGTAACTGTTCTGCAATAAGAAACTGTATCCGTTCTGTTAATTCCTTTTCTGTATAAGCAGAAAGTATTCCATAGGTAGTGATTTGATCAAGACGAAAATCCCGAAGCTTTTTATCTTTGGATCCTTTTAGAACTTTAGCAGTCATTCCGACACCAAAGCGCTCACCCATGCGCTTCACACATGAAAGAATCATTTGAGACTCTTCTGTAATATCCATTTTCTCCTGACGTTCCACACAGTTACTGCAGCGATTGCACGAACTCTTTGTTACGTTATTATCAAAATAATCGAGTATAAAGGAGGTCAAGCAGCTATGTGTATGGCAATAGTTAATCATCGCTTGTAATTTTCGATATTCATTTTGCTTTGCCGCTTCATCCATTTGCGACTGCTCAATTAAAAATTTCTGCAATTGGACATCCTGCGGGGAGAACAGAAGAATACAATCACTTGGCTCACCGTCACGCCCAGCACGGCCGGCTTCCTGGTAATACGATTCAATGTTCATCGGCATTGCATAGTGAATGACGTAGCGAACATTCGATTTATCTATACCCATTCCAAAAGCATTGGTGGCAATCATAATGGACTTTTCATCATGAATAAATGCTGCCTGGGCTTCCTTTCTTTCTTGTTCTGATAAACCTGCGTGATATTTGGAAACAGAAATTCCTCGTTTTGTCAGCTGTTCATATAATGCATCAGCCTGTTTTCGTGTGGCAGTATAAATAATGCCAGATTCCTCACGGTGCTCCTCTAAAAACGACCGAATGTAAGATTGCTTGTCCTTTCCTTTAACGAGATGAAAGGAGAGATTTTCCCGTTCGAAACCTGTATTTACTACATGGTCCCCAGAAATATGCAGCAATTCTTGAATGTCATGAATGACCTCTTCTGTTGCCGTTGCAGTTAATGCAACAAACACAGGGATATTCGATAGCCTTTTCAAATTAGGGACGATGGAACGATAGCTTGGTCTAAAGTCATGTCCCCATTGTGATATACAATGTGCTTCATCAAATGCTACAAGCACTAGCGGAATCCGCTTGATAATATTGACAAATACAGTGGATTCAAAGCGTTCTGGTGCAACGTAAACAAACTTATAACGACGATTTTCTATATCACGTAATCGGCTTTGTTGTTCTCCATTAGAAAGGGAGCTGTTGATGTAAGTAGCTGGAATGCCTAAAGCTTGAAGTGCATCGACTTGATCTTTCATAAGGGAGATTAACGGGGAAATAATGATAGCGGTTCCTTCCATTGACATGCCAGGAATCTGGTAGCACAGTGATTTACCACCACCTGTCGGCATAACAGCAAGGGTATTATGCAGTTGTAAAACATGTTGTATCGTTTGTCCCTGTCCTGGACGAAAGGTTTCGTACCCAAAATAAGTTTGCAGAATTTTTTCTTCTTTTACGAGCGTCATGAAAGAGACTCCTTTTCATAAAATGATAGTTTAACAGAATCAGATATTTACAGCTGTTTTTACCATAAGGGCATGACACAAGGAACCCCTCAGGTTTTTAGTTTTTCGCTTTAGAGAAAGTATTACAGCTTTTCAATGCATGATAGATTTATCCTAACATATTTTTGATTAGACTGTCAGCAGGAGAAACGGGTAAATACTTATCTTATCAAGTAAGTTGATAACTGGTAAAACAGAGGAGCATAGAGGGTATTCCCCTGTCTTGTAAAAATGCATTTCTTTTGGATCTAACTTATCCTAAAATGCATTAAGAGATTCGATGAACATTTCCTTTGACAACACCATTTAAAAAGCTGACCTCAACAGGTCAGCTTCTCCATTTGGATACGAATAGTCCAATCAGGCCCCCGACAAGTGCAGGGGCAACCCAGCCTAATCCTAATGAGAAAAATGGAAGGTTTTCCATGAATTTAGTCACTGCTTGCAGCTTAAATCCGAATGCAGTTAGACCATCATATAAGCTAAAGACAGCTGTGAGTAGAACTGCACCACGATAAACGGGTTTTGCGCCACCGAATAACCTATTCATAAATGTAAGAAGGATAAGGACAATCGTTATCGGATAAATAAACACAAGCACTGGAACAGAGTAATTAATAATTGTATTTAATCCTTGGTTCGCAATTAAAAAGCTGATAATCGTTCCCGTTAAAATGACCCATTTATATGGGAGCTTTGTCGTTTTGGAGAAAAATTCACCAGAAGCTACAACAAGACCAATGGATGTGGTGAAGCATGCTAATATTACGATAGCTCCAAGTAATAATGTTCCGAAATTACCAAAAATAATACTCGCCGCTCGAGACAAAATTTCTCCGCCATTTGCAAATTCTCCATTAACAGCCATCTTGCTTCCAATCCAGCCAAGTGAGCTATAAACAATGATTAAGCTGATTCCAGCAATTGCGCCGGCTTTCAAAGTAGATTTTATCAAGCCAATTCGAGTTGTGATGCCCCGCTCTTTAAACGCATTTACAACGATAATCCCAAATGCGAGGGCGGCAATCGCATCCATCGTCAAATACCCTTCCATAAAGCCAGTAAAAAAGGGGCCGTTTCGATATTTTTCAGTCGGTGTGAGCGAGGCAGTATCTAAGGTGAGGAAACTGCCAACACTTAATCCAATAATAGCGATTAATAAAATTGGAGTAAGATACTGACCGATTTGATCTACCATTTTCGATGGGTTGATACTAAATAAAAAAACAAGTATAAAGAAAATAACTGTAAAAATAAATAATGCAATTGGTGAGCTTCCTTTTGTAAATGGTTCAATACTCATTTCGTATGCAACCGTAGCTGCCCGTGGTATCCCAAAAAACGGGGCAATTGCCAGATAAATGATAGAAGTAAAGATCAATCCGAACAATGGGTGAACATGGTCCGATAATTCCCTTGCATCATTTTTAACAAAAGAAATAGCAGTCACAGCAAGAATTGGCAATCCAACCCCAGTAATAATAAAGCCGCTTATTGCAGCCCAATAAGCAGTTCCTGCGTCAATCCCTAATGTTGGCGGGTATATTAAATTGCCCGCTCCAAAGAATAAAGCAAAGAGCATAAAACCAATCGTAAATGTATCTTTATTCATAACATAAAGCCTCCGAGATATATAAGTAAATTAAACTTCTACTTTTGTTGTATTTTGAAAATTTAGCCTATTATCAGACAATTTAAATAAATGATTCCGTAAATTTTACAACGAGAATCATCGTAACAAGACTGTTAGTACTTGTCAATGCCCGTTGTGAATTGCTGCAGCGGACTGGCTTACAGAACCAATATTAAATTTATAATGAACAACCAGCATACCTATATAATATTTTATAATTACCTTTATATTTCATCATTTACTAAAAACGCTCAAATCATTTACATTTCATGGATACATCTATAAAATAACGTTTATAAAAATTGCTTAGGGGGGTTGAGATGGTTCCTTCATTGTTATTTGAAATCATGATCATTGGTTTACTTGGAATTGGATCACAATGGGTAGCGTGGCGTTATCGATTACCTGCGATTGTCGTAATGGCCATTACCGGATTATTAGTTGGTCCAATTTTTGGATTTATAAACCCTGAGGAGAGCTTTGGACCGATGTACAGTCCGATTATTTCGGCGGCGGTTGCAATTATTCTTTTTGAAGGGAGCCTAAACCTGAGCTTTAGCGAGCTGCGTGGTGTAGGGAAATCGATTTTCCGAATATCGACGGTTGGGGCATTTATTGCATGGATACTCGGATCTTTAACTGCTCATTATGTTGCAGGTCTTTCTTGGGCGGTAGCTTTTGTTATTGGTGGTTTGTTTATAGTAACCGGACCAACTGTCATTATGCCGTTGCTCAGACAGTCAAAATTAAAAGCAAGACCTGCTAAAGTTCTGAAATGGGAAGGAATTATCGTTGATCCAATTGGTGCGTTACTGGCAGTCTTTGCTTTTGAAATCATCACATTTATTACGGCAATTGACCCTGATGGTACGCAGCTTTTTATGTTTTTCGCAGCTTCCTTATTTGCGATTATTCTTGGTTGGGCGCTGGGGCGTGGTTTGGGATGGATGTTTGAAACAGGACATATTCCTGAATTCCTAAAATCTCCGGCAGTGGTTGTCGTTGTTATCTTTTGTTTTACAGCAGCAGATGAAGTCATGCATGAAACAGGGCTTTTATCTGTAACAGCAATGGGAATAACACTAGCTAATATGGGGATTAGTTCAATCTCTGATATGCGCCATTTTAAAGAAAATATCTCTGTGCTGCTCATATCAACGATTTTTATTATGCTTACAGCTTCCTTGGAAATGGACACCATTCTGCATATATTCAGTCCGAATATTATTGGTTATGTTCTATTAATGATGTTTGCTGTTCGTCCATTATCCATTTTTATAGCAACGATTGGTACAGGATTATCCTTTAATGAACGTGCACTTGTTGGTTGGATTGCTCCGCGAGGGATTGTTGCATTAACAGTATCAGGCTACTTTGCGACTGTTTTCGCCGAGGCGGGATATGAGGATGCTTCTATCTTAACAACATTAACATTTGCACTTGTAATCTTCACCGTTTTGGCCCATGGCTTTTCTATCGGCTGGCTAGCAAAGAAATTAGATTTATCCATGACAGGCAAACCAGGTGTGCTGCTTGTTGGCAGTAATCCGTTTACTGTTGAATTATCCAAGTCCTTAGCGAAGGTTAATGTTCCAGTTATGATTATTGATTCATCATGGGAACATTTAAGTTTAGCTAGAAAGTCGGGTGTATCTTTTTATTACGGGGATATACTTTCCGAACAAACGGAACATCATTTAGATACTATTCCGTATGAATACTTGCTTGCGATGACAGATGACCGAGCATTTAATTCCTTAATCTGTACGACATTCCTGCCAGAGTATGGCAGAACAAACGTGTTTAAAGCAAGTCCATTCAACCAGCTTGATAACGGCTATGCAAAAGGAGTCGTTTCCAAGGTAGGTGGAAGAATTCTATTCGATAAAAAATTTCCGCTGGAAACATTGATTGAAAAAATTGAGATTGGTTATGTGTTCCGTCAAACAACATTGACAGAGCAATTCAACTTTGAAGCATATAAAGCAGAGAAAGACTCATCAACCATTTTCTTATATTTAATCAAGCCTTCTGGACAATTGAAGTTTTTCTCTGAGGAGATGCGTACTGTTCCTGCGATAGGCGATAAAATCATTAGTTTGACTCCACCTACAAAGGAGCAGGCAAAAATTCAAGCAAAATTGGAAAGCAATCGTTCATTAAACGAGTAGGAAAACATACTAAGATTAGCGGGCAAGACCATTGATGAATGACCTTGCCCGCTATTTCTATTTTCAGGAGTATAGTATGGAATGAAAGAAAGCTCAATTATAGCTTTAGGGATAACGTATCTGAATCAATTTATGGCACAGGAAACGATGAAAAAAGCCTAATTCCTTCGTGTTAATTGAGAAATTAGGCTTCCACATATTATTAATCTATCAGGCTTTCAGTCGATAATTTAAATTGTGCTCTTGAAGTGTTTTGTCTTTCCCAAACAAGAAGTGCTTCTCCATATCAGGAGAGTATTTCGAATTAACTGTTTCAATGCCTACAGCTTCTGCCACTGCCCGCAGCATCGCTGGTGAGGCACCACAGCAAAGTCCAATATAATTAATGCCTATATCTTTTGCCTCTTTCGCCCACTCAGCTAGCTCGTAACGGTTGTGGTACAGCGGATCCAGGGCAGTAGGAAAAGTTGTTTCTGTAGGTAAGTGACAACTGCATCCTCCATCGGGCAAGTTAAAGAATGTTGGATTTTCTTCTGTAGTACGATATGGAATTGGTAATCCTGCTACATATCCATCTACATTTTTTCGAATGTCAGCAAGGTATGGCTGCATCGTTTCGGGACCTCGGAAACAATTCATTCCAACCACTAATGCGCCTTTTTCAGAAAGTATTTTACAGGATTCTTCCACGGTGAAACCATCTCTTAATATATTCTCACCCATTAATCCTAATGTAATAACTGCTGGCAGACCTTGTTTGGTGATTTCCTCTAGTGCTATTAACGCCTCTTCATGATAATAAAATGTTTCACCATTTATGAAGTCGACACCTTCTTCTTTACACCATTTCACCATCTCTTCAAATATACTTCTAACTTTATCCTTTGATTCAGGTAAATCTGGATTGAAAATATTAGTATTCGATATATTTCCAGCTACCAGCGCTTCTTCTTTTGGATGCTCTTTTGCAACCTCTTTTGCTAAACGAATGGCATTTCTGTTTAAAGGCTCTAATAAATCTTCTTTACCGATAATCCGCATTTTTTCCCGGTGGGCATTGTATGTAAAAGCTAATACAACGTCAGAACCAGCATTCATATAATCCCTATATGCCTGTTTCAATGCCTCAGGATTATCCAGAGCCACCTCAGGAACAAAGGATCCTGCCTGCAAATATCCCCTTCGTTCCAATTCAAATAAATAACCTTCTCCTGCAATTACAGTTCCTTCTTTTAAACGTTCCTCTAAACTTCGCTTCATCATTTTTCCTCCTTCTGATTTTTATTGGTTGTTATGCCTGGGCAAGTTAAATAGTGAAAATAAAAACCCCCTTCCTAAAATAAGAAGAGGGTTTGGCTGTGTGCTAAGTACTCTTCTTATCTTCAAGCTTCACGCTTCTGGAATTAGCACAGTACTAAAAGTCTGTTGCTGAGGTTTCACAGGGCCAGTCCCTCTACCTCTCTTGATAAGAATATTCGGTATTATTTTTATTATCACATACAATAAGTCAAATTTTTAAAAAAGTCAAGACAAATTTTAAAACAGTAAATATTTTTATAAAAAGTTAAGCTTTATTCCAGCATAAACCAGGCGATTATGCTTTAGTCCTTGATTATTCATCTATTTCTTCCAGCTGGCGATTCACTTCCGCAATCTCACCCTCCAACCGAATTAACTGCTCTTCTGCAGAGGAGACTCTGCCCTTAACGTATTCCAGCTTGTCCATATCACTTTGAATACGAACATAATCGGATTTCAATTCATCCAGCTTTGCTAGCAGTTGCTGCTTTGTCATTGATTATACCCCCAATTGATTAGTTATATCTATTATAGCAAAAGCATTCCTTTCATAAAGGAACAAGGTACAATTAAGATGTAGAATGGTACTGCTTAAAAAAGAAGATCTGTACTCATCCCGTAATTTTTGGAGGGGTATTTTGCAGGCAATCTTTATGAATGACTTCCAGATATTATGATAAAGAGTTATAGTATAAAGCATAAAAGTATGCTAAAATTTTGACATATATAATGGCAGGGGGTAATGTTGTGAACAATTGGGAAGCAGTCTATCAAAAATGGGATTCATTTGAAGATCTCGACAAAGATTTAAAAACAGAATTACATAAGATTAAAGATAATAAGCATGCGCTGGAAGATGCATTTTATAAAGAATTAACATTCGGCACTGGTGGGATGCGAGGTGTTCTTGGCGCTGGTGTTAATCGGATGAACATTTACACAGTAAGGAAAGCTGTTAACGGGCTTGCAAACTATTTATTAGCAAATCAGGTTAACGTACGTGACAGAGGTGTTGTTATTGCCTATGATTCCAGAAATATGTCAAAGGAATTTGCTGTTGAATCGGCAAAAGTGCTAGGTTCCTATGGAATAAAAACACATATCTTTGAATCATTGCGTCCAACACCGCTTCTTTCCTTTGCTGTCCGCTATCTGCGAACTGTTGCAGGAATCATGATTACTGCAAGTCATAATCCGCCGGAATACAATGGATTTAAAGTGTACAATGAAACAGGTGCTCAAATTGTTCCAGAAGAGGCAAGTCTAATCATAGAGTCGATCCAAAAGACGGAAGATGAGCTGACAGTGCCGTTTATGGAAAAAGAAGAATTAGAAGAAAAAGGCCTGCTTAATTGGCTTAGTTATGAAATCGATAATGCGTACCTTGAGCGTTTGTACCATATGACAAAAATGGACGAGACTGTGCATCAGCAGGAAAAGGATCTTCAGATTGTCTTTACACCTTTGCATGGAACGGCTTATAACTTAGTAACGAAAGGACTTGAACAGCTTAATTTTCCGAATGTAGCGGTTGTAAAAGAGCAAGCTGAACCTGATCCGATGTTTTCTACGGTAGCATCACCAAATCCGGAAGAGCATCAAGCATTTACGATGGCAATAAAGCTTGGTAAACAAACGGATGCTGATATTTTGCTCGGAACGGACCCGGATGCTGATCGCTTAGGAGTAGCAGTTAAAAATAAAGCTGGTGAATACCAAGTGTTAACAGGAAACCAGCTTGGAGCATTATTGCTCGATTATATTTTGTCGCATACCAATCCACAGGTTTACCAAAATCCACGTATGATTAAGACGGTTGTTTCTACAGAGCTTGGAAGAGCAATTGCAGAATCATATGATGTAAAAACACTTGATACATTAACAGGATTCAAATATATTGGCGAGAAAATTAATCAATTTGACGCAACTGGCGAGACTTTTATATTTGGATTTGAGGAGAGCTATGGCTATTTAATTAGCAGTTTTGCGCGAGATAAAGACGCAGTTCAAGCTGCTATGATGGCAACAGAAATGGCCTATTACTGGAAGGAACAAGGAAAAACGCTATTTGACGCACTGGATGTTTTATTTGAGAAGCATGGTTATTTCTTAGAGGGGATGTCTTCCTTAACGTTAAAAGGGAAGGAAGGTTCGGAGCAAATCGCTAAAATTATGGATGAAATCCGTTCCAATCCATTACAAGAAATTGCAGGAATAAAAGTTGAACAAGTGGAAAATTATTTATCAAGCGAGCGAACTTTAATGAAGGAAGCTAGAAAAGAAACAATTGATTTGCCACAGGAAAATATGATGAAGTTTATTTTAGAGCAGCATGCATGGGTATGCTTGCGCCCATCTGGTACAGAGCCTAAGATCAAGTGCTATTATGGTGTAAGCGGGAAAAGTAAAGCGGATAGTGAAGCAAGGCTAGCCTCATTAAAAGAAACAATGGACCGAATTATTTCGGGTATTTTAGAAAAAAACTAAAAAACTGTCTGGGATTTGTTCATTTGCGGCATGCGACCTTTCATAGAGATGATACGTATAAAAGCTGATTATCTTTTGCTTAATAGGGAATTATATTTTTGATGATGTTCATCACGCTGGTCCATGCTGTAAAGGTCACAAACTCGCTTGGTACGAAGCTAAGGAGTGCTTCCAACATCCATTGTACAATCACCCAAAGGAAATTTGACATTTTGCGATAAATAGGGTTTAATATGAGTAACTTAATATTTCCTAAAGGGGAGTAGCTGTACAATTTAAGTCGTCATTACGAGATATTGTCTCCGGCTTAATTGGCAATGAACGTTGTTAGCGAGACCTTTACCATCAGCAGGTAAAGGTCTCTTTTTGTGTGCTTTTCCCTGTTGATGAAATTACATTTTAAGGAGAGTGCACATGGGAACAGAATTAATTTTGGAATACTTATGGGTTTTAGTTGTTTTGATTGGGTTGGAGGGGCTTTTAGCTGCTGATAATGCATTAGTATTGGCTATCATGGTAAGGCATCTGCCGGAAAAACAACGAAAAAGAGCCTTGTTTTACGGGTTAGCAGGAGCGTTTGTTTTACGCTTTGGATCATTATTTGTAATTTCATTTCTGGTGGACTTTTGGCAGGTTCAAGCATTAGGTGCAGCATATCTGTTAATCATTGCGATTAAGAACTTATACAGTAAATATAAACCGAAATCCGAAGACGATCATGAAAAAGAGCAAAAAAGTGTTCAGCTTAATGCAGATGGTGAGGCTTCTCAAAAGGAATTTTGGCTTACTGTTCTTAAAGTCGAGTTTGCTGATTTAGCATTTGCGGTGGATTCGATCCTTGCAGCAGTTGCCTTAGCGGTAGCCCTTCCGGCGACAGGTTTAGGAACGATTGGAAGTCTGGATACTGGGCAATTTGCTGTTATATTTGCCGGCGGGATGATTGGGCTAATTATCATGCGTTTTGCAGCAAATATTTTTGTTGGCTTGCTCCATAAACGACCAGGCCTAGAAACAGCAGCCTTTGTTATTGTCGGCTGGGTAGGTGTAAAGCTTGCTGTGCTGGTATTGGCGCATCCAGATATTGCGTGGATTCCATATGAATTCCCACACTCTACATTTTGGAAAATCACTTTCTATGGTGTATTAATACTAGTAGCAGTTGTTGGCTGGATTGCTTCTGGTAAGAAAGATAACCAAAAACAAGAAGCTTGATGAATAAAAGCACTCGACTTCCTTTTTAGGAATCGAGTGCTTTTCTCTCGCATTAATTACTGCCATTATTTGCTGCATTGGTGGCTGCAGTGGTGGAGACAATCGTTGCAATCATAACGGCTTGCTGGGCCTGCAGAATAGATTCCAATGTCGTTTGGATGGTTGTGGCTGCAAGGCTTTTATTAGTGATTTTTTCATTTACATAGAATGAAACTGCTGTAATCAAATTCATATCCTTTTGCCAACGAAAGCTTTTTTCATTATTTAATTCATTAAACATCCTTGAAATTTCGTCTATCTGAAATTGCTCTTCCGGCAACAGGCTAATCATGCCGATAATAGGATAATACATAGGTTTTGGTCTAATACCTGTTTCTCTAAAGCTATCCATTATGGATGCAGCACGACGAACGGGACGATCAATAGTCGTACTCGTATCCAATGAAAGGATATGACTTAGAAACTGCAGGTCATTTCCTTTTCGAAAACCATTTTGACTTAATGAATCATAGTATTTTTCCATCTGTTCATTAATGTCATCACGGTCCTCATACGCAAGCAATACAGCAAGCGGATAATCACTTGCGCTTGTAAGGAAGATATGGTCTTGTTTCATGCTATCATAGATTTTTTTTGCCCGGGCAATTGTCTGCTCCTCTTTTTCCATGTGATTCGCATGCGTCAGCAAGGTAGATGCAGCTAAATAGGTGTACACGCCACTACTGAATTTAGCTTTTCTTAATTTATCATATAACATGAAAAGGGTATTAATTTGATTTTCTGGATGATCAAATTTTATATCAAGTGCTGCAGCAGTAGTAAATCGAGAAGTGGACTTCAGCGGCGAAAAGAAGCCAGCCCTGGCCTTTATGCGATCAGCAAGCTGCAGAAATGCATCAAAATGAAATTTCTTTTTGTTCATAACATAGAGAGAGGCAATAGCCATTAATATCCGTTTATCGGATACCTTCCATTTCATGCCGTCATGCAGTTCTTTATATATAGTTGTGTATTGATTCATTTTTTCACTGAACATTGGTTATCCGGCCTTTCTTTTAAGGGGTCTGTCTCCTATTACGATTAGTATACGTAAAAGGTTTCATTCCATTTATATAAGCCGTGTTGGTATAAGGATTACTGTTTTTATTTTTGCTTCATAGAAAGCATAGGTTAAAATGGAAGCAGGAGAGGTGATTGAAATGGCAGAGCATCATTTTCATTTACAAGCAAGCTGGCCTGGCGGACGGAATAGTGACGGATATATTGAATCAGGAAATTTGCAAACCAAAATTTCGATACCGAAAGAAATGGATGGGCCTAATATTGGGACCAATCCAGATGAAATGCTATTAGGTGCTGCGGCAACATGCTATATCATTACATTAGCAGCGATGATAGAGCGCGCAGATTTGCCGCTTGATTATATGTCACTGGAATCAGAAGGAATTGTGGATGTAACAAACGGTGTATTCACTTATAAAAAAATTATTCATCGTCCAACCGTTTCGTTAAAAGCTGGCGCTGCAAATGAACAGCATCGGAAATTAAGCAAGCTTGTGGAGAAAGCGGAGAAGAGCTGTATGATTTCGCGGGCCCTAAAAGGCAATGTGCAGATTGAGCTAGAAGCGAATCTAAGCTAATTCAATGGACAAAAAGATCGCACCAATTTTAACTGGTGCGTTCTTTTTATGGCTTAATCTGTGATTACGCAAAAGCAGATGCTTGTGGATAAAAAACTTGATATTTGGAATAAAATGAGGAGGCGCGGAATTGGAAAATTATTTATTGGTTCTCTTTCCAGCATTCACCACGAGGATTACAAAGCTGCTTCAATTTTTCACAATGCTTACAAACTATTAACAAATTGATGAAATTACTTCATATTTTATGATTTTTTCATAAAAAAGGGGTAGAGTGGTTATTACAATGTAAACCGACATAATTAAGAAGGATGAGAAGTGATGAAACGTAATCCATTTTTTGACAATGCGAAGGTGTTATTGATTTTCTTAGTTGTCTTTGGGCATATTATTCAGCCGTTTATTAGTAATTCAAATGGTATGAACACACTGTATATGTGGATTTACACATTCCATATGCCTGCTTTTATTCTATTGTCCGGATTCTTTGCAAAGGGTTCAGGGAATAAGGAGTATATTTTTAAGCTGGCAAAACGCTTATTAATTCCATATCTGATCTTTCAAATTCTATACACTATTTATTATTTCTATATTGGAAAGGAAGGCTGGCAAGCAGGGATTTTTTATCCACAATGGTCACTATGGTTCTTGTTTAGTTTATTCAGCTGGCATATTTTACTGAGCTGGTACAAAAAACTTCCGGCTCTATTAAGTATCTCTTTAGCAGTATTCGTGGGGCTTGTTGTTGGTTATTTCGGTGAAATCGGGCATACATTTAGTCTTTCCCGCACATTTGCTTTCTTTCCATTCTTTCTTATCGGTTATTGGCTAACGGAAAAGCAAATTATGTGGGTGAAACATCGATTGGTAAGAATCTCGTCTGTTGTCGTTATGACACTCTTAGCAGTAGCAATTTACTACTTGCCGGATATTAATACAGGATGGCTGCTTTCATCCAGCTCTTACGGTGATTTAGGATTGGAGCAGTACGGAGGGGTTGCCAGGTTCCTGTTTTATGTTGTAGCGTCGATAATGGTAGTCAGTATTCTTGCTTGGATACCACATAAAAATTTTGGATGGATTACAAAGTTAGGTACGCGTACATTGTATGTCTATCTGCTTCACGGATTTATCGTGCAGTATTTCCGTCAAAACAATTACTTTGAGGTAAATGGAATTATCGATGTTCTCGGACTTGCAGCAATTGCAGCTTTAATTGTTATTGTGCTTTCAAGCAAACCAATTCTAGGAGTATGGCAGCCATTTATTGAAGGAAAAGCTTCCTTGCTGAAACAGGTGCTAAAAGGTGAACGAAATAGAAGCTCGACCCAAACAGAAAGCTGAACAAAAATAGTGAAACTAAACGCTAACTAAAACGTATGAATTAATAACCCCCTTTTCATAACATAAAAAGAAGCAGGCGATCGAGAATGATCGCCTGCTTCTTCGCTGTTTCTAAAAGATAAAATGTGCAATAAGCGTTATAACTGGTAATGTAATAATCGTACGCAATAAGAAAATAATAACGAGATCCATAAAGGATACCGGAATTTTTGTTCCTAGAATTAAACCGCCGACCTCAGACATGTAAATCAATTGTGTTACCGATAATGCAGCAATGATGAAGCGAGTAATTTCTGCTTCAATTGACGAACCAATAATTGCCGGCAGGAACATGTCGGCAAAGCCAATCAAGATGGTTTGTGATGCTTCCTGTGCAAATGGGACTTGCATGAGCTCTAACAGCGGAATAAATGGTGCACCAATCCATTGAAAGAATGGTGTATATTCAGCGATTATAAGAGCAACCAGGCCAAATGCCATTACAACTGGGGCAACCCCCATCCACATATCAAAAATGTTCTGTACGCCTTCTTTAATAAAGTTTGTGAAGCTCGTTTCCTTTTTGGCCCGATTTAATGCATTTTTATAGCTGTATGTCAGAATATTTTCACCGGCAGGGATTGCTTCTTCTATTGGTTCAGCTGAATCATTTATATACGTATCCGACTTTCTTGATAACGGAGGGATACGCGGCATGATTAAAGCTGCTATTCCACCAGCTATTACAATTGTTATATAAAATGGAATAAACATATGTTCAAGGTCTACTTCTGTTAAAACGACTAAGGAAAACGTGATGGACACGATTGAGAATGTTGTACCAACTACTGCTGCCTCTCGTTTTGTATAAAGTCCAGCTTCATATTGTTTACTCGTAAGCAAAACACCGATTGTTCCGTCGCCAACCCAGGAAGCAAGTGCGTCTACGGAAGAGCGCCCAGGAAGTTTAAACAACGGGCGCATAATGTTAGTCATTAACGTTCCGAAAAGTTCTAATAAACCGAAGTTCGTTAATAAAGGAAGAAACAGTCCAGCAAATAGGAAAACAGCAAATAATACATGAAGCAAGCTGTCCAAGAGAGTCTGTCCCGTATCTTCTCCATGAATTGCTTCTGGACCGAGCTGGAAAAAGACCATAATCGCAAAAACTGCTGCAAGCACTCTTGTTATTGTCCAAAAGGTACTCGTATAAAATAATTGCTGAAAAAATGGTGTTTTTTCAAATGCTTCTTTCCCAGCCAGCTTAGCGATCAGCGTCATCACTGCCGTTATAACGATAATAGCCATCATAATGGCAGAAAGCTGATTTTCTAAGAATGTTTGCACCCAATTTGCCAAAATCGCAATTGGTATGGTAATCCCATCCGCTGTCTTAATTGGAATGATAAAAATAAAAACTCCAATCAGCGAAGGGATGATAAATTTTAAGTGATCGATTAATCGATAATTTTTCATAATAACCTCCAACAACCACATACCCTATTTTATTATGGATGAATCTAACTGTATGATTATACATCTTAACGAAAAAATATTCAATCCAGGTTTTAGGGAAATCGTATCCATCCGCTTGATTACTATTCTTATTAATTAAGGTACACAATAGCTTCGAATAGGCAGCAGTCCATGTCAATATTCTCATACATAATGATTTTTAACCCACCTGCTCATTCTGTACAAACGATTCATAATTCGATATCGTTAAAAGTAATAAGATGATGCTGTTCGGGGTAAAAGAATGATGAGGTGTTATTGGTGGCAAAGATATTCAAATATAATTTAATTTATCGGTGTACCGTAATCGTATGGATGGCAGTAAAGTTTATTATTAAGATATATTTCTTTTATTTCCGTAATAAAATATGGGATAAGAAGACTGTTGCACGATGGGATAATATGCTCTGTGATATGGCGAGAGAGTACCGGGATAAGGCCGAAAAGCTGGGTGGTATTCTTATCAAGCTTGGTCAATTTCTCAGTACGAGAACTGATTTTATGCCAGACATTTTTATTAAGGAATTAGATGATTTAGTTGATCGTGTACCACCAATGCCATATGAAGATGCGATAGCTACAATAAAGAAGGAATGGGGGACAGAGCTGACAACGCATCTGATGGCGTTTGAAAGAAAGGCAGTTGCATCCGCGTCGATTGGGGATGTGTATCGTGCTATACTGACAGATGGATCAGTGGTGGCAATTAAAGTACGTCGAAAGCGCATCGAAGAAATTTTTCACAAGGATTTTGTGGCTTTGCGAATGGTCTTTTGGATTTTAAAGGTGTTTACAACATTTGGAAAAAAGGCAGATTTAAATGCGCTATATAAAGAATTAGTTCTTGTGATGAATCGTGAGCTTGATTATGAGCAAGAACTGGAATTTGGGGAATACTTTTATAATCGATATAAAAATGATCCTGCCATACGAATTCCCAGATACGAACATGATTTGTCTACCGAAAAGGTGCTTGTTATGGAATGGATAGAAGGCGCCAAAATAACAGATGTCGAATTTATGAAAAAACATCGCATTGATCGGGAGAAAACAACAAAAACATTATTTGATCATTATATTGACCAGTTTCTTAATCCAGGGAAATTTCATGCCGACCCGCATGCAGGGAACATTCGCATTCAGAAAGACGGTACAATTGCAATTCTTGACTTTGGGATGGTTGGTGAAATTAAAGTAGACGATACGAAGCAATTTAAACTGCTCGTACAAGGATTCATCATTGATAACTATGATATTGTTCTTTCGTCTTTAGACAAAATGAACTTTATTTTACCTAATGCAGACAAAAAGAAGCTGAAGCGGGTTATTAAAGAAACCGTTGATATGTATTCAGACGGATCAATGAAAAATATTGATTCAAAAGTAATGAACCAGCTGAGCGAAGATATTAGTATCATTATGAAAGACCAGCCGATTCAATTGCCTGCAAATTATGCCTATTTATTAAGAGCTGTTTCGATTGTCATTGGAATATTATTTGCTATTTATCCTGAAATGGATATTAAAAAATGGGCTGTTCCTAAAATTAAAACCTGGTTCGGCCGGAAAAGCTTATTGGAATCTGTTTCCAAGCAATATGCAAAAAATTTGACTGAACCCATTTTATCGTATCCTCGCGCATTGCTTAGTTTCCTTGAAAGTGGGGAACAGGATAGAAAATGGGATAAAGTAAAACATCATGTGAAATTAAAGCATCAATTTTATTTACTATTAGAGGTTCTTTCCTTTATGATGGTAGTAATAGCGATTGGCATATCCATTTGGGGATTTGTTGGAAGTATGAAACCGATGGTTATTATCGGTCTTATCGTGTTAGGTATCTTTATCATTTTCCTGAACATAATTTTCGTAAGCCATATGAGGTTGATTCGAAAGACGAAGACACAACTAACCGATTCGTAAAAGTGATTGGTTGAATGTGGTGGGCTATCCCGGAAATTAGTGTATCCACAGTAATAGGCTAAAAATTAAGGAGATGTTGAAAATGAGTGATTACTTAAAAAAAGGATTTTTATTAGGCCTTGGGGCTGCAATTAGCGGTAAAGAAAAATTAGACCAAAAATTAAAAGAGCTTGTAGACAAAAATGAACTAACTCAGGAACAAGCTAAAACCGTAATGAAGAATTTCATCGAAAAAGGTGAAATGAAGAAAGATGAATGGAATGCCAAGCAATTTGAGAAAACAAAAAATATGGCTGATGAGTATGGGATTGCAACTAAAGAAGATATTAACGAATTGAGAGCACGCATTACAGAGTTAGAAGATAAATTGGAACAACTGAATTAATCTATAATGAACCGGCTGATTGCCGGTTCATTTTGTTTTCTATTGGGGGTGTTAAAAATCTCCTCTATACGATGAATCGACATGAGAATGATTTATTAATCAGTAAATTCTGTCTAATCCTAAATTTTGTATTGATTCCTGTCATCAAATCCGTTATAATGAACGTGTAAACTTCAGCGGTACAGTATGTATAAAGGGAGTGTGTGCGGTATGGAAAGCTTTTTTACGATAAGTAATGTTATGACGAAGAAGCTTGGCAGAAAATTGCAGGACGAAGAATTGAAATTTTTGCAATGGATGTATGAGCGCTATACCGAGGAACAACTGGAAACTGAATTAGAACATACGGCAGAGGAAGCTTTAATTACATTGAACTCATAGCTAACAAAAGGTCTTGGGATTACCGAGGCTTTTTTTGTTGTTTAACTATAAAAGAATGAATAATCATGCTAAAATGAGAGCGTTGTATAAGACAACTTTATTAAGGAGCGATAGCAATGGCAGTGGCGAATGAAACAATTATAAAAAAGATGCAGAATGAATTATATCTCGCAAAAGATAATGAGCATGCACAGGATCAGATGATGCGCCATATCGCAAATGTGCGTTTACTTTGTGATTTGTTTTTAGAAGGGAATCAACCTGTCGTGGAGCAGGAGAAGATTGATTTCTCCGAGGCAGAAATGAAGGTCATGTTTGGTGAACAAAAGATAGCTAACGATTCCTTGAAGGTAAAGAAACCACTGGGTACGAAGCTTAATGATGATGACGCAAATGGAGATTCAATTTTCGACTTTTAGTTTTTAATAGATAAAGGAGGGGTTTGAAATGAAATTACTTTTATTACTCGGCGCTATTAATGGGTTTTTAGCAGTTGCACTAGGTGCCTTTGGCGCGCATGGATTAGAAGGGAAGCTTTCGGAAAAGGCGATTGCGACATGGGAGAAAGCAGTTGACTATCAAATGTTCCATACGATGGCATTGTTTGTTACAGGGCTGCTTTTAGCAAAATTCCCAAATGCCAGCTCCCTTACAGCTGCAGGTTGGCTATTTTTAATTGGGATTATTTTATTTTCAGGAAGCCTGTACATTTATTCCACAACGTCGATTAAGACATTCGCCATGATAACACCGCTTGGTGGGGTTGCGTTTTTAATTGGCTGGGTATTAATTGGAATAGCAGTGATGCGAAATTTATAAATGGAATAGCAGATAGGTTGTGAAAAGAAATAATATAATTCCGCGCAGTACTTGTTTTCCGGCTTCAGCTGTATGCCTTGTTTGCAGCAGAACCATTGCATCACAAATAATGCTCAGGACGATAAAATAGAAAGCTAGAAACAGGATTAAAAAATAACCGAGGACGAGTGCTGCAAGTCCAAATAATAAAGCAAGAAACAATGAAATTAATTCAATTTGAATGAATTTTCGATATGGATGTTTCATTAGAATCATCGCCTCATTTCATAAAGCAAATGGAATAAAGGATGACCCGATGGAGGTGGAGTCATCCTTTTTCTGCTTGCTAAGGAACTGAAAAACTTAATTATAATAGTAAAATGAACATTCATGATACCGTTATTTTCAACAATCATTTTGCGGTTTTCGAAAAAGCATTATATTCGTTTAGCGTGGTGAAAAATTGGCTAGCTGCTGTCCAGCACCACCATATGGATAATCGTAATTAATTTCCTCTTCAAAAGTTACATAATCTAAATAAATCATAAGTAAAAGGTATCGCTCTCCTGTTTGCGGATCACTTACAATAATATGGTCTCTCCCCGCCGCCTCGATAATTCCAGTAAATATTTTTGCATTCCACTCTGAGTTATTTTCAAATGTCATGTAAAAGTTTGCAAGCTTTCCTCTGTTCAATCGCAATATATTTTCAATGTAAGATTGCTGCAATGGCAGCATGCCAGGTAAATCGGATATGTTTGCTTGTGGTTGCTGTTGCTGTTGTTGCTGGCTTGGCGGCTGCATTGTGGGCTGGAATTGTCTTGTATTGTAAACTGGATAATATGCTGGAGAAGTAGATGGATAATAATAGTACGGATATGGTTGATATTGGTTTGCAAACTGTGGCTGACTGCTATTCTCCTTTTCGCTCATAGAAAAACCTCCTGTTAATGAAATACTTTTTTGTTTCACCCTCTCGTTAAGAAAGGAAAAAGTGATGGATGTAATTGATTCTTAGCTAACTACAGATTTCATAAATGAACGGATTCGCATCTTGCTGCTTATGTTAATTATCTGTAGACTCGTGGGCAATCTTCCTGTGTTGGCGCATAAAAACAATGTGATTTAAACCTGCCGACATTCCATTGATTGTACCATTGTGCTGGACACTCTCCAGCTGGCATAAAAAACCATAATGCATTTGTTGCTGGATGCTGCTGTTCACCTTGGATAACACGGCGTGCTAACCGTCTATCCTTTTCCCTTGCCCGCTGGTAAAAATAACCTTTTTGTGTAGCCTCAAAGCCACCAGGGCTTTGATATACCATGTCATTAATATTTCGTAACTGGGTAAAATCAAGACAATTGGAAATGACTCGATTAATACCGGTGTTTCCAACCATCAGCATGCCCAGCTCACCATCTCCTTCAGCTTCTGCACGCATTAATCTGGCCAGCAGCGAAATATCATTTTCTGTGTGGGCAACAAGGGCCATTGGCCGATACCTCATTTCTAAGTCTGATCTCGATGCTAAACTCACTACATATATCTATGCAAATTGATAATGGAACATGACAATAAAAAATAGGCGTTCATTTTAGGAAGGCAAGGTGGAGAAATTTACTTTTCAGGAAGGCTTCCAGGAAGTAGTAATGCTTGCGTTCTGCATGATGAAATAAAAAACTCAAGCATGCTCGTTTGCATGCCTGAGTTTTTTAAAATAATTTTGGTTTAATTACAGTGCAAAATAGCTGTCCAGATCTTCTGCCGGTAAATAATTGCCGATAATGAACTCGCCAAACTCAGCGTATTTCGTCGTTACTTCATCAAATCGCATTTCATAAACAATTTTTTTGAATTGCAGGGCATCATGCGCAAATAATGTAACTCCCCATTCCCAGTTATCCAAACCAATGGAACCAGTAATGATTTCTTTTACTTTACCTGCATATTTGCGGCCAGTCATACCATGATCATAAAGCAATCGCGTACGTTCCTCTTTTTCGATGGCAAACCAGTTTGCCTCTTCCCAGCGGCGACGTGCCATCGGGTAGAAACATGCATGTTCCCATTTTGGAAGAATTGGGTGTAAGCGTGCTTCAACCTGTGGAGATAATTTACGATCTTTTCCTTCGTTCATTGGATTATGCATCGTCATCTCAACAATTGAAACATAAGAATAATCAGGAATGAGATAATCTCCAAGCTTCGATTTGTTGATTTCGCGTTTAATTTCTTCTAATTCATCCATTGTAGGGCGAAGGAAGATAAACATGAAGTCGGCTTTGTTTCCGACAACTTTATAAAGAGATTGGCTGCCTTGCTTTTCTTCTTCAACAGCATCCCATTTCTTCATTATTTCCTTGAATTCCTTGATTGCTGCGTTTCTTTCTTCTTCTGATGTCAGTTTCCATGAAGCCCAGTCAAATGTGCGCGTATCATGAACAACAGACCATCCATCCATGGTTACTACTGCTTCTGCCATGTTCAATCACTCCTTACAGTTGATAAAGAAAAAATCTGTACATGCTTTTACTATAGCACATTAAGGGTATTCTAATCATATGAAAGGGCTAATGAAGACGATCGTTTTTTCATATTGTCAATTCTTTGTCATAGATTGCAGAAAAAGAAGGCGATTTCCTTTTAAAGTATAATAAAATTAGCTATCATTGTTAAAAGACACACACATTATTGTGATGGAGGTTTTTTTATGGGATCATTATTTGATCAGCTTACAGCAAAGGTATCGAACACAAACAAAAAAATTGTTTTTCCAGAAGGTCTTGATGAACGAATACTGACTGCGGCAAGCCAATTAAGTGCTGCAGGAGTTGTAGCGCCGATTTTGATTGGAAGTCAGGAAAGCATTGAAAAAAAAGCAGCATATAACAGCATTGACATTGCCTCTTGTACGATTATTGACCCTCAGGGATATGCGGAATTTGATGCAATGGTCGAAGCTTTTGTAGAGCGCCGTAAAGGAAAGGCTACAGAAGAGGATGCACGTAAAATCCTTCTTGATGAAAACTATTTCGGAACGATGCTCGTTTATATGAATAAAGCAGATGGGCTTGTTAGCGGTGCGGCACATTCGACTGCTGACACAGTACGTCCAGCACTGCAAATTATTAAAACAAAAGAAGGCATTAAGAAAACATCTGGCGTATTCATTATGGTACGCGGCGATGAAAAATATGTTTTTGCAGATTGTGCGATTAATATTAATCCAGACAGCCAGGATTTAGCGGAAATTGCTGTAGAAAGTGCACAGACAGCACGATTATTTGATGTTGATCCGCGTGTAGCAATGCTCAGCTTCTCGACTAGAGGCTCTGCCAAGTCACCGGAAACAGAAAGAGTTGTCGAGGCGCTTAATATTGCAAAAGAAAAAGATACATCCCTTGTTATTGATGGGGAATTTCAATTTGATGCAGCCTTTGTTCCAAATGTTGCAGCGAAAAAAGCTCCAGATTCTGTTATAAAAGGGGATGCAAATGTATTTGTTTTCCCAAGTTTGGAAGCAGGAAACATTGGATATAAAATTGCGCAGCGCCTTGGCGGATTTGAAGCTGTAGGTCCGGTGCTTCAAGGGTTAAACCGACCTGTAAATGATCTTTCTCGCGGCTGCAGTGCAGATGACGTTTATAAGTTAGCGATTATTACAGCAGCACAAGCGACTGAATAAGTAGTATAGAAAAAAACAACTCTGCGAGATTCATTTCTCTGCAGGGTTGTTTTTTTCTAATTGTTGCATGTGGGCAACTGCTTCATTCCGTTTAATCATTTGGATATATCTTTTTTCAAATGTATCGAGTTCTGTATTGGAAAAAGGTCTCGTCACGATTTCTTCACATATATCCTGTAATGCAGTGTACACTCTATCTTTCATATCTTCCACGGTTAAATGGACCCCAAGTAAATCAGACAGCGATCCCATCACACTTGGTTTCACTGTCGGATAAACAAATTTAGTCTCTGTTTCCTTTTTAGCAATCGCATAGAAATCTCGAATAAGAGAAGCTCTTTCCTTACTGTTTCCTTCTACATCAAGATAAATCTGAACTGCAGCACCATCCTTTACACGTCGCTGTGAAATGCCTGCGAATTTTTTTCCGTTAATGCTTAAATCAAAGTCACCAGGACAATAAGATCCGACAATTTCATATGCTTCAATTTCGGTTGTTAAATCGCGCAACATATATTTAATCAAATGGACCATTGCTTCGTAGCAGTCGTGAATCGAAAGCTCTGCAACACCAGGAATGACAAGAGATATATTCAATACACCGCCATCCAGCGCAACTGCAAGTCCACCAGAATTTCGAACGACAACATGATAGCCTTTTCCTGCTAAAAACTGAACGCCCTCATCAAGGAAAGGGAGCCTTGCATCTGGAATGCCAAGCACAATTGTCTTTTCGTGAACCCAAAGTCGAATAGCGGATGGGGAAGTCCGATTGCTTACCGATACAGCTAGAGCATCATCAACAGCGAAGGATGTGAGAGCTGTATATTCATTTTGCTGAAATGCAGTTTCCTGTGAATGATCAATATATCGCAATGTCGATTGACCGACAATTTCTTTCCAATTTTTCATAATAATCTCCTTACCCTTTTAAGCTTTCCATACTTATTATATAATAAACTAAATAAGGAACACATTTAAATGCAGAAAAAGAACGGATGGGGAATAAATGGCATATAAAGACGAACAATTGTCGGAGGAAAAAGTATTTAAAGATCCTGTTCACCGGTACGTTCATGTACGGGATCGTGTTATATGGGATTTAATTGCTGCTCCGGAATTCCAACGGTTGCGTCGAATTAAACAGCTTGGGACAACCAATTTGACATTTCACGGGGCAGAACATAGTAGATTTAATCATTCACTTGGTGTTTACGAAATTGTCCGGCGAATCATTAATAATTTTCAGGACAGGCCTCATTGGAATAAAGGCGAGCGACTCTTATGCCTCTGTGCGGCTCTGCTGCACGATCTTGGTCATGGACCGTTTTCCCATTCCTTTGAAAAGGTCTTTAAATTGGATCATGAATATTTTACTCAGCAAATCATTTTGGGAGATACAAAAATAAATGAAATTTTAGAGCGTGTTAGTGAAGGCTTTGCACAAAAGGTTGCTGATGTTATTGCGAAAACCTATAAAGATAAATTGGTGGTCAGCTTAATTTCCAGTCAAATTGATGCGGATCGCATGGATTATTTGCAGCGTGATGCTTATTTCACCGGGGTAAGTTATGGGCACTTTGATATGGAACGTATTTTACGAGTGATGCGCCCAATTGATGATCAAGTGGTAATTAAATCAACCGGAATGCATGCGGTTGAGGATTATATTATGAGCCGTTATCAAATGTATTGGCAAGTATATTTCCATCCGGTTACGAGAAGTGCAGAAGTTATCTTGACTAAAATACTTCACCGAGCGAAGTATTTATATGAAAATAACGATTTTACCTTTAAATTACAGCCGACGCATTTTGTTTCCTTTTTTAAAGGAAAGGTGGACTTATCAGATTATTTAAAGCTGGACGAGATGATTGTTCATTATTATTTTCAGCTTTGGCAGGAAGAAGATGACGAAATTCTAAGGGATTTATGTGAGCGATTCATGAATCGTCGCTTATTTAAATATGTTGAATTTAATCCCAATCTGCAAATGAATGAGTGGATGGAACTGTATCAGCTGTTTCAAGAAGCAGATATTGATCCGGAATATTACCTTGTTGTTGATTCTTCTTCTGATTTACCGTACGATTTCTATCGACCTGGTGAGGAAGAAGAACGGCTGCCAATCCATTTATTGATGCCAGATGGAAGCCTAAAGGAACTCTCGAGGCATTCGGATATTGTTGAATCCATTTCAGGTAAAAAACGGACAGACCATAAATTATATTTTCCAAAGGATCGGTTGAATGAATTGAAGGATCAGGCGCTGCGTGCGCGCATTATGGAAATTCTTTACGGGCAAGGAGCGAAATTTGATGTTGAATAATCATGCCAAATTAATCCGTTTCTTTTTAGAGGCAAATGGCGTAACAGGGCGGAAAAAATTGCAAAAAATGATTTATATTTTGCAGAAATGCGATATTCCCTTTGAAGAGAAATACCAATTCCATTTCTATGGTCCATACTCAGAGGAATTAACGCTGCGTGTGGAGGAGCTTTGTAATCTAGGTTTTTTAAAGGAAGAAAAAGAGGATAAAAGCAATTATTATCAATATAATTATAATATAACACCTGCTGGAATAGAGTTTCTGAATCAATTTTCAATGGAAATGCCGGATATGACGGCAAAGGTATCGATGCTGAAGGAAAAAAGCTCGCGTTTTCTAGAGCTCGTCTCCACCATGTTTTACTTCGATGATTTACCGCTTCAGGAGAATATAGAGAAAATCCACATGGTTAAACCGAAGCAAAAATACAGTAATGAGGAAATTGAGGAAGCCATCCGTTTTATGGGGAAAATAAAGCAGGAAGGCAAATAACTCATCAGGAAGGTTTGCCTTATGCTACAATAGCAACTAGTAATGATGAAGGAGGATCCTTTTATGAGTTCAGATCAATCTTCGAATAAAAAGAAGAATACATTTACAATCATCAAGGACGATTCAACAGATGGCCATGGCGGCTATGGAGTTGGCGCAATTAGTTTGGAGAATATGTCGTCTGTGATTGTTGATCCTAATGAAAATAAAGCATACGTTGACATGGGAGCGATGCATGCGCGAAGTGAAGTTGAACGTCGTGTGAAATGGTTACCGGATCGAAATGAAGTTCCAAACGGAAAATTGTATTGGATTGTTTGGGTCAACGTGGAACGAGGAGATAATGGTCCTTATTATTCGGGTGTAACAGGCTGTGAAATCCGTGTGGATCGTGAAATAAGACGTGCCTATAAATCAATGGGCGAGCATGTTAAGCATATGGAAAAAGCGCTCAAAGGCCATATCATTGTTGACCATATGGATAAGCACTCAAAAAATCTGTTAAGAGATTTCCTGATAGAATTTAACAGAGAAATGTGGGACAACGCAACAGATGAATTAAAAGAGGCACTCCCACTGTAATAGAGAATATGACAATTTTGTGTCCGAATCGTGAATCATTTGTTAAATCGTTGTACTTTGTGACAATAATTTGTAAACTATTGGTACATGGACTAACTCATGTTTACTAGGACAATAAAACAGCCAGCCTTCAGGTGAAAAACGGACTTACCTGGGAAGCTGGCTGTTTTATTGCCTGCTATTGATGGCATGACCCCAATGTAAAACAGCACCATACTACAAAGAAACAGCACGACCTCCATGTAAAACAGCACCATCCCCATAGAAAATAGCACCACTCTTCCAAAAACAGCACCATCCCTCAAAAAACTCACCCCTAACAGCGCACCATGCACTTAACCACTTGCATAACAATCAGGAAAACAAGTCAAACCAGCGCTCAAAAATACCTTTGTCCTCCTCATTTACTCCATCTTCTTCAACTGGATGTTCGGAGCAATAATTTCTTGGCTCTGTACCTTTTTCAAAGTACATAATTCTGCTTGCACCACAGCTAGGTGTCGCACGTGCGCCGGTTTCGGGATCGATTGGGATGCCGACAACACCAGTTGGCATAGCAAATACATCTTGTGCCATTCCCTCGTGTGCATCCTCCATGAAGCCTGACCACATCTCCTTTGCATAAGCTGACTCAGCAACAAGCTCCATGTTTCGGTTATCATCGTAGCCAACCCATATACCTGTTACAAGGGAAGGACTATAGCCAATCATCCAGCTATCTGAATCGGTTGTTCCAGATTTCCCGGCATATAGGCGGCTAAGCTCTTTAGAAATTGATGCACCAGTTACAGAGGTATAGCCGTTCATCTCTACATCAAACATCCCTGTCATAAGGTGTGTCAAAATAAACGCTTTTTTTGGATCCAATACCTGTTCTGATGTATCCTCATGCTCGTAAACTACTTTGCCATTTCGGTCCGTAATTTTTTCTACCGTATACCCAGAAATTGAACGCCCCCCATTAGCGATCATTCCATAAGCACTCGTCATATCGTTTACAGAGACAGAACCAGTACCTAAGGCTAATGCTGGCACCGCTTGGAAATCTCCTTTCAGTCCAAAGGTTTCCGCGGTTTCTATTAGCTTTTCAGGTCCTAAGTACATATTTGTTTTGACAGCATACACATTATCGGACAAGGCAAGTGCTTGAGCCAGTGTTATCGGCTTATTTGCATAATAACCATTAAAGTTACTCGGTTGATAGCTATTGCCATCACCTAATGCAAAAGTAGTCGGTTTGCTCATTAACTTCGTGCTTGGTGTATAACCATATTGCAATGCAGCGTAATATAAAATAGGTTTAAAAGTTGATCCTGACATTCGTTTGGATTTCATTGCCCGATTATAAGTGCTTTCTGAATAATCCTTGCCGCCAATCATCGAAAGAATTGCACCGTCATCAGGATCCATTGCAATCGCCGCAGTTTCCACTTCACTGGCAGAGTCAATTGTTTCGTGCACCTGTTCTTCCAGCTTTTTCTGGTATTCACGGTTTAATGTTGTGTAAATGCGAAACCCGCCGGCACGTACTTCATCGGGACTTAAATCTAAAAATTTAGCTGCCTCTTGTAAAACAGCATCCTGAAAATAGGGAGCTGTATCCACAGGCTCAGGTGTAACCGAATAATCCAGTTGCACTTCGATAGCCTTAGCATACTCTGCTTCAGAAATATAATTTTCATCTTTTAGATGTTTTAAAATCTGCTGCTGGCGCTGATTTGCATTCTCTTCATTGTTTAAAGGAGAGTAGTAGGACGGCCCCTTTGGGATTCCCACGAGCATTGTCGCTTCTGCTAAAGATAACGCTTTTGGCTTTTTATCGAAAAAGTAATGGCTTGCCGCCTTAATCCCATATGCCCCATGGCCATAATAAATCGTATTTAAATAGCCCTCGAGAATTTTGTCCTTAGAATAAAACATTTCCAGACGTATGGTATAGAATGCTTCTGACAGCTTTCGTGTCCATGTTTTCTCAGGGGATAAATAAAGGTTGCGCGCATATTGCTGGGAAATGGTGCTCGCGCCTTCCTTTAATGAGCTATTACGTATATTTTTCATAACTGCCCCAGCGATTCTTTTCAGATCAAACCCTTGATGTTCAAAAAAATGCTGATCCTCCGTCTGTAATGTTGCTTCAATAACCGCAGGAGATATATCATCTAAGCTAACCCAGTGATTTGTAAGGCCACCGCGCTGCTCGCTGATCACTTCTCCTTCTCGATCATAAATAATGGTCGCTTGATCATTTGCCAATTTAGGCGGACCTAATAGGAAGGCAGCTAAATAAATTGCAGTTATTGTAAAAACACCCACAGCAATAAGTGCAAGTATGATTTTATAGAAAATTCTTTTCGGGAAAAATCGCATGTTTGTAATCTCCAATGTAAAAGCTTTGTTTTCATTATTATGGGAAAAGCGGCATGGAAATAAACTTAACTAGTAAAAATCTTGTTTTTTGTAAGTGTAAAGCCTCAGATCCCCACGACCAGCGAGTATTTTCTTACCTGTGCAAGACACTAGACGTACTGTACAGGCACTGCGACAAATGTTTTGGTCGGGCAAACAGTCGTATCCCCGTGTTTTTAGCCTATAAGCGACCTTCCATTTTTATTCTTGCTACTCACCGTGTTTTATCGCTATAATAGGTATATTATAGATTCAAGAGGCGATAGTATGGATGCACCGAAAAAAAAGATAGCTATTACACTGGAAACAACCATCGAAGATGATGGACAACTGGAGCACACGAAACAGAGCCACCAAGGAGACTTTTTTCAGAAAAACAACATGGACGTATTGATTTTTGAGGAAGTCTTAGAAGATGGTTCCACGATTAAAAACTTGCTTACCATCCATCCGCACAAGGTTAGTATCAATCGTTCTGGTGCAGTGAAGATGAATCAAAAATTTCAAGCTGACCAAATAACGGAAAATATATATCACCATCCCCATGGAAAAATACATATGGAAACAAATACCGAAGCAATTGTGTATAACAAAGCAGGCGATGGAAGAGAGGCTACCTTAACCATTCATTATACAGTGAAGTTAAATGGGCAGGAAAATCGGAAACATACATTGAAATTGGCATATCAAGAGGAGGATCATCAATGAACGTTTTGGAACAAACGGAAAATACATTGAAACAGGAAATTGCAGCTGCCGTTATCGAAGCAAAGCTAGCGACGGAAGAAGAGCTTCCTGCAATTATATTGGAAAAACCAAAAGATAAGGCACACGGCGACTTTGCATCAAACATTGCGATGCAATTAGCAAGAATCGCTAGAAAAGCACCGCGTCAAATTGCTGATGAAATCATAGTAAATCTAGATCAGTCGAAAGCTTCGATTGATAAGGTTGAGATTGCTGGACCTGGTTTCATTAATTTCTTTATGAAAAATGATTTTCTTGGCGAGATCATTCCAACCATTTTAGATGCTGGAGAAGATTACGGGAAAACAAATACTGGAAATGGCGAACGTGTACAGGTTGAATTTGTTTCTGTAAACCCAACTGGAGATTTGCATTTAGGACATGCCCGTAATGCTGCATTTGGGGATGTCCTTTGTAACGTGCTTACTGCTTCCGGATACGACGTAGAGCGCGAATATTATATTAATGACGCAGGGAATCAAATTGATAACCTTGGACTATCTGTAGAAGCTCGCTATTTCCAAGAGCTTGGTGAAGAATTTGATATGCCAGAAGATGGTTACCATGGACAGGCAATTATTGAGATTGCGAAGAAGCTTGTTGCAGAATTTGGCAATGAATTTGCCTCCAAGGATAAGGCAGAGCGACTCGCATTCTTTAAAGAATATGGATTGAAAGCATCCCTTGGAAATATTGAAAAAGACTTAAAAGCATTTCGTGTTGAATTTGATAATTGGTTCTCAGAGCGTTCCCTCTATCAGGAAAATAAAATTCCCATTGCGCTTGATAAGCTTGAAGAAGGGAATTACACGTATGAAAAAGATGGTGCGATGTGGTTCCGCACGACTGATTTCGGCGATGATAAAGACCGTGTGCTTATTAAGCAAGACGGAAGTTACACCTATTTAACACCAGATATCGCTTATCATAAGGACAAGCTCGACCGTGGATTTGATTCGATTATTAACGTGTGGGGAGCTGACCATCATGGATATATTCCAAGAATGCGAGCAGCCATTCAAGCACTTGGCTACCCGGTCGAGAAATTTGATGTAAAAATCATTCAAATGGTAAACCTGTTTGAAGGCGGCGAAAAAGTCAAAATGAGTAAGCGAACAGGAAAAGCTGTTTCATTAAGAGAGCTAATGGAAGAGGTTGGCGTTGACGCAGTTCGTTATTACTTTGTTACTCGTTCAAATGATTCACAGCTTGATTTTGATATGGATTTAGCTCGCTCCCAGTCCAATGATAATCCAATTTTCTACGTTCAATATGCGCACGCTCGTATCTGTACAATGCTCGAACAGGCGAAAAGTAAAGGATTTGCAGACGATGGAGATTTTAATGCTGCATTATTAACAGCAGAAAAGGAAGTAGATTTAATGAAGAAATTAGGTCAGCTTCCACAAGTCGTTGCAGACGCTGCTCAAAAGCATACGCCACATAAAGTAACACAGTATGTTTTTGATTTAGCTTCAGCACTTCACAGCTTTTACAATGCAGAGAAAGTACTGGATGCAGATTATAAAGAAAGAACACAAGCACGAATTGCTTTAATGAAAGCTGTTCGCATTACACTTGCGAATGCCATGACGTTAATTGGTGTATCGGCTCCAGAGAAAATGTAAATAAATCGGACAAGAAAACCATCGGAATTTTTCGGTGGTTTTTTTATTTAGAGCTGGGATAAAAGGGAGAGGCAGATGGCAAATATTATAGCAAAGCCAAAATGGGGTCTAGCATCATTTTAATTTGACCCGTTTTATTAGGCAATAGGGTCCTTTTTTCGTTATAAAGGTAAAAGATAATATATTAAGGATTTATTATCTTTTACCAAAAATCAGTTGACTGAATGCTCATTCACGTATAAAGTATAGGTATAGAATTCTGTTAACGGATTTTTTGAATAAAATGTAATCGCTGTCATTGAGTCATAACGAAAAAGGAGGAGCGTTCGGTGGATACATTTATGTTTATTAACTGGATTGCATTCTTACTCATCACGTTTTATGCACTGTATTTATTCGTCAAGGTCGTCTCAACACGGATTGCTTATATAAAGCTTGGGAAAAAATCCGAGTTTGATGGCGAAATTAAGCTGCGTTTGCAGCGGGTATGGACAATTGTATTTGGCCAATCAAAATTATTGAAGGATAAGAAATCCGGTATCATTCATGTCATGATGTTTTACGGTTTTATTCTCGTCCAGTTTGGTGCAATTGACATGTTCGTAAAAGGATTATCACCAGACAATCATTTGCCATTTGGTGTGTTTTATCCGGGATTTGTATTTTTTCAAGAGCTTGTAACGTTAATGATTCTTATTGCGGTTGTATGGGCCTTTTACCGTCGCTATATGGAAAAGCTCGTAAGACTAAAGCGTGGCTTTAAAGCTGGTCTTGTTCTTATCTTTATTGGCACGTTAATGCTTTCTGTGTTATTTGGGAATGGGATGGCACTCCTTTGGCATGGTCATGATGTAACATGGGCTGAGCCGGTTGCAAGTGTTGTTGCTCTAGGACTGGGATGGATATCGCAAGACATTGCAATGGTATTATTTTACATTGCATGGTGGGTACATACCGTAACATTGCTTACGTTCCTTGTTTATGTACCACAATCCAAGCATGCTCATCTGATTGCAGCCCCAATTAATGTATTTTTGAGTAAACAGGTTCCAGGTAAATTGAAAAAAATTGACTTTGATATCGATGGAGATAGTGAAGAGAATGAAGATGAAATTTCTTTTGGTGTTGGTAAAGTTGAGGATTTTGAACAGCATCAAATGATTGACTTTTACGCTTGTGTGGAATGTGGGCGCTGTACAGATGTATGTCCAGCTGCGGGAACAGGGAAAATGCTGTCTCCGATGGATATTATGATCAAGGTTCGCGATCATTTAACAGAAAAAGGAGCAGCGGTAACAGGGAAATCCGCCTGGGTACCAGCTTACGCTTTTAGCAATACGACAGGGAATCAGGCAAGTGCGCAAAAAGAAGCCGCAGCGACTGTTCAAAGCGCAAGCCTAATTGGTGATGTTATTACAGAGGAAGAGCTCTCCGGATGTACGACATGCCGGAATTGTGAGGATGCTTGCCCTGTTAACAATGAGCATGTTGGAACGATTATAGATATGCGCCGCTATCTCGTAATGACAGAAGGAAAGATGGATTCGGATATTCAGCGAGCTGTAATGAACATTGAGCGTCAAGGAAATCCTTGGGGACTTTCTAAAAAAGATCGTATTAAATGGCGTGATGAAGATGAATCTGCATATATTCCTACTGTGAAAGAGCTGAAAAAGGAAGGAAAGGAATTTGAATATCTTTTCTGGGTCAGCTCCATGGGATCCTTTGATAGCCGCAGTCAAAAAATCGCCATTGCTTTTGCTAAATTGATGAATCAGGCAGGTGTCAGCTTTGCAATTCTTGGTAATACGGAAGCAAATTCAGGGGATACAGCGCGCCGAATTGGGAATGAGTTTTTATTCCAGGAAATTGCCGAAAAAAACATTAAAACATTTGAAAAAAATGGTGTGACCAAAATCGTGACGATTGATCCCCACGCGTATAATATATTTAAAAATGAATATCCAGACTTCGGCTATACAGCAGAAGTGTACCACCATACACAAATGCTTTATGATTTAGTGAAATCAGGAAAATTAAAGCCTGAACGTTCCATTAACGAAAAGCTAACCTATCATGATTCCTGCTATTTAGGGAGATATAATGGGGTATATGATCCACCAAGGGAGATTTTAACTGCTATCCCAGGTCTTAAGCTCGTCGAGATGGACCGCTCTCGAGAAAATGGAATGTGCTGTGGAGCAGGCGGCGGCTTAATGTGGACAGAGGAAACAACAGGAAATCGAATTAATGTAGCACGTACAGAACAGGCACTTGCTGTCCAGCCATCGATGATTTCCAGTGCGTGTCCGTATTGCTTAACGATGCTAAGCGATGGGACAAAGGCAAAAGAGGTTGATGAGGATATTAGCACAATGGACGTTGCTGAAATTCTAGCATTATCTGTAAATTTCGATGATCAAGAGAGAACAGCATCCTAAATAATGCTAGACTGATAGAGGGGAGTCCCTCCTCTATCCATTGAATAAACTAAACGAGTGAGCGTTCAATCAAAGCATTTATTACACATAAAGAAAGGATGGAAATCATGAGAAAAACAGTTATTGTTTCAGGAGCAAGAACTCCCTTCGGAAAATTTGGCGGCGGTTTGAAACCTTTTACAGCATCACAGCTTGGAGGAAAGGCAATTAAAGAAGCACTAAAACGTGCTGAAATCGAAGGGTCGGAGATCGATGAAGTGATTATGGGTACAGTTCTCCAAGGCGGGCAAGGGCAAATTCCTTCTCGCCAAGCGGCTCGTGAAGCTGGTATTCCTTGGGAAGTAAAATCCGAAACAATTAATAAAGTATGTGCATCTGGATTGCGCAGTGTGACACTGGCTGACCAATTGATTCGTCTTGGAGAGGAAGATGTGATTGTTGCAGGTGGAATGGAAAGCATGAGCAATGCACCATACTTTCTGCCAGATAGCCGCTGGGGCAGCCGGATGGGCGATAAAAAAGTAGTCGATATGATGATTCATGATGGACTGACTTGTACTTTTACGGGTGTTCATATGGGGAATTATGGGAATTCAACTGCAGAAGAATTTGAGCTAACGAGGGAAGCGCAGGACAAGTGGTCCTATCGCAGTCATAAACGTGCAATTGAAGCGATTGAAGCAGGCAAATTTGCTGAAGAAATCATTCCAGTCGAAGTACCGGTTCGTAGAGGAGAACCAATCATCGTCGATACAGATGAAGCACCAAGAAAGGATACAATGGTTGAAAAGCTGGCAGGCCTGCGTCCGGCTTTTGATAAAAATGGAACAATTACAGCTGGAAATGCTCCCGGTGTCAATGATGGGGCATGTGCTTTTGTTGTTATGGGTGATGATAAAGCAAGAGAGCTCGGAAAAACACCAATGGCAACCATTCTCGGGCATGCAGAAGTTGCTGTAGAAGCAGAAAAATTCCCGCAAACACCGGGACTTGTCATTAATAAATTACTTGAAAAAACAGGGTATTCAAAGGATGATATTGATCTATTTGAGATTAATGAAGCCTTTGCTGCAGTGTCGCTGGCAAGCGGGAAAATTGCTGGAATTGATTCTGAGAAAATCAATGTAAATGGTGGTGCCGTTGCGTTAGGTCATCCAATTGGAGCAAGTGGTGCCCGTATTATATTAACCTTAATCCATGAATTAAAGCGTCACGGTGGCGGCCTAGGAATAGCAGCTATCTGCAGTGGCAGTGGTCAAGGGGATGCAGTACTAATCGAAGTTCCTAAAGTCTAACACAAAGGGGAAACGAAAAGATGACAATTAAAAAAATAATGGTTATCGGTGCAGGACAAATGGGAGCAGGCATTTCCCAAGTCTGCGCGCAGTCGGGATTTGAAGTACTGTTAAATGATCAGAATAAGGGTGCATTACAAGCAGGAATAAATGGAATCGAAAAATTGCTTACACGCAATGTGGAAAAAGAGCGACTAACGGAAGAGGAGAAGGCGGCAACCCTTAGTCGCTTATCTCCTTCTTATACATTAAAGGATGCAGCATTCTGTGATTTGATTATCGAAGCTGTAGTGGAAAATATGGATGTAAAATCAGCAGTTTTCCGCGAGGTGGATATACACGCACCAAAGCATGCAATCCTTGCCTCGAATACATCTTCTTTATCGATTACAGAAATTGCGGCTGAAACAAAGCGGCCGCATCAGGTTATTGGCATGCATTTTATGAATCCGGTACCAGTTATGAAGCTTGTTGAAATTATACGCGGGTTACAAACAAGTGATGAAACGTATGAAGCAATTGAAGCGATGAGTCTTCAGTTAGCAAAAATATCAGTGGAAGTAAAAGACTTTCCTGGATTTGTCTCGAACCGGATTCTAATGCCAATGATTAATGAAGCGATTTATACGGTATATGAAGGTGTAGCAACCCCAAAGGATGTTGACCAGGTGATGAAGCTGGGAATGAATCATCCAATGGGACCGCTAACGTTGGCAGATTTTATTGGTTTGGATACATGCCTATACATCATGGAGGTGCTGTATGAAGGATTTGGAGATAGTAAATATCGCCCATGTCCACTCTTAAGGCAATATGTAAAAGCCGGCTGGCTCGGCAAAAAGTCTGGCAGAGGCTTCTATGAATATCGTTAGCTAAATTTCACCAAAAGAGGTGCAGACAATATGGTCTTAAATATTACAGAAGAACAAAAAATGCTGCGTAAGGTAGTCCAAGATTTTGCCGAGAAGGAAGTAGTACCTGAAATTGAGCGAATGGAAAAGGAAGATCGCTTTCCAATTGATATTGTAAAGAAAATGGGAGAGCTTGGATTAATGGGCATTCCTATTCCAGAAAAATATGGTGGGGCAGGGATGGATTTTACATCCTACATTCAAACGATTCATGAGCTATCAAAGGTCAGTGCGACTGTTGGGGTTATTTTGTCTGTACACACATCAGTTGGAACGAATCCGATTTTGTATTTTGGCAATGAAAGTCAAAAACGGCAATTTTTGCCAAAGCTTGCCAGCGGAGAGTATCTTGGTGCGTTTGCTCTGACAGAACCAGGCTCTGGTTCTGATGCTGGGAGTTTAAAAACAACTGCTAAGGAAACTGACACTTCTTATATTTTAAATGGCTCCAAGGTGTTTATTACAAATGGCGGCGTGGCAGATACGTACATTACATTTGCGCGAACTGGCGAAAACCGAGATGATATTAGTGCTTTTATAGTAGAAAAGGATTCTCCTGGATTGATTATTGGCAAAAGGGAAAAAAAGATGGGTCTTCATGGCTCAAATACGGTGCAATTAACATTTGATCAGTGCGTCATCCCAAAGGAAAATTTATTAGGCAAAAAGGGAAGCGGTTTCAAGGTTGCGATGGCTAATTTGAATATTGGCCGAATTGGAATTGCAGCTCAAGGTCTTGGGATAGCTGAGGCGGCACTTGAATATGCAGTAGCTTATGCGAAAGAGCGAAAACAATTCGGGAAATCCATTGCGGAAAACCAAGGAATTTCCTTCAAACTAGCAGATATGGCAACTGCAACAGAATCTGCAAAACTATTAACCTATCATGCAGCATCACTAATAGAGCAAGGAATTTCGTGTGCAAAAGAAACGTCCATGGCAAAGCTCACAGCAACCAGGACAGCGATGAACAATTCTATCGAAGCAGTGCAAATCCTTGGCGGCTATGGATATACAGAAGACTATCCTGTCGAACGGCTATTTCGAGATGCAAAGGTTACCGAAATCTATGAAGGTACAAATGAGATTCAGCATATTGTCATTGCCAAACACTTATTAAAGGATTAGGAGGGAGACAGAGATGGACTTTCAATTAACAGAAGAACAAGAAATGCTGCGTAAAATGGTTCGTGATTTTGCGGAAAAAGATGTAGAACCAACAGCCGCAGAGCGTGATGAGGAAGAGCGCTTTGATCGAGGGATTTTTGACAAAATGGCAGAGCTAGGATTAACGGGAATCCCCTGGCCGGAAAGCTATGGCGGAATTGAAGCTGATTATGTCAGTTATGTCATTGCGGTCGAAGAATTATCGCGCGTTTGTGCATCAACCGGTGTAACGTTATCTGCTCATCTGTCGCTGGCAAGCTGGCCAATTTATAAATATGGAAACGAAGAGCAAAAGAAAAACTTTCTAACTCGCTTAGCAACAGGAGAAGCACTGGGAGCTTACGCGTTATCAGAACCTGGGGCAGGCAGTGACGTTGTTTCGATGAAAACGACAGCTAAGGAGGATGGGGATCACTACGTATTAAACGGAAGTAAAGTTTGGATTACAAATGGTGGTGTGGCAGATATTTACATTGTTTTTGCGAAAACAGATGCAGATGCCAAACATAAGGGAATCAGTGCATTTATCGTGGAAAAAGGCACTGAAGGATTTTCTTTCGGTAAAAAAGAAAAGAAACTCGGCATTCGTTCTTCGCCAACAACAGAGTTAATCTTTGAAAACTGCCGTATTCCAAAAGAAAATATGCTCGGCTCAGAAGGAGAAGGCTTTACCATTGCGATGACCACATTGGATGGAGGCAGAAATGGAATTGCAGCTCAAGCGCTTGGGATCGCCCAAGGTGCACTGGATGCAGCTGCAGCATATGCAAAAGAGCGTGAACAATTTGGCAAGCCAATCGCGGCGAATCAAGGGATTTCCTTTAAGCTTGCAGATATGGCAACTGAAATAGAAGCAGCTCGTCTTTTAACCTATCAAGCAGCATGGCTGGAATCCAAAGGTCTTCCATACGGAAAAGCATCTGCTATGTCCAAACTATTCGCTGGTGACGTGGCGATGCGCACAACGGTGGAAGCTGTCCAAATATTTGGCGGTTACGGCTACACAAAGGATTATCCAGTCGAACGCTATATGAGGGATGCCAAAATCACGCAAATTTATGAAGGAACAAATGAGATCCAACGACTTGTTATTGGCAGAATGCTGACAAAATAGCTAGAGCTTCACACATTCGTATGAAATGTTCGTACTGACATATCTATGAGGCAGATTGGAGGGATTCGATATGAAAGAGGAGAAGATACTTTCTTCCGTAAAAGATCAGCAGCTTATAAAAGTACGCAGGGAGCAAATTATTAAAGGGGCTATAAAGCTTTTCAAAGAAAAAGGTTTTCATAAAACAACGACAAGAGAAATAGCTAGTGAGTCTGGTTTTAGTATTGGAACATTATATGAGTACATTCGCACAAAAGAAGATGTATTATTTCTTGTCTGTGATTCGATTCATGAACAGGTTCGCGAGCGGATAGCTCAGGCAATTGATCTGGAATCGCCATCCATTCCGAACATGATGCAGGCATTACGATCCTATTTTTACTTGATGGATGAAATGCAGGATGAAATCGTCATTCTTTATCAAGAGGTGAAATCGTTAAACAAGGAATCCAGGAAACATGTTTTAGAAAGAGAACGCGATATGGTAGGGATTATAGAAGACGTCATTAACACTTGCACGGAAGGGAAGCTATCTGCAAAAGAGGTTAGTCTCCTTGGCAATAATATTGTGGTGCAGGGACATATGTGGGGATTCAGAAGGTGGATCATTCAAAAGAAATTCACGCTGGAAGATTACACGGAAGAGCAGTTGAAAATAATCGAATCCTCAATCAGTAGGCAATTATCATAATTTAGAAGGAGGTAGAGTGATGGAGAAGGCTGAAGTTTACGTGCCGAAGCACCCAATTCGATTTGTGACAGCCTCTAGTTTATTTGATGGACATGATGCATCCATTAATATTATGCGCCGGATTCTTCAAGCAAGTGGTGCTGAGGTCATTCATTTAGGACATAACCGCTCTGTCGAAGAGGTTGTGCATGCTGCCATTCAAGAGGACGTTCAAGGAATTGCCTTATCCTCCTATCAAGGTGGCCATGTAGAGTATTTCAAATATGTAATTGACCTTCTAAAAGAACTGGATGCAGGACATATTAAAGTGTTTGGCGGCGGGGGAGGAACGATTATCCCGCGAGAAATTAAAGAGCTTCATGAATATGGTGTCGCGTGGATCTTTTCACCTGAGGATGGACGGAAATACGGTCTGCAGGGAATGATTAATCGAATGCTTGAGCAATGTGATACATTGCCGCCTATTGACATTCAAAAAGATTTAAAACAGCTCATACTGGGAAGCCGAAATGCAATTGGCAAATTTATAACGTATGTGGAAAGTAATGACACGAACCCTGATGAAAAGCAGAAGGTGCTTGAGGAATTAAGAGAAAAGGGAGATAGTACAATCCCTGTACTGGGAATTACTGGAACAGGCGGAGCAGGAAAAAGCTCCCTTACAGATGAATTGATACGGCGTTTTATGAATGAAGTCCCCGATAGAAAAATAGCGATTATTTCCATCGATCCCACGAAGAAAAAAACGGGCGGGGCATTGCTCGGTGATCGAATTCGCATGAATGCAATTTTTACAGACCGCGTTTATATGCGCTCATTGGCAACACGTGATTCCCGAACAGAGCTGTCAAAGGCAATTCAAGATGTTATTGATGTTGTTCGTGCATCTGGTTTTGATTTCATTATTGTAGAAACGAGCGGGATTGGTCAAGGTGATGCAGCAATTACGGATATTACTGACCTGTCGATGTATGTGATGACAGCAGAATTCGGGGCACCGACACAGCTTGAAAAAATAGACATGATCGATTATGCAGATTTCATTGTGATTAATAAATTTGAACAAAAAGGTTCGGAAGATGCACTCAATCAAGTGAGAAAACAATATGAACGGAGCAGGATGCTCTTCCATCAGGATAAAAAGGCATTTCCAGTCTTTGGAACAATTGCAAGTCAGTTTAATGATGCGGGAACGAATGCTTTATTTGCTGCACTTATTGATACATTAAATGATAAATACCATTGGGATGAAAAAATTGATTTTGACCGAAATGTCATTTCTGAAAAGCAAAATCGGATTATTTCCAATGATCGCAGATATTACCTGCTCGAAATTGCAACCTATATACGCAATTACCACCAGCATACAAAAAAACAAAGTGACATTGCCAGGAAGCTGTATCAGCTTGAAGGAACGAAGGAAGTTATGGAAGATGCAACTGTTAAGGAAGCCATTGATCAAACGATTGATCAATATACAGTGCAGCTCGATCCTCAGCTGAAGAAAATGCTTGAGAATTGGGAAACACTAAAGGAAAGCTATCAGGGCGATACAATGACCTTTAAAGTTCGGGATAAAGAAATTAAAATGGACATCACAACCGAATCACTATCCGGTCTTAAAATACCTAAAGTTGCGTTTCCAAGATATGAGGATTGGGGAGAGCGACTCATTTGGCTGCGAAAGGAAAATGTACCTGGTTCATTCCCTTTTACTGCTGGTGTGTTTCCATTTAAGCGAACAGGGGAAGATCCGACTCGTCAATTTGCTGGCGAAGGAACTCCAGAAAGAACGAATCGACGCTTTCATTATTTATCAAAAAATGATGAGGCAAAAAGGCTTTCCACGGCCTTTGACTCGGTCACACTATATGGAGAAGATCCTGCGGAAAGGCCAGATATCTATGGGAAGGTGGGAGAAAGCGGTGTTAATATTTGTACATTAGAAGATATGAAAAAGCTGTACGCTGGCTTTGATTTAACGAACCCGCTTACATCCGTTTCCATGACGATAAATGGCCCAGCTCCAATTATTTTAGCGATGTATTTTAATACAGCGATCGATCAGCAGGTTGAAAAGTTTTCCGAGAATAATGGACGCAAGCCTACAGAGGAAGAATACAAGAAGCTCAAAGCAGATACAATCTCTGTCATTCGCGGAACTGTTCAAGCAGATATTTTAAAAGAAGATCAAGGGCAGAATACATGCATTTTCTCAACGGAGTTTGCATTACGCATGATGGGAGATATTCAGGAATATTTTATTGAAAACAATGTCCGCAATTATTACTCTGTTTCAATTTCCGGCTATCATATTGCAGAGGCTGGTGCAAATCCAATTACACAGCTAGCGTTTACGCTTGCTAATGGATTCACCTATATAGAATATTATTTGAGCAGGGGAATGGATGTTAATAAGTTTGCGCAAAATTTATCGTTCTTTTTTTCAAATGGTCTTGACCCGGAATATACAGTAATTGGCCGGGTAGCCCGCCGGATTTGGGCAATTACTATGCGCGACAAATATGGTGCCAATGAGCGCAGCCAAAAGCTGAAGTATCATGTACAAACATCTGGGCGTTCCCTTCATGCTCAAGAGATTGATTTCAATGATATACGCACAACCCTGCAAGCATTGCTTGCCATACAGGACAATACGAATTCATTGCATACCAATGCATATGATGAAGCAATTACGACACCGACTGAGGAATCTGTTAGAAGGGCTATGGCAATTCAAATGATTATCAATAAGGAATTCGGCCTTACCAAAAATGAAAACTCCTTGCAAGGTTCGTTTATTGTGGAGGAGCTAACCGATTTAGTAGAGGAAGCAGTATTGCAGGAATTTGAAAAAATGAACGATCGCGGTGGGGTGCTTGGTGCCATGGAGCGTCAGTATCAGCGTGGTAAAATTCAGGAAGAATCGCTCTATTACGAAGGGAAGAAGCATTCTGGAGAACTGCCGATTATTGGAGTGAATATGTATATCAATCCGAACCCGCCATCTGATGAACAAATAGACTCCATGGAACTAGCACGTGCTTCCAAGGAGGAGAAAGAGCATCAAATTACCGAGTTGAGGAAATTTCAGGATGCTCATAAAGCAGGGGCAGAAAATGCATTAACCCGCCTAAAGGAAGTAGCAGCTTCTGGTGGAAACATATTTACAGAGCTTTTAGAAACGGTAAAAGTAGCAAGTCTGGGACAAATAACAACAGCTCTCTATGAGGTTGGCGGGCAGTATCGCAGGAATATGTAAAATAAAACTTGTGAATGCTTATGAATGATTAGCATCTTTATAGTAAAAGAAGGAGTAACCTGATATGTATTGCTTCACCCAATACTATAATTAATAGAATACACTAAGGCAAAATCTTACTTCTAACCAGTCCGGCTGAGCGAAGGGCGATGACTCCTGCAGGAACAGCACGTGTCTGAAGACTCGCAGGAAGTGGTATTCTTCCGGAGAGGCTGAGGCCGTGCTCTAAGAAGCGATCCCGAACGGTGATTATTGCACAAACTAGAAGAAAACAGCTGAGAAGTTAGTTCACATTCAATATATATTCTGTTTTAACACCAAATCGTATAGAAACAACATGAAAAAGCAAAAAAAGTTGAGGGAATAATATATTTTCTCAACTTTTTATGCTTTCGTTCTAGCATATTCTATATAAATTTGTTTATAATGTAATGTATGTTTATTGTGAAAGAAAAATGGTATATTAGTACAATAAAATCATGATAATAAATTAGGCTTTGGCCTTCAATATCTTTAGCAAAGGGAGTGCATTGCCGTGAGCTTAGACAAGTATAGCCACGAAGAACTACAGGAAATGTCAATGATCGAATTAGCAAGTAAAATTCTATTTGATGAAAAAAAAGCCCTTAATTTCAGAGATATTTTTGATAAAATTGCTGAAATTAAAGGTTTCTCCGATAGCGAAAAGGAGAATAATATAGCTCAATTCTATACAGACATGAACGTTGATGGCCGCTTCTTAACACTTGGTTCCAGTATGTGGGGATTGAAAAGATGGTATCCCGTAGAACAGGCGCAAGAAGAGTTGACAGAAATACCGAAAAAGAAACGTGTGAAGAAAAAGACTGAAGAGGAAGTAGAAGAAGTTGACGATGAGCTTGATATCACAGATGAGGATATTGATGAAATCGTTGAGGATTTCACTGATGACGATGACTTTGATGAAGATTTTGACGAGGAAGAACTTGATGACGAGGAACTTGTTATTGAGGAAGACGATATAGACGAAGAAAAATAGTTGAAAAGGTTCCTTGACTTTTATTAGGTCTATGAGTACAATCTTAATTGGGCTCTTTGAATCTAATAATCAAGGCGTTTCCCTAGATACACTTGGGGAAACGCCTTTCTTATTTTTGCAGATAAGAAGTATGCCAAGGTCTTTATCTGCTTATGTTATAAAGGCATTTGCTGAGTAAGTATGTTGAATGCCAAGTTTTTTAACATTATTTTTAGGAATACTAATTACAGAACAAGTAAAGGAAAGAAGGATGAATCGTGACTAAATATATTTTTGTTACTGGTGGAGTTGTATCCTCACTAGGGAAGGGAATTACAGCTGCTTCACTTGGTCGTTTACTTAAAAATCGTGGATTAAAGGTGACTATCCAAAAGTTTGATCCATATATTAACGTGGACCCAGGTACAATGAGTCCATATCAGCATGGTGAGGTTTTTGTTACAAATGATGGGGCTGAAACAGATCTCGACCTTGGGCATTATGAGCGTTTTACAGACATTAATCTAAATAAATTCAGCAACATTACTACCGGTAAGGTATATTCCAGTGTTATTCGTAAAGAACGTCGCGGAGACTATCTTGGTGGAACGGTTCAAGTTATACCTCATATTACAAATGAAATTAAAGAACAGGTTTACCGTGCAGGAGAAGCTACGGAAGCTGACATTGTCATTACAGAAATTGGCGGAACTGTTGGTGATATTGAGTCATTACCATTTCTTGAAGCAATTCGCCAAATTAAAAGTGATGTAGGCCGAAACAGTGTTATGTATGTTCACTGTACACTTGTTCCATACATTAAAGCAGCAGGAGAAATGAAAACAAAGCCAACCCAGCATAGTGTAAAAGAATTACGTTCCTTAGGAATTCAGCCAGATGCGATTGTCTTGCGTACAGAATTACCAATTAGCATAGAAATGAAAAAGAAAATTGCGTTATTCTGTGATATTAATGAAAAAGCTGTTATTGAAATGCGTGATGCAGATACACTGTACCAAGTGCCAATTGCTCTTCAGGAACAAAACCTGGATCAATTAACTTGTGACCATTTTGGGCTTGATTGTGGAGCAGCTGATATGAAGGAATGGAAGAAACTTGTATCCAAAGTCAGAAACCTTTCTAAAAAAGTTGATATCGGTCTTGTAGGAAAATATGTTGAACTTCCAGATGCATATATTTCTGTTGTGGAGTCATTGAAACATGCCGGTTTTGATTACGATACAGATATTACTGTACATTGGGTTAATTCAGAGGAACTCGACAAGACAGCAATTCATTCCGAACTTTCTCATGTAGATGGTATTATCGTGCCAGGAGGATTTGGCGATCGTGGTATTGATGGGAAAATTGAAGCAATTCGCTATGCGCGTGAAAACAATATTCCGTTCTTTGGTATTTGTTTAGGTATGCAATTAGCATCTGTAGAATTCGCACGAAATGTTGTAGGTCTAGAAGGGGCACATTCAGCAGAAATTGATCCAAATACAGCCCATCCAATTATTGACTTACTCCCTGAACAAAAGGATGTTTCTGATTTGGGTGGTACATTACGCCTTGGATCTTACCCTTGTAAGCTAAAAGATGGTACCAAAACAAAAGCTGCATACGATGGTGCAGATATGATTGAAGAACGTCATCGTCATCGCTATGAGTTTAACAATGACTACCGTGAACAAATGGAAGCACATGGGTTCATCTTCTCTGGTACAAGCCCGGATGGAAGATTAGTGGAAACAATTGAAATTGACAACCATCCATGGTTTGTTGCATGTCAATTCCACCCAGAGTTTACTTCTCGTCCTACAAGAGCACAAGGATTATTCAAAGGCTTTATTGGAGCTTCAGTAGAACAGAGCAATCAAACAAATTAAACTAAATTTCACCCCAAAAGTTTACTTTTGGGGTTTATTCACGTTAAAAACTTTTTTATAGAACAGTTTTGATTGTTTTTTTGTAAAAAAAGAGGATTTAACCATCTTTTGTTGAATTGAGATTATGAGTACTTTTTATAGAGTAATAAATTGGAAATGTAAAGCTATCATTCGATATTCTTACGGAAAAAATGGACAACAGCACAGAATTAAATTAATCGTATGTTAAAGCGACAGCAAGACAGATCATTTGGAAACTACTCTGGATAAAAGGGGGAGTGGCTAAGCCCTTTATTATCCTTCATAGGATATCTGGAAAATGCGCATTCATGCGCATTTCCAATTTCGTAACCATTTTTAAAAACCCTATCTTCCGCCCCACTGGCATACGTGCTGTTTTGATTCAATTTTTGAATGATCGTAAAAATTTCTGTGTTTGCTTTAAAATTCCAATTGTATTCGTACTTACTTCCATTATTTTTAACCCTCATTTAACACATTTAACAATTCTTGAACATTTGAAGCATAAAGAAGTAAAACAATGTATGGTTTATATTAGTTTATCTGTACATTGTAAAAAATTGCACTTAATTAGTAGGCAGCAGAACAACTGAATAATTTAGAAAGGGAAAGCATTATCGTATAGAAACCATACTTATAGAGATATTTGTTACTAGGGGGATTAGAGGAGATGCCAAAGGAGATATTAGTAGTTGATGATCAGCCAGGTATCCGTTTGCTCTTAACTGATATTTTAACGAGTGAAGGTCATCAGGTGACTTTAGCTTCTACAGGGAAGGAAGCTCTGGATAAAATCCATCAAGCTTCATTTGACTTAATCATCCTGGATTACAAGTTACCAATTATTGACGGAAAAGAAGTATTAAACCAATTAGAAAATGAAAAAGTAAAAACACCCGTAATTGTTATGAGTGGTATGGCTGAGAGTATTAGTGGGGAAATGGAAACAAGGAGAATAGTGAGGTGTACGATTGCAAAACCTTTTAATGTAATGGACTTATGTACCAATGTAAGAAATATATTTATTACGCATTAACGGGCTGTAAGAGCCCCGCTTAATGAAAGGGAAGTGCATGAAGGGGATAGGGTTTTCCAGCATATCCATACGGGATAAGCGGCCCATTAATTCTTAATTCTGTTTCGCGGGTTTCCCTTGCGGTGCTAACATTCAATGGGGACGGTGGGCCCCTTTGAATGAGTTTTTATTTTGTATAAACGGATTAATTCGCAATTTTGCATTTGCTTTCAAGTATTACTTGTTGCGCGAGAAGACGGTAGTTGGTATTCTTATAGTGTATGAAAGTAAATAACGCTGTTATAGGTAATATAATTTAAGGAGGATATTTTAATGCCATTAGTATCTATGAAGGAAATGCTTGAAAAGGGTAAAGAAAATGGTTATGCAGTAGGTCAATTTAATATTAATAACTTGGAATACATCCAAGCAATTTTGCAGGCAGCAGAAGAAGAAAAGTCACCAGTAATACTTGGTGTTTCTGAAGGCGCTGGAAAATACATGGGTGGATTTAATGTTGTAGTTGCAATGGTTAAATCTTTAATGGAATCCTATGGTACGACTGTTCCTGTTGCAATCCATTTAGACCACGGCTCAAGTTTCCAAAAATGTGCTGAAGCAATTCATGCTGGATTTACTTCTGTCATGATTGATGCTTCTCATTCACCAATTGAAGAAAATATCGCCACTACAAAGCAAGTTGTTGAGCTTGCTCACATTCACGGTGTATCTGTTGAAGCTGAGGTTGGTACAGTTGGTGGAGAAGAAGACGGTGTTATCGGCGGGATTCAGTATGCAGATAAAGAAGAGTGTAAACGTCTTGTAGCTGAAGCTGGAGTAGATTGCTTAGCACCAGCATTAGGTTCTGTTCATGGCCCATATCAAGGAGAACCAAACTTAGGCTTCACTGAAATGGAAGAAATCCTTCACCTTGTTCAAGTCCCATTAGTACTGCATGGCGGAACAGGAATTCCATTGAAGGATGTTCAAAAGGCTATCTCACTTGGTACAGCGAAAATTAATGTAAACACAGAAAACCAAATGGCTCAAGCAGAAGCTGTTCGTAGTGTGTTAAAGGCTAAACCTGAATTATATGACCCACGTAAATATCTTGGACCTGGTACAGAAGCAATTAAAGAGACGGTTAAAGGTAAAATGCGTGATTTTGGTTCATCACAACAAGCGTAAAGAATAGAAGCATCTCAGAGTGTGTTTAAATAGGATAATGGAAAAACTGAGAGTCAATACATGAGAATGGGCTTGCAGAGACTGTGCTGTCTTCTGTGTTCGACACAGGACGTGTTGAAAGTCAGCTGAAAATCTTTTATTCTTGATGTTTACTTTCACAGGCCTTTTTGAATATCCTCTAATGATGAAAAATTGGACAGGCTGTTCCTTCGGGTTCAGCCTACCAGTCTATAGAAAATAATGGGGAGAGTAGAATAGATGAAGTTTTTTATCGATACAGCGAACATTGAAGAAATTCGTAATGCGAATGAACTTGGTATTCTAGCTGGTGTTACAACCAACCCAAGCCTTGTTGCAAAAGAAGGCGTTTCCTTTCATGAACGCATGCGCGAGATTACTACAATAGTTTCTGGACCTGTAAGCGCAGAGGTTATATCGGAAAATGCTGAAGATATGGTTGAGGAAGGGAAAGAGCTAGCTGCAATTGCCCCCAATATTACGGTAAAAGTCCCAATGACCTTAGAGGGACTGAAAGCGGTTAAAGCGTTTGGTGACTTGAACATAAAAACCAATGTTACGCTGATTTTTAATGCAAATCAAGCATTGCTTGCCGCTCGTGCTGGTGCCACATACGTTTCTCCATTTATTGGCCGTTTAGATGATATCGGTCATGATGGAAAAGCCTTAATTGCAAGCATTGCTGAAATCTTCGAACGCCACAATATTAATACTGAAATTATCGCTGCATCTATCCGCCATCCTCTACAAGTAACAGATGCTGCAATACATGGAGCACATATTGCAACAATCCCGTATAATGTATTGACCAGTCTTATAAAGCATCCGTTAACAGACCAAGGAATTGAAAAGTTCTTAGCTGATTGGAATAAGAACTAAAGTGGAAGCGCCCGGTTAGCGACGTACGGAGGTGAGGGAAGTCTCGCGAGTCGCTGGGCGCTGGGGCTGGACGTGGCTACTCCAGTGTCTAAGTTATCCACAGCATTCAAAAATTATAATTCCAAAGCAAACAAAAATAACTGCATGAAATTGGAAAAAATGAAAAAGATAATAATGATACGTGTTCAGGAAGAACCATAAAACTCACTGGGCTCGGGATTAGGAATGCGGTTTATCTATTTCTACGTAAGCGGAAATACATAGAACAGGAATCCCTGATTTTATGTAACAATAATTAATCGAAATGAAGTGTGTTCAAATATTTTTTGGACAACCTCTCAGGAACGAGGTATTCAAATGCAAAAATTGTTAATTGAAGGTGGCCATGAACTAAATGGCAAAGTTCGAATAAGCGGGGCAAAAAACAGTGCGGTTGCATTACTGCCTGCTTCCATTTTAGCGGATTCTACTGTAACACTTGAAGGGCTTCCTGAAATCTCGGATGTCTATACACTTGGAGATCTTTTGGAGGAAATTGGTGGCAGTGTTTCTTGGGATGGGCAGGATGTAACGATTCAACCTGAAAAGATGATTGCGATGCCCTTGCCAAATGGCAAAGTGAAGAAACTTCGTGCTTCTTATTATTTCATGGGAGCGATGCTTGGGAAATTCAATAAAGCTGTGATTGGGCTGCCGGGCGGCTGCTACCTAGGTCCACGTCCTATCGATCAACATATTAAAGGCTTTGAAGCGCTTGGTGCCGAGGTTACCAATGAACAAGGCGCAATTTACCTGCGCGCTAAAGAGTTGAGAGGTGCCAGAATCTATTTGGACGTGGTAAGTGTCGGCGCAACGATTAATATTATGCTGGCTGCTGTCAAAGCAAAAGGAAAAACAATTATTGAAAATGCAGCAAAAGAACCGGAAATCATTGATGTCGCTACCCTGCTAACGAACATGGGAGCGAAAATCAAAGGTGTAGGAACCGATGTCATTCGAATTGAAGGAGTGCCATCACTTCATGGCTGCAAACATACAATTATTCCAGATAGAATTGAGGCTGGAACGTATGCAATTGCAGCTGCAGCACAAGGAAAAGAAGTGGTGATTGATAATGTTATTTCCCAGCATCTGGAGTCACTTATCGCCAAATTGCGCGAGATGGGTGTAACGGTTGAAGAAAGTGATGAACAGCTGTATATCGCAAATCGAAAGCCATTGAAAAGCGTTGATATCAAAACACTTGTTTATCCTGGCTTTCCAACAGATCTGCAGCAGCCATTTACATCGCTATTAACACAAGTAACCGGTACAGGCGTTATAACAGATACCATTTATTCTGCCCGTTTAAAGCATATTGACGAATTAAGAAGGATGAATGCTCTTATTAAAGTAGAAGGTGGATCTATAATTGCCTCTGGACCTACAGAGCTGCAGGGAGCAAAGGTAAAGGCATCTGATTTGCGTGCTGGTGCTGCCTTGATCATCGCTGGTTTGGCTGCAAATGGAATAACAGAAATTACTGGTGTCGACCATATTGATAGGGGCTACGAAAAAATAACAGAGAAATTAACAAGCCTTGGAGCCAATATTTGGAGAAAAGATATGACGCAAAAAGAAATTGCGTATTTTCAGAACTCCTAGTTAATACAATATCCGGGGGATTGTGTGTCAATGCTTGTGTCAGGCGGGGATCCATAAGGTATATTAGCACAGCAAACCTTAAATATTTAGGTGGCGAGCTGTAATAAGTTATAGATACAAATCGCTGGTTATGCGAGCGGAAACGGTAATGTATGTTTATCGATTGCGAACATAACCAGCAAAAAACAATTTGCTAATTAAGTCCTGAATTAATTTTCATTATTAATTATTACGACTTATATTCACCTTAAATTTACAAGGAAGCCAATTTTCACTAGAAGCTAGATGATAAAGGAAGCCAGCTGTGGCTTCCTTTTCTAACACTTTATAAAGCTATGAAAAGAGAAAGTTTGATACGAGTAATCCAGTTGTGTCTGATTATATCTAATTTCTTAAAAATGATATTGAATATTAGTGATTAAAAGAGTAATATAATATATGTTTAATACAGGCATAACTTGGCTAATCTATTTGTACATTAACTTATACCAGATAAGATTACCAACGGAGAAACTTAATACTTCTACTAAAGCTTCTGTTAAACTCTGCATTTCTTCAAGGACGATCCTACCATAAGAAGTGGAACCATTGAAAATATCGAATTTATATTAGTTGATAGATGTTGTGAAAAGTTATTTCCCAATATCCACATGAACACAGTAAAATAAATCTCTCTATGAGAAGATGTATAGGAATAGGCGTGGTGATTGAATGGAAGCATTAACAATTTCTAGTTTAGAAACAATGACATTAAAAGAAATTTATGCTTTGGCAAAAGAATTTAAGGTATCATATTATGCGAAATTAACGAAAAAGGAACTCATTTTTGCTATTTTGAAAGCACAGGCAGAAAAAGACGGATTTCTGTTTATGGATGGAGTTTTGGAGATTATCCCTTCAGAAGGATTCGGATTTTTACGGCCAATTAATTATTCCCCGAGTGCAGAAGATATTTATATATCTGCATCACAAATTCGTCGCTTTGATTTGCGAAATGGTGATAAAGTATCTGGTAAGGTACGTCCCCCGAAAGAAAATGAACGTTATTATGGCTTGTTGCATGTAGATGCGGTTAACGGTGAAGACCCAGATTCATCGAAAGAGCGTGTGCATTTCCCGGCTTTGACAGCACTTTACCCGAACCGTGTAATTAAACTGGAAACGGTAACGAATAAACTGTCAACGAGAATTATGGATCTCATGACTCCGGTAGGTTTTGGGCAACGCGGATTGATTGTTGCACCACCAAAGGCTGGGAAAACAATGCTGATTAAAGAAATAGCAAATAGTATTTCAAAAAACCATCCGGAAGCAAAGCTTATTATTTTGTTGGTGGATGAGCGGCCGGAAGAGGTTACAGATATTGAGCGCTCTGTAGATCCAGATGTAGATGTAGTTAGTTCCACATTTGATGAAGTTCCAGAAAGTCATATTAAAGTTTCTGAGCTTGTACTAGAACGTGCAATGCGTCTTGTTGAGCATAAGCGTGACGTTATCGTCTTAATGGATAGCATTACAAGACTGGCGCGAGCATATAACCTTGTTATTCCGCCTAGCGGACGTACACTTTCAGGTGGTATAGACCCAGCTGCATTCCATCGTCCAAAACGTTTCTTCGGTGCAGCGCGAAATATCGAAGAAGGCGGCAGCTTTACTATTTTAGCAACAGCTTTAGTTGATACCGGTTCCCGTATGGATGATGTTATTTATGAGGAGTTTAAAGGGACAGGCAATATGGAACTGCATCTTGATCGACAATTAGCAGAGCGCAGAATTTTCCCTGCAATTGATATTTTACGCTCTGGTACACGTAAGGAAGAATTGCTTGTTGATAAGGGGCATCTTGATAAAATGTGGGCCATCCGCAAAACGATGCAGGATTCACATGACTTCCTTGAGCGTTTCCTAAAACGCCTGAAAGCATCAAAGAGCAATGAAGAATTCTTGCAATTAATGGATGAAGAAATGAAACGAAAAGGCATGACAAAATAAATTTTTCTGTTCGTACAGATTTAAAAGAGGGTAAAAAGAACCGAAAGCGGCTAAACTCACCATCCTTCTAACTCGGCAAAGGTTATATGTCCAGAATCAGCCGAAAAATTACTGTTCTCGAAGGGTTATTTTTACAGGATTTTTTGGGTAACCTCTATTGCAATCATGCCTTCATCCTGTTATAATCTTTCTATGTGAGTTTAGAAAAGGCATTATGCCTCTGACGGCTCTTGCAACAACTCTGTTTCCTCAGGATTCAGGGCAAAAAGGAGTGGAAGACATGAAAAAGGATATTCATCCAGAATACAGAAAAGTAGTCTTTCTTGATACAAGTTCAGATTACAAATTCTTGAGTGGTTCAACAAAGGGATCAAACGAAACAATTGAGTGGGAAGATGGTAACACATACCCATTACTCAAAGTTGAAATCAGCTCAGATTCACATCCATTCTACACTGGTAAGCAGAAAGCTGATAAAATTGGTGGACGTGTAGATCGATTCAAGAAAAAATATAATATGAAGTAAAAGGCTGAAAAGGGTTATCCCTTAAGCTGGATTGAAATAAGAGTCGTAGCATTTTTAATACGACTTAAAAAGTTAAAGCAATTTGCTTTAGCTTTTATAAAGGACAGGCAAAATGTCTCTATTTTGCCTGTTTTTTTACTTTGCAGATAAGTAAGTATGAAACTTGTCTATCTTTATAAGTACAGCAAAGCCTTTCACTCAGGAGGCTTGCATCCCAAATTATAAGGGCATCTAAGAAAGCAAAGGACACTTTCGTAAAATTCCCTTTAGCGAAAACCAAGTTTTCTAATATTATTCGAAAAAAAGAGGTTAATTTTATTGAGTATAGTGATAAACTATTCACTGTACATAAAGATTAGCCAACGTGATGAGAGGAGTTCCCCTGCATGTATGTAATGAAGCAAAGTGGTTGGGTTGAAGTTATATGCGGTAGTATGTTCTCTGGTAAATCAGAAGAATTAATCCGTCGTGTTCGTCGGGCAACATATGCCCACCTAACCGTTCGTGTGTTCAAGCCTGCAATTGATGATCGTTATGATGATACAGCTGTCGTGTCCCATAATGGCACTTCAACCATTGCTCGGCCGGTTCATAAATCTGTAGAGATTTTAGAACATATTGATGACCATATCGACATTGTTGGGATTGATGAAGTGCAATTTTTCGACGAGGATGTTGTGGAAATAGTTGAAGAGCTTGCCAATCGTGGAATTCGTGTTATCACGGCGGGGCTAGATACGGATTTTCGTGGTGAACCATTCGGACCTGTACCTAAGCTTATGGCATTAAGTGAATCTGTGACAAAGCTAAATGCTATATGTCCAGTTTGCGGTTCGCCTGCAAGCCGTACACAGCGTTTAATAGACGGCAGCCCAGCATCCTATGATGATCCAATTATTCTTGTTGGTGCATCGGAATCATATGAACCAAGATGTCGCCATCATCATGAGGTTCCAAAGAAGCCGAAAGCAAATTTTAACCGAAACCTGGAAAATGCAATAAAATAAATGAGAGCACCTGAATGGGTGCTTTTTGTTTGCACAATATGAAGTATCCGTATTATGCCGGTAATCCTAAATATAACCGGGTTATAAAAGAAGAGCTGACAAATTGTGGCTAGCTCTCCTTTATCCCATTGTAAATGAATAACGATATCTGCAGCCTTTATTACTTCATTTAAATCTGTTAAATGAATGATAAAGTCCTCTGCATGTTGGCTATGAACGTGGTTAGAAGTACTATCTGGTTTTGTTATTCACCACCAATTGTAATGGATTTCTTAGGCATTGTGTGTAAATCCCGTGCTGTTGTGTGGGCGTAAATTTCATAAACACCGCCTTCTTCAAATGTTACCTTCGCTGTATATGTACCATCTTCATGGTTGGTTGACTCAACCATTGTACTATTATCCTCATTTCCAGTTAACCAATGCTCAAAAACGACTTCATCCGCGTCGGTAACCATTTCATCACCATATGTAACAGTAGCCTTTAATTCAACTGTTTCACCAACATCTGCCTGTTCTGGCAATTCAAAGTCTACATCGAGTGACAATAGCTCATCTTCTGAGTCAACTTCACCTTCTGCCTGATTGTTGTTTGAACCACAAGCTGCCAATGCAAAAATACAGATTAAAATACTAACAAAGCCAAAAATCTTTTTCATAATTGTTCCTCCAATGTTTTAAAATTTATCAGGTATTGTTCGGATAATCATACCGCTACTGCTGACTTCTTTTACAGCTTGAATTGTGGCCTTGCAGTTTCTGAATGATTTCATTTTTTGCTTCATAAAAATTAAAAACATATCCACCGAAGCCATTCACAAACTTATCGGCATGCTCTTTCAGCTCAAAGGTCAAAATTTGCGGATGGCAGCAACCCATATGGATTTCAGTATCCATAACATACCACGCTACAGGTGCACTGATCGTCGTTTGTTTTAAAAAGTCCGGACAGATGGCGTGAATAACCCTGTCATTCAATTGCTGGTAGCGCAGTAAGCCGCAATGAGCACAGCAAGCGGTTTCAATTTGACTGGTTGATAAAATTAAACGATATGCCATTCTTTCATTAACTATTCGACCGCAAAGCACGCATTTTCCTTTATCATTATTCAAATCTTGCTTGGAATCAGGAACACGAATCTCAGGAATCGTAATCCCGCCAAATGTTTTTATTACAGTACCATCCTCAATCAATGGCTTCAGATCACGATGAATTGTCATTTCTGAGACATTAAGTAATGTACTTAAATCCGAAATTTTCATACTTTTATTTTCAAGTATAAGCTGCTTAATTCGATTTTGTCTCTCTAACGGAAGCATTATCCATCTCCTTTCGCTAAAATAGTCAATAACAAATATAAACAAAAAATAACAACATTTAACAACAATCTATCAGCATTTAAATTCAACGTCAATGAACAAATTGTGAAAACGCATTTACTGTTGAGTTTGACAGTTCTACTTAAAAAAACATTATCTTTTGAGAGAAGCAGATCATGTCTGTATCCCGTACCGCTAATTCTCAGGCAAAAGGCGAGCACATTCCGGCTAAACCCCAATCATTTTCACTACAGGGCCTTCAAGCACCATTCAATATCAACAAGTGCTTCAATTCCCGCAATACAAAGCAAAACCACCATCCACTAATTGACCATGCACCACAGGTTATAATATAATTAGACTGTTAATCAGAAAGAGGTGTACGTGAATGTTAGATCGTTTACAAACATTAGAAGATCGTTACAATAAATTGAATGAAATGCTAAGTGATCCGGATATTATTAGTGATACAAGTAAATTACGTGAGTATTCCAAGGAGCAATCAGGTTTAGAAGATGTTGTTCAAGCTTATCGTGAATATAAAGAAGTGACGTCCCAGCTGAAAGATGCAAAGGAAATGCTTGAGGAAAAATTGGACGATGAGATGTATGAAATGGTAAAAATGGAAATCGACGAGCTTAGTGAAACAAAAGCAGACTTAGAGGGTAAAATGAAAATTCTCCTTCTGCCAAAAGATCCGAATGATGACAAAAACGTATTTATGGAAATACGCGGGGCAGCAGGTGGAGATGAAGCTGCATTGTTTGCTGGTGATTTGTACCGAATGTATTCCCGTTATGCAGAGAGTCAAGGATGGAAAATTGAAGTAATGGAAGCCAGCTCTACTGGTGTTGGCGGCTATAAAGAAATTATTTTCATGATAAATGGAAACGATGTTTATTCTAAACTGAAATATGAAAATGGGGCGCATCGGGTACAGCGAGTTCCTGAGACGGAATCTGGTGGGCGGATCCACACCTCTACTGCAACTGTTGCGGTTCTTCCAGAGGCGGAAGAGGTAGAGGTTGAGATTCATGATAAAGATATCCGAGTGGACACTTTTGCATCCAGTGGACCTGGTGGACAAAGTGTAAACACAACCATGTCAGCTGTTCGGTTAACGCATGAACCAACAGGAATTGTTGTTTCCATTCAAGATGAAAAATCACAAATCAAGAACAAAGAAAAAGCGATGAAAGTGCTTCGCGCACGTGTCTATGATAAATTCCAACAGGAAGCACAAGCAGAATATGATGAAAACAGAAAGTCCGCGGTTGGAACAGGAGATCGTTCCGAACGTATTCGTACGTACAATTTTCCGCAAAATCGCGTGACAGATCACCGAATCGGTCTAACGATTCAAAAGCTTGATCAGATTATGCAAGGGAAGCTGGACGAATTCATTGATGCACTCGTTATGGAGGAACAAACTAAAAAGCTGGAACAAATTGGTGAATAAGATGACACAGGTACAAAAACAGTTCGAAGTCCTGCGCTGGGCTTCTCTTTTTTTAGAAAAACATCAACGTGAATCGCGAGTCGCAGAGATACTGTTGCAGCATTATTTAGGAGTAGATCGGCAGCAATTTTATATGCTAATGCGAGAGCCTGTGCCAGCTGAAATTGTGGATAAGTTCAAAGCTGCAATTGAACAGCATGCCAAAACAGGTATCCCAGTACAGCACTTGACAGGATACGAGGTGTTTTATGGCAGAGAATTTATTGTGAATGAACATGTGCTAATTCCGCGACCGGAGACAGAAGAACTTGTTCAGCATATTATTCAATCTACTGACGCAGCTAATGGAGACCCCCTGACAATTATTGATGTTGGGACAGGAAGCGGCATTATCGCAATTACATTGGCATTGGAAATACCGAATTCAGTTGTTTATGCTACAGATATTTCTAAAGATGCGTTGGAAGTTGCTAAAAAAAATGCCGAGCAGCTAGATGCAAATGTTCATTTTCTTCAAGGGGATTTTTTACAGCCTGCAATTGAAAAAAAACTTCAAGTAGACTTTCTAGTGTCAAATCCTCCGTATATTGCAAAGTCAGAAGCAGCCAGCCTTTCAGATACTGTAAAACATTTTGACCCGGAATTAGCGCTATTTGCGGAAGCTGATGGTCTTGCAGCTTATCAAGCAATAATTGATCAAGCGCCAAAGATTATAAAGACGAATGCAACATTAGCGTTTGAAATTGGTCATGAACAAGGTGAAGCAGTTCATGCGATTATTCAAGAAACCTTTTCAGAAAGCATTGTTGCTACGATACAGGATATCAATGGCAAGGATCGGATTGCAGCAGCAGAAGTAACAAAAATATAAAATTTGCTAGAATACTAGTTTAAAATCATTTTGACCTGTCCATACTGGCAATTAACGAGTTGGAGAGGGGAATTTCGAAATGAAAAAGCTAGTATTTTTTGTACTTATATGTTTTGTATTATATTTTTCGTTGCCAATAAATGGAGTAAGCAAGGAACTGAAAGATGAAGAAGAGGATTATCAAGTAATTCCAGATGAAGCAATTCGTTTGCGAATACTTGCAAATAGTGATAGCGAACAAGACCAAGCATTAAAATTAGAGGTTCGAGACCGTGTTAATGAAGTAGTCACAGAGTGGGTACAGCATATTACAGATATCGATGAGGCGCGCAGATTAATAGAGTCCCGTATTCCAGAATTGGAGCAAATTGTGAAAAACACAATCGACGAACAAGGCACAGAGAATGAATATAGTGTGGAATATGGAGAAAATATAACTTTTCCAGCAAAGCTCTATGGTTCCTTTTTATATCCAGCAGGTGAATATGAGGCAATTTTAATTACATTAGGTGAAGGAAATGGTTCAAATTGGTGGTGCGTATTGTTCCCGCCATTATGTTTTCTTGACTTTTCAGGAGGCACAACAGTAGCAGAGGCTGCAGATGAAGAAACAGTAGCAGAGGAAGAGGTTGAAGAGAAAGAAACAGAAATTAAATTTTTCTTATTTGAATGGTTTGGCTGGTCATAGTCTCTCTAGTAAATGCATAGAATGGAAGAAAAGGTAAATCATAATTCTATCAAAATTTATTTGTAGAGGTGAGACTATTGAAACTCATACTTGCGAAAAACATGTCCTATGAACAACTGGAAGCATTTTTTAACAAGAATCCAAGTGTAAATAAAGGTACTGTATTTGAAAAAGGCTATGTGGTTGAAATGAATCATACAATTGAAGGCTGTTTTATTCTGGACAAAGTGGAAGAAGGTATATATTGGCTGAAACAGCTGTATATTACACAAACAGAAGCGGGGAAGCTCCCGTTTTTATTAGAAGCTATCTTAGTGCTTGCGAAGGAGCAGAATGCAAAGAGTGTTTATGTTCACAGCCATCAGCCTATAGTAGACATATTGCTAGAGGCATTGCAGTTTCATCCACAAAAAGAAAGCCTATTTAAAGATAAATATCCTGTAAAAGGTGGAAACTGGTGGGCATATAATGTTTCTTAGTGATTATACACACTATCCACAACCACATGTGTATAAATTGTTGGAAAATTGTTTATAAGTATGTCTCTTTGTGGGTAACATTCGTTTGGCTGTGTATAATTTCTGCTGCCAAGTCAATGTTATCCACATTTTGCGTATTTTGCCTCAATCCTCTAAAATAGAAGATAGAAATGAGGTACAAAGATGATAGAAACGAAGCGTTGGAATATACGAAATGACCAAGTTTATAACAAACATGCAATTGAAGAAGCGGCTAGACTGCTTAAAAGCGGAAAGACGGTCGCTTTCCCCACAGAAACGGTTTACGGGTTGGGGGCTGATGCAACAAATGAAGCAGCTGTGGCAAAAATTTTCAAAGCAAAAGGTCGTCCGCAAGATAACCCATTAATTGCACATGTCGCAACTGTGGAACAATTAAGACGACTTGTGGATAACTTGCCTGCTTATGTTGAAAATTTGATCAATGTATTTACTCCAGGTCCACTTACTTTCGTTCTTAAGAGTAACGGAGCATGTGCAGCCAATGTTACGGCAGGGTTATCCACAATTGGGGTTCGTATCCCTGATCATCCAGTAGCACACAAGCTCTTACAACTAGCTGATGTGCCGGTGGCAGCACCAAGTGCCAATGTATCTGGCAGGCCAAGTCCCACAAATGCGGAACATGTCTGGGAGGATCTTCACGGGAAAATTGCTGGACTTTTAGATGGTGGACCAACCGGAGTGGGTGTAGAATCGACTGTAATTGATTGCACACAGGATATCCCTATTATTTTACGACCTGGTGGTGTGACAAAACAGCAGCTCGAATCGGTAGTTGGAACTGTTATGATTGATCCAGGTCTTGCACATGAAAAAGAAAAACCAAAATCACCAGGGATGAAGTATAGACACTATTCTCCAGAGGTGCCTTTAATGCTTGTAGCTGGTACGGCAGCACGCATACAAGCAAACATTGATGAGCAGCAAATAAAGGGAAATCGGGTAGGTGTACTAGCAAGTGAACAAGTAGCAAAGCAATTGCATCACGTGGAAGTCCGCTCTTTAGGAGCAAATTTACATGAGATTGCATCTAATCTGTATGATGGTTTGCGCGCCTTTAAACAAAGAGATGTCGACGTTATTATTTGCGAAGCTTTTTCAGAAGATGGAATTGGCCAAGCTGTAATGAACCGCTTAAAAAAAGCTGCTAGCAGAATTATTCGCTAGGTATGAGACGGTTACTCGGAGTTCGGTGTCAAGCTCGAATCAAACACGTTTTTAATGAAAGAGACATCATAATTTCTCTTGGACATGCATATAGTTAACAAGCATGTCCAAGGGGGATCCGTGAATGTCTTTTTCTGGTGAAATCATATCATTACTCATTGTTTCTATTGCGCTTGGTATGGATGCATTTTCGATTAGCCTTGGAATAGGGCTAGTAAAATTACGTTTAAAACGAATCGCATTTATCGGTGCGACTATTGGTATTTTCCATATCATTATGCCATTTTTCGGAATGATACTTGGAAAAGCGATTTCACTGCAAATTGGAAATTTGGCAACGTTAGCCAGTGGTGCTTTATTGTTTGTAATCGGAGCGCAAATGTTTTTTTCGGCATTTAGTCATGAGGTACAAAAGCGAATGCAGCCAGTTGGACTAAGCCTGCTTTTGATTGCATTAACGGTGAGCCTGGATAGTTTTACTGTCGGATTAGGGCTTGGAATATCAGGTGTTAAGGTGATCCTGGCCTTAATTCTTTTCGGGTTCAGCAGTGCTTTTCTAGCGTGTCTCGGCATGCTGGTGGGCAGGAAAGTACAGGGTTATCTTGGTGTATACAGCGAACTGCTCGGTGGCAGCATCTTATGTTGTTTTGGATTATATATGCTATTTGCACAATAGGAGATTTCAGTGAAAGCTGGTGTCTTCTTTTTTGGGTTGGGCAAAGATAAAACCCTCTTACTTTGCATAGGTGCAACCGAAGCATTAATTCAAGGGCTTATACTCCAAAGAGCACTTTCCTGGATTCTCTTTAACAAATACCAGATTTTGTAATGGTGAGCTTTAAATCAGAAGATAATATAAAATATTTAATCTAACAAGTTAATTGGAAATATGATATATTTGTCGTAGAGTTACTAGATGGAGGGCGTGCTATGAATATATTATTTGTCTGTACTGGCAACACGTGCAGAAGTCCAATGGCGGAAGCTTTGTTAAAGGATAAAATGCCCGAAGCCAGCACTCAATCTGCTGGAATTTTTGCAAGCGATAATCTTCATGCCAATGCATTTGCGATTCGGTCTCTGCAGGAACGCGGAATCCAGTGCGAGCACAGGTCACAACCAGTTACTGAAGAATTACTTGCTTGGGCGGATATTGTACTTACGATGACTACCGGACACAAGCAAACGTTGATCATTGATTATCCGGATTATCAGAATAATTTTTATACGCTAAAGGAATACGTGTCAGAAGCCGATAAACAAGTATGGCAGGAATTACAAAAAGCATATGCGGATTTAGAAGAAAAACGCGCCCTGTTTATCCAGAAAAATGAGAAGAACATGAACAAGTCAGAGTTTGAACAGCAGTTGAAGAAGTATCTAAGTCATGAATTGGCGAGGATTCGAGGGCTAGAAGCCAACTTAATTAATTATGATATCTCTGATCCGTTTGGAGGTAGCTTAGGCATCTATCGGGAGACGTTGGACGAGCTGGAAAAACATATCGACCTGCTTATTAAAAAAATAAAGAAGTAGTCGGAGGAGACGGTATGGAGAAAAGCTATAAGTTTAGTTTACGTTTAAAACTCGTAATCTTTACGACCATTTTGGCCATTATAACTTATACATTCAGTGCGCTATTCATTTATGTATTATATGATTTTGTACAAGCTTATTGGTCTATCTCAATCGAATGGTATACGATTATCATTTTGCTGCTTGGTGTTATATGGTCTGGTATCCTGGCATTTTCTGCAGCACGGGTAATTACAAAGCCAATGGAAAGTTTAGAAAAGGTCGCATCAGAAGCCGCGAAAGGAAATTTAAATCAAGAAGTACATATTCCTAAGTCAAATGACGAAATACGCGATCTTTCCATTGCGGTGGATACAATGCTGAACAATCTGAACGAAATGGTACATAACATTGATAAGCATTTTGAAAGTACGAATGTGACGGTTTTACAGATGAAAGAAGCCTCTCATTCGGCGGCACAGCATTCCGCTGCTATAGGCACTTCGATCTATGAAATTTCTAGAGGTGCGGAGAATTCCTCAGAAGCAATCCAGAATACGGCAGAGGCTGTAGAGGTTGCTACGGAGTTAGCTAAAAAGGTGCAAGAAAAAGCAGAGCAATCAAAAGTGAAATCCAGTGAAATGCTGGAAACTTTAAACGAAAGTAAAATTGTTGTGAACCAGCTTGTAAAAGGTATTCAAAAATTAGCAGATGATCAAGAGCTTTCATTAAAAGACGTTGATCATCTAAAGCAAAATGCGATACAAGTTGAATCAATTATAACGATGGTAGGGGAAATCGCAGAACAAACGAATCTATTGGCATTAAATGCATCGATTGAAGCAGCACGTGCCGGCGAGCATGGAAGAGGATTTGCTGTTGTTGCAGAGGAAATCCGCAAGCTAGCTGATCAAAGTGCTCAAGCAGTTCATCGTATTTCCAGTTTAATAGAAGCAATTCAAGAAGATGTTAACCTTGTGGTTGGGAAAATAAACGATAACGTTATTTATGCAAAAAAAGAAGCGGAAAATGGAGCGGGCACAAACAGAATAATTGAGCAGATGTCAGGTTCGGTGACTGATGTGGCATCGGAAATCGATATGATTACAAGTCTTGTCGATAAGCAATTGGAATCGATTCAAGATACGGTAAGACAGTCACAGGAAGTTGCTGCAATTGCTGAGGAAACATCAGCAGGAACAGAAGAAGTAAATGCAGCGATTCAAGAACAAGTATCAACAATGGAACAAGTAGACCAGTTAGCCCAAAAGATGGAAGAGCAGGCGCAACGTTTAAACAAACAAATTAATCAGTTCCAGGTTTTTTAATCACTTTTTGGTGGTCATACGGTAATATTCTTTGTACAATTAGAATTGGGTGAACTTCATTTTTGGGCTGTTAATATGGGTCCTTTGATGCTTGACATAAACCGATGGAAGGTGAAGAATAAATGGCATATGAAAGTATACAGCAAGATATGACATCCATTGTAACGCAGTGGTTGGAAACAGATTATTTGCGAAGAGAAGAATTATTTGTAGTTGGCTGTTCGACAAGTGAAGTTGCCGGAAAACATATTGGAACATCTGGCAGCGAACAAATCGCGGCGGTTATTTTTAAACAACTGCAAGCATTACAGCAACAGACTGGTATTCATCTTGTATTTCAATGCTGTGAACATCTGAACCGGGCCCTTGTCGTTGAAAAAGAAGCTGCTAAAGCCTACCAGCTGGAAGAGGTCGCCGTTATTCCCATTCCCGCAGCAGGAGGATCGATGGCTTCTTATGCATATAAACACATGAAGGATCCTGTTGTTGTGGAAGCAGTTCGTGCACATGCAGGGTTAGATATTGGAGAAACGATGATTGGAATGCATTTAAAGCATGTAGCTGTTCCACTTCGGTTTAGAGAAAAATTTATTGGAGACGCACGAATTACTGCAGCACGAACCCGTCCAAAACTAATCGGTGGTCACCGAGCAAATTATGAGAATACCAGATTAAATGAGAGTTGCAAATAAGTTATTAATGGGAGAATCCACTTCCCTATAATAAATTTTAAAAATATTCTTATACATAGGAGGCTATAATTATGGAACATGTTAAACAAGCGGATTTGGAAATATATGAAGCAATTCAAGCGGAGAAAAAGCGCCAGCAGGACAAGATCGAACTGATCGCATCTGAAAACTTCGTTTCTGAAGCTGTAATGGAAGCAATGGGCTCTGTATTAACGAATAAATATGCGGAAGGTTATCCGCATAAACGCTATTACGGCGGTTGTGAGCATGTTGACGTTGCAGAGGATTTAGCTCGCGATCGTGCAAAACAGCTTTTTGGCGCAGAACATGTTAATGTTCAGCCGCACTCTGGAGCACAGGCGAATATGGGTGTGTACTTCTCCATTCTAGAGCCGGGTGATACAGTACTTGGAATGAATCTGAACCATGGTGGCCATTTAACACATGGAAGTCCTGTTAACTTCAGTGGAAAGCTTTATAATTTTGTTGACTACGGTGTCGATAAAGAAACGGAAAAAATAGATTATGAGGCTGTTTTAGCAAAAGCACAAGAAGTAAAGCCAAAATTAATTGTTGCTGGTGCGAGTGCTTATTCACGTCATATTAATTTTGCGAAATTCCGTGAGATTGCAGATGCTGTAGGTGCTTACTTAATGGTGGATATGGCTCATATTGCAGGTCTGGTTGCTGCTGGACTCCACCAAAATCCTGTTCCATATGCTGACTTTGTTACGACAACAACACATAAAACATTACGTGGCCCTCGTGGTGGAATGATCTTATGTAAAGAAGAATATGCGAAGCAAATTGATAAATCGATCTTCCCGGGTATCCAAGGCGGTCCGTTAATGCACATTATAGCTGCAAAAGCAGTGTCCTTTAAAGAAGCCTTATCGGATGAATTCAAAGAGTATGCTGCTAACATTACGAGAAATGCAAAGATTCTTGGTGAAGCACTGACTGAAGAAGGAATTCGCATTGTCTCAGGCGGAACAGATAATCATTTACTATTGTTGGATGTAACACCACTTAACCTAACTGGAAAAGTTGCTGAAAAGGCTCTTGACGATATTGGAATTACAACAAATAAAAATACAATTCCATTTGATACGGAAAGTCCATTTGTAACAAGTGGGGTACGTATTGGTACTGCAGCTGTAACATCTAGAGGTTTTGGTGAAGAAGAAATGAAAGAAATTGCTGCCATTATTTCGTTAACGTTAAAAAATTATGAAGATGAAGCAGTATTAGAAGAAGCTGCAAAACGAGTGATTGACTTAACAGAAAAGTTCCCATTATATACACAATATGCCTAAAATAGAAAAGGGTACTCCGATTTAGGGGTATCCTTTTTACGATTTTATAACAAGAATAAAACTAAACTTGAAAGCTCGGTTATTTTTCAGTACAATTTTAAAGATATAACTAATCTGAAGGAGTGATCTACAATTGGGAAATGTTTTTGTATTTGATCATCCGTTAATTCAACATAAATTAACGTACATAAGAGATAAGAACACAGGAACAAAAGAATTCCGCGAACTTGTTGATGAAGTTGCGATGCTAATGGCTTTTGAAATTACAAGGGATTTACCATTGCAAGAAGTAGAAGTGGAGACACCAGTAACTACTGCAAAATCGAAAACATTAGCTGGGAAGAAAATTGGACTTGTTCCAATTTTACGTGCTGGCATAGGAATGGTTGATGGGGTGCGCAAGCTTATTCCTGCAGCAAAAGTTGGACATGTTGGCCTATACCGTGATCCAGAAACATTAAAGCCTGTGGAATACTATATTAAATTACCTTCGGATATTAATGAGCGTGAGCTGATTGTAATTGATCCAATGCTTGCAACAGGTGGTTCAGCAAATGATGCAATTCATTCATTGAAGAAGCGTGGCGCAAAAAATATTCGTCTCATGTGTATAATCGCGGCACCAGAAGGCGTTGAAGTTATTAAGAAAGAACATCCAGACGTTGATATTTATTTAGCAGCTATGGATGAAAAGTTAGATAATCATGGCTACATCGTCCCAGGACTTGGAGATGCAGGCGACCGTTTATTCGGTACAAAATAAGTATCCTTGATAAATAACAAAATGAAGCTTCTATCCCTAAAATAGAGATAGAAGCTTTCAAATTTGTATAATGCTAAAAATAAATTTCTCAGCTAAAAGCGATTCAGCTTAAATAAACAGTTTACAATAAACAACTCTATGAATTTGCTGCTCTGAGTTATTTCCAGGTTAGTCCTCCAGCAGCTTCACCATATTTGCCATTTCAATAGCAGAAATAGCTGATTCAGCGCCTTTATTTCCTGCTTTTGTCCCAGCACGTTCAATTGCTTGTTCAATCGATTCTGTTGTCAAGACACCGAAGATGATTGGCTTGCTTGTTTGAAACGAAACATTTGCAACACCTTTAGCGACTTCATTACAAACATAATCAAAATGTGGAGTAGATCCGCGAATCACCGTTCCCAATGTGATAATAGCGTCATATTTATTAAGTGCTGCCATCTTCTGTGTAATTAATGGAATTTCAAATGCGCCTGGAACCCATGCAATATCAATATTATCCTCGGCAACACCATGTCTTTTCAGAGCATCGTGTGCACCATCCAATAGTTTTGATGTTATAAATTCATTAAAGCGGGCAACCACAATTCCGATTTTTAAATCTGTACCAACTACGTTTCCTTCATATACTTTTCCCATATTCTTCTTTCTCCTTTACGAATGAATAATCATTTTTTTATTTGTATTGCGATAGACAATTAAATCTGCTATTGAGATGATCTTTAGATCAAATTTTTCAGCCATGATCTCAAGGTCAGGTTGTCGTGCCATTGTACCGTCGTCCTTAATGATTTCACAGATAACACCTGATGGAAATGCTCCACTCAGAAGTGCTAAATCAACAGCTGCTTCTGTATGTCCGGGGCGAGTTAACACGCCACCATCCTTTGCGATAAGCGGAAACATATGACCTGGTTGTTTGAAATCACTAATATGTGCGTGAGGATCGGTTAAAGCCAGAATAGTGTTTGCTCTTTCTGCTGCACTAATCCCAGTAGTAGTATTTTTGTGGTCAACAGATACTGTAAAAGCAGTGCCATATGGATCCGTGTTCTGATCGACCATTGGTAACAGCCCGATATTTTTCACGTGTTCTGGTGGCAGAGAAACACATACGAGACCTTTTCCATGTGTAATCAGGAAATTAATCAATTCAGGTGTCACTTTTTCAGATAAAGCAACAAAGTCACCTTCATTTTCTCGATTTTCGTCATCGACAACAATAATTGGTTTTCCAAGCTTTAAATCAGTAATTGCTTCTTCAATGGTATGCATGATTATTTTACCTCCTATATGAATCCATTTTTTTCTAGAAAATCTGGACTGATTCCTGACTCCTGCTTCATGCTTTGACTATTGAGCATATTTCGAACATATTTTGCAAGCATGTCGCATTCGATATTCACGATATCCCCTTTACCTTTTTCACCAAGAATGGTTTCTGCTGCAGTGTGGGGAATAAGGGAGATGGTGAATTGATTTTGTTTTACTTCGAAAAGTGTCAAACTAATTCCATCAACTGTTATGGAACCTTTATGCATTAAAAATGGAATAAGAGATTCAGATATTTCGATATCGTAATAAATAGCATTTTCTTTCTGGTACACATGGACAATTTGACCTGTTCCATCAACATGACCAGATACAAAGTGCCCGCCAAATCTTCCATTTGCTGCCATCGCCCGTTCCAGATTTACTTCAGAACCAGGTTTTAAAGCTTGCAAAGAAGTAGATTTTATTGTTTCTGGCATAGCATCCACCTGGAAGCTATTGGAGGTATAACTAGTTACTGTTAGGCAAATGCCATTAACAGCAATACTGTCACCAATCGCAACATCATCAATTACCTTGCTGGAGCCAATAGTCATTTGGACAGCCTGATCGGAAACCTTCAGCATTTTCTTTACGACACCTTTTTCCTCAATTAATCCTGTAAACACGTAACTCACTTCCTTTCATATAGAAATCGCATCCTTTGGAAGCACTCGGTCAGCAACGTATGGAAGCAAAGAAGTCTTGCAAGTTGATTGACGCTCGAGCTGGAGGAAATGAAAAAGCCCCTGAGTTTCCTCAGAGGCTTGTGATTAGAATTTTAATAGTAAGCAATGGAAAAGATTATGTAATACATCAAAAGAGCACCTGGTCATTTATATGAAAAGTATACAAATAACAGCACTCGCCAAAAGCATTACAATTAGCGTGCCTACCTAAAATTCCTTCTCCCATCCAGACTTTAACTGTCGGTTCTGGTTTTGCACCAGATCCACCGCTTGGTTTATAGGTTATGCCCTATAAAAACCGCACGGGTCACGGACTTAGAAGCTATGCTTCATCACCGTCGGTTGGGAATTTCACCCGACCCCGAAGGAATATGCGTATTGAATTTTGAAAACAGTATACCATTAGTTCAATTATAAAAGCAAGGCAAAAAATTAATAAGTCTGACGTAATCAAAGCAAATGTATAAGAACGTAATTTATTTCAAATGCTATTGCTAAAAAAGGGAGCGGGCACCTATGCGGATTTTTGGCACCTTTTTATTGCTTTTACTTCTATTTATTCCATACCCACAAGAACTTCAGGCGAAAGAAGAAATGGAATCTATCATCATCGAAGTAGAAGGGGATCCAGAGGTACATAAAGAGTATTTGGAAACATATCATCCATTTATCGAGGTTATTGCAGTTTATAGCCGATTGTTCAATGGAATTGCATTGCAGGGAGTGCCTTCAAACTTGCAAAAAATAGAAGCACTTCCTTTTGTTCAAAGCATACATTCGGTACAGCAATATAAGGCGCTTCCAAATAAACAGGCTGAAACAGAAGGTCAGGTAATTCCCTCTGATTTAAATACGACTTCATTCACTGGAAAAGGGATAAAGGTTGGGGTTATCGATACTGGAATTGACCATAATCATCCGGATCTGCAGAAAAATTACAGGGGCGGATATGACCTCGTTGATCTTGATGAAGACCCAATGGAGACAATACCAGAGCAGGGCGTACCGACATCGCACGGTACACATGTGGCGGGAATTATTGCAGCTGACGGAGAACTGGAGGGAGTCGCACCAGATGCAGAGATTTACGCATATCGGGCACTTGGCCCTGGCGGTGCAGGAACATCTATACAAGTTATCGCTGCAATGGAGAAGGCGATTGAAGATGGAGTAGATGTTATCAATTTATCCCTGGGAAACGATGTGAATGTCCCGGATTTCCCAACAAGTGTAGCGGTTAATCGTGCTGCAGAGCTAGGTGTGCCAGTGGTTATCGCGAATGGTAATAGTGGTCCTGAAGACTGGACGGTTGGCGCGCCAGCAACTGCTGACAAAGCATTGTCTATTGGTGCGTCAACCCCTTCGAAAAAAACGCCTTCACTTTATGAACCAATGGCAGGCCGAACATTCCAGATTACGGAAATGGCCGGCTCAGCACCCTGGAATTTGACAAAGGACTATCCAATTGCAGATGGGACAGCAGAAAGTGCATCAATGAATGGTCATATCGCAGTTATGAAACGTGGGGAAATACCTTTCTATGAAATGGCAAAACGTGCTGAAGAAAAAGGAGCGGTTGCCGTTGTAATTTATAATAAAGAAAAAGGAAACTTTCAAGGATCTGTGCAAAATGAAGAAAATCCGATAAATATACCTGTTGTATCTATTGCTATGGAAGATGGTTTATGGCTGAAGGAGCAGCTTGCTCAAAAACGTATTTATTTGGAAACAGCGTATCGCAATGATGAACGTACAATAGCCTCATTCAGCTCCAGAGGACCTGTTACAATAAATTGGAATATTAAGCCAGACATTGTAGCACCTGGAACAAATATTTTGAGTACCGTTCCAGGAGGTTATCAGCAACTTGATGGAACGAGCATGGCTGCACCACATGTCACAGGTGCAATTGCATTAATAAAAGAAGCACATCCAGGTTGGACGACAGAGCAAATCTTTGGTGCTTTAAAAACAACTGCACATGTAATTGGAAAAGAAAAAATTCTCTCACCTACCATTCAAGGAATGGGGATAGTTCAGCCGGAAAAAGCGATTGAATCAAAAACAATTATTCACAATCCACAACTCAACTTTGGGAGAATAAACGGTTATAGAGAAACAAGTAAATTTGCATTAACGATTGAAAATATGTCAGAGGATGCACAGACATTTACTTTTGATTATCCAAAGCAAGAGAACGGTGTTTACTGGAAGCTTCCAATGTCCTTTACAATCGGAGCGAATCAAAAAAAGACAATTCCAATTGAACTTAGTATAACAACAGCACGAATGGAGGAAGGTGTACACCAAGGATGGATAAAATTAACGTCTCAAGATGAACAATACAACCTACCATATATTTTTGTGAATCAAACTGCTAATCAGCCAAAAACGGCAGGGTTTGAGTTTGCGGTGAAGACTCTCTCTGAAGAAGCATATGAATACCGAATATACCTCACAGAGGCTGCAAGGCGGGTTGAAGTTGATCTATATGATCCTGAGAGCCTTGTTTTCAGAAGAAAGCTAATAAAAATGGAAAATGTAATAGAAGGAGAACATGAGGGTGAAATAAGTAAAAAAGACGCTGGTGATACAGGTTATTATTTAGCTGTAATAACGGTATTTTTGGAGGAGGGCACGTATGAAAGCAGTCCAACTATTGTATATATAGAATAATCCATTGTTCATAGGAGACAAAAAAACAGAAAAAAATCAAGGGAATTCACAAAAATGTCACATTAAACGACCTGACTTTCATTTATAATGAAAGTCAGGTCGCTTAATTGTAATTTAAAGACATAAAACTGCCACATATTCCTTTGACGAAGGCAATTTTATAAACTCTTTAAAAATTGCAATTTTTCTCAGTGTCCCAATTGACAATAATAGTCAAGCTGTTGTAAACTTGCTAATTGTGGGGGAAGGTGTATTTTTATCTAATCTGCAAGTATTTTGTAGACTGATGCATCATCTTTTTGCATCGTTGACATAAAAAATAGCAGAGAAAACTTCCCATCAGCAACTTCTGTTACATAAGTATTACAGTGCCAGTGGATTTGGCTGTAAACAAGACCCATATTAGAAATAATGACTGAAAATAGCAAAACCAGCGAATGATGAACAAATTCGTTTGGAAGCGGATGCACCTGTGTTTTCAGCCTTTATTTTGTAAAGAGGACATCCACCATATCGTTTGAGTGTTTAGGAGAGTAGAGTAAATGACGTCTGAATATGATTTAATGGTAACAAGGCAGCTTAAATGGATGCTCTTTCTTCTTGCAATTTTCGTAATTGGTGCGGGATTCTCGTCGTATCCTCAGATTTTTAATGGGTTATTGTTAGGAAGTGCCGTAAGTTTTTACAATTTATGGTTATTGCAGCATAAAACAAAAGCGCTGGGAAAAGCGGTTATTGAAAAAGGAAAGGTACGCGGGGGATTGGGAACAATCTCAAGACTTGCCGCAACAGTACTTTCCGTTTTGATCGCACTTCGATTTAATGAAACCTTTCATATTATTGCCCTAGTTTTTGGTCTCGTATCTTCATACATCATATTAGGAATTGATGTTGCTTTTCGAATCATTTCCCAACGAAAAAATAATGTCAAATAAACCAGCAGCACAGGGGTAGTATGAATGGATTTTTAATTAAGTAGTGTAAAGGGGGGATAATCTTGGATCATACAGCTCCAATAGTCGAAGACGTCTTGGGGATTTCCTGGCTTGACTTTAACTTATCTAATGTCCTCATGATTGCAGTTGTGTCGCTAATTGTCTTTGTTTTCTGTGTGTGGGCAAGCCGCAAACTGCAGATGAGGCCAACCGGGATGCAAAACTTCATGGAATGGGTAGTTGAATTTGTAAAAGGAATTATCAACGACACAATGGACTGGAAAACAGGGAAGGTGTTTCTTCCGTTAGGATTAACGCTGATTTTTTACATCCTTGTCAGTAACCTAGCAGGTGTTGCAACCGTCGGAGTAGTCGGTCATGACTTATGGTGGAAATCACCAACCGCAGATGCAACATTAACATTAACACTATCAGGTATAGTTATCGTATTAACCCATTACTATGGAATTAAAGTACGAGGAACCAAAGAATATTTCAAAGGGTATGTCAGCCCAGTACCTTTCATGCTGCCATTTAAAATTATCGAGGAGTTTACCAACACATTAACGTTGGGTCTTCGTCTATTTGGTAACATTTATGCAGGGGAAATCTTGTTAAGTCTATTGATTGGGCTAGCAGCATCATCTGTATTTGGATTTTTAGGAGCAGCATTGCCAACACTTGCTTGGATGGGCTTCAAACTCTTCATTGGTACAATTCAAGTTTATGTATTTGTTATGTTGACAATGGTATACATGTCTCATAAAGTGAGCAGTGACCATTAAATAAATTATTAAATATTAGGTTTACTATAAAAAGGAGGAAGTTATAAAATGGGACTTTTAGCAGCAGCAATCGCAATCGGCCTTGCAGCACTTGGTGCAGGTGTTGGTAACGGTTTAATCGTTAGTAAAACAGTAGAGGGAATCGCACGTCAACCAGAATTAAGAGGACAACTTCAAGGTACAATGTTTATCGGGGTAGCTCTAGTAGAGGCTGTTCCAATCATCGCAGCAGTTATCGCATTTATGGCTATCTTCATGTAATTGTATTTTTTATTAAAAAAACATAATGGCGAAGTTCGTTACTATAGAATCTTCGCCATTCCTTTATGTAACTTTCGAGTGATTTGAAAATAAAATGAATAACCGCAATATAAAGATAAGATGTCACGTTGAAAGGAGTGAAATCAGTGCATTCATACATTGACCTTATGACAATCGGAGCTGGTGTTGGGGGACTAAGAGTAGGAGACATGCTCGTACAATTATTCTTCTTCATCGTGTTACTGGCATTATTAAAGAAATTCGCTTGGGGTCCTCTCATGAACATGATGGAAAAGCGGGAGGAGTATGTAGCTGGAGAAATTGAAGCAGCTGAAAAAAGCCGCTTAGAAGCTGAAAAAGCTTCAAAGGAGGCAGCAGCACAGCTTAACCAAGTTCGAGAAGAAGCTCAAAAAATGATCGAGGACGCAAAGGCGGCAGGAGTAAGACAGGAGCAGGATATCGTGGAAGCTGCGCGTAAAGAAGCAGACCGTCTTATTCAGGCAGCTCAAGCTGACATTCAAAATGAGAAGGAAAGAGCATTACAAGCACTTCAAGATAAAGTTGCATCCTTATCCGTGCTTATTGCAAGTAAAGTAATCGAAAAGGAAATTAGTGCACAAGATCAAGAGAAATTGATCAATGATTACATTAAAGAGGTAGGAGAAGAGCGATGAGTGAAGTTGTTGTAGCTAAACGTTATGCAGATGCTCTTTTCCAACTTGGACTAGAAAAAAACACATTGGATCAGCTTGAAAAAGAATTTTCCGTTATCCAAGAAGTATTTAATCAAAACAAGCAAATTAATACATTCTTAATGCATCCTAAAGTCAATAATGAGAAAAAGAAACAACTGGTTACAGATGTATTTCAGGGCATGCAAGCAGATGTTGTCAATACAATCAAATTGCTTGTTGAACGTCGCCGCATCGCAGCTGTTTCCTCCATTATTGAAAACTTTATTCAATTAGTGAACGATGCAAAGGGAATTGCAGATGCAACGGTCTATTCTGTGCGTGAATTAACAGATAATGAAAAGCAAGAGCTGCAGCAAACATTCGCAAAACGAATCGGCAAAACTGCAATCCATTTTAAAAATATTGTAGATCCGTCCATTCTTGGCGGCATTAAAATTCGTATTGGGAATACGATCTATGATGGGACAATCAGCAGAAAGCTGGATCGTATCTCTAGAAGCATTGTTTCTGCTAATTAAGCAGCGTACAGACCTTACTTAAGCTTACATAGCTAAATGCGGTCATTTGAAAATGGAAACGAATCTTTAAATATCTGATTATATGAGAACAAAGACGATAGGGGTGAAATGGTATGAGCATAAATGCTGAAGAAATCAGTACACTTATTAAACAGCAAATTGAAAATTTCGATACAGATATCGAAGTTAGTGACGTTGGAACAGTTATTGAAATCGGGGACGGGATTGCGCGTGCACATGGACTTGATAATGCAATGGCTGGAGAGTTGCTCGAATTCTCAAATGGTGTTATGGGATTGGCACAGAACTTGGAAGAGAGCAACGTAGGTATCGTTATTCTTGGACCTTACACAGGGATTAAAGAAGGCGATGAAGTTCGTCGAACAGGACGTATCATGCAAGTACCAGTTGGAGAAGAATTATTGGGACGTGTTGTAAACCCATTAGGACAGCCGATTGATGGAAAGGGAGCAATTGAAACTTCCAATACCCGTCCAATCGAGGCACAGGCTCCAGGGGTAATGGACCGTAAATCAGTTGATGAGCCATTACAAACTGGAATTAAAGCGATTGATGCATTGGTGCCGATCGGTCGTGGTCAGCGTGAACTTATCATTGGTGACCGTCAAACTGGTAAAACAACCGTAGCAGTGGATACCATTTTGAATCAAAGCGATCAAGATATGATTTGTATTTATGTTGCAATTGGTCAAAAAGAATCAACTGTGCGAAATACCGTAGAAACATTCCGTAAGTACGGAGCATTGGATTACACGATCGTTGTATCTGCAGGTGCATCAGATCCTGCACCATTATTATACCTAGCTCCATATGCAGGTGTAGCAATGGGTGAAGAGTTTATGTATAACGGAAAACATGTACTTGTTGTATACGATGATTTATCCAAACAAGCGGTAGCATATCGTGAACTATCCTTGCTGCTTCGTCGCCCTCCAGGCCGTGAAGCATTCCCAGGAGATGTTTTCTACTTGCACTCCCGTTTACTGGAACGTGCTGCTAAATTAAGTGATGCATTAGGCGGCGGTTCTTTAACAGCATTACCTTTTGTTGAAACGCAAGCAGGTGACATCGCTGCATACATCCCAACCAACGTAATCTCGATTACAGATGGGCAGATTTTCTTGCAGTCTGATTTATTCTTCTCAGGTGTTAGACCAGCAATTAACGCCGGTTTATCCGTATCCCGAGTTGGTGGATCAGCACAGATTAAAGCAATGAAAAAAGTAGCTGGTACCTTGCGTCTGGATCTTGCATCCTTCCGTGAGCTAGAGGCATTTTCACAGTTTGGATCTGATTTGGACAAAGCAACCCAGGCTAAATTGAACCGTGGGCAAAGAACGGTAGAAGTTCTAAAGCAGGGGCTGCATAAGCCAATGGTTGTTGAGAAACAAGTTATGATTCTTTATGCACTAACAAGAGGATTCTTGGATGATATTCCAGTAGAAGATGTACTTCGATTTGAATCTGAAATGAATGTATGGCTTGAAAGCAATCGCAATGAATTATTGACTACCATTCGCGAAACAGGCAACTTACCGGATGATAGTGATATGAAATCTGCTATTGAAGTATTTAAGAAAACATTCTTACCTTCAAATAATTAACGGTTGCAAGCTTGGCATTTGTGAAACGTTAAGCTAAATGCCAAGTTGCACGTATGCAGATAGTAGGGGACACCCTTTTATTGTCTGTTACAAAGGGATGTATTCCTGAGTAGGGAATCCCCTGTGAATAGATTTCGAAAAGAGAATTACGAACCGGAATAAGTAAAATAGACTTGTTTTCCGGCTCAACCTCTGTCAGGAAAGTGTGGTGAAAAAGCTTGGCATCACTTAGAGATTTAAAAGCTCGTATAGATTCAACAAAGAAGACAAAGAAAATTACTGGGGCAATGCAAATGGTCTCTGCTTCCAAAATGAGTAAAGCAGAGCAGAATGCGAAAGGATTTGTTCCTTACGCAGATAAAATCCAAGAAGTTGTTGCCAGTATCGCGAATAGCAGTATCGATGCTAGCCATCCAATGCTAACTAGACGCGAAGTGAAAAAGACGGCTTATTTAATAATAACCTCTGACCGTGGGTTAGTTGGAGCTTATAACAGTAACATACTGAAAAATTTGATTCAAAAGATTGAAAAACGTCATAAAAATAAAGACGAGTATACGATTATAGCAGTAGGTCGAAAAGGGTATGATTTCTGCAGGAAACGTGATTTGCCGATGTCGAATAGTATTATAGGAATGGCTGACCATCCTACATTTAATGACATCAAAGAACTAGCATCAGAGACAGTGCAAATGTACAGTGACGGAGAGATCGATGAACTAAATATTATTTATAATCATTACGTGAGTGCAATCTCACAAAAGGTAACAGCGAAAAAGTTGTTGCCTATCGAGAATTTGAACGCACATGCTGCCATTAACAACAATTATGAATATGAACCAGATCAGGAACAAATTCTGGAAGTTCTTTTACCACAGTATGCCGAAAGCTTAATATTCGGTGCTTTATTGGATGGAAAAGCAAGTGAGCATGCGGCAAGTATGACTGCAATGAGAAGCGCGACAGATAACGCTGGTGAGCTTATTGATGACTTATCATTGACATATAACCGTGCACGTCAAGCGGCGATTACACAGGAAATCACAGAAATCAGTGGTGGAGTAGCAGCACTTGAATAAGCTTCTTTAACCATGCCTGAAAGTAAGTTAGGAGGGAAAGCGATGAGTACAGGACACGTTACACAAGTAATGGGACCAGTCGTTGACGTTAGATTTGAAGACGGCGCACTCCCAGAGATTTATAATGCTTTAGTTGTCCATGGTGAAAAAACGGATCTTACATTAGAAGTAGCTCTTCATTTAGGAGATAAAAGTGTTCGCACAATTGCAATGTCATCAACTGATGGCGTTAAGCGTGGCGCAACAGTAGAAAACCTTGGAAGACCTATTTCCGTTCCAGTAGGAGATGTAACATTAGGACGTGTATTTAATGTTTTAGGTGAAAAAATTGACTTGGATGAGCCGTTAGCAGATGGATTACGTTTAGATCCAATTCACCGTGAAGCACCTAAGTTTGAAAACCTGTCTACAGAAACAGAAATTCTGGAAACAGGTATCAAAGTAGTAGACTTATTGGCTCCATATATAAAAGGTGGAAAAATCGGTCTATTCGGTGGTGCCGGTGTTGGTAAAACTGTTTTAATTCAGGAATTAATTAATAACATTGCTCAAGAGCACGGGGGTATTTCTGTATTTGCCGGTGTTGGAGAGCGTACCCGTGAAGGAAATGACCTTTACTATGAAATGAAAGACTCTGGAGTTATTGCTAAAACCGCGATGGTATTCGGACAAATGAACGAGCCTCCTGGTGCACGTATGCGTGTAGCATTAACAGGTCTGACAATGGCTGAATACTTCCGTGATGAGCAAGGACAGGATGTATTACTATTTATTGATAACATTTTCCGTTTTACACAAGCAGGATCTGAGGTTTCGGCATTACTGGGCCGTATGCCATCCGCCGTTGGTTACCAGCCAACACTTGCTACGGAAATGGGACAATTACAAGAACGAATTACATCAACAGATAAAGGTTCAGTAACATCGATTCAGGCTATCTATGTACCTGCCGATGACTACACGGATCCAGCTCCAGCAACAACGTTTGCACACTTGGATGCAACAACGAACCTGGACCGTGGATTATCTGAACAAGGTATTTATCCTGCGGTGGATCCATTAGCGTCTACATCACGTGCACTTGATCCGGAAATTGTTGGGGAAGAGCATTATAGAGTAGCGACAGAAGTACAGCAAACATTACAGCGCTATCGAGAATTACAGGATATTATTGCAATCCTAGGTATGGACGAGCTTGGCGATGAAGATAAGTTAGTTGTTTCAAGAGCACGTCGGATCCAATTCTTCCTTTCTCAAAACTTCCACGTTGCGGAACAATTTACAGGACAGAAGGGTTCCTATGTTCCTGTAAAAGAAACTGTAGCTGGCTTTAGTGAGATCTTAGAAGGTAAATATGATCATCTGCCAGAGGATGCATTCCGTCTTGTGGGACGTATTGAAGAAGTAGTTGAAAAAGCAAAAGGCATGGAATAATAGATAATAGGCAGAAGAATGCTTCAGTATGGTATCTCTGAAGTAACTATAATGTATATCAAAGTATTTCTTCTGCCAAGTCTTAGGAGGGGTTACATTGAAAACACTGGAAGTGAGTGTTGTTACTCCTAGTGGTCCGGTTTTAGAAGGTAGTTTTGATATGGTAGTCTGTAAGGCAGAAACTGGAGAAATCGGTATTTTACCAGGACACATACCTCTCGTAGCTCCACTGCAAATTAGTGCTGTTCGTCTCAAGTCAGGATCAGAGACGAAGAAATTGGCAGTAAATGGTGGATTTATGGAGGTTAAACCAGATAAAGTGACGATTCTTGCCCAATCTGCTGAAAAGGCTTCAGAAATTGATGTACAACGTGCTAAAGCAGCTAAAGAGCGTGCTGAACGTCGTCTTCAAGCGAAACAAGATAATATTGATAAAATACGGGCTGAATTAGCACTCAAACGCGCGACAAACCGCCTGAATATAGGCAGTTAAATGGACAAAAATCTCTTATAACAAAATGTTGTAAGAGATTTTTATGTATAAGCATCTTGAGAGCAATGACTTCATAACAGATTCTCTAGCTTTTAAAAAAGCGAAGAATCCTCCTTCAATAATCCCACCATTTTTAAACTTGATATTCAATTGCAATAATATATTCTTTCGATCCTGTCGATATTTCCCGGGAAATGGAGGCACTAATCACAGGAATAACAAAAATATCTGCACAAACTGACATACTTATGTAATGTAAAATGCATTGACATTTCAATCTAATCATGGCAATGTATCAATTAGCAATTAAACAAAGGTGGTCAATATGTTTTCAATTGGACAAATGGCATTATTCAGCATTATTTCACATTTGCTCTTCATTTACATCTCATGGCGAATCATTCTGGCAATGAATTTTGAGCCAATTATTAAGAAGGGAAGAACAACGGAAGGAAGGATTTTTCTGCTGTTTCTTGCAATTGTTATTGGAACGGGAGTAAGTCAATTTTTCCTGGATATATTAAGATGGTCCGCTGACCTTATTTATCTTTTTTAATGTATTTTAAAACTCTTTTAAAACTGAGTTCGGAGTGTATAAATCAATATGGTGCATAACAATTTAAATCCTTAGGAAGTGCCATGGTTTTTAATGAGACATTCGGGCAAAGCTTGTCGTTATTTGTAAGGTATGCAATGAAGTCTCTCTGTCTAAACTAATGCTATTCGTTTAATACAGGGGGATTTTTTATGAAAAAGATATCATTTTTACTAGTGCTGATTTTATTAATTAATGCTAAACCAGTAGTTAATGGGATGGAATCTGAGGAAATGATTGAATTAGCAAACTTTACATTGAGCAATGGAACACCTATTGAGAACTGGCAGGTAACAATGAAAGAGAGTATAACAATAAAGCAAGCAGAGAAACATTTAGCTGAAATGAAAAATGGTAGTTTCGTCACTAGGAGCGAGGATGAAAATACTATAAAATATTTGCTTAGGGAAGATAAACAATATGAGGAAATCCAAATAACGCATATGGTGGTTATTCCCAAGGATAAAGCGATTAAAGCAGAAATTATAGCGGTAATAGAAGGGACGAAATGGAACGAGCAAATTGAAGAAAGTTACCTTTCAATCAAGCACGAAATTATGGACAAATATTTAACAGAAACGTCAAAAACATTTGCTTGTCTGACGACTGATTTTAGTGGTATAATAAAGTCTGATGTTCTAATTAAGGAAATCAAAAATTATTATAATTTACAACATATTAAGACACAATTCGACACACTTGAAAATTCGACACATAAAAAAATTGTATACGGGTATACAGATTTATGGAAAGAAAGTTTCATCATTGATGGTACCCCAATGAATTTGCAATTAGCTGTAGCAACGAATGAAAAAGAAGAACTGAAATATACGATAGGAACACCTATCCTAATACATGAATATTAATATAGTGAAATTGGATCTGAAGGAGATTTAAAAACATGGATAAAATCATCGTAAGAGGTGGACAGAAACTGAGTGGCACTGTTCGCGTTGAAGGTGCTAAAAATGCTGTACTTCCTGTGATAGCAGCAAGTCTAATCGCTAGTGAAGGAAAAAGCGTAATTAAAGAAGTCCCCGTTTTAGCTGACGTATATACAATTAATGAAGTTTTAAGAAATATGAATGCCGATGTTGTTTTTGATGCTGAGAGCAACACAGTACATGTGGATGCTTCGAAGCGTTTAGAGACAGAAGCTCCATTCGAATACGTACGGAAAATGCGTGCCTCTGTACTTGTTTTGGGACCGTTATTGGCCCGTTATGGACACGCGAAGGTTGCAATGCCGGGTGGATGTGCTATTGGCTCAAGGCCAATAGATTTACATTTAAAGGGCTTTGAAGCTATGGGAGCCGATATTCATGTTGGCAATGGCTTTGTAGAGGCAAAAGTTGATGGTCGCCTTCAAGGTGCAAAGATTTATTTAGATATGCCTAGTGTTGGAGCGACTGAAAACATTATGATGGCAGCAGCGCTTGCTGAAGGGAAAACAGTCATTGAAAATTGCGCTAAAGAGCCGGAAATTGTAGATTTGGCAAATTACCTGAATAAAATGGGCGCACGAATTGTTGGTGCAGGTACGGAAACAATTCGCATTCATGGTGTGGAAAAGCTATCCGGTGTAGAGCATTCGATTATTCCAGATCGTATTGAAGCTGGAACATTTATGGTTGCTGCTGCAATTACTGGTGGAAATGTCCTAATTGAAAATGCAGAAAGTGAGCATTTGCGTTCTGTAATTTCCAAATTAGAAGAAATGAATGTAAAAGTTATTGAAGAAGGTGAAGGGATTCGTGTTATTGGATCCGACGATTTAAAAGCTACTGATATTAAAACTTTGCCGCATCCAGGATTTCCGACAGATATGCAGTCACAAATGATGGCATTAATGCTGCGTGCAAAAGGCACAAGTGTTATAACAGAGACCGTTTTTGAAAACCGTTTTATGCATGTAGAAGAATTTAGACGGATGAATGCAAATATGAAGATTGAAGGGCGCAGCGTGATCATTGAAGGATTATCTGATCTTCAAGGTGCAGAGGTAGCAGCAACAGATCTTCGTGCAGCAGCAGCTTTAATTCTAGCTGGTTTAGTTGGAAATGGTTATACTCGTGTAACAGAGCTGAAACATTTGGATAGAGGTTATGTGGATATCGTTGGAAAATTGGCAGCATTGGGTGCAGATATTGAACGTATTGATGAAAGTAAAGAATCTGTACAACCTGTACTTGACTTATCAAATGCAAAAATAGCAGCTGAGTTTTAATCGATATTCATGAGCTTGTTCAATTAATTAATCAATTTTATAATGAATTTTGGAAAAACAGGTGTGTAATTAAATGAATACACCTGTTTTTTTGATGGTTAATAAACTATAAAATCTCAAAACCAGTTATTGAACAGTCACTTACTCCGTACGCCGATAATCGGACACTTTCATTTTATTCCTCATTTTCAAGATCTTATTTCCTGCATCAAATTTACTGGAATTATTTTATAAGGTTATAGAACGGAAAATTCAAACTTCTATTTTTATCTGCAATGTGTTAAAATTAAGAAAAAAATAAATAATAATGGCGACAGGGAGAAAATAATATGAAATTATACCTATCAGTGGATATGGAAGGGATTACAGGCATACCTGATTATACTTTCCTCAGTCCAAGTGAACATAATTATGAACGTTCACGAAGAATAATGACGAATGAAGTAAATCATGTTATTGAGACAGCGCTTGAATTTGGCTGTCAGGAAGTGCTTGTTAATGATAGTCACTCAAAAATGAATAATATTCTAATTGATGAGCTCCATCCCGAAGCCTCGTTAATTACTGGAGATGCAAAGCCTTTTTCAATGGTACAAGGGTTAGATAATACATATGATGGAGCAATGTTTATAGGCTATCATGCCCGGGCTAGCCAGTTTGGCGTGCTTTCTCATTCCATGATTCATGCTGTACGACATATTTATATCAATGAACATGAAATTGGTGAAATGGGTTTCAATGCGTATGTTGCCGGGTTTCATGGTATCCCTATATTGCTAGTGTCCGGTGATGATCAAGCAGTCAAGGAAGCGAAGGAGCTTATTCCAAATGTAACTGCTGTTGCGGTAAAGGAAACAATTTCAAGATCAGCTGTCAAAAGTATGACACCGGAAAAAGCAGAAGCTCTCTTAAGGCTTAAAGTAAAAGAAGCGTTAGAAAACCGTAATCAAGTAGAAGCGTTAATCCCACCTGATAACCCCTTATTGCGAATTGAATTTAATAACTATGGACAGGCAGAATGGGCAAATCTAATGCCAAAAACATGGATTGAACCTGGGACAACAATTGTTGGTTTTGAAGCCGATGATATTCTGGAAGCCTATCAAGCAATGCTTGTTATGATTGAACTTGCCCTGCAGTCAAAGTTTTCGTGAAAATGTAAGCGCTGTATAACGGGTGGTTAATAAACTATTATATGAAAAAGAAAGAACTTATGACGGGGGTGGAAGGTCATGCTGAAGTATATACTTAAAAGATTCCTGATTATGCTTGTAACATTATGGGTAATTATTACGTTAACCTTTATTCTAATGGTCAGTATACCAGGCTCACCATTTAATAGTGACCAATCATCAAATGAAACAATTCGGGCTAACTTAGAAGCACATTATAATTTAGATGAACCCTATCCTGTTCAATATTTACTTTACTTAAAATCAATTGCAACGTTTGATTTTGGACCATCCATTAAACAACCAAATCAATCGGTTAATGATCTACTATCCAGAGGGTTCCCAATTTCGCTGGAGCTTGGAATCCTGACCATCATTGTTGCTGTTATTTCTGGAATTATTTTAGGAATTCTTGCAGCTTTACGTCATAATGGCGTAATTGATTATTTAGCAATGGGTATTGCTGTTCTCGGCATATCGATACCAAACTTTATTTTGGCAACACTGCTTATCCAGCAGTTAGCGGTGAATTTGGAATTGTTTCCTACTGCCACATGGTCAAGTCCAGCACATATGATTCTGCCAATTGCTGCACTTGCAACAGGACCGATGGCAATTATTGCTAGGCTTACTCGCTCAACAATGCTTGAAGTATTAACACAGGATTACATAAAAATGGCAAAAGCAAAAGGATTGTCTCCTTGGAAAATCGTATTTAAACACGCTCTTCGTAATGCATTAATGCCTGTAGTTACCATTATGGGTACCTTGCTTGCAGGTATCTTAACAGGAACCTTTGTTATTGAGCAGATTTTTGCGATACCTGGAATGGGAAAATATTTTGTTGAAAGTATTAACCAGCGGGATTATCCAGTAATTATGGGCACCACTGTATTTTACAGTGCTTTCCTAATCCTTATGCTGTTCCTGGTGGATATTGCCTATGGAATATTAGATCCGCGCATTAAGTTCCATCGAAAGGGAGGAGACTAACATGAAAGCCGTGAACAAAGATGTAAATTCAGCACATGCTCCTTCACAGGTTCCTGATGAATGGTTTAAATGGAAAGAAAAAAATGAAGGAGCAGCGGAAACGGTTGCAAGACCTTCGCTTTCTTACTGGAAGGATGCATGGAGACGGCTACTGAAGAATAAACTTGCAATGTTAGGATTTATCTTTTTAATATTGCTGGCAGTGATGGCTATATTTGGACCAATACTATCTCCTTATGAAGTCAACCAGCAGGATTTACCGAACCAGTATCAGCCGCCTTCCGGAGAGCACTGGTTTGGGACTGACAATGCTGGAAGAGATGTTTTTACAAGAACATGGTATGGTGCGCGCATTTCGTTGTTTGTTGGATTAATGGCTGCTCTTATCGATGTAACAATCGGGATTATTTGGGGTGGTATTTCTGGCTATAAAGGCGGACGTACGGATAATGTTATGATGCGTATCATTGAAATCTTATATGGATTGCCATATTTATTAGTTGTTATTCTGCTGCTCGTCGTATTAGGACCAAGTCTCTCGACGATTATTATTGCACTTACGGTAACCGGATGGGTTGGAATGGCCCGAATTGTGCGGGGGCAGGTTCTCCAAATCAAGAACTATGAATTTGTTCTCGCGTCCAAATCATTCGGTACGAAGTCTTCCAGAATAATAAGGAAAAATTTACTGCCAAATACGATGGGACCGATTATCGTGCAGATGACATTAACAGTGCCTTCCGCAATATTTGCCGAAGCTTTTTTAAGCTTTATTGGACTCGGAATTCAGTCTCCGTTTGCAAGCTGGGGTGTAATGGCTAATGATTCCTTGGGAGCCATTTTATCAGGTAATTGGTGGACCTTATTCTTCCCAGCATTTTTTATCTCCTTTACAATGTTTGCTTTTAATGTACTGGGGGATGGTTTGCAGGATGCCCTTGATCCGAAATTAAGAAAGTAGGTGAGCGCATGGAAAAAATCTTAGAAGTTACGAATCTTCAAGTGACATTTACGACCTATGGTGGGACGGTAAAGGCAGTCCGCGGAGTTGATTTTCATTTAAATAAAGGAGAAACATTAGCAATTGTAGGTGAATCCGGCTGCGGAAAAAGTGTTACATCCAATGCAATCATGCGCTTGATCCCTAACCCGCCTGGGAAAATTACAGATGGTTCAATTATTTTTAAAGGGAAAAATCTTGTTCGTTATTCGGAAAAACAAATGCGTTCGATTCGTGGTGTTGATATTTCTATGATATTTCAAGATCCTATGACCGCACTTAATCCAACCTTAACCATTGGCACTCAGCTAATGGAAGGGCTAATTGCACATCACGGTGTATCAAGTAACGAAGCAAAGAAAAAAGCTATTGAGATGATGAACCTTGTTGGAATCTCGAATCCCGAAGAACGACTAAAGCAGTATCCCCATCAGTTTAGTGGTGGAATGCGCCAGCGAATCGTAATTGCAATTGCGTTAATTTGCGAGCCAGACCTGCTTATTGCTGATGAACCAACAACAGCGCTGGATGTAACGATTCAAGCGCAGATTCTCGAGCTATTTGAGAAAATACAGGCTGCAACAGGAGTATCGATTATTTTAATAACTCATGATCTCGGTGTTGTAGCAAAGATTGCAGATCGAATCGCAGTAATGTATGCCGGAAAGATCATTGAAACGGGTACAAAGCGGGAAATTTTCTATAAGCCGCAGCACCCTTATACAAAAGGCTTATTAAATTCTGTTCCACGTCTCGACTTAAAAGAGGAAAAATTGATTCCAATTGACGGAACACCACCGGATTTATTCTCACCTCCTGCAGGTTGCCCATTTACTGCCAGGTGTCCATTTGCAATGGAGGTGTGTGATAAAGTTTATCCCGCAGATAAGGAGCTATCCAAATCACATCATGTAAACTGCTGGCTGCAGGATGAGCGGGCTAAACAGCTATTAATTTCAGCAACACTATCTAAATAAAAAAGGGGGAGAAAAAATGAAGAAGTTGCTTTTATTTTTATTCGCACTGACAACAGTTGTCGTCCTGGCAGCATGTACAGCAAATGAAGATGCAGGACAAGATCCGGAGGAAAGTGACACAGGAGAAACAGAAACAAATGATGCTGAAGCGGTCGAGGAGGAGCCAGGTGAGAAAGTACTTCGCTTGAACAATGGTGTAGAGCCGACATCATTAGATCCATCTATTGGTTTTGACGCTGTTTCCTATAATCCGTTGAACAATCTCATGGAAGGATTAACAAGGTTAAATGAGGATTCAGTTGCAGCAGAGGGAATTGCAGAATCATGGGATATCTCCGAGGATGGGCTGACGTATACATTCCATCTGAGAGAGGACGCAAACTGGTCAAATGGTGATCCAGTTGTAGCGGAGGACTTCGTATATGCGTGGAAGTATATGCTCAATCCGGAAACTGCATCATCTGCAGCATTTCTTGGTTACTTTATTAAAGGTGGAGAAGCGTTTAACACTGGGGAAGGGAGTGCAGACGATGTTGCCGTCACTGCAATCGATGACAAGACATTAGAAGTTGTACTCGAAGCCCCAACGGGATTTTTCCTTGACCTATTAACAAATCCAGCATTTTTCCCAATCAATCACAAAGTTGCTGAAGAAAATCCAAGCTGGCATGCAGAAGCAGATACATTTGTGGCGAATGGACCGTTTAAGCTGGAATCATGGACACATGATACAGAAATGGTTTTCGTTAAAAACCCAGAGTATTGGGATACAGATGCAGTGAAATTAGATAAGGTTCATTTTGCGATGGTAAATGATGAGAATACCCAGTACCAAATGTTTGAAACAGGTGATTTGGATACAGCTGGAGAGAATGTTCCCATTCCCGCAGAGTTATCCGATCAGTTAATTGATGGGGACAATATCTATATCGGAGACTATGGTGGTTTAGAGTTTTTCCGTTTCAATGTTACGGAAGAACCATTCCAAAATAAAAAAATCAGGCAAGCAATTGCATATGCAATCAATAGGCAGGATATTGCGGATTATGTTGTGAAAAATGGTGTTGAGCCTGCACATGGATTTGTTTCTCCAGGGTTTACTACGCCTTCCGGTGGCGATTTCCGGGATGGAAATGGCGATTTAGTAACTTTTGATGCAGAATTGGCAACACAGCTATTAGAGGAAGGTATGGCAGAAGAGGGCTATGAAAAGCTTCCGCCAATTGTATTATCGTATAACACAAGTGACTTGAATAAAGCAGTAGCAGAAACCGTCCAAGGTATGCTTAGCGATAATCTTGGCATTGATGTAACCTTAGAAAACCAGGAATGGAACGTGTTTGCCGAGGCACAGCAAAATCTAGAGCTGCAATTTTCACGTAGCTCCTTTATCAATGATTACAGTGACCCGGTGAACTTCCTTGAAAGCTTTATTACAGACTCCTATATGAACCGAACAGGCTGGTCTAATGATGAATATGATGAATTGATTGCCAATGGGAAGTCAGAAACGGATGAAGAAAAACGTTATGAATATTTATATGAAGCAGAAAAAATGCTTGCTGAGGAAATGATTGCCGTGCCGCTTCGCTATTATAATACGGTTGTATTACAGGTTGACGGTGTAGAAGGAATCCTTCGTCATCCGGTAGGATATTTTGATTTGAAGTACGCAGATAAAAACTAAAGAGCAAAAGCAGAAGCGCCCGATTAGCAACGTACGAGGGTGAGGGAAGTATCGTTGTGAATTTAAAGCTGGAGCTGACGTGAGATAAAAAGGGGTGGCTCACTTACATTGTATGTGAGTCTCTCCTATTTATATAGAAAACATGCAGCATGGTTCATGTTAGATAATAGGTATACATATGAAAGGATGGGATTAAATGATTCATCCAATGCGGCTTCAAAAGGGTGATACTATTGGTGTTACTGCACCTGCTGGACCGCCAGAACAAGAAAGCTTACAGAGTGCACTTGTCTTTTTTAAGGAGATGGGTCTTCATGTGAAGCTAGGACAAAATGTTAAGCAAACTCTGGGATTTTTAGCTGGAACGGATGAAGAGCGATTAAGTGATTTCCATGCCATGATTGCAGATCCGGAAGTAAAGGCAATTGTGTTTGCACGTGGGGGCTATGGGACTGGGAGGATCGTTGATAGGGTCGATTATGAATTGATTCGGAAAAACCCAAAAATTATCTGGGGATATAGCGATATTACTTATTTACATACAGCCATCGGACAACAAACAGGGCTTATCACTTTTCATGGTCCTATGCTTGCATCAGATATTGGAAAGAGCGATTTTGATCAATTTTCAGCACAACTGTTTAAGCAATTATTTTCCCCAACGCAATTAGACTATTCCGAAGTAATTTCGCCATTAAAGATTTATGCTGATGGAGAAGCGGTCGGGCAACTGGTTGGGGGAAACCTTTCTTTACTTGTAAGTACACTTGGTACACCGTACGAAATAGAGACAGCAGGTAAGCTCCTGCTATTAGAGGATATAGGTGAAGAAGCCTATCGTATTGATGGGATGCTGAATCAATTAAGGCTTGCTGGCAAGTTTCAGAATGCGAATGGTATAGTACTTGGTGATTTTGCAGAGGCAGCTCCGACGGTTAATCCGTCACGAACACTTGAGGAAGTATTTACGGATTATTTTGCAGATTTTTCAGGCCCTGTTATGAGTGGGTTTAGGATTGGCCATTGTTTACCTCATTTTTCCTTGCCATTAGGTGTGCGGGCCAAACTTTCAACAGTAGAAAAGCGTTTACTAATTGAACCAGGGGTGAAATAAGCCGTGGAGAAAAACGAAACGAAAATAAAATCAATCGAAACATATCGAGGAGCAATTCCATTACATACACCTTTTAAAACAGCATTACGAACTGTAACAGTTGCAGAAACGATTATTGTAAAAATAACTTGCGCAGATGGGACAGCTGGCTGGGGAGAGGCACCGCCAACACATGTAATTACTGGCGAAAGTCTGGCAAGTATTGATTATGTCATACATTCTATTTTTAAGCCGCTGCTCATTGGTGAATCGCTTCAAATGCGAGAAAAGCTTTTTCAAAAGATAGAAAGCAGTGTGGTACGTAATACGAGTGCAAAGGCTGCAGTCGATATGGCGCTTTATGACTGTATTGCAAAACAAGCAAATCTCCCACTCTATCAATTTATTGGAGGCGTCCAGGAATCGATTGAAACAGACTATACTGTTAGTGTAAACACACCAGAAGAAATGGCTCAGGATGCCAAAAAGTATATTGAAAATGGGTTTTCCATTTTAAAAGTCAAGGTAGGAAAAGACGAGATTGCAACAGATATCAAGCGGATTCAAGCAATCCGAAATGTGATTGGTACTGATGTTCCAATTCGCTTAGATGCAAATCAAGGGTGGCAAGCAAAAGAAGCTGTTCGAGCAATCAGGCTTATGGAGGAACTAGATTTAGGAATTGAGTTAATTGAACAGCCAGTTATCGCACATGATTTAGAAGGGTTAAAATATGTGACAGAAAATACGGAAACACCAATTATGGCAGATGAAAGTGTATTCTCTGTTTATGATGCAAAGCGTGTCCTTGACATGGGAGCGGCAGATTTAATTAATATTAAACTAATGAAAACCGGTGGAATCCATCAAGCTATTAAAATTGCTACACTCGCTGAAGCTTTTGGGGTAAAATGCATGGTCGGCAGCATGATTGAAACAAAAATAGGCATTACTGCTGCAGCACATTTTGCTGCAAGCCATCCGAATATAGCTCACTATGACTTAGATGCTCCATTAATGTTGATAGGAGACATTGCAAATGGAGGAATCAGCTATAAAAATAATCAAATCCAGCTAGGAAATGCAGCAGGTCTCGGGATACAAACGATTAATGAACTATATGTTGCAGAAAAGGCTTAATCTTAAGTGAAGTCGTCAGCGGATAATGCAAGACAGATAATCAAGATTTGGACGTTAGCAGTCATAAATACAGGAAAAGAGATTCACTAAAGTGAGTAAAGCATTTACTAAAACATTTCCATAAGCACATTTCTCTATAAGAAAGGGGTTTACCAATGATTAATCAAACGTTTGAACAACTACCTGATCCAATGTGGGTCACTGCGGTTCAAGTAGCAACTGTCTGGACAGAACCGCAATCAGCAAGGGATATCGATGCAGCGGGGATATCAAATCCAACAGATATCGACGATTGGATCAATCATTTGTCCTACGAGGAGAGTCTTGCGCTTTGTAATGAAAACCGTGTGCAAACGCAAGTTTTATACGGGGATCCTGTAGAAATTACAGCTGTTAAAGATGATTGGGCCCATGTGGTAATTCCCTCACAGCCGTCCCATAAAGATGAACGTGGCTATCCTGGCTGGATTCCGCTGAAGCAACTGAAAAAAGTAGCAAAAAAAGACTGGCAAACAGATCAATTGGCAGCTGTTAAGCTGGATAAAGCTTGGCTGGAGTCAGAGACTGGAGAAAAAGTAATGAAGCTTAGCTATATGACAATGCTGCCTGTTAAATCATCAGATAGCCTCCGAACACAAGTGATAACGCCACACGGCATTTTTGTATTGCCAACAGAAGCACTACATATCTTTCCGACAGAAAAAGGAATCACTAAAGGGAATGGTAATGAAATTGTGAAGGCAGTTGAACCGTTCCAAACCCTAGATTACTTTTGGGGAGGCATGAGTTCGTTCGGCTATGATTGCTCTGGTCTGGCATATGCTGCCCATAAAGCGAATGGTTACCAAATAGCACGTGATGCTGGAGATCAGGCAAATGGAGGTGAGCCGGTTAAATTTAATCAATTGCAGCCTGGAGATTTACTGTTTTTCGCTTATGAAGAAGGAAAGGGAAGCCTGCATCATGTCGGGATTTATTATGGACATGGCAGAATGCTGCACTCACCGCAAACTGGCAAAGGAATTGAAATTATAACGCTAGCGGGAACAAAATACGAAAAAGAATTATGTGCGGCAAGACGTTACTGGCACAATGAAGGGGAGCAACCAGCATGAAAGAAAAAATACTAGAAGTAAAAAACCTCAAAAAGTATTTTGATATGGGTAAAGGAACAATGCTGCAAGCTGTAAATGATGTGAGCTTTCATGTAAATAAAGGAGAAACCTTTGGCCTAGTTGGGGAATCAGGCTGCGGAAAATCAACGATTGGACGGACAATTCTCGGTCTGTATAGTAAAACCGCTGGAGATGTTATTTTTGACAATGAGAATGTTCATACTTTGTCTGAAAAAGAGCGATTTCAATTTTACCGGAGAATGCAGATGATTTTTCAGGATCCCTATGCATCTTTAAATCCAAGATCAACGGTAAGAGAAGTGATTTCAGAGCCAATGGAGGTTCATGGTTTATATAAAAACAAGAAGGCACAATTAGAACGAGTGTATCAGCTTTTAGAAGAAGTAGGCTTAAATCGTGATCATGCTAATCGCTATCCACATGAGTTCAGTGGCGGGCAGCGTCAACGAATTGGAATTGCACGCGCCTTGGCACTCAATCCGGATTTTATTATTGCAGACGAACCAATTTCCGCATTGGATGTATCTGTCCAAGCACAAGTAGTTAATTTATTAAAGGAGCTGCAGCAGGAAAAGGGTCTCACCTTTTTATTTATTGCTCATGACCTGTCGATGGTAAAGCAGTTTTCAGATCGCATTGGAGTTATGTATTTAGGAAATATGGTAGAGCTGACAGAAAGCAATCAGCTCTATGAAAAACCGCTCCATCCGTACACACAGGCATTGCTGTCTGCCATTCCAATTCCAGACCCTGATATTGAAGAAAAGCGAGAACGAATCATTTTAAAAGGAGAATTACCAAGTCCGACGAATCCCCCAAGTGGGTGTGTCTTCAGAACACGCTGTCCAATGGCAATGGAAGTATGTTCACAAGTAAAGCCCATGTGGCAGGAGGTAGAACAAGAGCATTACGTAGCCTGTCATTTGTATGATGAAACAATCGGCAATAAAAAATCCATAAAAAATAAATCCGAAACATTACCTGTACACTAAACCATTCATTTGCTTTCTCCAGCATTATAAAATTAAAGGTCTATTTTAGAATCGTGATGTATAGATTTATTAGTAGAGGCTGTTCAGAAAAAAGATGATTTATTTTTATTCCCTTTTTTGAACAAGCACTAGTAGAGCAACTAGAATAGAACTCTACTTTAATAATTGCAAAGGGGGAGAGCTGTGAACAAAAGAAAGCACACATATTATTCCAATTCTGTTCCAAAATCCTTAAAAAAAAAGAAAGCATCCTTGAAAAAGCAAATAATAAAAAAACAGCAGCAGAAATTGGAATATACAAAAACACAACAAGCGCCACTCAAAAAAATTATTCCATTAAAAAATCGAAAAACACGGTACTTCGATAATCGGAACCAATCGACATGGAAGATCCCTACTGCGATTGTATTAGCTGGACTGCTGTTATTCATCCTCGTCATCCCTGCGGTTATTGTAGCGATGTTTGGTGAAGGGAAGCAGGAATCTATTGTGACACAGGAAAAGGAAGCAGAAGCTACCGTGGAGTTAGATCAATCACCAATTTCTATAGCAGTGATGCGACAAGCGAAAGATACAGTGGAGGACATACCATTGGAAGAATATGTAGCAGGAGTAGTTGCTTCAGAGATGCCAGCCACATTTGAGTTAGAGGCATTAAAAGCACAGGCTCTAGCTGCCCGAACATTTACAGTTAACCATCTATTGCATGGTGATGCAGAAGGAAACTATGACGTAACCGATACGGTGAATCATCAGGTTTTTAAAAATGAGCAAGAGCTGAAAGAATTATGGGGTAAAGAATTCTCTGATAACATGAATAAAATTAAGCAAGCAGTTCAGGAAACAGAGGGTCAGATTTTAACTTATAATGATGCACCAATCAATGCAGCCTTTTTTTCTACGAGCAATGGGTATACAGAAAACTCTGAGGAATATTGGGATAATGAAGTCTCCTATTTAAGAAGCGTGGAGAGTCCATGGGATGTGGATTCACCGAAGTTCCTTGGCCGTGAAACATTTACGATCGCACAAGTGGAAGAGGCACTTGCAATTGACTTGCCCAAGGACGCACCTTTATATATCGAAATGGAGCGAACGAAAAGCGGGCGGGTCAGTAACATCGCGATTGAAGATAATAACTTTACAGGCAGGGAAGTTAGAGAAGGACTTGAGCTTAAATCAAGCGACTTTACGGTAACGCAAAATAATGGGCATCTTATCTTTACAACAGAAGGCTTCGGTCATGGCGTTGGAATGAGCCAGTATGGTGCCGATGGAATGGCGAGAGAAGGCAAAACCTACGAAGAAATCGTCAAACATTATTATCAGGATGTTGATATTAGTACAATAAATGAAACAGCACCGACCCTCGTCTCGAAATAGACGGGGGGTTTATTTATTGTAGAAAAAATACAAACTATTATAAGCAGAACCACCCGAGACCATGGGTGTCACCGTCGATATGAATCCAAAAGTAAGCAGAACCAACCGAGATCACGGCTATCCCGGTCGGTTTGAATCCAAGAATAAGAAGAGTCAACCAAAATTAAAAGGTAGTCAGTTGGGAGTACTTATCCTCCATCTGCAAGATAAAGCAGTAAAAAGCTAAGAAATATTAAACTAAACTATTACTTGCTGTGAAGGTAAACATGGCAAGTAATCTCTTACCTTCCCCCAATTTTGCAAAAAAATCCACAAAGTCAACAAATTTTTTCAGCAGCAATGTATATATTCTCATTTTTCTGCTCACAATGGTTGCTGAGGTGATAAATTATGAGTGAAGAATTTAAAGGCGGTCCAAAAAATAAATGGAGTCGCATTTATCGCAAGAAGTGGTTTTTCCCAGCTCTATACTTGACAATTGCAGCAGTATTATTGTCAGCGGTTGTGTGGTATCAAAATCTAGATAATCAAGTCTCAGATACGACAGAAACCGAGAATCTGACAGATGAGTACAGCCCAATCCCAAATGAGGAGGGTGCAGAGCCGGTTATTGAGCAGCAGGAACTGATTCAAATGCCAGTAGAGAACTCAGATCAAGCAGAAATCGTAACTAAATTTTTTGACTACAACGCAGAACAAGAAGATCGAGAGAATGCACTAGTGCTCTACAACAACAGATTCTATCAAAGTACGGGAGTGGATATCGCGTCAGCTGATGCAGAAACATTCGATGTTGTAGCAGCTTTAACAGGTACTGTTGAGGAAGTGAAGGAAGATCCGCTTTTAGGAAACGTTGTGATTCTATTACATGGTGAGGATGTAAAGACTTACTATGCCAGTTTAGAAGAGGTTAGTGTTTCTGCTGGGGCAGAAATAAAACAGGGTGAAAAACTTGGTACTGCAGGAAAAAGTATTTTTGGCAAGGATAGCGGAACGCATGTCCACTTTGAAATCAGAAAAGATGGAAAAGAAGTGAACCCAGAAAGCTTTTTCAATCAGCCTGTAAGCAGTCTCGAAAGTATTACAGAGGAAGCTAAGGAAGACTCTGAAGTGAATGAAGATTCCGCAGCAAATGGAGATTCCGCGGAAAGTGAAGATTCAACAGAAAGTGAAGATTCCGCAGAAAGTGAAGAACCAGCAGATGAGTCATCAGATACGGATGATGTATTGGAAGAGAAGCCGGAAGATGCTCCAAGTGATGAAGCAGGGGACTCTGAACAAGACACAGATGAACAATTAGAAACTGAAAATGAATAAAACGAAAATACTCCGGAAAAGCCATTTCTGGAGTATTTTTTTCTTTATCGATGAAAACAAATTATGGAAAAGAAGCGTATTAATGCGCAAATTGTCGAACGATATTATATTTTCAATACAATAAATTGTGATAAAATATTATTGTTTTTAGAAATAAATTTTTTTTGGGCAAAAAACGAATAAAGGTTTTCCTGTTGCAGGAAAAGGAGGAATAAGGTTGTTTATTGCAAAGTTTATGACTCCATTATCGGAGCTTACAATAACAGAAATGATGAATATATTAAATTTGGAAAAGGATGCAGCTTCAGCAAAGGAATCGATGAAGAATATTTGTTTGCATTCTAAATCACAGAATATCCAAAAAAGAGGCATGGAATATTTGTACATGTACGGATTTATGCGGGAGCTTGAATTATTAATTCAAAAAAACCTGGAGTCGGACAACCCATCCAATCGACTTTGGGGAGAAATTTATCGCATTATGGTGGCGCAGCGTTGCTTTAAGACTAGTCCGACAGAAACTCTGGCACAATTGTCATACTTCAGGAGCCGCTATTCTACCAACGAACCAGAGTTATTATTTCTAATTGAATTGATTCAAGAAAAGGCATACCAGCATCTTAATCAATTTGATAGAATTGGGAATTTAATGGTTACACATCAACAATATTTTTCAGAAATTGAGGAAAGGCTTCTTGTTGTCTTTTTTAAAGTGAGATTGTACAAAATAAAAGTTGTTTACCATATTATGCGAAATGAATTAATCATGGCTAGAAAATACGCATATCGTGCATTAAATATGATTGATAGCCCACAGCTTCATGCACATGTACATACGTATTTAGGGTTATCTTATACGCATGATACGTATGAAAGTGGCATTTATCATTTAGATAAGGCATTAAAAATTTCGGAAGACCATAATTTGCTTTACATGATCAATATACTCGAAAATTACAATATTCCTTTTCTTTCTGCACATTATAAAATGGTTGAAGATATCTATACAGCAGATAAAGGAGAACAAGCCCATATTGAATTAGCAAAAGGCAATAATGAAAAGGCAATAGATATTTTAAGTGAAATACCAAGCAAAACGCCGTTTCAGCTTTATTATTTAGGAAAGGCAAAGCAGGATAAAGGGTTACTGAGGAAATCTTATAATCATTTTATCGGAAAACGCAGTGATTATTTTTTCAGCAAGCTACCGTTAGATGCGATGAGGAAATTATAGTTGGCATGTGATACCTTGTTCTTTTGAGTAAGGTATCTTTTTACTTTTAGGTGCTGACAAGGTGCAGGGAATGCTGGTCTCGAACTTTGGCGGACTGCATATACTTTTCTGTACTTTAAAGCATCACAGTAAGTGTTTTATAAAAATACATCTTGTCCCTTTCATTTATCCAGACAATTTTAATCATAAAGCTGGAAAGAAGCTAATATGATGATACAAACCATGCAAACGAATTGTCTGAGGTGAGAGCTTGTGTGATTCAGAAAACTTCCTTTTACTACACACTCCTCATGAAGAATATATCCCATAACTATTGTCCATTATTCATAAAATTAGTTGTACATACTCCATATTCTACTTAGTATCATCATTTTATTGATATTGATATTGATATCTCGTTGTAACGCCATGTCTCTGCCCACACCTCGGAAGTAATCCAACTTAGGGAGGCGAACGGTGTGCATGATTACATCAAAGAGAGAACAATCAGGATAGGAAGGCATGTCGTGGAGACAAGAAAAACAGTCCGAACGATTGCAAAGGAATTTGGTGTTTCTAAAAGCACAGTTCATAAAGACTTAACAGAACGATTGCCGGAGATTAACCCAGAGCTCGCAAATCAAGTAAAGGAAATTCTTGAATATCATAAAGCAATTCGGCATCTTCGTGGGGGGGAGGCGACAAGGCAAAAATATAAAATTGATGGAAAAAAAGTGCCAGAGGAAAAACCAGCTGGTTAGGCATAATGGAGAATTTGCATTATATTATGTAACATAAAGGATTAAAGGAACTGAATAAAATCGTTTTAACTAACATATGCCCGGATAATACATCCGGGATCTTCTATTATTTGCTCACAAATTACCCTGCTGATGACTCTTCAAATAGTTATAAAATCAATCAATTCAAGCATTTAGAGCCTTATCAGTCTGCGTCGACAAACGCTCTTAATTTTATACATAAAAAAGTTTCACAAACAGCAGTTAATTGTTGAAATTTGTGGTAAACTATTATAATAGTAGCATTGTGTCAAAATGACCATGCAAGATAGTAACGCTAGGAGGATCTAGTTTCATGTTTTCTAGAGATATTGGAATCGACCTTGGAACTGCCAATGTTTTGATTCATGTAAAAGGAAAAGGAATTGTGTTAAATGAGCCATCTGTTGTAGCAATGGACCGAAATACTGGAAAAGTATTAGAAGTAGGGGAAGAAGCACGTCGTATGGTTGGACGTACGCCAGGAAATATTGAAGCCACTCGTCCATTGAAAGATGGAGTTATTGCTGACTTTGATGTAACAGAAGCTATGTTAAAGCATTTTATAAATAAAATTAATGTAAAAGGGTTATTATCGAAGCCAAGAATGCTTATTTGCTGCCCAACGAATATCACAAAAGTAGAGCAAAAGGCGATTAAGGAAGCGGCTGAGAAATCCGGCGGAAAGAAAGTTTATTTGGAAGAAGAGCCGAAAGTTGCAGCAATCGGTGCTGGAATGGAAATCTTCCAACCTAGTGGTAATATGGTCGTAGACATTGGTGGAGGAACGACAGATGTAGCGGTTCTTTCCATGGGAGGAATTGTAACATCAGAATCTATCAAAATGGCCGGCGATAAGTTTGATGTTGATATACTGCAGTACATTAAGAAGAAATATAAACTTTTAATTGGTGAACGTACAGCAGAGGATATCAAAATTAATGTTGCTACTGTCTCTAAAGGATCACGCAGTGAAGAAATGGATATCCGCGGCCGTGATATGGTAACTGGATTACCGCGCACGATTACTGTCGGTTCTGAAGAAATTCAAGCAGCACTGAGCGAATCTGTATCTCTTATTGTACAGGCAGCAAAATCGGTGCTGGAGCGTACGCCGCCGGAATTATCTGCAGATATTATTGATCGTGGAGTTATTTTAACTGGTGGCGGTGCATTATTACATGGTATCGATGAGCTTTTAGCAGAGGAATTGAAGGTTCCTGTATTTATTGCAGAGGATCCGATGGATTGTGTTGCAAAAGGAACAGGGATTATGCTCGAGAATATTGATAAAATAGAACGCAGCAAAATTGGCTAATGTGAATGAATTAAAAAGATTATATTCCTGAGTACATATCTTAAAGTGCAAGTTCAAAAAAGGTAATTAAAGAACCGGAAATTTGGTGCGCCATTTTTTCGGGGCTTTTGAACGACCTCTTCATGATTTGATTTACTCGAATGGTACAGCAATGCCCTGTGGAGGAGGAATAAAACATGTTACGAGGCTTTTATACAGCAGCTAGTGGAATGATTTCACAGCAAAGACAGCAGGAAGCATTGGCGAATAATATTGCAAATGCGAATACACCAGGCTATAAAGCAGACCAGACAAGCTTGCGTGCTTTTCCTGAATTATTGCTGAAAGAAATGGGATCGCAGAAACGTCTGCCTACGACACAGGGAGAGTTGCAATTCCCGATTCAGACACCCATTGGTTCCATCAACACAGGTGTTTATGTACAAGAGACAATTCCAAATTTTAACCAAGGTGATATCAGAGAGACTGGAATAACTACCGATATTGCTCTTGTAGGGGGCACAATGCCTGATGAAACGGGCTCCTTGTTTTTCACGGTACAAAACGAGGCTGGAGTAGTGCGCTATACAAGAAATGGTAATTTTACTATTGATGGACAAGGCTTTCTTGTGACCAATCAAGGCTATTATGTGCTTGACGATGCAGGTAACCCGATTGAAACAAACGGAATGGAATTTGAGGTTTCGTCAGAAGGTATTTTGCGAACTCCTGAACAAGCGGTTCAGCTCGGTATTTCATACACTGCAGATGTAAACGGCATGGTCAAGGAAGGAAATGATCTTTTTGCTGGTGAGGCAGGACAGGTCCCGGCAGGAGCAGAATTCTCCATTCATCAGGGTTATCTTGAACAATCAAATGTGGATACCATGCAAACGATGACAGATATGATGAACGCTTACCGGATGTTCGAAACGAATCAGCGTGTTCTAAAAGCCTATGATGAAAGCATGGGTAAAGCTGTATCTGAAATTGGTCGCATTGGGTAGGGACTAAGGAGGTACAATCATGTCTCACATAATGAATCAAGCAGCTGTCACAATGAACCAGCTGCAGCAAAAGCTCGATATTATCGGCAACAATATGGCAAACAGTCAGACAACAGGTTACAAAAGCCGCCAAGCTGAATTTTCTTCGCTCTTGTTTAGCCAAATCAATAATTTATCCGCTCGAGAAAATGCTGAAGGACGACTAACACCAGACGGTATACGAATTGGCTCGGGAGCAAAAATTGGTTCAGTGGGCAACGATTTGACACTTGGTTCCATTTCTGAAACAGGGAGAGCACTTGATGCTGCGTTGACACGAGAAAATTATCTGTTTCAAATTCAAGTAGATCAAAATGGTCAGAATGAAACATTATACACCAGAGACGGATCCTTTTTTCTGAGTCCAGTAAATAACAATGAGGCAGTCATGTTAACGACAGGTGATGGCCACCCAGTACTTGGTCAAGATGGTCCGATTGTTCTTTCAGATGGATTCGATTCGATTGCCCTTCGTGAAAACGGCCAAATTGTTGTTACACGTGGTGGTCAAGATGCTGTTGAAGCACAGGTGCAAGTTGTGCAAGCAATTCGACCAACCATACTTGAAGCAGCAGGTGAGAACATGTTACGCCTTCCTGACCTCAATAACCTTGGATATGAAATGAATGAAATAATCGAGGAGGTAGGTGTTAATGAGAATATGATTCAAAGCGGTGCACTTGAACAGTCAAATGTGGACTTATCAAAGCAAATGACCGATTTGATTATGACTCAGCGTTCCTACCAGTTTAATGCCCGAACGATTTCAATGGGTGACCAAATGATGGGGCTCGTTAATCAGCTAAGATCTTAACATTATCCCTTTTATCACGCATTAACAAGCTGTAATACCACGCCTTTAAAAATGAGAAAGATGAGATTTGAAGTTGGGGAGACAGCTTGTAAATACCTGATTTTGTTCAACTAACAATCAGTGGGGTGGGAAAAGATCCCGAATAATTGAAGAGTTTCACTTTATTAGGTGATCGTACACGATTGTGTTACACTTCAATTAAGAAAAAGCGTTTTGATTTGCAGGGGAATAAGGAGCAGCAAATTATGTCAACAAACCAATCTGAAAAAAACTCTAGAAGAGCTCTGAAAGAAGAAAAACAAGCAACAAAGAAACTGAAAGCACCGAAAGAGTCTCCTAAATCTAGTTCAGCTTCAGATAAGCAGTCCAGAAAACAGCAAAAGCTAAAACATAAAGCTGAAAAAAAGGAAAATAGAAGACCGCGACGTCGTATTTTTCCTATTTGGCTACGGATTATCATTGTTTTAATTCTTGCTGCTGCTGCACTAGTTGCTGGATTGATGATTGGCTATGGAATTATTGGTGACGGTGTTCCAACTGATGCACTAAAAAAAGAAACGTGGCAGCATATCATTGATATTGTTACAAAGGTAGAATAACTTCTTCTTAATTATATGTACGAACAAAAGACTATCGCATAACATTGGCGATAGCCTTTTATTTTTTTATTATGCATTAACATTCTTTAGTATCCCATCTCTAAAAATAAAGGTAGGAGAATCAGCCCCTTATAGCTGATTTTATGCAAAAGCTTGCCGATCTATCCTGTGGAATTTACAATCCCCCCACTGTTTGAAGTTTCTTTTTAGAAAACCTTATGTGATTTTTCTGCCTGTAACTAATCTAAAGATTAAAAGGATCAACGCAATAACGAGCAGAATATGAACCAGCCCGCCAGCTATATCAAATGAAAATCCAAGTAACCATAAAATGATAAGCAGGACAAATATAGTCCAAAGCATAACGAATTCTCCTTTCAAAAAAATTAATTATTAAGCAACCATATAGATTAAATACCTTTTATTGCTTTGTTTGAAACATATCAACTGCTATAATGAAATACATAGTGAAGCTGATAAAAGAATAAAGGAGAAAGATAACATGTTAGATGTTGAGCAAATTAAAGAAATTATTCCACACAGATATCCATTTTTATTGGTTGATAAAGTAACAGAGATGGAACAAGGAAAGCGCGTCGTTGGTCTGAAAAATGTAAGTATCAATGAACCGTTTTTCCAAGGGCATTTCCCAGATTATCCCGTTATGCCAGGTGTTTTAATTGTGGAAGCCCTCGCGCAGGTTGGGGCTATTGCAGTGTTAAATATAGAAGGCAACAAAGGGAAGATTGGTTTCCTGGCAGGAGTCGATAAATGCCGATTTAAACGTCAAGTAAAACCAGGTGATCAGCTGAAATTAGAAGTAGAGATTCTTCGAATGAAAGGCCCGGTTGGTAAAGGTAAAGGAATCGCAACAGTTGATGGTGAGGTAGCTTGTGAAGCAGAAATTACGTTTGCAATTAAATAAAGACCGCATCAGATCTATTTAGTTTAAAAAGTGTTCCCAAGCAGTGCTAGAACTTGAGTGCTGATGAAAATTCCATGAAGTTGGAATTTTTATCAATAATTTCGCATAAATCCGTATTTCTTCCTTAAAAATGGTTAAGCTAATGTCGATAGTGAACATCTCAAAGGAGGAATTAATGATGAAAAGCAAATTACTTATCAGACTAGGTGCACCTGTTCTAGCATTATCTTTAGTTGCAGCTTGTGGAACTGATAATGAGCAAGACCCTGTTGAAGATAATGCACCTATGGAGCCAACGGAGGAAAACGGGGAGAATCAAGATAATATGATGGAAGATGATAATCTTGATGGCGCACCGAATGAAGAAGAAGTTCCGAATGACAACTTAGGTGATGATGAGGACAGAAAGTAAAACCACAGCAAGTGAATTAGCCTGCTTACAGTAGGTCAAATTCAATCATTCGAATATGAATATGGATAATTGACTAGCTGAATTATCCGTGTTAAGCGATGAAAAAAGCAGAACGACTCCTATAACAGGCGTTCTGCTTTGCAGTTTACTTCAAAGTTTTACATCTATCCTGTTGCCTAACGTTGGATGTGTGGGAGTGGAATCCTGCAGCATATCCATAAGCTGCAAACCTTGCTGTTCCGCTACATCCATAATATTATCCATTACTGCCATACTTGCATCGGTACGAACTTGCTGATTGGCCATTACCACAGACATGGCGGCTATATCCATTTAAATCCCTCTTTTTTTTAATGTATTACCCCAAGTATATCACATATTCGCAAGACAACTGTTTAACCATTGGCAATCTTTTATTTTTCCTTTTTGTCCTTTTTCTTTTTATTTCCTTGTGCTTTTTCCATTTTATCAGATTGCAGCTGCGAGCCCTTTTCTGTATTACGGCCATCGAGTTGTATATTTTGATTCTTTTTGTCTTTTGACATTAAACTGCCTCCTTCATTCCCTTAGATAATTTACTTTACCCTTTCCGCTGTGCTTAAAAACAGATCTTTTTATTTTTGAGATTAAAAAGTTCTGTTTACGTGAAATATTTTGATAAATCTAGTAAAATAGGCTTAGTCCATAATGTATAAAAATAGGCGGTGAAAAGATGGGAAAGCTTTATATTATTTCTTCTGACACAAAAGCAATTATGCGTCATACATCTTCATATTTTCGAGCGAAAGTATTAGAGGGTAATGAAGATAAAGACTCCATACATACACCAGAGCAAATTATTGACAACAGCTGTCTGCTGTATGGTTCCAATTTAAAAGGGAGAAAAGAAGCTGTACAGAAAATCCTGTGCACAACCTCCAAATTACCAGTCCCAGTTTCTCCAACAAGAGGCGTATTTATGTTTCCAACATCATCAACTAAAAATAAGGATTGCGTATGGGTAGCATTTCACCAAATTAAATTTTATGAACAGCGAGCTGATATGACGTATATTGAATTTTTAGATGGAACAGGAATTTACGTCAATGCATCAGAAAATACAATTGACACACAGTATAAAAGAACAAGTCAAGTAATTGTACATTATAACAGGAGGATTTTGTTTGACCATTGACAGTGTTTGCCTTTTGTCTATTTTTGCAGCAGTGGGTGATACATTGCTTGATGATTTAAATATAAAATGAGCGGGAAAAGAAAAGAAGCAATGCGTAATAATCCTGTTCGTTTTAGTGTTATACGAAGAAAATAAGGTACCGATAAAATGGCTAGTCATAATAAATCAAATGAAATACCAGGAGGTGATAATCTGTATGTCTATATCACGTATTTTCAAATGGATTACTGGGATATTTGAAGGACTTTTAGGAATACCATTTCTTGGGGGGCTTTATATCCTCTCGAACGCTTGGATGCCTCTTTTTGTTATGTTGATTCTCCATATTATTACATTGATACTTACAAAAAAAGACAATGGATCTGGATTTGGAAGTGTTTTGGGTATTATTACATCCATTATCGGATGGATACCAATTGTTGGAATGATTCTGCATATCATTACCGCTTTAATTCTCATTCTCTCTGCATCAAGGTCTGAGGGAAGACAGTACATTTAAATAAAAAACTGCTATTACAATAATTGTAATAGCAGTTTTTCTACTTATACAAGCTAGGCTGTGAATAAATAATTAGTCGTCCAGCTTCGACGCTCCATTCTGTTTGTTAAATAGACCACCAATGGAAGCCGTCTTTTGCAAGCAGTTCGTCCGAAGCGTCAGGTCCCATGGAGCCTGAGCGGTAGTTAGGGAAATCGGCGGTCCTATTGGTCCATTCGTTAATAATCGTATCAACGAACTTCCAAGATAATGCAACCTCATCCCAGTGTGTAAAGTTTGTCGCATCACCGATCATGCAATCATAAAGCAGCTTCTCATAAGCTTCTGGCGTGTTAATTCCTGGCACTGGATCATGATTATAGGCAAGCTGTATTGGCTCTGCAAGTGAACCAGTCCCTGACTTCTTCGCATTTAAACAAAGTGTAATACCTTCGTTTGGCTGGATATTAATAATCAGCAGGTTTGGATGTCTATCTTTGTCCTTTTTATAATATAAATTCATTGGGATGTCTTTGAACTCAATTACAATTTTCGTTGATTTTTCTGCTAAACGTTTGCCGGTTCGAATATAAAATGGTACACCAGCCCATCGGTAATTATCGATCATCAGCTTTCCAGCTACAAAAGTCTCTGTATTGGAATTTTCCAGCTCATCAGCTTCATCGACATATGCTGGAACTGTTTCCCCGCCAATTTTTCCGACTCCGTATTGTCCACGTACGAAGAAATTGTCTATTTCTTTTGGGGCAATTGGACGAAGTGCACGAAGAACTTTGATTTTTTCAGATCGTATTTCATCCGTTGTTAGCTTAATCGGGGGCTCCATTGCTAATAAGGCAACCATTTGCAGCATATGATTCTGAACCATATCCCTTGTTGCCCCAGAAGTGTCATAGTAGCGTGCTCTTTCTTCAACACCTAATGTCTCGCTGGAAGTAACTTGAACGTTGGAAATAAAGCGATTATTCCATAAATGTTCAAAGATACCATTAGCAAAACGGATAACTTCAATATTTTGCACCATTTCTTTACCTAAATAGTGGTCAATCCGATATATCTGATCCTCATCGAAAGCGCCGCGCAACTGTTGATTTAATTTCTTGGCAGATTTCAAATCTATACCAAATGGCTTCTCAATCACAAGTCGTGACCAGCCAGCAGAATCCTTTAATCCGTATTCTTGTAATTTATTAGCAATTGTCCCAAAGAACTCTGGCGCCATTGCCAAGTAAAATATACGGTTCTCCTCTGTCTGGTATGACCCTTCTAATTCTTTTATTAAGGCATTTAATCCACTGTAGGAGGAATCATCAGTCACATCGAATGATTGATAATAGAAGTGAGATACAAATTCCTCCAGATCTTCATTTGGAGAAACTGCCTCTTTAATGGAATTCGATACATTCTCGCGTAAAACCTCATCTGTCCAGGGACGACGGGCTAACCCGACAACAGCGAAATCCTCACTAATTTTACCACTCTGATAAAGGCGATATATCGAAGGGAACAATTTTCGTTTCGCTAGATCACCTGTTGCTCCAAATATTACGATAACTGCTTTAGGCTGCAAATCATTACTCATATTTCGTTCCCTCGCTTTTTACTCTATATATACATCTATCATCTATTTTATAGGAAATAAAATATTAATCAAATAATGGATACTTTAATTGTGAACTTTTTAAAACCCATCTACAGTTATTATTTCAATAGCATCCGGGATTTATTTAATAATTGATTAATAACACCTGAAAACATCAGTCCAATTGCGATTCCCCCCGAAAGCAGCATGACTTGGGCGGAAAGCTGAACACCTGTATAGTAATCATTTTCCACAAAATTGCGCATCGCATTATAGGCAATTCCACCAGGGACAAGCGGGATAATACCAGATACATTGAAAATAATAATTGGCTTTTTAAAAATCTTGGCACATGTATGGCTTAAAACGGCAACAAGCATTGCAGCAAAAGTCGTAGCTGGTACAGGATCCATTCCTGCCTCAACCAAAACATAATAAAGAATCCAGCCAAACATACCGACAAAACCGCATTGGACGAGCGCATTCCGTGGAGCATTGAACAATATTCCGAAGCCGGCAGAGGCTATAAAGCTTGTAATAAGCTGCTGCATAATAATCATCATATTTCAACCTCCAAAATGAATACTCGTATTAAACAAAGACAATAATAAGTGCAACACCTGCTCCGATAGCAAATGCTGTCAGTAATGCCTCCACTCCTTTAGAAAGACCGGAAACAAGATGGCCTGCCATCAAATCACGGATTGCGTTGGTTATTTGTAAGCCTGGCACAAGCGGCATAACGGCACCGATAATGGTCTTATCTAAAGCATTTCCGAATCCGAAGTATATAAATAATAAGGTAGATAAGCCAATTAAAAAGGCACCGAAAAATTCAGCAAGGAAACGAATTTCTATCACTCGCTCAAACCCAAGCATTCCTGCAAAGCCGAATGCTCCCGCTATACAGCTAGGAATAAAATCATTCCAACTACCACCGAACATAATGGCAAAGCATCCACTCACAAGTGCTGCGGCAAGGATTTGTGCCCATGCAGGAAATGTTAACTTTGCTTGATCAACTTTTTCCAGCTGCTCATATGCTTCCTTAATATCTAATTCTCCAGCTGTAATTTTTCGTGAAATATTATTTACCTCTGCAATTTTATGTAAATCTGTAGATCGATTCGTCACACGAAGGAAATTCGAGGTTCCTGCTATATCTAAAGAAAAACTAATACCAGTAGGTGTTGCATAGCTCTGTGGATTTTTAACACCAAATGCAGTGGAAATACGATCCATAGTATCCTCGACGCGATAAGTCTCGGCTCCGCTGACTAACATAATTTTCCCTGCTAATATGCAAACTTTTTCAATGGTAATTCGTTCTAACATAAAACCACCTGCCTTTAAAGCAATCGATTCGTTTATATTATAAGGTTTTGCCTGGGGGAATGAAAGAAAAAAAGCTCCTCTTGTCAGGAGCTTAAGCAACATTTATAAACATTAGGACTAAAGCAATGATTGGAACTGCATTGGCAAGTGCAAGAGCAATCATAGAAAACTGGTTCACTGCCTGTTTTCGATCTTCTTCAACATCTACTTTTCGCTGCAAGAAAATAAAGAACATCGCAAATGCCATTAAGATAATAATAATGAATGCGGGAATATAAAGATTTTCGATAGGTAATGGCACTGCATGAATCAATGCAAAGATAATCATAATAAGAGGGAGACTTTCACTAATGGCAACGCCCATAAAGAAATTTGTTTGTGCCTTAGCGACTTGCTCGGGATTTTCTTTGATTTTATCCAAGTTGATTTTGAAGCAAGCTAAAATACCAATAACAGCGATAACAGCTGCCGCGCTGAATAGATACGGACTCAAATTAGCACACCTCCCTTTAATTCAGATTATTTCGAAACACTTCATTATCGTAGCATAGTTTAATATGCATGTCATTGGAAAGCTTACGAGTAACGGGATTCCTAATGACTGTCTATAAATATCGATATAATTTGCTAATTGCCACCATCTTTCGATATAATTTAAGTCGATTAAAGAAAAAAATTCAAGTACTACTACAAGAACTACTACAAGAACTGTCAACAAAGAACAGTAGGAGAATTCTATGTTTAATTATGTCGATTTATTTATTGCATTTCTCATTGCATTCAGTGCAGCTTTATTGTGTACATACCCAGTAAAGAAGTTCGCTATTAAAATCGGTGCGATGGATAAACCAAATAGCCGTAAAATACATATCCATGAAACGCCCAGGCTAGGTGGATTGGCGATTTTTATTGGTGCTCTATTAGGGACGCTTTATTTACAGCCATATCACCAGCACTTACCTGAAATTTTAATTGGATCCATTATCATTCTGATTACTGGTGCGCTGGATGATCGATTCACAATCAAGCCGATTTTAAAATTGTCGGGGCAATTGGCTGCAGCTTTCCTTTTGGTGTCTTCAGGGCTGATCATCGAACGAATTACCATCCCGATATTTGGTGTTATCGATCTCGGAATATTAAGTGTGCCGATCACAATCCTATGGGTTATTGGTATTGCAAATGCGATTAATCTGATTGATGGATTGGACGGTTTGGCGACAGGTGTTACAACAATTGCAATGACAAGTATATTTGTTATGGCACTAATTGATACACAAATTATTGTTGCATTTTTAAGTATTGCATTAATAGGAGCAAACTTAGGCTTTTTATATCATAATTTTTATCCAGCCAAAATTTATATGGGGGATACCGGGTCAAATTTCCTCGGGTATATGATTGCGGTTCTGTCGATGCTAGGGTTGTTTAAAAATGTTACTTTTTTCAGTTTCATTATTCCTGTTATTATCCTGGCAGTACCAATATTTGATACATTAGTAGCAATTGTCCGACGTGCTTATAACAAAGAGAGTATTATGGCTGCGGATAACAAGCACCTCCATTACCAGCTTATTCAAGCTGGTTACAGTCACCGAAAGGCAGTTATTATTATTTACATTTTCAGTGCCTTATTTGGGGTAATGGGAATTTTATTTTCCAATGCAAGTCCAACCCTGTCGTTGCTCATAACGCTCGTCGTTATCATACTGCTTTATATTTTTGCTGAGCTCGCAGGAATTGTTATGGGTGGGAAACGCCCGATTGTTAGTTTCTTAAGGAAAATATTACGGAAAATAGAACGTTCACAGTAAAGAGAAGAGCCTGGGACATAAATAAGTATCTTTTGTCCCAGGCTCTCTACTTGTTTATAATCATAGCATCGATTTTCTTTTTCTTCTTTGCTGCATATAGAACGCAACCAAACCGATGATGATTAGTACTGCTCCAATAGCTAGATAATTATATGTTGCTGTAGCGGTATTTGGAAGTTTATTACCATCTGTTGGATTGCTTTTTGCATAACTAGTATTCATTCCACCGCTAGGATTGTTGCCGGTGTTGTTGCCGAAACCTGTACGATTGTTATTAATTGGGTCTTTAGCTGTTGGATTTTTTTTGTCATCCTTATCCACTTGGTTCCGGTCTGCAGGTTCATTAATTTTGTCATCATTGTCTGCATCTTCAAAAACGGCAAATTGACTAAAGTGATCCACGTTAACAGAAACCTTGCCATCCCTGTATACAGCACCAGGAATTAACTCCCATTGCTCTGTTTCCTCATTTAAGTAGTATACATTTAAAGCATCTGTATGGTTAACTTTATTTGCATCAATAGTGAATATAAGCGATATCGGTTCCTTAAAGATGTCGATTGCGTTTTTGTTTGCATAGATCGTTAAATCATATACAGGACTGACAGCCTCTTTAACCCCGTCCTGTTTTTCAAGATTAATTGAAATGTCTTTATCATCCGGTAAATTAACCAATGGGATTTGCATTTCAATATGATGGTTCTGAATAATCAATGTTGCTTCTTTTGCTTTCAAAGCAGCAACCTGTTCTTTTGTAATGTCAATACGTACAGATTCCACTTTGTCTAAGTTAATGATGAATGTACCATCATCCGCTAGTTTATCGATAGCATCATTTGAAATGACAGCTGCTCCATCCTTAATTTGTGGCTTTGTAATAACAGTATCCTCTTTAGGTGCCGGCTTAGAAATATTCTCGACATGGATGGTTTGGATGGCCTCAACTCCATTGCGATTCTTTGCATAAACGGTATACATTCCATTCTTATTAACATCAAAAGCTTTTGTCTCTAAATCAATTGCATGTCCATCCTCAGCAAAATCTTCAGCTGTTTTCTCGCCTGTTAGCCACTTCAATGCTGCTAAATCTGTCTCACTGTCTGTTGCAACAGAAATCGTTACAGGACCTTTTGTTGACTCAGTAGTAGAAGGGGAAAGCGTGATGGTAAATTCCTCTTCAGCAGGGTCCGTAATATTTGTTACCGTAATGCTTTGAACCGCTTCAGCTCCATTAGTGTTTTTCGCGTAAACAGTGTAAGTCCCGTTTTCTGTGATATCAAATGCCTTTTTGTTTAAATCAATTGCATTTCCTGCTCCTGATTTAGCAAAATCCTCAATGGAATGTTCACCTTCAAGCCATTTTAATGCTGCTAAATCTGCTGCACTGTCAGTGTCAATCGAAACTGTAACAGCTCCTTCAGTTGGTGCGGTCGTTGAAGGTATCAATGAAATATTAATAATCTCATCGCCAGGCTCAATAATAGTATCGATTACAATGGTTTGTACAGCCTCTAATCCGTCACTGTTTTTCGCGTATACCGTGTAGGACCCATTTTCAGCAATATCGAAAGTCATTGTTTTCAGGTCAATTGCGTCTCCATCATCCGCGAAATCTTCTTCTGTAAGTTCTCCTGTAAGCCATTTTAATGCAGTAAGCTCTTTTTCACTGTTTGTAATAACAGAAATGGATACAGGACCTTCCGTTGGTTTTGTTGTAGAAGGGCTCAATGTAATGCTGAGCTTACCTTGTACGATAATATTCCCAACTGCAATGGTTTGAACTGCTTCGGTCCCGTTGCTATTCTGAACATAGACGGTATAGATTCCATTTTCATGAACATCAAATGACTTTGCATTTAAATCAATGGTATTTCCGCTCTCAGCAAAATCTGCTGCAGCTTTATCACCTTCAAGCCACTTCATAGCAACCAGCTCTGCTTCACTATCCGAATCAACAGAGATGGAAACTGGTCCTTCTGTCGGCTCTATAGTGGAAGGGGAAAGGGTAATGGCAATTTCCTCTTCAACCGGATCTGTAATATTTTCTATTGTAATCGTTTGAACTGCTTCGGTCCCGTTGCTATTCTGAACATAGACGGTATAGATTCCATTTTCATGAACATCAAATGACTTTGCATTTAAATCAATGGTATTTCCGCTCTCAGCAAAATCTGCTGCAGCTTTATCACCTTCAAGCCACTTCATAGCAACCAGCTCTGCTTCACTATCCGAATCAACAGAGATGGAAATTGGTCCTTCTGTCGGTTCTATAGTGGAAGGGGAAAGGGTAATAGCAATTTCCTCTTCAACCGGATCTATTATATTTTCTATCGTAATCGATTCAACAGCTTCAACACCTTCACTATTTTGTACATAAACGGTGTATGTTCCATTTTCATGAACCTCAAAAGCCTTTGTATCTAAGTCGATAAGATTTCCTGCTTCAGCAAAATCTTCCGCAGTCTTGTCACCTTGCAGCCATTTCATCTTAACCAATTCTGCTTCACTATCTGTATCTACAGAAATCGTAACTGGTTCTTCTGTTTGCTCATTAGTAGAAGGTGTTAAGGAAATCGTAATCTCCTTTGCTTCTTCTTCTGTAACGTCCAGCTCAAGTTGCTGCTGAGCGCTATTTGCAACAATGTCGGTAACTGTTAAAGCAAGGTTGTGTTTACCGTTCGTTAAGTTCGTTAACTGGACTTTAAATGTTCCATCTTGTTCCAGTGTTACATCATTGCTTTCTAAAACATGACCATCATCATCTGTCAGTTCATATGTGACGGATAATTTTTCATTCACATCGTAAGTCAATCCAAAAATTTTCTCGACAGTCTTTTTAAAGTCAATAAATTTATCATCGATTGATCCTGTTACAACAAATTCGTTTCCGTCAATTGCTTCCTCTACAGGAGCGAAATCAATTTGAGGAAGAGCTGTTTTTACATAAAATGGTCCATCGTCTGCAAGCAATGTGATATTTTGATTTGCAATATCCCATGAGTTAAAATCAACGGTATACACACCATCGGGAATTACCATTTCTTGCTCGGTTTCCCAATCGTAGTATGTTTCACCTATTGGAAGCTGCCATTCACCAGCAGGTAATGCTTGCAATGCCAAATAACCAATATATCCATCATCATAATAGCCGCCATTTGGATTTGCTGCATCCCATAGCTCAATAGACATCAGCTCTTCATCTGCTAACAATCCAAATTCTAAAGAAGTTTCATCATGCTGGCCATCATTATTAGGTGAAATTGCATAATCGTTTATTTCGAAATATGCTAGTCCACTCGGAATCTCTGTGGAAAAGTTAACAGCAAACGGTAATGCTAAATTCGTTGTCCCGTTCGTAATATGAATGTATCCAAGCAGCTCGTTTCCAGGAGATTCTTCGCCTGCTGGGACAGATAATGTAACATCAAGAGTTTCCGTACCATTTAAAGTAAAGGCTGATTTGTTTACGGTAACGCTAGCATCATCTAATTCACCAGTTGCTGCTTTCGTTACGTCAACACTTACATCAAAATCACTGGATTTTCCGATTAGGTCGCGTACTTCAATCTGTTTTGTTATCGTTAAAGCTTTTTCTGGATCTGGTGCTACGCGGCCAAATGTGATGGTTCCTTTTTCGTAATCAAGTGATTGTTCATCAAAAACAGTTGTGTCTAATGCATATGCCAATGCTTCTGCATTTGCAGCTGCCAGTGGCTGAACACGACCTGGTCCTTGAGCGAAAACATCATATTGCTCTGTATTCAATTGCTTTGCTGTGTTTGACAGTGCCACTTTAATATCATATGGTGTCCAATCAGGGTTTTTGGACAAAAGTAAAGCTGCTATGCCTGCAACTTGAGGTGCAGCCATACTCGTTCCCGTTTTCCGATCGTATGCTTGAGCATATGCAGCATCAGGATAATCCTTTCCATAAGCAGGGACTGTTGCCATAATATTTGTCCCTGGTGCCGAAACATCTGGTTTGATGTCAAATACTGGCGTAGCTGGTCCACGTGAACTGGATGGATTAATTTGGTCGCCATCAGTAGACTCATCCTGGTAATCACTAAAGGTAACCTCGCCAATATTGTCCGCTGACGATGCGATTGCTTCTCTTAAAGCTTGGCCATCTGCAGTTGAAATATCAAATGCTGGAATATAGCCAAATGAACTTCCCAGCAATACATTTGCAGGACCTTCACCTTCAATATTGTTATGAATCAGGATACCGATAGCTCCAAATTCCTTCGCCGCCTCTATCTTATCTACAAACGGAATTTCACCGCGTGCAACTAACGCAATTCTTCCTTCAATGTCAATTTCTTCATAGTCAGAGGATGCACCCACTCCTGGAACAGGTACAACGTCATATGTACCCGATAATGCATCAGCTGGATTTTCAGCAAAATTCCATCCCATTAATGCTGCGTCATATTGCTTCTGGTACTCACCAGCACTAATATCTAAGCTTGCTTGAATTGTATCCTCTGGCAATGTGGAGTTTCCTACTGAAATTGCCAGTGCAGCAGATGCAGGATTTCCAACCGTACCACGTCCTGGACCACTATTTCCTGTTGCAACAATTGCTGTAACTCCAGCTAAAGTAGCATTATTGATAGCAATTGCGTCTGGGGCAGTCTGGCTGTTGCTGCCACCGCCTAATGATAGATTAATAATATCCATATCTTCCTCGACCGATTTATCAATCGCAGCAATGATCCCGGACGTAAATCCACTTCCATATGCACCTAGTACACGATATGCGTACAAATCAATTTTAGGAGCGATTCCTTTTATGCCGTATTCATTGTTTCCTGTTCCTGCAATGATACCCGCAACATGTGTCCCATGTGATGTATAAAAGGAGCTGCCATTGGCACTGAATTCTGGCATATGTTCTGGACGATCCTCTGGAGTAGTTTCATACGGATCATCATCGTTTCGAGGACGTGCATAATCATCCGTATGTTCAATGAAGTTATGGCCGCCTTTATAAATTTCTTGAAAGTCAGGGTGATTATAATCAATACCCGTATCCAGCACGGCAACTTTCACACCTTGTCCCTCATGACCTAGATCCCAAAGTTGAGGAACTTCAAGGTGGGGGACAGTATCAATCATCATCGGACCTGCTTTATTATTTCCAGCAACTTCAAGAGCATGAACTTCTTCATCTGGATCAACACTGACAACGCCCTCCATTGTTAAGAGCTTATCAATGTCATTGGCGTTCATTTTCAATGACATCCCATTAAATGCCTCGGTGTACGTAAATCCTTTCTCATAGTCTATCTTGTCTGCTTTTAATAGTCTTTCAAACCTGGCTTGCTCATTAATAACCTTATTTTTTACAGTTGTTGCCTGTGCTCCGCTAAGCATTTTTCCTTCGACTGTTTTCTTACCTTGTTCTAATGCAACTGGAGCTTCCGATAATTGAACAATAACAGCTACTTCTTTATCACTAGATAAATTTTGCAATGATGGATGTAAAACAGGCTCCTGATTTAATAATGCTTGTTGCTTTGAAACTGCATTTTTCAGCTGCGATATTCTATCGTCAATGTTTAGTTGCTTAGAAACATCGTGATTTGTTTCAGCAGTTACAATTAATGGATTAAATAATGAAAGTATAAGGGTAAAGATTAATAAACTACTAAATAATTTCTTAACATATCTCTGTTTCAACCATTTTTTCCTCCCATTCTCGTTTCAATTATTTTTCTATATAGGTCGACTAATTCCTCATATTAAATCAATCCTTTCACCAAATTATTCAATTTTTTGACAATAATGCAATCTTATAGTAGCACAGCTCTATTACAATAGGAATATAATTTTGTAATATAATAGCAATATAAATAATAATTAGTTAATTACGACTATTGTTTAAAGCTGTATGATATCTTTGTTGGGTCTTTTTGTTTATTTTGGTTTCTTTAGGGTAAACAGGGAACATTGTATATGATAGGTAAATACGTTTGTCATATTTTTGGAATAGAAAATATTATATTTTGTAAATAAGTAGTGATAAAATAAAACCTATGTTTAAAATTCAAATCGACATTAAAGGAGAAAAAGTATGGATGAAAGAACCACTTTAGAGAAATCATTAAAGCCACATTGGGTATGGGCAATTGCCTTGGGTTCAGCGATTGGCTGGGGAGCATTCGTGCAACCTACAACGTGGATGTCTACAGCTGGTCCGCTCGGAGTAATTATTGGATTCGGTATTGGTGGTTTATTAATGATGCTGATAGCTGTCAGCTACGGCTTTTTAATCAAAAGCTTTCCTGTTTCAGGAGGAGCGTTTGCATATACATATGTTAGTCTGGGACGTACACATGCATTTATATGTGGCTGGTTTTTAACGTTTGGATATCTTTGTATTGTCGCACTCAATGCATCAGCATTTGCATTAATGATTAAGTTTACGCTGCCGAAGCTTATTGAAAACATCTATCTTTACGACGTTGCTGGCTGGAGTGTATATGGAACAGAAATTATAATTGGAACAATTGCGCTCATCGTATTCGGGTATTTCAATATAAAAGGAACTGGAATGTCTGGCAGAATCCAGTTTATCTTTTGCTGTGTAATGGTTACTAGTATTGTTGCTTTAACACTATTAGCTGGGATACAGCCAGGTACTGGAATATCAAATATACAACCATTTTTCCCTGCGGAAACAACTGCTTTTGCAGCCATTATTTCAATTGTAGCGATTGCACCATGGGCATATGTTGGATTTGATACAGTACCACAAACAGCCGAGGAATTTAATTTTTCCTCTAAAAAAGCATTCAGTTTAATTATTTATGCAATATTTTTTGCTTTCGTATTATACAGCTTGATGATTATTACGACATCCATGGCAGAGCCGTGGCAAGGTTTAGTTGCCGGCAATTACATTTGGGGAACAGGAACAGCGATTCAACGTTTATTGGGAATAGGTGGTTTGGCTATTTTAGTGGTAGCATTGACGATGGGAATATTCACTGGGTTGATTGGCTTTATTCTTTCTTCTAGCCGCTTGCTATTTGCTATGTCGCGGGCAAAGATACTTCCTGAAACCTTTTCGAAATTGCATCCAAAGTATAAAACACCTTATATTAGTATTATATTTGTAGTGATTTTGGCGATGTTCGCCCCGTGGTTTGGCAGAGAGGCATTGCTGTGGGTGGTTGACATGTCATCGGTAGGTGTAACAATAGCTTACTTTTACACTTGTTTCACTGCATTTAAACTATTTAGGTGGAAAAAAGATGCTAATTTTAATGAACAATTAAATACCGTTTCACCATTTAAAAAAGTTGTTTCCTTTATTGGATTGCTTACGAGTCTTGTGTTTCTTGGCCTGTTGCTGGTTCCGGGATCACCTGCATATTTAGGAATTGAATCAAGGATTGCCTTAGCAGCGTGGATTGTTCTCGGGGTTATCTTTTATTTGATGAAACGTAAGCAATTTAATAAAGTCCCTGAAAAGGAATTGAATTACTTAATCTTAGGTCAGGAAGAAGTTAATGTGAAAAACAGATAAAAATCCAACCTGGAATTAATAAAGCGGGAATCTTTGCAATAAACAAAGATTCCCGTTTTTTCTTTACTATCAAATTACAAACTCCAGTAATGATATCCTCTTGCTTCAGATTCTTTTCTGTCAAAGATGCTTTTAATGTCAATTAACACTTTTGAATCATTTTTGTAAAGCTCTTCCAAGTTATCTAAGGTGTAAGATTCCTGGAATTCCTTGTGAGGAACAGCAAATACTACACAATCCAACTCCATTAATTCCTCTTGTTCTACTAAGCGAATGTTAAATTCATTATAAACTTCCTCATTCTCGGCAACAGGATCATGAACAAGTGTCTCAACACCGTATTCCTGTAATTCTGTAATGATATCGATGATCTTTGTATTTCGGACATCTGGAACATTCTCTTTAAACGTGAGTCCGAAAATAGCTACCCGTGCACCGTCGATCTCTTGTTTGGCTTTAATCATTTTTTTAATGATATTGCTTGCAATGTATTTTCCCATGTCATCATTAATTTTTCTTCCCGAAAGAATGATTTGCGAATGATATCCAAGTTGTTCGGCTTTATAGGTGAAATAATATGGATCAACGCCAATGCAATGTCCGCCAACTAATCCAGGTGTGAAGTTAAGGAAATTCCACTTCGTTCCAGCAGCTTCCAAGACAGCTTTTGTATTAATATCCATTTTATTAAACACCATTGAAAGCTCATTCATAAATGCAATATTGATATCTCGTTGTGAATTCTCAATGACTTTAGCTGCTTCAGCAACTTTAATGGATTCGGCTTCAAATACACCAGCTTCAATAATAGAGCCATAAAGATCAGCTATTTCGCGAAGCGCAGACTCGTCCGAACCGGAAACAATTTTTGTGATCTTCGTTAAGGTATTTACTTTGTCACCTGGGTTAATTCGCTCTGGTGAATAACCAACTTTAAAATCAGTTCCAAATTCCAGACCCGAAACTTCTTCAAGAATTGGAATGCAAACCTCTTCTGTCGTTCCCGGATATACCGTTGACTCATAAACAACGATAGAGCCTTTAGTTAAATTCCTTCCAACAGTTTCACTTGCTCCAATTACTGGATTTAAATTAGGTGTCTTATCCGTATTAATAGGAGTTGGTACAGCTACAATATGAAATTTGCAAGATTGTAACTCTTCCTCCTCACTCGTAAATACTAGGCTCGTTTCTTTGAGGGCTTCGTCGCCAACCTCGTCTGTTACATCAATCCCGCTTAAATATTTATCCAATTTAGCCTTATTCACATCAAAGCCAACAACATCAAATTTCTTAGCTAGTTCTATTGCTAGTGGCAGACCAACGTATCCTAAACCGATAACTGCAATTTTCTCTTCTTTTGCTTGTAATTTCTTAAACAATTCCATGGTATCGTTGCCTTCCTTTATCTGTATGGTTTATTTCATATGAAGCTTTAAGATTAAGTAGTGCTTCTCGGTTCCTAAATGGCACTACATCTTTAAATATTGCTTTTCAAAAATACTATACATCTATATATTGATCTTGTATAGCAATTACTATTATACAGATTCTGACTATTTATTGCATTTTTTTGTCGAAAATTGGATAGTAAGTGGCAATATGATAAACTAACACTATCACAAGGTAAAATAAGAAAACCTTAATAAACGGCTATTTAATTATAATAGAAGGAGAGCATAAGATGAGAGTAACGAAGGCTATAATCCCGGCGGCGGGATTAGGGACACGTTTCCTGCCAGCTACAAAAGCACAGCCAAAGGAAATGCTTCCAATTGTGGATAAACCAACGATTCAATATATTGTGGAAGAAGCAGTTGCTTCCGGAATAGAAGATATTATTATTATTTCTGGAAGAGGAAAGCGTGCAATAGAGGATCACTTTGATAAGTCTTACGAGCTTGAAGAAACGCTCGCACATAAAGGGAAGCTCCAAATGCTGGAAATGGTCAAGTCTATTTCGAATTTAGCCAATATCCATTATATCCGACAAAAGGAGCCTCAAGGCTTAGGGCATGCAATTGGCTGTGCGCACAGCTTTGTAGGAAATGAGCCATTTGCTGTTCTGCTTGGGGATGATATTGTGGAATCAGAAGTACCATGTTTAAAGCAGCTTATCGATGTATTTGATAAACACCAATCTTCGGTAATTGGTGTACACGATGTCCCAATGGAGGATGTATCAAAATACGGCATCGTTAAGCCATTAACGCTAAACGATAATGGTTCTTCTGTTCGAGCGATTGAATCATTAATTGAAAAGCCAGGTCGAGATGAAGCTCCATCTAATTTAGCAATTATGGGAAGATATATACTTTCACCTGAAATTTTTGATATTCTCGCAAAACAGAAGCCAGGGAAAAATAACGAAATTCAGTTAACGGACGCATTAAATAAGTTAAATGAAAAGGAACAAGTGCTTGCATATAACTTTACTGGTGAACGTTATGACATTGGCGGGAAATTAGGATTTGTACAAGCAACCATTGATTTTGCCCTGAATAGACCAGACTTACATAACGAAATTAAGGCATATATGGAGCAAAAGCTGAAAAGTTTAGAACAACAATAGACACCAGCAACAAAAAGGATCTGCGTTTATCATACCAGGTCCTTTTTGGCGTTAAACATCCATTTTTATTATATATTTGTGTTCAAAGGCAGGATAACGGATTTTTGGTTATATTAAGAGAGCTTTACAAAAAAGGGACAATGTAACAATAAATCATATGGATGATACCTTAATTGTAATGATTTCGACAATTTATTTATTGTTGCCGCTATGGTATAATTCGTTCAGTGTATTTTCGGTCTATTAAGGAAGTGAACAAAAGCGGAAGCCTTGCTAATCGCTGGCGAAGAAGCTGAATATGGGTGTCACAGTACAGTTAAATCATATACTTTCTTTACTTTAAAAAAAGGATGACGATTTCGTGGAGAAGAAACGTGTTTTATTTTTTATTTACCAAATGGGTGGCGGTGGAGCTGCTCGAACATTATTGAACATATTAAACAATATCGATAGATCGAAATTCATTCCAATACTCGTTACATTACAGTACGATGGAAGCTATGAGAAGTATCTAGAGACTGATGTGAAATTTATTAAATTAAAGACGAAACGATTAAGATCAGCCATTTTCCCATTAGCAAAAGTAATTCGGGAAGAAAAGGCGGATATCGTATTCAGTACGATTCCGAATTATAACACGATAGCCATACTGGGAAATTTTTTCTCTTTTACTGGAGCAAAAAACATCGTGCGAGAAGCAGCCTTTTTGGGAGGCAGCCCTGCTGCTGATTTTAAATTAAGACTATACGGGCTTTTATACAAACTTTCCAGTCGCGTGATTGCACTCTCCAACGGTGTAAAAGAAAATATTGTAAAGCGTTATAAGGTAAAACGTGAAAAAATTAATGTTATTTATAACCCAGTAGATATAGAACGTATTCGAACTAATATAAAAGAGGGAATTCTTCCACAGGAACATCAAACCATATTTAATGGAAATGAAAAAGTAATCATTACAGCAGGCAGGCTGGTCCAGGATAAGGATCAACAAACACTGATTAAAGCGTTTGCTGATGTAAGTCGCAGCATCGATGTAAAGCTTGTTATTCTTGGTGAAGGTGAACTTGGGGGCGAATTGAAGCAGCTTGCTGAAAAACTAGGTGTGGCGCATAAAGTATTTTTTCTTGGATTCCAACAGAATCCATATATCTATTTTGCCCATGCGGATGTTTTCGTCCTAACCTCGAAACGAGAAGGCTTTGGCCATGTTCTGTCAGAGGCGTTAGCCACAGGAATACCTGTTGTTTCAACGAAGGCATACCCTGGTGCTGAAGAAGTATTAAATGCTGGTGAATATGGGCTAATGTGTGAAATTGGAAATGCAGAACAAATAGCAGAAAAAATTTACGAAACATTAACCTGGACAGAAGACAGGCGGGATCATGCCATTAAAAAAGGACTAGAGCGTGTGAATACATTCCGCGCACAGAAAATTGTTAAACAATATGAAGATGTATTTATGGAAACATAACCAAGACAGAATAAAATGTTGAACAGGAGTTGAAGGAGTATGCATACTCCAAAGCGTGTTGTTCAGTTAACAACTGTACACCACCCATATGATCCCAGGATCTATCATAAAGAGTGTAAGTCATTGCAAAAGGCAGGTTTTGATGTGACTTTAATCGCCCAAGAAGGCGATCAGAAATCAAATGGAGATAAACCAATAAAACATATACCATTAAAAAAATATAAAAGCAGATTAAAAAGGATGACAGTTGGCGCATTTGCAGCTTTTAAAGAAGCGAAAAAATTAAACGCAGACATCTATCACTTTCATGATCCAGAGCTTTTGCCGATAGCATGGCTGTTAAAAAATAAAGACAATGTCGTCGTTTATGATATTCATGAAGATTACATTACAAGCATTCTGCAAAAAGATTATATGTCATTGCCAATCAGAAAAATGATTGCGTCTATTTATAGATTAATGGAACGCTTTTTTGCTCGGAACTTTGAATTATGTCTTGCGGAAAAATATTATAAGGATATTTATCCGACGGGGACGTGTATTCTAAATTACCCGACAGTTAATGAAAAGTTTTTAAATAGCAAACGTGAAACCCCTGCAGAGAATAAAGTCCTGTATACTGGAAATGTGTCCGTTGTACGAGGTGCAATGTTTCACGCTCGCATACCGGTAATTGATGAAGAGATTGAAATGCATTTCGTAGGTAAATGTCCAAGTGACCTGGCAGAAAAAATGTACGAGGCAGCTGGAGATAAGAAAGCAAACTTAAAAATTGAAGGAATCGACCAGTTTATCGAAAAAGAAGTAATTGAGGATCGCTACCTTCAAACAAATTGGCTGGCAGGGATAGCCCTTTTCCCGCCAACGGAGCATTATATGAAAAAAGAACTGACCAAGTTTTTTGAATATATGAATGCAGGGCTGCCGATAATCTGCTCTAACTTTCCTGTCTGGAAAAAATTTATGGAAACCTATCAGTGCGGTATAGCTGTTGACCCATATGATGATGAAGCGATAAGAAAGGCAATTTCTTATCTTAAAAATAACCCTGAAGAAGCAAAACGCATGGGGGAGAATGGGAAAAAAGCTGTTGCAGAGGAACTGAACTGGTATACAGAAGAGCAAAAATTAATTTCCTGGTATTATAAATTGCTTGATTTAGAAAAGAAAAGTATGCGGGAAGAAGGAATCGGTGATTAAATGAAACAAGATCCACTTATATCGGTAATTACCCCTGCCTATAATGCAGAGCGGTTTATCGGAGATACGATTGATTCTGTTTTGAATCAAACGTACTCTAATTGGGAAATGGTGATTGTGGATGATCGTTCCACTGATAATACAACGTCGATTGTGGAAGAATATAGGAAGCGTGACAATCGAATTAAGCTAATTGTTCTTGAGGAGAACAGCGGTTCAGCTGTAGCGCGTAATACAGCAATGGAGAATGCTAAAGGTCGCTATATTGCTTTTCTTGACAGTGATGATCGTTGGCTGCCAGAAAAACTGGACAAACAACTCCGATTTATGCAAAACAACGACATCGCTTTTTCCTTCACAAAGTATGTCCGAATTTTAGAGGATGGGACTAAAACAAATGCTGTGAGCAGCACCCCAGAATCTGTAAATTACGATGATTTAATGAAACGATGTGTAATTGGCTGTTTAACCGTTATGCTTGACCGAGATAAGGTTGGTCATTTGAAAATGGTCAATATCCGAACAAGGCAGGATTATGTTTATTGGTTAACCATTACGAAAAAGGGTTTCCTTGCTTATGGACTTCCCGAAATATTAGCCGAATACCGCCTTGTTGGCAATTCAATCTCAAGTAATAAGTGGAAAGCTGCAAAACGAAACTGGTATGTTTTCAGGAAAATTGAAAAGCAAAGCTTGCCGAAAAGCATATGGTACTTTGCGCATTATGTAATAAGGTCCATTATGGATCTTATTAGATGGAGAACGAAGCGATGATTATAATTATTATCGAAAATACATTTATATAAAGAACACTGATTATAATCATAATACATTTTTTGTTAAAGCGATAAATCAATAATCAGGTAATAATTGATTAAGCTTTTAGGCTTTTAATATTAGGCGGTGTCATGAATAATGAAAAATTATATGCAAGAAATGCTGAAGAGAAAAGATTTATTATTTTACTTAGTCAAGTCCGGGTTGAAGGCAGAGCACCGGAATAGTTACTTAGGATATTTTTGGTGGTTGCTGGATCCATTATTGAATGTATTGGTGTACTACTTCCTAGTCGTAATCGTACTGGGGAGAACCCATGATGAGTTTTCATATCCACTCTTTTTAGTCATTGGATTAGTCGCTTGGCGTTGGATAAGTACAAGCATCAACTCATCATCAAAATCCATCTTAAGGTACAGCTCGATTATTAATCAGGTATCTTTGCCAAAAGCGCTATTTCCATTATCGTTTACGTTAACACAGTTATTTAACTTTGCATTTGGTTTAATTGTAATTGCGTTATTCCTAGCAATTTATGGCGTTGTACCAACATGGCATATTGCATACCTGCCATTAATTATTTTTATTCAATTAACGGTACATTTGGCGTTAGGACTTGTTCTCGGATTTATTACGATTTTTGTTCGAGATATTGAGAATCTAATGACATATATTACACGTATTTTCTTCTACGCTTCCCCGATCATCTGGGAAGGTGGACGTTTAATCAGAAGTGGAAAGGTGCCTGACTGGCTTGTACCATTGATTGAATACAATCCAGTAGCGATTATAGTTACAGCCTATCGAGATATTTTGATGTTCCACCAAACACCAAATTTGATTGGTCTTGGAATTCTTTTCTTAATCGCAATTATTATAGGAACCTTTATGATTTATTATTACAGTAAAAACGAACATAAAATTATTAAGGCATTATAGGTATGTCATATTTAAAATGAGGGGTAGACATGCAGGATCAAACGAAACATAATACGCACGAATCGCAAGAGGATGTTATCGTTGCTAAGAATATAGGTGTTTCCTTTTATGACCGTGGCTATCAGGATGATATAAAATCACGTGTATTTGGCATGTTCGCTAAAAAAGAGAAAAAGAAAAAGGAAAAAGTCTGGCCATTAAAGGATATAGATTTTACAGGTCACCAAGGAGAAATCCTCGGCATTATCGGTTCCAATGGAGCTGGAAAGACGACATTAAGTAAAATCATTGCAGGAATTTTGCAGCAAGATAAAGGGACAATGCACGTTGATGGTAAGGTAACTGCATTATTCTCATTTGGAATGGGCTTCAATAAAGAGCTGACTGGAAGAGAGAATGTTTATTTAAATGGCATGATGCTTGGAGTCAGTAAATCATTGATTAATCATTATATTGATGATATCCATGAGTTCTCAGATATCGGAGATTTTATTGACCAGCCAATGAAATATTATTCCAGTGGTATGAAAGCAAGACTCGGATTCAGTGTCGCGGCCCATTTAGAGCCTGAGGTGCTTATCCTTGACGAAGCATTAAATACAGGGGATGCGCGTTTTAGCAAAAAAGCTGCTGTGAAAATGAAAGAGCTTGTAAAACAGGCTAAAATGGTAATTATTGTTACACACAGCCTAAGATACGCACAGCGAAATTGTGATCGATTAATGTGGATCAATCAGGGTGTGGTAAAGGAAATTGGTGATCCGAAAGAGATTGTTGCGCATTATAAAGCAACAGTCCCTGCGCCACCTAAACGCAAACGAAGCCTGGAACTAAACAAAACGGAGAGCTCGGTTAAAGATAAAACGATTGTTCGGGCTACAAATGTGGGTATTTCCTATGAACTTAATACAGGCACATTCTGGGCGTTAAAGGATGTTAATTTTGAAATAAAAGAAGGCGAAGTAGTTGGGATCATCGGTCATAATGGTGCTGGAAAAAGTACACTTTGCAAAGTGCTGACAAATATCCTGAAGCCAGACCAAGGCGATATTCAGCTAGAAGGGGAAACCTCTTCCCTTTTAGGGTATGGAACAGGTTTTAATGCACAATTATCTGGAAGAGACAATATTTTCCTGAATGCGATGCTTCTTGGGATACCTAAAAAAAGAGTACAAGCGAAATATGACGAAATTGTTGAATTTTCCGGACTGAAAAAATCCATTGATAAACCAGTAAAACAATATTCATCTGGTATGAAATCAAGGCTCGGCTTTAGCATTGCCGCTATATTGAAGCCTGATATATTTATTATTGATGAAGCACTCTCAACTGGTGACATGGCATTTCAGCAAAAAGCAAGTGAACGAATCCAAGACATGATGTCTCATGCAAAAGCAGTTATTATCGTTTCGCACAGTATGAACTTTGTGGAAAAAGTATGCACTAGAGGAATCTGGATGGAGCGTGGACAGGTTCGCTTTGATGGAACTGCGGAAGAGGCAGTTGCTGCATATCGAGAATCACTTGGCATAAGTAAAACTGGAAACGCGAATAAAAAAGTTGTAAAACAAATAAGAAAGCAAGTTTTTAAACAGGAATCTCCCAAGAAACCTGTAGAAAATAAAGAATAATGGTACCGTTTGGTGGTGACAAGAAGTGATTCGTGCAATGAAAAAAGTAATCTTAGCCCCTGTTGACTGGGTTGTATACACCGTATTAAATGAAAGGCAGAGAAAGGCTCTGACGGACATTTTTACAGAAGAACAGAAGCAGCAAATAAAACGAATGTTGTCTGGAAGAAAGCAAGCCCAGAGACAAAAGCTTAAACAAATTAAATACCATCTGTACAATCTGGGATTTACAGAAAAGGCGCTTAAAGCATTAGAAGAATACTATACCAACATAAAAGATCCACAGCTAAAGCGCCTTGCAGCTTGGGAACTGACGTTATGGCATGCCAATCAATATACAGAAGAAGGTGCTGGAAAAGCACTGGAGTATATTGCAGCAGCAAAGAATGGCGAGAAAGATGCGGAGCAATTGCGGCGAATCGCTATTGTTCAAGCTGAATGCTATCAAATGTGCAATGAAGCAGAAAAGGGTAAAGAAGTTATCCACGGCATGCTTTCCACGCAGAAGCATGCTGACCTTTATCTTGCAGCAGCTAATTTAGAAGACACTCTTGATAAACGGATGGAATGGGTAAACAAAGTAATGGAGCTATATGGTTTGCAGCCAATTGGATTTACCCAAATGGATCGCTCTTCAGTATACGATGACCTGCAAACCATAGCTTTGGACCGAAAAGTAGAAGAAGGGCCAAAAGTATCTGTCATCCTTCCAGCATTCAAGGCTGAGGAAGGGATAAGAGTTGCGATTGAATCAATTCTTTCGCAAACATGGCAAAACATCGAGCTTTTAGCTGTTGACGACTGCAGTCCGGACAATACAGCGAAAGTTATCGCTGAATATGCTGAAAAGGATTCGCGGGTAAAAGCTCTTTCAACCCCAGTAAACAGTGGGCCATATGTTGCTCGAAACATTGCGTTAGAGCATGCAACTGGAGATTTTGTCACTATTAATGATGCCGATGATTGGTCACATGCTGAGAAAATAGAGATACAGGTTAAGCATTTGATTGAGCATGAGCATATTATTGCAAATACATCTGAGCATTCAAGGTTAACGGAAGAAGAGCTGAAATTATATCGTCGAGGTACACCAGGAAGATATATTTTCCCAAATATGTCTTCTATTATGTTCAGACGCAAGCAAGTTCTTGAAAAAGTTGGCTATTGGGATAGTGTACGGTTCGCTGCAGATGGTGAATTTAAGCGAAGACTGATTAAAGTATTCGGAAAAAATAGCTATGTCGATCTGAAAACAGGTCCACTATCATTACCAAGGCAGTCCGTTACATCGCTCACTGGGAGCTCTGCATTTGGTTATAGCGGCTTTTTCATGGGTGTAAGAAAAGAATATGTAGAAGCTTTGGAGTATCATCATCATACTGCAGAGACACTGCGTTATCCTTTTCCAATGACAACCAGAGTTTTTCCAGTTCCAGAGCCAATGTGGCCGAAACGAGAGGAAAAGGTGGATGGCAAACGCTTCTTTCATACTGTAATCGCCATGGACTTTCGAGTTATTAATGAGGAACAAATCAGCTTCATTAAGGAAATTTATGCGAAAAAGGACGGGCGTATTGGTCTCGTGCAAATTAATCAATATAATGCAGGTGCATCTATCATAGAAGAGTCCATTCGGAATATGCTCGATGGCAACAGATTGCAAATGCTCGTATATGGGGAGCAGATACAAACAGATAAACTGCTCATTTTGAATCCGATTGCTTTAGAAGCATATCAACACTACATACCCACCGTTTTTGCAAAGTCAGTAGATGTTATTGTAGACAAATTGCCAAGCGGTGAAGGATATGCTATTTCTAATTGTTTAAAACACTTAAAGCAATACTTTGACCACCCGGGAACGTGGTATCCCGCAACACTTGAAATTAAGAATGCCTTGATGGAACATCATACAGAAGCGTTGCATGAAGTTAACTTCAGTGAACGTGTATGGGAGAAGAGCTGGGTATATGATGAAAAAACAAACTGAAATGAATAAGCTCGAAGAACAAGACGCTGCATTAACTGATCAATTGGCTGAATTAGAAGCTGACTTAGAAAAGAAATTAGCCGAAAAGAAAGCGAAGCAGCAGAGTTTAATGGAATATAAACGCGAATTTATGCAGGCACAGCACCTGATAAAAAAGCTGGCGAAGTATAAGCGTGAAGGAAAATTCCTTATAAAATCGATTCCAGCCTATGCATTAGGCAGAAGAAATATCAAGCAAGTCTATAGCAAAGCATATAAAAGAAAACATGCTGAAAATCAACTAAAAAAATATAAAAAGTACTTATATGATTTAGGATTTATTGAAAAAGCCTTAACTGATTTACAACGATTGTTCGCAACTACAGATAATTATTATTTAAAAAAAGCAATCGCATGGGAGTTAGTCTTATGGTATGCGAATAAGCTCACGACAGATAGTGCAAGCATGGTTCTTGAGTACATTGATATTGTAATGGATAAAGAAAAGAACCAAGAAACTCTGAGAAAAGCGGCAATACTTAAGGCTGAGAGCTACGAACTCTTAGGTGAACAAGAAAAGGGAATACGCCTTATTACAAATCTGCTCGCTTCGGATAAACATGCAGATTTGTATATAGCTGCAGCGAATTTAGAAAAAACGATTGAAGGCAGAGTTGGTTGGATCAATAAGTGCTTGGATCTATACCAATTGCAGGGGATTATTTTGTCACCTAACGAGAACACGGATGCTTATTATAGATTAAGAACCAACCCGATTCAAAGGAAGCACACTGTGAGTGATGGCCCGAAAGTTTCAATCATCATTCCAGCTTATAACTCCGAATCGGGAATTCGTGTAGCAATCGAGTCCATGCTGGCTCAAACATGGAACAACGTTGAAATATTGGTTGTTGATGATTGCAGTACAGATGATACAGCAAATGTGATTGCTGAGTATGCCGAAATGGATGCAAGAGTAAAACCGCTAACTACACCAAAAAACAGTGGGCCATATGTTGCTCGTAACATAGCTTTGCAGCAGGCGACAGGTGAATTTGTAACGATTAATGATGCAGATGACTGGTCGCACCCAGAAAAGATTGAAAGACAAGTGAACCACTTGATGGAGCAGAAAGATATCATTGCAAACACCTCTGAGCATGCACGACTGACAGAAGAACTTAAAGCCTATCGAAGAGGTATGCCAGGAAGATATATTTTCTCAAACATGTCATCCATTATGTTTAGAAAAGAGCCGGTGCTTGAAAAGGTTGGTTATTGGGATAGAGTCCGATTTGCCGCAGACAGTGAATTTAAAAACCGTTTGATTGCAGTTTTCGGCAAGGAAGCTGTAGTGGATTTAAAAACAGGACCATTATCTTTTCCAATGCAATCCTCGGGTTCACTCACTGCAAGCTCGGCTTTTGGGTACAATGGATTTTTAATGGGTGCCCGCAAAGAGTATGCTGAAAGTTATCGGTTTTATCATAACCAAACAGATACATTCTACATGCCTAACCAACCCGAAACAAGACGGTACCCCGTGCCAGAGCCAATGTGGCCTGAAAGAGAAGAAAAGCAGGCTGGAAAGCGTCATTTCGATATCGTTATTATTTCTGACTTTCGATTAAAGATAGAGCAGTATCTATTACTGCAATTAAATGCTTTTAAGGAAATGGGTATGCGAACAGGACTGATTCAAATGGGACAATATGATTTGAAGATGCCAAAAGCAATAGATCACTCAATCAGAGAGATACTTGACGGCGATTCTGTACAAATGCTCGTATATGGAGAACGAATTTCCTGTGACATTTTAATTGTGAACAATCCCGCAATCTTTGAGGAAAAGCAACTATATGTACCGCATGTAGATCCGAAAGTTGTTCGAGTTATTGTGAATCAGCTTCCTGGAAGAAATGCAAGGGGTAAAAATTACGATCTTCGAAGATGCTTCAGACATATCGAAGAATATACGCACACAAAAACAAAATGGTATCCAATTAGCGATGAAATACGCGAGTACTTATTGGAGAATCATCGTAAAGAATTAAAATCGATTCCATTATCCACTGAAAACTGGATGGATGAAAAAGCATGGAATCAAGTGTCATTTGCATCCTTTATAGAAAATTGGTTGGTGGATGAGAATCCATTTAAACTGGAATAAGACAAAGGTGGATGATTGGATGAACGAAGGTATTGATAATCAGCTCGATATGGAAAAAAGCAAGGCTTCAACAGAACCTGAGGTTGACAATGAGGAATTAATCAAACGATTGATCAAAACAGAAGCAGCGATTAAAAAGGCAGAAGCTGATATCAAAAGTAGTGAGAAACAGATACAGCATATAAAGAAAAGCAAGACATGGAAACAAACTGCCTCAATTCGCAAAGTACTGCATGCAAACCAAGATCCGCAAATAGCAGAATTGGAAAAAGAGGTCGCATCTGTCCGCCATGAATTATATGCTGCTAAGGAATTAATTCATTCGCTTAAATTGGAAACTACAAAGCTGGATTATAATCATTTATGGAGAACGGCAAAGGAAAAGAAGGATAAAGGCACATTAATTGAGTTCATGGAAGATATCATTGATCAAAAGCAAACACATGACGAGAATTACAATCATCTATTAAAAGCGTCTGCTCGCTTATTTATGAATGACAAGAAGACATATAAGCAGCTCGTTTACCCAAAGCTCCTATCCGGGCTTAAAGTAGAAGATATTCCAGAGTTCATGATCAGGTCAGGACTTTCAGAGGAAGAGATTTCTTTAAAACCGGCTTCCTCTTATCGTGCGAGTCTAAACATGCGCATGCGAGAACATCAGCTGTTGGGAACATTACCAGAAATGCTGCTAGACGATAAAAAGCTTGCATACCAATTTATGAATCGATTAAACATAAGAACACCAGAGGTTTCGGAGAGCACATACACATTAGAAGAAATACCTGAAAAAAATGGGATAGCAATCAAACCCATTGATGGGGCAGGGGCTCGCGGTGTATATCTCGTTTATAATAATAATGATATAATAGATATCAAACAATCAAAGACAATTGCTAATTGGCAAGTTTTAAGAAAAAATATGGAGAGAGACATAGAATCTGGCCGAGTTAGTCGCAATGAATGGTTCATCGAAGAATTAATATTGGAAGAAAAGGCTAATAAAGTACCTGCCCGTGATATCAAGTTTTATTGTTTTTATGGAAAAGTAGCACTCATCTTAGAAATTGTACGCTACCCGGAAATAAAATATTGCTGGTGGACGGCATCAGGTGAACGAATTGGAACTGGAAAATATGATGAAAGCTTATTTAAAGGAAATGGTGTAACAAATGCAGAAATTGAGATGGCTAAAGTGATTAGTGCTGAAATACCTTCTCCTTTTATAAGAATTGATTTTCTAAGATCTGATGAAGGCTTGGTTTTTGGAGAGTTCACACCAAAGCCGGGCAATTACGATGAGTTTGATATTCCGACAGATAAATGGCTAGGAGATTATTTTATTGAAGCACAAGGTCGATTAACAAATGATTTGATAAATGGCAAGGAATTTTCTCATTATAAAAAATTACAAGCTGAGGTTCATTTAAAAGATTGAAATGGTGGAATGTAGGAGGAAATCAAATGGAAGAGAATCGTGCAGAATGGTTATCACACCTTTCCAATGAAATTGTTTCAGATGCACATGGGAACTTATTAGATGCATATGTAGTTGCTCTCGAAGGATGGAGAAGGGGTCTAACACTTAGATGGCATGTAAAAGACTCTGAAAAGTTTAAAGAAATGAGAACATGGTTTGTTGATAAACCTGGACAACTATTTTCCTTAAGTTTAAAAGATAGAACACATTATTTCTTTAGAACCCGGGGTGACAAAGTAACTAATGAAGCTGTCGATATTGGACGGGACAAGGAAAAGACAAAACAAGCTTTACTCAAAAATGGGGTAACTGTGCCTGAAGGAAAGCAGTTTACAGAAGAAGCTTCAAATGAGGAGATAGTTGATTACGCAACCCATTTAGGTTTCCCAGTTGTATTAAAACCTACTGATGGCAGCTTCGGCAGAGGAGTTATCTCTAATATCACAAGCAGCGGTGAATTTGAACATTCATTGGAATATGTACGCAGTAATCTTGGTTACCAAGACGTAATTGTGGAACAATACATACCAGGTAAGGAGTACCGCATGTATGTTGTCGGCAATGAAGTGTTTGGAGCGATGAATCGGATTCCACCAAATGTCACAGGTGATGGAGTAAATTCTATCAGGGCATTAATTGAGATTAAAAATGAGGAAAGAAGTCTAAACCCTCGATTAGTCAGTTGTCCAATTGCTGTAAACGAAGAGGTAGAAGATTATATTGGCCGAAAAGGATACACACTCGATACGATTCCGGAAAAGGATTTAAATATTGCACTTAGTGATAAAACGAATATTTCATTAGGTGGCGATCCAATTGATGCATTGGATGAATTACCTGAATATGTGAAAGAGGCAGCAGTTGAGGCACTTCATGCTGTACCAGGTCTTGAACACGGTGCAGTTGATCTGATTGTACATCAAGAAAAAGCAGATGTCTATGTTATTGAACTAAACCCAACTGCACAGCTTGGCGGCTTGCTTTATCCAATTCAAGGTAAATCAAGAGATATTCCTAAGGCAATTATTGATTATTATTTTCCGGAAACAAAAGACATTGATACAACAGAAGTAAATACATTTTTTGATTTTCATGATGTGCTTGACCCATTGCAATCAAGGGACGCATTTGTTACTACGGTGACCCCATGCCCACAAGAAAGGCTATTTGCAAAAAAATATATAGTAAGCGGGGATGTGCTCGATATAGGGTACCATCGTGGACTGCGTAAAGAAGCTTTTGAACGTTACCTTCATGGTTATATCATGACGCTTGAAGAAGGCGATATTGAAATTGTTGTAGGTGGTACAGATCCCGAGATGGTGGACGATTTCAAAAATGCTATTTGGGAAGATGAAGAACGTGGTCAGGTTTTCGAAGTGCAGGTTGAACCCTATCATGATCCGATTAAGGTTGGGTTTGAAATTAAAACAGATTTAAAAACGCAAATTGAAGATTTGAAGATGTATAAAGAGGAGCTTGAAATTACCGAACGTGAACTGAAAAAGGCAGAATTGAAACGCAGAAAGTACTATAGTAGTTTATCCTGGAAAGCAACAATGCCAATTCGATTAGTAGGATCAATCACAAAAAAATTCAAAAACTAACAGGATGCTACATAGGAGGAAATGGAAATGAAAGAGAAGCAGCTGGGAATTAGTTTGCCACAGCTTACAAATGATATTGTGAGAAATGCTCGAAAAACGCGATTAGATGCTTTTGCAGTTGCCCTGGAAGGATGGCGAAGAGGACTTAAGCTTAAATGGTATACAAAGGACTCCGAGCATTTCAAAGACATGATTATTTTTGGAGTAAACCCTCCAGGAAGATTGTTTTCATTAAGCTCAGATAAAAAAACACATTACTTTTTCAGAACACGAGGAGATCTCGTCTCTAATGAAGCAGTTGAAATAGGTTCGGAAAAAGATGACACAAAGATTTATCTTGAAAAAGCAGGTGTTCCTGTTCCAAAAGGAAAGGGTTTTGCACCAGACGCAACAAATGAAGAAATCATTGCATACAGTAATGAATTAGGTTACCCGCTTGTATTAAAACCAACCAATGCAAGTTTAGGGAATGGTGTAGTAACAAACATCCGTAATGAAGAGCAGTTAATAAAAGCAATTCATTATGTTCGTCATGAATTAGATTATGATGAAGTAATTGTTGAACAATATGTGGTCGGTAAAGAATATCGTGTTTACGTTGTTGGAGATAAGGTAATAGCAGCTTATAATCGGGTCCCGGCAAATATTACTGGTGATGGTGAGCACACCATTGAAGAGTTAATTGAACTAAAGAATAAGGTGAGAAAGCAGAATGCTAGACTAAATAGCTGTTTAATTCATATCGATAATGAGATTCTGGACTTTATTATGGATGCTGGCTATACAATGGAAAGTATCCCCGAAAAAGGAAAGATAATCTATTTGAGAGAAAAAACCAATGTATCATCTGGTGGAGATCCGGTTGATGTAACTGATACATTGTCAGAAGAGTATAAGCAAGTTGCAATTAATGCGTTAAAAGCAATTCCTGGCTTTCCACATGCTGGTGTCGATATCATTGTAAATGAAGGTGAGGACGTTGCAGCATCTGTAGTTGTAATTGAGTTGAACCCAACAGCACAAATAGGTGGTGCACTGTTTCCAATTGAAGGGAAGTCAAGAAATATTCCTGCCGCAATTATCGATTACTATTTTCCAGAAACTAAAGGAATAAATACCGAGAAATCAAAAATTTATTTTGATTTAATAACTGTTTTAGAACCTTTAGAAAATAGGGCTGCCCTTGAAGTAGAGGTGGCACCTGCACCACTGGGGAGACTTTATTCAAGAAAATATACGGTTTATGGTGATGTACAACGATATAATTTCCATAAATGGTTAAAGCAGCAAGCACTTGATAACAATCTACATGGATATGTGAAGAGTAAAGTATTCGATGAAATCGAAATTGTTATTGCTGGAACAGACAGAGAAACAGTTAGCGACTTTAAGAAAATAATTGAACAGTATCCTCAAGGATCTAACGTATTAAAAATTAATGAAGAGAGCTATGAAGACCCTGTAACAGTTGGATTTGAAATATCAGAGCAATATAACCCTTCAAATATTAAATCTGTACAATACGCTTTAAGGAAGATGGATAGGGATTTACAGCGCATGAAAAAACAAAAACACAGAATTGAGAAGGATAATCAACATATTTTGAGTAGTACGTCTTGGAAGTATACAGAACCAGTTAGAAACCTAAGTACAATATTTAGGGAGAAGAAGTAGGGAGACTTATTTTAGGGTAAGTTTGACAGCAATTAGTGAAAGGGTTGAAGTTAGTGTGTCATATGAATAAAGAATGGCTTCCCCATTTAAAAGATTGTGTGCCGTCTACTATAAGTGGGGACAGATTAAGTATCTACGCAATAGCTTTAGAGGGATGGAGAAGAGGCCTTACTTTAAAGTTCTATACCTCGAAGCTTCGAAACAAAATTATTGTTCGTTACTCGCTTGCTGATAAGCAGAAGGAAATTCATTTTTCATATACAGCAGGTGAAGATGTGACTTCCACGGCAATGAAAATTAGCGGAAGTAAAACATTAACCAAAAGGCACTTATTAGAAGCAAATGTCTCAACACCGATTGGTCAGGAATTTTTAACTTTGGCTACAGATGGAGAAATAATTAGTTATGCTCATTCAATTGGTTTTCCTATAGTGGTAAAGCCAAGTAATGGAAAGATGGGTAAAGGAGTAAATTCCAATATAACTAGCGAAAATGAACTTAGAAAAGTGCTTAATAAGCTACGTGAAGAGTCCAATTATCAAAATATTATTGTAGAAAAATATATTTCTGGTGAAGAGTATAGAGTGTACGTTGTAGGCGGAAGAGTTATAGGTGCAATTAACAGGGTTCCTGCACATGTAGTTGGTGATGGATCTAGTACCATTAGAGAGTTAATAAGGAATAAGAATAAAGAGAGAAGGAGAACACCTAGTCTTCGGGGTAGACCAATTAGAATTGATGATGAGGTCAAAAGAAATATTGCCAAAGAAGGTTATACTTTAAAAACTATATTAAAAGAAAATGAACGACTGTTTTTAAGGAAAAACAGTAACGTTTCTTCTGGTGGGGAGCCCATTGATGTAACAGACCATTTGTCGGAAAAGGTAAAGCAAATAGCTGTAAATGCAACTATGGCGATACCAGGTTTACCTCAATGTGGTGTGGATATAATATTTGATAAGGAAAGTAGTTCAGGTGTAGTGATTGAAATCAATACAAAGCCTGGGATTGCCAGCCACTTATATCCAGTAAAAGGGAAATCTAGAGATATACCAAAAGCCATAATTGATTATTATTTTGCAGAAATTCCTTCGAAGAGTCAGATAACGAATCAAATTTTCTTCGACTATAATAAAATTTCTTCTTTATTGTTAAACGGTATGTTGACAGAGGTTAGTTTACCAAAAATATCTGTACTTAACTTTAAAGTAAAAGCTTATAAGGTGTACGGTAAGGTACAAAAAGTAGGGTATAGAAACTGGATTAAAAAAAATGCTCTTGTCTTGAATTTGAGTGGTTTTGTGGAAAATAAGGCAGATGAAAGTGTATTTATTGTTGTTGCTGGAGATATAGACAATATTAATAAATTTGAAAAAAACATTGAATTGAATGCTCCACCGCACGCAAAAGTGATAGATATAATTGAATCAGATTGGGATAATACGATTGAATTAGGATTTGAAATAATACAGCATGATGATAAGCAAAAGATAGGTCTAGAAAGAGATGAATCAATAAAATTAGAGGAAAAAATAGCAGGATTAGTTAGAGAGAGAGAGGAGATACAAGAAAAGTTAATAAAGGTATCTAAACAGAAGGAAAAAATTCAAAAGGAGAATCAATATATTTTGCACAGCCGTTCTTGGAAATATACCAAGCTAGTAAGAAAAATTGGTTCTTTGTTAAAGAAGAAAGAATAGTGGAAAATTTTAATATTGATATATACCCACAATGTTAATATCTATCAATAAATATATATAGAAAGGTATACTATTATGGAAAATTATAATAAAAACTGGCTTCCACATCTTGAAGGTTCAATTCCGAAACTTGCGATGGGGGGCGGTCTAAGCATGTATACAATTGCTTTGGAAGGTTGGAGAAGAGGACTTATTCTAAAACTTCGCCATTTATACTATAGAAAAGAAAAGAAAATAAGGATCGGTTATTCACTAAGCTATAAGGGAAGGACGCATCACTTTAATGCTTCAAGAGGAGATAGAGTTTCCAAAAAGGCAATCAATATCTGCAATGATAAAAACCTTACAAGAGATTACCTTATTAAAGCGAACATATCAACACCTTCTGGAAAAGGATTTGGATCTGAAACAAATAATGACGAAATAATCCAATATGCTGATTCCATTGGATACCCTCTTGTATTAAAACCTACAAAAGGATTACAGGGGAAAGGTGTTATTGTTAATATTAAAGGTAAAAAAGAACTGAATGATGCGCTTATTAGTGTACGGGAGAAAATGGAATATAAAGAGGTGATTATTGAAAAGTTTGTACAAGGGGAAGATTGTCGGGTATATGTTATTGAGGACAAAGTAATTGGGGCAGTTAGCAGAGTACCAGCAAAAATTGTTAGTGACGGAAGAAATAGTATTAGGCAATTAATTAATCTGGAGAACAAAAAAAGAAATAATAACCCAAATCATTATAGACGACCTATCGTTATCGATGATGAATTGATTAATTATATTTATTCAGAAGGTTTTACGTTAGATAGTATTCCTTCAGAAGGTAATCAAATATTTTTAAAAAAAACAAGTAATATCTCTGCTGGCGGTGAGCCAATAGATATTACGGATTTATTATCACCCAAAATAAGTAGTACAGCAGTTAAAGCGGCTCAAGCGATACCAGGCTTAGTGCAAGGTGCTGTAGATATGTTAGTAAATTGGGAAAAAAACGAAGCGACAGTAATTGAAGTTAACTCTAAACCACTCATAGGGTTACATTTGTTTCCAGAAGAAGGAAGGGCTAGAGATATACCTAAAGCGATAATAGATTATTATTTTCCCGAGACAAAAAACAGGAAAAAAGAGTTATCTTTATACTTTGATTATGAAAGTTCTTCTGAATTGTTAAGAAGTGGGGCAATTAAAGAAATAACAGTTAAAAAGCTTCCGCAATATTCACCTGTCTCTACAAAGTTAATTGTTTCAGGAGAATTAAAAAATGTTGGTTTTCGAACCTGGATAAGAAAAAAGGCATTATCGCTTCAACTAAATGGATATACGGAAAAAGTAGATAATGAAGCAGTATCAATTATCGTTAGCGGGCAAGAAGAAACTGTAGAAGAGTTTAAACTATGGTTGAAAAATAATGGTCCCAAAAAAGTATCCATAGACACGATTACAGAAGAGAAGTGGGACCAACCAATTAGAATGGGGTTTTATTCATTCAAATAATAAATAGGATAAAAAATGTTGCTAAATTAGAAATCTTTTCTCTTTCGTATATTACAACCAGTGTATGCCTGATAAAAAATTCATCTGTTTTTTAACAAGTTATATTAGCAATTAATTGAGACATAATTAAATCAAGGTAGGGCCGGAATGGTATATTAAAGATATTCTATTTCTCGTTGTTATAGAAGTACTAAGTCTTCTTGGAAGAATTATGTTATATTTCTATAGCCTATTCTTAAATATGAAACTTTAATTTGAAGGAGAAGAAATATGGAAAATAATAAAGTAAAGCTTTTTCCCCATTTAACTGAAGAAGTGGTAGCTGATATCCGTGGGTTTAAATTAGATGCCTATTTAATTGCCTTAGAAGGCTTTAGAAGAGGCTTGACACTTAAATGGTATAAAGATGAGACGGAAAAATGTAAATTACATAGGCTAAATAGTAGCACTGACGGCAAATTTTTTTCATTAAGTTCTGATAAACAGTCACATTATTTTTTCAGATCTAGAGGTGACTTAGTAGCCAATAAGACGGTTAATATATGTACGGACAAAGAAAAAACAAAACAACTATTAAAAGATGGCGGGGTTCCTATACCTGAAGGAGAACTGTTTGACATCACCGAAAGCAAAAAAATGGTAAAGTATGCTGAAAAAATTGGTTATCCTGTAATTATTAAACCGTTAAATGGCAGTATGGGTAGAGGGGTTTATATTAACCTGCAAAATAGGGATGAATTATTAAATGCTATTAAAGAAACACAAACTACTTATAAGCAGTATAAAACTTATCTCGTTGAAAAGCATTATTTTGGAAAAGAGTATCGTGTTTATGTGGTCGGAGATAAAGCAGTAGTTGCTACTCATAGAATACCTGCAAACATTACAGGTGATGGCAAAAACACGGTAGAAAAGCTCATTAAATTAAAGAATATAGAAAGAAAAAAGAATCCGTATTTGGCACCTAAGGCTATTAAAATTGACTACGAAGTTAAGAATTATTTAAAAAACTATGGTTATAATGAAAAAAGTGTTCCAAAAAAAGGTGAACTTTTAATTTTAAGAGGAAAGAGTAATCTATCTGCAGGTGGAGATCCAATTGAAAAAACATACGAATTAACAAATGAAGTGAAACAAATAGCAGTTGATGCGTTAAAGGCGATGCCTTCTATCCCACATGCTGGCGTTGATGTTATTGTTGATCCAGATTCAAATAAAAAGGCAGTAGTTTTAGAAATAAACGCAACAGCAGAAATAGCCTTTCATTGTTTTCCTTTAGAAGGAGAAGCAAAAGATGTACCTGGGGCAATTATTGACTATTATTTCCCTGAAACAAAAGGAAAAGAAAAATCTAATTTCTATTTTGATTTTAATAGCCTTCTGCAACCTTTAAAAACTTGGGCAGCAGATGAAGTAAAAGTAACAATGCCTCCAATTGGTGATATTTATAGCAAAAAATATATTGCTTCAGGTAAAGTTCATAAAGTGGGTTATATGAGTTGGATCAAAAGACATGCATTGAAAAATAACTTATCAGGATACGTAAAAAAGCGTGAAGGAGATAGAATAGAAGTTGTTATTTTTGGTACTCAAGAACAAAAAGAAATTATGCAACAATTTGCTGAGCTATGCAGAAAAGGTTCTAAAAAGTCAAGAGTAGATAACCTAGAGGAAGAGAGATTCGAGCTTCATACTGATCAACCGTTAAAATTGGGGTTTGAGCTGATTTTAGAGTAAAATTTTATAATTAACTATTTACAGGTAAATGATAAAGAAAACATCAATACTACTCAGACTTGTTATTGCCTTCTATTCATGCCGGTGAAGATATTATTTTTGCTCCAAAAGATAGTAGAAAAGACAAAATACTTTAAATAAATGCAGCGGCTAAACTGATGTCCATTTGTATCCTTTTGAGGAAATGAAAGAGGAAGAGACGTTCCTTCGGCAAATATTGATTATTATTTCTCAAAAAATGGATTTATTGAAGTGTGTAAAAGGCCTCAAAAAAATTGAATGTACAAAGTGTTTTAGAAAATGACTTACAAAAAAATGTGGATATACCTCAGAAAATAGTTGTCAGATTACTTCTATAAACTAGACGAAAATAGAACAATTATTATTTTATACAATTTATTCAAAAAGGAGAAATAGTATGAAAGTCGGCTTCATGACAGCTTTTAATAAACCAACAAAATTAGCAAAAATTACATCATTAATAAGTAAAGCCTATGATATTGAAATAATTTATCTGCGGCCAAAAGATATTATGATGGAAGAGAATAAAGTAAGAGGACAAGTATATATCAATAATAGTTGGCAAGAAAAAATAGTCGATATCCCTCCTTTCATTGATGTAGTTCCTTATAATTTTAAAAAAGAAAATCGGGAAATAATGAATTATCTAAGGAATAAAACATTCCTATCTGATGACCGTGCAAATGTTTTAAGTAAAATTAAATTACAAAACATTTTGAGAAATGACCAGGAATTTTCGCATCTAATAATTCCTACTCACAAGGTAAGGAAATTTGAAGATATTATTCATTACTTAAATGAATATTCCTCTATTGTTCTTAAACCATTAAGAGGAATTCAGGGAAGAGGAGTATATATTTTAAACAAAAGTAGTGATCATTATACTGTTGGGTTTAAAACAATGGAACAGGAAATAAATAAAAATCAGATTGCAACTTTTTTTGAGGATGAAATAAAAGGGAAAAATTATATTCTTCAAAAGTATGTTCAGTCTAGAACATTATATGGAGACCCATTTGATTGTAGGATTCATGTAGAAAAAGGCGGAGATGGTAAATGGCATAGTGCAAGAAATTATATTAGAATTGGTATAGGACAAAAAGTTATATCAAATGTTAACCAAGGTGGGGGAATAAGTGATCCAAAGCCATTTTTAAAAGCGAACTTTGGAGAAAAGTGGACTGAGATTAATAAAAAACTAGAAAATCTTGCAGTAACCTTACCATATAAAATTGAAGAACTAAGAGGTACACATATTATGTCCTTAGGTATGGATATTGGTATTGATAAAGATGGCGAACTTTATTTATTTGAAGTAAATGATGGACCAGCCACTGCTGCTTTAATTTCAGAAGTTGCATACCTGAGAAGTAATTATTATAACTATATATTGAATGAATTTAAAAAAACACCAACTAATGATAAATAATCGGAAATAATTCATGAATTAATAGTTATTAGTAAGGTGGAAGAAAGCATGAACACTCTATGTTGAAATATATAGACTGTTCATGCTTTCTTTTTTAATCGATATAAATAGGTAGATGTTGGCTCAAAAGCTCCGCACAATACTCAGATTTATATATTTAGATTTATCGGCAAATGAAATTCCCTTTCTTTCCCCCGGGGGCTATTGCGTACTCATTTAAACCGAAAAGTAGATAATCGTAAATAGTAAAAAATATCCTTTTATGGGATTTCATCTTTTATTAATTAAAAATAATACTAAAGAGCTTAAAAAATGTAGTTTTTTGTCGATATTAAAATAGTAATCTAAACTAAAGGAGGTGAAACTAAAGTGAAATTAAATAAGTTTATGATTCTAGCTATTGTATTACTTACCTGTTTCTACTTTAGTCCACAAATCGTAGGTGCAACACCAGGTGAGGTCAAAGAACGGGTAATTGAAGAAGTTAGTGAAGAGAATGAGGATTCTGGTGATCTATCGGATGTAACTCCTTCTAATAATACTGCAGACCAATCTACACCTAAAATAGACGAACCATCTGAAGAAGAGAGTAGACCTGAAGAAAATAGCCCTAAAGCAGAAGAGTCAGAAGATAAAGAGGAAACTTCAGTTGAGCAAGAAGAACAAACTTCAGATCAGCAAGAAGAACAAATCTCAGATGAGCAAGAAGGACAAACTTCAGATCAGCAAGAAGAACAAATCTCAGATGAGCAAGAAGAACAAACTTCAAATCAGCAAGATCAACAGACAAAGGAAGGTCTTGTAGAATATGAACCAACGAAAGAAGGAGTTACAGAAGAAAGAATTGAAAGCAAGGAAGAGGATTCAGAAGAAAAAAGTTCGAAAGAAGAGCAGGAACTGAATCAACTCAAAACCTTTTCTATTCAAGTAGTAGAAGCTCCTTTCGAAAAGGGTGATCGCCATAAAGACATTGTGGGCATCAAAAAGAAACTAAATCGAGTAGGTTTTGGTGGAATCACAGAAACATATTTTTTTGGTAGTTTTACAGAAAAAAGAGTGAAGCAATTTCAAACTTACTATGGTTTATCGGTAACAGGTAAGACAGACGAAGCAACCCTAAAGCAACTAGATGAGGTATACAACAGTCCATTCCAAAAAGGAAAGCGACACAACGATACGCTTGCCATAAAGGAAAAGTTGAACCGTATAGGTTATGGGAAAATTACTGTAACCGCATTTTATGGCACCTATATGGATAAACAGGTAAGAAAGTTTCAAAAAGATAACGGTCTGCGAATAAATGGAATTATGGACGAGATTACGTTGAGAAAACTTAATGCGGAAGTGAGTGAAATTCCATTCCAACGTGGAGATCGCCATAAAGACATTGTGGGCATCAAAAAGAAACTAAATCGAGTAGGTTTTGGTGGAATCACAGAAACATATTTTTTTGGTAGTTTTACAGAAAAAAGAGTGAAGCAATTTCAAACTTACTATGGTTTATCGGTAACAGGTAAGACAGACGAAGCAACCCTAAAGCAACTAGATGAGGTATACAACAGTCCATTCCAAAAAGGAAAGCGACACAACGATACGCTTGCCATAAAGGAAAAGTTGAACCGTATAGGTTATGGGAAAATTACTGTAACCGCATTTTATGGCACCTATATGGATAAACAGGTAAGAAAGTTTCAAAAAGATAACGGTCTGCGAATAAATGGAATTATGGACGAGATTACGTTGAGAAAACTTAATGCGGAAGTGAGTGAAATTCCATTCCAACGTGGAGATCGCCATAAAGACATTGTGGGCATCAAAAAGAAACTAAATCGAGTAGGTTTTGGTGGAATCACAGAAACATATTTTTTTGGTAGTTTTACAGAAAAAAGAGTGAAGCAATTTCAAACTTACTATGGTTTATCGGTAACAGGTAAGACAGACGAAGCAACCCTAAAGCAACTAGATGAGGTATACAACAGTCCATTCCAAAAAGGAAAGCGACACAACGATACGCTTGCCATAAAGGAAAAGTTGAACCGTATAGGTTATGGGAAAATTACTGTAACCGCATTTTATGGCACCTATATGGATAAACAGGTAAGAAAGTTTCAAAAAGATAACGGTCTGCGAATAAATGGAATTATGGACGAGATTACGTTGAGAAAACTTAATGCGGAAGTGAGTGAAATTCCATTCCAACGTGGAGATCGCCATAAAGACATTGTGGGCATCAAAAAGAAACTAAATCGAGTAGGTTTTGGTGGAATCACAGAAACATATTTTTTTGGTAGTTTTACAGAAAAAAGAGTGAAGCAATTTCAAACTTACTATGGTTTATCGGTAACAGGTAAGACAGACGAAGCAACCCTAAAGCAACTAGATGAGGTATACAACAGTCCATTCCAAAAAGGAAAGCGACACAACGATACGCTTGCCATAAAGGAAAAGTTGAACCGTATAGGTTATGGGAAAATTACTGTAACCGCATTTTATGGCACCTATATGGATAAACAGGTAAGAAAGTTTCAAAAAGATAACGGTCTGCGAATAAATGGAATTATGGACGAGATTACGTTGAAAAAACTTAATGCGGAAGTAAGCAAGACTCCATTCCAACGTGGAGATCGCCATAAAGACATTGTGGGCATCAAAAAGAAACTAAATCGAGTAGGTTTTGGTGGAATCTCAGAGACTACTCTTTTCGGAAGCTGGATGGAAACACGAGTTAAACAATTTCAATCCTATTATGGCCTCTCTGCAACGGGAAAAATAGATGAAACAACGACAAAGAAACTTGATGAAGTATACAACAGTCCATTCCAGAAGGGGAAACGACATAGTGATGTTATTACATTAAAGCAAAAACTAAATGAAATTGGTTATGGTTATATTAGTGTTACTACTCTCTATGGAACCTTTATGGACAAACAGGTAAGGAAATTCCAAGAGAATAATGGATTGACTGTAAATGGAATAGTTGATGAGGTAACTGTAGCTAAAATTAACGAGTTTTATAATAATCGCACTATAATTACGTATAGTAATTACAATCTAACATTAGAACAGGCTCTAAATATCCAGATGGCTATTACAAATCCTCCGCCACAGACAGATAAATATGCTAACTCACCAGCGTATATAAGTAGTAAATATGTGACATTAAGTCAATCTGGAGCAATTTATTCTGGTGGTAATGTCAAGGTTCGAACTGAGCCTAATCTGAATAATACATCTCATAAATACACTTTAACTCCAGGTACAAGAGTATCGATTTTGGGAACAGTTAAAGGAGATTCTTATCAAGGCAGTACGAATTGGTATAAAATAGAGTACAATAATGAAGTATTATTTGCTCATTCAAAGTTAGTTGTTGAAAATGCAACTATTGCAAAAACAACTGCTAATTTAAATGTTCGCTCAGCGCCCAATAGTAATAGTGATACACATGTTTACGGTACACTTGCAAAAGGTACAGAAGTAAATGTAATCAGTACAACTGGGAATTGGTATCAAATAAGTTATAATGCATGGAGAAATGCAACCAGATCAGATACCGAAGCATATTTAAACCCTGATTTTAATGATGAATTTCAACATTTAGATCTCACATCTTATGCTGGTGCAAGTGAAGCAGAGTTAAATGCTTTCTTAAAAGATAAAGGGATTTTAGAAGGTATGGGAAAAGCATTTATTGAAGCAAGTAAGAAACATAATGTAAATGAATTATATCTTGTTTCACATGCGTTGCTCGAAACAGGAAACGGTACTTCTAAATTAGCAACTGGTATTAAGGTTAATGGAAAAGTAGTTTATAATATGTTTGGAATTGAAGCATATGACTCTTGTCCAGAAAGTTGTGGATCTGCAAAGGCTTATGCTGAGAATTGGGATACTCCATATAAAGCTATTGTTGGTGGTGCAGAATTTATTGGGGAAGACTATATCCATAATGAATATCAGCAAAATACAATCTATAAAATGCGCTGGAATCCATCAGCAATGGAAGCTACAGGAGTATTCGGCAAGCAATATGCAACAGATATTGGCTGGGCTGTTAAGCAAACGAATAACCTTAAAAATATGTACAGTACACTAAGTAATCCTTTATTCAAATTCAATATTGTTCAATACAAATAATCTATAATATTAAAAGTCTAGTTCACGTAAGCGAACTAGGCTTTTTAATCTTGGTGAGTTTGTATAAAGTTATTGAGGAAAAGACAGTTATATTTAGAAATAACTTTAAATTGACCAATTTTGAGAGCGTGATTAAGCTATTTACTTTAAAAACGTCTTATAATTTCATATCGATAATACTTTATAAATCTGTTATAGTAATATAGGTGAAATAATGTAATGTTAATGTAAAAATTAATTTTAGATGGTGAGAAATTATGCAGCACTCTGTTATTTTTAAGAATGTAACAAAAAAGTATAAAATGTATAATGATTCTGCGGACCGCCTAAAAGCTATCGCAGCGCCAAAGCGATTTGGAGAAGATTTTTATGCTGTAAAAAATATTAGTTTTACTGCAGAGCCAGGTGATGTGGTTGGTCTTGTAGGAGTAAATGGAGCTGGAAAGTCCACTTTATCTAATTTAATTGCTGGAGTAGTTCCAGAAACATCTGGGGAAATTTCGATAGATGGTCAGGTTTCGGTTATATCTATTTCTTCTGGGTTGGATAATCAATTAACTGGTAGAGATAATATTGAATACAAGTGCTTGATGCTTGGATTTACAAAAAGAGAAATTCAAGAATTAATGCCGGAGATAATAAAGTTTGCGGATTTAGGTAAATTTATTGATCAACCAGTTAAAAATTATTCTAGTGGGATGAAATCTCGTTTAGGGTTTGCAATATCTGTTAATATAGATCCGGATGTATTAGTTATTGATGAAGCTTTATCAGTTGGTGACCAAACATTTAAAGAAAAATGCTTTGAAAAGATGAATGAATTCAAAGAGAAAGGGAAAACCATCTTCTTTGTTAGTCATTCACTTAATCAAGTAAGAGATTTCTGCAATAAAGTACTATGGCTTGAAGCTGGTGAAGTCAAGGGATACGGAGAAAGAAAATTGGTCTTGCCGAAATACCGAAAATTTCTCAAAGAATTTAAAGCTTTATCGGAAGAAGAGAAGGCAAAATTTCGAGAACAAATTGCAGAAAAGCGTAGTAAGCTAGAAATAGCTGAAGAGGATAATAGCGATGAATTGCAAGCTATACCTCATGTAAATAGCTCCCGAGTACTCCGGAACCGTAAAAAAAATTTATTTATCTTGGTCAATAAAAAAATTACGGTTCTTCTTTTATTACTTTGTATTCTTAGTATTTCGTTATACATAGGGAAGCCATGGAATAAGTTCTATAGGAATCATTCAACATCACATACAGCCATGCCTCAAGATAATTCGATTACGATGCACGAAGATAAAAATAATGAAACAGTACTACATAATGAATTGCAGTCTAAGGAAGATATAAGGTATTTAGTAGTTGAATCCGCTTCAATTCGTGCTAATCCAGACCTTGAAGCGGAAGTAATTGGATATGCGCATTTTGGTGAGTCATATGTCATTAATGAAATTGAAGCTGGTTTAAATGATATTGAATGGCTGAAGGTGATCAATAAAGCAACGAACGAGAACGGTTGGATTAGTGGGAATACTATGCAGGGAATCAAAGATTCATTGAATGATGAAGAGACAGCAGGAAAAATCCAACAATTAGCTGGTTATCATCCTGTTTTAGAAGAGATTGAACTGTTAAATAGAACAGATGATAATGAAGGTATTAACAGCTTTGAAGCCCACACAACAATTATTGTTAGCGATACTTTAAAAGCTAGTGTCATTGAAAGTCTAGATGATCCTCATATCGAAATAGCTAATAAGCTTTTATATCGAGGCTCATTATTTGATTTTGTATTTACTATAGAAAATGACTATGTTATAGAAATAACTATAATAAAAAAGTAACTTGATAGATAATGAAATGTGAGTGAAGCACAATGAATTCAGCATTGAAAGTAATAAAAGAGCAAGTTAATCATTTTTATTTAATTCGAAGATTATCTGTATTTGAAATGAAAAGCGCTAATAAAAATAATTACCTTGGTATGGCTTGGGAAATTCTGACACCAGCAATAGTAATAATGATTTATTGGCTTGTATTCGGAGTAGGTATTAGAAATAGGGCAGACATTCATGTCGGAAATATGGAGGTTCCTTTTTTATATTGGCTTATGACAGGTTACATGCTATGGATTTTCTTTAGTCAGTCTACTATTAATGGATCAAAATCAATATTTTCTCGGTTGAAAATTGTATCCAAAATGAACTTTCCAATAAGTATTATTCCAAACTATGTGATTTTTTCTAGATTTTATGTACATGTAGCTCTTATAGCGATTATAATCGTAATATTTCAATTTGCTGGTTATCCGATTAATAAGTACTATTTACAGCTTCCTTATTTTGCAATCGCAACCTATATCTTTACATACTCCCTTGCACTTATTACATCCACTTTATCCGTGATGATACGCGATGTGCATAAGTTATTAACATCGACAATGAGAATGGGAATATATATATCCCCGGTCCTATGGGACGTTTCGAGGATTGATCAAGATGGTTCAATTGCAAGTGCAGTTATCACAGCAATCGTTAGGCTGAACCCGCTAACCTACTTAATTGAAGGCTACAGGGCAGCATTTTTTGGAGTTGACTGGCATTTTATCACGGAACCGGGAGTTACTGCATATTTTTGGGTTGTTACAATATTATTATTTATTATTGGTTCGGTAATACATGTTAGTACAAGAAAACATTTTATCGACTATTTGTAACTATTAAATTGTCCTTTTAAGAATAAATTAATAACTATTGAAATTGTGGGTATAAAATACTATACTCAAAATGTGAATGAGTAAACGAGGAGGGGTCTCTAAATGGGATCTGGAACAGTGACACCAGTGGAATTATTCCAATCAAGTACGAATGTTAAGGATAGTAAAAACGAAAAAGGAGAATCTGAATCTAATTCAGAAGTTCCTAGAATAGAAGGAAAGTGGCCGGTTGCAAATTCTTCTCAATTTCAAATAAAGAAAAAAAGTACTTTAATTCAATTAAAAGTAATGTTGAAATGGTTAGGTTATGAACATGCAGATGCTTCGAAGACTCTTGATGCGTCTATCTTAGCATGTCTGCAGGATTTCCAGCGTGATTATAATCTCCCTGCCAAGGATCACATAGATGACTTGACAATTCAGCAAATAAAGAAAGAGTTTACTGCTTCTATTAATAATCTGGAAACTCGTCTAGAAAGTATTAAATATTTAAAACAAGATTTAAATAAACTTGGCTTTGGAAAAATACTAGTATCTAATAAAATAGGTTCCTTTACATTACGTAAAATAAAGGATTTTCAAGTTTATTATCGTCTTCCTGTAACAGGGTTTATTAACGTTGAAACGTTAATGAAAATTGATGAAATCCTATTAAACCCATTACAAGAAGGGAAGCAGCATGACGATTTAATTTTACTAAAAAAGTATTTAAATCTGCTTGGATACGGGTATATCAAAATAACAAAGAAATTTGGGAAGAAAACAGAAAGAGCAATTAGAAAATTCCAAAAGGAAAATCGGATTCCAGTTAATGGAATGGTTGATGAAATCACCAAGCTGAAAATTTATAACGCAGTGTGTTCTGCTATTAAGCCAAATAAAAGAAGTGAAAGCATTAAATATATTAAGGAGGCATTGAATCGACTGGGGTTTGGCGGCATAGAAATATCGAGTAAGCTAGGTCCCTTTGCAGTGAGTCGACTTACCAAATTTCAGACTTTTTATGGGTTACCAGCTACTGGAAAAGCCAATGTAGATACCCTACTTAAGGTCGAAGAAATTTTATCAAGCCCACTTCAAATCGATAAGAGCCACAAAGATGTCTTAGTACTTAAAAATAAACTTATTTACCTTGGCTATGGCGCAATAATAAAGACAGATAAATTTGGAGAACTTACTGAGAAAAAAGTAAAGCAGTTTCAAAGAGATCATGATTTGCCAGTTAGTGGTATTGCTGATAAACTGACAATGCAAAAGCTTGAACAGGCATGTAGATATATTGAAAAAAAGACATTCAATTATTTCGATATGACACTTGAGGAAGCTTTGAAGTTTCAAATACAGCAAAAATTGCATAAAAGCATTAAACAACGTGATATCAACAGCATTTTGTCCGAATTGGAACCAGTCTTTAATCCTGAAAGATTAATTAAAAATGAAAAAGATAAATTTCAATTACTAGATCTATCCAGGTCAAAGGTTGTTACGATAGAAACACTCCATAAATTTCTAAAAAAGAGTGGCATTTTTGTTGGGCTTGAAGAAGTATTTATTAATGCTGCAAGTGAGCATAGAATAAACGAAATTGTATTAGCTTCTCATGCATTACTAGAAGTTGAACGAGGTTTTTCACTGATAAATGGAGTTCCGGTTGATAAGAATGGTCGTATCACGTATGTGGAAGAAGAAAAGAATAATCTAAAGTCGCCAGGAGAAACCTCAGATACATATAAATGGGTTTATAATGTATACGGTATTAGTAACGAAGATAACTTATCTGGAAACGCAAAGATAGCATTTGATGAAGGATGGGATACTGTTGAAAAGGCGATTATCGGTGGTGCTAAGTACATTAAAGAAATGTATCTAGGTGATGGAAGAAATACATTTTACAATATGCGCTGGGATCTTCCAACTGAAAAGGAAGTGAATAGTGATACCCGCATTATAAAAAATAAACAATGGTTATTTGAACAGTTAGATAGGATACACAGTATTTATAAACAATTGGATTCATATGTATTATATTTAGATATTCCAATATACAAAAAATAATATTTCATGCGGTTCTTATTTGATAGGTGAATAATGGTCGCTAACTGGATACAAGGAAGGCATAGGCTCAAGTAATAGAACTCATATTTTATATAAACATGCTTATATCCCAGAATTTTTAAACTTGTGTCGTTCATTAAATAGTTAGAAATAGAGATTGAGAGTAAAGTGGTTCATCAATAACCCGCCATGGGAATATACTTCGCGTAACCTACGGCGGGTGGTGAGCACCCTTATGCTGCGTACTTCGGTGTCTCTCCTATGCCTTCCCTTCCAGGAAGTCCAGGTATATTTCATACGCTAAGTTTGAATTATACCGTTCGTCTATCGTTTAAATAGATTAATTATGTCCAACCTCCTTTTTGTTCATTTTCCCCAACATTCAAATATAATTACTTTATTACTACAATATTTCAATTTAAATTAACTGATGTCTATTTTATAAAATATATTATATTAGAATGAAAAGTGCAGATGAATACCATCCAATAAACATTTATATGTTAAAATAAAAAAGACTATATAAAATCTCTAAGTAGGTGCACACTTATGTGGAATATGAGCGAATTGCTTATTGCTTTTCTAATTTCCTGCGGGACAGCATTACTTGTAACGCCTTTAATTATCAAACTATCATTTAAATTTAATATCGTTGATAAGCCTGACAATAACCGGAAAATGCATAAAGGCGCCAAACCCAGTATGGGTGGACTTGGTATTTTTATCGGTACAGCTGCAGGTTTTTGGTATTTACAGCCTGCTAGTCCGGAGATGAATGCAATTATAATTGGTGCGTTTATTATGCTGATTACTGGGATAATTGATGATATTTTTGAAATAAGAGCGGCCTATAAATTAGCTGGTCAGATTGCTGCTGCTGTAGTGGTTGTATCATCTGGATTAGTTATTGATAAGGTGACCTTGCCATTCACTGGAACGATGTTTTTAAATGAATATGTTGGAATTGCTTTGACGATCTTTTGGATTTTGGCAGCCTCTAATGCAATTAATTTAATTGATGGATTAGATGGACTAGCTGCTGGTGTTTCTATAATCGCCTTAATAAGTATTCTTGTTATGGCTGTAACAGATTTCCGATTTATTGTAGTGGCTTTATGTGTTGTTTTGATTGGGAGCTCTTTAGGCTTTCTATTCTTTAACTTCCATCCGTCGAAGATCTTTATGGGGGATACGGGAGCACTGTTTCTTGGATATTCAATTGCAGTTGTATCCATGCTTGGATTATTTAAAAATGTTGCGTTCTTCAGTTTTATCATTCCAATAATTGTTATTGCCATTCCGGTATTCGATACATTGCTAGCTATTATAAGAAGAACGATGAATCATCAGGGGATTGCCAAGCCTGATAATAAACATATCCATTATCAGTTGATGAAAAGAGGATATTCACATCGTGCTTCTGTATTAATTATCTATGGTTTCAGCGTATTTTTTGGGGTTATGGCTGTAATCTTTAATAGTGCGACACTGTTGTCTTCGTTAGCTGTATTTGCATGTATAATAGCAGGCTTTCAGCTGTTCTCTGAAATAGCTGGGATAACCATTCATAATCGCCAGCCAATATTGCGTGGAATTCGTCAGCTAACAAAGCTGAGAAAGCCTAACAGAATGAAATAGCAAAAGAGGAAGCATCCGGCTAGCGACATACGGAGTTGAGAGAAGTCTTGCTGGTCGCTGAATCTGGACAAGAAATAAAAGAAGCATCTAATCTATTAATACTAGATTAGATGCTTCTTTTTTAGTAGGACTCTGAAGTACTTTCTACCGTTGAATCTTGATTATTTGCAACGGATGAATTAATTTCCAGATGATCCTGTAATAAGGCTTTTGTTTCTTCTAAAGATGGTTGGTCAAGTGCCCAATAATATTTATTTGCAGGCTGATAATCATATCCTTCTAATGATAATGTATTAACCTCGATGTTCTTTCCTTTTGTACCATAGGTAATAAATGTTTTCATATCACTGAATGTCATATTTGTTGTCATATTATCGCCAACAGCTTCAAGCAAATCATCATAACTTAAGATAGAATTAAGTGACGTTGCTTTGTTAATTACTGACTTCATAATTTCCTGTTGTCTCTTACCGCGTTCAATGTCATTATCAAGCTTTCTTGTTCTTGCAAGTGCAAGTGCTTCTTCTCCATCAACGTCTTGAACACCAGGCATCAAGTGGATCGAATCACGTTTATCCATGGAATTGGATTCTTTGAATTCATATGGTACATCTACGTTTATTCCACCTAAAGCATCGACAACGTCTACAAATGCGTGGAAGTTTACTTTAACATAGTAATCTACTGGTATATCAAGTAAGTTTTCTACTGTTTCAATTGCTGCAGTAGTTCCGCCAAAATAATGTGCGTGATTGATTTTGTCCTCATAACCAACTTCAGGAATGTAAACCAATGAATCACGTGGGATACTTAGAAGATTGACACTTTTTTCATCTTTATTGAAAGTGGCAAGCATTAAAGCGTCTGTTCTTGCACTGTCGGCATTGCCTCTATGCTCATTAGCATCTATACCCATAATAAGTACGGAGACATTATCAATACTGGGATCAACAAGTGCATCCCGCAATGGAGATTTCTCTCTGTCAGTCTCTACATAGGAGTCTGACATAACGGTGTCAGCTTTTATATATAAATAGGTTCCATAGCCAAGTATACTAAGAAAAGCAACTAAAATTGGTAATAAGATAAAATAAACCCTTTTACGCAATTTTCTCTTGTGTCTTTTAACGATTCGAGTCTGGGTAATTCGATTATTACTCATTATGTTTTCTCCTTAAATAACAATTCTATTAACTACTCATCAAGAAACATACTACACAACATTTTACTATGAAAATAGCAATTCGTAAATTAAAATTTAATTACAATATAGTGATAAGCAGCGTCCATATGAATTAGACGTTTAACTTCAAAAAAAGATACATATTTTTTTAATTTATTTCTGATTGTTATTCATATTTTTTTTAATCGCTGATGTTGAAATCCCTTCTGTTCTTGGAAAATATACAACCTCACAATATTTTTGTAAAAAATCAAACTGTCCCTTCCAGTCATCTCCCATGACAAAAATATCGATATCAAAACGTTTAACATCTTCAATTTTTTGATCCCATGAATATTCTGGAATAACCTTATCAACAAAACGAATCGATTCTAAAATCATTTTCCGATTGTCAAATGAATGATAAGCCTGCTTATTTTTTATTTTATTGAATTCATCTGTCGATATTCCTACAATTAAATAATCTCCTAAATTCTTTGCACGGCGTAGTAAATTGATATGACCAGCATGAATCAAATCGAATGTGCCATATGTTAATATTTTTTTAATGGGTTACGCCTCCATTTTGCTGATGAATGTATCATTATCATACCATAAATTTAATACATTAAACTTTTAAAATTCGACTTTTTTAGGCAAATAATTTTGGAAAGCGACAATACAAGTTGAAGCTTAGACTGAATCATTCACTTTGTCAGCATGAATATGTGATTGAGTTTTTTTAATGTTGTTAACTTTATTGCATGAAAGGTCCATAAAAATAAAGACCGAGAGATATGCAATATCCTCGGTCAACAATCAGTCCTATCAAAGAGATAGATTAGGTTTATCCTTACTGGCGAATTATTTAAATGTAAATTCGTTTATCTCGACTTCTTCCTGGTCGGTAGGCTGTTAAATCTATATCAACATTTTTCCCTTCGGCTATTGAGGCAGCGAGTGCACCGATGTAGGGCCCCATTGTTAAGCCAGATGGTCCTAAACCGGTTGCAATTACAAGTCCTTTTACATGATCCAGCGTTCCTAATAATGGCAATCCGTCAGGGCTCATTGGCCGGAATCCGATTCTCATTTCCTGGATAGTACCACTGGCAAGACCAGGTGCAACGTCCAAAGCATTTGTCAGTACCTCATGAATTCCTCCAGCTGTCGTTTTATACTCAAAACCGGAGCCTGTTTCTCTTGTAGCACCGGCAACAATTCTGGCATCATCAAATGCTAGCATATAATGAGTTGTCCTCGGCAGTACGACAGGCCAATTCGATGTATCCTCGTTAGGTAGTGCAATATGTGCAATTTGCCCGCGCTGGGCATCAACCTTCAAATCAATTCCAATAGGACTTAATAAGTGTGGCGTCCATGCACCTGCTGCTGCGACCACAGCATCTGCCTGAATCGTTTGATTTTGAAAGGTTATACCAGTAACGGCTTCCTGTTCCTGGATAAGAGAAGCTTCACCATGCAATACTTCGACTCCGTGTTTTTTTGCTGCACGTATCATAGCATCTCGCAGCAGTCTTCCATCAACACGTGCTCCTCCAGAAATAAAAACAGCTTCTAAATTTTTATTAAGAGGTGGGAACAATTCACGAGCTTCTTGGGATGATAGACGTCTAATCTCACCAATCTCTGGTGCATTTTCATACTTAGCCATTACCTCTTTTTTAATTGTATCCAATTCATTCGAATCTGAACTTACACAAAGGGCACCAACCGTCTTATAGCTCACATTTTCTTCTCCATCCTTCTTTAACTGATCGATAAGATGCGAGTAAAATAGTGCTCCTCTTCTTGCAATCTGGTACCAATTATCATCTTGTACATGTGACGATACCCAAGGACAAACAATTCCAGCATCGGCAGCAGTTGCAGCACCTTGTTGATCCTTATCAATTAAAATTACCTGATGGTTATTTTGGGCTAATTGATATGCCGTACTAGCTCCCACAATACCACTACCTACAACAATGATTTTCATTCGAAATTCCCCTCCGATTTGAAAGCTGAATTTTATAAAAATTATACATTAAACGTTGCTAAATTGTGAAGTAATCCAATTCTGAAGCAAGTAATTATAACTTTCTCCCTATCAAGCTTTTATTTAATATGGTATTTTTAATGTATGGATAAAAATTATAATTTATTATTCTATGAGACGGAGTAATAAAATAGGAAAGTTTGAAAGGTTGTTAATAGATGACGAGGGAATTACAGGTTGTAAACATAGAAGAAATTGACATAATAAATACAACAATAAAAGATTTTTTGCAGTATCATTTATATCCTCGATTGAACAGAAAACAGCAATCTTTTATTGTTTTAGCTGACACTGCAACCCTTATGCGTGCGAACAGGGATAGGACATATAAACAAATCATTCAATCAGCTGATTATGTTGTTCCAAATGGGGAAGGGATCATGGGTGCTGCAAAGTATAGAAAGCAGCCTTTCATAGAACGGATTGAGGCATATGAAGTTATTCTTGATTTACTTCAATTTGCTGAAGTGCAGGGCTTAAGCTGTTACATATTAGGTGGAAAAGACTATATCAATGAAAAGGCTGTACTAAAAATAGAGAAAAGGTTTCCTAATGTCAGGATTGCCGGTCATCAACACGGTTCAATTTCCCTTGAGAATCCACAAATTGCAGAAGATATAAAGAAAGCAAATCCGGACCTTATTTTTATATCATTAAAGAAGGGAAAACAAGAACAATGGATTGCTGCACATAAAAATCAAATTCCAAAAGGTATGTTTATCGGAGTTGGTGAAAGCCTTGAGCTGTTAGCTGATGAAAGGAAGCGAACCCCCCAGCAGTGGAAAAGACTGAATCTAGAATGGCTGTATCGTTTATTCCAGAACCCGTCCCGTTTCGGTCAAACGATGGGGAAAATTAAATTTTTTTTGCACTTAATTTTAAAAAGTAAGAAAGGCTAGCATCTGATACAATTCCTCGAGAATTCGATTTCAATCCTTACTCTTGAGGAGCAGTACAATGATGCCAGCCGTTTTATTGCTTTCAATGAACCTTAGAATCTTCCTTTATACAAGACTGTAAACCAAATTGATTGATTTTTTATTAATCTGTTATTAAATATGTAAATCAATCATTAATCGTTTGTAAGAAATCAGTTAAAACACATTTTGGCGTTTCTATTTATGATTAAATGAATTTGATTACTCGTATCGCACGAGGTTGTATCTTTCCATAGCTAACTAGGATTATAACGGCAATTAAACAGCTAATTTGGTTAAGGTACAATAGAGAATCCAGAGTGAAACACGCTCTAGCTCCTCTATTTAATAATAAAATAAGGGAAGTGTTTCTATGTGTGAGACAAAGATTTACGGTCATCGTGGTTGTATGGGTTCGTTTCCGGAAAATACACTGCTTGGGTTTAAAAAGGCAATTGAGCTTGGTGTCGATGGGCTAGAAATAGATGTCCATATGACAGAAGACGGTGAAATTGTTGTTATCCATGATGAAACATTGGATCGAACGACAGATGGATCTGGATTTATTAAGGATTTAACATTAGAAGAGATTAAACAGTATAGTGCTGGCGTAAAGCATACGCATTTTCACGATTATGATGAAGTGGATTGGACAATGGAACGTGTACCAACATTAAAAGAATTATTAGAACTGCTCGAGCCTTATCCCATTGATTTGAATATCGAATTAAAGACATATCGATTTCCTTATGAGGGTATTGAAGAAAAGATTCTTTCATTAGTAGAACAGTATGGAAATGGACGGAAGGTAGTTTATTCTACATTTCATTTACCTACTTTATTACGCATCAAAAGTCATGACAAGGAAGCAAACATAGCATGGCTGTTGGAGCAGCCAATTACACACCCGCTCGATTATATGAATACACTTGATTTAGAGGCATTACATATATCAAAAAGAATGCTACTGTCCGATCCGTTTGAATGGAAAGGGATGTTTGATAAACTACGTGTCTGGACAGTAAATGAAAAAGATGAATTAAAGCAGTTATTAGACCTTCGTGTAAATGCGATTATTACAGATTTTCCCGAAAAAGCGCTATTTTATCGGAGTGAAAGACTGGCATTTTCATAAGGGTGTCTTTTAATCCAAAAGACAAAGTGAACTGTTCTGTTATCCGACAGTTTACTGGAAATACTAAAAAAGCAGGGTAATAAATGAACTAGAGGGGCTATGGATGATACTTAGCTCCTCTTCATGTGCCAATGCTGCTGAAGTGGACTACCATAATTTGCCTGTATATGTGTCCTTTTGAAAATAGTAGTCATTTCCCGGGAAATATCGACAAAAAGTGCGTGTGAATCAGTTCTGTTCGATTTGCTTTTACTAAGTAGTCCTCTTTTCATAAAACTATACCATAATATTATAAGAATAGAAGATACGGCTAATAATTCAGGGAATTATGGATGATTGCTACAGTGTGTTGCACTTGCATAAGTAAACTACCATCTACCACCAATATATATAAAATCTGTCAGCATTCAACTATAATGAATGCAGCCTATGATAAACAGAGGAGCTGACCTAATAACTTAGCGCTCCTCAATCTTAAAATCTATTATATTTTCCTAACAGAAATTGCTTGAGAATAGCTTATAGCTAAGCATTCCTCTAAATCTTCTTCTGCAAGCAGTCCGAGTTCGATTGCAGCTTTTACCTTTCCATCATCTGGCTTTTTAACAATCTGAATAAGATCATCCATTTGTAATTGTTCTAACTTTTCTACCGTGTCCTTCTCTTTAAATCTCTCTGTTTTGCGAATCTGACGCAGAAGCTTATAGTCTCCTTCAATGAATTCTCCCTTTTTATTTGGACCCGTATATTTATCCATATGTGTATGGAAAGAGACTTTCAATTGGTTCATTTCTGCTTCAATTTCTTTTTTCAGCTTGTTCAAATCATAATAACGGGCTAGCATATCCTCTGTTAACAGCAAATTATCCGTATTCATCATACCCCTCCAAAAAATACTGTTTATAGAGTTTATTGAAGAAGCCAATGATTTATTCCCTTCAAAGGTTTATAGAAAAATCAAAATTAAGCTTTAACTAGTAGTTGTATAGACAAGCATATTTGCTGGTGGTATAATTTTGCTGGAAGTATATATGATAACGCTATCATATTGGGAATTAAAATGTTTAGGAAGGTTGTTCAGTAAAAAATAGTTAGTGCAAATTGCGGTTAACTGCGGTGTTTTTTAACCAGCTTTTTTGAACAACCTTATTAATAACTGAAATGGGGGGCTATTTCTATGATGAAATATCTGCAAAATCTTGGAAAGTCGCTGATGCTGCCAGTAGCTGTATTACCTGCCGCTGCAATTTTAATGGGTATTGGGTACGCAATTGATTCAGAGGGCTGGGGTTCTGAAAATGTATTTGCTGCCTTTTTAATTAGCGGGGGAAGTGCAATTCTGGATTTTATTCCAATTTTATTCGCTGTAGGGGTAGCTATTGGAATGACGAAGGATAAAGATGGACCAGCCGCACTTAGTGGTTTAGTTGGCTATCTTGTTATTACGACTGTGCTTTCATCTGAAAATGCTGCTAACCTGCTGCAAATTTCAAGTGACGCAGTGAATCCTGCATTCGGTGCTATCCAGAACGTGTTTATTGGTATCTTATCTGGAGGAATTGCCGCAGCCTTGTATAATCGTTTTAGCCATGTAAAACTGCCGGATGCTCTTGCATTCTTTAGTGGGAAAAGACTTGTGCCAATTCTTACTGCAGCAGCAATGCTTGCAGTCTCAGTAGTAATGCTGTTTGTTTGGCCTGTTCTTTATTCAGGGCTGGTATCATTTGGTACATTTATCAGTGATCTGGGAGCACTAGGTGCAGGGTTATATGGATTCTTTAATCGCTTATTAATTCCAACAGGCTTGCATCATGCACTGAATAATGTGTTCTGGTTTGACTTAGCAGGCATTAATGATATCGGTAACTTTTGGTCTGGAAATGGTGAAAAAGGTATTACCGGTATGTATCAAGCAGGGTTTTTTCCAATTATGATGTTTGGACTGCCTGCTGCTGCTCTTGCGATGTACCATACCGCTCTAACCAAAAGAAAGAAACAAGCTGCATCATTATTAATGGCTACAGCATTTGCTTCTTTCCTTACAGGTGTTACAGAGCCGATTGAGTTTGCTTTTATGTTTCTAGCACCTGCGCTGTATGTAGTTCATGCTGCATTAACGGGTATTTCACTAGCTGTTGCAGCTATGTTTGGTTGGACAGCAGGGTTTAGCTTTAGCGCGGGATTAATTGATTTTATCCTGAGCTTCCAGCTGCCATTAGCCAACCAGCCGTACATGTTGCTTATACAAGGATTGGTTGTTGCTGTTATCTATTATTTCCTGTTCCGTTTCCTAATTGTTAAATTCAATATGAAAACTCCGGGACGTGAGGATGACGATGAAGAAGAAGTACTTGTTGGAGAAACTGCAATTTCGTCAGAAACAAGTACAAGTACCGCTGGGAAAGATAGATTTGCTGTAATGGCTGAACAAATTTATGATGGTCTTGGTGGTTCATCAAATATCCAATCTATTGATAATTGTGCTACTCGTCTTCGGTTAGAAGTTAATGATATGGACGTTGTGGATCAAAATAAAATCAAAGCCGCTGGCGTACCGGGTGTGAATGTTGTAGGTAAACATAGCATTCAGGTTATTGTAGGTACCCAGGTGCAATTTGTAGCTGATGAAGTTAAAAAATTACATGACGAAAAGTAACTAAAAGGGTTAGTGTTGATTAATGAGCACTAGCCCCTTTTTTATATTATGGTGTTGTGATCAAATATGCTTCATTCAGCAATATGCATACAAGCTCATAAAAAACGGACAGCAAAAAGGCTAGTGTCCTTTGAACTGGACTGCTAGCCTTTTGATTAACCATATTTGTGAATGGCCTCCAGTGTTTTATTGCGGGCATCCATCAATTTTTCATGATTTAGTAATTTATAGGTCAATAAATCAAGTAAAAATAAGCCTGGCAATAGAGAATTAATAAATTTGACATCATCAATGTATTTATAGCTTGATATGAGAACAACTTCGTCTGCAAGCTCCGTTAAAGCTGTTTGCTCGAAATTGGTTACGACAATAACAGCAACCTTATTGGCTTTTGCTATTTTAGCAGAGTCAATAATTGGTTTCGTTTTACCAGAATTAGAGAAACAAACGAGCAAATCATCTTCCTGAAGCAGACTGCTCTTCATTAACAGATCATGTGCATCTGTTACAGATTCCGACGTAATCCCCATTCTGTATATTCTGCTGTTAAATTCATGAGCAACCAATCCGGAGTTGCCAATTCCACAAAACAAAATCTTATTCGTGTTTAAAATGAGATTTACAATTTTACTCGTTTGTTCTTCACTGAAAAACTGTTGAGTAGATTTGATTATCGTTTGGTAATAGTTGTAAACTGTTTCGAATGTCTCATCATTTTTCTTGTTTTCCGTATTACTTCCAATTAAAGAGAATTTCATTTGCTGAAAAGTGCTGAAATCAATTTTTTTGCAAAATCTGGTTATACTAGCTGGAGATACTTGAATTTCTTCGGATAGGTCAATAATGGTTTTATCCTGTATCGCAGCTTTATTTGCAAGTAAATATTTAGTTATTTTTTTATCATTATCGGTTAATGAAGCGTTATATTTTTGAATCCTATTTTCAAAATTCAACAGTTGCAGCTCCTTTCTTACACTTATCATTATAGCATCATAATATTAAATATTATATTGACATAAATGAAAGCGTTTGTTAAGATTTTGTTGAAAATAATTTTCGGGTGGTGTTATATTTATGAAAAAGTTTTTCGGTAAAGCGCAGCAGTTTGGTAAATCATTTATGTTGCCAATTGCTATTCTGCCAGCAGCAGGTCTTTTGCTCGGTATAGGGGGTGCTTTATCTAACCCAAATACAGTCAATGCATATCCAATCTTGGACCAAAGCTGGCTCCAAGCAATTTTTACGATAATGAGTTCCGCTGGGAATATTGTGTTTGCCAATTTACCAGTGATCTTTGCGGTAGGGGTTGCGATTGGGCTCGCTAGATCAGACAAAGGTACAGCTGGATTAGCAGCACTTATCGGTTATCTAGTAATGAATGCAACGATTAATGCTATTTTAATTATTACGGATAGCCTTGCAGCAGAAAGTCTTTCTGCAGTTGGACAAGGTGTTGCATTAGGAATACAAACATTAGAATCAGGCGTTTTTGGTGGGATTATTGTTGGGATTATGGCAGGACTCCTTCATAATCGATTTAATAAAATTGAGTTGCCACAATTTCTGGGATTCTTTGGAGGTTCCCGATTTGTTCCAATCATAACCTCTTTTTCTGCGATTATTCTGGGGACGGTTATGTATTATGTATGGCCAGTTATTCAAAATGCAATTTTTAGCTTTGGAGATATTGTTAATGCAACAGGGTATATCGGTACATTTTTCTATGGATTTATCTTGCGTCTACTAGGTCCATTTGGATTGCATCACATTTTCTATCTGCCTTTCTGGCAAACGGGTTTAGGTGGTGCATTAGAAATTGGTGGACAATTGATTCAAGGAACACAGAATATATTCTTTGCACAATTGGGAGACCCAACGACAACGAAGTTTTTTGAAGGTACATCACGTTTTATGTCTGGAAGATTTATTACAATGATGTTTGGATTATTAGGTGCAGCTTATGCGATTTATCGTACAGCCAAGCCTGAAAATAAAAAGGTTGTCGGGGGATTAATGCTATCAGCCGGATTGACGTCCTTTTTAACAGGGATTACAGAGCCATTGGAGTTCTCATTCTTATTTATCGCTCCATTGCTTTACGTGATGCATGCATTTTTTGATGGTTTAGCATTTATGCTGGCACATATTTTCCAAATAACAATTGGACAAACATTCTCTGGAGGTTTCATTGACTTCATCTTATTTGGAGTATTGCAAGGTCAAGCATTAACAAACTGGATGTATGTTATTCCGATTGGAATCATTTGGTTCTTCTTATACTTCTTTACGTTCACATTTTTAATTAAGAAGTTTAACTTTAAAACACCTGGACGTGAAGAAAAGAAAGCTGAAGATCATGCAGATACTGCAACGGCAAATGCCACTGGTGAAGAACGCCCATTAGCAATTATTGAAGCATTAGGTGGAAGAGATAATTTATTAGATGTGGATAACTGTGCAACGAGATTGCGCATAACTGTTAAGGATGGCGAAATGGTTAATGAAGCCGCCTTAAAGCATACAGGAAGTAAAGGTGTTATCGTAAAAGGTGAGGGCGTGCAGGTAATCTACGGGCCACAGGTTTCCGTTATAAAGAATGAAATTGAAGAAGAATTAGAGAAATAATAGGAGTTGAACGTTTTGAAATTACCAAGAAATTTAATTGTCTCGTGTCAAGCATTAGAAGAAGAACCACTTCATTCGTCGTTTATCATGAGTAAAATGGCTCTTGCAGCTGCCCAAGGTGGAGCAAAAGGGATCCGAGCAAATTCAAAAGAAGATATTATTGAGATTAAAAAAGAAGTAGACCTTCCGATTATTGGAATTGTTAAACGGAATTATAAAGACTCTGATGTCTTTATCACTGCAACGAGTAAAGAGATCGATGAATTAATTGAAAGTGGCTGTGAAGTGATTGCAATGGATGCAACCATCAGCGAAAGACCAGAAAAGATATTAGAAGAGTTAGTAGCCTATACGAGAGAACAGGCACCAAATGTTGAATTGATGGCTGATATATCTACAATTGAGGAAGCACAGATTGCTGAGAAATTAGGATTTGATTATATCGGAACAACCTTACATGGTTACACCAAGCACACAAAAGGGAAGAAATTATATGATAATGATTTTGCCTTTTTAAAAGAAATACTGCAGGCGGTGAAAAAGCCAGTAATTGCTGAAGGGAATATTATGACACCACATATGCTGAAGAAGTCTTTTGAATTAGGTGTATATGCTACTGTAGTAGGTGGAGCAATTACAAGACCAAAGGACATTACAAGCCGATTTGTTTATGAAATTAAAGATATGATTTAATAAAAAAAAGAAGGGAATTTCAACTATGTTTAAAAAACTGTTTAAGCAAAAAAAAGAAGAAAATATAGTTGCACCATTAAATGGAAAAATCGTACCTATAGAAGAAGTTCCTGATCCTGTCTTTAATCAAAAAATGATGGGAGAAGGAATCGCAATTATTCCAGATGAAGGATTGGTTTATTCTCCGGTTAATGGAAAAGTAATTCAGCTTGCTGAGACAAAGCATGCGATTGGAATTGTTACGGATAGTGGGGTTGAGATTCTTATCCATATCGGCCTGGAGACAGTTGGATTAAAAGGAGAAGGATTCACTGCAAAAGTAAAAACAGGGGAAGAAGTATCAGCTGGTCAGCTTTTAATGGAAGTTGATTTGGATTATATTGGTGAGCATGCATCGAACACAATTACCCCAATTGTAATTACAAATAGTGCAGAAGATAATAAATCGTATCAATTTACATCCGAAACAATAGCAAAAGCTAAAGAGACGGTTATTATTACGGCAGAAGATAAATAAATGTGTATTAGAAAAGGTGGAGGGGAACCGAATGATAGCAGGCAATCGGTCGATGTTTATTAAGAATGTAAAGGTCTATTTGGAAGATAGAGTGATTTCAAATGCCGGAATTTATATCGAAAACCATCGCATTCACTCTATTCATGAAGGTAATGAACTGCCGGATGACCTTGATCAACACGCACATATCATTGATGCAACTGGCCTGAACGCAGTCCCGGGATTTATCGATGGTCATATCCACGGTGCAAATGGAGCGGACACAATGGATGCAACGGAAACAGCATTGGATAAAATCGCATCGCTTTTACCAATGGAAGGGACAACAAGCTTTCTCGCAACGACGATTACACAAGCACACGATAATATTTCCAAAGCCTTGGAAAATGCTGCACGTTATTCAAATAAACCCGGACAAGCAGAACTGATCGGAATCCATTTAGAAGGCCCATTTGTGGAAGAAACAAAGGCAGGAGCACAACCAAGAGAGTATATTATTAAACCGGACTTGGAACAATTTAAGAAATGGCAATCGCAATCAGGCGGAAATATTAAAACGATTACGATGGCTCCAGAGCATGATGAAGAAGGTTTTTTTATAAGTCATTTAGCCCAAGCTGGTGTAAATGTTTCTGCAGGACATACAGACTGTGGATTTGCTGGAATTAAAAAAGCTGTAGCCCAAGGGGTCAGCCAGTTAACGCATCTATGTAATGCGATGAATGGTATTCATCATCGAGATATTGGTGCGGTTGGTGCTGCATTTCAATTGAAGGAATTACATGCAGAGCTAATCGCAGATGGAATTCATGTTGATCCAGAAATGCTGCAATTAATTTATAATAATATGGGCAGTGAACGGATTATTTTAATTACCGATGCAATGCGGGCAAAAGGACTGCCAGATGGCGATTATGAGCTTGGCGGCCAGCCTGTTAAGGTAGAAAATGGGAGAGCTGTATTGGAAGATGGAACACTAGCTGGCAGTATTTTGAAAATGCATGAAGGTGCTAAGCAAATGCTGAAGCTAGCTGGTGTCTCAATTCGTGACATTGTTCAAATGGCATCCGTTAACCCGGCAAAACAAATTGGCATTTACGACCGAAAAGGCAGTATTTCACATGGCAAAGATGCTGACATTCTGTTAGTAGATGATGAACTTAATATAAAATTTACCATTTGTCGCGGGAAAATTTCATTCCAATAAACACTTCGGAAATAATTCATGTTATTATCAAGAAGTGTGCAAAATTTGACAAAGCTTTGCAGAAGTTTTTCATTTGGAGGAGATTGGAAAGTGAACGTTATAAAAGTAAAAAACTACGATGAAATGAGCGAAAAAGCGGCCGAATTTATCGTAGATCGTATCCATACAATAGAGAATCCGGTTCTTGGTTTAGCAACTGGTTCAACCCCAGAGGGTCTCTATCAACGAATTATTAAAAAATATGAGCAAAACGAAGTATCTTTTAAAGATGTAACTACTTTTAATTTAGATGAATATGTCGGATTAGAAAAGAATGATCCAAATAGCTACTATTACTTTATGAATGAAAAGCTATTTCGTCATGTAGATATTGAGATGGATCGAGTTCGTGTTCCAAATGGTGTAGCTGAAGATTTGGAGAACGAATGTAGGGAACATGAACGTGCAATTGAACAAGCAGGTGGAGTGGATGTTCAAGTATTGGGAATTGGCGGCAATGGCCATATTGGTTTTAATGAACCAGGAACTCCCTTCTCCAGCAAAACACATGTCGTTGACCTAGATCAGTCCACAATCCAGGCGAATGCACGATTCTTCAAATCCATTGATGAGGTGCCTACACAGGCAGTTTCAATGGGAATTGAAACAATTATGAACAGTAAAGAAATCCTTTTACTTGTTTCTGGTGAAGCAAAAGCAGATGCAATGGCAAAATTGCTAAATGGCGAAGTGTCTGAAGACTTCCCAGCTTCTATTTTAAAACAACATGATAACGTAACCGTTATTGTTGACGAAGCAGCACTGACAATTGCTGAAGGTAAATAAAATTATAAAAGCAGCGCCCAAACCGGGCGCTTTTATTTTTTCCAGTACCTAATGTCAAAACAGCACTACTGCCACGGAAACAGCACCACCGTCCACGGAAACAGCACCATCATCCACGGAAACAGCACCACCCCAAGTCAAAACAGCACCATCATCCATAGAAACAGCACCATCCCAAGCCAAAACAGCACCACCGTCCATAGAAACAGCACCATCCCAAGTCAAAACAGCACCACCGTCCACGGAAACAGCACCATCCCAAGTCAAAACAGCACCATTCCAAACCAAATCTGCTCTGACACCAACTACATTCACATTATAAATTAGTGGGTAAGATAGAAATGAATAGGGTACAGTAAGAAGAATAAAGCCTGAAAAGAGCTCATTCCAAGTCACGTTTTACATTTAATTTCTTTACTATTAAATTATGTCAACAATAGCAATGCCAATTTGCCATTTTCTTTTGATTGAATAACCTACCATTCTTTCTTACGATTAATAATGATGCAATTATGAAAGGAGAATATTAAATGGCTGAACAAAAAGGAATCCGTGCTAAAGTACAGCGTTTCGGAAGCTATTTAAGCGGTATGATTATGCCGAATATTGGTGCTTTTATTGCATGGGGAATTATTACAGCTTTATTTATACCGGATGGCTGGCTGCCAAATGAAGATTTGGCAACATTAGTCGATCCAATGCTTTATTACTTATTGCCACTCTTAATTGGTTTTACTGGTGGACGTATGGTTTATGATTTACGTGGTGGAGTTGTCGGGGCTACCGCGACAATGGGTGTCATTGCTGGAGCACCAGATGTTCCAATGTTCTTAGGAGCAATGATTGTCGGACCGCTTGCTGGATACTTAATGAAGAAAATTGACCAAGTACTGCAGCACCGAATTCGTCAAGGTTTTGAGATGCTTTATAACAACTTCTCAGCAGGGATATTTGCTGCACTATTAGCAATTGTTGCGTTACTGGGAATTGGGCCATTAGTAGGCGCATTGAATAAAGCCTTAGCTGCTGGTGTTGAAGTGATTATCAATGCTGGTTTATTGCCTTTGGCCAATATCATTATTGAACCAGCGAAAATATTATTTTTAAATAATGCAATCAATCATGGAATTTTAAGTCCAATTGGGGCAGACCAAGCCTCACAATTTGGGAAATCAATTCTATTCTTATTGGAAGCGAATCCAGGACCTGGTTTAGGTATTTTGATTGCCTTTATTGTCTTTGGAAAAGGTGCTTCCAAAAGCTCTGCTTCTGGTGCGGCAATTATTCAATTTTTTGGTGGGATTCATGAGATTTACTTCCCGTATGTATTAATGAAACCAGCATTAATTTTGGCAGCTATCGCTGGTGGGGTAAGTGGTGTGTTTACCTTCCAACTGTTTGATGTAGGATTAAGAGCACCATCTTCGCCAGGAAGTATTTTTGCAGTATTAGCGATGACAGCACAAGATAGCTATGTCGGCGTTATCCTAGGTGTTCTTGTAGCAGCTGTCGTTTCATTTATCGTTGCTGCCATTATTTTAAAAACAAGCAAAGACAGTGACAAAGATCTTTCTGAAGCAACAAGTAAAATGGAAGAAATGAAAGGCAAGAAAAGTACTGTTGCAGGATCATTAAATCAAACTGCAGAAGAACAGACAGAAGAAGCAGTTGAAGAAAGCAAGCAGGCAGAAGCTGTAGATAAAATTATCTTTGCTTGTGATGCAGGAATGGGCTCAAGTGCAATGGGTGCTTCCTTATTGAAAAATAAATTTAAGAAAGCAGATATAGATATTTTTGTGACAAATAAAGCTATTAATGAGATTCCTGAAGATGCAGATATCGTTGTTACGCATAAGGATTTAACAGATCGCGCAAAAGCAAAGGTACCTGCTGCTGAACATATATCCGTAGAAAACTTCTTAAATAGTCCAAGGTACGACGAGCTGGTAGAACGCTTGAAAAAATAATCGAAGTTTCGAATAGCATGGTCGAGGTGGTGAAGGCTTCTGAATATTTCTAGTCGCGAGCGTAAAATCCTTGAAATTTTATTGAAAAAGCCTGATGGTATAACTGTAAAAAATATTGCCAAGGAATTAGAGGTAAGTGCCCGGACCATTCATCGTGATTTAAAAAACACAGAAGATATTACAAATCACTATAACCTGAAGCTAGAAAAAAAATCTGGTGTAGGACTACGGCTGAGTGGTACGGAGCAGGGTCGCAATCAGCTCCGGCAAGCATTAACAAATATAACTGTTATTGATTTTACACCAGAAGAAAGACAATCGATTATTTTGGCGAGCCTTCTTGAAATGAAGGAACCAATTAAGCTGTTCACCTTAAGCGCGGAATTAAAAGTAACAGAAGCAACTATCAGTCATGATCTTGATCAATTAGAGAAAGAAATAGCATCCTATCGTCTTGTGTTAATTCGAAAAAGAGGATATGGAGTGGAAATTGCAGGTGACGAGGCGAATAAACGTGCTGCATTAAGCAACTTGATTTCAAAGCATATTGATCCCTTCGAATTCGTGTCATTGATTAAGGATAACATTCAGAAGAAAACACAGGATCAGTTTTCTGCAATTTCCAATAGGCTGTTAGGGTTAGTGAATCCAGAACATTTAATTGTGATTCGGCAAAGGGTAGAACAAGCAAGAGAAGAATTACCCTATGAATTAGCAGACAGTGCATTGATTGGTTTAGTTGTTCATTTAGCATTAGCGATTGAACGGCTGCAAAAAGGGGATACGATTCAGTTTGACCAAACACAGCTGAAACAGATGGAAGGAACAGTGGAATATCGCATTTCCAAAAAAATGATCCGTGATTTAGAAGAGCACCTTGGAATGGTCATCCCAGATGATGAAATTGGCTATATAACCATGCATTTAATGGGTGCTAAATTACGGTTCGATCCGAATTATATTCATATGTATCCGAATGAGGATATCGTTTTTTTAGCAAGTCAATTAATTAGCTCTGTCAGTACACAAATCAACGTGTCTTTGCTGAACAATAAGCAGCTGCTAAATGATTTAGTAGCGCATTTAAAGCCAGCTATTTACCGGCTGAAGCAAGGGATGACAATAAAAAATCCAATGATTCAGGAAATCAAACAGGATTACGATGAGTTATTTCATATGATTCAGGCAGCTGCTAAAGCTACGTTTCGGGATATGGAATTCCCGGATGATGAAATCGGATATCTTGTGCTTCATTTCGCAGCGGCATTGTTAAACAATGAAAAAGCAGTGGATTTACAAGCTTTAGTCATTTGTTCGAGCGGGATCGGTACTTCCAAAATGCTAGCAACAAAGCTGGTCCAACGTATACCGGAGATAAAGCATGTTGAAAATGCATCTATTTTTGACTTAAATAAGTTGGATGTGACAGCTTATGATGTCATTGTATCAACAATTCCGTTGAAAGAATTTGACCACGATTATTTACTGATATCTCCGATGCTTACCCAAACCGAGATTCATCAGGTGAAAAAGGAGATAAAGAAAAGGAAACTTACGGTTCATATGAATCATAAAGAGCCAAGAGTGACTACAGATATCAGTAGTTTTATTGTTCGTATGGAAGCACTGCAAAACTTTTCTCGCACAGCACTTGATCTGCTCGATTCCTTCCGAGTTTATGATGTGTCGGACAATTTAGAGGTGGACGCTGTACTGCGTTTGGTTTGTAATACTTTGGCAGATAAGAAAATCATCCGAAATGAAGAAATTGTATTTAAAAAGCTGCAATTAAGGGAACAGATAAGTGGATTAGGAATTCCAGCAACATCCATTGCCCTTTACCATACACGGTCCAATGCAATTCGCAAGCCGACGTTTTCCATATATAAATTAAACCACCCGCTCACTATTCGCGGGATGGATAATGAACAAATGGAGATGGATACAGTAATCGTTATGCTGGCACCAGAAATAACACATCAGGAAGTGCTGGAGATTTTAAGTTTTTTAAGCAGTTTGATTATCCAGGATGAGACAAGTATTTCCTTGTTTGAATCCGGTGACGAACCAAAGATAAAACAGTATCTTTCCGAACAGCTAGAGCAGTTTATACATGAAAAAAAATTAATTTAAAAGAGGATACACAATCTAAGGAGTGAGTTTTATCATGGCAAAGGAAATTTTAAGCAAAGATAACATTGAGTTAGACACAAAATTAGCTAACAAAGAGGAAGCAATTCGTTTCACAGGTAAGATCCTCGTTGATAATGGATATGTTGAACCTGCATATGTGGAAAAAATGCTTGAACGTGAAGAGCTAACCTCAACATTTATGGGAAATAATGTTGCGATTCCACATGGTACAGAGGATGCAAAGGAATTAGTAAAGGAAACAGGGATTTCAGTAGTTATCGTTCCTGATGGTGTGGATTTTGGTGATGGAAACACGGTAAAAATCCTAATTGGTATTGCTGGTAAAGGTGATGATCATTTAGAGGTCTTATCAAAAATTGCGATTGTACTTTCTGAGGAGGAAAATATCCAAACAATCGTTAACGCAACGACAAAAGAGGAAATCATTCGCATTTTTGATGAGGTGAATTAAATGCTGGCAGTACATTTTGGAGCTGGAAACATCGGCAGAGGCTTTATCGGCGCCCTGCTTTATCAAGCGAATTACCATACAACCTTTGTCGATGTTAATGAAAACATTATTAATGAAATAAATGAAAAACAACAATACAATGTTGTATTAGCTGCAGAGGAAAGTGAAACATTAACAGTTAATAATGTTTCTGGAATTAATAGCATTACAGATCCAGATAAAGTAATTGAAGCAATTGGGAAAGCAGATCTCATTACAACTGCTGTCGGACCAAACATTTTGGCCATTATTGCAAAGTTAATTGCAGAAGGCTTGCAGAATCGAATCAAAACAAATGATAAACCTTTAAATATTATTGCTTGTGAAAATATGGTCGGAGGAAGCTCCCTGCTTAAAGAACATATTTACAAACAAGTAACAGCAGATGAACAACAACAGTTTGATAAAGTGTTTGGATTTCCAAATGCTGCAGTAGACCGGATTGTACCCAACCAAGTAAATGAAGATCCATTATTAGTCTCTGTTGAACCATACTTTGAATGGGTTGTTGAAAAACCAGCATTTAAAGGCGAGGTTCCTGCAATTGATGGTGTCACATACGTAGAAGATCTAACACCATACATTGAACGGAAACTATTTACGGTGAACACCGGACATGTCGTTCCTGCATATATTGGTCGCTCACTGGGGTATGCAACGATTAATGAAGCAATGCATGATGAAAAAGTACAGGAAATCATAAAGGGTGCTTTAAATGAATCAGGTGAAGCGTTGATTCAAACTTACCACTTTGACCGCAGTGAGCATGAAAGCTATATCAATACAATTATCGGTCGCTTCATGAACCCATATATTTCAGACGAAGTTACACGAGTTGGACGTGGCCCAATCCGCAAGCTGGGGCCTCGTGATCGTATCATTCGACCTGCAAGCTTATATATGGAGGTAACAGATAAGGTACCAACCTATCTTGTCCAAGTAATTGTTGCTGCATTGCAATACAAAAATGAACAAGATGAAGAAGCGGTGAAACTACAGCAAATGATTGCTGAACAAGGTTATGAAAAAACGTTGCAAACTATTTCAGAGCTGAATGCGGATCATCCATTGATCACAGCAGTGATGAAGGAACTATAATGTCCAAGAGACACGTCGGTGCACGTGTCTCTTTTTAACAGCAATTACTGCCACTTACGCTAAAACCGCACCATACACTCGAAACACTCGAAAAACCGCACCACCCTCCGAGAAAACAGCACCATGCCCCGATAAAACAGCACCACGCCCCAAGAAAATAGCACCATCCCCGGCCGAAACAGCACCACCCCGTCCCAAAACAGCACCATCCCCGGCCGGAACAGCACCACGCCCCGAGAAAATAGCACCATGCCCCAAGAAAACAGCACCATCCGCCGTAGAAACAGCACCATGCCCCGAGAAAACAGCACCATCCGCCGTAGAAACAGCACCACGCCCCAAGAACAGCACCACCTACGTAAGAAACAGAACCATCACACTCGAAAACCGCACCACCCACCGGAAAAACCGCACCATACACCAAAAAAAACGCACCAAATAACTTCCCACCCCAAACCAGCATCGAATTTAAATTAGAACACACATTTAATTTTTGCTATACTAATGAACATAGAAGGATAAGAACAGGAGAAGTTGACATGGCAACTACATTACTAGCTAGAATTAAAGAAAGGCATCACCAATTTTCCAAAGCAGACCAGAAAATCTCGAATTATATCCTCCACCATGCAGAGCTCATTCCAAATATGACAACAAAGGAATTAGCGAATAAAGCAGATGTAAGTGAAGCAAGCGTAATTCGGTTCGCAAAAACAATTGGGATAGGAAGCTTTAAGACATTTAAAATAGCCTTAGCGCAGGAATTAGCTGTAAAAGATGGATATATCACAGATTTTTCAATTTTACAGAAAAAAGATTCCCCATATGAAATGTTCCAGAAAGTTGTCCATGTAAACAAGAATGCGATTGAGCTGATTATGGAATCATTAGATAAAAAAGAGCTGGATGAAGCAGTTACGTACTTGAAAAATGCCCGAAAAATTATCTTTTATGGTGTCGGAGGGTCATCGATTGCTGCGATGGATGCATTATATAAATTTACAAAGCTCGGATTTCAAGTGGAGTTTAACTTGGACTTTCATTACATGCTTTCAAAGGTTCCGCACTTTAACAGTGAGGATGTTTTTGTTGCGATTAGTATGTCTGGAAAGACGAAAGATGTTTTAGATCTAGCGCGATTGTCGCAAAAAAAAGGAGCAAAGGTGATAGCAATTACAAACATAAACAAGTCACCGTTGTATAAAGAAGCAGATATTCGATTAGCAACACCAAATGTAGAGCAGGACTTTCGGATTGGCAGCATTACATCAAGAATGACCCAGCTGACAATTATAGATAGCTTATATATCAGTATTTTTAATAGTATTGGTGAAAATGTGCTGGACGAATATCAAGAAGCAAGAGATCATGTTGTGAAATTAAGAAGATAGCTTCTTTTTTACATAAAATGAAATTAAATTTCATATAATTAATTATTTATATTGACTTTTAATTTCATAAACAAGTAAAATAGAGATGTAAGAAAGTTGAGGAGGCTAAAATGATGCTTGAAAAATTAACGACCGAAGCGCGAAATCAACATACGATGCATTTAGACGAAATGGCTACGATTGATATTTTGCGCACGATGAATAATGAAGATCAACAGGTATTAACAGCGATTAAGGAACAACTTCCACAAATTGAGAAAGCTACGCAATATGCAATAGAATCATTTAAGAAAAACGGAAGACTTATCTACGTTGGAGCTGGTACAAGTGGTAGATTAGGAATTTTAGATGCTGTAGAATGTGTTCCTACATTTGGCACATCACCAGAGATGGTGCAGGGAATTATTGCAGGTGGAATGAAAGCGCTTTACAAGGCTGCTGAGGGAGCAGAAGATGATCCAGAGCTTGGAGCAAATGATTTAAAGAGCATCCAGCTCTCAGAAAATGATACGGTAATTGGAATTGCTGCAAGCGGGCGTACACCATATGTTATCGGGGCATTACAATATGCGAATTCGATAAAGGCGAGTACAGTAAGTATATCCTGTAATAAAAATGCGGTAATGAGCCAATACGCTTCAGTCGCAATTGAACTTCTAACAGGATCTGAGGTATTAACTGGTTCTACAAGATTAAAAGCGGGGTCGTCCCAGAAAATGGTCTTGAATATGATTTCAACTGCTGCAATGGTGGGAATTGGTAAAGTATATCAAAATTTTATGGTAGATTTAAAGCCAACGAATGAGAAATTAGAAGAAAGATCCAAACGAAATATTATGGAAGTTACTGGTGTTGATTATGAAACTGCAGCATCTTATTTTGAGAAATCAAAGCATCAGGTAAAAGTAGCAATCGTTATGATTTTATTACAATGCTCCTATGAAGATGCTATAACTAAGCTTAAGAGCTCTGACGGGTTTGTCCGATGCGCGTTAGAGAAATAAAAGGGGAGGGACCACCATGAAGAAAGAACAAAGAATGGCCACAGAAATTTTAGAGCATGTTGGTGGAAAAAACAATATTAGGCGAGTCGCCCATTGTATGACTCGGTTACGCTTGTCGTTAAAGGACGATTCCAATGTTAACTTAACTGACTTAAAGCGTGTAGATGGTGTAATGGGTGTTGTGGAGGATGAAACATTACAGATTGTTATTGGGCCTGGAACCGTAAATAAAGTTGCAACGGAGATGAGTCAATTAACCGGATTTAGCATCGGAGAAGATGCAACCGCTGATGATTTAACGTTTGAAGAAAAAGCATCCCTTGATAAACAAAAACTCAAAGCAAAAAATCGAACACCTTTTAAAAACTTTTTACGCAAACTCGGGAATATCTTTATTCCATTAATCCCGGGGCTAGTTGCATCAGGAATTATTAATGGAGCGGCTAACTTTGCGGTAAACGCAGGTGCAGATAAAGAACAAACATGGATGCAAATATTACTTTTGCTTGGAAGCGTTGTCTTTGCATCATTAGGAATACTGGTTGGCTGGAATACCGCAAAGGAATTTGGCGGCACACCCGTATTGGGCGCTATCGCAGGAATGTTCCTATTTAGTCCGCTTCTTGCAGATATTACGATTTATGGTGAAGCGTTAACCCCAGGCAGAGGCGGCTTATTCGGTGTTATTTTCGCAGCTTGGTTAATGACATTTATTGAGAAAAACGTTCGTAAAGTAATGTGGGATGCAGTAGATATTATTTTTACCCCCTTAATCACATTACTTGTTGTCGGATTTGCATCCTTATACGCCGTTATACCAGTAGCTGGTATTCTGTCAGATGGTATCACGATGGGACTCACTGCTTTAATTGATACAGGTGGAGCAATAGCAGGAGCAGTTCTAGCAGGATTTTTCCTGCCATTAGTTATGGTTGGTTTACACCACGGTTTAACACCGATTCACCTTGAGTTAATTAATGTATATAATGAGACGGCACTTTTAACAATCTTAGCAATGGGTGGAGCTGGACAAGTTGGTGCAGCGATTGCGATTTTTGTAAAAACAAAGAATACGCGTCTGCGAAATATTATCAAAGGGAGTGCTCCAGTAGGGTTCCTCGGAATTGGCGAACCACTCATGTATGGAGTAACATTACCACTAGGAAGGCCATTTTTAACAGCTTGTCTCGGAGCTTCCGTTGGTGGAGCATTCCAAGCAGTGATGAGTACAGCATCATCAGGAATTGGCGTTTCTGGTTTGTCACTAATCCCACTCATAACAAATGGACAATATATAAGCTATTTCCTTGGACTCGTCATTTCGTATGTGTTTGGATTCCTGTTTACGTATGCATTTGGCTTTAAGGAAAGCATGGCAGATGGAATTTAATAGACTTTAAGAATAGGAGGTTGCTTTAACCTCCTATCTTTGCTTACATCATCAGGAAACAATAAAATTTGAATGCTGTGGATAACGTGGTTACCTAAACAGCCACGTCCAGCTCCAGCGCCCAACGACTAGCGAGACTTCCCTCACCTCCGTACGATAAAGAAGACTTGCCGACTGGCTGTGCCAGAGGCTTAGTCGCACTTATACCCTTGCGGTGAAAGTCAACATCGGCTCCCTGCGGTCGCCGTGTTTCCTTTATCTCCTCCGGATCAGTCCAGTCCGTACGTCGTTACCCGGGCGCTTGCGCTTTTGTACATCATCATAAAATGGAGGGAATCAGTGTGTTAGGAATTTCTGTTTATCTAGGGAATGGGTCAATTGAACAGCAGACTCCCTATATTCGTAAGATGAAAGAAAGTGGATTTCAGTCGATTTTTACATCGCTCCATATTCCTGAGGATGATCATTCGACCTATAAGGATCAGCTTCAGGCACTTGGAAGAGTAGCTACTGAATTAGATATGGAATTGATGGCAGATATCTCGCCGAATTCGTTGCAGGCACTAGGGTTTAATTGGAAAAATGCGGATGAATTACTGAGTTGGGGACTTTCAGGTCTTCGGATCGATTATGGTGTGGACGAACAAACAATTATTGATTTGTCTCACAAAATGCGAATCGCACTAAATGCAAGTACCATTACAGCGGACTCGTTAAACGATATGAAAGCAAAAGGGCTTAACATTGAAGCAGTGGAAGCCTGGCATAATTATTACCCGCGACCAGAAACTGGACTTGGACTAAGTGATTTTATCCAAAAAAACAGGCTGTTAAAATCAGCAGGGATTACTGTAATGGCATTTATTCCTGGAGACAAGCAATTAAGGGGTCCGCTATACGAAAAACTGCCAACCTTGGAACAGCATCGCAAGCTTTCCCCGTTTGCTGCTTTTTTGGAATTAGACAAACTGGCTGGGGTAGATAAAATTGTGGTTGGTGATGTGGAATTAAGTAATGCGTCATTAGAACAATTTCGTATCTATGAGCAAGATGAAATCGTGATCCGAGCTATCCCAGATAATTTGGTGGACTCTGACATACTTAATAAATCAGCGGCTCCATTCACCAACCGAGCAGATAATGCGAGAGACTGTATCCGTGCAGTTGAATCGAGAGGCTATGCGCAATTTGGAGAATCGGTTGTGCAGCCACGCAACTGTGCCGAACGATCAGCTGGCTCCATTACGATAGATAATGAGAAATATATGCGTTATCAAGGAGAAATTCAAATCACATTAGCCGATTTACCAGCTGATGAAAAAGTAAATGTGCTTGGAAAAGTCATTGATGATGATTTACCATTGCTTCCATGGATTAAGGGCAACCAGAAGTTTCGGATTAAATGGGTGTAATTACACTATTAGTGTTGGAATGTCAGGAACAAAGGGGGAAACAGGGATGATCATTAGACCAATCGCAGAAAGTGATGCAGAAAATTTCTTAAAGCTTAGTAAGAAAATTGATGCGTCTGGCTTTATGCTGTATGAACCAGGTGAACGAGATACGACTGTCGATGAGCAGCAAAAATCAATCGGACGAATCCTGACCGAAAAAAATACAGCCTTTTTTGCAGCTGAAGCGGATAACAAATTGGTTGGCTTTATTGCAGCATTCGGTGGGAAAGTGAATAGAAACAAGCATTCTGCATACCTTGTCTTAGGCATTCTCGAAGAATATCAAGGACAAGGAATAGCCACAAAATTATTTCTGCGAATTTTTGAGTGGGCAAAAGAGGCGGGAATTACAAGATTAGAATTAACAGTTATAAAAGACAATATAAAAGCATTTCAATTATACCGAAAAATGGGATTTGTTATAGAGGGAGAGAAAGTCAACTCCTTGATGATAGACGGTAAACCGGTTAATGAGTATTATTTATATAAATTGGTGTGATTGCATTATCATTCGAAGCGGAATTTTTACCTATAATCTGTACGCAGAAAGAAGCTAAGATTAAATTATTAGCTTCTTTTTTTTATGGATTATGATGGCTTTTTCTGATAGATAATGAAGACTGTAATAAGTGTCTGAACGACAAACCTTATTAAACATTCGATGCTTTATCACCTTGTTCCTCAATATTAAAATCCCCCTAATCTAACTAATAATCATTTTTCTCTTTACATATAATCTACTAGAAATCAACCAAATAAATAGTGGCGGAGGCTAGTTATGATGTATGTTCTAGGAATTGATGGCGGGGGCACAAAAACGAAAGGTGTTATAACAAAGCTGAATGGAGAAAAAATTGCTGAAGCAACAGTAGGTCCTACCAATCCAAATAGTATAAAGAAATCGGATTTGAAAAAAGAGCTGTGTAATCTATTCACTTTATTAAAGCAGCAGAATACTTCTTGCTTTTTCCAATTAAAACATGTATTTGCAGGAATGTCTGGCGTCGGTCATCCAGCAACTAAAAATATGGTGCAAAAAGTTCTTACTGATTTATTACCGGAACATGTCAATATAACAGTAGAAACGGATGCTATTAATGCTCTGTATTCAGGTACTCTGGGTAAACCAGGAATTGTGCAAATTGCAGGAACTGGCTCCATTACCTTTGGTTTAAATAAAGAGGGAGTCTCAACTCGTATTGGGGGATGGGGACATTTAATTGGTGAGATGGGAAGCGGATTTGCACTTGGGCGTGATGCATTAGAGGCAGCCTTCTTGGCACATGATGGATTAGGGAAGTCTACAATAATCAGTGAATCCCTACTCGAACATTTTCAAGCGGTTAAACTGTCCGATATTATCCATTTTGTATATCAAGAAAAAAACCAGAAAGAACGAGTAGCATCTTTAAGCAAAATAGTAATGAAAGCAGCTGATAATGGTGATCAAGTTGCTCAGGAAATCATTCGGAAAAATGCTGAATATATGGGGAAATCGATTGCCTTTTTGCTAATAAAGTTATTTTATGAAAGAGAAGAGATACCTATAGTGGTAACCGGCGGGATCTTTAATCGACTCGATCTTTTTCAGACGATAATCGAAGAGGAAATACGCCAGCAACAATTAAATCCATTGCTAATTGTGCCTAAAATGGAGCCTGTTGGTGGAGCAGTTGTAGCTGCCTTGATTGAAGAAAATATCGTGGTTTGTTCTGATTTTGTTGAGTCTTTTATTTATGATAGGTTACATTAACTGAATCAAAAGCTTTATTAAAGAATAATAAATGCACCGTTTGATTCATTTATTATTCTTTAAATATTTTTAATTTGTCTAATAATATCGATTATTATAGAATGTAACATGTAATCAGGTGTACTGCCAAAAAGCTAGTTACTATCGTGAGTAATCAACAGCAAGAAATCGAAGGAGGAATTGAAGTTGACCAAAATGAATCTAGAATTAGCAAAAAAACTTATTGAAGGTGCTGAGCAAGAAGCGACAAATATGGGAGTTGCAATGGTTATATCCGTTGTAGACGAAGGTGGAAATTTAACCGCAGTACATCGCATGGATGATGCATGGCTAGCTAGTGTCGACATAGCGCAGAATAAGGCTTGGACATCTGTTGCATTAAAAATGCCAACGTCAGATTTAGCTGAAGCTGCTGTTCCAAACGCTGAACTTTATGGTGTAAACACCACTAATAACGGGAGAATCGTTCTCTTCGGTGGAGGAATACCATTAGTGGAAAATGATCAGATTATAGGTGGCGTAGGCGTGAGCGGCAGCTCTGTAGACCATGATGTTCAAGTAGCTGAGGCAGCTGTAGATGTTTTTGAGAATATAAAATATGTATAGTTTAATCGAATAATTGATGCTTAATAGACATTAAAAAGCAGTGAACGATTGAAAACCGTTCACTGCTTTTCCTTATTGCAAATTTATAAACTGAAACATAACTTCATGCAGCAAAATTATAATCTGCTAATTTAATATATATAGCGAGCAATATATTGCTATTAATAAAATAAACAGATTAAAAGTTCCTGAACGGTTGCTTAGCTATACTAAAAACACCGTCCGCTTTTCCAACAATAACTTTATCAGCCATCCCTACAAACAGCCCTGTTTCAACAACACCGACAAGCATTTTTAAATCCCTTTGCAATGCTTCTGGTTCTAGAATTTCATCAAAGGAGCAGTCCAAAATGTAGTTGCCATTATCGGTAATAAACACTTCTTCATCTTTATGGCGCAATGCTGGTTTGCCGCCTAATTTTTCAATGGTTGTTGATGTTCGTTCCCAACCGAAAGGCGTTACCTCTACAGCTAGCGGAAATGCTCCCAGATGGGCTACAAGCTTAGACTCATCAACAATAACAATAAACTCTTTTGCAGCAGCTGCGACAACTTTTTCGCGCAGTAATGCACCGCCACCGCCTTTGATAAGCTGCAGGTTTTCATCTACTTCATCAGCACCATCAATTGCTATGTCCAATTGCTGTACCTTTGAAAAATCAGTAAGTGGTACACCGAATTCGTCTGCCCATTTGGCTGTTATGTTGGAAGTAGGAATAGCTGTAATATTAAGCCCTTCATGTACACGTTCGCCTAGTCTTTTCACCATCCAGTATATGGTAGATCCAGATCCCAGGCCGACTTTCATGCCGTCTTTAACTAAATTCGCTGCCTCTTCTCCAACTAACTTTTTTAATGAGTCTGCATTTTGCATCGTGTAACATCTCCTATTCGTGAAATAATTATGAAATAACTTCCACGTTCAATACAGATTCAACATGCTTAACAACATTTTCAACTGTAAATCCGTACGCTTCGATCACTTGATTACCTGGTGCAGATGCACCAAAAGTGTCAATTCCGAGAACTGTGCCTTGTTCACCTGTATAGCGCTCCCAGCCAAAAGTGGATCCCATTTCGATTGCCACACGTGCCTTCACATGAGGAGGAATTACTTCATTTTTATATGCTGCATCTTGTTGATTGAATCGATCCCATGATGGCATGCTGACAACGCGCACATCAATACCTTTTTCTTTCAATGCTATCTTGGAAGCAATCGCCAGTTGAACCTCTGATCCGGTTGCTAATAATAGTGCATCAGGTGTCTCTTTTTCGGAGTTGCTTACGATATAGGCACCTTTTTTAACACCTTCATAGGCATTTTCTTTTGTTGATTCCAATGTTGGTAAATCTTGTCTTGTTAAAACAAGTGCTGTAGGCTGATCTTTGGATTCCAGTGCTAGTCGCCATGCAGCAGCTGTTTCGTTGGCATCAGCAGGACGAATCATGGATAGTCCAGGAATGACACGTAATGCTGCTAAATGTTCAACTGGTTCATGTGTCGGGCCATCTTCTCCAACAGCAATAGAATCATGGGTAAATACGTAAGTAACAGGTGTTTTCATAATGGATGCCAGACGAATAGCTGGGCGTAAATAGTCATTAAAGACAAAGAATGTACCACCATATACTTTTAATCCGCCATGAAGAGCGATTCCATTTAAAGCAGCTCCCATTGCATGTTCACGTACACCAAACCAAATATTTCTTTCTTCATAACTATCCCGGGAATAATCGCCCTCACCATTTATCATTGTCTTATTGGATCCTGCTAGGTCAGCACTCCCGCCAAAGAAGTTAGGTACTGCTTTTGCAATAGCATTCAGAACTTTACCAGAAGAAGCTCTAGTGGCAAGGGTATCGTGTCCAGCCTCAAAGACTGGTAAAGCTTTCTCCCAATCTACTGGAAGCTCATCATGAATTGCCAGCTGAAGCTCTTTTGCTAGTTCTGGATATTTTTCAGTATATGTTTTAATCAATTGATTCCATGCTGCTTCCTTTTTTTCTCCGTTTCTGCCAATTTTTTCGTTGAAATCAGCATAAACCTCTTCTGGTACATGGAAGGGTTCGTGTTCCCAACGGTAAAATTCTTTTGTTAGCTTTGTTTCTTCCAAACCAAGCGGTGAACCATGTGATGCAGCGGATGCAGATTTATTTGGTGAACCATAACCAATTACCGTTTTAATTTCAATTAAAGTTGGCTGGGTTTTATTTGCTTGTGCTTCCTTAATCGCCTTTCTGATTTCATTGACATCGTTTCCATATTCAACACGGAGAACTTGCCATCCATATGCTGTGAAACGTTGCTCGGTATTTTCAGAGAAAGATTTATTTAAATCACCATCTAAAGAAATATCGTTAGAATCATAGAGTGCGATTAATTTGCCTAACCCTAAATGGCCGGCTAATGAAGCAGCCTCATGGGATATTCCTTCCATTAAATCCCCATCACTTACAAGTGCATACGTATAATGATCCACGACAGAGAGATCTTCTTTATTAAATTTAGCAGCTAAATGTGCTTCGGCCATTGCCATACCAACAGACATTGCGATGCCCTGGCCAAGTGGACCCGTTGTTGCTTCCACTCCATCTGTATGATGTACTTCCGGGTGACCTGGAGTTTTTGAGTCCCATTGGCGAAACGCTTTCAAATCATCTATTGAAAGGTTATAACCGGCTAAATGAAGCAGGCTGTATAAAAGCATTGATCCATGACCTGCTGAGAGGACAAAACGGTCACGGTTAAACCATTTTGAGTTCTTTGGATTATGGTTCATAAAATCCGTCCATAGTGTGTAAGCCATTGGAGCAGCCCCCATTGGCAAGCCGGGATGCCCGGAATTCGCCTTTTCGATTGCGTCGATTGATAATGTACGAATGGTGTTAATGGATAAGTTCTCGATGCTTGTTGACATTAGTAAATGCTCCTTTATTTTATAAATGTTATATGTATTACATACCTATCGTATAATGAACCGTTTTCAAAAACAAGCATTTTATTGTACGCAATTGTGAAGAATATATGTACAAATTTGTATTTTCTGTGTAAATCACAACATTGTACAATTGATGTCCTGCTTTTTGGGATGAAAACGAATTCAAATAATGTATAATAGGTGTTAATATAGAGCTAAAGGAGGATTACGAGTGGTACTAAGCGATCGCGATAAGAGGATCTTAAATGATTTGATGAGTAATCCAAGTGTAACAAGTATGACATTAGAAGAGAAACATGCATTAACAAGAAGACAGCTTGGTTATAGCTTTACGAAGATTAATGAATGGTTAAAAATAAATAGTCTTCCAGCAATAGAAAGAACAAGAAAAGGTCAATTTGTGATTGATCAGGCTGTTTTTTCAAAACTTAATAGTAGTTATGAAGGTGCTGTTGCTTCAGCAATATTTACGGAAGAGCAGCGTGTTCAATTAATTATTTTGATGTTGCTAAGTTCCGAAGAAGAGCTGTCGTTAAACCATTTTACAATCGAATTGGAAGTTAGCAAGAATACAGTTCTCAATGATATGAAACAAGCCCAGGTATTCCTGGATGATTACGATTTGACAATCCGTTATTCACGAAAACATGGATATTTGATTGAGGGCAACGAGTTTCAGGTACGCAAATTACTCATCCATATAACGCATCAAGTACTGCAAATGAGTAATGGGAAAAATAGATTAGAAGATTTATCTGGCATTCAAAATGATTTGTTGGATGAATTCAAAAGGCGTATTGAGAAAGTGGAGAATAAGTTAAACTTAAAATTTACGGATGAAAAATTGGTAACGATGCCATACATTTTGATTCTGATATTAAGAAGGATACAAAAGGGCAATGAGATTAACTCGTTTTCCATCCGCTATGAGGAGCTATCGGATACGAAAGAGTACCAGGCTACCGAGGAAATTTTATATGATTTCAATGAAATTCCAGTGACTGAGCGCCTGTTCATCACCCTGCATCTTTTGACGACAAATGTTTATTGGTCAGAATACATCAATGAAGAAGCAATACCGAACCTAGTACCAGCTATTAACGATATGCTCAGACAATTTGAAAAAAGTGCTTGTATTTATTTGCAGGAGCGCAATCAGCTATTAGACAAACTTTTACAGCATCTTCAGCCAGCATATTATCGAATAAAATATCACCTTACAGACACGATCAATTTTCAAGGATCTTTGAGCAAGGAGTTTAAGGAATTGCATCATCTCGTAAAGCGCTCGATTGGACCGCTTGCAGAGTTAATCGGTGATGATATTCCTGAAAGCGAAACCACTTTTATAACGATGCTTATTGGTGGGTGGATGAATCGGCAAGGTGAAAGTATTGAAGAAAAAATAAAAGCAGTTGTCGTTTGCCCGCAAGGCGTATCCGTTTCAAAATTATTGTTTAATGAACTGAAAGAATTATTTCCGGAATTTGTATTTTTGGACTCTTTGTCCGTAAGGGAATTTCTCGATTATAAGTTAGATTACGATATCGTCTTTTCACCAACCCAATTGGAAACAGAGAAAAAATTATTTATCTCAAAAGTATTTCTTGGGCAAGAGGAACGTTATCGTTTAAGAAAGCAAGTGATGCTTGCTATTCATGGGTATATTCCCAATGATATTAATGTTTATCATGTCATAGATATAATTAAAAGGCATTCTGCAATCAATAATGAAAAGGCTTTAATAGAAGATTTAGAGGAATACTTTAATCGAGATGATGATTCTGCTGTGGTAAGGCAGAATGCTGCACAGCGAGAATTCGATTTGGATGAGTTAATTGTGCCAGAGAATATTACGTTAAGAGATTCGGTTGGTTCATGGGAAGAAGCGATACGGATAAGTGCCGATCCATTAATAAAAGAAGGCAAAATACTTCCAGAGTATGTGCATGCAATGATTCACCACTCGAAGGATGATCCGTACATTGTAATTGGTTCAAATATAGCAATCCCGCACGCTGCACCGGAAGACGGTGTTAATGAGGTTGGCATGACCCTCTTACGATTAAAAGAAGGTGTACAGTACAGCCAGGATTATACGATTCATTTAATTTTTGTAATTGCTGCAGTGGATAAAAAACAGCATATACATGCTTTGATGCAATTAATGAATTTGGCAGGATCTGAAGAAGATACGAACAAAATAATCAATGCGAGTTCTATTGAAGAGGTTCATGAAATTATAAAATTTTATAGTTCTGACAGAAGTTAGTAAGACAGAAGTAAAGAATAGGAGTGCAAAGAATGAGTGAGTTATTTTTCAATGAATCTGTCATTCTACTAGATGTGGAAGGCAATAGTAAAGAAGAGGTATTAGCAGCAATTGGCAATAATCTAGTGGATAGAGGTTTAGTGAAAGAAAGCTTTGTTCCTGCGATTATTAAACGAGAAGGTGAGTTTGCGACAGGGCTTCCAACAGCAGGAGTATCTGTAGCAATTCCGCACACAGATGTGGAGCATGTCAACAAAAAAACGATTAGTATTGCTGTTTTAAAGAACCCAGTTGATTTTGTAATCATGGGAGACGATAGTGAAACTACACCTGTACAGCTAGTTTTTATGTTAGCAATGGATGAAGCGCATTCACAGCTTTCTTTACTCCAAAAGTTAATGCAAGTTTTTCAAGAAGAGGATACATTGAAGTACCTTGTAAGGCAAACAGACAAATCAAAGATTAAAAGTCTTTTGGAGGAAAAGCTGGATTTTGTAGCACTTGAAGGAGGTGAGAGATAATGGCGAAGCAAGTATTAGTAGCATGTGGAGCAGGTATTGCAACATCAACTGTTGTAAACAGTGCAATTGAAGAATTAGCAAAAGAAAACAACATTAAAGTTGATTTAAAACAAATCAAAATTGCTGAAGTTGGTGCATATGTAGATACAGCAGATCTATTGGTTACAACTGCAATGACGAAAACAGAATACCCATTCCCAGTAATTAATGCACGTACATTTTTAACTGGTATTGGTGTTGAAGATACAAAAAAACAAATTTTAGACGAACTTCAAAAATAAGCAGCCAAACATAAATCTCGATAAGCACTTAGCGTAATATCGAGATTTATGTTGAATTTGTTAGGGGGTATCAGGATGCAAGCATTCGTAGATTTTATTCAAGGCTTTTTAGGTTTAGGAGCGACTGTTATTCTACCGGTAGCAATCATGATTTTAGGACTTGTGTTTGGTCAGAAGCTCGGTAAAGCGATTCGTTCAGGTTTAACAATCGGGGTTGCTTTTGTTGGTATTTTCTTAGTTATTGATTTGCTAACACTCAACTTAGGTCCAGCAGCACAAGGAATGGTTGAGCGTTTAGGAGTAGACCTGAATGTGATCGATGTGGGATGGCCAGCAACATCATCAATTGCTTGGGCATCTGTTGTAGCAGCATTTATTATTCCACTGGGATTAGTTGTAAACGTTATTATGCTATTAACGAAGACAACGAAAACAATGAACGTTGATATTTGGAACTACTGGCATTATACATTTATGGCAGCAGTTGTGTATACGGTGTCAGGCAGTATTGTCCAAGGTTTAATTGCGGCAGTTATATTCCAGATTGTTTGTCTGAAAGTTGCAGACTGGACACAGCCGATGGTTAGTGATTTTTATGAGTTGCCAGGTGTTTCCGTTGCAACAGGAAGTACAATTTCCTATGCACCTTTCATTTATTTAGTAAAAGTAGTACAAAAAATTCCTGGATTGAAAAATTTACACGCAGACCCAGATTCCATTCAAAAACGTTTTGGTATCTTTGGGGATTCCATGGTAATTGGTTTGATTTTAGGTGCAGCAATTGGTGCATTAGCAGGATACAGTGTTGGAGATGTTATTAACATTGGTATTTCAATGGCTGCTGTAATGGTCCTGATGCCACGTATGGTTAAGATTTTGATGGAAGGGTTAATGCCTGTTTCAGAATCAGCTCGTGAATGGTTAAACAAACGTTTTGGCGATAGAGAAATTAATATCGGGCTGGATGCAGCAGTACTGTTAGGACATCCATCTGTAATTGCAACCGCTCTTATTTTAACACCAATTACAGTTCTTATAGCAGTTGTATTACCTGGTAACGCTGTACTGCCATTTGGTGACTTAGCTACAATTCCGTTTGTGGTTGCATTCGTAGTAGGTGCAGCTAGAGGGAACATTATCCACTCGGTTATTGTTGGTTCGGTTATGATTGCACTTTCACTTTATATGGCAACAGACATTGCGCCACTCTTCTCTGAAATGGCTTCAACTGCAAGCATTAATTTACCTGAAGGCTCAGCAATGGTTTCAAGTATCGACCAGGGTGGTAACTTAGTAAACTGGATAATCTGGAGAGTCTTTGAGATTTTTAACTAGAAGGCTTCATTCTTTATAACGTTAAACCGTGTCTAATTGTGAAAACTTTCACCAAAAAGCTATATACAATTAATTAATTGATCGAGTTAAACAAAAGCAACAGGAGGAATTCATAGTGAAAGCATTAGTTAAAACAGAACTCGGATTCGGTAACCTGGAAATTCAAGATAAACAAGAACCACAAGCTGGAAAAGACCAAGTGAAAATTGAAGTGAAATATGCGGGTATCTGTGGATCTGATATTCATACGTATGAAGGACATTATAAGGTTGCAGCTCCTGTAACACTTGGACATGAATTTTCTGGAGAGGTTGTTGAGGTAGGAGAAGGAGTAACGGAATTTAAACCAGGTGATCGTGTTACTTCAGAAACCACTTTCTATATTTGTGGTGAATGTGAATACTGTAAATCAGGTGACTATAACCTTTGTAACCACCGAAAAGGCCTTGGTTCACAGCAAGATGGTGGTTTTGCCAAATATTTAGTAGCCCATAAAGAAAGTGTCCATCATTTGCCAGAAAATGTTGACTATCAGTCAGCGGCAATGACAGAACCACTAGCATGTACACATCATGCAATTGAAAAAACAGAAATTAATCCAGATGATCTTGTAGTTGTGATTGGTCCTGGTCCCATTGGATTGTTAGCGGCTCAGGTAGCGAAAAGTCATGGTGCTACAGTAATCATTACAGGACTGACAAATGATAAGGTTCGTCTGGATAAAGCAATTGAAGTAGGTATTGATTATACCGTTAATACACAGGAAGAAGATCTAAAAGAGTTTGTCAATAAATTAACCAATGGTTATGGCGCCGATGTAGTATTGGAATGCTCTGGAGCGGTCCCGGCTGCGAAACAAGGCCTGGATATACTTCGCAAAAAAGGACAATATGCACAAGTTGGTATTTTTGCTCAACATGAAATTCAATTTGATCTTGAAAAAATTATCCAAAAAGAAATTCGCGTAGTGGGCAGCAGAAGTCAAAAATCAGCTGATTGGGAACCATCACTTGCCTTAATGAATGATGGGAAAGTGAATGCAAAGGCTTTAGTAACACATGAGTTCAACATTACCCAATGGGATGAAGCATATCAAGCGATAAAAAGTGGGGAAGCAATTAAAGTTTTGTTAACACCTGTGGAGTGATCAAAAATTTAGTAAAACTTTTCAGAGCGAACGTCTGAATTACATTATACCTTGTTACAAAGGTGAGGGGGAGAAAGAAATTGAATAAACAACAACTTATTGACATGATTGATTATACACTATTAACTCCAACTGCAAGTAAAGAGGATATTAAAGCATTCTGTGAAGAAACGATCGAATATGGTTTTAAAACTGTTTTTGTGAATCCATATTATGTGTCATATGCACATAGTCTATTATCTCCGCACAATATTAAAGTCGGAGTTCCAATAGGATTTTCACTTGGTGGTGCAACAACACATGTAAAAGTCGAAGAAACAAAAGAAGCTATTAAAAATGGTGCTGAAGAAATCGATATGCTAGTTAATCTGGGAGCTCTTAAATCAGGTGAATATGACGTAGTAAGAAATGATATTGCTGAAGTTGTTAAAGCGTCTCAAGGATTAACAACAAAAGTTATTATTGAAACAGCGTTATTAACAGATGAAGAGAAAGTAAAAGTTACGGAATTAATCATCGAAGCTGACGCTGACTTTGTAAAAACAGCAACTGGCTTTAACGGCGGCGGAGCAACAGTTGAAGATGTTAAATTACTTCGTTCTGTAGCAGGTGACAAAATTGGCGTAAAAGCTGCTGGCGGAGTTAAAACGTTTGAAGATGCAGTAAACATTGTCGCTGCTGGGGCAAATCGCATTGGGGCAAGTGGTGCAGTAGCAATTATCAGTGGCGGTGTTTCAGAGGCTTCATATTAAGAATATCGTGTCGAAGCGGTTAAGTATACTACTTAATCGTTTTATCACGCATTAACGGGTTGTAATATCCCACCTTAAAGCTTGAGAAAACTAAAACGTGAAGGTTGTGGGAGGGCCTTGTGTCATACCCACGTGGTATAAACATCCCGTAAATTCCTGATTCTGTTCAAGGGCCTTTAGGTCATACCCTTGAGGTACTAACATTCAGTGGGGGAGGAAGGGAATCCCACTGAATGAAGTTTTACTTTATCACTTTTCATAGAAAAGAGGGTTAAAATGGTAGATACACTTTTAGACTTTATGTTGGGACCTTTGAGAGGAATAAGTGAATTCTATTTTGAATACCAATTAATTTTTAACACGATTATTGTTGGATTCGCAGCATATAAACTGTTTTTCAGCAAAAAAAAAGAAGCAAAAAATGAGTCTGCAAACTAGATAGAATGAGGTGGCTGAGATGAAAGCGTTAAATCTTTATGGTGTGCAAGATATTCGTTTTGAAGAGGATACACCAGTTCCAGTAATCGAAAATGATAATGATGTTATTATTAAAGTGAAATCAGTTGGGATTTGCGGATCCGATACCTCCAGATACAAAAAACTCGGACCGTATGTAGAGGGCATGACGTTTGGTCATGAGTTTGCTGGTGAAGTAACAGAGGTTGGACCAGCAGTTAAAGGAATTAAAGCTGGTGATCGTGTTGCAGGATGCCCTGCGTTTATTTGCGGAGAATGTGAAAATTGCTTGAGCGGCGAACCAGCACGCTGTGAAAACCTTAGTGTAATTGGTGCGCGTCACCCTGGCGCCTATGCTGAATATACAAAATTACCTGCAACCCACATCGTTCCCCTTCCAGATAATGTTGATTATGATACAGCTGCATTGGTAGAACCTTCTGCAGTAGTTGCACACGGATTTTATCGTACGAAAATTCAGCCGGGGGCAGAGGTTGCAATTATGGGAGTAGGAAGTATCGGACTTCTAGCAGTACAATGGGCAAAAATTTTCGGTGCGAAAAAAGTATATGCAATTGATATTGATGATAAGAAACTGCAAATTGCTAAGAAGCTTGGTGCTGATGTAGCAGTTAACTCATTGGAAAAACCCGCCCATGAGCAAATTATGGAGTATACAAACGGGCGAGGTGTTGATCTGGCTGTTGAGTCTGCAGGTTCTCCAATTACATCTGCACAAGTATTTGCCTTACCCAAAAAGGGTGGGGAAGTAGTATTTATGGGAATTCCATATGCAGATATTAACATTGAACGTTTCTATTTTGAAAAAATTGTTCGTAATGAATTAACCATTTACGGTTCATGGAATGCAATCTCAGCACCTTTTCCAGGAAAGGAATGGTCATCGACAGTACATTATATGAGTACTGGCCAAATCAATGTTAAACCAATGATTTCTCATAAGTTATCATTGCAAGAGGGCCCGGGGGCATTCCAAAAAGTTATTAATAGAGAGATAGATTCAGTTAAAGTTATTTTTAATCCAGAAAAAATGGAAGTATCCAGTGAATTAAATATTGAGGAAGCAATAGCTGGAAAATAAATATTGAGGTAATTTAAAGAAGTTTCTGTATGTTAATTAAAAACAACTTTGATTGAATTAAATCTGATATTACTACTATACAGGGTCCTAAAAGGAATCTTGTATAGTATTTTCTGTTAAATTGGGCCAAATTATCGTATGAAGTAACGAGATATGATATATTAATTTAATTAGACAACAAACAAAATATTTGTTTATATATAAATAATAGAATTACTTAGAATATATAACTTGGATGTGTTTACAAATGATGAGAATAGGGATTTTAACAAGCGGTGAAGATGCTCCTGGAATGAATACGGCGATTGGTGATGTCGTTAAAGCAGCAAATTATTATAATATTGATGTCGTGGGTATAAATTATGGATACCAAGGCTTAATAGAAGGGGCCATTTATCCATTAACATCGTCTGATTTGGAAAACTTTACGGATACAGGCGGGACAGTTTTAAAAACATCCAGAAGTCCTGAATTAAGAGAAATTGAGGAAATAAAAATTCAGGATACATTGGAAAAGTTCGAAATACATGCTCTCGTTATAATTGGTGATAAAAAATCCTTTGCTGCGGCAGAAAAAATTCAACAGCTTGGTATAAAAGCGGTTGGTATACCTGCCACAATTGAAAATGATATGGCCTATACAGATTATTCGATCGGTTTTGACACGACTGTAAATACGATTTTAGACTGTATTCATAAAATTAAAGATACCAGCCTTTCCCATGATAAAACAACGATCGTAGAGGTAATGGGGAAAAACTGCGGGGATTTGGCTTTATTTTCAGCTCTAGCAGGTGGAGGGGAAATCATTTCTACTCCGGAACGGAAATTAAATTTAGATAAAATCTGTTCCACATTAGATATGAGAATAAATAATGGAAAAAGAGACAATATTGTTGTTATAACAGAAGGGTTATATGATATACAGGAATTACAAAAAGATATACAGGAAAAACTGAATATTTCTGTAAGAACTTCTACATTAGGGTTTTTACAGTGGGGAGGAAACCCATCTGCATTTGATAGAATACTTGCAAGCAGAATGGGCATTGCGGCAATAGAATTAATAATGAATGAGCAAACTGGCAAGGCTGTAGGTATTAAAGAAAATAGAATTATAGATGTTGATTTTGATAGGATAGATATTGACAAGGAAAGTAAACTGGAAGGCTATCGTTTATTAGAAATACTTCAGAATGCTTGACCGTTTAATGCGCAGCGCTTAAATTACAAGGCTGATATCTCCTTTATGTCGTTTGATAAAAAATAAAGCATAAAGTTTTATGTTCTTTAACATATCTGGCGGCTTGTTCATCTGCGAATGTCCATAAGTTAAAATAATTTATTGTATGCTCAATGCTTCAAGCTGTGTATCGATTAAATGAACCAGAAAAGGAATTTGCAATCGCATTTTAAATTAAAAAAGCCTAGGAGGACAGACTTAGCTTTGTCCACTAGGCTATACTTGATTTTTATCAAGTATTTCAGATGCTTTATTCTGGAGAAACCAAATATATTATTTTACTAAATTCTTTAAACTTGGTCGATCCAATTTAAAGATCGAGATATCATGATCGGTTTCACCAGTTAATGCTAATTGAGATAAAATTTCCCCAATGACACTAGCAAATTTGTATCCGTGTCCTGAACATGCAGCAGCAATTGAGATGTGAGGATGCTCTGGATGCTTGTCAATGATAAAGTGGCCATCTGGGGTTCTTGTATACATGCAAATGACCCCTTTCTTTAATGCACCAGATGCTTCTGGCATGAATTGATCCAAAAACTCACGGATATGACCTTCATCGTTTTCGTCTGATCCGAACTCGCGGTTCATTGTATCTGGATCAATATGATCCTCATAATCATGTCGGCCAATTTTTAACCCGCAACCATCAAAAGTTGGGAATCCATAGTAAATTGCTCTTGAATCACCATTTGGAACCTCAACCATAAATGTTGGAAATGCATTTGTATTAAATAATTCATCATTAGCTTCGAACCAAGCGACAGGCTGACGTGTTGGGTAAAGTGGTAGATCCAAGCCTAATTTTTCAGTTAACTTTCCATTCCAAGATCCAGCACTAAGAATTAACTTATCCGAAGTAAATTCTGCGTTTTCTGTTATCACTTTTACTGAATCTTCATATGCCTCTATATCTGTAACTGGATTGTTAAATGAAACCTCTGCTCCATGGTGCAGAGCCAGTTCCTTGTATGATTGGATAGCATTTTCGCTAAATAAGAACCCTGAATCAGGCTCAAAAAATGCATTATAATCATCTGGAACATTCAGTCCTGGGAAGCGCTCTTTCATCTCTGCACCACTAAGCTCTTCCACATTTAAATTATACTCTTTTCCACTATCGATTGCTTCATCGATAAATGGTGCATTACCTTTAGGTCCAAATCCCATTGCACCAACTTGTGAGAATATTTTAAGATGTGACTTCTTTTCTAATTCATTCCAAAGTTCTTGTGCTCTTAAAGCGAGTGGAACATATTCTCTGCCTTCTCCATAAGCATGTCGAATGATTCGAGTTTCACCAAAATGGCTCCCTTGATCATGTGGCGGGTTGTAGGAGTCTATGAGTAAAACCTTCACTCCCTGTCTCGCTAAATAATAACCAGCAGCCATTCCCATAGAACCAGCACCTGCAACAATAACTTCATAATGTTTTGTCATATAAAATCCCCCTTAATAATTAATGGATATTATTGATCTCCTACTTTTAGTAAGAGTTCCTTATTTGACTCATAGTTTCATAAAATTAATTTCACTTGTTTATTAGAGAAATGTTAATAATTATATTTAGAATTATCATAATATTTATCTTGCAAGGAACCATCGAGGATTTTCTTCTTTAACTTATTTTATCCCTTTTTAATTCACCTTTTTGTTCTGATCTTTTTAATTTAAAAGGAGCATAGATAAGGATTAACATTAGTAATAAACCTAGGTAACCTACAAGCGTATAAAACTTAGATACTAAAGTAGTAAAGCCAACAAAACTTAAAGCAAACCCAATCGCTAATGTAATGATTGTTGCAATATTCGCTCTCCTTGTTCCCATTTTAAAAAACCTGGCAACAAAACTATAGAACATCCCAAGAGCTGAATTGAAGATCATTCCAAACAAAACAACAGCATATATAATGGCAAGTGCAGGTGAGAATTCTTCAACAATCTGTAATAATGGCACATCGTATGATGCAACGGTATCAACTTTGGAGAAAATTGCTAAGTGAGCAAAGAGAACCATGATTCCTATACCAAGTCCCCCGATTAACCCACTAATACCTGCAATACGTGAGTCTTTTTCTTCCCCACCAATAACAAGTGACATTGAAACCCCCAATGCAATACATAAGGAAGCATAGTTTATGGAAGCTACGATCCAGTTATCGAATGGTTTGTCTTGACTTTCTGCAATTGGCCTTAGTTCTGCAAATGACATGTCCATTGTGCTCAAACTATAAATAAACATAAATATAACAAATACTAATAAAAATGGTGTAACACTTGCAATGACAGAAATTATTTTCTCGACTTTCAGCATCATAGAAATTGCCACAATAACAGCCATAAGCAAACTGCCAATGAAAACCGGTAAACCAAACTGCTGATTAAGGGTGGAGCCGGCACCAGCCATCATAAGAACCCCTGTACCAAATAAGGTGAATATAAGAATGCCGTCTAAAATCAGTCCTAAATAACGCCCGCTGATTTGATAGATAGCTTTCTTATGTGATTTAGCATTAAGACGGCTTCCTATATATGTCATAATCATTCCCATATAAGCTAATAAAGCAGTAACCAAAATGCCTGCATAAGTACCTCCGTGCCCGAAACTAGTAAAATACTGTAATACCTCTTGACCTGAGGCATAGCCAGCCCCGATTATAACTCCAATAATAGCACCAGAAATCTTTAGTATTCTAAACATAAATTGTCTCCTTTTTATTTTTATAGACTATGCTAATTCCTAGTCAGATCTTTAGTATCATCTTTATTGAGACAAGAAAATATTCATATATCCATCTGCATCAAATTGTTCGCGAGAAGCTTCATCATTGGATCCAAAAACAAATATTCCAGTTAATAAGGCGATTTAATTTTCTCTCTATGCCTCCTTTCGCAATTTATGTTTTGATAGATAGGGGACCACTCAGAGCCACAGGACATGTCGCCTACAAATCTTAGCTGCTCATCGAGAACAAGACAGATGATTCGTAATTAGGTTTTTCAAGCCTCAGTTAAAATTCAAACTGGCACTATTCTGAAATTTGTTTAAGGTTAGAATTTATTATAAAATGAAAGCGTAATCATGTATAGTGATAAAAAAAGATAGCTCCCATCTCTACTAGTGAAGGCATAAAAGATCAAGGTGGCAGGCAAGGAATTAAAAAATGGATTTACCCTTGAAAACCGGAGTTTCTAAAGATTTCAATAATAATGATGGTAAAATAAGTAATCCATCTCTTTTAGTGATATAATTGCCATAAAAAATTCATAAAACTATTAAAATGAAAACCTTGGTAGTAATAAAAATGGGTGTTCATATAGATAACTGAACACCCATATGTGAAAGCGGAATAAATTATTTTTTGATAATGTTGTGCTCTGGTCCGTAAGGGAACTTCGTGATATTTTCTACCACTCCATCTTCACCAATAACGAGAATATCATGCTCACGATATCCACCAGCACCAGGTTGACCTTCTGGAATCATAATCATTGGCTCCATGGAAACGACCATTCCAGGTTCTAAAACAGTTTCAATATCTTCACGAAGTTCCAGCCCAGCTTCACGCCCGTAATAATGTGAAAGAACCCCAAATGAATGTCCATAACCGAAAGTCCGATTCGGTAAAAGATTATGTTCTATATAAATTTCATTCAATTCAGCAGCAATATCCATACATCTCACACCAGGCTTGATTAACTCAAGACCTCTTTCATGTACTTTCACATTAATCTCCCATAATTCAAGATGACGTTCTGGAACCTCTTCTAAGAATAACGTACGCTCCAATGCAGTATAGTAACCTGCAATCATCGGGAAGGCGTTTAGACTTAAAATCTCTCCACGTTTTACTTTTCTGCTTGTTGCCCAGTTATGCGCACCATCTGTATTAATTCCAGATTGGAACCAGATCCATGAATCTCTTAGCTCAGCGTGTGGGTAAGTACGAGCTATTTCCCGAGTCATTGCTTGCGTACCGTGTAAGGCCACTTCATATTCTGGTACACCTTCAGCAATTGCTTCAACTACTGCAGCGCCGCCGATATCAGCAATTCTAGCTCCATTTTTAATTAACTCAATTTCTTCCTGAGATTTAATCATACGTTGTTTCATTGTTACTTTAGAAACGTCTACAAGTTCAGCATCTGGGAAAGCTTCTTTTACTTTCTGACGCATTTCAAGTGTCAAATGATCATCTTCCACACCAAGACGCTTAATAGAAGCTCCGTTTAACACTTTCTTCACTGCGTATAAGTAATTATCTCTTTTCCAATCGGTATACACAATGTTGTCACCAAAACTGCGGCGCCATGGTTGACCACCATCAATATTTGCACTAACTGTATAATGTTTATCTTGAGTTACAACAAGTGCATAAGATCTACCAAATGATGTATAGAGGAAATCGCTATAATAATTAATATTGTGATAGGATGTGAATAATACAGCATCGATATCGAGCTCAGCTATGTTTCGGCGTAAAATTGAATTGCGGTTTTCCATCTCCTGCCTAGAAAAGGTAGATGTTACTTTACCACCATTTTCTAGGATTTTAGTTCTTTCCAATTCGGTTACTTTTTGCATGTACAATTTCCCCTTTCTGGTATTCAAAATTATTTATTTAGAATTACGCATAAAAGTCGTTGCCAATATGCATAATAATCTAAACCTAATTGTTCTTACATACAACTGAATACGCTTTCAATTAGTTGGGTAAATTCTATAACATTATTATATTAGGTAGGGCAGCTTTTGTATAATAGTTAAAAATGATGTGTATATCATTTTTACAGATTGCTTTTCAAATGGTTACTAGCCATTTAAATAACTAACAAAAGGAATTTATTTATTGCTTAGGAAACTATAAAATTTGAGTGCTGTGGATAACTTAGTTACTGGGACAGCCACGTCCAGCTCCAGCGCCCAGCGACTAGCGAGACTTCCCTCACCTCCGTACGATAAGTCAACATCGACTCCCTGCGGTCGCCGTGTTTCCTTTATCTCCTTCGTAAGAATGTTCGACAAGCCGAACCACCCCACAGTACGGGGCGCAGTCCGTATGTCGCTAACCGGGCGCTTGCGCTTTAGTTCTTGGCACTCGCATTAGTGATATAGTTTTCACTCAGGTCAACAGCAAATTCCTTCCGTAAAAACGAAATTATATTAGTTGTTACATCCTCAACTATGAAACGGCCTTTTTCAGCTGTACTAGATTTTCCAGTATAAAGAGATCCAGAAGCTGGTATTAAATCTTTTGAAGCAGGAAATCGCTGATAGGTTGGTGGGCTATCTATTCCATCATCTGTAATCAAATCTTCATGAACAAGGTCAGGAGTGAAGTACATCATCATGGATGTTTCTGTAATAGCAGCATGTTCCATTCCCCATCCTTTAAATTCTACTTCATCAAAAATTGTTGGCATAAGTTCTGGTGATATATTATCCCACCAATTTGATAAAAGGATTTTAGGGAAGTCCTCTTTTTGATTTCTTAATAAAAGATCACAAGCTTCTGCTAAAAAGGCATCATTTTCATAATGGCCGCTCATAATTAATATCTTTTTCCAGCCATCAGCAATAAATTCTTTCAATACATCATAAAGCAGGGAGGTTAAAGTAGAGCCGTTTAAGTCAACTGTACCAGGAAATAAGGGGCCACCACCACTTGCTGGCTGTGACTTGTAGCCGTAAGTAATTGTTGGTGCAATAACTGCTTTTACTTTTTCTGCAATAGACTCACTGTATTTTTCCGATATGATACAATCAACACCTAATGGCAGATGAGGGCCATGTTGTTCCGTAGATCCAACTGGTAAAATAAGAATATAATCCTCCACTTTAGATTGATATTCCTGCCATGTCATGTTTTTTGCAAAAAGTTGACTCATTTGAATCATCCTCTCTATTTATTATTTTTATGTTCAACTAGAAATCTCAACAACTTCTGTTTCCCTTGGAGTCTGATGGCGATCATCTATTCCCAATAATTTATAAATGTTTTTCATCACATAAACCAATCCAATTCCAAGCAGTATTCCATTAAGCGGTGGAAGTCCTATCTCAAAAACAGAAGTTAAATATGCACCTAATGTAGCCAGTACATAAGCAATTAAATTCGAAGATCGAACTATTTTAAATTTCATTTCTTCAATTCTTGGCATTGACTTTCTCCAGTTAAATAGATAATCACCGATAATCAAACCACCAAGAGATGGAACAAAAATACCTAAAAACGTTAAGAATGAAATGAACACCTCATAGATTCCGGTTACAGCCATAATGGTAGCGATGATAAGTCCTCCAATTACAAAAGGAACTTTATTCGGTTTATTGAAAAATTCAGCACCAGCAACGCCGAAGGAATAGGCTGCAGTCGTGTTCGTTGTCCAAATATTAAAGATTAATATGAACATGGCCCATACAATAATTCCCATTTGTAATAAAACATTAACCATATCATCTTCTTGCATAACTAATCCACCTAGCATACCGGAAATAGCCATTACAACATTTCCTATTAAGAAGGCTAAAAATCCCACTGAAAATGCTGTTTTGGGAGTTTTGGCAAAACGAGCCCAGTTAGGAGCCTGCGTTCCTCCGGAGATGAAAGCGCCTATAATTATTGTAATAGCTGCAGCAAAAGTTATCGTGGTAGTAGGTTCGATTGCAAAAAGTTCACGAACACCTCCAACAGTTTCTATGCTAATTTGAGGAATCTTGTAAGCTAAAAAGAGAAATGGTGGAATGGATAAGTAAGCTACTATTTCCATTCCTTTCGTTCCCCAGATGGCAAAAGCGCCCATGAAGAGTGACCAAAATATGGTTACCGGAACAAAATAAGCTTCCCAACCGAGAGCTGCGGTAAATACTTTTCCCATATAGGCAGCCTGAAAGGCATACCAGAAGACCTGTGTCCCGCCCAAAATGATACTTGTCCACTTTGAACCAAATTTCCCTAGTGTGTATCGAGCCAAAAGGATCGTATTTAAACCTGTTTTTGCTGAAATCCAACATAATACACCAACATAGGTTGAGAGAATTAAGTTCCCTATCAATAATACTGTAATTAAATCACCAAGTGGCATAGACGTTCCGAGATTTGCTCCAGCTGCCATCGTTGTAACGATGAACGTAAATCCAAGTAGAACAGCAAAAATGGGTACCCAGCCTTTTCTTGCATTTTTCGGCACATGGGTTAACGTATAATCAACATCAACATATTCCTTTGATACTTTCTGGCTCAATATTAACACACCCTTCACAATATGATTGGCTTGTTCCATGAATCCTGTTTAAATATTTTTGGAATTGTAATCGTATTTGATTACAAATACACATAAAACGACCTTTAATATATAGCTCAAGTCAAAGGTCTTCGACACGATGGAATGCGCGCTGTTATAGAGTGTCGTTCCCTGAATTGTTTTTTTCCGTTAAAGGTTATTCTGTCATTCTTAGCCTCCTTTTCCAACTAATAGTGAGGTAAACCATGTATTCCTCCTTTCATGGGCTTTTTATTTAAAAAAAGACTATTAATTGTGGATGAAATAATCAAGTAAGGATGTCACACACAATCAAACAGCCATTTTTATTACACATTAACGGTCTGGTCTGTAATACCCCCAGCCTCTAAACGAGAGGGAAACAATATGTGTGGAGATGGGGGAGGACATTGTGTCATACCCTTGTGGTGCCAACATTCAGTGGGAGAGGAAGGGAATCACCCAACTGAATAAAGTTTACTTTATTGCAGGATATTTCATGTTAAAAATAATATAAATCGTGTAATAGCTTGATCAATAACAGACTCCCTTTTTTGTAAAAATACAACTAAGGCACTTACTAAAACTTAACAAATGTAAAGGTTAATTCAGAATAATTAAAAAATAATTGATGTTAGGCTATATTATAAAGTGAAAGTGCCATCAAGTATAATAACTAAAAAAGATAGCACCTATCGCTAATAATGAATATGAATAAAAGGAAACGAGGGGGCACTTATTGGAGATGGATTCTTCCTATAATAAGACTTTTTCTCATAGGTTATTTAGTTGACGTTTTCCACTTAACTCTCCGATTATCTTCCTTTAAAGTGCACGACTCAGGTGCAGGTCAAGAAGCCTTCCTCTCTTTTATGGATTTCTTGACAACCTTTTTTGGAATCGCAGCTACTATAGCTAGTAAAGCCAGTAAAGCAAAAATAACATTTGTCAGCAATCCCATACTTGCAGCTAAGTCCATATTTACAGACTGTTCAATAACACTATAAACAGTAACAGATATCGCTAATCCGAATGAGTTTCCAAGGGTACTAGACATTTTATAAATACCTGCTGCCTCTCCTGCCTTTGCCTCCGGAACATTGTCTACTGCTGTATCTGTAGATGGTGTTGCGTAAAGGCCAAGTCCAATCCCATACATGGTAAAGCCAATAAAAACAATTATGGAGTAAATGGAATTTGGTAAGATTGTTAAGGTCATTAACATAATTCCAACTATTACTAAAAGGCAAGCTAAGACCATTGGCTTTCTTGGACCACTTCGTTGTAATACTTTTTCACCGATACGAATCGTCACTAATGTAGCAACTAAATAGCCAACAGATAGTAACCCAGATTGAAAAGAACTGTATCCTCTTGCCATTTGGACATAGGTATTCGCAACAATAAGTGCTCCTGCTACAGCACTTATTAAAAAGTTTGACACAGTAGCCCCAGTAAAATATTTATTTTCAAATAAAGAAAGATCGATAAATCCATTAGATTTTCCTTTTACAACTTTTATAAATATCCAACCACCTATGATAGTGACAGCCATCAACGTTAAAGAAATCGGACTTGTCCATCCGAAGCCATCTCCGTGTGTAATGACAACATTTAAAGCGACCATCACTAGGAGAAAAATAACAAAGCCAGTAAAATCAAATTTTGATGAATTGCTTTGTTCTGCCTTACTCTCTGGTACATTTTTAATCAAAAGCATGGATACCAAAGTAAAAATGATGGAAAAAATAAAGATCCAACGCCATCCCAAATACGTAGCAATTAAACCGGCAGCAAATGAACAAACACCTATGCCACCCCAAGATCCAAAAGACCAGTAACTCAAAGCTCTTTGTCGATTAGGACCGGCAAAATAGGCCTTTATCAAAGCAATCGTCGCAGGCAAAATACATGCAGCTGAGAACCCTTGAACCACACGCCCAATAATTAAGAGAACCGCCTCCTGTGCAAACACAAGACAAAGTGAACCAATTATATTTAGTAATAACCCAATATTTGCAATCCTCTTTCGCCCAATTCGATCAGAAATTCCTCCAGCTGCTACAATAAACATGCCTGAAAATAAGCCGGATAAACTAATTGCTGTATTCAAAAGTCCCATTGAAATTCCCATATCTAACTGAACTTCCGGCATTACATTTATTAATGATTGTGAGAAAAGCCAATAAGTCAGAACCCCAAACACAATCCCCGTCAACATTCTGTTATTACCTTTATAGCTTGTTTCCATGGTAAAACTCTCCTTTTTGGAATGCATGAACTCAAGTAAAATATTCTCATCCTGTTTGAATGCGCTTTCACAAAGGTCGTTTACCGAGCTGACTTTTTATCCACCGAAGATTCATCCAGCATCACTTCGCCACCTTTTACATCGGAAAGTGAAATGTTGGTCGTTTCGGTTGTGTTGAATAGTGCGATCAATGCAATGATTGCGCCTGCCATCAAATAAAAAGCAGGGGCGAAGTTGTTACCAGTGGCAGCGATTAGAAAGGTTGCGATATAGGGTGCCGTCCCACCAAAAAGTGCATTTCCAGTATTAAAAGATAATGCAAATCCACTGTACCGGACTTCTGTTGGGAACATTTCAGATAAAAATGTTGCTAATACACCATCATTGCAGGCAAGAATAGCACCTAAAATAATTAATGACAATATGGTGTAAATACCTCCCATAGACATTAAATAAAAAATCGAATACGTAAATAATATAAAGAAGATACAAGCAGTTATTAAGACTGGTTTTCTGCCAACTCTATCGGTTAGGCTACCAACAATTGGTAAGAAGAAGATGTATGTGAGCAAAGTAACGATCGTCGTTAACGTGCTTTGCAAATGATCGAAACCCAAGGCTGTTGTAAGGTAGGTTGGCATGTAGGATAATATGATATAGAAGCCAACAGCGTTTAGAGAGATGACACCCATAGCAATTAATATTTTTTTAAAGTTCTTTTGAATTCCTTCGATAATACCAAGCTGTTTAATCTCCAGTTTTTCTTTCTTTTCTATCATTTCGTTATAAACAGGTGAGTCTTCCATTTTCAAGCGAATATATAAGCCAATTAATCCTAATGGCAAGGACATTAAAAAAGGGATTCTCCAGCCCCAGCTGTATAAAGCTTGGGTATTCAAGCTGAACTCCAAAATGGCAGCAACACCGGCTCCTAAAAGCATTCCTACTGCAGTACTTGCTGGTATCATACTAACCATTAGTCCTCTTTTTTTCGCTGGTGCATGCTCAGCAATCATGAGGGCAGCACCTGCATATTCTCCTGAAGCAGAAAAACCTTGTATGATACGACATAACAATAATAAAACAGGGGCGAACACACCGATAGTTTCATAGTTTGGAATAATCCCGATTGTAAAAGTTGCTAGTGACATCATACACATGGTTAGAATTAATACTTTTCTTCTTCCAATCCGGTCACCGTAATATCCCCAGACTACACCACCAATTGGTCTAACAATGAAGGATAATGCAAATATTGCGAATGTGTTGAGTAAAGCTGCAGATTCATTTCCAGGTGCAAAGAAAACAGAAGCAATGATTGTAGCTAAATAACCATATGTGGCATAGTCAAACCACTCAATCATATTTCCATAGGCAGAGCCACCTATGATTTTTTTCAACCCTGTTTGTTTGTTTTTTTCTATTATTGCAGATGCCATCTTTTCAACTCCTTACTTTTACTTTAAAAAAGTTAAGAATTTACCCGTAACTCAAATTTCTGTTAAGGAAAGTATGATCTCTTTTCTGTTGATTAATTTAGAATTATTTAAACCTTGTTTAATATTAGAATTTATTATAAAATGAAAGCGTAATCATGTATAATGATTAAAAAAGATAGCTCCCATCTCTACTACTGAAGGAATAAAAATCGAGGAGGCCACTCATGGAAATTAAAGATCTGTTAATATTTCAAAGTGTTGCTCGAAATGGAAGTATCAGTAAAGCTGCAGATGAACTTTGTTATGTTCAATCGCATGTTACAGCTAGAATTAAATCATTAGAATCAAAATTAAAAACGCAATTATTCGATCGTCATAGTAGGGGAACAACATTAAATACGGAAGGGAAAAGGCTTTTAGTCTATACCGAAAAAATATTATTCTTGATCGAAAAAATGAATAAGGAATTTCAGGATTCTGCCAATCCTTCCGGCACTCTCGAGATTGGAACAGTGGAAACCATCATGAAACTGCCAATGATTTTATCTACCTATCATAGCAATCATCCAAATGTGGATTTAACTTTGAAAACCGGGGTTTCTAAAGACCTTCTTAATCAGGTATTAAAACGTGAGCTGGATGGTGCTTTTGTTACAGGATTCGGCAATCATCCTGAAATTGAAAAAATTGAGGTTTTTCAAGAAGAATTAGTTTTAATATCAGGCAGCAAAAGAATTAGCTATGACAGTTTAAAACATAAACCACTGCTTGTTTTTAATTCCGGGTGCAGTTACCGTGCGCGATTAGAAAACTGGTTATATGATGGTGGGATAGTAAATGCAAAGGTTATGGAATTCGGTACATTGGAAACCATCTTGGGAAGTGTTACAGCTGGACTGGGAATTAGTCTAGTTCCACATTCAACGGTCAGTCATTTAGAGGAGGCTGAAGTTATTCAATGTTACCCTATACCTAAAAAATATAGTGACATATCAACCGTTTTTATTAGACAGGCAGATACTTATTTAACAAGTACAATGAAAAAATTTATTGATACGATCAATCAAGTCAGTAGTGAATCTTCTCTAATAACATTGAAACCATTTTTAAATGTTTCCAATAATGAAAAGTACCCCGTATAGAATCGATACGGAATATGGGTTATAATATAGAAAGCAAAATAAATGCCAAACAAATTTCGGAGTAATAAGCTCTTATCACAATTCACTTGTATTATTATGACCTAGAGGTGTTGTTTTTGAAAAGTCAGATAGAAATAAACAAAGATAAGCAAACCACTCGAATGATGAACTATTTTATTACTGCTACGGCTGAAATAATTGAAGAAGAAGGCTTTGATCAAGTAACGATAAGGAAAATCGCTGATTTAGCTGGATATAATAGTGCAACAATATATAACTATTTTGAAGACTTATCTCATTTAATTTTCTTTGCATCTATGAGTATTGTCAAAAGGTATACAACTGCTTTGCCTGAATATCTTAAAAAAGCGACAAATCCTTTGGAAAGATATTTTGTTATTTGGGAATGCTTTTGTAAATATTCTTTTGAGTCGCCTAAAATCTATTATGCAGTATTTTCTTCTAATCTTGGAACACATCCAATTAACATGGAAAAATATTATGATTATTCACCATCAGATATCGTACAATTCTTAGAAAGTGATGATGATATTAAACTTATGCTTTTAGAACCTGATAAATCAAAAAGAACATTAATCTCACTTGATCAGTGTGTAAGGGATGGCTATATTCAAGGTGTACAAGCAGAACAGCTTGCCGAGATCCATAGTTTAATATGGCATGGAATGATAACACTTTTTATTAATAATCGGACTACTTATACAGCCAGCCAAGCAACTGAAATAACTGTTAAACATATACGCAATACTACACCTATAAATGGATATTCCATGTAATGTTGACTTCATGCACAGAAAATTTTCATTTAAGGGTAAGCCCAACTTTTGCAGTTATATAGGTGGTACCAGAAACAGGTCTGACATGATTCAGGAAACTTCGTATTGAGAAACTAGGCGGTGTGCAGAGCTGAAAGCTCAGCCCGCCACACATTTTCACCTAGTTACAATTCTCCAAAACCTAAACAGTAGCAATGCTATTTTTTAAGATAAATATTTTCCTGAACTTATTTTGTTAATACACTGGATTTATTAATTACACTGGCTGTGTATGGCTGGCCAAAGTATTCAATACTTAATTGCGTTTTATCATTTATATCCGGATTTAAAAATGCATATAATATTCCTCTTCCTTTACTGTAGTCATAACCTGCGCTGGTTACAAACCCAACTGCTTTACTTTCATGCAATACCGGCTCATGCCCCGTCATAACGATCGACGGATTATCCAGAACTAACTTTTTTAACACCAGTTTTGGTCCCCTTTTTTTACGATTAAGAAGAGATTCCTTACCAATAAAATATGATTTATTCAGATCTACTAATTGTTCAATACCTACCTCATAAGGGTCATGCTCACTCCAGTAATCCGCACCATATCTTAAAGAATGAGATTCTAGTCGAAGACCTTCCAAAGCACGGTCTCCTGCAGCAATTAACTTATTTGGACTGCCGGATTCCATGATAACATCCCATAACTGTAACCCTAGGTCTAATGTAGTGAAAAACTCCCAGCCCTCAATTCCAGCATAAGAATCGTATAGGGCGAGAACAGGAACATTTTTGACAAAAACCTCTTTAGCTTGGCCTATTTCCCAATTGATTCTATTGAATGTATGAGGGTCAACCGATTTCATAATTTCAACCGACTTAGCACCAACCACACTAAGACCACAGGTTCCTGCTGTTACATCCTGAATAAACACATGATCTGTTGCTGATAAATGTTTCTTTATCCAGTTTGCCTCGACTGCACCTGTACATAGAACAAAGAATTTTGAGTTTCCAGTACGAATTATTTTTATCTCATCTTTAACACCCGCTAGCTCGTGCAGCATTAAAGTGCTGATTACTTGTCCTACTGGAACATCAATATTGCTGGTTGTTAGAGATTGTAAAAAGTCAATTGCACCTTCACCACTAATCTCTAAACGATTTTTCGTTGATGTCACATCAAATAATCCCGCATATTGACGTGCATGCAATTGTTCCGCCTCAACTATTGGGGACCAATATTGAGCTGCCCAGCCATGGCGTTGCAGGATGGTATCTTCATAGTCTGCAACTAATGATTGATTTGCATCATACCATTGTGCTTGTTCCCAGCCTGACTTTTCGTTAAAATAAGCACCTAAGGTAGTTTGGCGCGCGTAGTATGGACTTACACGCATATTACGTGATGTTTCTGGCGGCATAAATGGGTGATGAATGGCGTAAACCTTTTCATAAGTTTCCAATGAGCGTTTTTTATAATAAGCAGGGCTTAAAGCATATGACTCAAAACGATTCATATCACACAGCTCCAGATCAAGGGTTGGTGCACCATTTACAATCCACTCAGCCATTTGTTTACCGACCCCCGCAGAGTGTGTTACCCAAACCGCTTCTGCTGTCCAAAACCCGCGTACTTTTTCTGACTCCCCTAATATAGGCATTCCATCTGGTGTAAACGAGAAGATTCCGTTTATTCCTCTTTTTACTCCAGCTTGTTTTAGTCCAGGCACTAGGTTTTGCGCATCTTGCCATGGCTTACCATAAAAATGCTCGGGTGTAAATGGCTTAATAGATGGCATTTCCTTCGTTTCTCCAAATCTCGCAATCTCATCTACCTCAACAGGCAATGTTTCATGCTGATAAGAACCAATACCTACACTGTTAAACAATTGACGGTAATACATTGCATTATCTGAATCTCTGATAATTGGAGCGGTTACTTCCTCAGATTCTCCAGCTAATTCAAGTAAATCATTTGAAAATATATACTGATGTGCAATAGGCTGAAGTGGGATAGTATGTCCTACCATTTCTCCAATTCGTGGTCCCCAAAACCCAGCACAGCAAATTACCAAGTCTGCTTCAAAATTTCCAATGCTTGTCTCTACTGCTTTGACCTGACCATCTACCACATTAATCCCAGTTACCTCAGTGTTACCATGAAAGTTGGTGCCGCAGGATTTAGAAAAATCAGTCATTATGTTTATGGCTCTCAGAGGCTTAGCAATTCCATCTGTTGGTACATGCAGTGAGCCTAAAATAGCATCTGGATTTATGAAGGAACACTTCTCCTTAGATTCCTCTGGTGAAAGAATTTGAGCTTCCATTCCCCATGATTTCCCTAATCCTGCCTTTCGTTTTAATTCATCCAGACGTTCTTGTGTATTAGCCAGCTCTAAACTGCCCACTGGATAATAAGAAGGCTGTTCTTTGTCACTTAATTTTGTAAAGGCCTCAACTGTTTGTGAAGCTAACTCCGTAAGCAATTTTGAAGAATTAAGCTGTGCCACAAGACCAGGAGCGTGAGAGGTTGATCCTCCTGTTTCGAATAGTGGCCCTTGTTCAATGACTGTTATATCTTGTTGCCCCATTTTGTTTAAGTAATATGCAGTACTGCATCCAACGACACCGGCACCTATGATCACAATCTTTTTTTGATCCATAGTCATCATCCCCATTTCTCTAGATAATAATTTAACCTATTCTTGTGTACCAAAATTTTCGATGTTCTATGTTCATATCCACTGTTGTTTTGTTAGGAGCATTAAATCTTTTAGATATATGGATTGTAATCGCTGTCAATTATGACATAGCAAATCTCAATACGTTTACAATAGTCAGTAACTCTTTTAAGATTTATGCAACATTCGTCATGTAAATAATCATGATTATTTATTAATTACGATAACACCAACATCAGCTATTGTAAATAGTATTTTTGATAATTTTACTATTTTTCCTAATGTAAAGAATATTTGATGATTATCTGTGGACGGGCTGTTAAAACTAAAGCACTTAAAAACAGCATAGAAAAATCCTCGAATAAGTTAGAGAAAAGAATCTAACTTATTCGAGGATATATGGAGATCAAGTAAACTTATGCAAGCAAGGTATACTTAGAATTAGATTTAGCATATGGTAAGAGAAGCACATAATTCTAAGAATATTATTTAAATTTTCAAAAAACATAACAGAGAGATGAGTCAATTTTTGTTCAAAAGCAAGTGGGATCCCATTTGTTTACTTAGAGGATTTTGATCCTTCCAGCCTTTCCATAAAATTCCCCATATGCTTTTCACTCCATTCATACATTGAGTCAACGATTGGCATGAGGCTTTCCCCAATTTCGGTTAGTGAATATTCTACTTTTGGGGGAGAAACAGGATGGACTTCACGATAGACGATAAGGTCTTCTTCAAGCTCTCTCAATTGACTAGCGAGCATTCTTGGCGTTATTTCAGGGATCAGGTTTTTAAGTTCGCCAAACCTTTTGGTACCTTCTTTATCAAGATACCACATGATAAGCATTTTCCATTTGCCGCTAATGATAGAGATAGTCAATTCTTTGCCCCGACTAAATTTCCTATTACTTAGCTTCCCCATTTTGTTTAATCTTCTCCTTCATAATTTTATTGTAAGCATTTTCAATATATAACAAAAATTATCCAGTTGCAATTTAAAAAAATGGAATATTCAGAAACAGGGATGCGAATTGTGTAAACTTTAAGGCTTTCATTGTCATACCTAATCATAAAGTGGATGAGTGTCCGAAAAAGAGAAAACCGTAAAGATTCGGCACTTCTAAAGTGGACGTACCAGCAAAATAATAATGGTTTTCTTTAATAGTGCAATTTTTGATACTATTACATTTAGCAAATTCTGTATAAAAAATCCCTTCTTTTTTTTTAGAAATTTGTATCTTATAATTTGGAAAAATAGCAGAAGGGTGTGATGCGGGGAGCTAAAGAAAAAGAAATTTATCTGTATCAGTGCTGGAATTGATGGATGAAGTTGGACTTGTTACACAAAATGTATTCGCTTTCATTAATGGGTTATGTAAAACAGCAAATAATTACATTAGCCCACAATACTTGACAAGAAATTTACTGCATTAGCTGTTATTAGGTATTACAGGGAATATGCAGCACCTTAGCAATTTATATGTCTATTCAATTTTTTTAATCAACGGGTTTTATAAGCGTTCAAGGACTATTTTACCCCCGCTTTTTAATTATGAGATGGGCTATAACGCGTAAAGGCGGGAAGAAGTAAGGTTTGACTTTATAAATATATAAAAGCTCATAAAGGAGGAGTAATAGATGGCTGCGAATCAAAATGTTTTAAAGAATAAAGGGGAGCTGCAACCTACGTTAAAAGGAGAATTATATACGTCCCCGGATGTTTTTGAATTGGAAAAAAAGAATATTTTCTCAGAATCATGGCTTTTTGTTGGGTATGAATATGACGTTGCAGAGCATGGACAGTACATCACAACCAGAATCAATGATGAAAATGTCCTGATTATTAGGGGGAAAGACAATGTGCTGCGTGCATTTTTAAATGTTTGCCGACACCGCGGCGCAACGCTTTGCAGTGAAGCATCTGGTACAACGAAGGCCTTGCGTTGTCCATATCATTCCTGGACTTATGGACTAAATGGCTCCTTGGCTGGGGTGCCAAATGCAAATGAATGCCGTGAACAATTAATTAACAATGATGACTATGGTTTAGAAAAGGTTAATCTCGAGGTATGGAATGGACTGATTTGGATAAACTTCTCAGAAAATCCAGAACCAGCAGAACCATTGCTGAATCAACAAATAATGGAGAGATTAGGTAACCTCGAAACATTTGGCAGATATCAAATTCCTGATCTAAGGGTTGCCCATTCTAAAACGTATGATGTAAAGGCAAACTGGAAGATTATTGTGGAAAATTTTCAGGAATGTTACCATTGTTCCTCCATTCACCCTGAATTAACAGAAGCTTTACCTGAATTTCGTTCAGGGGTTGGTACACAAAATACAGTCGGGGCAGGGGCCTCTTTTAAAGATGGGGTAGAGTATTTCTCAATAAGCGGCAAAGGCAGCAGGCCAATGCTAAAAGGCTTGCTTCCGGAGGATGACCGTTTATACTATGGCATGACAATTGTCCCGCATGTATTCATTAATTTAACGCCAGATCATGTGATCACACATCGAATTTATCCAGTAAGTGCAGATAGATCTATTGTTATTTGCGATTGGCTGTTCGACCCAGAAGAAATGGCAAAATCCGACTTTGATCCAATGGATGCAGTTGAACTATTCCATCGTGTAAATGAACAGGATTTCGCTGCTTGCAGGTGGTGTCACGAAAATATGAACTCAAAGGCATTTAAAAATGGAGGAGTTTTAGTTCCTCTAGAAAATCACGTTACCAAATTTTATAATTTCGTACTGGATTCAATTGGCATGTCATCTTCATAATATATTATTTTACTTTACTCTCCATGGAGAACTTGGGACTTTTATGGTGGCAGGACCATCTTCTGCCACCATAAAACATCAGGGAATTTCTAACTAACGTTAAGTGAAAGAAAGTTTTTATTTTATGAAAAGGAGAGGAGACATTAACTTGGCTTATGTAATTACGTCACCTTGCCAAAATGAAAAAGCAGGAGAATGCATAGAAGTTTGCCCGGTCGATTGTATAGAAGAGGGAGAAGCTATGTTTTATATCGATCCGAATATATGTATTGATTGCGGTGCCTGTCAAACAGTATGTCCAGCAGAGGCAATATATATGGAGGATGAAGTTCCAGAGGAAGAAAATGAATACATTCAATTGAATCGAAAATTCTTTGAAAAGGTAGATATATAATAGATTAGCAGGTCAATTGGAGGAGGGATTTGGTTGAAGGGAGACACAGAAATATATGATATAACAATCCTAGGTGGCGGTCCGGTAGGTTTGTTTACTGCTTTCTATGGCGGATTGCGCCAAGCTAGTGTAAAAATAATCGAAAGCCTGCCACAACTTGGTGGGCAGCTTTCCACATTGTATCCTGAAAAATATATATATGATATTGCAGGCTTTCCAAAAGTACGTGCTCAAGAATTAGTGGACAATTTGGCAGAGCAAGCAAAAATGTTCGAGCCAACAATTGCTTTAGATCAAGAAATTGTCAAACTTGAACGGCTGGAAGACCAAACCTTTAAGTTAACTTCTAATAAAGAAGTTCATTATACAAAAACCATTATTATTACAGCTGGAAATGGAGCGTTTCAACCGCGTCGATTAAACGTTGGAAAATGCGATCAATTTGAAGGTGAGAACTTGCATTATTATGTAAACGATATGAATCGATTTAAAGATCAGCATGTAATGTTGTTTGGTGGTGGAGATTCAGCGGTTGACTGGGCACTTATGCTTGAGCCAATTGCAAAAAAAGTTACTCTTGTCCATCGCCGTGACACATTTAGAGCGCATGAGCACAGTGTCCAATTATTAATGTCTTCCAGTGTTGAAATTTTAACACCATATGTCCCAACAAAAATAATTGGAGAAAAGAAAGCAGAAAAAGTATTATTGCAAGAAGTTAAAGGTGAAAAGGAAATGGAATTAGAAATTGATTCATTATTATGTAACTATGGTTTCGTATCTACACTAGGTCCAATCAAAAATTGGGGATTGCAAATTGAAAAAAACAGCATTGTTGTTAATACAAAAATGGAAACAAATATACCTGGCATCTATGCAGCAGGTGATATTACCACCTATCCAGGTAAAGTAAAATTAATCGCAGTTGGATTCGGTGAAGGCCCAACCGCAATTAATAACGCAAAAGCATATATAGATCCGAGGGTCCGCGTCCAACCACTTCATAGTACAAGCTTATTTGCTTAATTAATGAAAATGCTAACATTAAATTGCTTCATAACCAGTCCGATTAGCATAGAGTGTCATCAGCAATTTGATTAACAATCTAGTAAGAGAATTATCCCGTGTTAGCCACTTAATGAAATAATTTTGTACTTGTAGTGGAATTATTGCAGGTAAGTTAAAAATAAGGCCAAGTAGCTTACCTGCAATAAATGGATGAAATGGCAAAATAATTCTAAGCATTTGAACTGGCGATATCCGTACCCTTCCCCAAAACGGAAAATATCTATGATGATATATTAGAATGATTATTTCCAATTCGCTTATGCCCGCTTTAAGATTGCACTCCATTTTACAAAAAATTTAAAGAAGGTGAATTTAATGAGAAAGGTTACAAGTGTTTTTACAGTTTCGGTTATAATTGCTGTTCTATTTGTTATATGGGGAGGCTTTGCACCTGAAAGCCTCGCATTCATAACAAACGTAATACAAGGATTTCTTCAAACTCAATTTGGGTGGTTTTACCTTATTTCAACGAGCCTCTTTCTGATTCTTGCGATCTATCTAATATTTTCCCGGTATGGTGATATCAAGCTTGGTAAAGACGATGAAGAACCGGAGTATAATATAATCAGCTGGTTTGCTATGTTATTTAGTGCAGGAATGGGGATTGGACTTGTTTTCTGGGGAGTAGCCGAACCTGTCTCACATTATATAAATCCTCCAATCGGAGAGGGAGGAACCGATACTTCGGCCAGTCTTGCACTCCAGTATTCAACGTTTCATTGGGGATTGCATCCCTGGGGAGTTTTTACTATCATCGCTTTAGCACTAGCATATTTTAAATTCCGAAAAGATGCTCCAGGAACGATCAGTGCTACTTTCTATCCTATATTAGGAGATAAAGTAAAAGGCCCCATAGGAAAAACAATTGATATAACCGCTGTCTTTGCAACAATTTTTGGTGTGGCTACTTCTTTAGGGCTTGGCGCTATTCAAATTAACGGTGGCATATCCCAATTAAACAGCAACATTCCCAATACTTTCGCAGTTCAATTTATCATAATTGCAGTTGTCACCTTATTATTTGTAGCTTCGGCTGCTTCGGGCATTAACCGTGGTATTCAATATTTGAGTAACACCAATATTATAATAGCAGTCTTATTAATGACTTTTCTGCTCTTTGCAGGCCCAACTAATTTTTTACTTAACCTTTTCACCACTACATTAGGTTCTTATGTCCAAAACCTTCCAGAAATGAGTTTGAGATTGTCGCCATTTAATAATGATGGCAGCTCTTGGATCCAAGGATGGACCATTTTTTATTGGGGATGGTGGATTGCATGGGCGCCTTTTGTGGGAACATTTATTGCTCGTGTGTCCCGAGGAAGAACCATACGTGAATTTATTATCGGTGTACTAGCTGTTCCAACTATTTTTTCTGCATTATGGATATCAATCCTAGGCGGCTCAGGTATTTATTTAGAAGAGTTTAAGAATATTGGTTTAAGCCAAGTTATAGAACAAAATGGCTATGAAGTTGCATTGTTTTCCATGTTATCACACTTTCCATGGAGTACATTTCTGTCAGTCATCGCAATTATTTTAATTGGAACATTTTTTATCACATCAGCTGATTCAGCAACCTTTGTACTTGCGATGCAAACAACCAATGGAATGTTAAACCCTCCAAATACAATTAAAATTACTTGGGGAGTCATTCAATCAGCTATTGCTGCCATTTTATTATGGTCAGGCGGGTTAGAAGCGCTGCAAATGGCATCCATTATTGCTGCTTTCCCGTTCATATTTATTATTATTTTCATGGCAATATCACTAACGAAATCACTAAAAGAAGAACATAAAAGTACAAAGGTGAAAAAAATACAAAAAAGAAAGAATAAGGTTATCTAACATATTTGGTATCCGTACAAAAGGCTGCAAGTAACGTTATCACCATTATTGGAAGCGCTTTCAGATGAGAGCAATTATTAGTCGGTGTTTCCGGTATATATATAGAATAATATTAAGGGAATGCATAAAAGTTTTGCTGATATACTCCTCTTGAGCAAAGGTAGAAAGTTGCTTAAGGGGGAGTTTTTTTTGCGCTGAAAAGGGGAGGATAATTGGCATTTCTGCAACACCAAATACGTATTAAAAGTCCAAGCATTTTAAGTCAAGACCAATCTTGACTAATTTATGTAAGCGGTTTATGATAATGATAGTAATCGATTACTATATAAAGGAGGAAATAGATATTGTTAATTACAGATTGCATCCATCCTAAAATATTGGAAGTTTTGGCTTCTTGTGGACATGGAGATAAAATCCTAATAGCAGATGGAAATTATCCACTGAATTCTTGTACAAACGACAATACAACAAAAGTCTTTCTTGGTTTAAAACCAAATTTACCAACAGCAACGGATGTACTAAATACTTTAAATAGTACGGTAAATTTCGAGAAGGCAGAAGTAATGGATCCAGAAAAAGGTGAAGAACCTGGGATATTTAAAGAGTTTCATGATATACTGAATGTTGATGAATTGCAGAAGTTGAATCGTTACGAGTTTTATGAAGCAGCTCAGGCAAAGAATATAATTCTTGGAATTAACACAGGAGAAATTCGTACTTTTGCAAACATTCTTCTTACTGTAGGAGTAAGATAGTAACTTTTATGATTTGTAAAGGATGATTTTGGTGGAGTCTAAAAATGTCACAATGAAAGATATTGCTAAATATACTGGGGTTTCAACTGCAACTGTTTCCAGGGTACTGAATGATAACTATCCTGTAAACATTGAAACTAAAAAGAAGGTATTAAATGCAATTGAAGAATTAAATTATGAACCAAATTTAGTTGCCAAAAGTTTAAGGTCAAACAAATCAAATTTGGTTGCAATTATTGTGGCAGATATTAAAAATTCATACTATGTTAGTATAGCCAAGGAAATTGATAATCATCTTTTTAAAGAAGGATACAGCTTAATAACTTGCAGTACAGATGAATCTGTTGAGAAAGAAGAAGAAATTATTCGGTTGCTGCTCAGTCAACAAATTGATGCGATTGCAATATCTCCAAGTGATAGTGAAAAAACAAATTTAAATGAGCTTATCGAGAAAAATGTACCAATAGTATTAGTTGATAGAAAAGTAAGTAATGTGCCTATTTCGTATGTTGGAACAAATAACTTTAAAGAAGCGTACAATTTAACAGAGTACTTAATTAAAAAAGGCCATAGAAATATAGGAATTATTACTGGGAAATTAAATACCAGCACTGGTAAAGAGCGACTTGAAGGTTTTAAAAGAGCTATGAATGATCATGGTATAACCACTGAAAAGAAATGGATATTAAACGGTGATTTTGAAGAAAAGCAAGCATATGAAATATTTACCCATTTTCTAGAAAATAATAATGAATTACCGACCGCTTTGTTTAGCTGTAATAACTTAATGACAAAAGGTGCTATGTTTGCATTCAAAGAGCATAGTATTAAGATTCCAGAAGATATCTCATTAGTATCTTTTGGCGAAATGGAAAATCACGAATTTTTCGATACACAGATCACTTGTATTGAACAGGATACTAGTTATATAGGTGAAAAAGTTGCTGAAATATTATTATCACAACTAATAAACAAACAAGAATCAAAAAATGTGATTGTTGATAGTATACTCATAGAAGGAAACTCGGTAAGAGAAATCTAATTTGATTTAAAGGTTATTACTGTAACCTTTTCCAACAAAAAGTGTAAGCGGTTGCCTCCTTTGCTACAATAAAAGTCATTCTATTTTAGTAGCTAAAGGTTAAATCCAAGGTTATAGAAATCGATTACTATAACAAAGTAAAATCCATTTCAGGCAGGCTGGAAAGTTAGAATGGTTTAATATAATAGTAATCGATTACTATAAAGTGGAAAAGCATACTATACAGTTCTAGTGAGCCTTCAATATAGAAAATGATCACTTTAAGAAAAACTATTTTTAAGTAATTAAATGTTAATTATCATTTAGCAGTAATCGATTACTATAATAATTTATAACTAAAGAGGAGAATGATCATGAATATAAATATTACCGATATGCTTAGTGAAGTAATGGAGTCAGAAATTAAATCCATAATCGAAATAAAAGATAATATTGATTATGCATATGTGAAAGCAGTAGAAAAAATATTTTATTGTAAAGGAAAAATAATATTCCTTGGTGTTGGAAAATCCGGACATATAGGAAGAAAGTTAGCAGCGACATTTGCAAGTACTGGGACACCATCGTTTTTTGTTCAAGCAACAGAAGCTATTCATGGGGATCTGGGAATGATCGAAAAAAATGATGTTGTGATAGCTATTTCAAATAGTGGAGAAACAAAGGAAGTATTAAGTACACTTCCTTCTATAAAAATGATTGGTGCAAGCTTAATATCAATTACTGGAAATAACGAATCTACCTTAGCAGAAGCTAGTGATGTGGCTATAGAAGTTAATGTAAAAGGCGAAGCGGATCCACACAATCTTGCACCTACAAATAGTTCAACGGCAACATTAGTAGTTGGAGATGCTTTAGCGATTACAGTTTCACAAATGAAAGGCTTTAATAAAGAGGATTTCGGATTATTTCATCCAGGCGGAAGTTTAGGAAAACAATTAATGCAAGCAGGTTTAATCCGACAATAATAGAAGCGAGAGGGACATGACATATGAAAAAGATACTAATTATCGGCAGCTTTATGACAGATTTAGTAGTGCAGACATTAAAAGTTCCAGTGGAAGGTGAAACAGTAATTGGAAAATCGTTTAATCGCTTTACGGGTGGTAAAGGAGCAAACCAGGCGGTAGCTGCGGCAAGACTAGGTGGAGATGTGACAATGATAGGTAAGTTAGGGGAGGATGACTTCGGCAAAGAACATATTGAATCATTGGATAAAAATAATGTTAATCATCAGTCAGTATTATTCGATTCTCAAACAAGCAGCGGAGTCGGCAATATCCAAATTGATTATAACGGAAACAATCGTATTGTTGTAGTACCTGGAGCTAATTTAAAACTTTCAGAGCGAGATATTGAAAAAAATGAAAACGTAATCATGGATTCAGATATTATAGTCTTGCAATTGGAAATTCCAATGAAAACAGTTTATAAGTCTATTGATCTTGCAAATAAACATGGAAAAACAATTATTCTAAACCCAGCACCAGCTCAATTAATAAAACCTGAATATAGAAGCAAAATTGATTACTTTGTTCCTAATGAAACAGAAGCAAGCCTTTTAAGCAATATTGAGGTAAATGGTCTGGAAACAGCAGAACAAGCTGCAGAGATATTGCTTGAGCAAGGTTATAAGAATGTCATTATCACGTTGGGAGATAAAGGGGTTATTTTTAAAAATCAAGACCAATTCAAATATGTGGAAGCACATCGTGTGAAAGCAGTCGACACTACTGCAGCTGGTGATTCATTTATTGGCAGCTTCGCTTACGGCTTATCAAAAGGTATGGAGATTGAACAAACCTTAAATATAGCAGTTGCTGCCTCAGCAATAACAGTTACAAAACTTGGTGCACAGCCTTCTTTGCCAGAGATTAAAGAAGTAAATGAACAATTGTTAGTTCCACAACAATAAGCGGGAGGGAAATATAATGAAAAAGAAACTAATTCAGTACTCTGATGGATATTTAAACCGCGTACCGATTTTACAGTTTATATTAGTCACCTTGCTATTTCCACTTTGGGGTGCAGCCGCAAGCTTAAATGAAATTTTAATAACTCAGTTTAAAGTAGTCTTTGAATTAAGTGATTTTGCTACAGCATTTGTACAAAGTGCTTTTTACGGGGGATATTTTTTAATAGCAATCCCAGCTGCAACGGTTATTAAAAAGACAAGCTATCGTGTGGCAATCATCATTGGGCTGCTGCTTTACATTATAGGATGTTATTTATTCTTTCCTGCTTCAAATATGGCAACCTACGGAATGTTTCTAGTAGCTATATTTGGTATTGCAATTGGTTTGAGTTTCTTAGAAACGTCTGCTAATACGTACGCCACTATGTTGGGGCCAAAAGAAAGTGCTACAAGACGCATCAACTTATCTCAATTATTTAACCCAATTGGTAATATCGTTGGAATCATACTTGGTAAGTATTTTGTGTTCACAGACGGAGCTAGTCTCGAATCACAACTAGCAGGGATGACTCCAGCAGAAGCTGAGGTATTCAGTCAGGAGATGCTGCAGCGTACATTAGTCCCTTATCAATTTATTTTGATTATTTTACTGGTTGTGCTGCTCATGTTCCTTTTTGTTAAATTTCCAAAAACAAAACCTGAAACATCAAAAAATGTAAAAAACAAAGTTAATCTAGGGGAAACTTTAAAGTATCTTTCGAAGAACAACCCATTCAAAAAAGGGATTCTGGCACAATTTATTTATATGGCATTACAAACAACTGTATGGTCTTTCACTATTCGGTTAGCACTGGAAATTAACCCAAATATTAATGAACGCTTTGCTTCTAATTTTATGATATATAGCTTTGTCGCATTTTTTGTTGGCAGATTAATCGCAAATGTTCTAATGACTAAATTCAAACCTACATTTGTGTTAACAATATACGGTATTATTGGGGTAGCTGCATTAACTTATACAGCGTTTGTACCGAATATGACTGCTGTGTACGGTGCTATCTTTGTAAGCGTTTTATTTGGGCCTTGCTGGCCAACGATTTATGGCAGAACGTTGGAAACAGTTGATGACAAATACCGTGAAACAGCAGGTGCAATACTGGTTATGGCGATTATCGGCGGAGCTGTAGGTCCGGTAGTTCAAGGATTTTTCTCTGACATGTTTGGTTCCTTACAGTTATCATTTATTATCCCGATGCTATTCTTCCTATATCTGGCCATTTATTTCTTGAGTGAAAATAAAAATGATAGTCATGTAAAAGAAGAGTCTAAAATTGCTTAATTATAATGGGTTTGAGCTGTTAGTATGACATACTGACAGCTCTTTTTTCAGTTACATTAAATAGTCAATGACACGTAATTCATTAACCAAGAATAGTGAATTTATTATATTTTAATTTAATCTTTATCACAGTCAATTTTGTATAAACTTACAATTATCTGCAAAAATCAACATAATATGTAGTTGACAATCTAATTTTTCCACTCTATAATGAAAGCGTATTCTAACAAACGACACATATTGTAACATATGTTATAAAATTTAACTTTATTTACAATCTGTAACAATTGTTAATAAGAAATAATCTATTATTTAAGCAAACTTATCTTGTATGCGCTTTTATTTCAGAAGATTCCGAGGAGGATTTATAATGTCAATTTATCATGAACTTCAATTAAGAGAACGAGAAAATAATCCAATCAAAGTAGGGGTTATAGGTGCCGGCCAAATGGGATTTGGTCTTATCACACAAATATCCCGTATTCCAGGAATGATTGTTGGTGGCGTTTCAGACGTTAACGTTGAAAGAGCTCAAAAAGCGGTTGATTATTATCAATCTCAGGAAAATAAAAAAGTGAATACATTGGTATCTACTGATTACCGAGAAGTAATCCAGTCCTCGAATGTGGAAGTAGTTGTAGATGCTACTGGAGTACCTGAAGTTGGAGCAAACATTTCATTAGAAGCATTAAACTCAAGAAAACATCTTGTATTACTGAATGTAGAGGTTGATATAACAATAGGTTCCTATATGAATTCATTATTTAAAAATGCTGGATTAGTATATTCAGGATCTGCTGGAGATGAGCCAGCTGCAATCGTTGAATTATATGAATTTGCCAAAACGATGGGAATGGAAGTTGTTGTTGCTGGTAAGGGGAAAAACAATGCATTGAAGACAACTGCTAACCCAGATACTGCAGCAGCAGAGGCAAAGGCTAAAAACATGAGTCCGCATATGTTAGCGGCATTCCAGGATGGAACCAAAACGATGGCTGAAATGAACTTATTAAGTAATGCAATCGGTTTAGTGCCAGATAAAGTAGGAATGCATGGTGTGGACGCTACGCTGGACGATGTTGCACAAAAACTGGACTTAAAGGAAAACGGCGGCGTTTTGAACAGCTTAGGTGTAGTAGAATATGTTAACGGTTTAGCACCAGGTGTGTTCGTAATCGTAAAAAGTGACTTAGAGCCTGTTGATGAAGAACTTCGCTATTTATTAAAAGTAGATAAAAGTCATGGAAATCATTATACATTATATCGTCCATATCATTTAGCTAGTTTAGAAACACCAGTTACAATTGCGAAAGCTGTCCTGCATCATGATACTTCTATTCATCCGCTAGGAGCACCAATCTCTGAAACTGTAACGGTTGCAAAACGAGATATTAAAGCAGGCGAAACTCTGGATGGCATTGGTGGTTATTCTGTTAGAGGAGTCCTGGAAACACATCAGGATATGGAGGTGAATGGTCATATCCCTATTGGTCTAATTAGCGGTAAAGTTGTAGTTAAAAAGGATATTAAAGAAGGGCAATTTTTAACACATGATGATGTAGAGCTTGACCCTTCAACAACAGTTTGGAAATTAAGAGCTTTGCAGGATCATATGTTTCGAGTTAAATAGATTGCGATTGCCTGGATGAACTCAATATTGGCTAGTCGATGTCAGGAAATGATTAAATAACAAGTCAACAGATAATAGGAGGAGAAATCTATGATGAAAACAAAAGTACTTGAAATTGGAGCACTTGTACCAGATTTTAAAGAAGAAAGCTTATTAGTGCTTTTTAATGAAACAGCACCCCTTGAATTGAAAGATATTTCAGTAATCCACCGTTTTGAAGAACAACCTGAAAATGCACTGCAGCAAGGTACAACACTTGTAATTGGCGACAAAGAATATACGATACAAAAAGTCGGGGAGGAAGCAAATCCCAACTTTGAAAGCCTTGGTCACGTTTCAATCTATTTTAAAGACGATGAAACGGAAGAAATCTTACCAGGGGCTGTATTAGTAACACCAAGTGATTTTCCAGAGTTAAATATTGGTGATTCAATTGAAGTGAAATAATGCGGATACGCCCTTATAGTGCGGGTTTAACAACCTCTTAAAAGGCATTTCCCTCTATATTACGTTATTAAGAGAGGATGGAATTAATATGGATTTTATGATAGCTATTGCTGATGGCTTTATTGGAATGTTCCAGGCGGGTGCAGAAGTATTCATGGGTTATATGACGGGGATTATACCATTGTTAGTCACATTAATCACAGCAGTTAATGCGGTAACAAAAATGATTGGGGAAGAGAAAATAAATCGGTTCCTGCAAAGGATTACGAAGTATGCTTTATTGCGCTACACCATTGTTCCGCTTATCGCTGTTTTCTTCTTCACAAATCCAATGTGTTATACAGTTGGACGTTTCATGCCAGAAAAATATAAACCAGCATTCTATGATTCTGCGGTATCATTCGTGCATCCAATTACCGGCCTTTTCCCACATGCAAACTCCGCCGAACTATTTATCTGGCTTGGAGTAGCAACAGGATATGCAACGGCAGGAGGCAGTCAGGCGCAATTAGGGCTTATGTTTTTACTAACTGGTTTACTTGTTATTTTAATGAGAGGTCTTGTAACTGAACGAATCAGTGCTTATATGTTTAAAAAACAAGGTTATGAGCGGATCCTTAACGAGAAATAAAGTAGAAACGCAGAGGGGGAAATCTTATGGCAAACCATAAGACGGTAATAGTGTCCAAAGGAAAAAATGGCTGGGGTGGACCATTAGAATTAACACCGACCGATGAAAAAAAATATGTCATCAGTGTTACTGGAGGAGGGATCCATCCGGTTGCAAGAGAGATTGCAAGAGTTGCAGGTGCTGAGGTAGTTGACTCATTTAAAAATCCAGTGGCCAAAGAGCAAACATTGGTGGCAGTTATTGATTGTGGTGGGACAGCACGGTGTGGGACGTATCCAAGGCTAAGAATACCTACTGTTAACGTTAAAGTAATGAGTCCATCTGGACCACTTGCAAAATTTATGACGGAGGATATTTTTGCCTCTGGTGTAACTGTAGGTGATGTTAAGCTTCTAGATAGTGAAACTACCATTGCTGCAGCAATAAAAACAGAAGCGGATGAAGCCGAAACAAAAAATGTCGAAAAAATTAAAGAATCTGCAGCAGCTGCAGCTGAACCAGCAGAAGATAACAGTGCAAACAATGAAAATGAGAAAAATAAAGGTGTCATGGGGATAATCGACAAGATAGCCAAGGGTGCAGGGAGCTTTATGAATATTATGTACCAGGCAGGTCGTGATACCATCGATACAATCATTAAAAACATAATCCCATTTATGGCGTTCGTTGCGACTTTAATCGGGATTATCAACTATACAGGTATTGGAGAATTATTAGCAAATGTATTTGTGCCACTTTCTAATAATATTGGTGGACTAATTATCTTAGGTGTTATCACGGCTCTCCCATTCCTGTCACCACTGCTTGCGCCAGGGGCTGTTATTGGTGCGATTATCGGTACATTAGTTGGGAATGAAATTGCAAACGGTAACATTGATATGAGTATTGCTCTTCCTGCATTATTTGCAATTAATGCGCAGGTTGGTACAGACTTTATTCCGGTTGGATTAACGTTAGGTGAAGCAAAGCCTGAAACAATCAGTGTTGGAGCACCAGCGATTCTTTTCTCCAGAGTAATTACTGGACCACTCGCAGTTGTAATTGCTTACTTTATGTCGTTTGCATTATAGAAAAGTAATGAAAGGAGAAATAAAATGCTGCCAGACTCATTCCGATTTGGAGTTCTTCTAGAATCAGGAAAAGCGGAAGTAAGAGAAGGAAGGCTGTCTGATTTAAAGGACGATGAAGTGCTGATTAAACAGGAAGCATGTAATATTTGTACAACCGATTATCAACAGTGGCAAGGAAAGCGTGAACATCAAGGATACCCCATGGCTGGTGGTCATGAATGCTCAGGGATAATTATTGCTAAGGGAGAAAAAGTAAGCAGCTCTTTAGAGATTGGAGAGCGTGTCAGTGTGTTATATGACTACTGCGGGGATTGTGAAAAATGTAAGAAAGGTGATATCACTTCCTGCCAAAACATAAAACAATTTGGGAAAAACTATTCTGATCAATACTTTGGTGTTTTTGGGTTTGCAAATTATTTTATTCGAAAATCAAAAAGCGTTGTGAAAGTCAGTGATGATTTATCTGCATCTGAGGCAGGATTTGTTGAACCATTGTCCTCGGTATTAAAAGGAATACGCAAACTCCGGATCAACTCCGGATTTGATACTGTCGTAGTTATTGGTGGCGGTACAATGGGGCTGCTTAACGCAGCAGCTGCTCAAGCAATGGGGGCAAAGGTTATTGTATCTGAACGTAATCCAAAAAAAGTAGAGAAAATTAAACAAATGGACTTGGAATTAATCGATGCTGGTAAAACAGATCCCGTGGAGGAAGTAAGAAAAAGAACAAATGGCAGTGGTGCAGATATCGTGATTGTTGCAGTCGGCACTTCTTCTGCAAATGAACAAGCTTTGAATATGATCAAAGATGATGAAGGGAAGGTTCTTTTGTTTGCAGCGGGTTATCCAGCACCGGAATTAAATGTAGATTCCAATGAAATTCATTATAAGCAATGTGAGCTTATTGGTACGTATGGATCAAGTCTCGAGGATTTCAATAATGCAGCTAAAATGCTAAGTGAACGCCGAATTGATGTAAGTCCTTTAATAGAAGAAGAGGTTCCATTATCCAGAATTCAAGAGGCCTATGAAAAAGCAAGTACAAGTGGGAATTATCGTATTTCTGTTTTGCTGCATGCATAACCAAAAAGATAATCGGAGGGTGAAAAAATGAAGTGTTTAGCAATAGCCGATTTATTTATAGATAAACAAATGATGGAAGACGGTCTTATTAGTTTAAAAGAGTTAGGTATTGATATTACCGTCAAAGAATGGAAGCATAAAGATTTGGAAGCATTGCAAAAGGATAATATTAAATTAGAATATGAAGGCAGTGAAGCAATTGCACTTCCGGCTGAACTTACAGAAGGGTTAGGAGATTATGATATTATCATAACTCAGTTTGCACCAATTGGAAAAGCAGTCATTGATCAAAGCAAAAACTTAAAAGTATTAGGTGTCCTTCGGGCGGGCATTGAAAATGTGAATAGGGAATATGCTGAATCAAAAGGCATTACGGTTTTGAATACACCAGGGCGCAGCACTACAAGTGTATCCGAGTTTGCTGTAGGTATGATTCTAAGTGAAATCCGTAATATTGCTAGAGCTAACTATAAATTAAGGAACGGTGTATGGGAAAAGTATTATCCAAATGGTGTGCTTGCCCCTGAACTAAAAGAATCAACAGTCGGTTTGATTGGATATGGTGCAATCGGTCGTCGAGTTGCCGAATTACTTCGCCCTTTTGGCAGTAAAATTCTATTCTTTGATGAATATTATCAAGGTGATACCCCAGATACACAAGTTGAAACACTGGAAGAATTAGTAAAGAAAGCGGACATCCTTTCGATGCACTATCGTTTAACCGAAAAAACGAAGAATATGATTAACAAAAAACATTTTAGCATCATGAAAAATAATGCGGTGTTTATTAATACGGCACGTTCTGGATTAGTTAATGAACAGGATTTAGCGGAAGCTTTACGCGAGAAAAAGATTGCTGGCGCTGCCGTAGACGTTTATAATGTTGAACCATTGCCAAGCGAACATCCATACAACAGCTTGGATAACATTACGATTACACCACATATCGCAGGCTCAACAATAGGTAACTTTGCTAATTCACCAATGATATTAAGTGAACATATTATCGAAGTTTTAGGATTGAAAGTTCATTAATCCAAAACAATGGATGAAATGTAAAGTTTTTCATCCATTGAGCTTCATTCCCAGTTAATTCTATCAAATAAATAACATCATTCAGAGCGGGAGGAAAATAGATGGATCCTTTAGCATTTTTAATGTTGTTAGTCGTTGTTCTTATTATTCAAGCATTTACGGGAATTTTACACGTGAAATATTATCAGAAAAAGGTAAAGAAAATTACCCAGCAATATAGTGAAGGCTATCTTGGTGTAGGGATGACGAAAAAAATGTTCCGTGTTGGAAAGGTAGCTATTGTCGTTACAGATAAAAAAGGAACCATTCAGGAATGTAATATTTTGTCAGGACTAACAGTTCTTTCGAGATTTGCAAAGTATAAAGAGTATATTGGCGAAAATATAAAGGTCATTGATTGGGAAAAGAAAAAGCATAAGTTAGTCGTCCAAGATGCTGTTAAACGGGTAGAAGAGCAAATGAAGCGAGAAGCAAAGGCAAGTTAAGGCAATTATTAACAAATAAATCACAAATGGTTTATAGTAAGTGTTAAAATTAGAAATTTTTGTAAAAAACATGTAAACTGGATTTTAGTAAAAGGAGTAATTTGAGTAACGCTCTCAGCTAAATAAATATAGAGCGATTTTGTTTTGCCGAATTACGCTTGAAAGTAATTAAAATAGTAAACTAAATAATTTTTAATGAGAACAGGGTGTAAGAAAATGTCCTATCTAGACGATCGGAGATTAATGATTAAGATTGCTAATTTATATTATGAAGCTGGTGAAACGCAGTCAACGATTGCCAAAAAAATTGGGGTAAGTAGATCATTAATATCAAAGTACTTATCAAAATCAAAGGAGTTAGGTATTGTTGAAATTATTATTCATGATGAGGATTATAGTACCGTATCAAGTTTAGAGACAAAGCTGGAAAATAGATACGGATTACGCGAGGCAATTTGTGTGCCTGATACGGAGCAAAGCAATACTAAAATGCAACTTGGAGCGGCAGCAAGCAAATACTTGTTAAGAATGATTAATGATAATCAGGTTATTGGGGTATCATCGGGTACAACCCTCTATGAAATTGCCGCGGCAATTTCATCCAATCTGCATTTCCCAAATGTTTGCTTTGTTCCTATAGTTGGGGGAATGGGAGATGAACGTGTAGATATACATGCAAACCATATTGTTGCAAAGCTTGCAGAGGCATTAAAAGCAACTTACCACCTTTTACATGCTCCGGTTGTCGTTGATTCTAAAGAGACAAGAGAAATGATGCTGAAACAGCCATCTATAAGGAATACCTTGGAATTGGGAAGCAGGGCGGATATCGCGATTGTAGGAATAGGCGGAACACCAGAACACTCGACAATGGTCCGTTCCTATATTAATTCTGGTATAACAGATGATCTAAACTTTGCGGAAATTACTGGTGATATTTGCTATAACTTTATTGATGAGAATGGAGAAGCTGTAAATAATTCCTGGAATGAAAAGACGATTACGCTTGAACTGAATAAGTTAAAGCAAATCCCTTTAGTTGTTGGAGTAGCTGCGGGAAATGAAAAAGTGAATGCTATTAAGGCGGCATTAAAAAAAGATTTAATTGATGTATTAATAACCGATGAAAAAACTGCTAAATTACTATTAGAAGGTTAGTATGATGAAGATGCTAACCTCTTTCGTATGCCATTCACGCACTTATTAAGAGATAAAGTTTTATACATTCTGCATCATAAGGTTATTTTTATAAATCTGTTAGTAAGGCTTGCTTTATATGCACGCGTTTTCAGTTCACCTCTATTTCAAACATTGACAAAATTGACAGCGTTTCATCTGTTTTATATGATAATGTACAAACGTAATATGATAGAACAAATATAATTTTTTCAAAGAAAAGAGCGGTTGTATGTTAGATTGGGAAGAACGACGTTTAATGGTGAAAATAGCTAAGTTATATTATTTTGAAGGTTGGACACAGGCCCAAATCGCAAAAAAACATAATGTTTCCAGACCTGTTATTTCAAAGCTGTTAAATGCGGCGAAAAAAGAAGGGATTGTGGAAATCTATATTAAAGACGAGACAATTCATACGATTGATTTAGAACAGCAGCTAGAGAAAAAGTTTGGACTGAAAGAAGTTATTGTTGTTTCTACTGCGGGTTTTACACAGGAGATGGCTAAACGGCAGCTTGGAAAAACGGGAGCATCCTATATTAGTAAAAATCTAAAAGATGTTAAGGGCATAGGCATTTCTTGGGGAAGCACACTTCTATCTTTAGTTGAGGAATATCCATATGAGCGAAATAACAATATTCGCATCGTACCAATTATTGGTGGAATGGGTAATAATTATGTTCATTTCCACTCCAATCAGCTTGCATTTAATCTAGCACAAAAAATGAATGCATCCTGTATGTATCTTTATGCCCCAGCAATGGTGGAAAGTGATAATTTAAAAGAAATGCTTGTGCATACAAAAGATATCGCTGCGGTTTTAGAAGAAGGACGCAGCGTTGACATGGCTGTAGTCGGGATAGGAAATCCATTTAAAGATTCAACTTTGGAATTGATGGGCTATTTAAAGGAAAGTGACCTAGCTTCCTTAAAAAAGGCAGGAGCAGTAGGCAATATCGGATCTTGCTTTTTTAATGAAGTTGGAATGGAAATAGATCACCCCTTAAATGATCGTTTTATCGGTTTAAATATTGAAGAAATAAAGGAGATACCTGAAGTAATTGGAATTGTTGAAGGTTCACATAAACTGGAAAGTATAGAAGCAGCACTTATTGGTGGATGTTTAAATGTACTTATAACAGATGATCGTACCGCTCAAGCATTAGTAGATAATTAAGATTAAAATACATCCCTTCCTGTTAAGGGGTGTATTTTTATATTTTTGCGATTCTTAAACGAAAATATAACAATTGTTCCAATCAGTTACGAATATTAATTGTGGTGCTATACAAATAAGAGACAATGAATTGTGATGAAAGCGAATTCAAAAATAATATAATTGGTGATAAGATAGAATTATAAAGTAATGGTAAACCCTGATAATACAGTGATATCAATTAAATATGTAAAAAAATGTAAGCGATATCAAACGGGGAGTGTTTTGAAGAAGATTTTTTCCTTACATAATAAATCATTGCGAACAAATGGAAATTCCGCATTTAAGGAGGTATCGATGAAAATACAAGAAAAGCATTAAGTAATCAATATAAAGATTGGTAAGTAAGTAAATACTAAAGGGGGCAATAACATGCAAGGATTTGTGGATTTTATACAAGGTTTCTTAGATTTAGGTGCAACAGTAATTCTTCCAGTAGCAATCTTCTTACTTGGATTATTCTTTGGACAAAAGCCTGGAAAAGCATTTCGTTCCGGTTTAACTATTGGAGTTGCTTTTGTAGGGATATTCTTAGTTATTGATTTGCTTGTTTTAAATTTAGGTCCTGCAGCACAGGGAATGGTAGAGCGATTAGGAGTTAACTTAAATGTTATTGATATTGGTTGGCCGGCGGCTTCATCCATTGCTTGGGCATCACCGCTTTCAGCATTTATCATTCCTTTAGGATTGGCTGTAAACGTTGTAATGCTGGTTACAAAAACAACCAAAACAATGAATGTGGATATTTGGAATTTCTGGCACTATGCATTTATGGCAGCAATGGTTTACGCATTAACGGGAAATATTTGGATAAGCCTTGCCGCTGCGATTATCTTCCAAGTTATCACCCTAGTGATGGCAGACCGTTTAGCGCCAATGGTTGCTGATTATTATGAAATGCCAGGTGTGTCACTGACTACTGCAACAACCCTTTCTTATGTGCCAATTGGTATTCCGATTGTAAAATTGCTTCAAAAGATTCCTGGATTAAAAGATTGGGATGCAGATCCAGATTCAATTCAGAAAAGATTTGGCATTTTAGGAGAATCTATTTTTATTGGACTTGTTCTCGGAGCAGGGATTGGTGCATTAGCTGGATATAGTGTAGGTGAGATTATTGAAATTGGTATGTCCATGGCTGCAGTAATGGTTTTGATGCCGCGAATGGTAAAAATTTTAATGGAAGGGTTAATGCCGGTATCGGAATCAGCACGGGAATGGTTAAATAAGAGATTTGGAGATAGAGAGATTTATATTGGACTGGATGCAGCTGTAGCTTTAGGTAATCCCGCTGTTATTTCGACAGCATTGATTCTTGTTCCGATAACTGTTGTATTAGCAGTAATCTTACCTGGCAATGCATTACTTCCATTTGGAGACTTGGCAACGATTCCGTTTATTGTAGCATTTATCGTAGGAGCTGCACGCGGAAATATTGTCCATTCCGTCATTGCAGGAACAATTGTAATTGCAATGTCACTATACATGGCGACAGACTTAGCGGCAATGTATACTGATATGGCGGTAAAAGCGGAGTTTAATATGCCTGAGGGAGCTACGATGGTTTCGAGTATTGACCAAGCAGGTAACTTAATCCATTATGTCATTTATAAAATTATTGAACTCTTCCATTAAATAAATGCTAAAGATTTCAAGGAGCATTATTCTATACAGGAAATAAACAATACCCCCTCTCTGCTATTTTTTTGGAGGGGTGTATTTTTGATTTAATAAGGAACATATGTCATATATATCTTGACAAAACAAGTTTCACAATGTATATTTTATACAAATGTAACTATTAGGAACAAATGTAAAGGGGGTTGAAGATGATTCAATTTGATTTACAGAATAAAGTCGTATTTGTTTTTGATGGCGATTGTGAAATAGGAAAAGAAATTATTCATTTATATGCAAAAGTAGGTGCAAAGGTATTGTTTTTAAGCAGAACGCACTCTGTAGATAAATGTATATTTGTTTTGAAATATAAAGATGAATCTGCTAGTGAAGAGATAGGTCCATTGAATCTTGGAAACAGTTCATTTCTTAAAGAATTACATCAAATTGATATTGCTATTAATAATTTGGAAACGGATACAGGTAAGGGAATTATAGATATTACTCCTGAGGAATGGGAGAATATCATGTTCATTAATTTGGATGCACCTTTTCAGTTAATAAAAATGATAACTCCATTGATGGAAAAGCGAAACGATGGAGTGATCATTAATGTATCATCAACGAGTGCGATAGATGGCGGAAATGGTGACATTGCCTATGCTGCTAGTAAGAGTGCACTGGAATCTATGAATAAGGCCCTATCCAGAGAATTAGCGTCAAGTAACATAAGAGTCAATGCTGTAAGTGTTGGGAAATATGACACAAGTGATTCTATTCCATTGGGTCGCAAAGTAACAGCAAGCGAAATTGCCAATACCATATTTATGCTGACAACACCGATGGCGAGCTATATTAATGGGCAAACGATTCTATTAGATGGTGGAAAAACACTAGCTTAAAAACGGCTATTAAAATGGAGTGAAAATATGGAGCAGAAAAAAACAATCTTGGTTATTGGCGGAGCGGCGGGAATTGGAAAAGATTATGTGGAAAATAGAGCGGCCAGGGGAGATTCTGTAATAGTTACAGATCTGAACAAAGAGGCTGGGGAAGCATTCGTTAATGAATTGGCTTTAGAAGGTAAAGAAGCAGCTTTTTTTCAGCATGATGTAACCGATTGGGAGAATACGAAGGAAATAATAAATAAGGTAATCAAACAGTTTGGAAGAATAGATACGCTTGTACATTCTGCTGGCATTACGGTGTCTAAATCTTTTGAAGAATTGACCTTCCCAACTTGGAAAAAAACATTTTCCGTAAATTTAACAGGATTATTCTACGCTGTAAAAGCTGTAATCCCCGAGATGCTCCATCATAAAGGCGGTAATATCATTATTATCGGATCAGGATCAGCTATTACTGGAACTGGCGGCGGTGTTCATTATGCAGCATCAAAGGGTGGAGCGTTTGGCTTAATGAGGGCTATTGCCAGCAAGTACAGTCACTTAGGAATAAAAATTAATCTTGTTGCACCTAGGGTAATTCAAACCGAAATGCTTGATCGGCTATACCCGACAGAAGAGAGTTTGGAGAAATTAGTACAGAAAATACCCGTAAGAAAAATTGGAACGTTGTCTGATACAACGAATGCGATAAATTTCCTGGCTTCTAAAGAGTCCGATTATATACAGGGACAGGTGCTGCTGGTTGATGGCGGAAGAACATATTTATCATAAAAACAAAGGGAGAGTGAACAAAATGGAACAAACTAAAACATTAAAACTCGTTCCAGAACTATCAGATGAAAAACTAAAAGAGCTTTACAAGCAAATGTGGTTAATCCGTTACTTTGATGAACAAGTCGATCAGTTCTTCGCAAAAGGAATGATTCACGGAACAACTCACTTGGCTGTTGGGCAGGAAGCAACTGCAGCAGGTGCCTGTGCATTGCTTTCCGATGAGGATAAAATTACAAGTACACACAGAGGACATGGTCATAGTATCGCAAAAGGCGGCCGTGTCGATAAAATGATGGCAGAATTATTTGGCAGAACGACAGGATATTGTAAAGGAAAGGGCGGATCCATGCATATTGCCGATTTGGATAAAGGCAACCTTGGTGCAATGGGGATTGTCGGTGGCGGTATACCGCTTGCTGTTGGTTCGGCGCTCACTGCACAAATGAAGAAGCTCGACTATGTAACGGTTTGTTTCTTTGGTGATGGTGCATCGAATGAAGGAAGCTTTCACGAAGCAGTCAATATGGCTTCGATTTGGGATTTGCCGGTCGTATTTTTCTGTGAAAATAACCAGTACGGAATGTCAGGTAATGTAAGTGAAATGACAAATGTGGAGCATATTGCAGATCGTGCTGCTGCATATGGTATTCCAGGAGTTGTTGTTGATGGAAACGATATCATCGAAGTAATCAATGCTACTTATGAAGCGACAGAGCGTGCTCGTCGTGGTGAAGGGCCAACATTAATAGAAGCAAAAACATATCGCTGGAAGGGCCATTCGAAAAGTGATGCGAAAAAATACCGTACACGTGAAGAAGAAAAGGATTGGAGAGATAATCGGGATCCGATCAAACGATTCAAGGAAGACTTGCTGGAAGCAGAAATTGCAACGGAAGATGAATTAGAAACAATGAAAAAAGCTGCTAAGCAAGAGATGGATGATGCGATTGAATTTGCTCAGAATAGTCCAATGCCGTCACTGGATGAATTATTAACGGATGTATATGCATAGGAGGGGATTGTAATGAGAGAGATAACTTATTTAGAAGCTGTCAGAGAAGCGATGAGTATCGAAATGCGTAAAAACGAAGACGTATTTTTAATGGGTGAGGATATTGGAGTATATGGTGGTGCATTTGGTGTATCACGAGGGATGATTGAAGAATTTGGCCCAGAGCGTATCCGTAACACACCGATTAGTGAAGCGGGAATTGCAGGTGCGGCAGTCGGATCTGCATTAACAGGAATGCGCCCGATAATGGAATTGCAGTTCTCCGATTTTATCACAATTGCGCTGGATCAAATTGTGAACCAAGCTGCCAAATTACGTTATATGTATGGTGGAAAAGGCAAAGTTCCGATGGTTGTCAGAACTCCAAGTGGTTCTGGTACTGGAGCTGCAGCACAGCATTCACAAAGCTTAGAAGCTTGGGTTACGCATATTCCAGGATTAAAGGTGGTGCAGCCGTCAACTGCATATGATGCGAAAGGCTTGCTGAAAGCTGCGATTGATGATGATAACCCGGTCATTTTCTACGAGCATAAATTATTATACAAAACAAATTCGGAAGTGCCGGAAGAGGAATACAGCATTCCATTAGGCGAGGCGGATGTGAAACGTGAAGGAACAGACATTACAATTGTTGCTACTGCGATTATGGTTCATAAAGCACTGGAAGCGGCAGCAGAGCTGGAGAAGGAAGGAATCAGTGTCGAAGTTGTTGATCCGCGTACTCTTGTTCCATTAGATACAGAAACGATTATCGAATCAGTTGCAAAAACAGGGCATCTCGTTGTCGTGCATGAAGCGGTAAAACGCGGGGGATTTGGCGGAGAAATTGCCAGTATGATTGCTGAAAGCGAAGCATTTGATTATTTGGATGCACCAATCAAGCGATTAGGCGGGGTAGAAACACCAATTCCATACAATCCTGAATTAGAAAAAGCAGCCATTCCGCAGGTGCCGGATATTGTGAATGCTGTAAAAGAAACATTGACGAAAAAAGCTGTAGCCAAGTAAGGGGGAACGGGCCATGTTAAAAGAAGTATTTATGCCGAAGTTAAGCAGTACGATGGAAGTTGGTACCTTGCTTGAATGGTTTAAAGAAGAGGGAGAGTCCGTTGAAGTAGGAGAACCTTTATTTGAAATCATGACGGACAAAATTAATATAGAAGTAGAGTCCTATGAAGAAGGAATTTTGCTGAAAAAATATTATGATGTGGAAGATGAAGTTCCAGTAAATGAAATTGTCGCATTCATCGGAGAAGCAAATGATAAGGCACCAGATACTCCACCGGCAGCTGGGAATGAGGAACAAACGGAAAAAGAGGCTGCACCAGAAGACGCAGTTTCACAAAAGGAAGCTGCAACTAGTGGAGCATCAACCAGTAAAGTACGTGCAACCCCAGCAGCAAGAAGGGCAGCTCGAGAGAATAATCTGTCCATTGAAAATATCCAAGGAACAGGACCGAATGGTCGCATCCATGAACAGGATGTTGTAGATGCGCTTAACAAAGAATCTAGTAAACTCGTAACACCTTTAGCAGCGAAAATTGCAGCGGACCAAGGCATTGATACTGATTCTGTTCAGGGAACAGGGGCACGAGGAAAAGTGGTTAAACAGGATGTGTTAGGTCAGCAAAATACCTCAGCTCAAGAAACAGGAGAGCTGGAACGAATCAAGCTAAAAGGTCTTCGTAAAGCTGTGGCAGATAAGATGCTGCAAAGTGCACGTTCTATTCCGCATGTAACGTTAACAACAGATGTTGATATGTCAAAAGCCATCGAGGTACGTAAGGCATTACTGCCAACAATCGAAGCGCAAACTGGCTACCGTGTATCCTATACAGAAATTATTATGAAAGCTACTGCAAGTGTGCTGAAAAATCATCCGAAGGTGAATGCATCCCTTATTGATAATGAAATTGTTATGAATCAAGCAATTAATTTAGGGCTGGCAGTTGCCGTTGAAGATGGATTGATTGTTCCTTCTGTACCAAACGTAGACAAAGCAGGCTTGGCAGAACTAACAACGGTTAGTAAAGAGCTTGGTGCAAAAGCGAGAAATAATAGGCTAACACCAGATGAAATGCGGGGAAGCACATTTACAATCAGTAACTTAGGAATGTATGCAATTGATGGCTTTACACCGATTATAAATGCACCAGAAACGGCAATTTTAGGTGTTGGCAGAATCGTTGAGAAACCAGTAGTTATCGATCATGTTGTTGAAGTGCGGCCAATGATGGTATTAAGTCTTTCATTTGATCATCGGGCAATTGATGGTGCACCTGCTGCAGCCTTCTTAACAGAGCTAAAAGAACGTTTAGAAAATCCATGGACATTATTGGTGTAGGAGGCGGTTAGCAATGCAAAAGTTTGATATAGCAATCGTTGGTGGTGGACCAGGCGGATATGTGGCAGCCGTTCGTGCAGCAAAAGAAGGACTGACTGTAGCATTAATTGAGGGGAGAGATTTAGGTGGGACATGCTTGAATAGAGGCTGCATCCCATCTAAAACACTCTTAAAACATGCGGAAGTACTGGATCAAATTAAGAATGCACAAGCGTTTGGCATTACCGTAAATGACGTTTCCTATTCGATTGAAGCAATGGTCGAAAGGAAAAACACAGTTGTAAACACATTAAAAAGCGGAATAAAAGGCTTGCTGAAGCAAAATAAAATTACCGTTTTTTCAGGCTATGGTACCGTATCGGAAAACAAAACAATAGCAATTTCATCGGATAAAGAAAATATGACTATTCAAGCAGAAAAGGTTATACTGGCAACTGGTTCCAAGCCATTTGTACCTCCATTACCTGGATTAGATGACGTTTCTTATTATACAAGTGATACGATTTTTGATATAGAAGAGGTTCCATCCAAGCTGGTCATTGTTGGTGGTGGTGTAATTGGATTAGAAATTGGATGTATCTTTAATCGATTAGGCACGGAAGTAGAAGTTGTAGAAATGGCTGAACGTATTATCCCGAACGAAGACGAAGATGCAACGAAATTTCTAACAAAGCAATTGAAAAAAAACGGCATCTCCATTCATACAGGAACAAAGATTACCGGGTTTAAATCGGATAACGGAAAAACAGTTGTGGAAATGGAAAAAAATCAGGAGCAGCAAACAATTGAAACAGACAGTGTTTTAGTTGCCGTTGGCAGAACACCAAACATAACAGGGATAGAAGATCTTCCAGTTAAGTTTGAAGGGAAATTTGTAAACGTAAACCAGTCAATGGAAACCTCCATACCTGGAATATATGCAATTGGTGATTTAGCAGGTGGATACCAGCTAGCTCACGCTGCAAGTGCAGAAGGAATCAGGGCTGTTCAGCATATTCTAGGACAAGTTGTTTCCAGGGAATCCATTATTCCGCGTTGTGTTTATTCGTTTCCGGAAATTGCGAGTGCTGGTTTAACGGAGACAGAAGCAAAAAAAGCAGGGTACAAGGTTAAAGTGAAAAAGGTCGACCTTGCTGCTAATGGCAAAGCAATTACCGCTAATGAAAACAGCGGCTTCGTAAAAATAATTGCTGATGAAAAATATGGTGAAATTCTTGGTGTTGTAATGGTAGGTGCTCATGTAACAGAAATGATTAGTACTGGCACTGCATTCATGCATCTGGAGGGAACTGTTGAGGAAATTGAAAGCATGGTTTTTCCGCATCCAACGGTTTCGGAAGCATTGTTTGAAAATGCTGCAGCATGGATGGAAAAGGGAATTCATTATAATTAATAGATAAACGAAATAAAACTGATAGAATAAAGACTAGCAATTCATTTCTGCTAGTCTTTTTGTTATAGTAGTTGCAATAGGATTTCTGCATAAAAATGAATGATCGTCAAAAAAGGGGATGGATTTGTTGAAGGAGAAATACTTAGACTTATTGGCGCAGAAATATGATAGTGAAGAAAAAGTAGTTACGGAGATTATTAATCTGGAGGCCATCCTCGATTTACCAAAAGGAACAGAACACTTTGTAAGTGATCTGCATGGAGAGTACCAAGCCTTTCAGCATGTGTTAAGAAATGGCTCGGGAAAAGTGAAGGAAAAAATCAGGGATATTTTTAAGCATGAACTATCGGGTGCAGAAATTAATGAATTCGCGACATTAGTTTATTATCCGGAAGAAAAGCTGAAATTAATTCGGGATCAATTTGATAATAACCAGGAATTAAATGAATGGTATACAAAAACGATTGACCGGATGATCCGGCTGATCCCTTATGCGTCTTCTAAATATACACGGTCCAAGTTACGCAAAGCATTGCCGAAGCAATTTGTATATATCATAGAAGAGCTGCTCTATAAAACAGACGAATATACAAATAAAAAACATTACTATTCTAAGATAGTCCAAAAAGTAATTTCACTTGGTCAGGCGGATAAACTCATTATAGGCCTTGTGTACACAGTGCAGCGTCTGGTTGTTGACCACCTTCATGTGGTTGGTGATATTTATGATCGGGGTCCTGAGCCGGATAAAATTATGGAAGCACTTATCGATTATCATTCCCTGGATATTCAGTGGGGGAATCATGACGTATTATGGATTGGTGCTTTTTCAGGATCAAAGGTTTGTCTGGCGAATATCATCCGAATCTGTGCACGATATGACAATTTGGACATTATTGAAGATGTGTATGGCATTAATCTTAGACCGCTTTTGAATCTTGCAGAAAAGTATTATAAGGACAACCCTGCATTTAGACCAAAAAAACATTCCCGTATAAGCGAACTGGAAAAATTACAAATCACTAAAATACATCAAGCAATTGCGATGATTCAGTTCAAGCTTGAAATGCCAATTATAAAACGGCGACCATACTTTAATATGGAGAAGCGGCTTTTACTTGAGAAAATCGATTATGAAAAGAATGAAATTACGATCCATGAAAAAACATATCAACTGGAAAACACCTGCTTTGCTACCGTTAATCCGGACCGGCCTGATGAATTGCTGGAAGAAGAAAAACAAGTAATGGATAAATTACTATTTTCTGTTCAGCATTCAGAAAAGCTTGCGAGGCATATGAAATTTTTAATGAAAAAAGGAACACTTTATTTGAGATATAATGGGAATTTACTGCTGCATGGCTGCATTCCAATAGATGAAAATGGAAAGATGGAAAAGCTGGTTATTGAAAATAAAGCATATGAAGGACGGGAGCTGCTTGATATTTTCGAGCAATATTTACGCCACGCTTTTGCCAATCGTGAAGAAACCGATGATCTTGCAACAGATATGGTTTGGTATTTATGGACCGGGGAATATTCCTCCCTTTTTGGGAAAAGGGAAATGACCACCTTTGAAAGGTATTTTATAAATGATAAGGCAACACACAAAGAGAGAAAGAATCCATATTATTATTTGCGGGAAAAAGAAGAGATTTGCAGAAAGATTTTAGAAGAATTTAATTTGGATCCAGACCAGGGTCATATTATCAATGGACATACACCAGTCAAAGAGATTGATGGTGAAAACCCAATCAAAGCAAATGGCAAGATGATTGTCATTGATGGCGGTTTTTCGAAGGCTTATCAGTCAACAACAGGAATTGCCGGCTATACGTTATTATATAATTCATTCGGCATGCAATTGGTTGCCCATCAGCATTTTAGCTCAAAGGAAGATGTTTTGCGAAATGGTAATGATGTGCTGTCTGTAAGACGATTAGTAGACAAGGAGCTGGAGAGAAAAAAGGTGTCTGAAACGAATGTCGGAGAAAAACTGATACAGGAAATTAATATGTTGAACAGTTTGTTGAAATATAGGTATATGAAGTAAGATTAGTACTGCATATATAACGACGCGATACTTTCTAGTCGGATAGAAAAGTATAAAATATCTGATCAGTATAAGTTCAATACTTGGTATTCATTCAAAGCATGGCGAATACCAGGTATTGAACAACTATAAAAAGGTTTATTTTAAAAATATAAATTATCGGGTTGACAAATTACCCCTAAGGGTATAATGTATTACATGTAATTGATTTTGATGAGTTATCGGTCGTTAATAGAACGACTATTTTATTTCTCTTATTTTATACCCATGCCCGTATGTGTATGAAATAATCGTAATAATAATCTAAGGAGGCAGCAGAATGATTCAAGCAAATAAGCAGTTAGATGCTAAAGGTTTAGCATGTCCAATGCCGGTTGTGAAAACAAAAAAAGCAATCAACGATCTTGAAGAAGGTCAAGTATTGGAAGTACAAGCAACAGACAGAGGCTCGAAAGCAGATTTAGCTGCTTGGTCAAGTACTGTAGGCCATCAATATTTAGGTACAGCGGAAAGAGATGATGTTCTTTATCATTACATTCGCAAAGGATCAAATGAGCCAGAAGTGGAAAAAACATTTGAACACACTGTACCGCTTGAAAAAGTCGAATCACGTGACGGTTTAATTTTAGACGTGCGTGAAGCAGCGGAATATGCATTTGGACATATTGAAGGTGCTAAATCCATTCCGATGGGGGAATTGGAATCACGCATTGCAGAATTGGATAAAGAACAAGAAATTTATGTAATCTGCCGTACAGGGAAACGCTCTGACTTGGCAGCTCAACTATTAGGAAATAATGGCTTTACAAAAGTATATAATGTTCTGCCAGGTATGAATGAGTGGAACGGTAACCTAACAAAAGAAATCTAGGAGGAATTTTTATTATGTCAGAAAAAGTAGCTATCATTGCAGCAAATGGTGGATTGTTTGATGCATACAAAGTATTTAATATCGCAACTGCGGCAGCAGCTTCAGAAAAAGAGGTACAGATCTTCTTTACGTTTGAAGGACTTAACTTGATTCACAAGCAAGCTATGCATCAATTAGAGATGCCAGCTGGCAAAGAGCATTTCGCTGAAGGATTCGAAAAAGCAAATATTCCTAGTATTCCACAGCTAGTAGAGATGGCGCAAGAACTTGGTGTGAAATTTATTGCTTGTCAAATGACAATGGATGTTATGGGTCTTACAAAAGAAGATTTCGTTAATGGAATCGAAGTTGGTGGAGCGGTAACATTCTTAGAATTTGCAAAAGATGCAGCACCGACATTAACTTTCTAATTCTATAAACAAAAATAAATGCAGTGGGACTTTTCCCACTGCAAAAAAATAACGATATTATACCTAGGGGGGTAAAATGAGATGACTGTAAACAAATGGACAGCAGCAAAAATTGCTCGGAAAGTAATTGACAATGAAAACCTTTTTATTTTGGATGTACGTAATGCAGATGCATTTGAAGATTGGAAAATTGAAGGACATAAGTTCGAATATTTAAATGTCCCTTACTTTGAATTATTAGATGGAGTGGAGGAAATCCTGCCAAAGCTTCCGACGGATAAAGAAATATTAGTGGTATGTGCTAAGGAAGGTTCTTCTGTCATGGTAGCGGAAATGCTATCTGAAGCTGGCCTGGAAGTAGCTTACCTTGAAGGTGGAATGAAATCTTGGAGCAGCTATTTAGAACCTGTAAAAGTATCAGACTTAGAAAATGGCGGTGAGCTATACCAGTTTGTGCGCTTGGGAAAAGGCTGTCTTTCTTATATGATAATTTCAGAAGGAGAAGCAGCGATTATTGATGCGGTACGATTTACAGATGTTTTTACAAATTTCGCAAAAGAAAAAGGTGCAGAGATCAAGCATGTGTTTGACACACACTTACACGCGGATCATATTTCAGGTGGACGTCACATCGCAGTTGAAACAGGTGCAGCTTACTACCTGCCTCCAAAAGATGCAACAGAAGTGGTATTTGATTATACACCACTTACAGATGGTCTAAACGTGAAAATCGGTGTCTCTGAAATTGATGTGAATGCACTATACTCACCAGGTCATACGATTGGCTCTACTTCTTTTGTCATTGATAATCAGTTCTTATTGACAGGAGATATTTTATTTATCGACTCGATTGGTCGGCCGGACTTAGCAGGACTTGCAGAAGATTGGGTAGGGGATTTACGTGAAACATTATATTCTCGGTATCGTGAACTAGCAGAAGACTTAGTCGTTTTACCTGCACATTTCATGATTATAGAGGAATTAAATGAAGATGGTACAGTAGCAAGACGACTTGGTGATCTCTACAGTGACAACCATGGCTTGAATATCGAAGACGAGGAAGAATTCCGGCTTACAGTTACTGATAATCTACCACCGCAACCAAATGCATACGAACAAATTCGCCAAGTAAACATGGGTAAAATCACGCCTGACAATGAGGAACAAACTGAAATGGAAATCGGTCCAAACCGATGTGCCGTTCGATAATTTATTTTTAATAAACCGGTTTGATGTTTTAAAAAAAATGGCTGTTATCTTATATCAAATTTGGGATTGATTTTCCATGCAATATTTAACCTGAACCAACCAAAAAATAGTAAAGGAGTAATTCATATGAACATTACCAAAACATTAGATGCAAAGGGTTTGGCATGTCCAATGCCTGTTGTTAGAACAAAAAAGGCAATTGATACGATTAACTCTGGTGAAGTGCTTGAAGTGCTTGCAACAGACAAGGGAGCCCTAAGTGATATCCCAGCATGGGCAAACTCAGGTGGTCATAGCCTATTGGAACAAAAGACAGAAGAAGACGTTCTATATTTCTATATTCAAAAAGCATAATGAAAACTAAATAGCGAGTAGAAACCACTACTCGCTTTTCTTAAATAGAAAGAAGGGTGATGCATGGATTTAACATTTCTCATCGTAGTATTTGCAATTGGATTTATTGGCTCCTTTTTATCTGGTATGTTAGGTGTCGGTGGTTCAATTATTAAGTATCCAATGTTATTGTATATTCCGCCATTATTCGGTCTAGTTGCTTTTACAGCTCATGAGGTTTCTGGAATAAGTGCTGTGCAAGTGCTGTTTGCATCTATTGCGGGAGTATGGGCGTACCGAAAAGGCGGTTACCTGAACAGACAACTCATCATTTATATGGGTGGAGCAATCTTAATTGGCAGCCTGATTGGCAGTTACGGCTCAAGCTACTTATCAGAACAAGCAGTAAATGTCGTGTATGGTATTCTTGCTGCAATTGCTGCTGTGATGATGTTTGTACCGAAAAAGCCAGTAGATGATAAACCGCTAAATGAAGTAACATTTAATAAGCTGTTAGCAGCAATATTAGCTTTAATAGTTGGAATAGCATCTGGAATAGTTGGTGCCGCAGGAGGATTTCTTCTTGTACCTATCATGTTAACTGTGTTGCACATACCAACACGAATGACAATTGCAACAAGTCTGGCCGTTACGTTTATTTCTTCCATCGGAGGCAGTGCAGGTAAACTTATTACCGGCCAAGTAGATTATTGGCCAGCAATTATTATGATTGTGGCGAGTCTGCTAGCAGCACCACTTGGGGCAAAAGCTGGCAAGAATATGAATACAAGCATTTTACAAGTTATTTTAGCAATAATGATTGCAGGTACTGCTGTGAAAATATGGTTCGATATTTTGGTGTAATGGAATTAATGCTATGGCAGGTTAGATCTAAAGCTTGAAGGAGCGGGTACCGTGACAAGCATCGGTAAGGAGTGATAATAAATGGAATATGATAAAGCGGTTGTCAATCGATTAAAACGAATTGAAGGACAGATCAGAGGCGTTTTAAGTATGGTTGAGAAGAACGAAGACTGTAAAGATGTCATTACTCAGTTATCTGCTTCACGAAGTGCAGTCGATCGTACCATCGGTTTGATTGTAAGTATGAACTTAGAACAATGTGTTCGGGAAAATATAGCAAATGGTGAAAATACAAATCAAGTGGTGAAAGAAGCAGTAAGTTTATTAGTTAAAAGCAGATAAGTTCAGCTGTTCAGTTATAGGGAGAGTCAATGAATTTTTTAAAAATATTAATATACCCGTTTAGGTATAGGGTAGATCGTTTTCCCGAACTAAATAGCTAAAATATACCCATTAGGAGAGTTAAGTATTTTATGGATATTATACAATGGATTATTGTAATAATAATTGCAGCATTTCTTATTAATCGTTTTATGCCAGCAAAAGGTATTACGAGTATTAGTGTTCAGGAGGCTAAAAGTAAATTTAAGGATAATGAAGTACAATTTATTGATGTTCGTACGCCTGGTGAATATAAAGCAAACCACCGGAAACCATTTAAAAATATTCCCTTATCCAATTTACCTGGCAAAATGAATACTTTAGATAAAGAAAAAGAAGTCGTTGTTATTTGTCAAAGTGGTATGAGAAGTCAAAGAGCAGCAAAAATGCTGAAGAAACAAGGCTTTCAAAGGATATACAATGTTAAGGGCGGTATGGGTGCCTGGATTTAGGAAAAGAGGTTGAATCATGGTAAAGCAAGTAACACCAGAAGAAGTAGCGAACCGATTTCAAAATGGTGAAGAAGTATCTGTAATTGATGTTCGGGAAAGCAGTGAAGTAGCTGCCGGCAAAATACCTGGTGCAAATCATATTCCTTTAGGTCAACTCGCTCTGCGCAAAGGTGAATTAGATAAGGAAAAAAACTATGTGATTGTTTGCCGATCAGGTAATCGCAGTAAAGCTGCTTGCGGGATTCTGGAAGCATTAGGCTTTAAAGTAGAGGATATGATTGACGGAATGAATAACTGGGATGGCAAAACAGAGTGAGAATAAGAAGGCTGTCGGATTGCTTGTAAAAAATGATAGTTGCCACACTTTTTTAGCTTTATAAATACCTGTATAGGTATGCGGGAAGTGTGATATAAAATATTTATTCAAAAAACTATACTGTTTAAGTAAATAAATAAGGAGAGATTTGAAAATGAATACAGTAACTGTTTATACAACAACAACATGTCCATATTGTGTTATGGTAAAGAACTTTTTATCAGAAAAAAACATTCCATTTAAAGAAGTGAATGTGGAAACAAATCCTGAAATTATGCAAAAGCTTGTAAAAACAACAGGACAAATGGGAGTTCCTCAAACAGAGGTCAATGGTCAATGGATTGTAGGCTTTGATCCAAATAAGATTATGATGGCGTTAAGATAAAGCCTGGAGTATACAAGAAAAAAGAGAGATCGGAAGGGAGTAACTTCCGATCTCCAATCTTATGATTTAATCCGTTTAAACAGCACATTATTTTCTAAGTGAACGTGCTGGAACGTATCTGTTTCTAACCCTGCTAATCTTGCATACGTTATTTGATAGGAATTGCAAGCTCCAGCTGGCGGGATGAAATCATTTGTAATTTCTCGTATTCTTTTTAAAATATCCCCTTGTGACTCGTGTTCATCCTCTAATCCGCCATTTGCTTCATGAATCCTCTCTGCAAGTTCCTGACTTGGATTTTTTTCGTATTCCTTAATCAATGGAAATACTTCAGTCTCTTCTTTAATCATATGTGCTTCCATGTCCACTTTAAAATTATTATATAATTTGTGCAGTTCCTGAAGATGGGGATGTGCGGCTCCATGTACACGGAAAACTTTCGTTACAAATTGTCCTAATGGAGCAAGCTCCTCGTTTAAATAAGCGTGATGTTTGTCGACAATATGATCCACTAATTCGGAAAGTGGGATCCCGTCCCAATCGATAACCTCATGGTCTTCTTTTCTCCAGCTATCGTATGCAGTATTCAATTCTGACAGAACAGCGGCTTCATCCATACTTTTTTCAGTGAAAACGGTACCCAATGGGCGATCTCCCCCACAGCAAAAGTCGATACGTCTTTTCTTGAACAGATCACTCGCTTTTGGAAAAACCTTCACGATTTCTGCTGGTGTATGCTTAACTGTAAATGTATTCATATTATGACCTCCAATTTATTTATCTATCTTCATGATAATGGAGGTTGTTCGATTTTTCTGTGATGGAAATCACATAGAAACAATTTTTTTATAGAGTTGCTAGAAGTAACAAATCTTTATACAGCAGTATCAATTGAATTTATCTATTTATCAATCTTCTTTTCCCTCTTGTGTATTTTTTATGCTATATTAGTAAGCATAAACCGTTATGGGTTATATATTAAAAGTGGTTTTGAATCTTAGGGTATTTCAAAAGCCAACTGAAGGATTATCTAACAAGTGTGGGTTCAAAAAGGAGGATAAAAAGGACTGAGGTCGGCTAAGGTCGCAACGTCCTGGGACTGCGATTACTCGTCCCACCGAAAAGATTTGTTGCAACGCCGACACTAGCACGTCCTATGCGTCGAAGTTCGAGGCGGCGTAGCTCCCCGTACCGGAGCGTATGCAATTAATACGCAAGGAACGGAAAAGCCAAGCCAACGAGCTTCCACAGGATGTGGTGACTTCGACGTTCGTCATAGGACGTGTCGGTACTTAGTTGAAGGTCTACTGCTTTTGATGTGTCATTTTTACCGGACTTTTTCAACAACCTCTAACAAGTTAAAAAGATAAATTAGTTATTTAATATACGCAGATTAGTTTAGCAGAAGGAGCTGTTATGATGGGGAAAATTATTAAGTCAGAATCCTTGCATTTACAAGCCTATCATTTGATTAAAGAAGCAATTATGGAAGGAAACTTAAAGCCTGCTGAACGTGTCGTAGAAGCTAAGGTCGCAAGTAAGCTTGGGACTAGCAGGGGAACAGTAAGAGAAGCGATTCGGATGTTAACGCAGGATGGCCTGCTAATCTATAACGATGGTTTCGTAAAGGTGTATGAGCCAACAGTAGAAGATGTTGTGGATATATTTGAGTGCAGGGAAAGTCTTGAAGTGTTAGCCGTTCGCCTTGCTATTAAGAATCTGACTGACGAAGTAAAGGAAAGTTTAGCTCATAATTTACAGGAAACGAAAAAAGTGAAACCGGATTCCCCAGAACTTGGTCAGCTGGATCAGCAATTCCATACAATCATTACCGAAGCTTCCAACAATGGGCAACTGATTAAATTGCTTGAAGTTATCAAAGTTAAAACGCATTATATGCGAAAGAGTATGGTTGGTGGATCGTTTTACCCTTCTTTTATAGAAGACCATGAACAAATTTATGAATTGATGCTTAGCGGGAATGAAGAAGAAGCAGCCAATTTAATGAGCATCCATATTAAAAAAGCTCTGGAAGGTGTGTTAATGCATATTAAATCTTAATCCGATTAAAAATGGATTAAGATTTTTTATTTGTTTTTAATTTTTGGTTGACAGTTAACTGTTGGGTGAATATAATTAGAGCTGTAATATTTTGAAAATAATAAAGATAGTAAAAAGTTAGTTGCTATTTTTAAATCTTATATGGATGCACTTAAACAAATATACTTGATTCAGGGAAAGGGTGAAAGAAATGAAGGGAGAATTGAAAGTCGGGGACTCGGCCATTCTCGAAATAGAAGTGACGGAAGATATGTTTGCTCAATTTGGCGACGAATTAGTACATCCTGCTTATTCCACCGCTTCCATGGTCTATCACATGGAATGGGTATCAAGGGACCTGTTACTTCCTTTTCTGAGAGAACATGAGGAAAGCGCAGGAGCCGCTGTAAAACTCAAGCACATCGCCCCATCAGCATTAGGAACGAAAGTTAAGGTGGAAGCTGTCGTAACAAGTATTACCGAAAAGCAAGTAATAACAAAAGTTACTGCTAAAAATGAAAACGGTATCATCGGGGAAGGAGAAGTGAAACAGGCAATTCTGCCAAAAAATACGATGCAAAGCAAATTAGATGAACAATTGCAGCTAAATAAATAAGTGGAGGTAGTTTTTTTGAAACAGCTTGAACTAGTCAAACCAATGGAGAAAAATACATTTGAAAAAATAGCAAATCATGAACAAGTGATGTTCTGTAATGACCCGGCAACTGGACTTCAGGCAATTATAGCCATTCATGACACTACCCTCGGACCTGCATTGGGCGGAACAAGGATGTACCCTTATAAAAGTGTTGATGAGGCATTGGAGGATGTCCTGCGACTGTCAGAAGGGATGACCTATAAATGTGCAGCTTCCGGTCTGGATTTTGGTGGGGGAAAGGCAGTCATTATTGGCGATCCCGAAAAAGATAAATCACCAGCATTATTTCGGTCATTTGGACAATTTGTTGATTCCTTGAATGGCCGTTTTTATACAGGTACAGATATGGGAACAACAACCGATGATTTTGTGGAGGCATTTAAGGAAACCAATTTTATTAATGGAATTCCTGAGGCATATGGAGGAAGCGGTGATTCCTCTATTTCAACCGCACATGGAGTGGTTTACGCGTTAAAAGCAACGAATGAATACCTGTTTAAACATAAAGATTTGGGAAACAGAACATATGCGATTCAAGGATTAGGAAAAGTCGGTTATAAGGTAGCCGAACAATTATTAGCGGCTGGAGCCGAAATTTATGTCACTGATCTTAATCGGGATGTACTTAGTCAGATAAAAACAAAAGCAGAAGAGACAAATGGAGAAGTCCATGTGGTAGATAGTGACGCCATTTATCGTACAAATGCAGATATCTTTATCCCTTGTGCAATGGGGGCAATTATCAATGACCAAACCGTCGAACAGCTGCAAGTAAGAGCTATTGTTGGTTCAGCAAACAATCAGCTGCAAACTCTAAATCACGCAAAAACACTTCAAGAAAAGGGGATTTTATACGCTCCGGATTATATTGTTAATGCCGGGGGTCTAATCCAAGTTGCGGATGAATTATATGGTCCTAATTCTAAACGGGTACTTGTAAAGACAAAAGCAATCTACCATTCGCTTTATGATATCTATCAGCAAGCAGAAATGGATGCGATTACAACGGTAGAAGCAGCAAATAGAAAAGTACGCACCGTATTGAATGAACAGAAAAATCGAAATAACTTTTATGCTCGCAAGCGCAGACCGAAATGGAATATAAGAGAGTAATTCCCTGAACTTTTTAGATTAGTAATATTATATAGGAAAAATTACTTATAAGAAAAAAATGAAGAGTTAAAGAGGTGATGGCCATGAAACGAGATATGCAGGAAGAATTTCCAATGATACAAATCATGGACCAAAATGGAAAAATTACTGATACATCTTATATAGATCAAATTGATAAATCATTAGTCCAGCAATTTTACCGGCAGCTGATTTGTATGCGGGCATTTGATCAAAAGGCAATCAACTTGCAGCGCCAAGGCAGGCTCGGTACGTATCCAGGTTTTGAAGGACAGGAAGCAGCACAGGTGGGAAGTGCTCTAGCACTCGAGGAAGATGATTGGATGCTGCCAACATATCGGGATCATGCGGCAAGTATTACGTTTGGAAAATCTTATAATATTTTATCTTCATGGAATGGCCGAGTGGAGGGGAACCTGCCGCCTAAAGGGAAAAATATATTGCCGCCTTCCGTTCCAATCGCAACACAGCTTCCGATTGCAGCTGGTATAGCCATGGCAAATAAATATAAAAATTCATCACAAGCTGTTATTGCCTATTTTGGAGACGGAGCGACATCTGAAGGAGATTTTCATGAGGGTTTAAACTTTGCTAGTGTTTTCCAAGCACCTGTCGTCTTCTTTAATCAGAATAATCAATATGCTATTTCAACACCAATCTGGAAACAGATGCATTCTGAGACGATTGCACAGAAGTCAATTGCATATGAAATCCCAGGTATTCGAATTGACGGGAATGATATATTTGCAGCTTATTTTGAAACAAAAAAAGCATTAGAACGAGCGAGAAATGGAGAGGGCCCAAGTTTAATTGAAGCTGTAACATGGCGGTATGGTGCACATACAACTGCAGACGACCCTACGAAGTATCGCAATCAAAAAGAGGAAAATGAAAAGCGCCGTCAGAATGACCCGGTTACCAGATTGGAACGATTTATGAAAGCTTACGGATTTTGGGATGAAAAACTCGCAGAACAAATAAAAGGGGAAATTAAAGAAGAAATTGATGGAGCGGTAAAAGTTTTGGAGACGATGCCACCAGCGAATGTAAATGATATTTATGATTATATGTTCGAAAAACCGACATGGACGCTTGAACAGCAAAAGGAAGAATATATCAATCATTTGCGGGGTGAAAGATGACATGATAACCATATCGAAAACGAAACAATTGACGCTTATTCAGGCCATTACTGATGGAATGCGAACGATGCTTGAAGAAAAAGAAGAAGTTGTTGTATTAGGGGAAGATGTTGGAAAAAATGGAGGCGTCTTTCGGGCAACCGATGGCTTGCAGGAGGAGTTTGGTGAAAAGAGGGTGTTTGATACACCATTGAGTGAAGCAGGAATCATCGGGTCTTCAATTGGGATGGCAATGAACGGACTGCTTCCAGTAGCAGAAATTCAATTTTTAGGATTTATTTATCCTGCATATGAACAAATTATGACCCATGCGACGAGAATGCGTTACCGTACGAAAGGTTCCTTTACCGTACCACTTGTGATTCGTGCACCATATGGAGCTGGAGTAAGGGCTCCAGAAATCCACTCGGATAGTATGGAAGCATTATTTACCCATATGCCGGGGATAAAAGTTGTCTGCCCATCTAATCCATATGATGCAAAAGGACTTCTTATTTCGGCAATAGAGGATCCAGATCCGGTACTATTTCTGGAACCACTAAGATTATACCGTGCTGTTAGAGGAGAAGTTCCAGAAGAAAAATATGAAATTGAAATCGGGAAAGGGAAATATTTGCGAGAAGGGGACGATGCAACGGTGATTGCCTGGGGGGCAATGGTACCCGTTGCAATGAAGGCAGCCGAACAGGCAGCAGATAAAGGGATTAGCTGTGACGTCATTGATTTACGTACTTTATACCCGATTGATAAAGCCATTATCGCCGAATCCGTAAAGAAAACCGGACGCTGTGTCGTTGTTCATGAAGCTCCAGCAACCGGAGGATTAGGAAATGATATTATTTCAATTGTTAATGATACTTCATTTTTATATATGAAATCACCAATTGAACGTGTTACCGGTGCAGATGTTCATGTGCCTTTTTGGGCTCTGGAAGAACATAATATTCCGACACCAGCACGTGTAACGGATGCAATTTATAAAGTGATTCATTTTTAAGGGAGGTGGAGCGAATGGTTGAGGTAAAATTACATGATATTGGAGAAGGAATGACAGAGGGGGATGTACTGACTTATTTTATTCAAGAAGGAGATCAGGTTGAGGAAGATCAGCCAATTGTGGAACTGCAGACGGAAAAAATGGTTGCCGAATTAACAGCACCAGCTAAAGGGATTGTTAAAGAAATTTATATTGCTGAGGGGACAACTATCCCTGTAGGAACAACGATTTTGACGATTGAAGCAGAGGATTCTATTAAGAAAACAGAGTCTTCAGCAACACAAAAAGAAGAATCCAGCCATTCTGTACAATCAGCAGTGAGTGATGGCTACAAAACACAAACAAAGCTGGCAAAAACAAATGGACCTAAACGAATAAAAGCAGCACCATACACGAGGAAGATTGCCAGAGAACTTGATGTGGATATTGAATTGGTGGAAGGAACCGGTAAAGCTGGACGCATTACGATTGAAGATGTTCAGCAGTATGCTCAGAACAGAGAGAGTGCTGCAACAAAAGTCAAGCCCGCTGTTAAACAATTACAACACCAATTTTTTCAAGGGACAACAGAAAAACAGTCGGCCAGTGAAAAAGAGGAAGCAGATATTATTCCATTTAAAGGCAGACGCAAACAAATTGCTAAAAAAATGACAACATCCATTTTTACGATCCCACATGTTCATCATATGGAAGAGATTGATATGACCGAGTTACTGCAGTTTAGAAAAGAGATTAAGCCTGATGCCGATGTATCTGTTGCAGCGTTTTTTATAAAGGCACTTACAATATCATTGAGAGAACATCCAATCTTTAATGCTAAGCTTCATGAGGAAAAAGAAGAAATCAGATTGGAAAAAAGTGTTCATATGGGAATCGCAACGGACACGAAAGAGGGGTTAATTGTTCCAGTCATTAAAAACGCAGATGAAAAATCAATCCTCATAATTCACAAAGAAATGAAAGAACTAATGAGCAAAGCAAAAGAAAATACACTGACATTGAAAGAGATGACCGGAAGCACCTTTACGATCAGCAATGTTGGGCCAATGGGAAGTATTGGTGCTACGCCAATCATCAATTATCCGGAGGTTGGATTAATGGCTTTTCATAAAACGAAAAAAGTTCCGGTTGTAGGCGATAATGATGAGATAGTTATCAGGTCGATGATGAATGTGACCCTAACATTCGACCATCGTGTAACAGATGGAGGAAACGCAATAGCCTTTACAAACAGGCTTAAAGCGTTACTCGAAAAGCCAAAGCTGCTAATAGTGGAACTCAGTTGATCTAACAAATTAAAATGAAGGGGATTCATTATGTTTCGAATTAAACCTGAGCAAATGCCGTCTTTGCCTGAGGCTCTTCTAGTACTCTCAGCTATCATCGCTATTATGAGTGTCAGTATTATCTATTATGAAGCTCCACCTCATATCCCATTGACGATTTCATTATTATTGCTGATCATTTATGGAGTTATGAAAAAAATCCCTTATGAAAAATTGCAGGAAGGCTTTTCAGAAGGTGCTGCATCCGGAATGGGTGCCGTCTTTCTCTTCTTTATGATCGGTATTTTAATCGCTGCCTGGATTTATAGTGGGACCATTCCGACTTTGATTTATGCTGGATTCGAATTAGTGACACCAAGTTTTTATTAAGCCATTGTTTTAATCGTAACCTCTGTCGTTGGTATTTGTGTTGGCAGTTCCTTAACAACAGTGGCAACAGTCGGATTAGCTTTTATTGGAATATCCCAGGCTCTTGATATTTCACTGGCAATCACAGCTGGAGCGATTGTATCTGGTGCATTTTTCGGTGATAAAATGTCTCCGATTTCGGATACAACGAACATGGCTTCCAGTATTCTGAAGGTCGATTTGTTTGAGCATATACGAAATATGATGTGGACAACTGTTCCTGCATTCCTGATTGGATTGGTGATTTTCGGAATTATATCACCGAGTATTTCAACTGCGAACTTCAGTGAAATGGAGTTATATCAGCAAGGGCTTTTGGATACAGGGCTGATTCACTGGTATAATGCGGTCATTCCACTTGCTGTCTTAGTTATTTTTTCTATCTTTAAGGCACCTGCATTATTATCGCTCACAGCTGGTACGATTAGTGCTATCCTTGTCTCGATTTTCCATACGATTCCTTCAATTGGTGGCCTACTTGGAATCTTATATGGAGGCTACGTCTCAGAGACAGGTATTGAACAAATCGATTCCTTGCTGACACGGGGCGGAATGGAAAGCATGTTTTTTACGATTGCGATTATTTTACTTGCATTAGGAATGGGAGGATTATTGTTTAAGTTAGGGATTGTCCCAAGACTATTTGAAACCGTGGAAAGAATTTTGCAATCTGCTAAGTCCGTAATCATTGGCTCTGCTCTAAATGCCATCGGAGTCAATGTGCTGGTAGGGGAACAATATCTATCTATTCTATTAACAACAGAAACGTTCCAGTCGCAATATCAAAAACTCGGTTTAGCAAATAAAAATCTATCAAGAGTGGCAGAGGATGCCGGTACGGTAGTTAACCCACTTGTTCCATGGAGTGTATGCGGTGTATTTATAGCAAGCGTTTTAGGTGTACCGACTTTATCGTATTTGCCATTTGCTTTCTTTTGCTTGTTATGCCCAATTTTGACGATTATTTTTGGAATTACTGGGAAAACGCTGACCTATACGGAAGCTGCTGCAGTGGATCCTGTTCAGTTTGAATCAGTTGAAGAAAGTAAGATGGGATAATACGTTTCAGGCAGATAATAAATAGAAGGGAGGAGCTGATGCTTCCTCCCATCTCTGCAGTATATGTAAAAATACTAGCTAAATATTCAAAAAATATTGACTGCAGATTATTCCATGATTATAATAAAACTCAACTCAATCTATACAGAAGCGTTAATTTACTACTTTGCAATTGATTGTATACATTATTTGAATTTTATGAGAAAAGGTGAGGTAATTGACGTTCATTCTAGATACATCCAAGACACTTCAAGTTCAAGTGCATGAATATATGCACGATAAAATTGTAAATGGAAAATTGGAACCTGGGGCAAGGGTTGTGGAGCAACAAATTGCAGAAGAAACAGGGGTAAGCAGGAGTCCTATACGCGAGGCCATAAAGCAATTGAAAAGTGAGGGGCTTGTAGCAAGTCATCCCCGTGGTGGAGTGAGAGTTTTCAGGCCTTCAAGTGATGATTTTAAATATTTATATGAGTGCCGTTTAAGTTTAGAGCCTCTGGCTGCATCACTTGCAGCTGAGCGCAGCAATAATATACAGTTAACAGAAATTAATGAACTGCTCAGGAAAATGAAGGGCATTATGATAGCAGAAGATTTTGAGCATATGAAGAAACTAAGTCGAAAATTCCATGATTTAATCTTGGAATGCAGTGGAAATCCTTTCCTCATCAAAATGATGAATCAGCTTCATTCTTTAATTCTATTTTACCGAAACATTATTCTTACAAAAACAAATAGGATGGCAGAGGGCTTCTTTGAACATGAAGCAATTTGCTTAGATATTTTAAACAGAGATGCAAAATCTGCAGAGAAACATATGAGAGACCATATTCAAAAGGATTATAATTATTATCTGGAACAATATGGGTATAAATAAATGAATTGGTAAATGATTCATTTACTTCATTATCATAAATCATAAGGAGTGAATTTACACGTGAATTTTCCTGAAAAAGTAAGCATTCGCGATGTTACGTTAAGAGACGGGTTTCAAAATGAAGCCGTTTTCATTGGGACGGAGAATAAGCTTATTGGCTTGGATGTGTTGATTGATGCTGGGTTCAGACGGATTGAAGTTACTTCCTTTGTCCATCCAAAGTGGGTACCGGCCCTTAGCGATGCTGATGAGCTGGCGAAGGGACTGCCTAAAATTCAAGGTATTCAGTATGATGCTTTGGTTCCTAATAGAAGGGGGCTCGAACGGTTTTTGAAAACCAATATTGATACTGCCGTTTTCTTCCTTTCAGCCAGTACGAGACATAATGAAGCTAATTTGAACCGGACGACAAATGAATCGTTGGTAAACGTAAGTGATTTAATAAGTGAAATAAAAAGTCATAGCCGAAAAACAATGGGGGCAGTTGCTACAGCTTTTGTTTGTCCATATGCGGGAGAGGTTCCTTATCAAGAAGTTGAACGAATCGTTACGACAATGGTTGAAAATGGTGTAGATGAAGTTGGTTTGGGAGATACCATAGGGAAAGCAACGCCAAAAATGATATATGAATATTGTAGTCGTATTAAAGATAAGTATCCTGACCTGACATTAAGTCTGCATCTTCACGACACTTATGGGTATGCGCTCGCCAATATTATAGCAGGTATTCAATCAGGCGTTTCTATCTATGATGTAGCACAGGCAGGATTAGGTGGGTGCCCATATGCGCCAGGATCACCAGGGAATGTGCAGGCAAGCCAAGTAGTGAACTTTTTGGAAAATCAGAGAATAGAGACTGGAATAAATATAGATAAGTTAAACAATATGGATCAGATGTTTCAGGATATGGTAAAAAAGCAAACTAGTGTGTAATTATTTGTATACAATATCTGAATATTAAGTGTTCAGGGAGTTAAACGATTTGAGAGAGGATGGGCATAATGAAAAAACCACTAGAAGGAATCAAAGTATTAGAATTAGGAAACTTTGTAGCTGCTCCTTTTGTCGGAAAGATCTTTGGTGAATTTGGTGCTGAAGTGATAAAAGTAGAGGATCCAGGAAAAGGTGACTCTTTAAGAAACTGGCGAGTTATGCACCATGATACATCTGTATGGTGGTATGTGCATGCAAGAAATAAAAAATCCATTACGATTAATCTTCGTGAAGAAGAAGGACAGGAAATGATAAGGGAATTAGCAAAAGAGGTGGATGTGGTAATTGAAAATTTCCGCCCTGGTACACTTGAAAGGTGGGGAATTGGATATGAAGATTTAAAACAGGTGAATCCAAGCATTATTATGACTCGAATATCCGGTTATGGTCAAACCGGTCCATATCGGGATAAAGTAGGGTTTGGCAGTGTTGCAGAGTCAATGGGCGGCCTCCGTTATCTAACAGGTTTTCCTGATCGTCCACCGGTTCGTGTTGGTTTAGCTATCGGTGATTCTATCGCTGCTTTATACGCAGCACTCGGTACACTGATGGCACTTAGGGTCAGGGATAACGATCCAACGAAAAAAGGCCAATACGTCGATGTAGCCCTTACTGAATCTGTATTTTCTTTACTGGAAGGTGTGCTCCCTGAATATGACCTGAAAGGGATCATTCGGGAGCGAACTGGAGCTACTTTGGAAGGAATAGCTCCATCGAATACGTATCTTTGTGCAGATGGAAAATATATTGTGATTGCAGCAAACAGTGACGGTATATTTAAACGTTTTGCGAATGCAATGGGACGACCTGAGCTTGCGGAAGATCCCGTGTACGCGATTAATCAAGGCAGGGCAGAAAATGTTGATTATCTTGATGAGATTATAGAGGAGTGGACAAAGCAGCATACCCAGAAAGAGGTACAGCAAATTCTTGATGAAGCTCGTGTACCAGTTGGACCAATTTATAGTATAGAAGATATCGTAAATGATGAACAATACCAGGCACGCGACATGCTCCAAACAGTTGAATTGCCGGGTGGGAAGAGTGTCAGAGTACCGGGGGTTGTGCCAAAGTTATCCGAAACACCTGGGGATATTGGAACAATTGGGCCTAAATTAGGTGAACATAATTCAGAATATCTACCGAAAAAAAGTAAGCAATAAGCTTATAAACAAATTATATGGATATTATTTTAGCTTAAACATCTGCAGAAGTGGTGGATATTAACAGCCAATCCGCCACTTCATTCAATTGACTTTTTTTAGAGAGGAAATTATAAGTCATTACATTTAATCTAACTCCATATTTCTGAATAATCCCACGTATCTATATATGACTTTATTAATCGATTGATAATGAGTAATTGATTGCTGCTGTTAGGATATGAACCTATATTGAAAACAAAAATGAGAAAGTTAGATTCCACTGATTTGTAAACGATTTCAATAGTTTTTTTATAAGGGGGATGGGCAATTATGTTAGCTGTTTTAGGTTTTCTGATGGTAATCACATTTTTGTATCTTATTATGTCAAAACGTGTGACACCTTTTACTGGTCTGATTATCGTACCGGTAATCTACGGGATTATTGGAGGCTTTGGTTTTCAACTGGGTCCGATGATGATGGATGGTGTTTTAAATACAGCACCAACAGCACTCCTGATCCTGTTTGCAATTCTATATTTCGGTATCATGATTGACACGGGATTGTTTGAGCCACTCACAAACAAAATTATAAAGATAGCAAAAGGTGATCCATTAAAAGTTATTGTAGGGACAGCTATATTAGCAGGTATAGTAGGCTTAGATGGTGATGGTTCCACTACGATTATTATAGTTGTGAGCGCCTTTCTTCCAATTTATATAAAACTGGGGATAAAACCTATTATTTTAGCATCTATAACGGTATTGCAAATTGGTATTACAACACTAGTTCCTTGGGGTGGCCCAGTCGGTCGGGTTGCAAGTGTTTTGAACTTAGATCCTACAAGTCTATTTAGGACAATGGTACCTGGGATGATTGTTAGCCTGATATATATTGTTTTGGTTGCATACATTATTGGCCGGAAAGAAAGGGCTCGACTCGGAATACACAATCCTTATTTGAACATGAACGATCAAACCGAAAGTATGATGTCTGCTGCTGTAGAAAATGTGGTAATAAAGCGTCCCAAACTAAGATGGCTAAATTTTATTCTAACTATTGTTATCATGGCAGCATTGCTTTTGGAATGGCTGCCACCAGTAGTGTTATTTATTCTTGGGACCGCTATCGCATTATTAATAAACTATCCATCCATTATTGATCAACGAGAACGCGTTCAGAAACATGCTCCCAATGCATTATCTGTTACGAGTATCATGCTTGCTGCAGGGGTTTTTGCAGGTATTTTGAAAGAGACACAAATGTCAGCGGCTATGGCGCAGAGTTTAATTACTATAATCCCCGACGGAATTGGATCCTTTCTTCCGATTGTTATCGCCGTTCTTAGTATTCCAGGACTCTTTTTAATAGGTCCCGATGCTTTTTATTTTGGTATAATTCCTGTACTAGCGGAGACTGCTTCCATATATGGGGTTAGTGAAATGGAGATTGCCATTGCATCGTTATATGGAACCTCTTTTGGTTTCATTGGTCCACTGGTTGGGGCAATGTACTTGTTAACTGAGATGACAAAGGTTAATTTAGGGGATGTCCAAAAATATTCTGCTAAGTGGGCAATAGGTGTTTTTCTCATATATATTATTATAGGGGTAGCATTGGGGCATTTTTTATTATGAGTTTATGCCAATAATGGGTGTTAAATTAAGCTCTATATTTACTGTAATTGTAGATTATTCTATTATAATAAAATTTGATTATTACTGTGATTGTTACTCTATTAAAACGCTCTTTAATGGAGTAACATGAATGGTTTTTTTCAGAAAAAAGAAAAATCTAATTCAAGTAATATTACAAGGTTATAATCTTTTACAAAAGGAATTGAGTCTTTTTTTAAACAAACTTAAAATAAAAAGGAAGGAGAATCGTTACTATTGTGATAAATTTATTTTCTAGACATTATCCATCCAATAGGATTTTTCCTGGAAGGAACGGAGAAGAAACACCGGGAGAAAATAAAATATCCTGCAAATGTTGTTGAGCCCGAACTGAACCTAGATTCCCCATACTAACACCTATAATCCATGATGGTTTACCAATCGATACTTTGTCTACGCGAGATAACCAGTCAATTGCATTTTTTAAAACACCAGGAATAGAGTAATTGTATTCTGGAGTTACCCAAAGGACAGCATCCGCCTCTGCAACCCTTTGTTTAAATTCCTTTACAGTGAAAGGGGGATTACAGGCAATGGCACCACCTTTAAAACCTTGTCTTTTTAATTGATGTACTTCCACAATCACTTCTAATTTCAACACCTTCCTAGTCCTCTAACTCTCAGTTAATTTCATACTTTCTCATAATAACTGACTGGAGTTGTTTTGAGCAGAAAGTGTCCAGTTTTATCGAGCAAAAACTGTCCATTTTAGTTTAGCAGTTACACTTAGATATAAAGCAATTAAATTCATAACTAATTGCAGTTTATTTTGTGTATAGAGCTATCAACTACCTCCTTAACCACCATTCAGAAAGAATGATGAGAAGGATGAATATCAATATCATTATAGGAACAAAGAGTCCATCTGGTATGTTATTCAAAGAGGCGCTCATTAGAAAATTCCTTCCTAAAATATAATTATAACTATTTTGATTAGAATATTTATTCATAAACAAAATAGAAATTCTGCTTTTTTAAATTATATCAATTATAATAGCATAAATATTTTTAATTTACGAACATTTTAAGATGGTATATAATGTAAATAACAGATCTGGTTTGACTTTTTGTATGAAATGGGGGAGGGTTCAATGATTCAATAGAAATATAATCATTGTTCTTTAATATGTTTGAATTTTTAAAATTATATGAGGAGGGAAAGAATGAAAAAAGGGCTATTCATGTTTGTTGTCGTGGCATTTTCGCTTTTTTTCTCAACTACTAACGTATTTGCTCAATCTGAACAATATAATAATCAAAGTACTATCTCGGTGCAGACTGTCAAAAAGGAAATGAATGAAAAAGGAATTGAATTTCCCGAGATATTAGAAGGTCTAGAACAAATTGAAAAAGAACAAATTAAGTATACTTCAATACCTTTGTTATCAACCTCAGGAGATAATCAAATAAACTGGGCTACCTGTGCTAGTTTTACAAATATGTTAGACGGTGGAAGTCATATACTGGCTGCTGGAGGAACAGAATGTAACGTATCTATTTTACAATTGACTATAAGTCAAAATCTACAGAAGAACGGCAGCATTATGGATTCTAACTTTAGTGCTTCTCCTTATTCGCGAAGAGTAGATACTGGTACAAGTACGAAACATATACGTTGGCAGAACTACAGAGCAGAATCAACTCACTATATGACTAATGGTTATGACCATAAATACAGCTATACACATGATAATTGGGTGTGAATAATATAAAATAGGGGGTCTCGCTCTCCCTATTTTATTTCTGTAAATAACTATATTTGAATCTAGGGAGGAATTACATGAAAGGGATGTTATGTATATCATTGTTATTTCTGTTGAGTATTTTAATGACAGGTTGTACTAATGGAGAAAAGACAGAAACAGTTCTTGAAGGGGATGGAGAGGGAATACCCGTTGAAAGCGCAGAAAATGATTCTAAAAAATTTTCAGTAGAAAAGCTACCAGAACAGCAAATAACAGATGATTTTAAAGGGTACAGTATTACATTTACAGATGAAACCAGTGTAAATGACCAATACCAGTATACTTTTTCGCTATCAAAAAATGAAGAATTCAAACCTAATATCTCTATAACCAACGATCATGAAAAGGAACTTGACTACCAAATTAAGTTTTTTTTAAATGATGAACCAATATCATTCCAGTATGAAGGAGAAGAACGAAAAGTAATAAATTTAGAGGTTCCAGAATTTAGTAAAATAAATCTCTCCAAATTATCTTTTGATGAGATACCGAGTGGGGTTAATAATCTATTAATTGTCTTATTTCGTGAACCTAATCAAAAAATAGAAACTAAAAATGAGTATGTTCAGGGTAATGAGATGATAATGATTGAGAAAGCTACATTATTTGTTGGGGATGATGCAGAGTATACCCCTAGGGATATTGATTCTAAAGTTATTGATACTAAGAAAACAGAAAAAAATACATATCCTTATATAACCCATAATGCTTATGATGGTATAACTGAAACTATAGGTAAGTTTGATAATAATGAAGAACTAATATGGTTGAATTTTAACGCAAAAAAAGATTGTTTATACTACATAGCCTTGTTTGTAGGTAGTGAACTTGTAGAACTAAAGGATTCATATTATAAAGTAAATGAAGATGGGTTAGCCTCTCTAGAGATATCTTCAGAGATTAAGCAGTATGATGAGATTGAAAACTTTGTTGCATTTATAATTGAAAATCCTCTGGACTTACAAGTTTATCCAAATGGGAAATTAAATGAAAATATACAACCATATATTCAGCCTTCTAATATTGTAACTTTTTATCCTTAAGAGTTTTCTAAGGATTCCACTCAGTTTTTTGGTGATTTGATACTGAAAAAAATAAGATTAGTAATAAAAATAAAGAAATATAAAAAAAAGGAAAGGTAATAAAGTGTACCCTTGTAAAGGACATTTTAAAAAAGGACTACGCAACATTGCGAAGATGGTTCCTGTATTGAACAGGAGTCATCTTCTTTAAATCCTATTGAGATCTATAGTTATTGTACTAAGTCATGTAACTCTTAATTTCCCGTTTTAGCTCATTCAAGGTTTCACACTGCTTAATATATGCCTCATCTTTGAAGTGCCCAAAAATGACTCTTGTGGTGCGTTATCCCAACAATTTCCTCGTCTTGACATGGATTGACCTAGACCATATTTCTTAACCAATTTTTGAAAGATTGGATTTGTATAATAGAATCCTTGATCCGAATGAATAAAGGCTCCATCGATAGGTTGCACGATTCTTTATTATCTCTATTGCCTCTTGTAAAGGTTCCATGACAAGATCTAACGTTGGACGTTTCTTGATTTCATACGCAATAATTTCTCCATTATAAAGATCAAGAATCGGATTTAAATATAACTTCTCTTCACCAAGACATTTGAATTCTGTAATGTCCGTTACTAGTTTTTGAAGAGGAATAGGTGTGTAAAAGCGGCGAGATAATCGGTTTTTAACTACTTTTCCAACCTTCCCTTTGTAGGAATTGTATTTACGGGATTTCCGCATAAATTTCACACATTTTAATCCCAATTCTCGCATAATACGATACACCTTTTTATGATTAATTTGATGTCCTAATTTCTTTAATTCTTTCGTGATACGTTTATAGCCATAGCGTTCATGAAACTTTTTAAATAGGCGTGTAATGAGTTCTTTTAATTCTGTATCCGTATCTTCTCTGCCAAAACTCTTTACATGGTAGTGGTAGGTTGCTTCAGGAATACCTATGACATAGAGAATATCATTTAATCGAAATCCTTCTTCTTTGAGTTCGAATGCCACCTTTGCTTGTGCTTTTCGTGGAAGGCATTCGGATCCTCACGAAAAGCTCTCAACTTTTTTAGGTACGCATTTTCTAGTCGCAATAATTCATTCTCGCGTTCTAATTCTTCTTCACGTGTTAACTTCTTTTCTTCTTTTTCCTTTTGCTTATTGGTTTTCTTAGACATAGAAGGTCGCCCCTTTGGTTTTGTTTTCAGGCCTTCTATTCCTTGTTCGCGACATGCTTTCAACCAGCGCACAATTAAGGAAGGGTTGTTCAAATGAAATTGAACAGCAGTTTCTTGATAAGAAGCACCTGTCTCCAACATAAATTGTACAGCATCTAATTTAAATTGAACAGAATACTCCTTCTTCGTCTTTCTTCGTTTTAATCCTTCCATGCCCTGTACTTTATTGACTCCTCAAAGTATTCGATAAAGCGCTGCTTGCTTTTGGAAAGATAACGATCCTTTAGCCAAATGATTGCGGACTTGGAAATAATCGTCTCGTCTTCAATGGAAAATCCTTTTATTCCAGCATTAAAATGTTTCTTTAGTATGGATGCTGGTAAAATCGAAGCTCCGACTTCCACATTGACCAATTCGAGAATCATATCCACATCTGGACAAACTGTCACGATATTGGGAGTAAGTCCTCGTTTTTCAAATTTATCCATAATCAGCTCATATTGACCAACACCACTAATTCTTCTTAATAATAGTAAAGGTAAATTGGCAAGTTCGTTCATGGTAATGGTTTCGGATTCATAGGATTTTGCCCATTGCTCAGGCATAATAGCTACATAGTTTTCTTCTGGCAGAAATAGGCTTGAATAAGGTTCCATATCTAAAGGGAGCCGAACGATTGCCAAATCAATGTTTCGATTATTAAGCTGTTCTGCAAGAAGATAGGAATCACCTTCCCTTAATTCAAAGGTGACGTTTGGATATTTTTCACGAAAAGATTTTATTTTTTGTGGTACATGAGAAAAAAGTGTTTTTACACAGCCAACAGTCAATTGTCCCTTTAGGCCTTCCCCTGTTTCTTTTACCTCTGTAAGCGCTTCATCAAAAAACTTAAAAAAATAATCTGCTTTCTTGTATAAAACCTCACCAGCATCAGTAAGTTCCATTTTCTTGCCATTTCTTTCAAACAGCGGGACACCTATTTCACTTTCTAATGCTTTTAAACTTTGACTAAGGGGAGGCTGTGCCATATGAAGTATTTTAGCTGCCCGTGTAATTTGTCCCTCTGTTGCAATTGTATAGAAATAACGCAGTTGTCTCATATCCATCTTTCTCCACCCCGATATCTCTTATGATAGTAAACCAAGTATGTATAAAGAAATAATAGTATCAAATAACGAAAAAGTCAAAAAATTAATTCATCTAATCCCAGATTAATCTTGTTGCAAATTATATATAATAGTATATCTAAAATGTATGATAATTATATATTTTAGATATTTTTCATATACTGAGTTCCATGTTACTATACAAACAAGGTTGAATTATTAAAATATTTTAAAAGCATATGCGCAGTTTTTCATTGGCTGCAGCACTATGTAATGGATTTATTTTTTATCGCTGAATGAAAGCGAATACAATCAGGTGGTCTTGAAACAACTTGAAAAAATGGAAAAAAACAGATGGACTAAAGGAGGATAAAGTAATGCCAGCTAAAACAGGACAGCAGTATATTGAAAATTTAAAGAAATCAAATAACAACGTATATATCCATGGGGAGCGAGTAGAAGATGTGACAACACATCCAGCGTTTAAGGGTGCCGTCCAATCCATGGCAAAATTGTATGATTTACAATATGAAAAACCAGAAAAAATGCTTTATACATCTCCAACAACCGGTGACAAAGTAGGGAAGACCTTTATGGCACCAGAAACAATCGAAGACTTAATCGAACGCCGAGAAGCGATGATGGAGTGGCAGGGCATCACAAAAGGTTTAATGGGACGTTCTCCAGACTATTTAAATTCAGAAGTTATGACAATGGAAAAAGCATATGACTATTACGGCAAAGACAATCCGCAATTTGCTGAGAACGCTAGAAAATATGCAGAATACGCTAGGGAAAATGACATCAGTCTTACACATACATTGATCCACCCGCAAGTAAACCGTGCAAAAATTCAAGCCGAACAAAAAGATGCTAATGTTGCTCTGCATGTAGTAGAGAAGAATGATGATGGAGTTATTGTTGACGGTATTCGCTTACTTGCAACACAAGCTGGTATCACAGATGAAATTTTTGTTTTCCCATCCACGGTAGTAAGAACAGGGGCAAAAGATGATCCTTATTCACTTGCTTTTGCAATACCAAATAATACACCAGGATTAAAATACCTGAGTCGAGAATCATTTGATTATGGCAAAAATGGTTATGATCATCCAGTAGCCTCCCAGTTTGAAGAAGGAGATGCAATTGTTTCCTTTGATAATGTACTTGTTCCTTGGGATCGTATCTTCATTCTGGAAGATTCCGAGATTTGTAATGGTGCTTTTGCTGAAACAAATGCTGTTGTGCACATGTCCCATCAGGTTATCGCAAAGGATGTTGCAAAAGTGGAATTTTTGCTCGGTGTCGTGCTTAAGCTGATGGATTCAATCGGTATTGACGGATTCCAGCATGTGAAAGACAAGGGTACAGAAATCATGCTCACTTTAGAAAATATGAAGTCTCATCTGTACAGGGCTGAACACAATGCAAAAATTGACAAATGGGGCATGATGACTCCAGATTTTGAAGCATTGAATGCAGCAAGAAACTGGTTCCCGCGTGTATATCCACGTTTAGCAGAAATCTTAAGAATTCTAGGTGCATCCGGATTAATGGGGATTCCGACGTATGATGATTTTGCTAGCGCAGAACTTGGACCAATCTTAAACAGAGCAATGCAAGGTAAAAACGTGGAAGGTTTCGAACGTGTTCAATTATTCCGTCTTGCATGGGACATGACGATGAGTTCATTTGGAAGCCGCCAGACACATTATGAGTACTACTTCTTTGGAGACCCAGTAAAAATGGGTATGGCTTACTTTGACAATTATAATAAAGAACCATACAAAGCAATGGTAGATGAGTTTTTAGAAAGCCAAAACATTAAGAAACCATCCATATTAACAAAATCAGGAACACAAACAGAAAGTGTTTTAAAATAATAATATTTTAAACAAAAAATGTTATAGAAGCAATTAATTGAATGGAATAAGATGAACGTAAGCAACACAACAATCATTGCGGGAGGGAGGCTCTTTATATGGAAGTAATAAACCTGACTCATTTGGATGAACAAATATCTCGGAAACCTCACATTATGGCAATCGGATTTTTCGACGGGGTCCATTTAGGGCACCAGGAATTATTAAATCAAGCTAAGGAACTTGCAAGAAAACAAAATGTCTTATTCAGTGTTATGACATTCAGTCCACACCCTAATGAAGTGTTAAAAGGAGATAAGAATCATAAGTACTTGATGACATTGCCTGAAAAGATTAAAAAGATGGAAGCCATGGGAGTTGATAAGTTATTTGTCATGAAGTTTGATCGCACCTTTGCTTCCCTCCTTCCTGCTGATTTCATCCAGAAATATATCGTGAATTCAAAGACGAAACATGTCTTTGTCGGTTTTGACTTCACGTTTGGATTTAAAGCACGGGGGAACACCCAGCTTCTTCAGAAGGAATCACGTAAAATTGGGTTTGGTTTAACCGTTATCCCTAAAAAAACCTACTTGCAGGAAAAAATAAGCTCTACTCTTATAAGAAGTTTGGTCCAGGAAGGAAATGTGGATTTGGTGCCTTATTATTTAGGTGCAAACTATGAGGCAGCTGCACAGATTATCGAATATAAAATAAATGGTCATTTAGCAGTGCGGCCGAGCGAGAAGTCAATTTTTCCAAAACCAGGAACTTATTTAGTGAAAGTGAAACAAGGAACAAAAATCTTACACGGAAAGTTCCACCAGTATTCTAATTCGAGGACGGACAATGTGCTGAAATTAAATGAATCCGTGCACGAGTTTGATGATGCCTGTTCAATTGAATTTCTAAGCAGGATTCAAGTATCAGAAAGTCTTTCGGTATAAATTTAAAGGAGGAATTTTTTATGGATAGCAGAGAGTTTCGAAATGCAATGGGAAGGTTTGCAACAGGTGTAACGGTAATTACGACAAATGATGGTACTAGTGCTCATGGAATGACAGCGAATGCATTTATGTCTATTTCACTGGATCCGAAATTGATAACGATTTCAATCGATAACAATGCAAATATGCTGAAGAAAATTAAAGCATCCGGTCAATATGCGGTCAATTTCCTTTCGGATAAACAGCAGGACATTTCGATGAATTTTGCTGGACAAAAGAAAAAAGAAGATGGTGTTGACTTTGAGGATATTCAAGGTGTACCAGCAATTAAAGATTCTTTAGCATCAGTAGTTTGTGATGTTGATCAGGAAATTGTGGTTGGTGATCATACGCTGTTTATTGGCAGGGTAAAAGATGTAAAAGTAACGGATGGCAATCCATTAACCTTCTATTGTGGCAAATATGGAAATTACAGAGAGAAAGAATACGCTTGATTGAAGAATCTTTGACCAAATTCTGCAATTCGTATAATATGAAGACACTATGAATAATACTAAAGTAAGCAAAAAACAAAAAGCATATGACTATATGAAATCAAGAATTATGGAAGGTTTTTATGTACCTGGACAGCGGATTGTTATTAATCAGCTGGTCAAAGAATTAGCAACAAGTGCTATTCCAATTCGGGAAGCCGTACGTCAGTTAGAGGCAGAGGGTTTAATTGAATACCAGCAAAATATTGGACCGGTTGTCACACCGATTGATGAAAGCAAATATACGGATACGCTTTCTACGTTGGCTGTTATGGAGGGATATGCCACAGCACTTAGCAAAGCAGCACTTACCGATAAGCAAATTACAATCTTGAAAGAGTTAAACCAACAGATGAAGGAGGCTTTAGCTGAATTTGAGTTCGGGAAATTTGGGGAGCTAAATCGGAAGTTTCATGATCTAACCTACGAGAGCTGTCCGAATCAGTATTTGATTGAATCCATCCGTAAAACATGGATGCAGCTTGATTCTATCCGTTTGACTGGCTCAACATTTAACCCAAAAAGAGCGAAAGAATCTATTGATGAACATGAGCATATTATTCAGCTGCTAAGTGAGGGAGCAGATTTTCAAGCAATAGAAATAGCAGTTAGATCGCATAAATTAAATACAGTTAAATCGTTTCATGAAAGAAAAAAACAGCCAAATGGCACTACATTTATCTAAAGTGCCATCCTAGCATTTTTTCTCAAAAATCACTTTATGAAAAGATTTGAAAGCGTTCCCTTATTTGCTGGCAATAAAATAAACAAAATTAAATGAGATATAATACTTCAAATCATATATTATTTCATATACAATCATAATAAATAGAAAATTAAATTAAAGGAGAGGATATTGTGTCTGTGAAATATGAAGCTAGCAAACACGAAGAATTAGCCAATAAACTAGAAGATATCAAGCTATATATAAACGGGGAATTTGTGGATGCCGAAGATAAGGGAACGTTTGACAATATCAGTCCTTTTACAAATGAAAAAATGAATAACATCGCATCAGGTCAAGCAGCAGATATTGACAAAGCTGTTCAAAGTGCAAAGAAAGCATTTAAAGGTGAGTGGGGAAATTTAAAACAAGCTGAGCGTCTGGAATATGTATATAAAATTGGAGACCTCATTGAACAACATACGGATGAGATCGCATTATTGGAATCTTTAGATACTGGTCTTCCGATCAGCCAAACGAGAAAACAAGTTTCTCGTTCTGCGAATAACTTCCGTTTTTATGCGGATACAGTGAAATCCCAAATGTATGGAGAAGTGTATCAAGTGGACGATGAATTCATTAACTACACAGTACGTTCTGCAGTTGGTGTAGCGGGATTGATTACGCCTTGGAATGCTCCATTTATGCTTGAGACATGGAAAATCGCACCGGCATTGGCAACAGGCAACACAGTCATTTTGAAACCTGCTGAATGGTCTCCATTAACAGCAAACCGCATGGCAGAAATTATTGATCAGGCTGGACTTCCTGATGGTGTTTTCAATATTGTACATGGCTTTGGTGAAACGGCTGGAGATGCATTAGTGAAACATCCTGATGTACAGCTTATTTCCTTCACTGGGGAAACAACTACAGGTTCTACAATCATGAAAAATGGTGCGGATGCGCTGAAGCGTTTTTCCATGGAGCTTGGCGGCAAATCACCAATTATAGTATTTGAAGATGCTGACCTTGATAGAGCACTTGATGCAGCCACTTGGGGGATTTTCTCATTTAATGGGGAACGCTGCACGGCAAACTCAAGACTGTATTTGCACGAAAATATTGCAGACGAATTTATCGAAAAATTAAAAACCCGGGTCTGGAATATTAAAGTTGGTGATCCGTTAGAAGATGTTACGCAGGTTGGCCCGCTTATTAAAACGGAGCATTACAACAACGTAGTAAACTATCTCAAAATTGCGGAGGAAGAGGGCTGCGAAATAATCAGCGGCGATATACCTGAAGAATTAAGCCGAGGCAATTATGTAGCGCCAACTATTTTGCTGAATGCAACCAACGAAATGCGTGTTGTACAAGAAGAAATCTTTGGACCAGTTATTGCAGTAATGACATTTAAAGATGAAGCGGAAGTAATTGAAAAAGCGAACGATGTTAGATATGGACTTGCTGGATATGTATGGACAAATGATATCAAACGCGGTCACCGCGTAGCACATGCCATTGAATCAGGCATGCTATGGGTTAACTCACAAAATGTGCGTGATTTAAGAACTCCATTCGGTGGTTCGAAAGACAGTGGTATCGGACGCGAAGGCGGACATTATGCATTTGAATTCTATACGGAACAAAAAATTATCCATGTAGCTATTGGTGATCATCATATACCGCAATTTGGAAAATAAGATCAAAACAGAGAGAGGGGAATCTAAATATGAACTTTGATATTAAACGTACAGGGCGTGCGGTGCTTCATGTTACAGACCTGGATAAATCGAGAGAGTTTTATGATGCACTTGGCTTAATTGAAACAGAATCAGATGACGAAAATATTTTCTACAGGGCAATTGAAGATCATAACCACCATTGTCTTTGGCTAAAAAAGAAACCGGAAGCGGCAGTTGAAGTAGTTAGCTATCGCGTTAATGCAGAAGATGATCTCGAAAAGCTGGAATTATTCTTTCAAAGCCAAGGTACAGAAGTAAAGTGGATGGAAAAAGGTTCACAAAAAGGAATTGGTCGTACCATTCGGATTCAGGATATTTCAGGAATTCCTGTAGAATTTTATTTCGAAATGGATAAAGTGGAGCGTATGCTGCAGCGTTTTGACATTCATGTAGGTGCAAAAGTACAGCGAATCGATCACTTCAACTGTGCAGTTCCTGATGTACAAAAAGCTTATGACTATTATATAAAAGAACTAGGTTTTGCTTGCTCAGAATATACAACATCAAAAGGTGAAGATAATATTTGGGCAGCATGGCTCCATCGTAAACCTGGAGTACATGACACTGCTTTTATGAATAGTATTGGACCAAGGCTTCACCATATTGGTTTCTGGTTAAAAGACCCAATGAGTCTGATCGATGGCTGTGATTACTTAGCTGCAAAAGGATTTTCTGCATCAATTGAGCGAGGGCCAGGACGTCACGGATTGTCTAACGCATTCTTCTTATATTTAAGAGATCCAGATGGACACCGTATTGAATTGTATAATGGCGATTATTATACTGGTGATTCTGATTTTGATCCAATCGAATGGGATTTAGATGATCCGCAGCGTCAGACTTTCTGGGGACATGAAGCGCCAGATAGCTGGTTTGAAGAGGCATCAACATTCCTGAATGTTTATACAGGTGAAAAAGTTGAAACAAAACAGCCAACATTAGAAAAAAGAAAGCCAACTACAGTAATATAAATAATCTATATATTTAGCAAACTAACAGGAGGTTATTATAAAATGAGTAATAAATACGATACGATTAAAAAGAGATTAAGAGGGTCCATTGCACCAGTAATTACACCGTTTAAAGCAAATGGAGATATCGATTTCGAAAAGCAGTCTGAATTAATCGAATTTCAGATTGAGAATGGAACACATGCCATATCTGTAACCGGTACTTCCGGAGAACCGAGCTCTCTTACAACTGAAGAGCGTGTTCAAGTAATGGAAAATGCAGTCAAAACAATTAATGGCAGAATTCCATTTGCTCCGGGAACTGGATCTACTAACCATGATGAAACCATGTACTTAACGAAGAAAGCTGAAGAAATGGGTGCAGATGCTGCAATGGTGATTGTACCTTATTATAACAAACCAAACCAGGAAGCCTTGTACGATCATTTCAAAACAGTAGCTGATTCTGTAGAGATTCCGATTATTATTTACAATATACCAGGACGTACTGCACAAAACATGGAAGTAGGAACGATGGCACGTTTGGTAAAAGATTGTCCTAATATTGTGGGAGCGAAGGAATCAAATAAAGACTTTGAACATGTTAATCGAGTATTGCTTAATTGTGGCAGAGACTTCCTATTGTATTCAGGAATTGAACTTTTATGCTACCCAATGCTGGCTATTGGTGGGGCAGGATCCATCAGTGCCACAGCAAACGTGGAGCCTAAGAAGATAGCAGAAATGCATAATGCCTGGGAAGAAGGAGATATCAAACGGGCACAGGACCTTCACTTTGAATTAATGAATCTGAATGATGTGCTGTTTAAAGATACAAACCCTGCACCAGTTAAAGCTGCACTCGGCATGATGGGCATGATTGAACCAGTATTACGTAGACCAATGGGCTTGCCTTCAGAGGCATTGCAAGAAGAAATTCGCGAAACTCTTGTTGAATATGGAAAATTGGAAAAAACAGCTTCGGTTTAAATAAATAGTTTTATAGGAAGAAATTGAATGAAGACCAGTAAGCTACTGGTCTCTTTTTCTTCATAGGCAACATCGTTATGGACCCAATATTGTTAAAGGAGTGCTGTTATTATGAATAAGGTGAAATTTAAACATCAAGGGATTCAGCAGATAAAAGAAGGAATCTATCAAGCGGATCAGAATCGAATAGAATTCGATGGAAAACAGTGTCCGCTAAATGAATTATCACTAGATGTACCTGTGTCCGGAACAGTTTATGGAACTCTATTAAATTATAAAGGTGAGTATGCCAAGTTAGAGCCTTCGATGAACGATGACCCATACAAAGCTCCACCGAAAGCTCCTATACTATACATTAAACCTATTAATACACATATTGGATACGGCACTGCAATTCCTTTGCCAGAAGGGGTTGAGGAAGTTTCGATTGGAGCAGCTTTAGGTGTCGTAATTGGTAAGTCAGCAAAAAAAATTAAGAAAGAAAATGCCTTGGATTATGTAGCTGGTTATACAATCGTAAATGATGTAAGTATTCCACATGAGAGCTTTTATCGACCTGCATATAAAGAAAAAGCAAGGGATGGATTCTGCCCGATAGGACCTTGGATTGTTGACCGTGATGATGTGGAAAATTCAAATGATCTTGGAATTCGTGTTTTTATCAATGGAGAATTAAAACAGGAAAATACAACGTCGAATTTAGTCCGTTCTGTTGAACAATTGCTTGAAGAGGTAACAGACTTTATGACCCTTTATGAAGGGGATGTATTACTAGTGGGGGTACCTGAAAACGCACCGACTGCAAAAGAAAGCGATAGCGTTAAAATCGAAATTGACGGCATAGGGACATTAGAAAATAAGGTGGTAAAAGAGAAGATTGTGGTAGGAGGAGGTATCGTATGAGACACGCACGTATAGCGTATAAAGGCTTAATTCAACATGCTATTGATACAGAGAAAGGTATTCAACTAGAAGATGGCCGGATTGTAGAGGAGTCGCAAGTTACATGGCTCCCGCCAGTAGAGCCTAAAACCGTATTTACATTAGGTTTAAACTTTGCTGATCATGCTGCAGAACTTTCATTTAAAGAAGCACCAAAAGAGCCATTAGTATTTTTAAAAGGACCAAACACATTCATCGGCCACCGTGGAGAAACGGTTCGTCCGAGTGATATAACATTTATGCATTATGAATGTGAATTAGCAGTTGTAATCGGTAAAACAGCGAAAAATGTAACAAAAGAAGAGGCATATGATTATGTGCGTGGATATACGGTAGCGAATGACTATGCGCTTCGTGATTATTTAGAAAACTATTATCGACCTAACCTTCGTGTGAAAAACCGTGACACGTGTACGCCGATAGGGCCATGGTTAGTCGATAAAGAAGATATTGATGATCCAATGAACTTGCAATTAACTACTTATGTAAATGGGGAAATTACACAGCGAGGCAGTACTGCGGATATGATCTTTTCTGTTCCTCATTTGATTGAATATTTAAGCGGGTTTATGACATTAAATTCAGGAGATATTATTCTGACTGGAACGCCAAAAGGATCGGTGGATACAAAGGTTGGCGATGAAGTCATAACAGAAGTAGAAGGAATTGGCAGACTTGTCAATACAATCGTTGGGGAAGAAACCTTTCAAACGAATTAAATGAAGATAGCTTTATTAAAGGAAGGGGGGGACTAACAATGCCACATCTGATTATTGAGTACACCGCCAATCTAAAGGAAGAAACAGATATACCGGACCTTTTAAAGAAGGTTAATGATTCGCTGCTCTCTCATTCTGCTATTATTCCAATTGGTGGGCTTCGTACAAGGGCAATCGAATTAAGTGACTATCGCATAGCAGATGGAACAGAAGACGATGCATTTGTCCATGCCACCCTGAAGCTTGGCGGTGGCCGAACAGAAGAAGATAAAAAGGTACTTTGTGATGATCTGTTTGCTACAATAAAAAAACACTTTGCGAATTTGTATGAAAAACGTTATTTAGCATTATCATTGGAATTGCATGAATTTACAAATCCTACTTATAAGCAAAATAACATCCATAATCGGTATAAAAAGTAATATAAGGTAAGTCGCACTACTAATCATCCTAATGAGAGAGGTGTCAGAACATGCAGCAATATGAAATGTTTGTTGGTGGGAAATGGTTTGGAAAAGATTTAGAACAGATTGATGTAATTAATCCGGCAACAAATGAACCAATTGGAACAGTTCCTAAAGGCGGAAGAGAAGAGGCTAAGCAAGCGGTTGATGCTGCATACTCAGCACTAAAAGAATGGGCTGCAAGAACTGCAGAGGACAGAAGCAGCTACCTTGTGAAATGGCATGAGCTGATAAAAGAAGAAAGAGAAACGATAGGGAAAATCATGACAGAGGAACAAGGCAAACCACTGAAAGAAGCAGTTGGTGAAGTAGACTATGCAAATGGATTTATATCATGGTATGCCGAAGAAGGAAAACGGGTATATGGCGATATTATTCCTGCATCCCATCCGAATAAACGTATTTTCGTGCAGAAACAGCCGGTTGGTGTCGTCGCAGCGATTACTCCATGGAACTTCCCTGCAGCAATGATTACCCGAAAAGTTGGACCAGCACTTGCAGCAGGGTGTACGGTAGTTATTAAGCCAGCTAATCAAACTCCATTAACGGCATTTAAATTGGTGGAATTAGCTGAAAAGGCAGGTATTCCAAAAGGTGTTATTAATATTGTCACAGGAAGCTCTGCAGCAATCGGAAAAGCATGGAACGATGACAGTCGTGTCAGAAAATTAACGTTTACTGGCTCAACAGAGGTAGGCAAAATATTGATGAAAGACGCTGCCGATACAATGAAAAAGATTTCCCTTGAGCTTGGTGGTCATGCACCATTTGTTGTGATGGAAGACGCAGATTTGGATAAAGCAGTGACAGGCGTAGTGGCATCTAAGTTCCGTAATGCTGGTCAAACTTGTGTATGTACGAATCGAGTATATGTACATGAATCGATTAAAGATAATTTTCAAGCAAAGCTGACAGAGGCTGTGTCCAAGCTTAAAATTGGAAATGGTCTGGAAAAGGGGACAGATATTGGCCCATTGATTGATCAGAACGCAGTAGATAAAGTAAATGTACAAGTTAAAGACGCAGTAAGCAAAGGCGGGAACCTCACCCTAGGTGGAAAGAATTTAGAAGGATTATACGTGGAACCAGCAATTGTTATGGATGCAACAGATGACATGCTTTGTATGTATGAAGAAACATTTGGGCCACTGCTTCCCGTTACAACATTCAGAGATGAAGCAGAAGTAATCGAGCGAGCAAATAATTCACCATTTGGATTAGCTGCATATGTATTTACAGAGAATATTGGACGTGCTATCCGAATAAGTGAAGCACTCGAATATGGAATTGTCGGATTGAATGACGGAGCACCGTCCACACCACAAGCCCCATTTGGCGGATTTAAAGAAAGCGGGCTTGGTCGTGAGGGTGGTTATTATGGCATCGAAGAGTTTCTTGAAACGAAATATATTTCACTTGCATTTTAATAAGGGGGCTGATGTAGCTCCCTTTTGTTTCTAAACGTCTTAGCGAATATTGGTTATCAGGCAGGTGTCGAAAATGAGCTTAGATCAGAAAATAGATCGAAATAAAACAGATAACGAGGGAAGAATCTACTTAGATGATGAACGGGTAATTTTAACCTCGTCGGCAGTCTTTGGGATTCTTCGCAAAGATCTGATGGATAATATATCAGAAGAGAGGATGAAGGGGTTTTTAATTCGTTATGGATGGAACCTTGGAAAAAACGATGCGAAGAATGTGCTTAAAAAGAATCAATCTTCTATTGAAGAGCTCTTAAAAAAGGGACCTGAATTACACATGATGAGAGGTTTTACAAAAGTAAAACGAGTCGATTTACAACTGGATTATGATGAAGATGGGCAGATAGAAGGTGTTCACGTAGAGGGATTCTGGTCTGGATCATATGAAGCAGAGGAATTTATCGAGCAGTTTGGCAATTCAGATGCTGCTGTATGCTATACCCTAGTTGGTTATGCAAGTGGCTACTACTCCGAAATATGCAAAAAAACGGTTGTATTTAAAGAAGTGGCATGCAAAGCGACAGGCGCTGATAATTGCTATTATGTCGGAAAAACAATACCTGAGTGGAACGGTTCCATTGAAAAAGAATTAAAGTACTATCATGATGAACCAATTGTTCGGGAACTTGAGATCACCTATGAAAAATTGCTGGAGGAACGGAATAATTTTGAAAAAACGTTTACCATTCATGAGCGTCTTACACAAGAGTTTACTAATGGGAATGATCTCCAAACGATTGCAGATGCGATCTATGAAGAGATCGGTATACCAATATTAATAGAGAATGCAGACCTGTCACCATTAGCAGGTTCGGGATTTTCCTCTGACTTTTTCACGAATGGTTATTTGGACTTTAAGTCAGCAGTACATATTCAACAAGAGGAAAAGGATTATCAGACAAGGGAAATTTCTGATGGAGTAAACCAATATCTTACAACGCCAATTATGCTGCAGCGAAAGTGCTTTGGTTTCTGTTCGTTCATATATGAAGTAAATCAACCGGTTACTAAAGTCGACCTCATGATTTTAGAAAGAGTTGCCTCTGTCTGTTCGCTTTACATTTTAAATGAGAAAACAACATTTGAAGCAGTAGAACGGATAAAAGGGCACTTTCTCGATCAGATTATCGACGGAGGCCTTCTCACTGAAAAAGATATTCTATTGCGGGGGAAATATATACAAACGGATTTAAATGAGCCTTATTGTATTGCTTCATTGAAATATGTTAATGAAAATGCTGACACAGAAAATGAGCTGCTTTTACATGATCAAGTGATTGAAAGTGTCCAGCATTACTTTAAAAACAAGTCTAACGTGTTAATTGGACAGCGTTCAGGTGTACTTGTTCTTCTCATTCAAAAAGATCAAAAAAAGAAAACGATGAGAGAAGTTTGCCAGTCATTGCTTGATTATTTAAAGAAGGAATTTCCAGCCAGTGTTTTTCGAATGGGGGCAAGCACCTTGTCTGAAAATATTCAACAGGCAAATCATTATTACAAAGAAGCGATGACAGCACTGAAAATGACCGAACCATCAAACAAGATTATGTTTTTTAAAGATATTAGTGTCGCAGGCCTGCTCATACATTCCAAAAATAAACAGGCAATTATACAAAAAGCAAAACATCTTCTTGGGCCGATTTATGCAAAGAAAGATGAAAGTGCTGAATTAATTAAAACATTATATGTGTTTCTTGCAAATGGAGGCAATCTTGAAAAATCCATGAAAGAATTATGTCTTTCGATGAGCGGCTTAAGATATCGAATAAGGAGACTGGAAGAAATGCTTGAAAAGGATCTCCGAAAGCCGACAGTAACCTATGAACTTTTACTCACTTTACAAGTTCTTGAGGCAGAAGGGGAAATTATTTTAGATTGAAGTTCACTATCGCTTCATTTAGATGGCTTGCAGTTGAACAAATTATGTTCAAATTATGTCTGTATGATAAACAATACTTGCTGTAGTATGCCATTGGCTTTCTTGATAACCTTACCATAAGAATTAATTACTACTATCTTATGATGTCTATTAATTTGGAGGTTATATAACGATGATGAATGGTAAGGAATATTTAGAGAGTCTGCGAGATGGCCGTGAAGTATACCTGAATGGTGAAAAAATTGATGACGTAACAACCCATCCGGCATATCGCAATGCTGCAAGATCGATAGCCCAGCTCTATGATGCAATGCATGACCCGGAAAAAAAGGATATTATCACAACGAAATCAGATGTTGGTGATTTTCGTACCCATAAGTTTTTTAAAGCATCCACAAGTGCAGAGGAATTGCTAGAAGCACGCGATGCAATGGCAGAATGGACAAGATACAGCTATGGATTCATGGGGCGTACGCCAGATTATAAAGCAGCATTTTTAGGGTCGCTTGGACCGTATGCAGATTTCTATAAGGGATTTGAAGACAATGCTAGAAGGTGGTATAAAAAAGGGCAGGAAGAAGTTCCTTTCTGTAACCATACGATTGTAAATCCGCAACTGGACAGACATAAGCCGCTTCATGAAAACAAAGATGTATTCGTGCGTGCAGTAGAAGAAAGAGATAATGGTGTTATTGTAAGCGGTGCCAAAATGGTTGGAACATCGGCAGCTCTTACCCATTATAATTTTGTTGCGAATTACTCTCCGCAGGATTTAGGTGAGGGTGATCAAAGTCATGCATTAATCTTTTTTGTGCCAATGAATGCGCCTGGTGTCAAAGTGATCAGCCGTCAATCATATGAAGAAATGGCTGCAGTACAAGGAAGCCCGTACGATTATCCATTATCAAGCCGTTTTGACGAAAACGATGCCATAATTATTTTGGATAATGTTTTGATTCCTTGGGAAGATATCCTAACTTATAATAACGTGGAAATAGCAAATGGTTTCAGACCGCAGACAGGCTGGTTAAACCGTTACACATTCCAAGGGTGTACCCGCTTCGCAGTAAAGCTTGACTTTATGGTTGGCATGCTGCTTAAAGCAACTGAAGTCGCTGGGACAAATAACTTCCGCGGTGTACAGGCAAGAATTGGTGAAGTAATCTCTTATCGCAATATGTTTTGGGCTATTTCTACAGCAATGGCACTTGATCCAGAAGATGGTCCTGAAGGGTATAAACTTCCGAATTCAACCTATGCAACTGCATATCGTACATTTGCACCTACCGTGTGGCCGATTATTAAAAACACATTTAACGAAGTGGTTGCAGGTGGCTTGATATCACTCCCTTCGAGCACTCAGGATTTCCTAAATCCTGAACTGAGACCGTACATTGACCAATACTATAAAGGAACAGGTGTAAGTGCAGAAGAAAGGGTAAAGCTTCTGAAAATGGTTTGGGATGCAACAGGAACTGAATTTGGCGGGCGTAATGAACTATATGAAATAAACTATGCTGGCAATAACGAAGGAATTCGTTTGGATGCACTGAAGATGGCTAATACAGCAGGCCAAACAGATATATACAAATCATTCGTTGAAAGAGCAATGAATGATTACGACCTGCACGGCTGGACAAATGATACGTGGGTTAATCCGGATAGGGAAATACAAAAACTGTTTACTTAATAGATAAAGGAAATTAAAATGCTACTTCCTTCTAGCATGGGGGCACCATATTAGAAGGAGGTATTTTTCACTAGTTTCTCTCATTCTATGAGATATAAACCTTCTTCCTATTATTTGACGTAACATGTTAATCACAATCAGCACACATAAACATTCAGTCTTTTTTAACTAAACAAATAATTGTTAAATTTGTATTGTTTTTATATATAATATTATATATAATTTAATATATCCTATAATAAATCAATTAAATGTAAGCGATTACTATAAAGGAGAGATGGTACTTGCATGCAAGCAAGAAAGAGTTTTAAAAACACGAGATTAATTATTATTAAATAGGAAGGAGAAAAACTTATGAAAAAAAGCTGCATTAGAATTAGTGTCCCCTTAATCATGTTGCTATTTTTCGTTTTGCTTTTAACTGCCTGCAATAATACACTGGCTTTCAAACCAGAGGCAGATAATTCTGCAGAGGAAACCCATAATTTAATTGTTTCTCACTTTCAGCCTGGAAACCATCCTATTCAAACGAAAGTTTTTGATGGACTTGCTTCTGACTTGAAAGAACAAACAGATGGAAGAATAACGATGGAATTTTATCCATCAAATACATTGGGTGATGCAGGATCACAATATGATATGGCTGTCACAAGGGAAGCGGATATTGCATTGAGTGTTTATGGATACTCACCAGGAAGATTTCCGCTTGTGACCATTATGGAATTGCCTTTTCTTGCGGAATCTGCGGAACATGCTTCGGAAATTCTAATGACCTTATATGAAGAGTTTCCAGAAATGCAGGAGGAACATGCAGATACTTATCCATTATTTTTATTTTCTGCTGAACCGGCACAGATTATTAGCAAAGACTTTAGGATTGAAACACCAGACGATATGAAGGGCTTACGTGTCCGTTCCCCATCTCCAATGGCAAATAAAATTATTGAAGCATTAGGTGCAACGCCAGTCTCCATGCCAATGGGAGATGTTTATGAATCCTTGGAGAGGGGCGTAATTGATGCTGCAATTGTACCTTTTGAAACACTTTATAATTATAGCTTCCATGAGGTAATAAATTATATCACCATTGGTGATTTCTCAGCTACGCCATTTTTTAGTGTGATGAGTCAGAAAACATATGATAATTTCAGTGAAGAGGATCAGTCGGTCCTGAATAATTTAGTAGGAAAAGAGTTGGCTAAAGAAGCTGGAAGTGTCTATGATGTGGACGGGAATATTGGCCTTGAAAAAGCAATTGAAAGTGGAGCAGAAGTGATTGAGCTAGAAGGAGATGCATTAATTCCATGGCAAAAGGCATTGGAACCGATGGTCGAGAGGTGGATTAAAGAAAGAACGGAAGAAGGCTATCCTGCTCAGAAAATCTATGACCGGGCAATGGAATTGAAAGAGGAACTGAGTGTGAGAGAGGAGTAGTAAAGTGGAGAGGATTATAACGAAACTAAATGCTGGACTACTTTATATTGCCCAAGCTGTTTTAATGATTATGGTATTTCTGGTTACCGCGGATGTACTCGGACGCTGGCTGTTCAATCAGCCAATTACGGGTGCCGTAGAACTTACAGAACTCGGATTATCCATGGTTATTTTCTTAAGCATTGGCTATACCCATTTAAAGGAAGAGCATATTTCAATTGACTTCCTGGTAGAACGATTACCTGAAAAAGCTCAGTGGATTGCAGGGGTGTTTATTAATTTAATTATTATGACAGTAATGCTCTTAATGGCTTTTAGCTTGTTCTGGTATGCAGAGCGTTTACTTACTTCTGGCACAGTAACAGGGGATTTAGGACTTCCAATCTACTTGTTCGCTGCAGTGTCAGGAATTGGATCAATTGTATTTGCTTTAACTGCAATATTGTTAGCCATCAAATACTTTGCAAAGGTGGGTGAAAAATGAGTCCAGAACTTATTGGCTTCTTGGGAATTATTGCTATTCTGATTTTGTTTTTTTTGAAAATCCCGGTAGCTATTTCCCTGATCATTGTTAGTTTGCTGGGAACAACTTTAATTAGAGGCTGGGATGTAGCTTTTGCACAATTGGGAAGAACCCCATTTGATACGTCCAGTAATTATTCACTTAGTGTTATCCCATTATTTATTTTGATGGGTATGATTTTATCCTATACGGGGATTGGAAAAGACCTGTATAGAATGGTGGATAGCTGGATTGGCCATTTACATGGCGGTCTTGCGATGGCAACAATTGGTACGGCGGCTATATTCTCTTCTATTTCAGGTTCTTTAAATGCTACAACTGCCACAGTAGCAAAAATCGCCTTGCCGGAAATGGAAAAATATAAATATAAACCAGGGTTATCGACTTCAAGTGTTGCTGCAGGCGGAACACTTGGCATTTTAATTCCCCCAAGTGTTATTTTGATTTTATATGGAATCCTGACAAGAGAGCCAATTGGTGCGCTGTTAATTTCAGGTATCATTCCAGGTATTTTGCAGATTACTATTTTTATCATTACAATTTATATTCTTGTTCGCAGAGATCCTTCTGTTGCTCCGCCAAGAGAAGGAAAAGCAAGCAATTCTGAAAGGTTACATACGCTTAAAAATATTTGGCCATTTATGGGGCTGTTTATAGTCAGTATTGGCGGAATATATTTAGGTATTTTTACTCCGACTGAAGCAGCTGGAGTAGGGGCGTGCGGTGCGCTTTTGTTTGCCTTGATTTCCAGAAAACTAACGTGGAAAAGTTTGAAAGACTCATTAAATGAATCTGTTCGATTAACTGCGTTTATTTTCTTTATTTTAATTGGTGCCAACTTATTTGGGCAGTTTTTAGCAATCAGCAGAATTCCTGTCATGCTAACCACATATGTGGGGAACCTTGATTTGAACCCCTATATTATTCTAATCGGTATTCTTATTGTATTGCTTGTACTCGGATGTTTTATTGAAAGTTTAGCTTTAATTGTAATTACATTGCCTATTCTTTATCCAATCATTACCGAATTAGGATTTAACGGTATTTGGTTTGGTGTAATTATGATTATGGTTATTAATATTGGTGCATTAACACCACCGCTTGGAATAAGTGTGTATGTAATTAAAGGAGTAGCCAGAAATATTCCGCTGCAGACGATTTTCCGAGGAGTTATTCCGATGATTATCGCAATGATTGTATGTGTAGCGATTCTAGTTATTTTCCCGCAAATTATTACTATATTGCCAGATTTAATGAATTGATATTGCTAAAAAGACTATACATGCACCCTAAAGGTTGTTGCAGAAACTTTTGGGGTGTTTTTTATATGCTAAAAGCTTTAAATTCCAAATGAGGCCGAAATTAAGGAATATGTATATTTAAAACGATTTTCAGCTATTTACAATTTGCATATTTATTAGTTTATTTCAACAGGTAATTACTCTAAGGAAAATAAATTGTAAGTATAACCCCTTGTAAAACGTTTACATCTATTATATACTTTTACTAAACCGGTTTACTAAATCGATTTAGTAATGAACTTTAGGAGCAAACAGATGAAAAAGACGACAATAGCTGATGTTGCAAAACATGCAAACGTATCAAAAAGTACAGTATCCCAATATCTGAATCAGCGTTACGACTATATGGGGGAGCAAACAAAAGAACGGATTGAAAAGGCAATTGCTGAATTGAAGTACAGTCCCAATATTTTGGCAAGGGGATTGAAACAAAAATCTTCCACAACAATTGGCGTTATTGTAGCAAATATATTACATGTGTTTTCCACTCAGGTTATCCGAGCCATTGAAGATTTTTGCAATGAAAAAGATTTCCACGTTATTGTTTGTAACGCAGATGATGATCCAGTTAAAGAAAAACGATATATTGATATGCTGCGAGCCAAGCAGGTAGATGGAATCATCGCATTTCCTACTGGGGAAAACGTCGAATTATATAAAGGAATAATTGCAGAAAATTATCCAGTAGTATTTATGGATAGATTAATTCCTGGTATTACCATTAATACAATTTTACTGGACAATGAACAGGCAGCATTTTTAGCGGTTGATGAGTTTGTAAAAAAGGGGCATCAACGTATAGGGATGGTTTCTCCTCCGTTAACGCAAAACGTTACACCAAGATTTGAACGTATGGAAGGTTATAAAAAGGCCTTGGAGCACCATGGCATCCAGTTTCATCCAGATTACATTCTAAGTGGAGAGATAGAGGAAATGCACAGGAAATTAAAGCAAATGATGTGTTTGCCTATACCGCCAACTGCAATACTTGCAATAAATGATCGTACGTTAATTGAAATATTAACGTACACAAAAGAAGAACAGCTGCGGATACCAGAAGATTTGGCATTAATCAATGTCGATGATGTATCTTTTGCAGGCATTTATAATCCAGCACTGACAACAATAGCCCAGCCGGCATTTGAAATGGGAAAAAAGGCAGCTGAAGTTCTTTTTGATTTAATGCGTGACAAAAATGTATCTGCCGATGCGAAAGTATATCGTTTTAAACCAGAGCTAATCGTAAGAGAATCTTGTTAAAGAAAGGTTGATCAGCCGTGAAAAATATAATTAACACTGTTGCATTAGAAGTGAAGGAAGTATTGGAAAAAACCGATTTCAATGAATCAATGAAACTTGCAGAGGAAATTGATCGTGCCAGTCGGATATTTATAGCGGGAACAGGACGATCAGGACTAATTGGCAAAGTAATGGCAATGCGATTAATGCATAGCGGCTATCCAGTATATGTTATTGGTGAGACGATAACGCCAAGTATCAGTTCGGATGATTTACTGCTCATTATCTCGGGATCAGGAAGTACCAGTTCACTTATAAATTATGCTGAGAAAGCAAAAGAGATTGATGCCACAGTTGCATTAGTAACAACAAATAAAGATTCTAAAATAGGGAGTATAAGTGATTATCTCGTTACCATTCCAGCAGCAACAAAGAAACGCTTGGAATCTGAACCAGCTACCATCCAGCCGCTTGGAAATCAATTTGATCAGTCGGCACATTTGCTGCTTGATGCAATCGTTGTATACCTTCTGGAAAATCAGCCAGATAGAAACAGCCATGCAAGCTTGAATCAAAAACATACAAATCTAGAATAATAGGGAGTGCTCGTAAATGAATTTAGCAGAACAAATTCAACAACATAAAATAGTAGCTGTTATCCGAAAAGCAGATGAAAATAATATCGTTCCCATTCTTAATGCATTACACGAAGGGGGGGTTCAATCTGTCGAGATCACTGCAGAAACTCCAAATGTTTTGCAAGTAATTGATACCGCTGTCAAACAAGTAGGGGATAAAATAAATATCGGTGCTGGAACAGTACTGGATCCAGAAACAGCAAGATCTGTCATTATGGCGGGAGCGAAATTTATCGTATCTCCAACACTGAATCTCGAAACGTTAAAGTTAACAAATCGCTATGGAGTTCTAAATATACCTGGAGTCCTGACGCCAACAGAAATTTTGACTGCTTATGAAAGCGGTGCCCAAATGGTTAAAATTTTCCCGGCAGATGCATTCGGACCAAATTATGTAAAAAATATTCTTGGCCCATTACCGCACGTAAAGGCGATGGTTACTGGTGGAATTACACTTGAAAACATAAATGAATACCTTTCCAAAGGAAGTACAGCAGTTGGAATTGGAAGCAATCTCGTAAATGCAAAACAACTAAAGACAGATGAAGATTACTTCCATTTAATACAAACGGCAAGAGCGTATGTAGAGAAGGTAAATGAGCTTGAAAGATAAATATCAATATTTATAAGGAGGTTTATCACATGAGAAATCGTAACTATACTTTTATTATGATTATTTTTATATCCATTGCTGCTCTATTGGCTGGCTGTAATACGGATGACGTAGAGGCAGAGGACGATGGGAAAATTAAATTGATTACGGCTCATAATCAGACATCCCCTGATAATCCATACCAGGTCGGTTTACTGAAGTTTAAAGAGGTTGTTGAAGAAAAATCAGATGGGAAAATTGAGGTAGAAGTGCATGCCGGTACAATTGGTACGGAAGAATCACAGCTAATTGAAAAGCTGCAGCTCGGGGCGGCTGACCTTGTTGTTGTTTCACCTGGTCTAATGACACAAACTGGAATTCGAGAAGTGGATATTTTTTCTGCCCCATATTTGTTTAATAGCTATGATCACTGGTTAAGAGCAGTAGATGGAGAAGTTGGAGAAGAGATGGCAGCTATCATTAATGAAAAATCCAATAACTCTTTTAAACTATTAGGCTATTGGTCAGCGGGGGTTAGACATTTCTATGGAAAAGTTCCTTTGGAATCCGTAGATGATCTGAAGGGAGTTTCTCTAAGAACACAAACATCTGGAGTTATATCTGATTTCTGGCAGAAGACTGGTGCAATTCCTTCATCTATCTCATGGGGAGAGTTGTATCAAGGCTTGCAACAGGATGTTGTTGACTCTTCCGAAAACGCTTACCCGTTTTTTGTGCAACAGGCACATCATACAACTTCTAATGGCAAGTATATAACGGAAACTGCTCATGATTATACAACAAGACTTGTCTTATTCAATGGGGAAAAATTTGATAACTTCCCAGAAGAATATCAAGAAATTATTTTAGATGCTGCTGAACAATCTGTAGTTGCTGAACGTGAAGCAACGAATGCACAGGATATTGAATATAAGGAAAAGGCTATAGATGACGGAGCGATTATCAATGAGATTGATAGAGAGCCATTTATCGAAATTGCCAGACCAATCCTGGATGACTTTGTAAAAGAAATTGAAGCGGAAGAATTACTGCAAAAGATAAGAGAACTAGAGTAAATAATCGAAGGAGGTCCTATCATGAAACGTTTTGTAAACGTACTTGAAAAAGTACAGATTATTACCGGTGTCACATTTCTATGTATATTCTTTCTCATTATTATGCTGCAAATCGTAACCAGACATCTTGGTATATCGGTTATTTGGACAGAAGAGGTAGCGAACTATTCCTTTATTTGGGGAATCTTTATGGGTGCTGCAGTAATGGTGAATCGCAGAGAACATTTTAATTTTGATTTCTTAATCCGAAAATTGAACGGGAAAAAAAGAATGTCCTTAAGTATATTCAATGATTTAGTTCTAATAGCTTTTAATAGTTGTATATTATTGCTCGGTTTACAAGTTGCAACTGAATTCTGGAATTATACATGGGCAACGATACCAGAAATGAAAATGGGATATGTCTGGATTGCTATTCCGATTATGGCAGGAACAATGATTATTTATTCCGTGTCACATTTAATTAAACATGTCCAGGCAGTTAAAGTGAAGGAGGTAAGTGAATAATGGGGTTTTTATTGCTTGGTTTATTTCTTATATTAATGCTCATCGGTGTTCCAATAGCGTTTGTTATCGGGATAGTCGCATTGCTAGGTATTTTTGGAATCCCTTACACACCTGAAGCTACCGTGCCAATGTCCATGGTTAATGGGCTGGATTCATTTGTGCTGCTTGCTGTTCCATTGTTTATATTAGCTGCTAACTTAATGAACTCCGGTAAAATCTCTGAAAAACTGATCAATCTTGCTTTAGCAATTGTTGGACCAATTCGTGGCGGCCTTGCACATGCGAATATCCTTGTATCCATGATGTTTGCCGGTGTTTCTGGTGCAGCACAGGCAGACACCGCTGGGGTTGGGAAAATACTGATTCCAAGTATGCTCCGAAAAGGCTATGATAAGGAAACGGCCGTTGGGGTAACGGCAGCATCATCAACAGTTGGAGTGGTTATACCGCCAAGTATCCCAATGATTATTTTTGCAGGTCTGACCAATGCATCAATTGGAGCATTGTTCCTTGGTGGAATCATACCAGGAATTTTAATTGGCTTAGGAATGATGGTTTTCGTTTACTTCATGGCAATTAAACGGAATTACCCAAGGGATGCGCGTGTTGAGTTTAAAAAGTTTATGAAATTATTGGTAGAGGCCATTCCAGCGCTGCTCACTCCTATCATTATCATTGGAGGGATTATTACAGGCTTCTTTACTGCTACAGAAGCTGCGGCAGTTGCTTCATTATATACACTGCTTGTATGTATGTTTTATTATAAGACGTTACGAGTAAAAGATTTACCAGGTATTTTAATGGATACCCTTGCATTAAGTTCTTTGTCCTTGTTTGCCTTAGCAGCAGCAAGTGCACTTGGGGAATTAATGAGTTATTATCAATTGGGAACGATTGCACAAGAATTCTTTACGAATAATGTTGGAACAGAGTGGTTATTTATTATCATCGTGATTGCATTTTTCTTGTTTGTTGGGACATTTATGGATGCAATCCCAGCCATGATATTATTTGTACCAGTTATTCTTCCGACAGCATTGCAGTTTGGAATTGAGCCGGTTCACCTTGGATTGATTGTCGTTATTACACTTGCAATTGGATTGATTACACCACCATATGGACTATGTTTATTACTTGCTGCGAAAATTGGAAACATGTCCATTGAAAGGTCGTTTATAGCAGTAATCCCGTACATTGCAATTGTTTTGGTCGTGTTACTGTTCATTGCCTTCTTCCCGGAAATCGCATTTTTCATTCCGAAAATGATTAATCCTGGATTATTTTAGCAATAGTTAAATCCTGTTAGGAGAGATAATGATGGAAGATAAACAAATGGCTGCTGAAGCATCCATAAATTATATAAAAGATGGGATGACGGTCGGACTTGGTTCCGGCTCCACCGTCAATTTCATGCTTGAAAAGCTTGCTGAACGTATTAAAGAAGGACTTACAATCAAAGGTATACCTTCTTCGTTAAAAACAGAACGATTTGCGAAACAATTAGGAATTCCACTGACTGATTTTTCTAATACGACAAAGATTGATCTCGCAATTGACGGAGCTGATGAAGTGGATCCGAACCTCCAGCTTTTAAAAGGCGGTGGCGGGTCACTTGTCAGAGAAAAAATTGTTGATCAAGCAGCTGATAGGCTTATTATTATTGTGGATTCATCAAAGACTGTATCTAAATTAGGAGAATTCCCCCTCCCAGTTGAAATATTGCCATTTGGGTTTGAGGTAACAACAGAACAAATCGCCGCATTTGGCTGTACTCCAGTATTGAGAAAAAGAGATGGTCAACCATTCGTATCCGATAACGGAAATTATATTGTAGATTGTAAGTTTGCCAGTATTGAAGATCCACAAGCACTGCATGAGAAATTGAAACACATCACAGGAGTCGTCGAAACAGGTTTGTTTCCACAAATGGCTCATAATGTGATCATTGCAAGAGAAGGAAGGATTGACATTTTAGAAAGATAAATGTCAGGAGGAGGCAGCTAAAAATGAATGATGTGATTACAATTGGTGAAGCAATGATTGCATTTAGCCCGCAATCAACAGGACCAATGAAGTACGTAAATATGTTTGAGAAAAAGGTTGGTGGAGCAGAGCTGAACCTAGCAATTGGCTGCTCGCGCTTAGGACTGAAAGCTGGTTATATTAGCAGATTAGGCAATGATGAATTTGGCAAATATATTTATAATTTTGCCCGTGGCGAAGGAATAGATATGTCACAGGTCAAATTAGTGGATGGATATCCCACATCGTTAAATTTTAAAGAAATTATGGAAGATGGAAATGTCCGGACATTTTATTACCGTGATAAATCCCCCACATTAGCAATGCATCCGGAAGATTTGGAAGAGGGCTATTTTGAAGAGGCAAAGATCCTCCATATAACAGGGATTTATCCGGCAATTGGCGAAATTCATATTGACGTTATCTATAAAGCAATCGAACTAGCGAAGAAAAACAATCTATTAATTTCTTTTGATCCAAATATAAGACTTCGGATGTGGAGCAAGGAAGAAGCAAGTCGTGTGTTAGCTGAAATTCTCCCCTATGTTGACATCTTGTTAGCAGGGGATGAAGAGATGGATATTATTATTGGTGAAAAGGATCCCAAAGCAATTATTGAAAAGACAAAGGAGATGGGAATATCCTATATAGCTGTAAAGCAAGGTGAAAATGGATCTGTCGGCTATTATAATGGGGAAATTGTGGAAGCACCTCCTGTTAAAGCGAGCAAGGTTGCTGATACGGTAGGAGCCGGAGATGGATTCAATGCTGGTGTGCTTTATGGAATTCTAAATAAGTGGCCGCTTGAAAAAACATTGCACTTTGCGAATACGATTGGTTCGATGGTCGTCAGTGTTGTTGGCGATAACGAAGGGCTGCCATATTATGAAGACGTGCAAGGCAAACTCGGTGAAATTGAACGTATTGAGCGATAGAAATGAGGTACAAATAAATGAAGCTGCAATTAGCATTGGACAGACTTACTAGACATGAATGTTTTCATTTGATGGAAGAAGTAAAGGAATATATTGATATTATTGAGATAGGAACAGGCGTTATTAAGGAATATGGCATGGCGATTGTAAAGGAAATGCGAGCACGTTATCCAGATAAACTGATTCTTTCCGATATGAAAACATGTGATGCGGGCAGGCATGAAGCATACCAGGCCTTTAAAGCGGGCTCAGATATAATGACAGTTATGGCATTAGCTTCTGACTTAACGATAAAAGATACGCTGCAGGCAGGTGAAGAGATGGGGACTCAGGTAATGGTTGATTTGCTCGAAGTATGTTCAAAGGACCGAATTACAGAGCTTGAACAGCTGGGTGTAAGTCTCGTTAGCCTCCATGTTGGAAAAGACAAGCAAGCAGAAGGCGGTTTTACAACCGATTTGTTTTCCTTAGTAAAGGAATCATCGTTTGAAATAGCAGTAGCAGGTGGCATCAATTTGGAATCACTGCCTGAAATTGTCCAGGAGAAGCCAGATATCCTTATTGTCGGAAGTGCGATAACATCGGCAGATAATCCGAAGCATGCAGCTGCGGAAATGAAAAGGATAATCAGCCTTTAAGTTTTAATTGAAAGTAAAAACAGGTAGGGTTTGGATGCAGATTGATTCATAATTCCATTACATTTACCAGAACTAATCAGGAAAAAACCTTTTAGCAGTGCAAGAGATTTACTAGTTGGAGCAAAGGAACGAGCCGAAGTAGAGTAATGTATGAAATGAATAAGTATGATAGGGAAAACATACTAAGATTAGTGGGTAAGGTCATCGACGGGTGACTTTACCCACTATTTCTTTTTTTAGTTATAGTGACTCCTGGGAGGAAAGGCATAGGTGAGACACCATAGTGCGATAGCACAAGGGGCTCACCAGCAGCCCTAAGGTGCGCGGAGTATATTCTTTCCGGAGCGAAATGTTTGCACCAATCATGTTCGGTTTTTACTTCATAAAAATACATTTGTCCCAGCCCATTTTTGTCATTTATAGAAGGTAAATGGATGTATCATATTTAACCTGCTTAGAATAAATCAAATCTATGAAGAATTAAATTTTCCTTTCCAGCACTGTTTGTATTTTGCTGGTGTCCCCTAAACGAAGGGAGAGCATTAATCCAAATTTATGCATTCCCAGCATTAGGGCTCCGGCAATCACTTGGTCAAATTTACTGTTAAAAGGCCAGGGCAACAAACTCAAGGAATCCGTTTGGGAAGGCAGGCAGAGTTGAGCTGTAAACTGATGAAGCAAAGGGTTCTGCGCTCCATCAAACAATGCATTTACTATAAATATAAGACAGGCTGGCATTAATATAAGACCACTTAAAAATGCATAATGCTTTTTCTCTTTCCCGCATCGATATTTTTCTGTGTACGATGTTACTAATGGCCACCACATGATGAATGCTAATCCAAACAATACTAAAATATATCCATTGTGCAAAAAGGAGTTTAAAGAAATAACATTTAAAACGAAAGGAAGATGATATAGAAAGAATAATACAGCAAAAACAATTAAGGCCATTTTTGGTGTTACAAGTAAAATTCTTACTCCTTTGATCATGAAAACATTTTCAATCCGCTGGAAAAATAAACCTGGGATTCCCAGTAATATAATTGGCGGAATAATAAAGTAAAGTATGCTCATTTGCAGCATATGGGTACTAAAAGATAAATGACTAATCGTATATAAAGGACTGCCAGTAACAAAGTATAATAAAATTAAACCGAGAAAAAAAAGCAACGGTTGTTTGTGGAACAGTTTTATATTTGTAAAGCGCCTGATCAAGAATGTATATAACCCAACTATACATACAAGTCCTATTAACAATGGGATACTCCAAAACAATTCACCAGCAAGCAAAACATCGAAAAGCATATAGACCTCCCCCTCTTTATATTTATCCTAGGAAAACAAAGTTTCTAAATATCAGTCTATCAATCTATTAATGTTTAAATTATGTAAATTATAACAAGTTATTGTTAAGAATTCAAAACAATTTGTATTGTTTTTATTTTTAGATATGATAATATTATGATTATATTTGTTATATTATAAAAAAGTCTAACAAATAGGTAAGGTATCCTTCGTGGAAAATATAAAACTCCCTATCAGAATATACAAACTTCTTAGGATACTGAAGAAATTGTAATGAAATTGAAATGGAGGATAAAGGAAGATGGAAGTTTTAAAAGAGCATCAAACCGAATCTGAATGGCCCAAACAACAGAGGAATGCAAAAAAAGGAAAAAAAATCTACAAAGCTGTATGGCGGTGGCACTTCTATGCAGGTATTTTTTTCGCTCCGTTGATTGTCCTTCTGTCTATAACGGGAGGTATTTACCTATTTAAACCACAAATTGAAGATTCTATGTACCATGACCTTTACTATGTAGAAGAAGGGGAACAAAAATTAACACCTACCGAACAAATTACGGAAGTCGAAAGGAACTATCCAAATGCCGAAATAATTAGTTTTACACCTTCTTTTGAAACGGATCGATCATCTGTAGTCAGTATAGAAGATGCTGAAGGAAATATTTCGGTATATGTTAATCCATACAATGGAGAAATTACAGGAAGCTTAAATGAGAATGATCGTTTTATGGCATTCATTAAATTATTACATAATGGTGAGCTGTGGGGTGGTACGATTGGAAATAGGTTGGTAGAGCTTGCCGCCTGCTGGACGATTATCTTAATTATAACAGGAGCTTATTTATGGTGGCCGACAACGTGGAAATCTATTTATGGTACATTTATTCCGAGAATTCGCAAATATAAGGGAAAACGTTTACTTTGGCGTGACCTGCATGCTGTAACAGCTATTTGGTTTTCGTTATTCCTTATTATCCAACTATTTTCTGGACTTATGTGGTCTGATATCTGGGGCGGTATGGCACACCGTGCGGTTGAAACAACAGGCGCAGGTAGCCCGGTCGGAGACCAGCCTTGGGAAACACATGCTTTTCCGGAATCTTCTATTTCAACAAAAGAAGTCGCGGATGTCCCTTGGGCTGCAGAAAACCTGCCAGTACCTAATTCAACTTCGAATGGTGTTTCCACGGTTTCTGCTGAGAAAGTAATGCAAATTGCACAAGAAAAAAATATTCATCCAGGTTACCAAATCGTATTACCTAAAGAAGAAACCGGTGTTTATACTGTTTATTTAGACCCGGCAGAGGTGTATCCAAATCGTCCAAGTCCTCATGCCCAGCAAACATTGCATATTGATCAATACAGTGGTGAGGTTCTTGAAGATTATGGATGGGATGATTATGGTTCAATTGGAAAACTAGTTACCTATGGGATTGCATTCCATCAAGGAGAGTTTGGGATCTTTAATCAACTATTAAGTCTTATCCTGGTAATTGCGATAATTTTAATCCCTGTAAGTGGACTTGTCATGTGGTGGAAGCGAAAGCCAAACGGTAAATTGGGAGCACCAGCACTTCCCGAAAACTTCAAAATGCTGAAGGGGGTAACGATAATTGTCCTTTCATTTAGTATCTTTTTCCCATTAGTTGGACTGTCTCTTCTATTAGTATGGGTCTTAGACTGGTTCGTTATTAAAAGGATTCCAGCAGTAAAACAGTGGCTTAGCTAGAAAGGTATTTTCATTGAAAGTGTAATAGAAAAAAATGCACCGGAGTTTACAAGAAGAAGTCTATTAATTCCAACACTGCTACTTCTATCAATATAGAAACGGATTATAAGCATTTTTTCGTTAGATAATGTTCTGCTTTGTTAAAAATAATAATTGCGATCGGAGAGTGTGAAAATATGTTACCAGTAGAACGAAGAAATCATATTAAAGAATTAATTAAAGAAAAACGTAACATGAAAATATCCGATTTAAGTAATGAACTTGAGGTTTCAGAAATGACTATTCACCGTGATTTAAAGCCATTAATTGAGGAAGGCTTGATTGTGAAGACTTTCGGCGGCATTTCTCTTGTTCAGGATAAACCAGAGAAAGCATCATTTTCTAACTTAGAAGAATGTGCTTATTGCAGTCGTAAAATATATGAAAGATTATCTTACCGCCTTATTTTTCCAAATAATAAAATTGAGATGGCTTGCTGCTGTCATTGTGGCTTGCTGCGTCATCGGCAACAGGAGGAAGAAGTAATCCAAGCAATTTGTACTGATTTTCTCAGGCAAACCGTAATAAGTGCTAATTTAGCCTGGTATGTAATGGATACATCCATTAATATGGGATGCTGCCAACCGCAGCTACTCGCATTTGAGATGCAGGAACATGCCCAAAAATTTGTTAAGGGATTTGGTGGAAAAGTATATACGTTTAACGAAGCAATGGAAGCAATATTTCAGGTAATGAGTGGAAAGAACCAAAATTGCAGTAAAAATCATTAAATAATAAAGGGGGATGAAAGTATGAAATGCCTGACAGCCTTAACGGTTGTTCTTACCCTTTTTCTCGCAGCTTGTGGACAAGATATAGAAACAAATATGTCAGAGGAAGTAGAGAACTTTGAGTATACAACACAAGATAATGAAACATTGTCTTTGGAGGAATTAAAAGGAAATTGGTGGATAGCTGATTTTGTTTTTACGAATTGTACAACAGTTTGCCTGCCAATGACTTCCAATATGACTAAACTCCAAGACAAAATGAAAGAAGAAAAATTAGATGCACAGCTCATCTCATTTAGTGTTGACCCAGAGTATGACACACCAGAGGTATTAACAGCGTATGCGAAAAGTTATCAAGCTGATTTGAGCAATTGGACCTTTTTAACTGGCTATGATTTTCAAACGATAAAAAAGCTATCGATAAAATCATTTAAATCTTTTTTGGAAGAGCCGCAAGATGGCACTGACCAGGTTATCCATGGCACCAGTTTTTTCTTAGTAAACCCAGAAGGAGAAGTTATTAAACGATACAGTGGTGCTGAATCTGAATCAATAGAAGAAATTATTAACGACCTAAAAATATTACAGGAACGATCCTAAATTAAAAGAATGGAGCAAAAATAAAATGAAAAAAACTTATCTATTAATTATATCCTTCCTAATAGCTGCAGCTTTAACTGCATGTGGAAACAGCGGAGAAAATGAGGGAAGTCAAGAATCTGAGGAACTTAAATCACTTGATGTGGAATTTGAAGTTCCTGAAAAAGCTGACGCAGGTGAAACGGTAGAATTAAAGGCAGCCGTTACATACGGTGACGAAAAAGTAAAAGATGCAGATGAAGTAGAATTTGAGTACTGGGAACAAGGAAACGAAGAAAACAGTACAAAGGTAAAAGCTGATAATAAAGGAGATGGCACGTACACTGCAGAAATAACCTTTGATTCAGATGGTATTTATGAAATGTATGCCCACACAACAGCTAGAGATTTGCACACAATGCCAAAAAAATCAATTACGATTGGTGAAGGTGCAGGAACTGATACAGATACAGGTCATGAAAATGGGCATCATGATGATGCAGCTGGGCATGAACATTCTGATCACACCGAAGAATTAGGAATACATTTTATGGAGCCAGAAAAAGTCAATGTGAATCAGGAAATCGATCTTACAGTACACTTGCAAATGGACAATGAACCTCTTATGGAAGCTAGTGTCAGTTATGAAATCCTTAATGATAATAATTCAGAAGATCAAGATTGGGTGGAAACGAAAGAAAATGTTTCAGGCGAATACACTGGTTCATATTCCTTTGAAGAAGATGGTATATATACAATGGTCGTCCATATTGAAAATGACCAGGGTTTGCATGAGCATAAGGAATATCAAATTGAAGTGAATCAATAGAGGTTTAAAGAAATTTGCTTGGTATTCAAGAAAATGAACCTTGGAAATTGAGAAAGAGGCAGGGACAGGTTAGTGCGTCATTCGTCTTAACATTAAACACTTTTGTTATGTCTCAGCCTCTTTTTAGAATGACATTCGCATTCCAATGAGTATCTTAAATTGCACGTGCTCTTTAGCTGCCATTCTCTTTCTTAATCTCATCCAAATAACTATAAATCGTAACCCTCGACGTATTTAATTTCTCAGCCACCTTATCAATGGCTCCTTTAATCAGAAAAATCCCTTTTTCATCCATAAATTTTACGATTTGGATTTTGTCTTTTCGCTTCAGGCTTTCCACTTCATAACCTTTAATAATAGAATCAATGATTTCATCTGCAATCTCAACAACGTTGTCCTTTTGCACTTCAGCTGCTGGTTTGACATACTCTTCTCCAAATGTCATCATATCTTCCACGAATTCTCTCACATGGGAAAGAGAATTTAAACGATAATTAATACATAATGCGCCTTTCACTTTTCCAGCTGCATCTCGAATAAGGGATGTAGAAGATTTTATTGATTCTTCATTATGGTCATATGTCTCGTAACCTGCCACAAAGTCTTCATTAAATTGTCCTGACAGTAGTACCTCTCGAATCAGATGATCAAAGGATTGACCAACCTTTCTTCCAGTAACATGATTGTTAATAGCGAAAATTACAGAGTTTTGCGGAGTCGTTAAGTCATGAACAACAACCTCACAGTTTCTACCGAACGTTTTAGCGATCATTTTTGCTGCAGTTATATAAGGATAGAAAAAATCTTTAGACATTAAAATCACAATCTCCCTAGAAATAAAGCCTATAATTTTTTATTGACGTTTATTTGTTTTATAGATAAAGTTATATGTATAGTGTGTTTTTAACTAATTATATATAAAAAATTATAGAGAATCAAGTGTTGGAGGTGATTATGCATGAAGGTAAAATACAAATGCAGCAGATGCGGTGAGATTCACGATCCGCAAACGCTTATTTACCGATGCCCATGTGGAGGATTGCTGGATATTGCGGAGTTTGATATTGATTTTCCACTTGATAAAATTAAGCAACGAACGCCTTCACTCTGGCGTTATGAGGAAGCATTACCATTCAGTAAATCACAGCAGGTTACGTTAGGGGAAGGCTTTACATCAATGGTTACAATGGATAATTCTGATAACGTTTTCCTTAAAATGGATTATATGATGCCTACCCTTTCATTTAAGGACCGTGGTGCATCCATGCTCATTACAGCGGCCAAAGCTTTACATGTAAAACGGATTGTAGCAGATAGCAGTGGTAATGCAGGAACTGCAATTGCTGCCTATGCAGCTAAAGCCCGTATAAAATGCGACATATTCGTTCCAGCCAGTACTTCGCCAAATAAATTATCACAGATTAAAGCGTATGGAGCAAAATTACATTTAATCCCTGGAACGAGAGAAGATACGGCGGATGCTGCAATAAAAGAAGTTGAAGCAAGCGGAAGTTTCTATGCAAGTCATGTTTACAATCCATTTTTCTATCAAGGAACAAAAACCTATGCCTATGAAATCTGGGAAGATATGAATGGGAATGTTCCAGATGCAATTATTGTCCCTGTTGGAAATGGCACACTGTTGTTAGGGACTTATTATGGTTTTAAAGACTTACATGATAAAGGTTTAATTCCTAGTATTCCTAAATTTATTGCCGTTCAAGCAGAAGGATGTGCACCATTATTTAAAGCTTTCCAATCGGGAGCGCAAGAGATAGAGCCTCTAGAACCGAAAGAAACCCAGGCAGAAGGTATTGCGATTGCCAATCCGGCAAGACATCATCAAATATTGCAGGTCATAAAAGAAACCGGTGGAGAAATGATAGCTGCACCAGAGCAAAAGATTGAAGATGCGAGACAAGAGCTGGCATATAAAGGCTTCTTCGTTGAGCCAACATCTGCTGCAACGTATGCAGGCTATCTTACATATGTCGCACAGCAAGGCAATCCTATAAAAAATTTAACGACAGTTATTCCTTTATGTGGAGCAGGTCTCAAAGCAATTAAGTAAATAAAAAATGAATTGGGGGAAGTTCAAATGAAGCCAGTCCATACAGAATATTCGAAGCAGCAGGGTGGCCATTACGTTCCTGGGATGGAATATAATGGAGTGCTTTATATATCCGGGCAATTATCGAAAGATCCGCAAACAGGTATGGTTCCATCAGGTGGTATAAAAGCCGAAGCTGAACAAGCATTAGCCAATTTAGAGTTGGTTTTAAAGGCACGCAGCCTAGTGCGGGAAGATGTTATTTTTTGCAGAGTGTACACACCCGATGTCGTATACTGGGACGAAATTAACGACGTTTATGCAAAATTTTTTGGTGAACATAAGCCGGCGAGAGCCATTGTGCCTACCAATCCTTTACATTTTGGCTGCTTAATTGAGATAGAGGCAATGGCAGCAATTAAGGAGGTAGAATAAATAAATGCATTATAAAGAAATGGATACACCTGCACTATTAATTGATCAAGACATTCTAATGAGAAATATTAAAGATATGCAAGCATATGCGGATAAGCAAAACGTGAAATTGCGGCCACATACCAAAACACATAAAATGCCAAAGCTTGCACTATTGCAAGAGAAGCATGGTGCTTCTGGAATTACGGTCGCAAAAGTAGGAGAAGCAGAAGTAATGGCTCGACACGGTTTAGACAATATTTTTATTGCCAATGAGGTAGTGGGGAAACAGAAAATCCAGCGAATAAGGGAATTGGCGAATTCAATTAATATATCATTTGGAATTGATTCCGTTTATCAGCTAAATGAAATAGAGGAAGTATTTGAAGGAGCAACAAATAAAGCGCAAGTGCTGATTGAGATAGAAGTAGGAGAAAACAGATCTGGTGTTATAGAAGAAGAGGTGTTTAGAGAACTCGTGAACGCGGTGAAAAATAGCAGCAATGTAAATCTGAAAGGTGTATTTTCCCACGATGGCCACACATATGCAGCAGAGAATGTGGAGCATTGTAAAGAGCTCTATACTGCTAGTGCAGAAAGAACATTGCATTTTGCAGGAATTTGTACAGAATTAGGAGTTTCACCTGAAGTAGTAAGCATCGGTTCTACACCGCCATTTTTATTCGGCTTTGACATTCCAGAAGGTGTAACGGAAATCAGACCTGGCACCTATATCCTAATGGATGCATCCCAGTCGAATGCATTCGGAAGTTTTGAAAAGGCTGCCGCAACTGTTCTTACCACCATCATAAGCAAGCCAACAGGTGAGCGTGTCATTACTGATGTAGGAGCAAAAGGAATCACTGCACAAAAGCGAACAAAAGGGATTACCGCAACAACTGGCCTGGGCAAGATAAAAGAATATGAAGATGTCCATGTTGATGGTGTTTTTGACGAGCATGCAATTATTTATAATAAAGCATTCAGTGAGCAAGTAAATATAGGTGATAAGGTACAAATTATACCGAATCATATTTGTCCCGTGTCTAATTTGCATGAGAAGGCTTATTTAATTCAGGATGGGAAGGTTATGGATGAGGTAATTGTGGAGTGTAGGGGGAAGCTGCAGTAAATTAAAAAATTTGTACCCCCTGCAGACAAGCATCAGCGATACTACTTTATATGGCTGCAATTAGATGAAATTGGCTTTTATAAAGTAGTACGCATTATAAATTTGCGGCTGCAGGGAATGATTCGGATTGCATTTGTTTTTTGGACGTATTTAGGTATTTATCCCATGAAATCAATACGCTGCATGCGTTGAGCTGCCGATTCAATTTATAAATATATGCTTTTACTGCTTTATTGTGTTCATTTGTCAGCTTGCTTGCAACAGACGCAATTGCTTTGTACCAAGTTCCTTCAATTTTTATGGAAATAGGATGGTTTCCTTCAGCAGGCAGCGGTATGTCCGGATGAATAGTTATATCTGCAATTTGGTAATCTAAAAACGTTGTACGAATATTTTCACGGGTAATCATACCTTTTGTTTGGTATACACAAGTAAGCATTGTATCTGTATTATTCATCAATATTCCTCCTTTAAGTTTATTTGTGAAGTATATCACTTAATTATATTATATATGAAAGCGTATTAATGTAAAGGGGTTAACGGAAAATAGAGCTTTTAATTATGACCAATTTGTGAAGTTGGGAACATAATTGGGAAAAAGGGGAAGTAATGCGCTTCTCTTGATAAATCCATCTTTATATATTGCTTCTGTTCGGTTGTGACTTTATAGTAGCAAACTAATATTTCACCAACATTGATAGAAGGTAAAAACTATGTAAATAAAATACTGAGAAAAAAGGGGTGGTTATTTAGGGTGATAAAAGTTTACTAGATTTTTACTAGTGTGTAACTTCTTTTAGATATCTATCATTTACCCTATTAGTGTAGTAAAAATTTGAGGGGAGCTGTTTGGATGTATAAAAAAATTGGTGCCGTCGTTCTAAGTGCATCACTTGTATTATCAGGTTTAAGTTTAGGAACTGCAGATGCCGCTAAACCGAATTCAACTAGTAAAAATGGGAATAAAAAGGTAGAGAATGTTATCTTTATGATCCCTGATGGTTTTAGTGCAAACTATGCGAGCAACTACCGTACATATAAGGGAGAAGAGGCTGTTTGGGATTCACATTTAAAGGGGATGTTCTCGACATATTCTGCTAACTCTGACATTACAGATTCTGCTGCTGCAGGAACTGCCATGTCTACAGGTGAAAAAACGAATAATGGTGTCATTGGTCAGGATCCAGAAGGAAACGAGCTTGAGACAATCTTAGAAGCTTCACAGGAAGAGGGAAAGGCATCTGGCCTTGTGGCGACCTCGACAATCACCCATGCAACACCAGCTTCATTCACAGCACATGTTGATAGCCGAAATAACGAAACAGAGATTGCTAGACAAATGATTGCAAATGAAGTAGATGTTATTCTTGGTGGCGGGAAAAACAATTTCTTACCCGACTCTGAAGGTGGAAATCAACAAGAGCTTAACTTAATTGATGAGGCTGAAGAGCAAGGATATGAATTCGTTGAGACGCGTGATCAATTACTGGATAATAAACGAATTGCGGTTAATAAGGGAGAAAAGCTTTTAGGCTTATTTGCAGATGATGCACTTGCTCCAGAGTTCCATCGCGCGGAAACAGAAGAACCAAGCCTTGCTGAAATGACCGAATCTGCAATTGATATTCTGGAAGAAGACAAGGACGGATTTTTCTTAGTTGTTGAAGGAAGTCAAATTGACTGGGCAGGACATGCGAATGATGCAGCCTGGGCAATGTCAGATGTTGCCGCATTTGAAAAAGCAGTTGAAGAAGCAATCGACTTTGCTGAAAAAGATGGTAAGACACTTGTCGTTGTTGGCGGTGACCATGACACAGGAGGAATGACGACTGGTTCAAATGGTTCTATGAATTTAAATGCTGACCTATTAACTAATGTAACTGCAACAGGCGATTACATGGCAGCTCAATTAAACGAAGACCGCTCGAATGTTAGTGAGGTTTTGGAAACACATACTGGATTTGAATTAACGGAAGAAGAAGTTCAAGCAATACAGCAGGCTGAAAATGCTCCGCTTGCCATCAATAAAGTGGTAAGTGATCGTGCGAATGTTGGATGGACAAGTACGAACCATACTGGCGCTGATATTCCAGTTTATGCTTACGGTCCACAATCCCATAAATTCGCGGGATTTCATGATAACACCGACCTTCCAAAGATTATGGCTGAGGCAATGAAGCTGAAGGAGAGATAAGAGGGCAGAAACAGCTCTATAGCTTCACTTTAGCATTATACACAAATATTAAAACCAGGTCCAAAAAGGAACCTGGTTTTAATATTTTATATGTTGACAGTGACGTCTGCGTTTTTACGCAGTTTCTCAACAAGCTTTTGAGCTGCTTCGCCTTCTTTTTGCATTTTTATTTGTTCTTCAAGATTAGGTTTCATTTCCTCAAAAGATGGGACTTCTGCTTCCTCTCCACCCATTTGCTCCTGTTGAGTTTTCATTTGATCATAAGCTTCTTTTAATTCTTCCTCTGTGGGCTTTGTGTCACCAGACTCGTCTGCAATAAGCTGGTCCACTTTTACTTGCGTTTCAACCTGGGTCATTACCTCTTCTTCAGGAAGACCTTGTTCTTTAAGAGCGGCCATGAATTCTTTCTTCGATTGAAGCCCATTTTGTTTTACCAAATCATCCACTGTTTTATTGACGTCTTCCTCCGAAGCGGTAAAACCACGGTTGTCCGCTTCCTGTATGAGAAGTTCCGAACCAATCATGCTTTCAGCAATTTGCTTCTTTAATTGATCCTGATCAAGCTCTTGTCCAGTCATCTGTGACTGCATAGCCATTTGCTGAAATTGCGCTTGGTACGTAGTTTCAAATTCTTCCTTGCTTATTTCTTCTCCATTTACTTCTGCAACTACTTCCGGAATATCTTCCAAGTCAGGTTTAGGCATCTCCGGCTGTTCAGCACCTTCACCGTCTCCCTGAGCTTCTTCTTGTGTTTTTGATTCCTCTTTATCGTCTTTAGCCTCCTCATCCCCATTACTGCAAGCAGTTATGACAAATACGGATAAGGCGAGGGACAAACCTAATAACCATTTTTTACTCATGTAACATTCTCCTTTTATTTGAAGATTTGGTTTAGTGTAACATAACATTATTGATTGTACTAACGATAGCTATAAGAATGATTATATATCACAGGATATTATTTTATCCGTTCATTTAAAAAGTATGATAAGTTTTACTGCTAAATCTTTTATTTCATAGTCCCGCCAGTTTCTTTAATAAACTGCCACATATAATTGTAAGGAGAACAGGATTTATGAATTTGGAAATAGACAGAAGGAAAACGATAATTGACAAGAAGTTGGGAATTAATCAAAATTCGAGTATCGTAAACGAATGTTTGTTGCCTGTCTTGTTTGGATAAGTATAATGAAGAGTGGTACCTTCACCAACTCTTTGTGGAGCGTACCACTCTTTATTAATTTATTGGTCTTGTTCCAGCTTCCTTATTTAGATTAATGGAGAACATTCACATAGCTGATTTGATCATTCCAACCATCACCTACATATGGGATATCCTGTCCTGGAGGGAATGTCTTGCATGGTTCACCAGCATAACTGTCATAACAAACCTGAGTTCCACTGCTGGCTCCCGCCGTTTTCATGGAAGAAATGGTATCGTTATAGCTAAAAGGGATGTTCCATTCATAGCCGACACCTTGCTGGAACAGAAATCCTTGAAAGTTAGCATCCCTGAAAAATTCACTTACACCGGAATCACTCTTTATGCCAATATCTCCATTAGCTGGTTGTTCTTCTTGCCACTTTTCGGCAAATTCTTTCTGTGCATTCTTATAATCTGCTTTTGAAGTGTACCCGTAAACACTTCCATCTGTATCAATAATGGTATACTTTGCTGATTCTTTGATTTGATTGAATTTCTCTTCATCCTCAGTCTTGGAATAGTCAACACCATCTACCGTGATATTCTCTTTGTTTTCTATTACAACGTTCTCTTCGGCTTTCTTCTCATTTTCAGCATTTACAACAGAGGGCAGTATAGATGAAACAGCTAAAATCATCGTTAATCCAAGCAATCCGGTGGCCTGTCTTCTGAATAACTTGTCCATCATCATATTCTCCTCCTTTGTGAATTTCATCTTTCAGCTTTAGAGTACAACGCTGAGAATGTTTTTCCAACCCGACAAATTATTTATTTCTTGGGTCTGTGGATTAATTCTATTCTATTGCTCCAAATGAACTAGCTGTAAGATTTGATACGTAATTATAAACGTTTTTCAGTCTATTTTTGACTGACTCCCGACAGCAAAAAAATCCCTGGTTATGGTCAAGAACGAGGGATTCTCATATCGAATATCAAATAGTGTACTAGTATTAGGATCGGTCTAGCTATTTATCTTTCAGCCCAGAGTTTCATTGGATCTGCTTGACCTTCACGCAATGGCATTCGTATCACGGATAAACTGCGTTCCGTTTTCGATTTTTTAAGATCATCATAAATCTCTTTTGATTTACCTAATCCTGCTTCTCCTGCTTCTTCAACCGCTGCACAATAAAATACCTGGTCGATGCCTGCAAAGTACATCGCTGTTAGGCACATTGGGCATGGTTCTCCGCTTGCATACATAACATAACCAGATAGGTTGTTCGTTTGTAATTTCTCTTGCGCACGTCGGATAGCAAGTAATTCCGCATGGCCGCTGACATCAAAATTTTTGTGCAGTTCATTCACGCCATCAGCTATAATATTATTATCTTTTACGAGTACAGCACCAAATGGCTGCCCGCCATCCTGAACATTTTCGGTTGCTAGTTCAATTGCTCGTTCCATGAATTTGTCCATTTTAAACCTCCATGAATGTATGATTTAATTTTACTGTACTTAAGTCTTGTAAGGATTTCAATTTTTTAGATTAATAACAGGTCGAGTAGATATAACTGTTCCAGCTTATCTAAATCATATGCTGATAGACTATAAAGATCCATATTAATTACCTTCTTTTAGTGTGGAAGTTTGCGGATTTTCTAGTATAAAAAACGAAGAAGCGCTCAGCACGCTTCCTCGTCTTTTTTCGTTTACGCATTTTTTGCTGCTTCGAGTGCTTTATCGTAATCAGGATGGTTGGTTGCCTCACTTACATATTCCACATAAGTTACTTTATTATTAGCATCTACTACAAAAACAGCTCTTGCTAATAAACGCAGATCTTCGATTAATACACCATAGTTTTTACCGAAATCAGCATTGCGATGATCTGATAAAGTATCCAATTGGTTTACACCATTGGCTGCGCACCAACGTCCTTGTGCAAAAGGTAAATCCATACTGATGGTTAGAATTTGGACATTTGGAATCGTGTCTGCTTCTTTATTAAAGCGAATCGTTTCCTCAGAGCAAACACCAGTATCAATCGATGGAACTGCAATAATTAATTTCACTTTCCCTTTGTAATCATCCAACGTTACTTCTTTTAAATCATTAGATAATACAGTGAAATCAGGAGCTGTATCACCAACCTTAACTTCATTTCCTAGTAATGTAACTGGATCTTGATTAAATGTAATCGATGCCATGAAAACTTCCCCCTATAAAAAATTATATTTGAAAGTATTTAATTTGTTTCTTGATGCTGTTCTATTGGATGGTAAAATTAAATAACTTTGCTGCGGATTTTAACAGCCACATGATTTCCGGATTAACATGGAAGGTGGCAATTCAATATGACTCATGTAATTTGGATTATTAATTTTATTTAATAACACATCAAACGCTGTTCTTCCAATTGTTTCAGGTGGCAAGAGAATATTAGTTACGGGCGGGTCGATAATATGAGATGATGAAAAATCACCGAATCCAATAATTGCAATATCATCCGGAATACTTAAATTTAATTCCTTGATTTTGCTTATTGCACCAATCGTCATTAAATCATTTTGAACGAAAAGTGCCGTAATTTGCTTATCTTTTGCAAGCAGCTCTTCTGTTGCAGCAGCTCCGCCCTTTACCTTTGCATAGCCTTGGATAATATAATCCTCGTTTACTGGAATATTAAACTGCTTCAGCGCTTCTTGGTAGCCTCTGATCCTATCGTTTGTTGTCGAGACATTTGGATAGGCATAAATGAAGCCTATTCTTTTGTGACCATGCTTTACAAGGTGCAATGTAGCATCGTATCCCAATTGATAATTATCCCCGGTAACTCTAGGGATATTTTTTATTGAAGTCTCATAACGGTTTACCATGACAATTGGAAAATTATCGTTTGTATACTTTTGCAGGTATTGAATATCACCTGATGTCGGTGAAAGGATAATACCGTCAACAAGCTTGGAATGGAGTAAATTAATTGTCTTTTCTTCGTAATCACGATCTTCAGTTGTATTAACCAATAGCAAATTGTATCCCATTTCTTTGGCACGCTGCTCAATAGCAAAAATCATTTCAGTTACAAATGAATCAGGGAAACTGGACACGACTAGTCCCGCAGTCTTTGTTGATTGCTGTCTCAAGTTCTTTGCCGCAGAGTTAGGCACGTAATTATACCTTTCAATAACTTGCAGCACTTTGTTTCGAGTTGTATCTGAGATGTGTTTTGTATTGTTAATAACATGCGAAACGGTTGCAACAGAAACCTCAGCCTCTCTTGCAATATCTTTCATTGTTGTGACTTCTTTTTTCATTTTATCTCCTCTTATTAAAACAATTAACCTTGACTAGATTTACATAATATCTTACATGAGATTATTTTCAGATTCAACTATTATATTTTCAGAAAGCGTAAATAACATCATGATTTTACTTATATTATACAATGCCTTGCTAAGGTAATTGATTTAATTAAAACCATCATCCAATAAAGATTAACATTTTGACATAAAAGCGTTTCCATTATAATATTGGTTAAACGATTAAATAAGAGTAAAACTTTTACATTTTGATACGAAATTCAATCCAAGAAAAGTCTCTAATTGTATAGTGATTGAGATTATTGGTATCAGGATGCTTGTCGCGGGGAGAAGTGGAAATGATTTGCGTCTTCCATAACGGCTTTCGTCTTCTATAGTCATATCAAACCATTTGTTTTTCTGATTAATCGTTAGGTAGAGGAGTGTAATAAAAAATTCATAAAGGATGTGCCGAACATGAAAGCTGCGTTATTTGATGAAATTAAGAATATTAGTCTCATTGATAAGGAAATGCCGTCTGTTGGATCGGACGAAGTGTTGATTAAAGTACTTCAAACAGGAATATGCGGATCGGAAATACATGCATACAATGGCAAGCATCCATTTAGAGAGCCGCCAAGTATTTTAGGGCATGAAGTTGTTGGTGCTGTATTCAAACTAGGTTCTGATGTTAATGGATTTAATGAGGGGGATATTGTAACCGTTGAGCCTCAATATGGTTGTTTTGACTGCGAATATTGCAAGCGGGGTGACTACCATCTATGTAATAATAAAACTATTTTAGGAACCTCAAAGTGGGAAGGGGCATTTGCAGAATATATATCAGCACCAGCTTCAACAGTATACAGGCTTTCGGAGGACATACCATACAAGGTTGGTGCTCTTGCAGAGCCGCTGGCGGTTGGAGTTCATGCTGTTAAAATTGCAGGGATAGAAAAAGGGGATAAAGTAGCAATTCTTGGATCAGGTCCAATAGGTTTATTGACAGCAGTAGCAGCTAATAATGCCGGGGCTGATCGCATTGTCATTACAGATACATTAAAACATAATTTAGAAGCAGGTAAGGCATTAGGTATGACAGATACGGTAGATATAGGGGAATGTTCTTTAACAGATTATGTGAAAGAACATCTGGGAAGTGTGGATAAGGTTTTCTTAACGGTAGGTTTTGAATCGGTTGTAGACGATGCTTTTGAAATTATTTCTAAAAAGGGAAAGATGATTTCCATTGCTATTTTTGAAGGCAAAACGGGAGTGGATTTAAATAAAGTGTTTATGTCTGAAATTCAAATTCTTGGGTCGTCAATGTACATAAGAGAAGATTTTCAAGAAGCTATCAACATCATTTCGCAGCAAAAATATCCATTAGAGGTTTTAACAGGACACTCTTTTAAGTTGGATGAAATAAACGAAGCTATGGAAGCTGCGGCAACAAAAAAGGATAATGCCATTAAAGTGTTAATTGATTTTCCTTGACGATAAGTTTTCCCAGAAAAATTGTATCGTAAGGAAAGTGGATTGCTTTAAACTTCTGGTTCACATACTCAATTTGGGTAACCAAGATTATTATTTAGAAAGAGCCTGGATATTATAACTACTCCAGGCTCTTTTTTGTTTTCAGCTCAATCAGAATCGATTATGCAACCATGAAATTAAAAAATCGGTGTTGACATGACTCCGCTTACAATATATAATTCTGTTTATTAAGTTAATGGATTTACCACACATATATATTGATTGACTGCGCTTTCCCTATTTTTATTTTGGAAATCGTTTAATTGCTATTAATCATGTAGATTTAATCATTTACAACAGAGGTGATGGGAATGGAAAGTATGACACTTGAAGAATTAAAAAAGAAGGCAATAGAATTAAGAGAAACAGCAGTAACTATGGTATATAAAGCTCAATCTGGTCATCCGGGAGGGTCACTTTCAGCGGCGGATTTCGTAACTGCCTTATATTTTAACGAAATGAATGTGAATCCAGAAGAACCTGAGTGGGCAGATCGTGATCGCTTTGTTTTATCGAAAGGGCATGTAGCACCGATTCAATACGCTGCTTTGGCGCATAAAGGGTTTGTGCCATTAGAAACGATCAACACATTAAGAGAATATGGTTCTCCATTCCAAGGACACCCGGATTCCAAAAAATGCCCAGGTGTAGATATTTCCACAGGGTCTCTTGGACAAGGTCTGTCTTGTGCTGTGGGAATGGCACTAGGTGGAAAGCTGGATGAAAAAGCCTATCGTGTCTTTGCGGTTGTTGGAGATGGAGAATGCCAAGAGGGACAGATTTGGGAAGCTGCACAAACAGCTGTGAAATATGAATTAGATAATCTAGTTGTATTTATTGATGATAATGGACTGCAAATTGATGGAACGACAGAAGAGGTTATGCCAAACCATGATCTGGAAAAGAAATTTCAGGCATTTGGCTTTGAAACGAAACGAATTGATGGCCATTCCATGGAAGAAATCGTTGAAACTTTGGATGAAGTAAGAGAAGCGAAAAATGGAAAGCCGAAATGTGTTGTTTGTAACACGGTGAAAGGAAAAGGTGTTTCCTATATGGAAAATGTCGTTGGCTGGCATGGAAAAGCACCAAATGAAGAACAGTACAATCTGGCAATGGAAGAATTAGCAAGGGGGTTACATGCATGACTGTAATAGATTTGAAAGCTACAGAACAAATAGCAACACGACAAGCCTTTGGTGATGAAATTGCAAAATTGGGTCGTGACAACAAAAATATTTTAGTGGTAGACGCTGATATTGGCAGTTCATGTAAAACAACAAAATTTATGAATGAGTTTCCAAAGCAGCATATTAATGTTGGAATTGCAGAGCAAAATGCAGCGGGATTAGCTGCAGGGCTTGCAACAACTGGTAAAATTCCGTTCGTAAGCACGTACGCAGTATTTGGTTCTTTACGTATGGCAGAACAGATTCGCCAAGAAATTTGCTACCCGAATTTGAACGTTAAAATTGCTTGCTCCCATGGTGGACTAACACCTGCCAATGATGGTGGGAGTCACCAAGCAATCGAGGATATGGGAGTGCTTCGTACATTGCCGAATATGACAGTGATTATGGGCGCAGACTATCATTCAACTAGAAAACTAGTAAAACAAGCAGCTGAGGTATACGGTCCAGTTTACCTTCGTTTTACGAGAGATACGGTTCCTGTGATTTATGATGAAAATGAGGAATTTGAAATTGGAAAAGCCAAACACTTAAAAGATGGTAAGGATGTTGCGTTAATTGCAAATGGAGATACGGTTCATTTAGCTTTACAATCGGCAGAGATATTGGAAGACAAAGGTATTTCAGTTAAGTTGCTGGATATGCATACGATTAAGCCGATTGATCGGGAAGCTGTTTTAGAATGTATTGAAATCGGTAAGATTGTGACAGTGGAAGACCACAATATTATTAATGGTTTAGGCAGTGCAGTTAGTGAAATAGTAGCCGAGCAAGGAAAAGGGGTAGTAAGAAGAATTGGTGTTCAGGACCAATTTGGAGAATCTGCTCCTTACGAAAAACTGTTAGAGTTAAACGGAATAACTGTAGAAAATATTGTAAATATGGCTGAAGAGATACTTTAGTAAAACAGTTATAAATAATAGAAAGAATACAGGATAAGTAAAGAAGAAAAAAACCAGATGCAGCGGTAAAGAATGTGGTGAGCTTTAATTCACTAAGGTAGCTGGCAAAAAGTTTAGCTATCTTAGTGAAAAGTGTATTAAGATAAAAAAGAATCCTGCAGCTTCTAGTAGGGGTATATGAAGATATTATGTATGAAATCGTTTAATCTAAATTCACCCTTTAAAGAATCACTTAAATTTTTACTACTCACGATCGATATTGCAGGGGGATAGGAGGGGAAGAATTGAATAAGCTTCGAAATATAGTAGTTTCGTTGATTGTTGCATTGTCTATTGGATTAGTAGTAGTTTTCTTTACAACAGGTAATGTGCTTTCTAAAGATGTTACGACAATCCGGTTTGGCCATGATGCTGCGGAAACGAACGAAAGACATATAGCTGTGCAGCATTTTAAGGAATTAGTGGAAGAAAAATCAAATGGGGAAATGGAAGTAATTATATTTCCAAGTGATCAACTAGGGTCAGAATCTGAAAAGGTGGAAAGTGTTACATTAAACGATTTACAAATGGTCACAGCTAGTGCATTCAGTCAATATGATCAAAGAATTGGAGTATTTGAACTGCCATATCTATTTGAATCCTATGAAAAAGCGTGGGAGGTCTTAGATGGGGAAATTGGAAAAGAGCTGGCAGAACCTTTCTTGGAAGATAACCTGAGAATTCTCACCTATTTTGAAAACGGTTTCCGTCATATTACTGCAAATAAGCCTATTGAGAATCTGGAAGATTTAAGAGGGCTTAAAATTAGAACTCCTGAGTTTCCGATATCGTTAAGCACTTTTTCAGCTTTAGGTGCAAACCCGACTCCTATGGCTTTTGGAGAATTATATATGGGGCTTCAGCAAGGAACGGTTGATGCACAGGAAAATCCGGTTGCCAATACGTATGCAAGTAAATTTAATGAAGTTCAGAATCACTTAATTATGTCAGGCCATCAATACATTCCAATGCCTGTTGCAATCAGTGAAGAATTTTGGCAGTCACTTACAGCAGAAGAGCAAAAAATTGTTGAAGAGAGCGCTTTAGAGACAGCAGAATTTCATAGAGATTTAGTAACAAATAAGGAAGAACAAATAATTGAGGAATTAGAGGAATCTGGTATGACCGTAATTTATCCGGATACGAAATTATTTGAAGAAAATGTAGATATTGTTTATGAGAATTTCAAAAAGAAATTTGGAGAGGAATTTGTAGATCGTGTGATTGAGGCGGCTGAGTAATTGGATTAAATCAGGGGGGGAAGTTATGAAGGTAGTAAGGTGGTTAGACGAGCATTTTGAAGAATACATCCTTGTATTTTTGAGTGCGTTTACAGTTGTGATTATTTTCATGCAGGTTGTTATGAGATATGTATTTGATAACTCGCTGACGTGGTCTGAAGAACTGGCAAGATATATGTTTATATGGCTGATTTATATAGGTGTAAGCTATGCGGTAAAGAAAAAGAGGCATCTAGGTGTTGATGCAATAACAATGTTGTTTCAGGAAAAGGGGAAACTGGTTATCGCGCTAATTGCTAATTTTTTATTCTTAATATTTGCAATGGTTATGACCTACTTTGGTTTGGATATTGTTTTGCGAGTTACCAGGGAATCAGCTGCATTGCAAATACCTTTAGCTTGGGTATATGCTGCTCCGGTTGTAGGAATGGCCTTAACCTCTATCCGGCTTATCCAAAATATGCTACTTGAAGTAAAGCAATTAAAAGAGTTAAAGAATAAAGATTCAAAGCAGCTGACTAATGAACAGGGGGAAACAGCATGACAGTTTTTGTTTTATTCGGCACCTTCTTTCTGTTTACTGCATTGACTGTGCCTATTGGGATAGCATTAGGAATGGCTGGTCTTATTACAGCTATTTATTCTCCTAACCTATCGATTACTTTCCTGTCTCAAGGATTAGTTACTTCTACAGACAGCTTTCCCTTAATGGCAATCCCATTCTTTATCCTTGCTGGGGAAATAATGGGGAAAGGCGGAATTTCAACACGGCTGTTTGACTTAGCTAATGTATTTGTCGGACGGTTCACAGGTGGATTTGCAATGGCTGCTGTTATCACAGCAATGTTTTTTGCAGCCATTTCAGGATCTGGGCCTGCTACAGTTGCAGCGGTTGGAGGGATTATGATTCCCGCAATGGCTGCAGAAGGATATGATAAAAAATTTGCAACAGCTCTTATTGCGGCCGCAGGATCACTGGGAATTATTTTGCCACCAAGTATACCAATGGTTTTATATGGAGTATCAGCAAATGAGTCAATTGGAGATTTATTCATTGGGGGTATTCTTCCAGGTGTTCTGATCGGGCTGTTCTTAATAGTTTGGGCATATTTTTATTCGAAAAAAATGGGCTACAAAGGAACAAATGAGAAATTCAGTGTTAAGAAATTATTCCAAGCAATCAATAAATCGAAATGGTCCTTGCTGGTCCCAATCATTATTCTAGGCGGGATTTATGGTGGAATTTTTACACCAACAGAAGCTGCAGTTGTAGCAGTGGTTTATGCTTTATTTGTCAGTGTTTTCTTACATAAGGAAATAAAGCTTAGTGACCTTCATGGAATACTAAGAAACTCTGCACTAAGTTCTGTAGCAATCATGATTATTATTGGAACTGCAAATGCATTTGGAAATATTTTATCGATGGAAAGAATACCACAGGCATTTGCAGACGTATTTTTATCTGTTTCTCAAAATAACTTCATTATATTGCTGCTTATTATTATGATGCTATTAATTATCGGCTTGTTTATTGATACATCAGCAGCAGTAATTATATTTACACCAATTCTGATTCCAGTTGCTATGGAAATCGGAATGGACCCAATACACTTTGGAATTGTAATGATTACTGCACTGGCAATTGGATTTATCACACCGCCATTAGGTGTAAACTTATTTGTTGGTTCCGGAATCTCAGGATTAAGTATACCGGTATTGGCTAGAGCATCCATTCCGTTCTTCTTTGTTCTTTTAATTGGGCTTATTGTAATAGCTGCTATACCAAAAATAACATTGCTATTCTTATAGGAATTTATGTGGCACAAAAAATATCTGAAACAAAAAATGAAATATGTAAGGAAATATCATACTCGAAAAACAACAACTAGGAGGATTTAAACATGTTTAAATTAAATAATAAAGTGGCTATCGTAACCGGGAGTGGATCTCCAAAAGGAATTGGGAGAAATATTGCCCTGAGATTAGCAAAGCAAGGTGCAGCCATTGTTGTAGCGGACTTAAATGCTGAAGGAATTCAAGACACTGTAAAAGCGTTAGAGGAATCCGGAAGCAAGGCGCTCGGGGTAGAGGTAAATGTAACGAGTAAAGAATCGGTGGATGCGATGATAGAACAGGTTCTAGCCGAATTTGGAAGAATTGATATTCTGGTTAACAATGCAGGAATCTCTCAAAAAGTAACCGTAGAGGATATGACGTTAGAAGATATGACGAAAGTGTTTAATGTAAACATGTTTGGATTATTCCTCTGTACACAAGCAGTATTAAAACCGATGAAGGAACAACAATTTGGAAGAATAGTAAGTCTATCTTCCGTATCTGCTAAAAGAGGCGGTGGCGTGTTTGGCGGAGCACACTATTCAGCATCAAAAGCAGCGGTATTAGGATTCTCAAAAAATCTAGCACGTGAGGTAGCGACTGATGGAATTACCGTTAACTGTGTAGCACCAGGCCTGGTAAACACGGAAATTTGGAAGTCACTCCCTGAAGAAGACGCAAGAAAAGTGATCGATGGTATACCTGTCGGCCGCCCTGGTGAAACCGATGAGATCGCCTCCACAATCGCATTCTTAGTTTCAGAGGAAGCTTCTTATATAACTGGGGAAGAGATTGATATTAATGGTGGCTCGCATATGGATTAAGATGCTAGATGTAAGAAAAATAAGCTTATAAATGATTCAAAACTTAAGAGCATGTGATTAATAAAAAGAAGATATAATATCCATTATTGTTTGGAGTTATATCTTTTTTTATATTAACAAGTAGATAAACGATGAATGAGAGAAAAAAAGAACTACTAAAAATACTTTTAACTGAATATCAAGAGCCACTTCTTATCGAGGAACTTGCCTTGCGCCTGGATTGTTCAGAAAAGACAGTGCGAAATGATTTAAAACCAATTGATTTGTATTTACCAGAGATTTCAAATGGTAGTATCAAGCGAAAACCAGGTGGTATAACGCTCGAAATGGATGAAACGGAACGCTTCGAAGTATTGCACTTGCTTTTATCAACATCATCTTTCCAAGGCAAGGGAGAACGAAGAAGTCAAAAGTAACGATGTCATTTTGGAAAAGTATAAAAGCTCTAAAACTATCAATTCAATTTTCGTTGTTGTTAAAGAACGATGCAAAACTCGCGAACCGATTTCTAGAAACCCCGGTGTGGGGAAATCCACACCGGGGGCTGAGGCGATATTCACCTATCCTACTTTATTATCACTCCGTCATTCCAACAAAACGTTTCGTAATCTCTTTCGGTCTTGTAATCGCTCCACCAACGACACTGGAATATGCGCCAAGTTCCATGCAACGCTTGTACATTTCTGGTGTGATTACATTTCCTTCAGCAATAACTGGTATGTTCACATTTTCCAAAACATCCTTCAAAAATTTTAAGTCATCATGGTAAAGCTTTTTACCTTTTGTTATTTCGGTGTAACCATGCAAAGTAGTGGATATACAGTCAAACCCAAGTTGCTCTGCCTGAACAGCCTCCTCGAGTGTAGCAATATCGGCCATGAGCTCAATATTACTATTCTTTTCCCGTGTATAGCTCACAAGCTCTGCAAGTTCAATATTATTTGGTCGTTCCCTGTTTGTCGCATCCATTGCAATCATTTCACAGCCGCTTTCCATTAATTCGTCTATTTCTTGATAAGTTGCAGTTATAAAAACAGAGCTACCTTCATAATCACGTTTTACAATACCTACTACTGGCAGATCGACTTCCTTTTTAATTTCGATAATATCCGCTTTAGAGTTGGCTCGAATGCCTTTTGCTCCACCTTCTAATGCTGCTAATGCCATTTTGGACATAATAAATGAACTATGTAGTGGTTCATCAGGTAATGCCTGACAGGACACTATCAAATTTCCTTTTATTTTTTCCAGCATATCTTATTCCCCCAATCAAAAATTGTTATTTTTCTTATTAAAAAAAGGATACACAGCTCCATATAATGCGGCGTCATTAAATAATTCAGCTATCTTCAGTTCCGTTTTCAGGAAATTCTCCGGTAGGAATACTTCGAGCTGATTTTGAATCTGTTTGAGAAGATAATCCCCTTGAGCTGAAACGCCACCACCTATTAGAATGCATTTTGGGTCTGATATTAAAATAATTTGTGCTAGTCCCTTTGCTACTTCTTTTGCCCAGGACACAATAATGGAAACACAGGATTCATTTCCATTTTTCGCATGTTCAAAGACGGTTTTTACTGAGAATTCGCTTCCTAATTCTTTTTCTATTCTCTTATGTAGTGCTGCTGTTGATGCGCGTTCTTCATAGTTTGTTTGTGTTTCTGGGTCATACAATAAATATCCCACTGAATTTGCCTGGCGGTTAAATCCATCCTTTAGTTGATGATCATAATGTGCACCGCCAATTCCTGTACCCAAGGTAATGCAAACAACATTATTCTGATTTCTGGCAGCACCTTTCCAAATTTCTCCGAGCAGTGCTGCATTTACATCATTCTCAACATGTACCGGCAGCTTGTATTTGTCAGTGAGTAAAGATTTGAAAGCTGTACCTTTATAGTTTTTAATGGTCGGTCCAGCGTAAATTATTTCCCCTGCTGTCCTGTCTACAATCCCTGCGGTGCTGATGCCGACTCCATCAATCTCGTATTGAACGGTTGTGTTCTCTACTATTGTTTCAATCTGTTTTAAAATGGCATGATTGATATTTAAGGGTGTTTCAATCTTCTGATGGTTATAAAGTCTATGCTGTTCATCCATCAGGGCATATTTAATGTAAGTACCCCCAATATCAATGGACAGGTAAATCCCCATATGAAGCCCCCTATACCTTTGTGTTTTGAATATGTCCTGTGAGTAATGATTTTGCTTGTTCAGCATTTCCTTTTATCATTGCTTCTACAATTTGTAAATGCTCTGATGCAGCTTTTTGATATTCGTCTATTGTCATTTCAATATATTCCGTTTCAAAAAAATAAGTTGTAATCATGTTCGTCATTTGAATAAACAGCTTATTATTGGTTGCTTCTAGAAGATGCTTATGAAAAGCAATATCCGCTTCTCTGAATTCCTCTAATGATTGGCAGTTTTTACTGTCATCCACCCTGTTTTTTAATTCAGTTAGTTCGTCCATTCGATTTTGCCGAATAATTTCATCAATGGCACTTGACTCAAAAATGATTCTTAAGCTTAATATGTCCTCGATTTGCCCATCATTAACCTGCCAAAGGAAGAAAAAGCTGTTCAGGAGATTTTCTATGTTTGATTCATTTATGAATGCGCCTTTTCCCTGTGTTGTTGTAACAACCCCAGTATTTTCGAGATAACTTAAGGCCTCTCTGACCACAGACCTGCTTACCCCGAACATCATAGTGAATGTACGCTCTGTCGGAAGTTTGTCTCCTGCCTTTAGTTGCTGATCGATTATATATTTTTTAATTTCCTGTATGACCGTTTTTTTTAGAGACTTTCTTTCTGTCACGTCGACTGGATCCATTTTCACGATTCTTCCTCCATTTTCTTAATAAAAGTAAAAATTGGTTCAAAGTGATCAGTCATTGTTTTCTGAGCATGAAGCAAATCATTATCCTTAATGGCATCAACAATTTCATTGTGCTGTTTGTACGATTCTATTAAGGATTCCTGATTCTCTGTTAAATCTATTCTTACGAGAGCAAAGTACTGATGAATAATTTCACTGAAGTCATAAAAGGTATCATTATCAGTTGCTTTAATAAGGGATTGATGGAAAATACGATCAAACTTCTTCGTATCCCCATTGGTTGTAATCGCTTGAAGATAGGACTCATTTATTTCTCTTAGCTGTAGTATATCCAATGGAACCTGCTTTTCGATAATCAGGCGCAATGCCCCAAGTTCGATGATCTTTCGAATTTCGATTAATTCCCTTATTTTTACACCGTACGTTTCATAATGATGTTTTAAAATGGAATTGATCGTTCCAAGCTTCGTGTCTGCAATGTAGATTCCGCCACCGGGCTTAATCTTTAAAATCCCCACAGCTTGAAGTGAGATTAATGCTTCTCTTACTACAGTTCGACTTACCTTCAGCTGCTCCGTAAGCTCCTTTTCCGTTAAAAATTTATCATTTGGTTTTAACTTATTTTCCAGAATAGAGTTTTTTATTCTTTCGATAACAATATTCACTAGAGAAGTCTTCTGAATTTCCACGCTGATCCCTCTTTTTTTCCTGGATAGGAAACTGTAAAATTTGAATGCTGTGGATAACTTGGTTACCTAAACAGCCATATCCAGCTCCAGCACCCAACGACTAGCGAGACTTCCCTCACCTCCGTACGATAAAGAAGACTTGCCGATTGGCTGTGCCAGAGGCTTAGTCGCACTTATACCCTGGCGGTGAAAGTCAACATCGACTCCAGGAAAAAGGATGGCCGACTAAAACCAGGCTGCGCCTAACGTCGGCATACCCCTAAAGGGGCATGTTTCCTTTATCTCCTGCGTAGGAATGTTCGACCAGTCGAACCACCCCAAACTACGGGGCGCAGTCCGTACGTCGCTAACCGGGCGCTTGCGCTTTTGTTCCTAAATCATATCATATTTTCATAGTTTTAATGAAACCCCTTACGAAAAGTGTTGACATTTTGTGAAAACCCTTTTATGATGAAATTGAAAATTGGTCTGACAATATTATAACTTTATGAATGCGTTTTAGCAATTATAAAATTTAGGAGGATTTTTCATGAAAGGTATATTTTCAGCGTTACTCGTTCCTTTTGATGATCAGGGGAGAATTAAAGAACAGGGGTTACGTGAAGTAATCAGAAATAATATCGACGTGCAGCAAGTTGATGGGTTATATGTAAACGGAAGCTCTGGAGAGAACTTCATGCTGACAACCGACCAGAAGAAGCAAATTTTTAAAATTACACATGAAGAAACGAATGGAGCAATTAAATTAATCGCACAAGTTGGCTCAATCAATCTAGATGAGGCTGTGGAACTTGGGAAGTATGCAACAGAATTGGGCTATGACAGCCTTTCAGCTGTTACGCCATTCTATTATAAATTTACGTTTGATGAGATCAAGAATTACTATGAAACAATTATTGAAGCAACAGGCAACAATATGATTATTTATGCTATTCCAGCTTTGACAGGCGTATCCATGTCATTGGAACAGTTTGATGTACTTTTCCAAAATGAAAAAGTTATCGGTGTTAAATATACAGATGGCAATTTCTTTATGTTAGAGCGTCTGCGTAAGAAATATCCAAATAAACTGATCTATTCAGGATTTGACGAAATGCTAATATATGGTGCGGTCTCCGGAGTGGACGGTGCAATTGGAAGTACCTATAATATCCATGGTAATCTTGCAAAACAAATTTTTGAAATGGTGCAGCAGGGAGAAGTTGCCAGCGCCTATGAAGTACAGCATGTCATGAACGATATCATAGAAAAAGTTCTGGAACTTGGGTTGTATCAGACATTGAAGGAAGTATTGAATGTGAAGGGTATCGATGCTGGAACAGTGAAGCGGCCAATGAGTCCATTTGATCCAGCTAAAAGGGAAGCTGTGGAAAAACTGGTGAAAGATTTTAATTTGTGATTTAAGCAGAGAGTGTACTTGTATTTTTTCTGTACAAGTGGGCAAGTAATGCGTCGAAGCATTTACTTCGCAGACAGAAAACAAGTTTAAGCTGAAATAAGCCTCACCCAGGAAGCTTGAATTTAAGAATAGATAAGAGTTTCTAAGAAAGCAAAATAGAATTACAAGAATACTTTTAACGAATGCTAGGTTTTCATAAGACCAAACAGAGACTGGGACATAACTAAAGTGTGTAATGTTAAAGACGAACGGTGCACAAACTTAGTGTAGGAAATATACGTAGACCCCTGAGGGAGGAAAGGCATAGGTGAGACACCGTAGTGCGATAGCACAAGAGGGCTCACCAGCCGCCCTAAGGTGCGCGAAGTATATTTCCGGAGCGGTTATTTGCTCCAATCATGTTCGGTTTTTATTTCATAAAAGTACTTTTGTCCCGGACTCATTAATTAATTTTTTGAATAGTAAATATTTAAGCGCATACAAAGGGGAGGAAAAATAATGGAAAAAGTGGGTCTTGGTACAGTAAACTGGATCGTATTAGTTGTTTATTTAATCGCTATGCTTGGCGTGGGTCTATACTTCACGAAAAAGGCCGGTAAGGATACGGATGCCTTCTTTAAAGCAAGTGGTAAAATTCCTGCATGGGCAGCGGGATTCAGTATTTATGCGACAACTTTGAGTGCGATTACATTTATGTCTACTCCAGAGCAGGCATTTTTAACGGACTGGTCCTATGCAGCAGGGAACCTTGCAATATTTGCGATTATACCGATATTGATTTATTTCTATATTCCTTTCTTCAGAAAACTTAATATAACAACAGCGTATGAATATCTTGAAGAAAGATTCGGACCTTCACTAAGGGTGATAGGGAGCTTATTATTTGTTTTATTTCATATTGGACGTGTAGCGATTGTTATTTATTTGCCAACATTAGCCATTACTTCCGTTTCAGAAATTAATCCGGTGCTCATTGCAGCAGCTGTTGGAGGGTTATGTATTATCTACACATTCTTAGGTGGTATGGAAGGTGTAATCTGGAGTGATGTTATTCAAGGGATTATACTACTCGGCGGTGCAATGTTTGTTGTTGTACTTGGTATTTCTGCAGTTAATGGTGGTTTCTCAACTGTATTGAATGATGCGATGTCAAATGAAAAATTTATTACAGCGCAAAACTTTCAGTTTGGTACTGCAGCTGCAGCAATCCCAATTATTTTCCTTGGTTCCATCTTCAATAATTTGCATCAGTATACAGCGAGTCAGGATGTTGTACAGCGCTACCAGACAACAAGTTCTATCAAAGATACAAATAAATCCTTGTGGACAAATGGAATTCTTGCATTAATCACAATTCCTATATTTTATGGGATGGGAACGGTGCTTTACAGCTATTACAATAATGTGGAAGCCCTTCCTGAAGGGTTTAACACCTCGGCAATCGTTCCATATTTCATTGTGACGTCATTGCCAGTAGGTGTTGCAGGTTTACTGATTGCAGCTATTTTCGCGGCTGCTCAATCTACCATTTCATCAAGTCTTAATAGTATTTCAGCTTGTATATTGGTTGACTTTAAACAACGTTTTTTCAATAATGAGAAATCCAATGATGTTGCACTTGCAAGATGGGTAGTTATCATTGCTGGTATCCTTGGATTAGCTGCTGCTTTATATCTTATTTCCACGAATCGTGCTGAAACATGGAATTTATTTTTGGCTATAACCGGATTATTCGGTGTGCCGATTGCTGGTATATTTGCACTCGGGATCTTCACGAAACGTGCAAATGCCCCGGGTGTATTAGTTGGATTATTCCTAAGTGCAATTGCTTCATACTTTATCCAGCAAACGGAGTTAACTCCATTTGCTGTAAGTATGGTATCTTTCTTTACATCATTTGGATTTGGATATATCGCAAGCTTCTTCTTTCCTAAATTCCATAAGAACACAACTGGTCTTACAATATTCAGTAAGAATGAAAAGTATGTGAAAGAAAAAATAGGAGCTTAAAATAATTATCAAGACTGGGACATAACTAAGTGTTTAATGTTAAAAACGAACAATGTACAAACTTAGCGCATGAGATTAAGATTTAACAAAGGTTGAAAGGTTAAAGAGTTTGTTGGAAGTTTGTAGCAATAGGACACTTTTTATGCGTCTCATTTTTTCGTCTAGATAGGATAAGGGTATTCACTATAGCGATGTGAGTGAAAGAAAATTAAGGATGGAGTTTTAAAAAGAAGGAAAGTTCAATTGTAACATTCTTTATCATGATAAAGTCATAGATTCATACCATTTCACCAGTCTAATCAATTGCATTCCCCCTCCTTTTCCCTTAAGCTAAAAGTAGAAATACCATGGAGAGAGGTATCAGCATGCAAAAAAAGTTAATTATTTTTGATATAGATGGAACATTGTATGATGATGAAAAGCAGCTTCCTGCTTCGACAAAGGAAGCTATTGAAACGCTGCAGGGAGATGGGCATGAAATTGCGATTGCGACAGGTCGCTCCCCATTTAACTTTAAAGACTTGCGTGAAGTGTTAAATATCAATACGTTTGTGAGTTTTAATGGGCAATATGTCGTAAGGGACGATGAAGTTGTTTTTAAAAATCCAATCCAACGCGATTTACTGGAGCAATTAACAGCCCATGCCGGACAGCAAGAACATCCGCTGGTCTATATGGACCATGAAGGCTGGTATTCAAATGTGGAAGAGCATGCTGAATTGACAGAAGCAATAGATTCGTTGAAAGTGGATAATAAAGTAGGATTTAATCCAAGCTTCTATGAAAAGAATGAAATTTACCAAGCATTGCTTTTTTGTAAAAATGATCACGAAACAGCATACAAGGCGGCAGTGGATCAGCTTGATTTTGTCCGCTGGCATCAATATTCGGTGGATGTGTTGCCGCTTGGTGGATCAAAAGCGAAGGGCATTGAAAATCTAGTAAAGCATTTAGGAGTTTCCCCTGAACATGTTTATGCATTTGGTGACGGACTGAACGATGTTGAAATGCTGACATATGTTCACAATAGCATTGCAATGGGAAATGGACATGATTTAGCAAAAAAAGCTGCCAAATTCGTAACAAAAGAAGTAGGCGAAGATGGGATTTTACATGGCTTGCAATTGGTTGGTCTGTTGAAATAGCTTAATCCAGAAATAGGGCAGTCAATTCGACTGCCCTATTTTATTTTGACTGCATTTAGAGCAATCCAACCCATTTCCAATACGTCGCACTGAACAGAAGGATGAGAAGATAGCCCACGACCGTAAGTGGGATACCGGATTTCAGTAGCTGCTTCATCGTAAAGGTTCCTGTCCCATATGCAAGCATATTCTGTGGTGCACTAACTGGTAATAGGAAGCCGAAGCTAATCACAAATTGCATGATTAATACCAGTCCTGGACCATTAAATGATGCTGGTTCCATCGAGCCGACCAGTGCGATAACGATTGGGATAAATGCAGATGCTAAGCTTGTCGCACTAGCAAACCCTAAATGGATTAAAATATTAAATAATGCAAGAACTGCAATCATTGCAACTAGAGACATATTCGTAACACCAAGTGCTTCAAATGTATTAGAGGATAGCCATGTTGCACCTTCTGTTGCTAATAGTACCGTTCCTAAAGAGATCCCCGTTGCAAAAACAATTAAAGTCCCCCATGGAACCTTGGATTGTACTTCTTTCCAAGTGAAAATTCCAATTATCGGCGTTAACATGACAGCTACTGCTATAATCGTAATGGTCGTTGAATCAAGTGGATGTAATGTACCTTCTGTTGCCCAAAAAAGTAATAACATTCCCGCAATGATAATTAGACGAAGTTCTTTACCACTGATTTTCCCGAGTTCCTGTAATTGCTTTTTGATGCTTACTCCTTCTTTAATTTCGGACATATCCGGCTTAATTAAGTTGACCATAACGAAGTAGAGGAGAACTGACATCAGAATCGCCCATGGCCCGGCATATAAGAACCATTCCCCCCATGTAACATCGATTCCAAATGCTTTTTCCATAAAACCAAGTGCGACCATGTTTTGAGCTGCTGCAGTTTTAATCCCGATATTCCAGATGGAAATCGATTGGACAGCAGTAATCATCAGCAGTGCAGCTAATTTGCTTTCTTTAGCTAGTCCAAATGCAGCAATAATACCAAGCAGAATTGGAACCAATGTACCTGCACGGGCAGTTGCACTTGGTACAAATAATGCAAGCACAAAGCTGACGATAATCGTACCGAGAACAAGTGCACCAGGCTTTGTCCCAACTTTTGACATAATGTAAAGCGCAATCCGTCTGTGTAATCCGGTAAGCTCCATCGCTGTTGCAAGGACAAGCGCTCCACCGACAAGCAATACAGCGGATGAACTAAATCCATCGACAGCCATACTGAGACCTTGTTTCGTACCATATACAATTGTCGGATCTTCCACTGTTGGAGAAGTACCAATAAGGACAGCCAACAAACTAACAATCATGACAGCACTTACAGGATACGCCACAGCTTCTGTCACCCACAGAATAACCGCGAATGCAAGTACAGCAAGCGCACGCTGGCCTGCTACCGGGAGTGTATCCGGATTTGGCAAGGCGATGATAATTATTAGAACTGCAAACGCTAGTAAAAGGGCGACTAAATTTTTCTTTTTCATAGGAAAAACCCTCCCTCTCTACCTCTATTATAAGCTTAATTTAATGGATCTAAGCGTTGTTTATGTTACAAAAAAGCGAATAAGTGATAAATTTCACAAAATGTATAATTGTTTATTAAGAAAGGATTTTTAGAATAAGAAAATAAAGTTAATTAGCAACTGCTAACTAATTACCCGTTAATATAGTAAGCAAAACAATTGAAAGACCGCACTTGCCATGTCACACCACTGCCCGAAAAAACAGCACCATCCCCGCCCGGAACAGCACCACCCCCGGCTGAAACAGCACCACCACCCAAAAAAACAGCACCACCCCCGGCTGAAACAGCACCACCACCCAAAAAAATAGCACCATCCCCGGCCGAAACAGCACCACCCCGTCCCAAAACAGCACCATCCCCGGCCGGAACAGCACCACCACCCAAAAAAACAGCACCACCCCCGGCTGAAACAGCACCACCACCCAAAAAAATAGCACCATCCCCGGCCGAAACAGCACCACCCCGTCCCAAAACAGCACCATCCCCGGCCGGAACAGCACCACCCCGTCCCAAAACAGCACCACCCCCGCCCTAAATTATCAGCACAATACTATGAAAGCACCTGTCCGCCGTTAACGTGCAATGTTTGTCCTGTTACGAATTTTGAGTCGTCTGAGGCAAGGTAGACAAAGGTTGGAGCTACTTCGAATGGCTGAGCTTGGCGATCCATTGGGTTACCGGCAAGGGGTACTTGGTCAGCGGAAAAGCTGGATGGGATGAGTGGTGTCCATATCCGTCCGGGTGCGATTGCGTTCACACGAATTCCTTTACTTACTAAGCTGTTTGCCAATGCTCGTGTAAAGCCGATGTTTGCTCCTTTTGTTGCTGTGTAATCAATGAGCTGATCATTTCCGTCGAAAGCGACAACAGAAGAGGTATTTATAATGGAGCTGCCGGCTTTTAAGTATTTAAGTGCGGCGCGTGTGGTGTAAAAATGGGAATAGATGTTTACCTTAAATGTGTCATCGAATTGTTCATCGGTAATATCGAGCAAGCTTAATTGCTGAAACTGTATCCCGACATGATTGCATAGAATATCAAGCCTGCCAAATGTATTGATTGTCTCTTCAACAATATCGATGCATTGCTGTTTGTTTCTAAGGTCACCAGGTAACAGGAGGCTGCGCCTGCCCAGTTCGTGGATTCTGTTTTTCGTACGGTTTGCATCATCATGTTCATCAAAATAGGAAATGGCTATATCTGCTCCTTCTTTTGCAAAGGCAATCGCTGCTGCAGCTCCCATTCCACTGTCACCACCGGTAATCAGGGCAACTTTTCCCTTTAACTTTCCGCTTCCTTTATAATTCGGGTTTTCAATGATTGGCCTTGGTACCATTTTGGCTTCAACACCCGGCTGCCGGTATTGACGCTGCTCAGGCACTGTAATAGCGATATCCTCATACTGCGTTATCTTTCCGTAATTGGGGTACATTGGATAGGTTCGCTCGTCTGTCATTATATTCCTCCTCCATCATACATGCTGAAATTAATTTATGTAAAATGGGCGAATGTTGTGCATCGATTACATGTACGTGCTCATGAGCTGTATGAGATGAATAAAGTAATTGGGAAGCGCAGGCAGGAGGTTATGACAATGCATGATTATTACAGCCCGGAGGTAAAGCTGTTATTAGTGACACATTCAAATGAAAAAGAAAAAATGCGGTATGATGATAATCCGAATTTGTGGCTCGTTCCGAAAATCGGGCCAAGACCGCCTTATTACTGCAACCCGAGATATGAGCAGTATTATCCGATTATTTAATTGTTAAGGCATAACCCAGCTAAATCCAGCTGGGTTATTTTAAACTATATGCATTCTTCTATTTATATAAATGCCAAGTTTTCTTTGGCAAATAAGAAAGAAAAAATTTCTTATGCTATATAAATGCAGCTTAGCTAAAGACCTGTGATCCCCAGTTTTCTTTTCTTGACCAACTACCTATCAATAAGCTACATTAGACTATTGTACAACTAGATTTAGCAGGAGATGAATTTTACGTGAAAAACATGTTTCAAAATAAATGGGCAGTCATTGGGATTGCGATTTTTTGCTCGCTGTTATGGGGGAGTGCTTTTCCTGTTTTAAAGGTAAGCTATGAAGAACTCCAGATGGCACCCGATGATACCTTTGCAAAAATTGTTTTTGCGGGATTGCGCTTTTTACTAGCGGGACTTATTGTGCTTGTTGGACTGCTTTTAACCAATCCGAAGAAGGTTCTCATTACGCGCAGGCAATTGCTTGTTATTGTAGTTCTTGGCATTGTTCAAACCTCATTGCAATATTTTTTCTTTTACAATGGATTAGCAAAAGTGTCGGGCATGCAGGGCTCTATTCTATCTGCAAGCGGAACGTTTTTTACTGTGATATTAGCGCATTTCTTTTATCGAAATGACCGAATGAATTGGAAAAAGGTTATCGGTTTAGTCGCTGGTTTTGCCGGAATTATCGTTGCGAATTGGGGACAGGAATTTGAGCTGGCATTTCAATTTACTGGGGAAGGCTATATGATATTAGCTGCATTGACAGGTGCTATCGGAACGATTATGGCAAAAGAATTAGCGGTTGGAATCCATCCATTTGCATTGACAGGCTGGCAATTGACGATAGGTGCAGTGCTTTTACTTGCCGTCGGCTATCCGCAGCTCGGTGAAAATGCAATTATCTTTAATGGTCTCGGTACGGCTTTATTTATTTATTCCGCAATTTTATCGGCCGTTGCATTTGCGCTCTGGTATTCGATTTTAAAATATAATAAGGCTGGCGAGATAAGTATTTACAAATTTGTCGTTCCTGTTTCAGGAACCGTGCTATCGGCGATGTTTATTCCTGGAGAGACATTAAATGTATTTATTCTTTTCGCGATTATGCTAGTGGCGGCAGGAATTATTGTGATTAATTGGAAAGGACGAACTTCTTGATTCATGACTTCGGATTTAGTTTTGGGGTATCCGAGCAGGAAGTTATTTTGCGTTAAAATAGCAATCCTTGGTGAGTTAGACCGAATTGAAAGATCTCAAGGATATCTAGGGAGTGAAATGTGACGTATAGTAGACTTTTCAGTGAATAGCTATGATAAAGATAAAGACGTCTATATCCCGCCAATAACCCGAGATATGGAATCAGCATTTTTTAGCAGAGAAATAGGCTTATGATATTCAACAATCCCGCCCGTTTCTTGAGTAAAACAGGTAACAGATGCGATGAAAATGATAAAAACCGCTATTCTCCCATTCCTTTTAAAGCGATGGGAGAATAGCGGTTTTTAAAAACTCTGGTTATTTTCTGATTTCGATTGCCGAAGCCTTATTGTTCCAATCCGAAGCCATATTAGCTGTTTTACCATACCAATCGGAATGTCTAAATGAGACACCTTTGCCTTTTCCTTGATTTGAAGTATGCTCCCACAGAATTGTCATATAGCTATTAGATGGAGAAGCTGTACTTAAAGAGGAAATTCTGTCATTCCAGCTGGAAGGCAAGTCTTTAAACCCAGATCTCCAATAAATATACTGTCCACCTTTATTTTTATACTCATAGAAATCAGTACAACAAGGACCGCTGGCCATGATATCGACTTCGTTTTCAAGTCTCTGTTTATCTTTTTCAATAAATGCTTGGAAAGTTTCCTCGCTCGTAAATCCATGCGCCAACCAATCTCCCTTTTGATTCTGTTCAGGCAGAACCAGGGTTATTTTTATTTCTTCGTTGGATTTGACATTTACATTGGTCAGCGAATTTACATCTTTTTCATCGACAGTTATATAGTCGAACGATTTAATCGTATTATCTTTTTCTGCTGCATGTGTCGCTGGTACCATTACCATCAAAACAAAAAGAGAACATATTACGGAAAGACAAATTTTTTTTAATTGCAAAACTTTCCACTCCTTAATATTTTAATTTGGATACTATGGCCATAAAAAGTGAATCGATGTTGATAGCCTTCGCGAAAATCTTGACAGAATAGCCTATATTGACTTGTAGACAATGGCTAAATCCCATTTCATATAAACTTCTGAGGAAAGAAACGTGTTGAGGAGGATACATTTTGGATTTTAGTCTGTGGCGAAAATGCAAAAACATTGAAAAGGATGAAAAAAGTAACAGCTATTTCTTATAGTTCCTTGAGGGATAAATGCCTTTAATCTCCTTCCCTCCCTAAAATTATTTTTAACAACTAAGAGTATACATTATAAAAAAGTGGAAAGGGAAGGTGGAAATTACCTATTTATTTTATCAGGCTTATGTATGGTTATTGATCTTTCCATAATGATTTAACCTTTATTTAGCCAATTTTCATGATTAGATTCTTTCTTATTTCTGATACAATAAATGAAATCGTTCGTAATTATATGCTCATCTATCCCAATTTAAAAATTTATAATGAAATAGATGCAAAAGATGCAATACATTTGGGCTATTCCAGAAGAGCAGTTTCAGAAAACATGTAACCATTATTGTAGATAATCCAATTAAATATAGTGGTGGGAATAAGGTAATAATACTTAAAGTATTGTTGGAGAAGACGGGATGATTCCGTATACCTCTAAATAAAAGGTAATTTCATCTAAGGAGTTTTTCAGTATGATACATAAAAAGCACTCAACAGGAGCATTGATTACCGGTTTAGTCACGCTTTTCGGATTTAGTATAATGGTGACTTTTGTAGTAGTCAATCAAGATATTACTAACTTTGATCGTACAGTGATTGCCTTTATTCAAGGGTTCGAAACATCAACACTAACGTCCATCATGAAGTTTTTCACATTTATTGGCTCTTTTTCCGCCATGCTTGTCATTGTTCTGCTGACTTCTTTGTTTCTATATGTTGTAATGAAACACCGAGCAGAAATCATTTTACTTTGGTCGGTTGTTATTAGTACGCCAATCCTAAATTGGATTTTAAAACAAATCTTTCATCGAGCACGTCCTGAGCTTCATCGTTTAATTGATATTGGTGGCTATAGTTTTCCTAGTGGTCATGCCATGAGTGCCTTTGCATTTTATGGCATTCTGGCTTTCCTCTTATGGCGTCATATTCCAAATCGCACTGGACGTACCATTTTAATCCTATTCAGCAGCCTATTTATTGTTTTGATTGGAATAAGTAGAGTCTATCTTGGTGTACATTATCCGAGTGATATTATTGGCGGATACTTCGCTAGTGGATTTTGGCTAACAATTGCAGTCGGACTTTTTCAGAAATATAAAGATAAACACTTTGAAAAAAATCAGACGACTGGAAGAGAGGGATTGTAGATAATTAATTGTAAAAAAGGTCGTCCCAAATTCTTGTAGGTGTCCTTTTTCGAACGATTATTTGATTATCCCATTTGCAACCGATTTTTGAGTTCTTTTTTGCCGTGTAGAAAGTAGTAAAGGACAGATAATAAAAAAGAAAGTAAACAGTAGTTTTATTGATATAAATTTAGAAGAACTAAAGGTAAATGAAGTAATATTAGTTGTAATTACTGATTTAACTACATCCCATTGTATATCAACAACTACAAGATGAGTGGTAATTTAGGTTTCAATACATATCGGAAAGTCCATGATATATTACAGGTATTCTCACGGTATTCACAGTTTCTTCTATTAGGAAGATTTATATGTTTAAGCATTGTGTACGTAAAAAGTGACAATTCACCTTAAGTGATTCAGCCTTTTCCAAATATGCTAGATATCTCTAATACTACGGCTTCGGCTGACATCTGATAGTTCAGCGAGCCTCTCATACTCGGTTATGCAATGTGTTGCGCATTTCTATTAGACCTCACAGTGGAAGCACACATTTCCCCTCCATATCCCATGGTCAGATTCAGGCTCGCACCAGCCCCCACTTGTCTTAGACTAACCACTAATATAGAGAATGGTGCATGCCTGTTTTACCAGAAAAACAATAGTTTAGAAATAGCATCTAGACGATCGTTTTTCCTTTGAGTTAGGAGAACGGATAAACTCACCTCTACCTTCCCAATTTCTTATGAAGTATTATGTTTTGGTCTTACTTATTTATATGTCAATTATTATTTTTCATTTTTAATACATTATTTTCAGTCCGATTAAATAACAGTAAATACTCTGTAAATAGTCAATATTTCAGGAAAGGCTTGTATATATTAGTTTTAGATATAGCGAAAGGAGTTGAAACACAAGACATTTAAGTAAACTAACACTAATGAAATCTTTAGGAGGAGTAAAAATGAATTTTAAAAAACGAATGGCGGTATCAGTTCTTTTATTAACGCCTTTCTTTGCTACAGCATGTAGTAATGGACAAGAAGAACCTGCTAATGGAGAAATGGAAATGGAAGATCCAGCATCAGAAGAGTTTGAAGATCCATCAGGCGGTGAGGGAGAAGATCCAGCATCAGGATTTGAAGATCCATCAGGCGGTGAGGGAGAAGACCCAGCATCAGGATTTGAAGATCCATCAAGTGGAGAGGGAGAAGATCCAGCATCAGGATTTGAAGATCCATCAAGTGGAGAGGGGGAAGACCCAGCATCAGGATTTGAAGATCCATCAAGTGGAGAGGGAGAAGACCCAGCATCAGGATTTGAAGATCCATCAAGTGGAGAGGGAGAAGACCCAGCATCAGGAGAGTAAGATAAATCTTTACAATAAAGAAGTATAGAAAAAAATATTGCTTATCTATTTTTCAAAGAATATTATGAATCACAAAATAAAAATGTACAATGAATGGAGCATCAAAACCAAATATAATTTGATGCTCTTTTTTTGTTTTTATTCCAAAGCCTCGCAAATTATAAATTGCGGATTGTTATTAATAAACAGTAACAATGTTAAATCTAGAAGGATTAACGCCATGTGTTAGTGGGAGGGCAGTACGGTTGTTATTGTATAGTATCAAAAGAAGGAGCTATCCAATATACAATATAGAAGAACAACAGAATCTGAAATTTCTACTTTTGAAGGTGACAATACCTGCATAACAATCATGCAGTTGATATAGTAGATAGAATATATGTGGGTTATATGATGGTTAATTTTTCTTGAGAAGGCCTGATACAAATTTTATTCCATGTATGTTTAAAAATACATAAAGAGTGGAAAGTATATTAGTGTTAGATTTTTATGTAAAATGATTTTACAGGAGAAGGCAATCTAAGAAGTTATTTTCCAAGTGCAATGTATTTGCACTTTTCTCTTTCGTAAAAATATACCGTACGGGGGAAGAGGATAATGACCAGGGAAAGGTTGTGCAATTTTTATTGTGCTGAAATGGTGGCGAATAGAAAAATGAATTGGACCTAGTAATGCTTAGCGCCTAAAAAATAATTTAGTTGGCAATTATAAAATGGAGGGAAAAAATGATGAATAAGAAATTAATGATAGGAATTGTGGCTTTACTGATGGCTGTTGTATTAGCAGCTTGTGGCGGGAATGAGGAAACTGCCCCTGATAGTAATACGGATACTGAGAATGGCTCAAGCGAAAGCACGGAAATGAATGAAAAATCTAACTCCGAAGAAGAAAATGATTCTAAAAAATCAGATCATGCAGGTATGGATCATTCAAGTTCAGGTGAAGTTCCTGAGGATTTAGCGAACGCAGAGGATCCAACATATCCTGTGGGAAGTGAAGCTGTGATGAGTGCGGATCACATGAAAGGCATGGATGGAGCTGTTGCAACCATTGAAGGCGCTTATGACACAACAGTTTATGCTGTAACCTATACACCTACAACTGGTGGAGAAGAAGTGGAAAATCATAAATGGGTTATCCATGAAGAAATTGAAAATCCAGAAGAACAGCCATATGAGCAACGAGATGAAGTTGTGTTAAATGCAGATCATATGGAAGGAATGAAAGGAGCTACGGCTACCATTGATTCGGCAGAAGAAAACAATGTCTACATGGTAAGCTATACAGATTCGGAGACTGGAGAAAAAGTTGAAAATCATAAATGGGTAACGGAAAACGAACTATCACCAGTTGAATAATATAATTAGTAAACAAAATCCCTCATTTAATAAAGTGAGGGTTTTTTTTGATAAAGGTTTTAAAAAATGGATTCTTGCAGTGGTTAACGTCTTAGCTGCGATTGTATTATAAACTTATTCCATTAACTGGTGAAAAAGTTAGACAAGGCGTTCCAAAAAATTTAAATAGAATAAGCAATTAAACCATCTTTTTCAATTATACTAAAAAAATAGTCGAGAAATGTAAAACGATTATTAAAGGAATTTCGTTCCCTCTTGTAGAAATGATTAGTATAAGGACGTTGTCTCGGGAGCACTAATCGAATATACAAGGAAGGTGAACGATATGCTCAAGAAAAATTTTCTTTCAAAAACTTTATTAAGATGGATGCCAACTAATGAACAAAGTGTGTATGAAAAAAAGCTTACTGTTGTTATGAAACGTTTAAAGGTTCAAAATTACAAGTTTAATTGGGATCGTACGAGTTGCTTTGTTGAATTTAGTTACAGTGGGAATCTTTACAGACTAGAACACTCTATTGAAAAGGCAAAGAAAAATGGATTTTTTTTACACAATGGATTGGATTGTTTGATGGAGTTAACCCAGTCATTGGAAGATCTATGCGGTATCATTGATAGAGGTATGTATGACTTCGAAACATGGATATCTGGCATGAAACAGTCACCTTCAGAAGAAATGATGCCTGAATTCCAAGAAGAAGAATTTGAAATAAGATATAAGACATTGGAAAGACACCTTCTTGCGGAATATAACACAGAGGAACTGAAGGAACTTTTCCCATTTGGAACGGAACGACCACTAAAAGAATATAAACCAAATCAGATTAATCAACGATCACAAAATAAAAAAGCTAGATTTGAAGAAATAGTAAGCAAGATATAGGAAATAAACACTTTCTATACGGGAACATCGAGAATATGATGTGGAAAGCATTTGACGTGGCCTTTACAATATATGGTACATTAATTATAATGAGCAACGTAAATTAATTGCGTTGTCTAACTTAAAATAGGAAAAGTTAAAAGTCGATTAAAATGTCGGCTTTTTTTGTTTCATAACGCATGTGTTATATCATATTTTTTAAATGCAAATTTGGTTGGTATAAAATGAAAGCAGCAATTTCCCTGTTATCTAAACTGTTTATCTTATTTAACCCTAAATTCTAATTGAATTCTAATATTACGTTCACTTGTTTTTAATCTCAGCCGGCTATATTAAACATGTACCAAAAATAAAGTTGAATTTAGGAGGAGATAGGTAATGAAAAACAAAATGTTAATCGGTGTATTGTCAACAGCAGCAATTTTAGGTGGAGCAGTAACAGTAGGAGCTCAAACAGATGACAGCGTACAAACGATTCAAGACAACAATTTTGTTTCTAAACAACAAGCAATAGAAACTGCTGAAGAGACCGTAAATGGAACAGTTATAGAAGTTGAATTAGATGAAGATGATAACCAATATGTTTATGAATTAGAACTGAACACGAATCAAGGAGAAGCAGAAGTAAAAGTTGATGCTGTTACGGGAAAAGTATTAGATAAAGAATATGATCATGATAATGACGAAGATGATCGTTATGATGACAAAGAACAAATTCTTCAAGACGACAATTTTATTTCTAAACAACAAGCAATAGAAATTGCAGAAAAAGCTGTAAAAGGAACAGTAACAGAAGTTGAATTAGATGAAGATGATAATCAATATGTTTATGAATTAGAACTAGACACGAATCAAGGAGAGGCAGAAGTCGAAGTTGATGGTGCTACAGGAAAAGTATTAGATAAAGAATATGACGATGATAACGATGATAACGATGATAACGATGATGACGATTTAGATGACTAATTTAAATTAGGTAACTTGGATGAGCTATAACGTTAAAAGTATTAAAAAGCTGATTTTCTTGTATAAAGGAAATCAGCTTTTTCCAGTTCTGGTATTTGGTTTTATTTTCTCTCGAGTATTCACTTTATCTCAGTAATTTGCGGCTGCATTTCCCATGAAAGAAAAACAGACCTCAAACTTTAAGTGACGGATCAAGGGGAGGAGAGAAAATCTAAAAATATCTAATATTTAGGAGTCCAAATATCTTAGCGTTCCGCATTCTTCCTTTCATCGCTATGCTGACATAAAAGGATTTAAATATCTAAATTGTTCAGCAGGAAGCATACTAAAATTTATGTACCACTTTGAATCGGCGTAGAGCATATTCATTAGCTTGTAATTTTATTTCCCCTGGTTTATCCACTCGAGGACAAAATAGTAGCTGTTGTTTGGAAGGAAAGCTATTAAAATCCCCAACTACCTAAATATAGTAATACATTTATTGCTATTGACGTAATTTTTCAAACAATATAAAGTAGTCATATATTAATTTGCAACTAAGATAGGATGCGTCATGGAAGGGAGTTATAGGATGAAGGGAAGAGAACCAAATCTATTACTGGCACTTATTCCGCTTATTATTTTAATAGGTGCAGCAGCGATGTCGATTTTTTACTGGGATGCAGGAATGTTTATCCCGCTTATAAGTGGAATTGCAGCCGCATGTATCGTTGGGAAAATAATAGGATACCAATGGGATGACTTGCAAAATGCCCTTTCTAATGGGGTTTCAAAAGCATTGCCAGCTGTTTTTATTTTATTTATTATCGGTACGATTATTGGAACATGGATTTTGAGCGGGGTAATTCCAACGCTTATTTATTATGGACTCGCTATTGTGAATCCTGCCTTTTTCGTTCCGCTTGTATGTCTTGTAACGGGGGTTGTATCCTTAATCCTTGGAAGCTCTTTTACTTCCATTGCCACCGTTGGACTCGCATTTATCGCAATTGGACAGGGGATGGACTTTCCGCTGCCGCTTGTTGCGGGAGCAGTAATTTCCGGAGCCTTCTTCGGTGATAAATTATCGCCGCTCTCTGATACGACAAACGTAGCGCCCGCAATGGTTGGTGAAAATTTATTTGCACATGTGCGTCACATGCTTTGGGATACGATTCCTGCGTTTGTATTGTCGATCCTATTATATTGGATGATCGGTCTGAATTATGTGTCCACCGCCGCTAGTCTTGAAAAAATCGGGGAAATTATGCAGGGGCTGGAAGCACAGTTTGTTATCCATCCATTACTTTTCGTTGTCCCAATTTTTACATTGTTTTTAATGCTAAAGCAATATCCAGCAATTCCTTCCTTGATGCTTATAGCAGTTCTTGGTGGAGTTACCGCCATGCTTGTACAAGGGAGTAATTTGACAGAGGTCGTACAAGCAATGACTTCTGGTTACGTATCAGAAAGTGGAATCGAAGAAATTGATTCATTGCTGTCCAATGGCGGCATCAACTCGATGCTCAACACGATTGGACTTATTATTATCGCGACAGCACTTGGTGGCGTGCTTGAAGCTACCGGCGTATTTAAAACAATTGTTTCTACCATCGTTGCTAGAATCCGTTCAGTAGGCTCATTGATTTTATCAACCATTCTATCAACTTTTATTATAGCTTTTGCCAGTGGGGCACAATTTCTTGCAGTTATTTTGCCTGCAAGGGGATTTCTTGAAACGTATAAAAAGTTCGGGCTTTCACCATTGAATTTATCGAGAAGTGTAGAGGCCGCAGGAACAGTAGGGATAAACCTTGTTCCATGGGGAGTGCCAGCTGTCTTTGCCGCAAGTGTGCTTGGTGTTCCGGCAATTGAATTTATTCCGTTTATCTTTTTTGCCTTTCTTGTGCCACTCATAAATATCATATTTGGCTACACAGGATTCTCGATAAAACGAATTCCCGCGACTTCATCATTGCAAAACACAAAGGAGAAGATCTTATAATGTTCGTAAAAGTTCTGGGGACTGCGCAAGACGCAGGAGTTCCCCACCCAAATTGCTTTTGTGAAAACTGTGAGCAAGCAAGGCAGGATAAAAATTATCGCCGTCTCGCTGCATCGCTATCATTGCATTTTGAGGAAAGTAATAAGTGGTATATGATCGACCCATCACCAGATTTTAAAGAACAGCTTATGATGGTCCAGCAGCAAAAGCAATGGAGAAAAATGATGGATGGCATTTTTCTTACACATGCACATATTGGACACTACACAGGTCTGATGTTTCTAGGAAAAGAAGCAGTTTCTACTCACAAGCTGCCTGTTATGGCAGGGGAAAAGATGAACGATTTTCTATCCTCTCATTATCCGTGGAAGCAGTTAATTGATTTTAACAATATTGATTTGCACCCATTACAAGCAGGACAAGCTTATGAATTGCCGGAGGGTGCAAGTATTATTCCACTATCTGTCCCACATCGCAATGAGTTTTCCGAGACGTTTTGCTTCCTTATACAAGGTCCACAAAAACGATTGCTGTATATTCCAGATATCGACAGATGGGAACAATGGAATATAAAACTCGATGAACTAATGAAAGACATCGACTACTGCTTCATTGATGGGACATTTTACTCGGTTGCAGAATTTGAACAGATTGGGCGATCGTATCATGATATTCCCCATCCATTAATAACCGTCTCAATGGAAAAGTTTAAAGCCTATAAAAATAGCTGCAATATCTATTTCACCCACTTCAACCACTCCAATCCCGTAATAGGTTTGGATAAAAAATATAGAGAATTAATTGAAACAGCTGGATTTTTTGTATTGGAGGATGGACAGGAGTTTTATTTGTAGGATTTTATAAAGAGGGATAGAACTTGGATGTTCTATCCCTTTTAATGTGCACTGCCTCAGGCCGAAACAGCACCACGGCCAGAGAAAACAGCACTACCCCGGGCCGAAACAGCACCACCCAGCCAAGAAACAGCACCATCCCGGGCCGAAACAGCACCACCTCGGGCCAAAACAGCACCACCCCGGGCCGAAACAGCACCACGGCCAGAGAAAACAGCACCATGGAGCCAAGGAACAGCACCACCCCCGTCCAAAACAGCACCATCAATCCAAGAAACAGCACCCTCCCCGGCCAAAACACCATCCCCCTAAAGCCAATCTTTGATTTCTCCCCCAAATCATGTATACAATGTCCTAGGAAGGAGTTTTTGCATTGAACATAAATTATCAGTTACCTGAAAATATAAATCAACAACTAAATGAGACACGGAAAGTAAGACAAGCTGAGGAGTTTCAGGATTTAATTCGACCTGGTGGCTATGTGCCGCCGCATATGGATTTACTTGCAGATGCTATTACTGCTTTAAGTATGGGGAAAAATGTTTTGTTAAAAGGTCCTACTGGGGCAGGGAAAACGAAATTTGCGGAGACGCTATCACAGTTGTTTCAGCAGCCGATGTTCAGTGTGAACTGTTCGGTGGATTTGGATGCGGAAAGCTTGCTTGGGTTTAAAACAATTGCTTATGAGGATGAAAAGCAGGTGATTGAGTTTATCCCGGGTCCTGTGACAAATGCGATGAAAGCTGGTTGCTTCCTATATATTGATGAGGTAAATATGGCTAAGCCGGAAACATTGCCGCTTATTAATGGGGTGCTTGATTATCGGAGAACAATCACGAATCCATTTACAAATGAAATAATTACTGCCAAAGAAGGCTTTGGCGTGATTGCGGCGATCAATGAAGGATACATTGGCACTGTTCCGCTTAACGAAGCATTGAAAAACCGCTTCATAGTTATTGAGGTTCCATATATTGAGGGCGAGCAGTTAAAGCAGCTTATTGTTTCCAATACAAAATTAACGGATAATACGCTCATTGATTTATTTGTAAAATTATCCAGTGATTTAATTACCGCTGTTTTTCAAGGGAAGTTGTCTGAGGATGCGGCATCGATTCGTGCGTTGCTTGATGCTTGTGATTTGAGTGTGTTGATTCCTCCGAAACGGGCAATTTTACGTTCGATTGTTGATAAATTGGATGAAGAACGCGAACGTGAATTTGTGAAAAACCTGGCAGAAACGTTATTTTAGCAAGCAGGATAATATAAAATATTCCAGCAAGGCATCCACCCAAAAACCTGGTGGCTGCCAAGTTTTTTTAAAGGAGAATGCCAGATGAATCGTTTTCATGATTCAAAAGTGGACACCAAACTATTTATGCAGTTACAGGACTTAGCGACCGTTTTATCTGGAAATCCAAATCTGGACTTTGAATATAGCTACGGCTCACATATTGATCTAATTGATGAGAGGGTAACAGTGAGCCAGATTTGGCGCAAGCTGGATCAGGACACGAAGGAAGCTGGGTTTAAAACGGATGTGCTCTTACGGACAATCGGCACGCTGCATTATTCTCATATACCTACGTTGCAAGCATATATGGAAAGCATTCAGGAATCCGAGCTGCCTAAATTCGCTACGCAGTTATTCGCACTCCTGGAGGACATCCGTTTGGAAGAAATTGTGAAAAAGAGCCGCCCGGGAACAGTGGTGATGTTCCAAAAACGGAGAAATTATTTAAGGAATTACTTTGAAATGCAGTTAGCTGCAAATGTGACGAGAAGCTTTGCGCTCGATGAATTATTCTGCCTGATCTATTTGCTGATTCAGGCAGACAGTCCCGATCCTAATTTCCCGAGGGCGAATGAGGAGCAGCTGTCACATCTTGAACAGCTGAAGCCGCTGCTTTATTCTGTTTATGAAGCAACAAGTACGGACGCAACGGCAAGAATTTGCGAGCAGATTGTTTTTAAGCTGAATCGCGATTATAAGGATTCCATTAATGAATATTTTATTTTTCCAATCGGACACCTCGAGACCTATACGAAAAACACCTTATTTGATGAACTAACTCGAACGGATGAATTGGTTAATGATGATGAAGACGAAGTAAATAAAGAAAAAAGCGAATACTTCGATGAGACGTTTTCTACTTGGCACCGTGAAAATAAAAATGAGGATAGGAAGCAAAACTTCCTGCAATTTGAGCTGGAGCAAGGTTCGAAAACAAGCATGCTAGGCGGTGGAGCACGGGAAACCGAGGATGCTGATCAGGCGATGGCTTCCATTCAAGGAACGTCCGGCGAAAGTAAGCAGCAAGACTATTCGGAAATGGAGGCACTGGATAAGCAGGAGGCAAAGGACCAGAAGCAAGGTTCGGAAAGCAGCTATGGGGAAGAAAATGCCGATGCTGTTAAGCTGATAAAAGAAGCGCATGCCCCAACAAGAGAAGATGAGGAGCTTTACCGGGAATATGTAGCGGAAATTGATCTATTCCGGCGAAAACTTGCCAATACGATTAAGAAGACGATCGAACATAAGAAAACGACACCGCGAAAAGACCTGCTTGCAGGACGCTTATCGAAAAATTTACTGCCACTTGTTTTGGATGATACTTCACGGGTATTTTATAAAAAAGATCAGGAATCGAAGGAATTCGATGCGGTTTTTACATTGCTGATTGACTGTTCCGCTTCGATGGTCGGAAAAATGGAAGAAACGAAAAAAGGAATTGTGCTGTTTCATGAGGTGCTGAAGCAATTACAAATTCCTCATTCCATCATCGGATTCTGGGAGGATGCGAATGAAGTGAAGGAAGGCTATCAGCCGAATTATTTCCATATGATTCACACGCACACGGATTCGTTTTATCAAAACAATGGTCCCAAAATCATGCAGCTCGAACCTGAAGAGGATAATCGTGACGGTTTCAGCATTCGTGTCGCATTAAAGGATTTAGAAGCACGGCGCGAAAAAAATAAATTCCTTTTAGTATTTTCCGACGGAGAGCCCGCAGCAGCTGGCTATGATCAAAACGGTATTGTCGATACCCATCTCGCTGTATCCGAAGCACGCAAAAAAGGAATTGATGTCATCGGAATGTTTTTAGCCGATGGAGAGATTGGCGAGCGAGAAGATGCAACGATGGAAAATATCTATGGCAGGGAACGTGTCATGGTACCAAGTGTAGCTGAATTACCGGAGCATTTTGCACCGCTTTTGAAAAAGTTATTGTTAAAAGCTATATAGATAAGAGAAGAGCAGGTTGGATAGCATCTCCGACCTGCTTTTTAAGTGTAGGTAAAAAATTTTTAATTCGGGAGCGTTCATTCTAAGAGGCACAAACGAGGTGATGTTAGGCCATTCCCATCGTTTTCTTGATACGCTGGATGTCTACTTTATTTGTCCACGTGTCATTGCGCAAAATCTCTTGATTGATGGCAATCGTATTGATTAGCTCCTTTACTTCTCCAAATTCCTTTGCGCTTGCTAGTTTCATCCCGTCTAACTCTGCTTTTAAATGATCCTGTCCCGCTCGCAATGCAGTTAAAATTTGTCCGTGTTCCTTTAATTGAGAGCCGTGGTTTTCTAGTGTTTGACTGTGCTCATCCAACTTACTCATCACTTTTCCGAGCATCTCAATAATTTGATCCGACTTGTCCATTGTTACCACCTCCTCGTTCGTATTATAGCATAGAAGATGATGAACATAATATGACATTTTTTTCACGTAGTACGATGTTTCTTACCAGCCATATTCGGTTAAGTTAATGTTATATCCATTGACAAATAACAAAATAAATCGTATTATATAATTAATTAAAAATAAGTTAATTAATAATAAATGAATTCATAATAAAATCACTGGGAGGAATAGCCATGCAATTAAAAGGAATCCATCACGTTTCAGCGATCACTGCCAATGCAAAAGCAAATTATCACTTTTATACAACTGTCCTTGGCATGCGTCTCGTTAAGAAAACCGTTAATCAGGATGATACATCCATGTACCATTTATTTTATGCAGATGAGGTTGGGAATCCAGGAACAGATCTAACGTTTTTTGAGATCCCAAGAGCGGGGAATACGTATCCAGGTGTGAGCAGTATTTCCGGTACATCGTTGCGTGTGCCGAATGATGCCGCACTTACTTACTGGGAAAATCGCTTCAATGAATATGAAGTTGATCATGATGGGATTATGGAGCAAGGTGGACGTCGTGTCATCCACTTCCGTGACCCAGAGAAACAGCGTTTGACATTAGTTTCCGATGAAATGAATCAAGGTGTGGCAGGTGGAACACCTTGGAAACGCAGCCCTGTTCCAGTGGATACAGGTATTGTCGGGCTTGGTCCGGTAAAATTAACGGTTCAAGATCCAGCACCAACAATTAAAGTGCTTAACGAGCTGCTAACATTTACACAGGTAGGCAGCTATCCATCAACGGTTGAGGGGCAGGATGATATTTTAGTTTTTTCAACTGGGGAAGGTGGAACAGGAGCGGAAATCCATCTAGAAACACGAAATGATCTGCCAAAAGAGCGACCAGGCCGCGGCAGTGTGCATCACGTTGCATTCCGTGTCGAAAATGAAGAGGAATTGAAAAAATGGCGTGACCGTATTACAGAAGCACGCTTTGGCAATTCAGGAGTTGTGGAGCGCTTTTATTTTAAAGCACTTTATTTTAGAGAGCCTAATGGCATTTTGTTTGAACTTTCAACAGATGGTCCAGGATTTACTTCAGATGAAGACATTGAACACTTGGGTGAATCATTAGCATTGCCGCCTTACTTCGAAGATCAGCGTGAAGCAATCGAAGCGCGCTTAGAACCGCTCGATACGAAGTAATTTAAAAGAAGGGTCTTACTCAAAACCACGAGATTTTGAGTGAGACCCTATTTTTTAATAGCTTACCTTAGGAAAATATAAAATTCGAATGCTGTGGATAACTTAGTTACCTAATCAGCTACGTCCAGCTCCAGCGCCCAACGACTAGCAAGACTTCCCTCACCTCCGTACGATAAAGAAGACTTGCCGACTGTCAAGACATGAGGCTTAGTCGCACTTATACCCTTGCGGTGAAAGTCAACATCGACTCCCTTCGATCGCCGTGTTTCCTTTATCTCCTTCGGCTCAGTCCAGTCCGTACGTCGCTAACCGGGCGCTTACGCTTTTGATTACTACCAGCTCGATTTTTTCACGCCAGGCAGTTGACCTTTATGCGCATATTCACGAAAAGCAATCCGGGACATGCCGAATTTTCGCATATAGCCTCTTGGACGTCCGGTTACTTCACAGCGATTGTTCAGTCGCGTAGGGGAAGAATCTCTCGGCAGCTTGCGAAGTGCTTCGTAATCTCCTTTTGCTTTTAATTCTCTTCTTAAATCAGCATATTTTTCTACAAGTGCTTGTTGCTTCCTTGCTTTAGCAACTTTAGACTTTTTAGCCATATTATGATCTTCCTTTCTTTTAATTTTGTAATAGAGTGTTCATTGCAAACACGCGTAAAACCCTTTTTCCAATTCATATTTATCCAAATCTTTTCCGATAAAGACGATTTCACTTTGCTTCGTTTCCTCTGGCAGCCATGGACGGTCATTTGTACCGGAAAATAACATATGCACACCTTGGAATACAACACGTTCTTCCATCCCGTCAATATGGAGAATTCCTTTATAGCGGTACAGGCTTTCACCTTTTATTTGCACGAGATAGCTGAACCATCTATTGACACGATCCAAATTGAGGGGACGATTGTCGGTAAATACAAAAGAATTCACAGCATCATGATGATGGTGGTGCTCGTCCGTTAATAAATTGGGATGTATTTGAAGCTTTTGTCCAAGATCAAATGATTGAATGCCAATAATATCACTTATATCAATCGCACAATTAATGGAATGCAACATTTTTGCATTCGGGTTCATTTGTGTAATTCGTGCTTGCAGTTTTTTCAGTTCTACTTCATTTACTAGATCTGTTTTATTAAAAATAAGCACGTCCGCAAAAGCGACTTGCTCCTGTAACTCCTCTGAATTAATATGCTGAGGAAGATGCTTCGAGTCAAGCACTGTACAAACACTATCCAGTTCAAACCAGCGGGACATGACCTCATCCATTAAAAAGGTTTGAACGACAGGCGCTGGATTAGCAAGTCCTGTCGTTTCAATAATGACCCGATCAAATTTCAGCTCGCCATTTAATTGCTGCCGCAGCATAGAGGAAAGAATGGAAATTAAGTCACCTCGAACGTTGCAGCAAATACAGCCGCTGTTGATTTCAATAATCTCTTCCTTTGTATTGGTGATCAGCTGACTATCAATCGATAAATCTCCATACTCATTCACAATCACAGCTGTTTTCTGCTGCGAATCCTCGTTCAAAATACGATTTAATAAAGTTGTTTTTCCTGCGCCTAAAAAACCGGTGAGAATCGTAACTGGAATTTTATGTTGTCGTAGCAAATTCATTTTCCCTCCATAAATTAGTGAGGCATAGACAAAACTGTTTTTGATAAATTAATCCAACCATAACTTGCTCTAGAAATATATTGTGTTTTCCATGGGCGGCTGGTGAGATCCGTTGTGCTATGCACTTCAGTGTCTTACCTATGCCTTTCCTTCCATGAGAGTCTACGTATATTTCCTCCGTCCTTCATCTAAACAATTTGATGTCCCTGCCGCAGCAAATAATTATTTCGTCACATTGTCGAGTATTTCTAAGTTAGATCGCATTAAGGAAATATAGTCTTCTTCATTTTGAATATCTTCATCTGTCAGGACAGATAGATTGTGAATCGTTAAAGCTTCCGCGCCAATCTGTTCCTGAATAACCTCGGAAAGCCGGTTCGGGCTGTTTTGTTCATAGAGGATGTAATCCAAATTATGTTCCTCAGCCTGGTCAATAACCTCAGTTAATTGTTTTTGCGACGGTTCCTGACTTGATGATAGACCGCTGATTGCAATTTGTTTGACACCATAGCGCTCTTCCCAGTATCCGTAAGCAGCATGGGGCACCATAATGTATTTGTTTTCTTTTGTCGCTAATAGCTCTGAATACTCCTCATCCAGTGCAAGAAGTTCCGCTTCCAATGCTTCAAAATTCGCATTGTAATCAGCTTCTCCATCCGGATTTAATGCAATCAGCTCATCTTTAATGATGCGAGAGATCTCAATCATCCGTAATGGATCAATCCAAAGGTGCGGGTCATGATCGCCAGTATGATCATCGATTGCGATTGTTACTGGCTCTGATTCTGCTACTACTTCATGATCGTCTCCAAAAAGGGTAGCCTTAATTTGCTGTCCATCAACAACAGCCTCGCCATCATATGTGGCGGTTCCGTTATCGGGTACCGTTTCCCAATCTTCCGCATCAGGTTCTAATGTATACCAATGCCAATGATCATGGTCAGAGTCTTCGCTTAGCTGGGCAGTTAACTGAATCGAATCGCCAGTATGATAATGTCCAGCCAGGCCATCGATAGTAATGGAAACACTATTTTCATCATTTGTTTCACTAGTGTCTTCGTGACGATGCTCGTCATGCTCGTGGTCATCGTGTTCGTGGTTATCTTCAGAATCGCTGTGTTCGCTGTCATCATGTGCGTGCTCATCCCCATGCTCATGTTCATGACTGCCTTCTCCATGTTCATGCTCTTTCTCGGCATGACTGCTGTGGCTGTGCTCATCACCCTCATGATGGTGATGCTCGTGTTCATGTGCTTCTTCACCATGTCCATGGAAAAGCTCTTCGTATTTTCCGATTTCAATTAATTCCACATCCTGATTAGCAAGCGCGTCTGCTGCACTTGCCGCAAATCCTTCCATACCTTCACCTATAAAAATAAATGCATCACTATCTGCAATTGCAGTCATGTCTTTTGATGTAGGCTCATATGTATGTGCGTCTGCGCCAGGGGGATAAACCGTTTTAGCTTCAACAGAATCGCCGCCGATTTTCTCCACAGCATACTGAAATGGATAGACAGATGTGTAAATAGTAAGCTTATCCGAATCCTTTGCATTCGTTGTACCTTCATCAGTTGAAGAACAGCCAATCAGTAAAAATGTTGTAAAACCTAAAATAAATAATGCCTGGATAAATCTCATTTATCGTATTCCTTTCCTGTTTAGGATTTTTAATATTTCCTATCATATCGTAATCATTACGATTTGTAAATAGTAATCATTCCGATTAATAGTTTTAATTTAATTTATGAGGAAAGGTGGGGGAATAGAAGTATATCTTGAACAATCGACTAATCGATTAAAAGCGCGCACCTAACCACAGGACTGATTACAAATAAAAGAACTGCCTCCATTTAAGTCACGGGTTTACTTGTGAGGTGCAAACAGTCAAATATCATATAAAATCTCATATGTAATCACTGACAGAACACACAGTGAATCGCACAAAATAGACCTACTTTTGATAAGTCGGTCTTTTTATTACCAATTATTGTCTTATTCAATTAAAGCACCAAATATTTCTGGTTGACCTTATTTTATATGGTCTTATGATTATATTGTAGCTGGGGTAAAACGGAATACAAGTGGGAAATGTGATCTCGTCAACTAAACTGTTCGCCCCCTATTTGTAGAAACATGATTGAGGCTGGTTAGGACAAAAATCTCGTATAACAAGCGAAACTATGATACTGCAAGAAAGATTAGGGATGCCGGAAAATACTTCCAAGGAGAGGATAATGAATGAATCCAGTAGTTGGTCTCGATGTAGCTAAAAGTGACAGTGGAAGTCAGATTCATGGTTTTCAAGATAAAAAGAAACCTTACAAAGCTAGTTCTAAAGTTTCGCATACCTTGGAAGGATTAGAAACGTTGCTTCACTTTTAGATGAAGAAGACGATTACCAATTTTATGGCTATCGTCCTTTTTTACTTCCTACTGAACAGTATTCTTGTACTGCGTAACTGGAAAGTTGTTCTTCTTAAAGATAAACTCCCTACAGATCAAAAAGAGATAGTGGGTTAATCCTTTACATTTTTCTTGCATATTTCACTAACTAGCTGAAATAACGCATTGTTTTCTTTATTTTTCGTTCCAAGCTTATTACACCTTTCATATTGAGGCTTTGAATTCCTTTATTTTTTGCATTAAACCCTAATAAATTTTTCAGAGGCAACTAATTATTATGTCGTTTGTTAACTTCAATCGTAATGAACTCCGGCAAATAGCTGGGAGTACATCCTTTTGCTACTATTTCATCTTTGTAAAGACCCGTTTTCTCACCTAGTTTAATACAACGTGCACGATTTTTTTCATCATAAACACCTATCCAGCCTGCGGTGAAATTCATAGCCCATTGCACTTCCGGTTCTTCCTGCGTAATATTAGCTTCTAATGCAGATAGCAAGTCTGGGGTGTTATCAGGTGGTGTTTGTCCAGTCCATCTCAATCGCCCTTGATAATACCAGAAAGCCCGCCTTTGAAGAGCAGAAGGACTATTTTCCCATGACTCCATCAATGCAATTTTCTTCTTATCTTTGGTGAGTTGATTAGCCATTAACCAATCCATTAAGTTATTTCGCTCATCAAAAGTGTGAGTCTGCATATCCTTATCCAGCTTATTTAGCACATCTTGTGAAAGAAGTTTTTTGTCCATAATTAAGATTACTAATAGTCTGGGCAAAAACGCTTCGGTTGACCAAAGTTCCATAGCTAGTTCGTGATCTTTTTTAATGTCCTTCGCGATTTTTCGTAAGTCGCCTAGCTTCGTTTTACTATTGATTTGAGATAGAATGTTTTCTGATTTTGAAGAGCGTTTTATTTCTGTATCTTTTTTTTCATCCATTTTATACAACTCCTTTATTAAAGCACTGATTCAAAATATGTCCTTGACGGGATATATCAAGAACTTAATTTCGTTATAAGTCTAATTGCAGTGGCGAGCCTCCAATGTTTACCATCTTTAATATAATAATAACATTTACTTTTTTTCAATTGGATACGAAGAGAGCATTCCTTTTTAAAGAAACACACCGATTAGCGTAGTAGCGAACTTTCCGAATACGAGCTTCCATTTTCATACCTAATTTTTCCCCTACACGAATCATACGTTCATTTCCACAAGTAGTTAAACCAACCCTAACAAGAGGGAAGGTGTTAAAAATATGTTCAACTCAAAGCTCCAGGGTACGAGTTCGAAAGCTTGAAATCTTTTCCATCCTTATTATATGGTGCCTGCCATTTCGATTTCAGAAAACCCTTCCTTTGTTAAGCTTGTTTTCATTTATTGGCATAAGTCTTGTTCTTCGTCAATGATAAGGATACGTGGTCTTTCCATATTTACCACCTTTTCATACTTGTTATTATCCCTCTCTATTTATCCTATCTTAACAGGAATTTTGTGCGATGGAACGTATTTAAGGATTTTGTAAGGTTCATGTGATTGTAGTTTAAGGATGAAGGGATATTGTAAAGACAACATACGAAAGAGGTGAAGGAATAATGGAATCTTTATTACAGGTTAAAAATGTTGAGAAAGTCTTTGGAAAAGGAACGAATACATGTAAAGCACTGGAGGACATTTCCTTTACGATAGATCATGGTGAATTTGTAGGAATCATGGGACCATCCGGTGCTGGAAAGTCAACATCTTCATGTATTAGCGACATTGATACCCCATCTAAAGGTGATATTTATATAGAAAATGATACTATTGCAAAAATGAAAGGGGATCAGCTTGCTGATTTTCGCAGGGACCATCCCGAATTTATATTTCAAGAACCATGCTGTTGAATAAATTAACAAACGGACACATTAACTTAACGATAAACCAGAAAGGAATATGCATGGATAAGAATAGAATTATCATGTTTGCGAGTGATGAAAAGTTGAAAAAAAGGAAACAGCATAAGCTCAATTCTTGTCAGATGATTTGTTCCTGGTTTAAAGCAAGAAGGGATGCTTTAGCGCTGGCAATTCAAATGGAATATATCAAACAGAAGTATCAAAAGAAATTCATTTTTCTTACGTTGATAGCTCCAAACGTGTTAGCTCATGAATTGGAAAATGAAGTTAAATTGCACAGTAAAGCTTGTGAAAAACTAATGGAACATAAAGAGGTTAAAAAGAGGATAAAGGGTTATGTGAGAAAATTGGAAGTCATCTACAATAAAGACCGTGATGATTATCAACCACGTATCCATGTGCTGATTGTCGTCAATAAAAGTTATTTTACAGATAAGAATCATTATATAACATATGATCGTTGGCTTGAATTATGGAAACAAGGGGCGGGCAGCTCTAATAACAAACAAGTTGACGTTCTCAAAGTGAGAGAGAATAGCGATAAAGAGATGTCTGAGCTCACCCAAACCTCGGCAAAAGACGATTACCTTGTTAATGAAAAAGTGTTTGAGGTTTTTTATCAAGCATTGAAAGGTAAACGCTTAATTGTACAGTCAGGACTTTTTAAAGTATCTATGAATCTATGGAAAAGTGGGAAACTAGATAAATATAAAGAAAGAGATTCAACTCAATATGTCTATGAGCTTTTATACAACTGGGGAAAACTAAACAATTAATATTTCCATCCTATTATTCGGTAAATTGTTGTAAGGAAAATTGATGTTGGTTTCCGTGTTTTCCGTCATCATAGCATTATCAATAGGAAAGGTCATCCCGTTCTTTGGATTTATTCTGGCTTCTGATCGAGCACTTTACTCAGCTTTATCAATAAGTAAAGGAGGAGTTTATGATGAAACAACGTATTGATACTTTAGATTTCTTGCGAGGGTTTGCTCTATTAGGCATCATATTCGCGAATATTACACTAATAATATTACCTTCCTCCCTTCAAGCAGACTATTTTTGGAGCCAAATCTTAAATTATGCGGTACACGAGCGATTTTTTATTATCTTTTCTTTTTTATTTGGAATTGGTTTCTATATTTTCATGACACGAGCAGTAAATCGCGGTGATCAAAGTACAGCCTTGTTTATAAAAAGGTTGATCGTATTATCCATGTTTGGATTGATCCATCAATTCTTCCAATTAGGAGAAGCTTTGCTTCCCTATGCGATTTTCGGATTCATCCTTATTCCTTTTTACAAGTTTAAACCGAAGATAAACTTTATTATCACTGTCATACTATTAATCCTTGCCGTACTTCTTGGCGGAAGTTATTTTATGATCTTGCCTATGTTTCTACTGGGGTTATGCATGGGGCAATGGGGCGTTTTTGAAAATATTACAGCACATCAAAAAGCATTCCGTATCGTGCAAATTTCATCTCTTTGCCTCTTGCCTGCAGTATTTTTTATTCAATATTTCTTAATGGAAGAAAATGGACAAATCGATCTTGCTGGTGCAATTTCTGCGCCCTTTGTAAGTGCATTCTATGTGACTACTTTAACACTATTGCTTCGGCACAATTGGATTCAAAAGTTATTAACACCTCTTAAGTATATGGGAAGAATGGCGTTAACGAACTATCTTGTTCAAACCGCTCTGATTTTAACAGCTAGTAGTTTATTCGATTTAAAAGGTCATGTGCATCAAACAACATTAATGAACATTGCCTTCGTAATTTTAATAATCCAAATGATATACAGCACCATTTGGTTTCAATATTTTAAGATCGGTCCCATGGAATTTATATGGAAAATAGCAACGTACGGTAAGCTGCCCGATCGTTATAAAACCAATGCTAATCATTCAAAGTTACTCCAATAACGGAAAAGTAATGAATCAGGTTAGGAGGTGATCTCCATGTGAAAAAACAGAGAGGTTTATAAGTAAGCGTTTTATGCATCCCTAAAAGGAATATCTGAATTACAACCAAATTATTTAAGGAGTGAATGATGTTGAAGAAGAAATGGTTATTGGTAGTTCCCGCGATTGTGGTTGCGCTTGTAGGTGCACCTCATTTTAATCAAACAGTAGATGCAGCCCCAGAAAATGAATCGGTTCAACAAGCAGAATCAGAAATACCAGCAGGATATGAAACAATATTAAATTGGCCACCTGAACAACAGCCGATCGTCAACCAGGGGAGCCAAGAAAGTTTTGAAGTTGAATTTATTCAAGTGATGTTAAATCACTTTGGATTTGAAACAGAAGTTGATGGGAATTTTGACTCTCACACAGACCAACAGGTTCGCGGGTTGCAAGCTGAGAATGGGTTAGCCCAAGACGGGATTGTCGGTGTTAATACATGGACTGTATTACTTGAAGAATATCAAGCAGAGTTGTTTACAGTAGAATCGGCGGTTGCTTATGCAGAGGCTGCCCTTGATAATGATGATCTAGTGTTTAGCAGCAATGGTGTACTTTATGAGGACTCAGATGGAAGCGTATTTTATTCTTTGAGAGCACGAAGTCAAGATTATATGGATGACGGAGGTACTGGAACAGTCGGATTTTATGATGTGTATCAAAATGGAGACGTTGTAGAATCAAAACCAAGATAGACATAAAAAAGATCACTTGGCGGAACCAGTTTAGCAGGAGGATTTAAAAAATCAGCATCTAAAGTAATAAAGGGTTCCGCTTTGAGGTGCATATTAGTTAAATGACACGCTAAATGGCATACGAATTGACGTATGCCATTTTATTGTTATATCAAGGTATAGACTATATATTATGTTTTTTTTGTCATTCAAATATTCAATATTTTTCAACCAGCGACTGGGACATAAGTGTTTCTGTCAAACAAAGTCCGAACATGGATGGTGCAAATACCCGCTCCGGAAATATACTTCGCTAAGTTTGTGCATCGTTCGTCTTTAACATTAAACACTTTAGTTGTGTCTCAGTCTCGATGAAAATTAGTTGTCAATTGACGTGTCAAAATCAATGTCAATTTGTGTGTCTATTCTATTGCCATTTAGTAACTTATAAAGAATATTATAAACAAAATAAGGACCTCTATTGAGATCATTATCAATATTTTTCTTAAACAAAGCATCAGTTCGTTTAAGAACATCATTTCAGAATCTATAAATTTTTTATATTTGAATTAATCAGATCCCGTTATTTCAACATTAATCGAACTATTCAGTAATAAGTAGTTAGAAAATAAGCATCTAAAAGGTTAAACCTTCTAATCATTGATATTATTTATTATAAGATGTATATACCGGATAGAAACAGGAGGAAAATCATATGAAAATACTTGCAGTTACAGCCCACCCCAGATCGGATTCACTCACAGCAAACATTACAAAAAGGTTCACTGCCGGCCTATCTGAAGGAGGTCATGAATATGAGATTGTCGATTTATACGCAGAACAGTTCAATCCACTCGTATTCCCGGAGGATGAGGCTGATTGGGATAATCCGAACAAAGTATACTCTGAAGAAGTAAGACGGGAAATGAAACGAATTGAAGCCAGTGATGCATTGGTTTATATATTTCCTGTATGGTGGTACAGCATGCCCGCTTTGATGAAGGGGTATATTGATCGAGTCTGGAATTATGGTTTTGCTTATGGTCCGAAAAAATTACCCGTTCAAAAAGTCAGTTGGATTGCTATGGTTGGCTTTCCAGAGGAAAAATATAAAAAACGAGATTATGACCGAATGATGGAACATCACCTGAACATCGGCTTGGCGGGATACTGTGGGGTTAAAGATTCGAACGTACATTTTATGTATAATACACTCGGAGAGTTTGAGGATCTTGCGGAAAAGGAGAAGCATTTTACAGGATTGTTGGATGAGGCTTATCAGTTGGGTGCATCTTTTGGTGAAGAGAATCGTGCTTAAATCTTAGTAGGACGAGTAGGCTTGAAAATTAAAAAGATGACTTATAATAGCAAAAGTAATGTAAACTGCAATTCTTAAAATTTGTTTACAAAAAACAGGACTTTTTCTCTTACTTTGCCATTAATCTCATTACTATTCATGGCTAAATAATTAAATAAGCATCAAAAAGCTCTTTTTTTATAATAAACTTTTTGATGCTTACTTTTATAAATTTTGAGTAAACTCAAATATCGCTTTATTTGGAGTGTGTCAATTAGTGTGATTATATTAACAAAAAATTATAGATAACTACTATCAATTCTTGCTTATTCTTATTTTTCAATTTTTATCAGTCTTCTTGTTGTACTAAACTGCCAGTTAGTATAATACAGTAAACAATGCAACTGGAAATAAATAAAACCAACTTGGGAAATAGAGATGAACAATATAATAGTTCCCTCAGATATTAAGTTATCTTGCTTTACAGTATTTATTGGTAATAAATATTCAGCCACTTTAAAGTCCAAGTCGAAATATTGCACGTCATTGACTCCGTCTCTAAAGTCTTTTCTATTGAATATAAAAACCAGCAATTTGATTGTTATTATCAAAAGCGAGACTAAATACGACATCAGCACTTTCAAAAAGTCCATCGATTAATACAACCTGGTGGTCATCGACTTCTTCGGTGGAGCTATATTGCTGATCGATAAATCCACCGAGCTGATCCTGGAGGGAAACCCATAATTCATCAAGTGCAACAGGTGTAAGCTGTACTGCCATCATATCGTTAAAATGCGCTGTTGCTGCTTCGAATTCCTCGTTAGCAAGCTGTTCGATAAATTCCTCAGCAAGTGCAATATTCCCTTCTGAATCTGCATCCGTTCCATTCGAATCAGTAGCTGCTGCATGATTCGTTTCATCCGTACCTTCATTGGTAGCTTTGTCATCCGTTTGCTCCCCAGCATCATTTGCTTCTGTAGTCTGTTCATCTGTTTCTGGTGGTTCGGCTTCGTTCTCATTACATCCAACCAATACAAATAGCGCTAATAAGATAAATAAAAGCTTCTTCATATTTAGCCTCACCTTTCTATCATTGTGATTTGTTTGTATGTTTGTGAATCCATTCTGCCATATTATCCACTACTTGCTCATCGACAACGCCTGGATGCTCATATTCGGCAATTGTTCCTGCATCAGGTCCGTCATAGTCAACGAAAAAGTGATTGAGACCAGGGTAGCTAATAAAGGTTGCGTCTTCTTTGTCGGCTAAGATTTCCTGCCATAACGCAAAATCCTTATCAAAGTAAACTTGGAAATCATCTTCTCCTTGCAACAGCAATAGAGGTTTTTCGGACTCTGCAGCTAAGGCACCCGCATTAAAGGAATCCATTTCTTGAAAATAATAGGCAGGCAGACCATACAGCGTTTCTGATAAAGCTTCTTCCTCTGTCAAATCCTTTAACCCTTGTGCTTTTTCATATTCCGCTTGCACAAACGCTATCTGGTTCTCATCCTCATACATATCCATACCTTGATCATAAATAATCTCCCATAAACTCCTCGGTGAACCGGCAAGTATAATCAGTCCAGCAAAATCCCCATCCAGATCGATCCTTGGAGCAAGCATTCCGCCAAGGCTATGCCCACCTAAGAAAACGTTTTTCGAATCAATGCGCGAATCATTTTTTAACAGATCAGCAGCCCGAACAGCATCTTCCACTGTTTCCTCGTAAACCGTTAACGATTTCAATTCATCGGGGGACATTGTGCTGCCATAGGTATACGTTCGTTTATCGTACCTTAGAACTGCAATCCCTTGTTCAGCAAGACCCCAAGCAATATCCCGGAACGGCTTATAACCGAAGACAGCTTCATCTCTATCGCTCGGTCCAGATCCTTGAACAAGTACAACTGCTGGCAAATTATCGGATGCCTGATTTGGCAGTGTTAATGTTCCTTCCAGCTCATATTCTGTTCCTTCTCCGACTACAACCTGTTCTTCCGTGAGACTATCCGGTACAGTGACATTGGCTTCATTGCCAGATATATTGATTCCGACCAATTGAAGCGCTTTATTAAATGTCATCCGTAATTGAAAATTAACATCGCTATATTCGATTTCAGCTTCAACAACTTGATAAGAGTCGCCCCCTTCAGAAGATTCTAAAGTTCTTGTTTCCATAAATGTTCCACTTATTTCGGATTTCCAAACTTCTTCCAATTCTTTTGCGGACATAGAATCTTGCAGTTTTTCAGCGAAATAATCATCATGGACTTTTTCAAAATCTCCATCCACAAGAAGGTCTATCACTTCCTGTGCAGCCTCTTCAACTGTTGGAGACGCGGACGAACAACCTGCCAAAAGAATGAATCCGATCAATAGAAATTTCCTCATCATATTCTCCTCGCCAAAAGTATTCTTCTAACTTAGCTATACGAATCAATATGGAAAAGGTTCCGTTCTATATTTGGAATACAACGAAAATTCAGTTATGATAGAGGGGAAATGTTAGGAGTTGATTTTGTTGAGGAAAAAACTACATCCATTTTCAATTCGTACAAACGAAAAGCAATCCTTTACCAATTTAGACCAATACTTAGAAGAAGCATTGGCTGAAAGCAATGTCCAAAATGGAATCATGCTTATCTTCTGTCCGCATACAACAGCAGCAATTACGATTAACGAAAATGCAGACCCCGATGTAAAAACAGATCTCAAACTCGGTCTGGATGAAACATTTCCGAACAAGCAGGAATACATTCATATGGAAGGAAACTCGGACGGGCATATGAAATCCTCTGTTGTCGGAGCAAGTGAAACCTTAATCATTTCTGATGGGCAGCTTATATTAGGAACATGGCAAAGTGTTTATTTTTGTGAATTTGATGGGCCAAGAAATCGGAAGTTTTATGTGAAAATAATTGAGGGGTAAAATAGTGTTGCTGTGTGTATAACACAACCTTTCGTTAATAGTATTGTCAATTTCCGAAAAATTTAACTAGGTTGTATCAATGAAACTATACTAATCAGAATGATGGATTTAGAAGGTTATTATATGGTATGCAATCAAGATATAGGGGTATTCAAATTGATCATATTAATAACGATTTTATTGTCTACGATAATGATAAAGCAAGAAAACTTGCTAAAAAAGAAAGAGAGTTAGCTGAAATCGAATTAATGTATGGATTCTATGAACATGTTCCTGTCGAATCTTTCGAAAATGGTATATTTGCCATCATTCAAAAGTGAGGAATTAAAAAGCTGTTTAAAAAAGGATAAAAATAAGGTATATATAGATAGTCATACAATATAAAAAACGTTCGGTGCTGTAACACCAAACGGTTCGCAATAGCAAAGGCTCCCTGCAAGGGGGGCAGCGATTGGCAGAAGTAATCCACCAGAGCCGTTAACTCAAGGGTGGATTATTTTTTTGGGTTACATGACAGCACTGCAACAATTAAACTTGAAAAAGCTACAGCGAACATAATTGTTTCAAAAACTGTCATACAGCAGCACCCCTCTCCTGCTGGGAGTGAGCTGACCACCCTTAAGAAATCCTATACTATTGCTATGTTTTATTTAGATCTATATAGACGATAAAATAAATACTTATACTACAACCCCAAAAGGACTGATACAAATGAATAAACCAACTTTTCCACTATCAGATATATATACAGCTAGTACAGCTTCAAAGGAATTTGAAATCCCTTATAGCACGATCAAGGACGATTTAAACCGGAACCATAAATTTAGTGACCAAATTAAGCGGGGTTTAGTAAAAAAAGAAGGGCGTGTATGGCTTATCACTAGACAAGCTATTCAAGAAGTATATGATAAATAATATAATCCCCTAATCGGAATTGATTAGGGGATTTATGTAACTTTGTATAAAAGTTTGATTTTAAATACGCTATGAACGGTGATTTGTCAACACAACTAATTTTTGGTCTTTGAAAAAAGATTGATAAAAACCTTAGATTAGCTACATATCTAAACTTGTATTTTAAAATAAAGTTTGATAAAAAATAAACCTTGTGTGACCGCTTGAAAGAGATGACACAGTTTTTGCTTGATAAAATGCAACGCTTTTTTTCAGTTAAGGACTTCCCTTTTTTATAGAAGAGTGTGTATGATTGTCTTAACGGTCATGCAACCTCTGTTTGTTTTTGCAAAATCGATGCTCAAGAAAAATGTATATATACTAATAATTATGCACATTAACGAAGTTGTGCTTGTTGCACTGACTGGCAGGTTAGTTTAATAAGAGATATTAATTGATATGTCGTATTGAAAATAATAAAAGCCTCTCAAAAATTTTGATGATTGAGAGGCTTTTGAATTTGTAAGTTATTTCTTTACAGCGTGAATAAAATGAACTGTCTCGAATGCAGATAGATAATCCGTCCTGTTTGTAAAGAGAAGCTCATTTATCTTAGTTGGTGATAAATGTTCATAAATTAGTAAACCTGATTTTTCTAATATATTCTCAATTTCATTATAAGTGAAACTTGATTTCATTGGTTCTCCACTTGCTGAAGCCAGTTTTACCATATTTTCAACTCTATTAGACATTCCTTTTTCTTCAAAGAGTTTTTCATCTGCATAATCAAAAACAATAGAGCTACCTGATGGGACTTTAGCAAATAATTGATTGATCATGGCCTTATTTTCTTCTTTAGTTAAATAATATGAAACACCCAAAAGGCTAAAGAATGTTTTTTTGGTATCAAACCCTTCATCTGCTAGGTCTTGATGAGAAAACTCAGTAGTAAAGTCCATAGAAACAAAATGAAGGTTATTCGGGATAGTAAGTTTAGCATCCTCTAATTTTTTCTTTTTAAATTCTTGTGTAGATGGATGATCAATTTCAAATATCTTTAAGCTGTTTTTCAATTCTGGATATCGAAAAGCGAAAGTATCTAAACCAGCTCCAAGTATGACATATTGTTTTGCTCCTAGCTTAACTTCATGAAGTAATACTTTTTCACAATAGGCAGAGCGTGCTAACGGAGTTGGGGAAAGTTGGACTTGTGTAATCCATTTTAAAATTTCCTCTGGATTATCTTTAAATCTTTGCCCAATATCTTTGTTGAAAAACTGTATACCGTTAATCATATTCGCACTGATAGCAGAAAACTCTTCTTCGGAAATTAAATTGTCTGCAATGAAATCATCAAAAATTTTTGGTGTGTCATATTTACTGTGATATGCTCGACCGAAAGCTGATACTAAGGAAGTTAAACTGGACTCATTTTGTTTCATACCATTTTCCTCCCAAATAAAAAATAAGATTCCCCTGGCCAGGAGAACCTTATTATATACAATAAAATGATAATTGTAAATTATAGCATAAATTAATTTTTTTGTCAATTATTTAAGTGGCGTTTTATAGAGAAAAGATGTTATTTAACCAAAATCTAATTCAACAAACTGGTGCTTTAACAGAATAAGTAGATCGTCTATACAGCGATCTTTTTTTAACGAAAACAGCAAGTTAATGGAATAAGATATGCTAAAATAAAAACAGAATATTTTAATTGCTAAAAAAGGGGTGTTCAAGGTGAAGAGATACCAAAGACGTTCTGTTTATATTTCAATTGTAGCAGTTGCTTTCTTCTTAGTATTATCTTTAATGACACACCAATGGGGATTCTTCTTATGGAGTTTATTACCTGTTTTTATAGTTTTGATGTCTACGTTTACCACCAAGATTGAGACGGAAAATAATGAAAAATAAAGAAGTCTTATTAAACTGACGGTGCGTTAGAGTTCAACAACTCTGATATCTAAGAGGAGCTAAAATATACATTATTTTATTCATTAGAATGTATATTTTAGCTCTTTGTTATTCACCTTCACCGTATAAACTCAGAGCAATGATTAACAGATGCCTTGTTATTATAGGCTACAATTCACCATAAAAAAGGGAAGATAATTTCCAGTAAAGTGTGTCAGTTATTTTAGCATTAACTATTTCATTTTACTTGACGGTCACACCTTGATATCAATGTTTCTGTAAAAATTATCTTTGAGAGACTTACTCTGTATAAGATTCATTATGTGTGCTAAGAGGAACATAAATTACCCCCAATGGTACTTCTCCTTATCTTTTTTTGATTCGATAAAGACATGTTTTATTTGGGCTGTCAGTTTCTGTTTGCGTTTGGCTCGATAATTATCTTGCCATTTCAGCTGATTTCCTGTCATCTTCCACTACCAGTTTCACTGCATGTTTATAATTCAAGGAGTATCTTTAACGATTCCCTTGAATTTTTTAATTACCAGTTTTTTATATTTTACCTAATAGTACGATTCATCGTGGTAATTTTATTCTATTCATATTTGTAAAACCGCCATTCACTTCCTCTTTTACCAAGTCTTTTTACAGCTTTACTATTACTGTATAAATTTGGAATTACAATTCTGTATAGGGCTTCAATTAACAATTTTCTAAAAACCCCTATACAGATAAAAAATTTTTCGATATAATCTATAAACATAATTTAATTACGGAAGATTAAAGGAAAAAGTCCGTAAATAGAAATGTGTATTTTTAGGCTAATTACATGTAATTAATGTGAAGCGGGAAGTTATGGGATGCTGCCTTTGCTGGGAAAACAGTAACATGAAAAGCAGTAATGTAAGCGATTGTAATGAAAATTGTATGCATCAGATTTTTGGTAAAGTAATCCAGCTGATTTAGACGCTGGGACTAAAATAAATCACCTTCATTTATCTATTACAAAGCAACAAGTTTTATATGGATTTAATTTTCATGGATGTTTTCACTTATAGATTAAGAATAAATCAGGAGGAAGGTTGATAAAATGAAAGATTTTATAAATCAAATTGCACCACAATTAGTAAAGTGGCGACGTGATTTTCATCAGTATCCGGAACTTGGCTTTATGGAATATGTAACCACCTATAAACTTGGCAAGGAATTGGAGAGGTTAGGGTTTCAGATTTATATAGGTGAGGACGCGATGGAGCGTGAAGCACGTTTGGGATTACCAAGCGAAACCGACTTAAAGGAAAAAGAAAATGAAGCAATAAAATATGGTGTGGAAAAAGAGTGGCTGGATTCAATGCATGGGGGGATGACCGGAGTTGTTGCAACATGGGATACTGGGAAACCAGGTGATCATACTGCCCTTCGATTTGATATAGATGCATTGCCAATTCAAGAAACCAATCAGGAGTATCACATTCCGAATCAAGAGGCATTTACATCCACTGAGATGCAAGTCATGCATGCTTGTGGACATGATGGACATATGACGATCGGGTTAGGAGTAGCCAGCTATATTAGCGCTCATCATGAACAGCTGAATGGCAGGTTTACATTGCTTTTCCAGCCGGCTGAAGAAGGTGGAAGAGGAGCTAGAGCAATGACTGCAAAAGGCTGGCTGGATGATGTTGATTATTTTTACAGTGGACATATCGGGATCAACGATATGCCAGTTGGAACCATTTCAGCTACTGTGAAAGGATTTCTTTCTTCTACCAAATTTAATGCAACATTTAAAGGTGTTTCCTCTCATGCAGGAATGAAGCCGGAAGCAGGGAAAAATGCGCTGCTCGCAGCCGCTGCAGCAGCAACAAATCTTTATACAATTCCAAGACATAGTGATGGTGTAACAAGGGTGAATGTTGGAAAACTTCTTGCAGGAAGTGGACGTAATATTATCCCGGAAGATGCTCATTTAGAGGTAGAAACACGTGGGGAAACAAAAGAGATTGGTGCATACATGCATGAGGAAGCCATCCGAATCACTAAGGCAGCTGCAATGATGCATCAGGTAGAATGTAAGATTGAAAATGTTGGTGTAACAGAGTCTATCTTTTGTGATGAATCATTAATTCCTCGCGTTCAAGAGGCTTGCAGGGAAAGTGTTTTTGTAAAAGAAGTTTTGCCTGTTGCAAGGGTTTCCGGATCAGAGGATGCAAGCTTTATGATTAATCGTGTTCAAGAAAAAGGCGGGAAAGCAACCTACATGCTGTTTGGTACAAAATTAAATTACCCGCATCATCACCCAGCATTTGATTTTCAGGAAGAAGTACTACCTGTGGCGGTCGAAGCTTTGACGAAGGTAATTGGAAGGGGACATGGCAATGTCTATTGATAGAGCATGGCTAGAGGAAAAACTGTTAGAACTAAACCTAACGGACAGAATGGATGTTCCAGAAGGATTTTCCCGATTAAGTTTTTCACAAGAGGAAAAACGCGCACATCAGCAATTCATCAATATTGCACAAGAACTCGGTCTGGAAACGCATCAGGATGAAGCGGGAAATCAGTGGGCCATTTGGAAAGCGGCTGGTGATGACCAACCAAATATTGCAGTAGGCTCCCATCTTGACACGGTCTATTCAGGTGGTGGATATGATGGGGTTGCAGGGGTATTGACAGGCTTAGCTGCAATAAAGCAATTGAAAGATTTAAAGTTTAAGCCTGAAAAAAATATTGCTATCATTTGTTTTGTTTCAGAGGAGTCTGCCAGATTTGGAGTTTCTACCGTTGGAAGTAAGGCTATTGCAGGTATGCTGGATAAAGAAGAAATTGCCTCATTAGAGGATAAAGATGGAGTAACGTTTAAACAAGCCATCGATTCATTTGGAGTTGACTGGGAATCAATAGAAAAGGCGGAAGTCCCAACTGATAAAATAGAAAGTTTTCTGGAATTACACATTGAACAGGGAAGTATTCTGGAAGAGGCTGGTGTATCTATTGGTATTGTTAATGGCATTGCCTGTCCCGTTCGATTGAAAGTGAATGTGAAAGGAATGGCTAACCATACAGGAACAACCCCAATGGATCGCAGGAAAGATGCGCTTGTTATATGTGCACCACTTTTCAATTTTGTGCATGATAAAGCTTTAGAAGTGAATAAACAAGCAGAAGTACCACTGGTAGCAACAGTAAGCACGGTCAAATTGAAGCCGAATGCTATGAATGTCATTCCAGGAGAAGTGGAACTAGGAATTGATATTCGCAGTGTTGATGATACACGAAAGCGAAATTTTGCAGATGATATTCGAGCTTACTGCAGAGATTTAGCAGAAAAGCATGGGGTTACTGTCGAAGTTGCTACATTAGTGGACAATGATTCGGTCTTATTGGATGGTCAGATACATGAAAAAATAGAAGCAGCTTGTCAATCTGCTGGGTTAACTTATATCTCGATGAATAGTGGAGCAGGACATGATGTCATGAATATGGCAGCCAAATGGCCTTCAGGACTTCTCTTTATTCCTTGCAGAGATGGATTGAGTCATCATCCAAAAGAACATACAGAAGTGGATGACTTAGCAAAAGGGACAGCCATCATCGTCAACTATTTGCAAGCAGAAGCAGGTGCATAACATGAAGGTACGCATTGGAATTATTGGACCTGCTGACTCAGTAGAGAAAATTATGTACATTGTAAAAGAATTTCCTGATGCCGTGTTTGATGCATACACGTATGAAAATGCTGAGGAAATAGACAAGATTATGGCAGAAAATGGGCATACGTATGATCAATGGTTTTTTTCGGGGGAAGTAAATTATTCCTACGCTATCGAAAAGAAATTAATAGAGGAAGATCGAGCAAGTTTTCCGCAATTGTATGGATTCAGTTTTTTTGGAACATTATTAGAGGCACAGTTTGAAGGAGATAGGGTTTATAACAGTTTTAGTATTGATACCGTGAAAAAAGAGAAAATGGACAAGATATTATCGTTTTTCCAATTTGATAGACTTAACTATTACAATAGTCCATTAACAGGATATCAATACATTTCCGATTTAGTTGATTTTCATAAAAAGCATTATGAAAATGGTCAAACCGATATTGCTTTAACACCATTGAGAAAAGTGTATACGAAGTTAAAAGAACTAGAAATTCCAGTATACAGGGTTAAACCTTCCTATTTAGCAATCAAGCTTTCCCTGCAAATACTAATCGAACGTGCTCAAACCAATCGTTATAAAAAAGCACAAATGGCAGTAATTGGATTTCAAGCGGGCTTTAATTCGAATGCGGAAGATGATTTGCATTACTCATTTAAATTGAAGCATCGAGAATTGGAATTAAGACGGGTTCTGCTGCATCTTACGGAAAAAGTGAATGGTTCTCTTATGCAAATAGGAGACGGATTATTTTTTATTTTCACAACTAGAGGAGAAATGAAATTACAGACAGAGAATGATTTATCCTCTCTTATAGTGGATATGAAAGCCCAGGCTAATATTCATTTACTTATATCCATTGGATATGGTGAAACGGTTTCGCAAGCGGAACAGCATGTGCGTTTCGGATTTCGCAATCATAAGCATGAGGAGCAGTCTATCATTGTTGTGGAGGATGATTATTCCATCTCTGTAAAAGACGCATCCAATCAAACCCTTTCCTATCAAACGATTCAGTTAGGGGAAGAATGGAAGGGAAAAATAAAGAACATTAGCCCTGGAGTGGTATCGAAAATAGCGGCATATGCTAACCAATCTGGTAAACCCGAATTTACAACTAATGATGTAGCCCGCTGGATTCATAGTACGGAGCGTAATGGCAGAAGAATTATTAGGGAAATGGAAAAATACGGTATTGTCGAACAATGCGGGGAAGTGCAATCAGGAGCACGTGGCAGACCAAGAAGAGTGTTCCGGTTCAAAAAACCTTAAATTTGATATGGAGGTAATTACATGGCTACAGAAAATTTTGTGAATAATTACTTAATAAATAAAAGCGCTGATTTTGAAAAAATTAGTGAATATATTTTCAATCATCCTGAAACGAGATTTCAAGAATATAAATCTTCCGCATTTCTAGCATCTGAATGTGAAAGGGAAGGTTTTTCAGTAGAACGTGGTGCAGGAAATATTGAAACAGCCTTTGCTGCTACTTATGGCAATGGATCCCCGGTTATCGGATTTTTAGGAGAATATGATGCATTATCTGGTTTAAGCCAAGAGCCAAATAAGACATCCTATGAGCCGTGGGAAAGAAATATTGGTCATGGCTGCGGTCATAATTTACTAGGAACTGGTGCATTCGCAGCAGCCTGTGCCACTAAAGATTATCTGGAAAAAAACAATTTGCCTGGAACGGTGAAATTCTTTGGATGTCCAGGCGAGGAAGGCGGTTCAGGCAAAACATTTATGGTAAGAGATGGTGTTTTTGATGGTGTTGACATTGCACTAACATGGCATCCTTCTCCAGCAAATGCAGTGATGAGCCTTTCCAGTCTAGCAAACTATCAAGTCAGCTTTAAATTTAAGGGACTAACCTCTCATGCAGCTAACTCTCCTCACTTAGGTCGAAGTGCATTAGATTCAGTTGAACTTATGAATGTTGGAGTCAACTATTTAAGAGAACATATTATACCAGAAGCAAGAATCCATTATGCAGTTACCAACACAGGTGGAATTTCACCAAATGTTGTTCAGGCAGATGCCGAAGTGTTATATCTAATCCGCGCACCGAAAATCGATGTAGTTGATGACATTTATAAACGTGTTTGTAAGATTGCTGAAGGAGCGGCATTAATGACTGAAACAGAGGTTGAAGTCAAATTTGAAAAAGCTTGCTCGAACTATGTTCCGAATCGATCACTTGAACAAATACTTCATAACAGTTTGCAAACAGCTGGAGCAAATAGTCCTACACCCGAGGAGATTTCTTTTGCTAAAGAAATGTGGTCTACATTAACCAAAGGCGAGCAAGAAGGCTATTTGGAACTTATGGAAGGCTTTGGCTATAACGGTGATGGCAGCGAACTCGAAGGAAAGTATTTAACGGAATCGATTTCTCCGTATCAAGCATCTGATAAGATCTTATCCGGTTCTACTGATGTAGGTGACGTAAGCTGGATTGTGCCAACAGCACAACTAACTGCCGCTACCTCGGTACTTGGTACACCATTACACACATGGCAAATGACAAGCCAGGGCATCAGCAGTTTTGCCCATAAAGGCATGTTAAGAGCTGCAGAGGCCATGTCATTAACTGCCATACATTTATTGAATAACAAGGAAGACTTGAATAACGTACAGCAGGAATTTAAGGCATTTAAAGCAAGGCGGCCATATACATGTCCAATTCCTGAACATGTACATCCTTCGAAGCTAAATACAGTGTAAACATCTTAGAATAACAATTGGGAGGTATTAGATGAAGAATTCAAATAAAACACAAAAAGATGGTATATTTTCCAAGTTTTTAACTGGTATTGAAGTTCTAGGCAATAAGCTTCCAGACCCTTTTATGCTCTTTGCACTTTTAGCAGGAATCGTTATTCTTGCATCCTATATACTGAATTTGTTAGGTGCAGCAGTACTTCACCCTGGTACAGGAGAGGAGCTGCCAATTGAGAATTTGGCTTCAGGTGAAGGTATACAATTTATGCTAACCTCGATGCTGGAAAACTTTACTGGATTTGCACCGCTAGGTTTAGTATTAGCGATGATGCTGGGTGTTGGACTGGCTGAGAAAGTCGGTTTGCTTGATTATGCGATCCGTAAAACGATTTTAAATGCTCCTAGAGCATTAGTTACGTATGCAGTTATTTTTGTCGGGATTATGGGGAACATTGCTTCAGATGCTGCAATGATTCTAATACCTCCTTTAGCAGCAATGGTATTTTATAAAATTGGGCGTCACCCAATTGCTGGTTTAGTAGCAGGGTTCTCAGCAGCCGGTGCTGGTTTTACTGCCAACCTGCTTATTGTTGGAACAGATGCATTACTTTCAGGAATATCAACAGAAGCTGCAGCGATTATCGATAATTCAATTGTTGTAACACCGGTAGATAACTGGTATTTTAATATTGTTTCTGTATTTTTATTAACTGTAGTGGGTGCTCTTGTTACAGAAAAAATAGTGGAACCAAGACTAGGAAAATATGCAGGGGAAGAAGTAGAAAAAGAGACAGAAGATGATTCGAAAGCTGGAAAGGCTTTTCGAAATGCGATAATTGCTGGGCTTGTGTATATTGCAATTCTAGTAATTGCTATCTTCATTCCAAATAGTCCATTGACCAATGAAAACGGTGGGATTATTCCATCCCCATTCTTAGATGGTATCATTCCAATTATTCTATTCTTTTTCTTAACAATTGGGATTACCTATGGTATTACAATAGGTAATATCAAGTCTGGGAAAGATATCACTAAATTCATGGCGGAATCGATTAAAGAATTATCTGGATATATTGTGTTAATCTTTGCTATTGCTCAATTTATTGCTTATTTCAATTGGTCCAATATTGGAATTTGGATTGCCGTAAACGGTGCAGACTTTTTAACTTCGATCAATTTTACTGGAATATGGCTAATTATCGGGTATATTGTTCTGACTGCTGTATTGGAATTCTTTATTACATCCGGTTCTGCCAAATGGGCGCTTGAAGCACCTATTTTTGTACCGATGTTTATGCAATTAGGATATCATCCAGCATTTACACAGGCTGCCTACCGTGTAGCTGACTCATCGATGAGTATTATGACACCACTTAACCCGTATATAATTATTGTCTTATCATTTATGCAAAAATATGATAAAAAAGCTGGACTCGGAACTCTAATGGCTTTTATGTTACCATACGCATTTATCTTCTTAATCGTATGGATCCTTTTAATCATGGTATTCTACTTCTTTAATTTACCATTAGGGCCAGGAGTAACACCGTTTTTATAATTTGAAAGTGCAACGAAGGCTATCTCTAAAATAGTTAAGTGGTAGCCTTCGTTTTCTAATCAATTAATCATAAGGAGCTGACAATGTGCGTGTATTTGTAAATGATGATTTAATGGAAAAAATAATTAGCTGGCGACGAGATTTTCATAAATACCCTGAAACGGGCTTCTTAGAAATGAGAACGGCTTCTATTGTTGCTTCCTATCTTGATGAACTAGGCTTCGACCTTAAAATGGGGTCAGAGGTTATGGCTAAAGAATATTGCATGGGGAAACCTGATGATGGAGAAACAGAAGCACATTATAAATGGGCATTAGAAAATGGCGCAAATAAAGAGTTTATTTCCTATTTTTCGGAAGGATATACTGGTATTGTTGCTACGATGGAAACTGGAAAAGAAGGTCCAACGATTGCTTATCGTTTTGATATGGATGCATTAGATATTCATGAAGAAGAATCATCCAGCCATGTCCCTCAAAGAGAGGGTTTCCGTTCCAAGCTTTCAAATAAGATGCACGCATGCGGGCATGATGCCCATACATCAATAGGTTTAGGGTTAGCAACAGTAATATCGGAAAACAAAGATAAACTAACAGGCACGATCAAGCTGATTTTCCAGCCGGCAGAAGAAGGAACTAGAGGTGCGAGATCCATGGTGGAAGCCAAAGCAGTTGATGAGGTGGATTATTTTATTGCCATTCATATCGGAACAGGAGTACCGCATGGGAACTTCGTAGCTGCTAATAACGGATTCCTTGCTACTTCAAAGGTTGATATTACTTTTAAAGGAAGGGCTTCCCACGCTGGTGGTAATCCTGAAGAAGGACGAAATGCATTATTGGCCGCTGCATCAGCTTCCCTTAATATACATGCAATTTCCAATCATTCTGGCGGTGCTACTAGAATTAATGTGGGAGAATTTCATGCAGGCTCAGGCAGAAATATAATTCCAGATCGCGCCCATTTAAAGGTGGAAACACGAGGAGAAAACACGTCAATTAATGAATATTTAGAAGAACAGTTGAAATCCATTATTGCTGGTTCCGCTCAAATGTACCGAGTAGATTATGAAATTGAAACGGTCGGCAAAGGCATAAACTGTCACTGTTCCAAGGAACTGGCCAGCATTCTTCATGAGACTGCCGAACAATCACCATTCATTAAGGAGAGTATTAATGAATCGAATGTACCAGCAGGTTCTGAGGATGCTACGTATTTTATGGAGCGAGTGAAACAACGTGGAGGCTTAGCAACTTACTGTATCTTTGGTACAGATTTAGCAGCTGGACATCATAATGAAGCTTTTGATATTAATGAGGAAACCTTGCCAGCAGCAGTTGAGGTTTTATTCCAGACAGTGCAAAAATTAGTGAATAAATAGTTCGAAGAGACTGGGACAAAAGTATTTTTATGAAGTAGGTGCAAATAATCCGCTCCGGAAATATACTCCGCGCACCTTAGGACGGCTGGTGAGCCACCTTGTGCTATCGCACTTCGGTGTCTTACCTATGCCTTTCCTCCCGCAGGAGTCTACGTATATTTCCTACGCTAAGTTTATGCATCATTCGTCTTTACCATTAAACACTTTAGTTATACCCCAACCTCTTTTGATTGCCTAGGTGGGTAACAAAAGTTCAATCTTCCAATTTTGTTTTTTATGTGATCGTGAATAAAGTTGTCTGCTGAGCCATAAATTTTATAGGTTGTGTGCATTCATACATGTTGGGAGTAATAAAACTCCACAGATAAATTGGATTTACTCGTAAAGCTGTATGAGTAAGAATACGTATGGCTATCGCTTCACAGGTAAGCTTTTTTGTTGTTAGAATAAAATATAAGCTCAACTGGAGGTGATATCAAGGAATCAAGAAAAACAACGGAAATGAACGTCTCTTTAATTGGGAATAAAGGTATTTTATATAGATTGAAAAGGGTATAAGTCTAAAAGAGCTGACTATAAACTTTGGACGATTTAAAGCTAAATTGAAAGGAGTAATTAAATATGTCCAAAAGAAAAAGAAATTATCTTGAAACACTTGCAGTTATTTTTATTTTTATACTTGTTATATTTATTTTTGATTTGCCTAAAATGCTTTTACTAACAGCTGGCATAGGTGCTCTTGTTAGTATCTTTCTTTATGAGATGTTTGGTTTTAGAAGTAAATAATAAAACAAGACTGTTCCAAATAACAGCCCTGTTTTTTATTATTATTTACGCAGGATTAATACTCATACCAGTAGCTTCATACCACTTATCCTGATCGCGAGTACCTTTTTCATATTTAATCGTAACGTTAAAATTTTCCGCTGTAGATTCGTTTAAAACCTTCTGAATATTTTCTGAACCTAAATCTTTATTGATCATAAGGTAAGAAATAATGCCAGAACCAAGAGAAGCTCCAACACTGTATTTAAGTGTTTGCGTAATTGGGTGCGTTATTACTGCCGAAACGATAGAAAAACGAGCAGTATTCAGAGCATCCTCACTTGACTCCGCAAATTTTACTTCATCAAGAAATTCAACTAATTCACTTCTGCTAATCGTTTCTGTAGTTTTAAATTCATATCCCACATCATCTGCTGACCCAGGTCCTATAGCAATTACTCGACTCGCTGCTGATATTTCAACAGTAGTAAGCGATACCAGCAATATTCCCATCATCACAATTAATAATCCTTTTTTTAAAATACTACATTCCTCCTTTTTTTATTTTGTAAATCAATTCCACATCGGAAGAATCGTTAAACTAAGAATTATCTAAAAATTCATCTAAAGGGGTAATAGCCGTTGAGTATGCGATAGCATGGGACACAGAAAACCATCTGCTATTTAGGTGGTCACAAATAAAAGCCAAAATAAGGAGAAAAAACATGAATACTTTACTACGAATGACAAAGGATAACTACGAAGAAAAGTTATTTTACAATAATGGAGGGTTTTGTGTGGATCAGGAAAAACAAATAAGGCTGACTTCGGGAGAAATATCACAGCTTAATTATCAATATATGGAAGAGAGTGCGAGTGTATGCGCATTAAGCTATTTTCTTGAAAAGGCTGAAGATGAGGAAATTAAGTCAGTAATTGAACATGCTTTGAAATTATCTCAATCCCATGTACAAAAAGTCAGTTCGATTCTTACAGAGGAAAAGCATAAAATCCCTCTTGGCTTTTCAGTTGAGGGAGATGTTGATTTAAACGCGCCAAGATTATATTCGGATGGCTTTGTATTAAGCTTTATCGAACAAATGGCTGGAATTGGACTTACGCTTTTATCAAATAGCTTGTACACTTCTGTAAGGTCAGATATTACAGCTTATTATAAAGAATGTCTAACGGAGACAATGGAATTATTCGATATGTCAAAGGATTTATTGTTATCAAAGGGCTTATATATCAGAGCACCATACGTGGCTAAAAATAATGAAATTGAATTTGTGAAAAAACAAGCTTTTATGTGGGACGTTATTGGAGAGAAAAGACCATTAATAGCATCAGAAGTGGCTTCTCTTTATTCAAATATCCAAAGAAATGCTTTAGGAACAGCTACATTAACTGGCTTCAGCCAAGTATCTCAATCAAAAGAGGCCACAAAATTTATGCTAAGGTGTATAGAAGTTGCTAAAAAGCATATTGAATTATTTAGTGGAAAATTAAAGGAAAGCAATTTGCCTGTTGCGATGACATGGGATGCCGATATAACAACTAGTACATCATACACATTTTCGGATCGATTAATGATGTACTATACAACCGCATTAATTTCTTTGAGTGTTGGTTTTTATGGGACAAGTACTTCCGTAAGCCCCAGAATGGATTTGGGTGCAATGTATAACAGATTATCACTTGAAATCCAGAAGCTTTCAGAGGACGGGGCCAATATCATGATCAAAAACCAATGGTTAGAACAGCCTCCAATGGCTCCAAACCGTAAAGATTTGGCAAAAGATAATTGATGGCAAGGTGGTGCAATGAGATGTTATGGCAGATAAGGGCGCAGTGGAGAAACTATTATGGAGTATTGCATTTCCGGGATTTGGTCAGTTATTAAATAAAAAATACTTCAAAGGAATCATGGTTATTTTTTTAGAGATTTTGATTAATTTGCAGGGACATCTTAATAATGTTGTCGTGCTAAGCTACCATGGAAAAATAGAACAAGCAATTCAGCAAGCGGATTATCAATGGATCTTGTTTTATCCTTGTGTATATTTCTTTGCGATGTGGGATGCATATAAAGATGCGGGAGGAGGAAAGCGACCCTTTTCCTTTTTGCCCTTTGTATTTTCCGCCTATTTTGTGACCTTGGCATGTATGTTTTCAGCTAAAGTAACGCTATTTGGAGTACTATTAGGTCCCATCTGGTTTTCCGCTTTAGGTATTATCCCAGGTTTGATTGTGGGATTTTTATTGCAGAGAATGATGCTCAAAACCACTAGTTAAGCAGAACAAAAACACCTTCGAAATGCTTTCTCGGAGGATTTTTTGTGTGGGAACACAGATATTAATTAATTCAATCATTCAATTTTAAATTTCCTGTAGAGAATTATTAGATTTTCACGATCGAAATAGAACCATATTTTAAATTTTGGCCTTTTGTCTCCATTGCTTATTCCGTATATATTAAGGAGGAGAGGGGGAGCAGGATGATTATTAGGAAGCGGATGAAACCTTTGATACTTCGTAAATATGAAATACTCCGCACACGCTTAAAAAGAGATTTTACTGGATTTCAACAGATTGAGAGAGAATATGGAAAATACCTGAAAGGCTACATGGGTGAGGTAAAGGTCGATTATTACCTGCAATTTCTGGAGCCAATGTCTACGATTCTCCAGGATGTCTGCTTAAAAGTCGACGGGACAAGTGTTCAGCTAGATAATATTATCATTTCGCAGCACGCAATTTATATTGTGGAAGTGAAGAACTACAGTGGCACAATTATTTTTGATACAGCACTTAACCAGTTTATTCGGGATGATAGCAGGAAGGAGACAGGATTTAGTCACCCAATTGCCCAGACAGAGCTGCAAAAACTGAAACTTCAAAACTGGCTTCATCATCACGGATTCGCCAACATTCCCATTTATACTTTCATCGCAATAAGCGAACCTTCAACCGTAATAAAAGTTCTTGGAGACACAGAGCCAATAGCTAAAGTAGCTGTCCATGGTGAACGAATTCCCCACATCATACTAAACATTGAAAAACAGCTTGAGCACACGAATAAATTCATGCATCAAAAAATTGGACATGCCATAGCAAGGAAATGCATCGATTTTGATAAGGAAATTATAAAAGAGCATGGAATTAAAAGAGAGGATATCATGAACGGTGTAAAGTGCACAAACTGTAATATGCTAGGAATGAAGCGAATCCCCAAAAGCTGGCAGTGCCCAAAATGCAATCATAAAGACCAACGCGCACATTACCAGACGATAAATGAATATTTATTCCTGTTCCCCTGGATAACAAATAAAGAATGTAAAAACTTCCTCCAAGTAGACTCCCGGCATATGGTATCCAAAACATTAAAGAACGCGAACCTAACCTACGACCCAACACATAAAAGATGGATGGCTATAAGGAAATGAACTACTGTTCAATCTAGATTCAGCACCACTGACCGAAAAAACAGCACCATCCCGGGCCGAAATAGCACCACCGCCCAAGCAAACAGCACCATCCCGGGCCGAAACAGCACCACCGCCCAAGAAAACAGCACCATCCCTGGCCGAAATAGCACCACCGCCCAAGCAAACAGCACCATCCCGGGCCGAAACAGCACCACCGCCCAAGAAAACAGCACCATCCCTGGCCGAAATAGCACCACCGCCCAAGCAAACAGCACCATCCCCGGCCGAAACAGCACCACCGCTCAAGAAAACAGCACCATCCCAGGCTGAAGTAGCACCACGGTCCAAGAAAACCGCACCATCCCGGGCCGAAACAGCACCATCACCCAAGAAAACCGCACCATCCCGGGCCGAAACAGCACCACCGCCCAAGAAAACCGCACCATCCCAGACCAAAACAGCACCAACACCAAACAAAAAAACTCCAGCCCATGCTGGAGTTTTCCTATCTATCCATCTATCATCCTAGTAAAAACGTTTAAAGCTATCGAAATGTTTCTTCCAATATGAGTTGTCTAGGCTTGTAATGGTTACACCCGTTGATGTTCCTGCGTGAATAAATTGGTTGTTTCCGAGATAGATTCCCATGTGAGAAATACCTGATCTATATGTACCTGAAAAGAATACTAGGTCTCCTACTTGTGGAGTGTTCACGTAATAGGAACGGTCGAAATAGCCATCAGTAGAAGTTCGAGATATGTTCATTCCAGCTTGTTTATATACGTAGTAGATAAAGCCGCTGCAGTCGAATCCGCTTGGTGTAGCACCGCCCCATACATATTTAATGCCGCTCATGCTTTTAGCTGAGCTGATAAGCTTGTCTACATTGTAGCTGACATTAGCTGATGGTGCTTTGCTTGAACTTGAACTGCTTGAACTACTGCTGCTGCTTGAGCTTGATCCGGAAGATGCTTTGCCGTTAATGCTTAGCTTTTGGCCGATTAAAATTAGATCAGAGCTTAAGTTGTTCCATTTCTTCAAGTTGCTGACTGAAACACCGTGCAATGAAGCGATACGTGATAGTGTGTCGCCTGACTTAACTGTGTAAACAGAAGATGAGCTGGATGAACTAGACCCAGAAGAGCTTGATCCTGAAGTTGATGATCCAGTAGACGTTCCGCTTTTACTTACAGCCAGCTTATTCCCTGGGTAAATTAAGGTTGTGTTTAAGTTGTTCCATTTCATCAAGTTAGATAGTGAGATTCCATGCTTGGAGGCGATGCCGCTTAATGTATCTCCTCGTTTTACTGTATATGTAGATTTATTTGTGGAAGTTTGTTTTTTGCTTGTATTCGTACTTGATGATCCCGTGCTCGAAGAAGATTTCGTAGTCTGAATCACTTGATTCGGGAAAATTAAATCTGATGACAAATTATTAATCGATCTCAGTTCAGATACGTTTGTACCATATTGCTGTGCAATCTTCCATAGTGAATCTCCACTCTTAACCTTGTGTGATGCTGCTTCTGCTTCTTCAGCTGCAAAAATAGCTGATGCAATCGCCGCACTTGCAGTAACCGACATAACAATTTTCTTATTTGCCAATTTTTTTATCCCCCTGTTTGTAATCTATATAGTATATTAATTCCAGTAACTACTGGCTTGTTCGGCAGATTATGTTTTTATCTTGGTAAATTCGCCAAATTATTTCTGTATATCCAAGTTCTAACAGAAACTAACACTATTATAGCTATTATTTCAAAATTATTATAGATTAATAGGACATTTGTAATACGATTGTAATGTAAAGATTTTGTTAAGGGTTGAAAACAGTGATAATATCGCACTATTCCCTTGGTTTATCAAAACAATGAATCTATCATTTAACAAACTCTTTAAACTAATTTAAAATAACGTCATTATTTCCATGAAAACCTATCATCTCTACCTCCCAAAAAGTCATCTGACAATTGCTACACCAAAATTTATTTCTGAAAAGTTATGGAAATATGTTATAATTCCCTTTATAATGTCGAAATAGATATAGGGTAAAATAATTATAGTTTAGAAATAGCACTCATTATCCGAAACCCAAAAACACATCCGCTCACCAAAAAAGGGTGGAGCAAATACAATGGAGGTTCAGCAATGGAGGAAACGATTTCCCTCAAGGAGATTTTTGAGGTCATCAAGAAGCGTTTGTTACTGATTATTGCCTTAATGTTGGGGGCAGCACTGGTAGCGGCAATCATTAGTTATTTTGTATTAACACCAACATATCAAAACAGTTCTCAATTTCTTGTAACGCAAAGCAACAATACAGACATGAATGCACAGCTTACGCAGGCTGATGTCAGGACGAATGTAGAGTTAATTAATACATACAACGTAATAATAACAAGTCCAGCAATCCTCGAACCTGTTATAGAAGAATTGAATTTAAACATGAACAGTGGACAATTAGCGGGCAAACTTCAAGTTGCGAGTGCTGATAATTCACAGGTTGTAACCGTGACGGCGACAGATCCAGATCCAGCATTAGCAACAGAAATTGCAAATACGACAGTTGAAGTCTTTCAGGAAAATATCCCAGATTTAATGAATGTGGATAACGTCTCGATTTTATCGGAAGCACAATTATCGGAAAATCCATCTCCAGTAGCACCGAATCCAATTCTGAATATTGCAATCGCAATTGTGCTTGGTGCCATGATCGGTGTTGGAATTGCATTCCTGCTAGAATACTTAGATAACACGATTAAATCAGAAGAGGATATTGAACAGAAACTTGGAATTCCTGTGCTTGGAGTCATCTCTCATATTGATGAAAAGGATATGCGGATGGAGAATTTCGAAGCTCGTGAAATTAGATCGGTAAGGAGTGGTTTAGATGGCGCGAAAAAAACAATTTAAGAATAATAAAATGCGTCACTTAATTACGAAAATAAGTCCACGCTCACCTATTTCGGAACAGTATCGTACTGTTCGTACAAACCTGCAATTTGCTTCTGCAGATGAAGAAATTCAAACATTGCTGTTAACCTCTGCTGGTCCATCTGAAGGGAAGTCGATGACGACAGCGAATCTTGCAGTTGTATACGCGCAGCAAGGGAAAAAGGTGCTTTTAATTGATGCGGACTTACGTAAACCGACGATCCATTATACATTTCGCTTGGATAACCTGAAAGGACTTAGCAATGTGCTAGTTGGAGACATTCCTTTACAGGAAGCAATCGTCCCAAATGCGGTACAGGACTTAGACTTAATCTCTTGCGGCCCAATCCCGCCAAATCCTTCTGAGCTGCTCGGTTCAAAGCGGATGCAGCGGATGATTGCGGAAGCGCGTGAGCTTTATGATGTCATTATTTTTGATACACCACCAGTGCTTGCAGTAACAGATGCACAAATTCTATCTGCTCTAGTTGATGGATCCATACTTGTAGTACGAAGCAAGAGTACGGAAACAGAATCAGCGCAAAAGGCAATTGAATCACTAAGAGCAGTGAATGCAAAAGTACTTGGAACGGTATTAAATGACCGGGATAAGAAAGAATCCAATCAGTATTACTATTATGGCAGTTAACAAAAATATGAAACTCCTTATCACCCAAGATGTGCTGGTAAGGAGTTTTTTCATGAAAAAATATGACTAAAGTTTAATTTTACTTTGTTTTTATGACTTTTTCATGACTTGAGTCACCTATATTTTTACATTTTGATGTGATAAAATATTAGTAGGTATTTATGCTTAGTTAACTTCCATGAAAATACATCATAAATAGTAAACATCAATGAGATACATGATATAATCCATTAGTTTTTAATCTTTGGCAATAGAGCAAATAAAACATTTAACATAAGTTTTGAACCCCATATGATTGGACTCCTTAACGTATGATGTTAGGAGCCTTTTTTATCATGTGCTTACATATCATTATCTGATTAAAGCTTTATGTTATTAAAGTGTTCATTCAATAGGGTTTAATTGTAAACTTTTAGCGTATCTTGTATAATTTTAACTAATTAATTTTTTCGAAAAATAAGACGGAGAGGGAGTGACAATGTGATTGATATACATTCTCACATCTTACCTGGAGTAGATGATGGAGCTAAAACAGAAGAAGACAGCTTAGAAATGGCAAGAGCAGCAGTGGCTCAAGGGATAACGACAATAATCGCAACCCCTCACCATAGAAACGGAAAATATGATAATGACGCACATTCTATCCTAAATCATGTAGCAATTTTAAATGAACTGTTTGCAAAAGAAAATATTGATTTGCAAGTACTGGCAGGTCAGGAAACACGCATCAATGGAGATATGGTGGAAGACATTGAAAAGGGAGAACTCTTGCCTTTAAACGGATCCAAATATTTATTCGTGGAATTTCCGTCAGGTCAGGTTCCGAGATATGCTAGTCAAATGCTATTTGATATTCAGGTCGCGGGCTATACGCCAATTATCGTTCACCCGGAACGAAATCAAGAGCTGATTGAGCATCCTGCAAAGCTCTATGAATTTGTCAAAAAGGGTGCTTTAACACAGGTGACGGCAGCGAGCCTGTTAGGGAAATTTGGAAAAAATATTCAAAAGTTCTCAAATCAGCTGATTGAATCAAATCTTACACATTTTATTGCATCCGATGCACATAATACAAATTCACGTGGTTTTGTAATGGATGAAGCATTCCAGCAATTAAAGCGCACATATGGCAGTGATTATCACTATATGTTTTTGGAAAACAGTCAGCTGTTAGTTGAAAACAGCAATGTGAACCGTATGGAGCCAGTAATGATAAAGAAAAAGAAATTTCTTGGCTTGTTTTAACGAGAAAAAAGCTGAACAAATAGGGGAAGAATAGAGAAAAATATCTATATAAAGGGGTTAATCAGGTGATACATGTTCTCATTGTAGAAAATCAGAGGTTACTCCGAGATGGCATTGAAGCCATTATCGAGAGAACGGACGATATAAAAGTTATCGGGGCAGTGGATAACGGAGAAATTGCGATCAAGCAGATGGAACACCTTAAACCGGATATTGTCATCATGGATATTCAACTGCCGCAAATGGGCGGGATTCGTACCACGAAACATATAAAAGAGAAGTATCCTGAAGTAAGTGTGATTTTACTTACATCAAAAGTGGATGATTGCGTTATTTCGGGAATTAATGCTGGGGCAGATGGCTTTCTAGTAAAAGCGTTGTATGCTGAGCGCTTGCTGGAAGCCATTCGAATCGCCTATCGCGGAGAACCAGTTCTCTCAGGTGAAGTAGCCCGTATGCTTGCCAGCAGAATACGTGAATTGACGATGAATAATAAGCAAATATTTACATTACGACTAGAACGTTTAGGCTATTCTTTTACGAAGCGTGAGATTGATATTGCATTTTTATTAAAGGACAACTATACGAACCAGCAAATTGCCAACAAGCTTTTTCTTGGCGAAGGTACGGTGAAAAATTATATTAGTGAGATCTACAATAAACTGAATATACGCAATCGCGCAAAGGTTGTCGAATTTTTCTGTAATGTTATCAGGTGAAATTTTAATAGGAAAATTTGCCTAATAGTGACTTTTATTGTAAAAAGTCACTAAAAAAGTGACTCCTTATATAGTAGAATAGAATCTTGTTAGTACATGTCGCTAAGACAGTAAAAATGAAAGAATAGGCAGGAAATTTGAATGACGACTGTTTTATACATAAGTAAGGCTCCATTTACTGAATTGATTATACAGAGCATTGAGGAACATTCAGATATGGAGTTAATTGGATATGTATCGTATCAAACTGCCGGTCTTGAAATGAACATGCAGCCGGATGTTGTTTTACTGGATACGGAACTAATACCAATACCTGAAGTGACGGGTGCTATTAAATATTTAAAAGATGCTAACCCCTTTGTGAAGATTATCACATTAGTAGCTGTTCCACAGCTGGATGATACTATTCCACTTATTGAAGCTGGCAGTGACAGTATCATCGAGAAGCAAAAGGACTTCGAAACGAGAGTAATTCCAATCATACTTACTATCCAAAATGCACATTTTTTTATTCCTTCCAGTGTACTCATAAATCTATTAAAAAGTCTGGATGAATTAAAGAAAGACAACTTTGACCTGTTTCAGAAACGACTCTCAGAAAATGCTATTCATATTTCTACGAAAGAATCGCTTGTTGCTTACTTACTCAAGCAAAATTTACGAAATAGCGAAATCGCAGAGCGTATCCAGTTAAAAGAGGGGACTGTAAAGGTACATATTAGTCAAATTTATAAGAAAATTAACATTAAAAAGAGGAAAAATGTGGTACACTATTTAAATAAAATTATGTCGAATCGTGTACGTAACGAAGAATCAGGTCAAATGGATTAAATTCAATACATCATAAAGGAGCGTGTACGATGTCCTATCGTAAGAGACTAACATTCCTGATCTTACTAGATTCCGTAATTGTCAGTACTGCTATATTTATAGCTACTTGGGTCGTTTATCCAGCGCATACTGAAATTTTGCGGAATGAAGCAATCTTATGGAGCGCAATTGCACTATTAATTTTTCATCATTTATTTGCATCCATCTATAAGCTCTATAATAAAGTCTGGGCATATGCGAGTGTTGGAGAATTAGTAACGATTGTTAAGGCAATTACCTTCTCGATCATTGGAGCAGGGATTGTGCAATATTTTATCAATGATTTTTCACTTTATTCACGAGCATTGCTGGTTACATGGATGCTCCATATTTTATTAATCGGTGGATCACGCTTTGTGTGGCGAATCTTCCGAGACAGTTACATAAAGAATGAAACCGAGCAAAAGAAAACCTTAATTGTGGGGGCAGGGGCAGCCGGAGCAATGATTGCTCGCCAGCTGAAAAATGAGCATAACTCAGAATTAAAACCAATTGCCTTTGTTGACGATGATATGAGCAAACAAAAAATGCAAGTCTATGATTTACCTGTAGAAGGAACAACGAGAGATATTGCAGCAGTTGTTGAAAACTTGCAAATCGAGCACATCGTTATTGCCATTCCATCCTTACGTAATGGTGAATTAGAGAAAATTGTCGCAGAATGCAATAAAGCAAACGTAAAGGTCCAAATGATTCCCAAAATCGAGGACCTTATGACTGGAAAAATATCTGTCAGTCATTTAAAAAATGTCGAGGTCGAGGATTTGCTCGGTCGAGAACCTGTAAAACTTGATATTGGTGCAATTTCTGAATATGTGACAGGAAGCACGGTTATGGTTACGGGGGCAGGTGGATCGATTGGGTCTGAAATATGCCGCCAGTTGATGCGTTTTTCACCGAAAAAGATTTTGTTAGTTGGTCATGGAGAATTCAGCATTTATTCAATTGATATGGAACTTAAAAACAAATACCATGATACAGAAACAGAAATCATTCCAATTATCGGTGATGTCCAAGACCGTGAGCGTATGTTCAACATCGTTGAAGAGCATCAACCTAGAATCATTTACCATGCGGCAGCACATAAGCACGTACCATTGATGGAATATAACCCTCATGAAGCAGTCAAAAATAATGTGATTGGCACGAAGAATGTGGCGGAAGCTGCGGATACATTTGGTGTCCAAACGTTTGTGATGGTCTCGACAGATAAAGCAGTAAACCCAACAAATGTAATGGGGGCAACAAAACGAGTTGCCGAAATGGTTGTCCAGCATATGGCACAGCAAAGTAAAACAAAATTTGTCGCTGTCCGATTCGGCAATGTACTTGGAAGCCGTGGCAGTGTTATTCCTTTATTTAAGAAGCAAATTGAAAAAGGCGGCCCAGTGACTGTAACGGATCCAGAGATGACACGCTATTTTATGACGATTCCTGAAGCTTCTAGACTTGTGATTCAAGCTGGAACACTTGCTAAAGGTGGCGAAATATTCGTGCTTGATATGGGTGAGCCTGTTAAGATTGTTGACCTTGCTAAAAATCTTATTAAACTATCAGGTTATACCGCAGAAGAGATTCCAATTGAATTTTCGGGGATTCGTCCAGGTGAGAAGATGTATGAAGAGCTATTAGGTGAAGATGAGGTTCATCCTGGTGAGGTTTATGAGAAGATTTATGTTGGTCGAACAGTTGAAGTGGATACGGAAATGGTGCTTAATTTGATTAAGCAGTTTGATAGTTATGAACAGTCACGCTTGAAAGATGAGCTAATGAATATTGTTTATGCAGAACGAAAAATGCTAGCTGTAAAAGGCTTTTAATAATTAAATATAATATTAATCTAAAAAAGAAAGAAGTTGTTGAAATGAATTTTGCAATTGTAGGCTGTGGTTTTATTGCTAAAAAACATGCGAATGCCATAAAAGAGGTTGAAAATGCTAATTTAGTAGCTGTAAGTGATAAGTTGCCTTCAGCAATGCAACAATATGTTGTAGAATATGGTGCAAACGCATATGAAGATTTAGATGAAATGTTACTTAGAGAGGACATAGATGTCGTTTCTGTATGTACACCAACAGGTTTACACGCCCCACTAGCTATTAAAGTAGCTAATGCTAATAAGCATGTTATTTTAGAAAAGCCCATTGCGATGACTTTAGAAGAAACAGATAAGATTATTGATGCTTGTAATCTAAATGATGTAAAACTCTCGATTGTACATCCTAACCGTTTTAGACCAGTAGTGAAGGAATTACGTAAAATACTCAATCAAAATCTACTAGGTAAAATTAGTCATGCAAACGCAATCGTAAACTGGAATAGAAATCAGGAGTATTATGACCAAGCTTTATGGCGCGGTACAAAAGAGTTTGATGGAGGAGCATTGATGAACCAAGCAATTCATAATCTTGATTTACTATTATGGTTTATGGGTGAACCTGAACAAATATTTAGTATGGAGGCAACAAGATTACGTAAAATCGAGGCAGAGGATGTTTCTGCTGGTGTTATTAGATTTAAATCTGGTGCCTTAGGATTAGTAGAGGCTTCCACTACAGCTTATGGGCAAAATTTCGAGGAGTCAATTACGTTGTTTGGTGAAAAAGGTACTGTAAAAATTGGTGGGAAAAATGCTATATACTTCGAACATTTAGAGATTGAGGGGATGGACGAAAGTGAAATAAGTAAGATTAAAGAAAAAATAAAAGAAGATCCATTCGGTATACCGGGTCACCAATGTATTATTGATGATATGGTAAAGGCAATTGTGGAGAACAGACAACCTGCAGTTTCAGGTGAAGAAGGTAGAAAATCGTTGGAATTAGTACTTTCATTCTACGAATCTGCAAAAAATAATCAACCAATCCAACTAACAAAGGAGAAAGAATATGTTAACAACTAAAGAAAAAGGAAATCAACTTGCAGAAAAATTAATTGAAAAACTAAATAATAAAACTGCTGTAATAGGTGTTGTAGGATTAGGTTATGTAGGTTTGCCTTTAGCAGTTGAAAAAGCAAAAGCTGGCTATAATGTAATTGGATTTGATGTACAAGAATCAAAAGTGGATGAAGTTAATCAAGGGGTTAATTACATTGGAGATGTAGTTGATGAAGAACTTCAAGAATTAGTAACAAAGAAAAAGCTAAAAGCAACAACTGATTATTCGTTTATTAAAGAAGTAGATGCGGTTGCTATTTGTGTACCAACACCTTTAGATATATATAAACAACCAAATACAAATTATGTTGAAAGTTCTGCGCATGAAATCTCTGATCATCTTCATGAAGGAATGTTAGTAGTACTTGAGAGTACTACTTATCCAGGAACTACAGAAGAATTATTAAAGCCTATATTAGAACAAAGTGGACTAAACTGTGGAGAGGACTTTTTCTTAGCTTATTCTCCAGAGCGAGTTGATCCAGGTAACAAACAATTTAAGACGAAGAATACTCCAAAAGTTGTCGGGGGAATGACTGAGAACTGCACTAATGCAGCTGCGACTCTATATGGTAATGTATTAGAGAGTGATATTCATCGAGTTTCTAGCCCAGCGGTTGCTGAAATGGAAAAAATTCATGAGAATACATTCCGAAATATTAACATTGCTTTAGCTAATGAAATGGCTGTTTTATGTAATAAAATGGGCATTGATGTTTGGGAGGTAATCGATGCAGCTGCTACAAAGCCATATGGATTTATGCCCTTTTATCCGGGACCAGGATTGGGCGGACACTGTATACCAATCGATCCATGGTATCTGACTTGGAAGGCGCGTGAGCATAGCTATCATACAAAGTTAATTGAAACAGCTGGTGAAATAAATAATGATATGCCTGATTATGTTGTGAAACGTATTATGGAGATTTTAAATAAAGATAAAATTGCATTAAATGGGGCTAACATATTAGTACTTGGTGTTGCTTATAAGAAGGATATTGATGATTATAGAGAATCACCTGTACTTCCTATTTTAGAGAAACTAGATGTTGCAGGTGCAGATTGGAAAGTAGTTGATCCGTATGTGAAGGAGTTTAAATATAAAAATAGTATTCAATCACCTATAGAAAATGTAACAACTGAAATGTTAGAAAGTGCGGATTTAGTGTTAATTGCTACTGACCACAGTGATTTTAATTATGAGGAAATATTACTAAATTCAAAAGCTATATTTGATACCAGAAATTCTTTTAGACATGAAGTAAATAATAATAGCTATTTTAGATTGTAATTCGAGTTGGCTAAAAAATGTTAAAGCAATTTATGTCAAATGAATTTAATAAAAATGTACTTAAGTTAATGACTGGAGCTACTATTGCCCAAGCGATACCAGTAGCAATATCGCCAATATTAACTCGCTTATATACCCCAGAGGATTTTGGGGTTTTAACTATATTTATTGCATTGACAGCCATATTTGGATCAATTGTTAATGCCAGGTATGAGTTAGCAATTGTTTTACCTGAAAAAGAAGAAGATTCAATTAATCTTGTTGCTCTATCAATTTTAATAGCGATATTTATAAGTTCCCTCTTGCTAGTAGCTATTTTGTTGTTTAAGAATAGCATTATATTATTATTAGGAAATGATCAAATTGGCTTATGGCTATATTTTGTTCCTTTGACTGTTTTATTTATTGGTATTTTTAATTCGTTAAATTACCTTAATACTAGATTGAAAATGTTTGGTGTTATTGCTAAAGTTAAGGTGGTAAAATCAGTATCTTTGGCTATTGTACAACTTGGTCTAGGTTTTTTGAAAGTGGGCGCAGGGGGCCTAGTAAGTGGACAAATTGTGTCACATGTATTTGCTAATGGGAAATTAGCAAAGGAAGTATTTAGCAATAAAGCGCTCCTTTCATATATAAGAATAAAGGATATGGTTCGATTAGGAAAAAGATACTCTAGTTTTCCTAAATATTCGATGGGAGCGGTTTTGGCTAATAATTTATCTCAGCATTTAATAAGTTTTTTCCTACCAGCATTGTACAGTATCTCTAGTGTAGGTTTCTATGGATTAGTGAACAGAATACTTGGGATGCCATCAACTATTATAGGAAACTCAGTTGGACAAGTGTTTTTTCAACGGGCCTCTGAGGAGAAATTAATTCATGGTAATGCAAAAGCTACTTTCAATTCTACTTTAAAAAAGTTATTAATAATTTCTACTCCATTATTTATAATATTTTTTATTGCGGCAGAGGATTTAGTTGCATTTGTCTTTGGAGAAGATTGGAGAGAAGCAGGTTTATATTCTTCTATATTGGCGCCTTTATTTATGATTCGTTTTATTAATACACCATTAAGTACTATAACCAGTATTTTTGAAAAAAATCACGTAGCATTGATAATGCAGTTATCGTATCTAATTGTTACTATAGTTTTATTCTTGATTGCATATTATTTTAGGATGAGCATTATTCATTTTTTGGTTATGTATTCAGTAGTTCTATTTCTATATAACTGTGTAAGATTATTTATATTTAAAAGAATAAGTACAGGTGAAGAGTAATTATGATTAAATACATGAATAAGTATATACAAACCTATTTTTTTAAGACTAGGGTTGTATATTCGTTGGGTAAAGTCAAGGAGCAATTCCATTCAGATTACAAAATAATTAAAATAGACGAAGAAGTTGTAAAAGAATATTGTGATTTTTTCAACAAACACTTTGAGAAAGATAAGTTAATTTGGAGAGTTAATAATCCAGATTGTACCGGTTTTTTAGCAATTCACAGAATATCTAACCAACCAGTAGGTTTTGAGTGGTCAATTGTATCCCAAACACATGAATATAGACACGATAATTTTTTATTACCACTAAACAATGGTATGTTGTTTAATGCGTTTGTTGTCAAAGCACATAGAGGAAGAGGAGTATTTCGATCTTTAAAACTAAAAGCAACTATGTTTTTATATGATCAAAAAGAATGTGAACATGTTCTGTCCGTGGTAGAGGTATTAAATTATCCATCAATTAATGCTAATAATAAAATAGGCTCTATAGTTGTAGGGAGAAATTTTTTGATAAAAGTTTTGAGAAGGAACTTATTTTCTATAACAAAATTAAACAAAAAGAGATTAAAAATAGACTATGTATTGACTGGTTCTAAGAAAGTTAGAATTTAAACGAATTTGAGGTTATAAAATGAAATATATAGTATTTTCAAATGCTATTAACGCATGGACACTAAAAAAAGGATTAAAAAAGCTAAATATAGAATTAGATGTCTATCATGAACAGAAGAAAAATAATGTTGTAAAACATAGCATTTCGAAGGTTCCATTGAATAGCACATTGTTTTTTACAGAAGAGAATAGCTTAAAAAAATATGTTAAATCGAATTCATATCAATTTCATCCTAGATTTTTCTCTGAGGAATTATTAGACGATAAATATAATTTTGCTGAATTTTTATGTGGAATTGGTGAAAAACCTATACCGTATTCTGATATAGCTTCAGTATTAGACTATCCTTTCTTCCTTAAAGCAAAACACTCTTGGAAAAATAATATAAAGTTACCAAGAGGGTTTATTTGTGAAAACGAGCATAAGCTAAATTCAAGTCTTAATAGATTAAAAAAAGAAAATTTGAATGAAAACTGGTTTTTTAAACAAAAGTTATTAACATCTCCTCTAGAAAATAATATATCAACTTCAGGTTTTTTTGATCACAAAAACAATAAGAGGAATATTATGATAGTTACAAAAAAAACATTAGGAAATGAAGAGAAAATTGCCACAGGAGTAGTTGTTGAAACGATTAGAGATCCAAATGGTCTAATTCCAAGAACAATTAAACTTTTAAATGCATTAGAATATACAGGACCATTTGAATTAGAATTCTTTTATGAAGAGAGTGATAACGAGTATTACATATTAGAATTAAACCCAAGATTTTGGATGCAACATGGAATTTTTGTAGACTATTATGACAATGCAATTATAAGAAGATATCTAAGTATTGATCAACCTAAGGATTGGGTAGAAAACGGTATACCCTTATTTAAAAAGATAGTTTGGATAGATAATATACACTATATGAGATGCTATTTGAATTTAAAACTAGACTCACTAAAGAAATTCCGACAACTTGAAGGTGCAAAGGTGTTTTATCCAAGCAGAGTTAGAACACTGAAATTTTACTTCAATTTATTATTAAAGAAAATATTTTGAAGAAGTAACATTATAATCTTCTAAAATAAACAAACTCCCTAAATTAGTGTTTATAACTTTAAATCTTGAGTGAGTGGTATTCTGTTTACTGGTTCTTGTTTTTTGCTGATGAGTGGCATATCCTAGTAAATGCTAAGAATGATTTGTCTATGATGGCCATTCTCTTCAAGTGAAAAACTCATAAAACACTTTATTTGTAAAACAAAAAGTATCTTTGCAAAATGTCAAACTTTGCTAATACTAATAATGAGAACCTAAATTTGAAATACTTTAATTTAGAAGAGGCTTTTTGATTTTAAAAAAATGAAGATAGAGGTTTTAGTATGCTAGAAATTTCGATACCTAACTCGTATAAAGAAGAAAGAAATTATATTATTAAAGTGTTACTAGAAGAGTTTTTAGGTTTAAAAATGAAAATTTTTTATGTGGATCATCAGGATTATACTTTGAAATTAGAGAATGGAAAACTTTTAATTATAAAGGATGCTTTTTTTTCAACTTTATCTAAGGGAGAAAGTTATTTAAATGAGAACCAAATTCCTGAAGAAGTACTGAGAGCAGTTAATCCATTTATCATTGAAAAAGATATTCCGGTTATCTTTGGTACAGATAAATTTGAAGTAACTGAGGAAGAGGTTATATGCGGTATTGATATTTTTGCATCTTCATATTTTATGCTATCTAGATGGGAGGAATACGTCAATAGAAGACGTGATTTTCATAACCGTTTCTCAGCAAAATCTAGTGTTGCATATAAAAATAACTTTCTAGATAGACCTATAGTAAATGAATATGTAGAAATGCTTTGGAATATTTTGGAATCATTGGGAATAGAGCAAGAAAGAAAAGAAAGAGCATTTCGATTTATACCGACACATGATATAGATCATTTACGATATTGGAAAGGGCCTTATTCATTATTAAGAAGCTTAGCTAGTAGCTTAAAGAAAAAGGAATTCAAGCAAATTCCAATAAAAATTACTGATTACCTATTAACTAAGACTGGAAAGAAAAAGGATCCATACGATACATTTGAGGAGATAATGAGCATATCCGAAAGTCAAGATATTCAGTCTAGGTTTTATTTCATGACAGGTGGAAATAGTAAATTTGATGAGAAATATAATATTGATAACAAGATGTTTGTAAATCTCATAGAAAGTATTAACGAGAGAGGCCATATAATAGGTATTCATCCAAGTTATAATACATATACATCAGTAGAAATGTGGTCTAATGAAAAAAGGCTACTTGAAAGTATCTATAGCAATTCCATTATTGAAGGAAGACAACATTATTTACGTATTGCTATGCCAGAAACTTTAAATATATGGGAAGATAACAAAATGAAAGTTGATTCTACACTTGGTTATGCAGATTATTCAGGTTTTAGATGTGGCGTTTGCTATGAATTTCCTGTTTTTGACTTTTTGAATAAAAAAGAATTAAATATTAAAGAACGTCCTTTAATAGTAATGGAAGGAACCCTAATAAATTATAACAAATTGACTCCTAAAGAGGTTTATTTGCAAACTAGTGAATTGATTAAAACAGTAAAAAGGTATGATGGTGATTTTGTGTATTTATGGCATAATTCTAGTTATCATATCAATGGTTGGGAAGATTATAAGCAGGTCTACTATAATATTTTAAAAAATTATAAAAAAATATGATTATTGTATTGGAGTTACAGTATGTTAAAGTTAACACCTTTAAAAGAGATTACAATATTATTATTAATTAAAGCATCCCTTGAAATATCTTATATTTTTTATGTGTACCCTAAATATCAATATATGGGATTTTATTTAGATATTAGTGTTTCGAAATGGGTTTTGTCAAACTTTCTTCTTATTTTTTTATTTTATACTTTAAGGAGTACAGAGAAAAACTTTTCAAGTATTCTTTTAAAAATTTTATTAATTGTTATGATAATCCCAACTTTAAGTTTATACGGACTAAAAGGAGAGAGCACTCTCTTTTTGTTGTTTTTTGTATTCTCATTTGCGTTAACAAGTTTAATTGTAAGGTTACCATTGATTTCAATTTGGTCAATCAATATTAATATCCGTTACATATATATGTTATTAGGATTCCTAATATTAATTGTATTTGTTAATTTGTTAGTTTTTAATGGTCTACCTTCTTTAACAGCAATTAATCTATTTGATGTTTATGACGTTAGGAAAAGTGTTAACTATGGGTTACCTTTAATGGGCTACTTAGTTCCCTGGCTAGGTAAAGTTATTAATCCATTTCTAATAGGGATGTTTTTATATAAGAAAGAAATTAGATGGAGTATCTTTTTTCTATTTTTACAGATTCTATTATATCTATATACGGGTCATAAATCATTTTTATTTTCCCCCTTAATAATAATTAGTTTTATCTATTTTCAACGTAAGGGGCGAGTATACCTAAAATTAAGTACTTCTATATTGCTAGTAATTATTATATCTTTAATACTAGCTGTTTATGGAATGAATACAGGAGCCACACTTTTTATTAGGCGTACTTTTTTTCTGACTGCTCAAAATTATTATTACTATTTTGACTTTTTCTCCCATAATGAATTTGTTAAGTTATCACATTCTATTTTTGAAGGGCTGTACACATACCCCTATTCATTACTCCCACCTAATCTTATTGGAGAAGCTTATTATCATAACCCTGAGGGTTGGGTTAATACTGGATATTTAGCAGATGCTTACATGAATTTTGGTTTTCTTGGAATGATAGTATTTTCATTATTATTTGGATTCTTGTTACTAATTATTGACTCTATAAAAACACCGTTAGTTCTTAAAGTTGCTGCATTACTTATTCCCATGTATGCCCTTAGATCAGGGGCGTTTTTCACATCATTGTTAACAGGGGGAATTTTATTAGGAATTGTTATTACTTATTTATACAGTATCTTAGAAAAGAAGTTACTAGAAAAGGGAGATCAGGAATGAAAGTTACTCATTTAACATCTGTACATAAGTATAATGATACAAGAATCTTTCTTAAAGAGTGTACTACCATAGCGAAACATGATTATGAAGTATCTCTAGTTGCTCCGCAAGCTATTGAGGGAGTTTACAATAACGTTAATGTTTATAGTTTAAATTTAATTTATAAAAATCGTATTGAACGATTTTTTAAGTCTACAAAACTTATAGTTGAAAAGGCAATGGAAATAGATTCGGATATTTATCACTTTCATGATCCCGAATTAATTCCAGTAGGAATCGAGTTAAAGAAACGTGGAAAAAGAATAATTTACGACATCCATGAAGATGTTCCAAGACAAATATTGAATAAACATTGGATACCAGGCCCGTTAAGAAAGATTATCTCTTTTTTATTTGAAAAATATGAAGATAGTATGGTAAAAAAATTCGACGCTATAATAGCGGCGACCCCACATATAGAACAAAGATTTAAAAAAAATAATAATTTAGTTGTAAATGTGAGTAATTATCCAATTCAAGAAGAGTTAATTAGTAGTAGAAACCAGATGAAGAAGGAAAATACTGTAGTCTATATTGGTGGTATTACGGAAGAACGAGGAAGCATAACTATGCTTAATGCAATAAATAAAACTTCAGGAGCGCTAAACCTTGCTGGTAAAATAATAAATAGTGAAGAAGAATACAAATTAAAAAGTCATAGTGTATGGCAAGCAAAGGTAAATTATTTAGGTTTTTTAGATAGAAACCAGATAAAAAGTATACTTGCTACGTCAAAAGCTGGTTTAGTAGTTTTAGAGCCAAGGCTTAATTTTATTGATTCTTTACCTATTAAAATGTTTGAATATATGTCAGCTGGCATTCCGGTTATAGCATCAAATTTCCCTTTATGGAAAGAAATTATAGAAGGTAACAATTGCGGCATCTGTGTAGATCCCTTTAATGTTGACGAAATTGCTACAGCAATTCAATGGGTCCTAGACAATCCAGATGAAGCGGAAAAAATGGGGGAAAATGGTAGAAACGCTGTGGAAAGAAAGTATAATTGGGAAACAGAGAGTAAAAAATTAATAAAAGTATATAGTTCATTAGTTTACAAAGGGAACATGGAGGAATGAGGAGGAACAGTAGAGATGCTAGACCTACCAAAATATTACAAATGAATAGGTATAAAAAAGATAATCTCTCTAAAACGGAGAAAGTTAAAGCTAATAAGGAAATTTTATCATTACCTATGTATCCAGACTTAATCAAGAAGATCGAGCTTATATTGCGGGAAGTATGGCAAAATTTTATTAAAATGGGTGGTATTTATGAAGCTATTAACAATTGCAGGAACTCGTCCCCAATTGGTGAAGGTTGCTGCTGTATCCAGAGAATTAAGAAAGTATTTTACAGAAGTGTTGGTAAATACAGGACAACATTATGATTATAATATGGCAGGTATCTTTTTTGATCAACTTCAGATACCAAAACCAGAATATAATTTAGGTGTTGGCTCAATGTCTCATGGTAGGCAAACCGGTAATATGGTGATTAGGATTGAAGAAGTGATTGAAAAAGAGAAGCCCGATGCTATTGTTGTTTATGGGGATACTAATTCTACTTTAGCCGGAGCGCTTGTAGCTTGTAAGTTACATATTCCTATCATGCATATTGAGGCAGGGCTTAGAAGTTACAATAAGAAAATGCCAGAAGAAATAAATCGTGTTATGACAGACCATGTATCTGAACTATTATTTGCTCCAACGAATCTTGCTGTTGAAAATCTAAAAGTGGAAAACATTACAAAAGGAGTTCATCAAATAGGTGATGTAATGTATGACGCTGTTTTATATAACATGGACATAGCCGAAGAAAATCATTCATTGAGTGATTTTCAATTGTCATCCAAAGAATACATTTTAGGTACAATTCATCGCGCTGAAAATACGGATGATGTGGAACGAATGACTGCTATTATAAATGCGTTTTTATCACTTGATTATAAAGTATTCTTACCTTTACATCCTAGGACAAAAAATAAGTTAAATGAATATAGTTTGTTAGCTAAGCTAGAATGTGCATCAAATATAATTTTATCTGAACCTGTATCCTACTTAGAAATGCTTTTGTTAGAGAAACATGCTTCTGCAATAGTAACTGACTCTGGAGGGGTACAGAAAGAAGCTTATTTTGCGAAAGTCCCTTGTTTTACATTACGAGATGAAACAGAGTGGTTAGAGACTGTAAAAATTGGGTGGAATCAATTAGTAAATCCACTAAATGATAATCTAGTAGATTTAATTAATTCCTTTGAGAAAAAGAACTATGAAGAAAACCTTTATGGCGATGGAAAAGCAAGCGAAAAGATAGTTCAAATTATAAAAAACTATTTTCAGGAATGAGCTAGGAGGATAAGAATGAATAGCCCTCAAATAGGAAAAAACGTAATTATTGAAGAAGGCGTAATCTTTGGCGAAAATGTTGTGGTAGGTCATAATGTTATTATTTATGCGGGAACTGTAATAGGTGACAATGTAATCATACAAGATAATGCAGTGATTGGAAAACAGCCAACCAGGGCAAAAGCCTCAATTCTACCCGAAACTAATCAACTGCCCGCAGCTCAAATTGGATCTGAAGTTACTATAGGAACTTCTTCAGTAATTTATGCTAATTGTCATATTAAAGATAATGTATTTATTGCTGATATTGCAACTGTAAGAGAGCGTGTAAGTATAGGTGAATATACAATTATTGGGCGAGGAGTCGCAATTGAAAATGATTGTAATGTAGGTAAAAGGTGTAAATTAGAAACGAACTGTTATATTACTGCTTATTCAGAACTTGGCGATTATGTGTTCGTCGCACCTTGTGCGGTAACCACTAATGATAATTACATGGGAAGAAGCAAGGAACGATTTAGCAAATTTAAAGGTGTTACTATTAAAACAGGGGGAAGAGTTGGAGCAAACGCAACAATCTTACCTGGAAAAATTATTGAAGAAGATGGTACTGTTGGAGCTGCAAGTGTTGTAACTAGAAATGTAGAAATTGAAGAACTTGTTTTAGGTTCACCTGCGAAGAAATTTAAAGATGTTGATGACAATCAGTTGCTGCGCAATCAAGAAAGGTAGATTTATGTGAATATATGGATATATAATCATTATGCAGTAGGTCCGAATTCTAATGGTATTACAAGACATTTTGATCTAGCTAAGTATTTAGTTAAAAAAGGACATAATGTAACAATTTTTGCTTCCTCTTTTAATCATCAGGCATTAGAAGAGGAGCATTTAAAGGACTCCCCAGAAAAATACATTGAAAAAGAGTATGAGGGGGTTAAGTTTGTTTGGTTAAAGACTTTTCCTTATAGGAAAAATAATTGGCGCAGGGTCATAAATATGCTCAATTATACGCTAAAAGCATATTTATTTGGTAACAAGAGTAAGGGTAATCCTGATATAGTTATAGGATCACTTGCTCATCCACTTGCCGCTTATGTTGGTTACTTAATAGCGAAAAGAAAAAAAGCTTTATTTTATTTTGAGGAAAGAGACCTATGGCCACAATCATTAATTGATTTAGGAAAGATGTCCCCTAAAAACCCAGCAATCATTGTCCTAAGTTGGTTAGAAAAATATTTGTATAAAAGATCACAACGTATTATTTTACTCTTTGATAAAGCAATAAATTATGTTGAAAGTAAAGGAATTAATAAAAGCAAAGTAGTGTATTTACCAAATGGAGTAGACTTTACTAGATTCGATAAATTTACTGAACTGCCGAAATTTATATCTAAAGAACTTAGTGATATAGAAGATAAAATAATTGTTGCATATACTGGAACATTAGGTTTAGCAAATAATATTGATACAGTTTTGGACGCAGCAAAATTGATTATGAACGCTAACCCACAAGTCCATTTCATTTTCGTTGGCGGCGGTCCTCAGAAACAACACTTAATAAAACGAAAAGAAAATGAAAGAATAGATAATGTTTCATTTTTTGATCCACAGCCTAAAGAATATATACCAACTATTTTAAAAAAGTCAACTATTGGCCTTCTACCATTAAAAGAGTCTCCAGTATTTAAATGGGGAATTAGCCCAAATAAACTTTACGATTATATGGCTGCATCCTTACCTGTATTATTAATGTGTGATTTAGATGATACTCCAGTAGAAAAATATCGAGCGGGTGAAGTATTTAAAAAGGAATTTACTCGGAACTTAGTTAACTTTTTAGGCGATGTTAATTTAAAAGATTTATATCTAATGGGAGGGAACGGACATAAATATGTTCATGAAAACCATGATTGGGAAGTATTAGCTAGTAATCTAGAGCAAATCATGTTGGAGGATACAAGAAAGTTAGTTAAATAATTACAACGTATTTATTATTAAATTATGTTTAAGGGTGTTTTAAATGGACATTGAAAAATTGTTAATAGTTGAATTAGACTATTTGAATAGGTATAAAAAAAAATCAATTACTATTAGTACAACGGCTAAACATGCATTAGACTTTCGTATACTTCCTAGACGAATGGTTTCTAGTATGGCTATGTCTTGCTTTATGATTAGTAGTGAAGAATATTTAAAGAAGACTCTTTCTTTTTTTGATGGGAAAGTGGATTTTATATACATAGATGTAGAACAAAAACAAAATATTAACTTATTTAAAATAACTAGAGCTATTGTTAAAGAGTCACTAATAGTAAATGTTAAACCAAATGATACTACACTAGAATCGTGTGACTTATTAATTCGCAACTATTATAAAGATGACTTGGTTAATAAAAAAGTAGTAGTAATAGGGACAGGTAACCTAGCAAGTAAAATTGCACTTAGGCTTGCAGAGAGGCAAGCGCATGTATATATCAAAGGAAGAAAGTTTGAAAAAGAACAAGTGATAATTAATAGTCTAAATCTCATTCTACCAAAGTATAATTATCCGATACAATCGTTTACTCAAATACAGAAACATGAAAATGTTGATGTAATTGTATCATTTTTATCAGGACAATTTAAAGAAGAGGAATCCTTGCTATCACATATTGGTGAATATACTCTTATAATTGATGGCGGAATAAATAACTTTACCAGTGATTTCATACAAAAGTTGTTAGATAAAAATATTAACATCACTAGACTTGATACAAGAATAGCACTGCCATATCAAATGCTATCCAGTCATGATTATACTCTAAGCTTTTTTAAAAAAGTATTTGGTACAGCCGAAATTCAAGGTGTTAAAGTAGCTTCTGGAGGTTATATTGGCTCCGAAGGCACGGTTATTGTCGATAATATAAAACAACCAAATCAAGTGATTGGTATTGCAGATGGTAGGGGAGGAATCAAATCAAGTGAGCAGCTCAGTGAAACGGACAGAACTAGAATACAGAAAATCCAACAAACCTTTACAAAGCATTGTTAAAAGAATTTTTGATATAATTCTTAGTTTTATTGCATTGCTAATCCTCACACCAATATTTCTCGCTTTATCGATTCTAATCATAAAGGAAGATGGTCGACCAGTATTTTTTAGACAAAAAAGAAGCGGACTAGATGATAAAGTATTTGAAATGTATAAGTTTCGCTCAATGAAAAATAAACAAGTCCCTATTCCATCTAATTCTCACAATGAATATAACTGGAAAAGTGGCGTACCAGATGATTTTGTGTTTAAAACAAGTTCGGAGAGCAATCCGAATATCACAAAAATAGGTGTTTATATAAGAAAGTATAGTCTGGACGAATTACCACAGTTTTATAATGTTTTAAAAGGTGATATGAGTATAATAGGTCCACGGCCAGAAATTATTGCAATATCTCGTTGTTATAATAAACATCAAAAAAGAAGATTAGAGGTTAAACCAGGTATTACAGGTTGGGCTCAGGTAAATGGTAGAAGTGAAATGGACCATGGAAAGAAAATCGAATATGATTTGTATTACGTAGATAATTTCAGCTTATGGATGGATTTAAAAGTGTTTTTTATAACGATTGTACAGGTCATTAGAGGTAAAGGTTCAGTTTAACTTTATTAAAGTTTAATATAATATAGCTATTAAACAAAAACTTAATAAAATACTTTAATTACCTCTAAATTTCAGATTGATCTAGAATAATAATATGATGAAGTATGTATAGGCAATTTTTGTATAAATAATAAGAATAAAGTTTTCCAAAGTTCTAAGGTAAAATATTTAAAGGAAATAGTTAAATTTAATTTAAAAGCATGGAGGATGTCTAATATGCAATTTAGAGATTTAAAAACGCAATATACTACATATAAAGATGAAATTGACTTAGCGGTTCAAGAAGTAATGAATAATGCCAGCTTTATTGGTGGTTCAATAGTGAAAGAGCTTGAGGAAGAACTAGCAGCTTATGTAGGTGTCAAACATTGTATTTCTTGTGGAAATGGTACAGACGCTTTATCCTTAGTGTTGATGGCTTGGGATGTAAAAGAAGGCGATGCTGTATTCGTGCCCGATTTTACTTTCTTTTCAACTGGCGAAGTGGTTTCCTTAAATGGAGCAACACCTGTATTTGTTGATGTAGATGAAATCACTTTTAATATTGATACGAATAAACTTGACAAAGCTATCCAAAAAACGATTGAAGAAGGAAAGTTATCTCCCAAAGTAGTTATTCCTGTAGATCTTTTTGGTTTACCCGCTAACTACCAAGAAATTGAAAAAGTAGCTAAAAAGTATAATCTATTAGTTCTTGAAGACGGGGCTCAAGGATTTGGAGGAAATATTGATGGTAAAATGGCATGTAGCTTTGGAGACGCTGCTACAACCTCTTTCTTTCCAGCTAAGCCACTAGGATGCTTTGGTGATGGTGGAGCCATTTTTACGAACGATGATGAATTAGCAGCATTATTAAACTCTTTAAAAATTCATGGAAAAGGCGAAAATAAATATGATAATGTTAGAATTGGAGTAAATTCAAGACTTGATACAATACAAGCAGCAATATTGAAGATTAAGCTCAGAGCCTTTACAGAACATGAGTTAGATGATGTTAATCGGGTATATGAATTGTATAACAATAAACTAGCGGATTATATAGTAAAGCCAGTGATTCCAAATGGTTATTATTCTAGCTTCGCACAGTATACGATACAGTTAGAATCTAAAGAGCAACGTGATAGTTTGCAAAGCTATTTAAAAGAACAAGGAATTCCAAGTATGGTATACTATGTAAAACCAATGCATAAACAAGAAGCATTTTCTAATTTGAGTTTTAACGAGAGTGATTTTGAGGTTACCAATAAATTGTGTGATACTGTTCTTTCCTTGCCAATGCATCCTTACTTAAAGGAAAAAGAGATTGAAGAGGTATCTAAGGTCGTGAATGATTTCTTGAAATGAGTTTTATTTGGTTTTTAAACTTATTAAATTAATGAAATATAAGTGCAAGTTTGTATGAAGAATGCAAACTTTGCACTTATTTAATTTAATATATTAATATAAATGATATTCAAGTTTTAACGAATATTAATCTTATTGATACGATATAGTAAGTGACCTTAATGGTTTAAAGAAATCGCGGTACGTTTTTGGGATGCGTCAGAAGAAGAACTTGCGATTTATATTAGGTATTTTGATATTGAAGGTTTTTATTTTGGTTATCCTATAGGTAAGTATTAGAATTTATATGTAATAAGAAATTTATTGATGTACATAATTAGATTCTTTATAAATTTAAACCAATGTTTATTAAAGAATTTTGTACGAGTTATCAAAAAGGTTTCAGATAATAATCCAGTAAATCGTAAAACTTTTCAAATGCTAACTAGACATAAGGAGATGGAGTTTTTTATGAAAATAACCGTAGCAGGAACCGGCTACGTCGGCCTATCCAACGCAGTACTTCTAGCACAACACAACGAAGTAACTGCACTAGATATCATCCAAGAAAAAGTCGACATGATCGACAATAAGAAATCCCCAATTGTAGACGAAGAGATTCAAACATTTTTAGAAACAAAAGAACTAAATTTAACAGCTACTACAGATTCAACAGCTGCATTTAAAGATGCAGAATATATTATCATTTCAACTCCTACAAACTATGACCCAGAGAAGAATTACTTTGATACAAGCTCGGTTGAGTCAGTTATCGAAACGGTTATTAGTGTTAATCCGGATGCTGTTATGATTATCAAATCAACAATTCCAGTAGGATATACACAGTCGGTACGTGAGAAATTTAACACTGACAGCATCATTTTCTCTCCAGAGTTTTTAAGGGAAGGTAGAGCACTATATGATAATTTGTATCCATCTCGAATTATTGTTGGAGAACAATCGGAACGTGCGAAGAAATTTGCTGATTTATTGGCTGAAGGTGCAATTAAGGAAGATATCCCTGTATTATTCACGGATTCTACCGAAGCAGAAGCGATTAAATTATTTGCGAATACCTATTTAGCAATGCGTGTTTCATTCTTTAATGAGCTTGATACATATGCAGAGGTAAAAGGTTTAGATGGCAAGCAAATCATCGAAGGAATTGGACTAGATCCACGAATTGGTGATCACTATAACAATCCATCCTTTGGCTATGGTGGATACTGCTTACCAAAAGATACGAAGCAGCTGCTTGCGAACTTTGACGATGTACCAAACAATATCATTCAGGCAATTGTTGATGCTAATGATACGAGAAAAGATCATATTGCTGACATGATTACAAAACAAAATCCAAAGGTTGTTGGTATTTACCGTCTAACAATGAAGACAGGTTCTGATAACTTTAGGCAGTCGGCAATTCAAGGCATTATTAATCGAATTAAGGATCAAGGAGTAGAAGTGGTTATCTATGAACCAGTACTTGATGCTGAAGAGTTTGATAACTCTCGTGTGATTAAAGACTTTGTTGCATTTAAACAGGAATCAGATGTAATTGTGGCTAACCGTTTGTCTGATGAGTTGAAAGATGTGAAAGAGAAGGTTTATACAAGAGATGTTTTTAGTAGGGATTAAGTTTTTTTCCAGTACTGAAGGTAACTTTCTTTGATTATGTTGAAAATAGATAAAGGGGTTTGTTGAAGAGAGAGTACAAGTTAGTGCCTCTCGTCTTCAAACCATCTTATTTTGGATTTCTATTATTTGCAGATAGATTCGTATCAAATAATAGAGTTGCAAAACAAATAATGGACTGTGGAAAAATTAATACATACTATATTCTACATATCATAAAGATATGTAGAATTATTTGGAGTTTATATAGTTCTAATTACCTTTTTTTATAAATATTTATAAATAAAAGGTATTAAATAATGGTGATAAATATCTAATTGATAAGTAGAAAGATGCATTATAATAAACATGTTTATTTTTATTAAATTTATTAGGGAGAGAACAATAATTGAAATTTAATTGGAAGAGTAAAAAGTTGTGGGTTCTTGTAATTATCATATTAATCCTATTTTTTATTAGTACTACAAGCATAGCAAAACAGAAGGATACAGAAATTGCTGCGAAGGACGCGCAATTAAGTGAATTAAAAACGAAACTAGAAGAAAATGAGAAAACAATTGATGAGATGGACTCTAAAATAGTTACATTAGAAGAAAAAGTGGCAGAAGCTGAGCCATGGTTCGACATGTCGGAGAAAGAACAGCAAAGAAAAATAGAAGAAGAAAAGGCGAAAGAGGAAGCAGAAAAAGCGGCTGCTGAAGCGGAAGCAAAGAAAAAGGAAGAAGAGGAAGCGAAGAAAAAAGCTGAAGCTGAGAAAAAGGCTGAAGAAGAAGCTAAAAAGGGATATGAAACAGGAATCACTTATGATCAATTAGCTAGAACACCAGATGATTATATCGGTGAAAAAATTAAATTCTCTGGTAAAGTGATACAGGTTATTGAAGGTGATGATTCAACTCAAATTCGATTTGCAGTGAATGATAATTATGATACTGTTCTATACGGTGAATTTGACTCAAGTATTTTGGAATCTAGAATTTTAGAAGATGACCACATTACGATCATGGGACTATCAGGTGGTTTATTATCTTACGAATCTACAATGGGTGGAAATATCACCATTCCAAGTATACTTATTGAGAAAGTGGAACAGTAAAATAAAATTAAAAAATATAGGGGAATGACAAAATGCTGTCATTTCCTTTTTTTATATTATGAATATGAAGGTAGGTGCAAACAATTCAAGTATGGGATGTTGTATATTTATTGGCATCAAGTAAAAAAATGGAGATTTATAAAAGTTTAGAGTTATCACCTCAAATTTACAAACAAAGAAGTTAACTTTACAGAAGAATTGAGGTTACATTAGGTTATTTTGCACTATAAGTAAATATAAAAAGCCCAATTTCTTACCATAAAAATTGGGCTTTTACCGTTACTTCTGAAAATCACATTTGCCTACAAACCAGTGATGCTTTATTTCGAGGCGACCTTTAAAAGCGTATTGTAGATCATATCTGTGCCTTCATCTAGTGATTTGATGGAAATCCTTTCATCGTTACCGTGCATTCGTTCTAAGGTGTCATTGTTGAGTGGGTAGGGATAAATCCCATATACCGGAACGCCTCTGTTTCGCCAAGCTGCTCCATCAGTTCCTGCTTCGAACAAAGCCGGTGAGACCTCAGCATCTGGCCATTGCTCCTTGCTGCTTGATGCAAGTGCCTCATACAGTTCGGTTTCGGTGGAGGAAGGTTTTTCTTCTGCCTTTTCCTTATAATATTCTTCAGCTTCTTCTAGTGTCATATCTCCTCCAAGCTCAACTTTGACATTTGGATCATCAATAACCCTTTCTATCTCCTCTATAACTTCAAATACTGATGAGCCTGGCACAATACGGGAATTAATCGTTGCTTCCGCTTTACCAGGTATGACATTTTCCTTTACACCAGCTTCTACAATAGTCGTGGATATCGTATTCCTCATTAATGCGTTCCAGAGAAGTGGATAATCACCAAGTTTCACTACTTCTTCGGCGGCTTTCTTGACTTCACTAGAATCTCCACTATTTACAAGTGTTTTTAAATGGCTGGCAAGAGGTTCTTTAGCGGTCTTGGAGAGTGTTGTAAAGTATTCCTCTGTAACTGGATTAAGTGTTGGTTCCGTATCATAATCCGCTAGCTTTGCCAAAGCTTTGGTCAAATCTGAGATTGCACTTTCCGGCATCGGTCTTGAAGAATGTGTCGGTTTTCCCGTTGCTTTCAATTTAATCGTTGCGTAGAGTTTATCCTGGACTGTAATGTTGACTTGCTGTGTCTTGCCTTCTTCATCCTGAAAAATCCAGCCTCCTTCATTTAAAGCAAATTCTGCGTTAATCTTATCCCAATGGTTTTGGGCTAGCCATTCTGTACCATAATCCCCAGCTTCCTCGTCCGCTTCTGCAAGTAATATAACATCCCGTTTTAATGGCACCTCATTCTTTGCTAACATTAAAACTGCATTGGCAAACACTGCCTGCCCACCCTTATAGTCCATAGCGCCTCGGCCCATTACGTATCCATCCTTAATAACTCCCGAAAATGGGTCCGCTGTCCAGCTTTCCTTTTCAGCGGGAACGACATCGGAATGGGCTGCAAGTAGCACAGGCTCTTCACTGCCATCTCCCTTAATTCGTGCGATAAAATGTGCCTGGCCTTCTGGAGTTTTAATAATTTCCGTTTCTGCTCCAGCTTCATCAAATAGCTCTTTTAAATATTCCGCCTGTCCAATTGTTTGTCCACCTGGATTAGTTGAATCAAAACGAAGCAATTCCTGAAGAAGCTTTGCTGTTTGGCTGTCAGTTGACTCTGATTTGATATCTGCTTTCTTTTGTTGATTGTCACTTTCTTTACTTTCCTTTTGGTTTGTACTTGTATTTTCACTTGTTGTTTGGTCTGAGGCTTCACTAGAACCATTGTTTGAGCTACAAGCTACGTTAGTTATCAGACATAAAAATACTAGTACAGATATAATAATGATCCGCTTCACTTTGCATCCCCCTTTTAATTTTTGGATATTAGGCTATTAAGAATCTGAATTAATGAAATTATATTATTAATTTGAAAATTTTACCATATACCAAACGAACGAAGTCGGAGTAACTATTAATGGCGGAATTTTCATACTAAATCCGGGATTGACATATTAGTAGATTTTAATAAACCTTGTTTGCTGCATTCTGCACTTTGACTTTACATCAGTTATCAACTTTTTATTGAAATTCATCTTGACTCTATCAGTATTCCAATTGCCTTCTCCTGGCTCAATTTACCCCAAAACAACAAAACATCCCCCCATATTACAAATTAATTTATTTTTTTCAAATTTTTCACCCCCTAAACGCTATTTCTTTCGATTGTATAGGTAGGATGGATTACAATGAAATTAGGGGTGAGTAATTTGAACTATTTAAGGGAGATAAACGCATTTTATGATCGTCTGGAAACCAATCCGTTATCAGGAGGAGCGGTATCACTTTGGCATGCATTAATGCAAGTGAATAATCGTGCAAGATGGAAAAAGAAATTCACGGTTGCAGTGGTTGTATTGTGTTACAAATCCGGACTGAGTGAAAGCAGCTTTAAACGTGCTCGAAAAGAACTCTATGAAAAAGGTTATATTCATTATGAAAAGCAACTAGGAAATAAAGCAGCGATGTATGAAATGATTTCCCTGGATTTCAATTCAGAGGAAGAAGGCCACTATCAGCCATCTAAAGAAGTGGAAGAAGCACCAACGCTGTCACAAGGGACAGATAAATCAAGTCACAGCTTGAAGCTTCATCCAGACAACGAGGTAAACCATAATATGGACCACAAGCTGAATGGCAAACAGAGCCGCAATGCAAGTGCATTAATTAAGCAAAATCATACATATACAACAGAAGACGATAGCCTGTTGTCCAAGGAAACAGATAGCTTGAAGCTTAACCCGAACTACAATGTGAACCGCAATCTGGACGGCAACCTGAACCACAATGCGGACGCATTAATTAAACAAAATAATACAAAACAAAACAATACCTATACAGCAGCAGAAAACAGGAAGCTGGAAGCAGTGTATGAATTATATGAGCAGAATTTCGGGAAGCTAAACAGCTATATGAAAAATGAACTTACAAAGCAAATACGTGATCTAGGTGAAGATCTTGTTTTGCATGCCATGAAAAAAACGTTAGATCGCGGGAAAACAAACTGGAACTATGCCAAAGCCATCCTAACCGATTGGAAGAGCAAAGGTTTTTTAAGCGTTGATCAAATCGATTTAAAGGAGGTGAAATTCAAAAAAAAGCAGAATCAGCGTTCGCGGCAATCATCAAACCATATGTATCCACAAGTTGGACCTGTTCCTGATTGGTTTTATAAGCATAAGCGGGAGCAACAGGAAAAACAAGAATCAGATTTGAAAAAGCAAAGCAATAAGGACCCGCAACAACTGATGGCAGATATTAATCGCAGGCTGCAGGCATATGCTGATTGAGGAGGGGTAATTTTTTTAAGTTTAATTATCAGTTTTTTTACGTTAATTTAATAATTAGACTCTCACAGTCTACTTGATCTCTATCACACTACTGGAATAACAGACTAATTTGGACGAAATTATTTTTAATCCTAGGAGGAAGAGAATAATGGAGAAGATCAAATTCAGTTTTGAAGAAATAGTTAAACAGAATGAGAACAGGATCTATTTTTACTTGCAGAAGCTTGGCATCAGGGATCATCATAACGAATTTTATATGGAAGGATTGTATGCTATGTGGATAGCTTACAAGAAATATCAACCAGATAAAGGACCGTTATCCACTTACTTTAATTACCATATTCGCAATCACCTCATAGACACACTTCGAAAGAAAACAAGACAACAGGAAACCCTTGAAAAAGTCACCAACGAAAAATACATAACAGAATATCATGGCAATCGTCATGGCGATTCTAAAATGCCAATTGTCGATGCATCCGGCATTGAACTGGAAGATCAGGAATACTGGAAAGAAATAGCTTCTTGCTTATCGGCAAAACAGCGAAAATGGCTACATTACCATATTATACTGGACATGCCTTTAAAAGAAATCGCCGAGATAGAGAATACAAGTGTTGAAGCAGTTAAAAGCTGGGGGAAAGAGGCTAGGAGGAAGCTGAGGAGCAGGGTTGATGTGGAGGGGTGGGGTTAATTGCTCACTAATCTGCTCCATTGGATAAAAGAAAGCATGATCTTGCCAATACGTCATTGACTGAAATGTAAAAGATACGCTTCGTGCATATTGCGTTGAATATGGATACCACCCACTTACAAGATTACGTGATATACCATTTAAAGCACCCTGAAAATTAAATTTCCTATTTTCGCATATTACAAATCCATTTTTAACGGATTAAATAGTGAACTTGACTAATAATCTACTATAGATTATCTTTTACATATCGGTTAAAAGAAAGCTGTAATAGCAATGGAAACAGTAGTATCTAGTATTCGTTTGCAAGAGATAGAAGTATAGCTTGAGCAGATTGAAGTGCAGGCAATCCCTGATATTGAAGGGTCAATGTTGTAAAAGATACAGGAGAGAAGCTGGATGGACTTAAAAAAGATGTGGGAGAAATATGCAGTTGAGACAGAAATAAATTTTTCCGTCATTTCTGATTATATAGGTGAATATGGAACAGAGTTCGTTTTTAAACCAAATTCAATGATCATTTCCAGAGGGGATTTTCCCGATAATGTCTATTTTATTAAAGAAGGAATAGCTGTTGGTTTAAGGAATTATGAGGATGGAAGGGATTATAGCTATTTTCAAGTTGATAAAACAAATGGAAATATCGGGTTGCTGGAGGTGCTTTCTAGGAAGGAACAATACATTGCAACAATAACATGCTTAACAGAGGTAACTGCAGTTAGAATAGATTCAGCATTCGTTTACGAACTGATTATGTCTAATTTATCTCTTTTAAGAAGATGTTCTGTATTACTAGCTGAAGACTTATATAGCAGGTCAGGAAATGATGGTATTCTTTATCATTATAAAGGTATTGACCGTATTAGATATTATTTAATTCAGTATTATGAAAAAAACAAGGGACAAACAGATATCGTTTCTATAACTGATTATTATAAGGATATTGCCAGCCAAGTAGGGCTAAGTGTTCGTACGGTTGGCAGAAGCATAAAACAATTGAAAAAAATGAATGAGATATCGAGTATTGATCGGAAGTTAAGCCTGTCTGAACAGCAATATATGAAAATGAAACAGAGTAGTATCTATGGATTACTTGAGAATGTCAGAAGGTAAAGAGTAAATTTTAATAGATTATATAAAACGTGTAAAAGAAGTTGTGCGAAAAGGAAATCCGAACGAAAAAAAATCCTATTAGAAGGATTTGATAATCGTTCGGATTTTTTATATCCACTTTTCGTTTTGAAATAGCTTGTGAGAGGACATCTGTCCTTTCATTCCTTTTCGTATAAATGATATCCTAAATTTAATTCCAAATATCCAGTTAATAAATGAATGATAACGCTTTAAACTTAATTCATTGCTTGTATGAGGAAGTTAAATGAATGAATTGAATGCTATTTCTACAACACAGATTTTGAAATCTGATAAAAAGGAGCGGAAAGATGAAAAGAGGGATAAGGTACGATTTTTCATTGCTGGCACTGCTGTTAATCCCAGTAGGTGTTTCATTGAATGTAGTGGGTTATCAACTATCGACTATTTTAAAGCTGCCGGTATTTATGGATCAAATAGGTACGATCATGGTATCGATGATTGCTGGGCCATGGATTGGATTGCTTGCAGGTTTACTGGGGAATGTTGTAAACGGGATGATTAATCCCATTGCAATAGGTTTTAGTGTTGTGTCGATGAGTGTTGGTTTTGTATCAGGGTATTTATCAAAGTGGAGATTTTATACAAATCTTTATGGCATCATTATCTCTTGCGTCATTTTAACAATAGTGGCAGCCTTTCCTGCAGCCATCGTTACCGTTTTTCTTTTTGGCGGCGTAACTGGTGCAGGGACAGATTTACTTACAGCAACATTCCTTGCTACAGGTAAAGAATTATGGAATTCTGTTGTGTCTACAAATTTAATTTCAGGTTCTATTAATACCATTATAAACTTTGGGATTAGCTGGCTGATTGTTAGAAGGATTCCAGACAGATTTTTAATTAAGCTAAATTATGGTGAGCCGTATATTAAGAAAGGGGGGCATGTGAATGGATAGTCAGATAGGAAAACTGTATCCTTCCTCTAAGTTAGCTTTTATCATACTCATTATTCTATTAAGTATGTTTACACCTGGATATGCATTGCAATATATGGTTCTCCCGCTTATTTTGATCATAAGTATTTTTTCCAGAACAGCTGCCCATTTCTTATCCGCATTTATGAAGTCGATTTTAATTGTTGTGTTATTTATTTTTATTATTCAAGTTTTTATCATTGTGAATGATGATTCTGAGAAAATTTGGGGTTTTATTCATTTTTCGCAAATGGGCTTGATGACAAGTTTAACGATGACATCTAAAATTGTTGCAATCAGTTCGTGCATCATTTGGTTTTTCCAAGTAACAAGTGTGAAAGATATTATCTATGCTTTGGAGAAATCAGGGGTATCCCAGAAAGTGACCTTTGTGATAGCTTCTACCATTCAGCTTATTCCGCAAATGGTAAATTTATCGAAAACGATTACGGATGCACAAAAGTCACGGGGGATTGAAACGGAGGGAAAGATGTTCGTTCGATTGAAAGCTTTTGTTCCTATGATCGGCCCTTTAGTTCTGTCTTCTATTCAGCAAACGGAGGAAAGGGTACTGGCTTTGGAATCGCGTGCTTTTTCTTCCAAAGCGAAAAAGACATCTATTTACGAACTAAAAAAACAACCGGCTGATTATATGATTATGACGTTTTGCGTGGTCATTTTAATTGGCTATATTGTTTGGAGGATACAATCATGAGTATTATATCGTTAAAAAATGTTAGCTACACATATCCTTTAGAAGAAAAAGAAGCCATTCATGATGTCTCATTTTCGTTACAAAAAGGACGTGTTTATGGCTTAATAGGCGCAAATGAGTCAGGAAAAACCACAATCTGCAATATCATTAGAGGGTTTATCCCAGAGCTATATAAAGGGAAATTAACAGGTGAGGTTACGATAAAAGAGAAGCCTATAAACGACTCTAATATTGGAGATCTTGCAACCATTATAGGATATTCCTTTCAAAATCCTTTCACCCAATTATCCGGGGTAAAAGATACCGTCTATGAGGAAATTGCTTATGGTATGGAAAATATAGGTGTGCCGCGCAATAAGATGATAAAAAAAGTTGACGAACTTGTAGAAATGTTTCAGCTGGATGATTTGGTTGCTCAAAATCCGTATGAATTATCAGGTGGACAAAAACAAAGGGTGGCAATAGCGTCCATGATTGCCTTAGATCCGGAAATTATCATTTTAGATGAGCCAACCTCACAATTGGACCCAAAAAGCAGTGAAGATATTTTTAAAATCCTGCATCTATTAAAAGATCAAGGTAAGACGATTTTGCTTGTCGAGCATAAGGTGGATTTATTGGCGGAGTATTGTGATGATATTTTATTAATGCGTAAGGGGCAGCTTGTTATGACAGGTCCCACAAAAGAAGTCTTGTCTAATCCAGTGGTATTGGAGTATGGCGGGCAGTTGCCGCAAGTTGCATTATATTTTATGAAAAAAGCGAAGGATACGAATATGAAAATGACGCATACGATACCGTTAACAGTCCAGGAAGTTTATGATAGCTTGCAGAAGGATGGTGGGGTGTAAGTGGCTTATTTATCTTTGAAAAATGTTTCGTACACCTATGCGAACGGCTATGAGGCTGTCCAAGATGTTAATCTGGATTTCGAGTTAGGGGAATCCGTTGCCATCATTGGGCAGAATGGTGCAGGTAAAACGACAACCGTTAAATTAATGAATGGGTTGTTAACGCCAACAAAAGGTGACGTGTTCGTGGATGGTGTTTCAACGAAGGAAGCAACAACCGCAAAGATTTCCAGGAAGGTTGGTTACGTGTTTCAAAATCCCGATGATCAAATTTTTCAGGACACGATTTATAAAGAGATTGCTTATGGCCCGAAGAGCCAGAAATTAGGGGCGCGGGAGGTTGAAGACAGAGTAAGGTCAGCAGCTGAAATTTGTGGGCTAACAGAGTCATTACAAGAACATCCTTATAATTTACCTTACTCAAAAAGAAAGTTTATAACCATTGCAGCCGTGTTGGCGATGGATCCGAATGTGATTATTCTGGATGAACCAACTGCTGGGCAAGATAGAGAATCGCTTGAACGGTTAGGCAATATTATTAAATCTTTATCGAATCATCATAAAACAGTGATTACAATTACACATGATATGGAATTTGTTGTGCGTGAGTTTAAACGGGTGATTGTGTTTGCGGACAAACAAAAACGAAGAGATGCATCCCCCATGGAAATATTTTGGGATGAACAGCTGCTTGAATTCAGTGATTTAAAACAACCTTATATTTGCCAGCTTGCTGCTATTTTAGGATATAGAGATGTATTAACAATTAAGGATTTATTGGAAAGGGAGAAAAATGAAAAATATTCTAATTGATTGTGATCCAGGACACGATGATGCATTAGCCATTTTAACAGCTATTGCTCATTCAAAGATAATAAACATTTTAGGAATTACTACGATAGGCGGTAATCAAACATTAGAAAAGGTCACTACAAATGCAAAGAATATATTGGATTTTGTGAATTCAACTATTCCGTTAGCAACTGGACAACCTGGTCCTATAACAAAAGAGCTACGCATTGCACCAGAGGCCCATGGTGCTAGTGGAATGGATGGTCCCTACTTTAATGGGGAAGATTATCCAATCGCTTCGATGAATGCTATTACATTTATGTATGAAAAAATGATGAACTGTGATGAAAAGGTGATTTTAGTTGGATTAGGCCCTTTGACAAATATCGCGTTATTAATCAAAGTATTTCCTGAGGTACAGAAAAAAATAGAATACATTAGCATTATGGGTGGAGGACTTGATCATGGCAATTTAACACCGCTTGCTGAATTTAATATATATGTTGATCCTGAAGCGGCACAGATTGTGTTTCATTCTGGCATTCCCGTGGTTATGTCAGGATTGGATGTTACGGAGAAGGCAGAAATAAAAGTAGAGGAAATTGATTCGCTAAAAGATAAAGGAAGGGTTAGTCATTTAGCTTATGAACTCCTGCATTTTTACAACAAATCCGGAAGACAATTTGGTTTTATTAACAGTCCTATTCATGATTTATGTGCGGTTGCCTATATCATAAACCCAGAAATGTTTTCTGGTACATCTTACTATGTTGATGTTGTAACAGATGGGAAAGCAAGAGGTTTAACATTTGCTGATAAAAGATTAGTAACCGAACAAGCTAAAAACACGTTCGTATTAGAAGGTGTTGATCGGGGAATGTTTGTAGGTTTGTTAGTGGATGCGTTGGAGTTGTTGGACGAGGTGAGTCAGTAGGCGACCCTTCTAAGCATAAAATAGTCCAATATTAGGACTATTTTATGCTTACGTATATACTGGCTGCAGAGCAGGGTGTAATTTTTTAAAAGTTTCATATTGTATTGCATAAACTTGTCCCCTTTTTTGATTCGGGGTATAGTTTTTACTCGGGATGTTCCTTACAAAGGTATTAACAAATTGTCCATAAGATTCACACCATCCTAGCGCAGTAAAAGCTGTAGACGCAACCCCGATAGACGGTAAATACGCATTATTTAATGGAACTCTAATTGGATGGTTCATAATATCTGCCAGCATCTGACACCAATTATTGCTCTTTGATGCTCCACCAATTAATGTAATCGTACGTTGGTTACTTAAATCATACATTTCTAGTGTTTGTTTTAAGGAAAAAGTGACACCCTCCAAGGCTGCACGTGCTAGATCTTTCCGCTCTGTATGTGGTGTGATTCCCCAATATGCACCTTTTGCTTGTGGATCAATCATTGGGTTACGTTCCCCGTTCAAATAAGGTAAAAATAATACACCACCACTACCTGGCTCAGCTTCTTCGATTAAAGTTTCAAATGCTTCGTATTTATTTGCATCCTTTTGATCAATATACGATTGGACTGCCCACTTGTGGACATTCCCAACATTAAGTAATGGTGTAACCGATATACGATGTGACTTTTCTACAAAAGCCAGATTAAAATGGCTTTCTGATAATGAGTCTAACTGTCCTTTATTTCTTTCTACGATTGCTAGCCAGCCTGTTGTACCCATATAAAAATAACAATCATTTTCATGAACTGCACCAGCTCCGAGTGTGGTAGCTCCCGCATCACCACTTCCATTTATGACAATTGTAGATGTCGAAAATCCGGTTATTTCACTAGCTTCTTTAGTGATTGTTCCAACTACACTATCTGCTTCCAGTAATTTAGGTAATTTTCCTTCATCAATTCTACAAGTTTGAGTGATCGTCTCGTTCCATAAGCGGTTTTTAAGATCCATCATTCCAGTAGTTGCTGCGGTTATTGGATCTGTGACTGCTTCTTTAGTCAGTTTATAAATAACATAGTCCTTTGAACAAAATACAAATTTCTTTGTATTTTCATATTGGTTAGGCGAATGATTTTCTAACCATTTAATTTTTGCAAGTGGTGTTGAGGCACTTACGTTATTACCTGTATGAATGCGAATTTCCGGATATTGCTTATGTACCCATTCTGCTTCATTTTCAGCTCTAGTATCAGCGTATAAAATAGCGCGATACTTAGCCTGTTCACTAATTGAAATTACATCTTCCATTTGACCTGAAAATGTTATTGCTTGAACAGATTCAGGAGAAATTCCGTTTTTCCACCAAAGAGATGCAATATGGATTATAGCCTCCCACCAATCCTCTGGTTGTTGTTCAATCATTCCTTCCTCAGATACAAAGGTTGTTAACTCAACCGAATGTTCTTCCATAAGTTGCACGTCTTTATCAACTAAAATACCTTTTACTGCTGATGTTCCAATATCAAAAACAGCTACATATGTCATATTACCCCCACTTTTTCTACGATTGTTTTAAATCACCAATAATACCATATTATACTGGATATGCTTTTAAAGGAAATAGCCTAGGTAGAGAATATAAGTGTTGAAGCAGTTAAAAGCTGGGGAAAGAGGCTAGGAGGAAGCTGAGGAGCAAGGGTTGATGTGGAGGGGGGGAATTGCTCACTAATCTGCTCCATTGGATAAAAGCATGATCTTGCCAATACGTCATTACAGTCATTCGATTGAACCACTTATGTCATCCTCTTGATCCGCCTCGGGCAAGAAAATGATTCATCTGAGACACAGTTGACCTATCCTCCTATATAACGAAGACGCACATGAGTGCCAATTTATTTATAGGAGTTTTTTGTGATTAAGTATGTAAAATCTGTAATCATAAAGAGTAACAAGAAGCCCCACAAAATTCGGTGAGTTAAAATCTCCAGGGATGGAAGAATGAAGTATCCCCCAATAAAGCCTCAGAAGATACAGGAACAAAAGTGGCGAATCTTTTTGCATTTGTACTTGATCAATCCACAGTGGAAGAAATTGAGAGAACCCTTTTTGGCTAAGAATGGCTGGAAACATCAATAGAGAGGGTTTGGGAAACTGTATCACGGCTTAACTCATCCGAAACAAATTGTCGAAACTATATGACGTGAGATATAGATTTTCCGTTAGGACTATTCCACTAGAAACTTTCTATTAATCAGTAGTTCAATATAACAATACTTTCGAAAGTATTTTGCACTATAAATCATGCAAATTGGAATATGGATATTATAGTTTATATGACTTATTATGAAAATAATAAAACATGTAGGAAGTGATTTAATGAGTTTGATGGATACTATTGAGCGTATTCCTTTTCAACTTAAGAAAATTGTTGAAAACCAAGATAATATCAGCAATAATTTAGAAAGTATTTTGGAAGCGCATAAGAAGTTGAAAAGAATTGTTCTTGTTGCGTCTGGTACATCTTACAACGCAGCATTTACGACAAAAAATTTTGCAGAAAATGTAATCGGTTTCCCGGTGGAGATTATTTACCCAAATATGTTTGTGCAATATTATAATTACGATTTGTTGGATGAAGATAATTTATATATTTTTATTTCACAGGGTGGTAAAACAAAACTAGTATACGAAGGTTTAAATCTTGTTAAAACAAAGGGGTATCGAACCATCTCACTTACCGAAAAATTGGGTACCCCAATTGCTCAACTAGCTGATGTTTCACTAGAAATTGGTTCTGAACATGAAGAATATCTATACAGAACACTTGGATATTCTGCGACTTGTGCCACATTATATTGGTTATTCATTTCTATATCAAAGATTTACAGTAAAGTATCTGATAATGAAGTCGAAGCATATGTACAAGATTACAATTTGATGGTTGATAACTTGTTTACTGTTAAACAAAACACATTTAAATGGTATAGAGAAAATAAATTTCAATTAATGCGAAAGTCTAACTTTATATTTTCAGGAACAAATGATTTGTGGCCAGTAGCTCAGGAAGCAGATATTAAGTTTATGGAAATGCTACCCATCTTTACAAATAGCTTCGAATTAGAAGAGCTCATCCATGGCCCTCAAAATGCATTTGATACTAATATCGGATATTTTATATTAAGTAGAACGAATGAGAATTATGAAAAGGCAGATAAAATTTCTAACTTTATTAACCAGGAAATATCTAAGTGTTACTTAATCGGGGATAATTCAAAATCCGATTTTAATATAGCTCCGAAAAGTAAGGATTTCAGCAGTCTAGAATATATTACTTTTTTCCAAGTATTGGCTTATCTATTAGCGACAGATAAAGGTCGAGACTTAACCAAGGGGATATATCCTCAAGTGGTGAATTATATAAACAAGTCAATATAAACACAAAATAAGGCAGGTTTTGTAAATGAAAAAAATATTAGTGGCTACACATGCTAGGTTTGCAGAGGGAATCGTTTCATCTATTAATTTAATATTGGGTGAACAGGAAAATTTACATTTCATCAATGCATATGTCGAAGAAACACCTTTTAATGAAAAACTAGAAAGCTTCTTAAATGAAAACGTTACGGATGAAGATAAACTTGTTATCTTCTCAGATATATTCGGTGGAAGTGTTAACCAGACTATTCTCAGATACCTCGATAGAAAAAATGTTTATGTTATTTCAGGAGTGAACCTTCCAGTACTTTTAGAAGTAGTCATGCTTGAAAAGGGTAATTTAACAGAGGCTAGACTCAAAGAAATTGTGAATAGTTCTAAAGACCAAATTATCTTTGCAAACGATGAAATGAAAAAGCTTCATACAACCCAAGATGATGATTTTGATATCTGATAAATGAATGGAGGAGTTAGAAAATGATTATAAAAATGAGAATTGATGATCGCTTACTACATGGACAGGTAGCATACAGCTGGAAATCAGCTTTATCCTATGAAGCTATAGTAATAGCTGACGATAATGCAGTAAATGATGAAGTAAGAAAAATGGCACTAAAGATGAGTAACCCGGACGGGGTAAGACTTGCAATTCGAACAATAGAAGATGCTGCAAAACTAGTTCAAAATCCAAAACTTCAAGCAATGAAAGTTTTCGTTATATTTTCTAATCCAAAGGCAGCTTATGAATTTATTGAAAAAATTAATGAAAAACCTGTACTAAATGTTGGTGGGATGCAAAAGCAAGAAGACAAAGTGTTACTATCACCTGCTGTATATGTATCTAAAGAAGATATCTCATATTTAGATAAAATCCAGGAAAAAGGTATTGAAATTGAAGTACGTCAAGTTCCAGATGAAAAGTCAAAAAACTATACAACTTTAAAAAATAAACTATCATTTTAAACCTTAAGAGAAGAGGGAAGCATTTATGCAAACAGCACTATTAGTAGGTTTAATCTTAGCAGTTCTATGGTTTATAGAAAAGATGTTAGGTACACCAATGGTCATTAGGCCAATTGTTGTTTCAACAATTATTGGTGCGGCCTTAGGTGATCTGCAAACAGGTATTTTAGTAGGGGCATCATTAGAATTAATATTTATGGGATTCATACAAGTTGGTGGCGCAGTTCCACCAGATGTACTAGTTGGAGCAGGTCTAGGTACAGCATTTGCAATTATGAGTGGAAGTGGTACTGAAGTTGCTTTAGCCTTGGCATTGCCAATCGCATTATTAGCGCAGTCTCTAAAAGTTATCGTATTTATTGTACGAAGCTGGTTCATGAACTTTGCAATGAGATTAGCTGGGTCAGCAAATATTAAGGGACTGGTCACCTTAAATATGGCTGGACTTATACTGCAATGTGCAATGTATTTTGTTGTTGGCTTTGTAGCAATTCTATTCGGCTCTACAGCAGTTGAAGGATTTGTCAATAACATACCTGAATCAATTATGAGTGGGTTAGAGGTTGCAGGTGGACTATTGCCAGCTGTTGGCTTTGCATTATTGCTATTACCAATGATGAAGAAAACAAACATTCTATACTTCCTACTGGGTTTTGCTTTATTTGCCTATATGAATCTACCAATCTTAGGAATCACCCTATTTGGTGTAGTTCTTGCATTCATCATCGTTTACGAAATGAAAAATAAAGAAGTAGAAGTAGCAGGAAATAATGGCACTAATAAACCAACAGATGAGGAGGACCTATTCGATGTCTGAGAAAAAGAAAATGAGCAAAGATGAAAAGAAACTAATGCGAGAAATATTTTGGAGTTCTTTCATGCTAGAAGCATCCTACAACTATGAAAGACAGCAGGCACTTGGCTTCTCAATCGGTATGTGGCCGGCCATTAAGCGCTATTACAAGAACAAAAAAGATCAAGCAGATGCACTAGAACGTCACATGAATATATTTAATACAACACCTCATGTGGTGACAACTATAACTGGGGTTGCAACAGCACTTGAAAAAGAAGCAAGTAAGAACCCTTCATTTGATAAAAACATCATCAATAATGTAAAAGTTGGGTTAATGGGACCATTTGCTGGAATCGGTGATTCACTATTTTGGGGAACACTAAGAATTATCGCGGTTGGTATTGGGTTATCCTTAGCACAACAAGGCAGTATTTTAGGTCCAATTATTTTCTTATTACTATTCAATATTCCCCACATGTTGATTCGTTACTATGGCGGAGTGCTTGGGTATAAATTCGGAACGCAAATCATGGATAGAGCTAATAACTCCGGAATCATGCAAAAGATATCAAAAGGAGCTACCATAGTGGGCTTGATGGTAATAGGCGCTATGACCGCCTCGATGGTAAAACTAGAATCGTCACTTGTATTTTCAGTCGGAGAAGAAAAAATTCCAATGCAAGATTATCTAGATCAAATTTTTCCATTATTATTACCGTTACTTTACACCATCTTTATGTACTATTTATTAAAAAAGGGTATGAAACCAACAACCATTTTACTTGTAACAATCGCAATTGGTATTGGTGGATCTTTATTGGGTATCATCTAATAAAAAGGCTTAGTCTGTGATAAAATTACTGTAATCCACTGATTACAGTAATTTTATTAGGAGGGTTCTGTCATGTTAGATTTGAACAGAAGGCAACTATTAATTTTAAATGAACTCTTTCAACAAGAAATCAGAACCGCAGCTAATCTAGCTTTAGTTGTAGAGGCTTCGGTTAGGACTGTTAAAAATGATATTTCTATTCTAAGAAAAAAATTGAATAAACATGAAATCACTATAGATTCTGGACCTAATAAAGGCTATCAGTTAATTTATCCTAATAGTTCCTCCAAAGATTATCTCTCACAATTTATTTCGCAAGTAGACATAAAAAGATTGAATCTGTTTAAACGAAATAACTATGAACGAATATTTTTTATTATTAGAACCCTATTATTAAGTAAAAACTATATAAAATTGGATGAACTAGCAGGCAAAATGTTTGTTAGTCGCTCTACGTTAAATGGGGATATGACAGAAGTAAAGCGTATCCTTGCAAATTATCAATTAGATTTAGATTCAAAAGCTAATTACGGAATCGTTATTCAGGGACATGAACTAAATAAAAGAATTTGCATTGCCGAACATTTCTTTCATAACAAGACAACTTTTGAAAACAGTAAGGGAATTGACCTAAAAGATTATGGTTTAAATCAGGCTATCATTCCTGTAATTGAAAAACAACTGCGATTGATTTGTGAACAAAATCAGATTATCTTATCTGATTTTTCTCTAAATAATATTGCAATACACGTCTTAATCTCTATCATTAGAAGCAAGTCTGGATATATGATTGAAGGATCAATACAGGCCGAACAAGAATTAAAGAGTGAATATCCTGATATTTATTTAGCTAGTAAAAAACTATGTATAACAATCAATCTAATTTTTAATACCAAGTTAAATGATGGTGATATTGCTTATATTGGAATGCATTTAGAGGGTAAGCAACTCTTGCATAAAAGAGGAGTCAAAAACGATAAATTAGAGGAAGTAAATCAAGTTCTAAAGAATATCTATATGGAAATCAAAAATAACTTTGATATTGATATTTCATCGGATCCAATTTTAAATGAAAATCTTGCACCTCATATTCTTCAAATGGTAAGAAGAATTAACAATAGAATGGTATTAAGAAATCCCGTCGTACACGAAAACCTTCAAAAGTATCTTTTTGCCACTAAGGTTACGATATCTGCCACAAAGGTTATTGAAGATTATTATGATATTAAAATTAATCTGGATGAATTTGGCTACCTAGTTCTTTACTTTAATGTAGCGTTACGAAATTTAAGGAAGAAGGAAAAAATTATCATTTGTTTGGTTAGTGGGCGCGGTCGTGCGGAAACGATTATGTATATCCATGAGTTGAAGGAAAATTTTCCAGAAGATGCCTATCAACTAATTAACTATGATTCAATAGATGATGCAATTGAAAATATTAATAGAATTGACATTTTAGTATCTTCCTATGAAATAAAGATTTCGCGACCAATACCACAGGTTGCTATAGAGAAGGGGAATTATATTAAAAACATCCGTAGGATCATTAATCAACTTGATCTCTATAAATTGGATATCAATAAATATTTCAATCCGGAATACTCCAATCTCCAGTTAGAAGGAGAAGATAAGGAAAGTATCCTATATAATATTGTGGAGGATCTCAAACGCTTAAAAATAATAGAACCACATATTTCGGTTGATACCCCTTTTTTTATATCACATGAGATTGGTAATAATATTGTCCATCTCCAGGATCTGCATAAAATATGTAGGAAGCCTATTTGCTATATTGCAGTACTTAAAACACCAATAATTTGGGATAAGGATATTATTAAAGTATTGTTTCTTATAAAGACTAAAAGAGATGGCGATCACAATCTAAATATTTTATGCAGTATGTTCTCCAATTGGACGCAAGACAAAGAAAAGGTTAATAGGCTAATCAATAATAAAGAATATAAATTATTTATGGTTGATATTCAAAACTTTTAACATGAAAGATAAGGGATGAGAAATGAAAAGAATGACTACTGATTTACTTTTAATAGTTGTGGGAGGGTTTATTTTCTCCATAGGTGTTAATTATTTTGTTATCCCAAATTCTCTTTCAGAAGGAGGGATTCTCGGCCTAACTGTAATCGCTCATTATCTATTCGGATGGTCGACAGGATTAATAAATTTAGTTTTAAATCTATCCCTTTTATTAATAGGTTATAAATTTTTTGAAAGAAAAGTGTTGTACTATACATTGTTTTCCATTTTATCATCTTCCATACTTTTGTTTCTTACGGAGAATCAAAGCTGGATTTTAACAGAAGACACATTACTTTCTGCTGTTTTTGCTGGTTTGTTTGTTGGAATTGGTCTAGGATTAATATTTCGATCTGGCGGAACTAATGGTGGTACAACCGTACTAGCCAGAATAGCTAATGAGTATTTGGGGCTAACAATAGGAAAAGCTATGCTATATATTGATATCATCGTTGTGTTAGGTTCTGTATTTGTTATTGGAGTAGACAAAGGAATGTATACACTTATTTCCGTATATATAGGTGCAAAGGTTATTGACTTTTTCGTAGATGGCATGGATGAAAAAGTGGCTGTCTTCATTATGTCAAACCATGCCGATAGAATCGCCAATAATATCTTACACAGAATGTCTAGGGGAATTACCATCTTAGATGGATACGGAGGGTATACCGGTGATGATAAAAAGGTTCTATATATTGTTATCAACAGAACAGAATTAATTAAGATCAAAAGGCTAATTAAAGAGATTGATGATAATGCTTATGTTACTGTTCATCAGGTACAGGAAATTATACGGAAAGGCTATAAAGCTCCTATTATAGAAAAATAACCGGGCAGTTACCATACTTCTGTACTAGAAGATATTTTCCCCCAAAATTAGTCAGGTTCTGGGGGAGTTCCCAATTTATTTGAACAAATTATGATTCAAGACAGTTTTGAAACAGTTACTAACATTGCTGGAGATGGAGCTATGGTCGCATTCGCTATAAAGTAAGCCTTTCTGAGCTAACTAAGGTCATTGAAAATAAATACAGAACAGTATTCTATCGACTTTAATCTCATGAATTATAAAATTCAAGAAAAAACACAGCTCTATCATTAGAGTCTGTGTTTTTTTAAAATACGGATTTTTTATTTTTAGGAAAATAAGTTTATAGATATTATGATAATTGGCATAGCAAATACATCAATTAGAAATGCTCCAACAAGTGGAACGATTAGAAAAGCTTTTTGAGATGGTCCGAACTTGGAAACAATTGCATCCATGTTCGCCATGGCATTTGGAGTTGCACCTAGGCCGTGACCGGCAAATCCACCAACCATAACAGCTGCATCATAGTTCTTTCCGAGCCATCTAAATAAAATGAATGTACTGAATAACACTACAAACAAGACTTGAATAAGTACGATCGCTAGTAATGGAAGAGCTAGATCAACGACTTCCCATAATTTAATACTCATTAATGCCATAGAGAGGAATATACTTAACGTTATATCTCCGATGATACTAATGCTTTTCATTTCAACCACTTTATTATTATATTTATCCAAAATATTGCGAACAATAACCGCTACAAACATTGCACTTACGTAATCTGGCAGTGCAAATCCAGTTAAATCAGTGAACCACGTACCTAAATACGAACCAACTGCCATACATAATGCAATAATGAAAACTTGCATCATAAATGATGTTGAAGTGACGTCAGATACTTCATTATGAGCTTCTACTACAGTTTCTTCTGTTTTCACAGGTTTTAAATTATATTTATTGATTAGGAATTTAACAATTGGTCCACCAACTAATCCACCGGCAACTAACCCAACTGTTGCTGCAGCAAGTCCAATCGTTAAAGCGCCATCGAATCCCATTTCTTCTATGGTCGTACCAAATGCGGTTGCTGCACCATGTCCACCCTCCATGGATGTTGCACCAACCATTACACCTAATATAGGATCTAAATTAAATAATGTAGCAAAGGAAATACCAATAACATTTTGTACTAATGCTAATATTCCACATGCAAGCCAATATATAACAAGAAGCTTACCGCCTAATTTTATCAGGCTAAAACTTGCACCAAGTCCGACTGTTGTAAAGAAAGTAAGCATAAATAGTCCTTGTAAGGAAGTATCTAAATTGATATTGACAATATCAAAGCCTTTAAGGAATGTAATAACTGCTGCAAATAATAGCCCACCGACTACAGGTGCTGGTATACAAAATCTATCTAAGAATTTAATTCGTTTATTTAAGACAGTTCCAATCATAAAAACAGCTAATGCTAAAAATATTGTTGTTACCTGATTGAATTCAATTATCATTCATTATCCTCCTTCATTCCATTTTTAATAGTTCGATTAAAGTTTTGTAAAACTTCGGCGACTAGATATGCGGCTAATCGTGTTGTTTTATCATGCTCATCAACAAGTGGATTTACTTCTGATATATCAAAACTCAATGTATTTTTTTGAGAGACAATGTATTTAAGTAATTTCCTTACTACTTTTGAGCTTAATCCAAATGGTCCAGGCGCACTTACTCCCGGTGCTTCACTTATAGCGATAGAATCCGTACACAATGTTAAGATGATAGCATCATGACTTTTACTAAAACGATCAATCGCTTTATATACTTGATCATTTTGATTCTCAGTTACTTCCTCTTCTAATAAATAGGTACACCCTAAGCGATCTGCTTCCAGAAATAATGATTCGGTATTACCGAATGGTTGAATGCCTAAGCATAAATAACCAGCATTTTTATCTGATTCTAATATTTGTCTGAACATGGTTCCAGATGATGGTATCTCATCATTTCGCATATCAAAATGTGCGTCAATATTAATAATTCCAAGGGAAGCATTTTCTCCTAGATGTTCTCTGGCTCCTAAATAATGACCATACAAAGTTTCATGACCGCCGCCAATAATAATTGGAGTTGCATCATGGGCTAGAATCGTGCTTACATGTGCACCTAAATCTTCTTGTGCTTTTTCCAGTTTGTTATCTTCACAAGTAATATTACCTGTATCAATTAATTGTTGGCCTTTAAGAATGGAGGAAGGAAAATTAGATAAGAATGAGCGGATTTTATTTGGAGCTTTAGCTGCACCGATTCTTCCTTTATTTCTTTTAACACCTTCGTCAGATTCAAAACCAATAATGCAGAAAGCGTTTTCCTTTTTTAGTGAATATATATCTGCAAGGCAATCAACCACCTGATGAAAGCGAAAAGTCTTTACATCTGTTTTGCTGTCAACTCTGCCTGTCCAAAGTTTTTTATCAATATATTGATGCATAAAATTTTCATTCCTTCCTTTTGTATGGATTATTGTTTCATTATAATTTTCATGTTATATAATTACTAATATAGATAATTTATGGTTTTATAGTTCTAAACTATAGTTATGAGGTGATAGCTTGGATATAAATCAGTTAAAGTATTTAATAACGGTTGTAGAAGCACAAACTTTTACGAATGCATCGGATATATTACATGTTTCCCAACCATCCTTAAGTATTGCAATAAAAAAGTTAGAAAATCATTTGGGATTAATGTTATTAGATAGAAGCAAACGAAAACTAAGTTTAACTAAGGAAGGCAGAATATTATATTTAGAAGCAAAAAGGCTTATGAATCAGTTAGACTATATAGAAGATGAAATGGAACGGCTTAAAAAAGAAGGACCATTGGAATTATCTATTGGTACGATTGAATCAGCAAACCATTGGCTTCCTAAAGTACTAAAAATTATTAAAGAATCTTATGAAGATGTTCACATTCAGTTATTGGATATTTTAAGCTTAGATGAGGTTAAAAATGCATTACTGAACTATCGCATTCATTTTGCGATTACCAATCAATATATTAATACAGATGAAATAAAATCCACATTCCTTTATGAGGAACATTTGGTAGTTCTTATGCCAAATGATCACCCAATGAGAAACAAAGAAAGGCTTTCCATTGTAGATTTAAATAATGAACCGTTCATTTTATGTAAAGAGGGATTTCAAACACGGGATGATATTAAAAATGCTTTTCGCAGGTCTAGCAGTAAGCTTAATATACATTACGAAATTGAAAGATTCGAGACCGCCTGTCGCTTGGTAGAAGAAGGATTGGGTATAACCATTATTCCTGAGAAGTATGTAAATCGTGCTAGCAATAACCGTTTTTGTGTTAGATATGTAAGTGATCAAGATATCAAACGGAATGTTTATTTGGTAGTAGACAAAAAAAGGTACTTGCCTCCCATTGTTATAAAGTTTATGGAACAGATATTTGAGTATCATAAGTAAAATGATGTATTAATAAATCAGACGATATATCAGATGATACTAATGCTCAATCAGATGCGGAAGGTTTAATACAATGTGCAACTAAGTTTATTGAATTTTCATTTGATAGATGCTATGAAATGGACAGACTTGATTTGATTAAATCTCAACACTGTAGCGGGATTTCTAGAGGGCGATATGTTTTATATTCGTCGTCTTCATAGATGTATTCCAATATTTTGGAGGAAGAGGCTAATGTTTTTACAATTTCGTTAACAGTTAGTGTCTGATACAGTTGATTAATTATAATATATTTTTTACTACTTGAGGAACGTTCCTTTCCATGAAATAGCTGTTTAAGTAGTTCTAATAACCCCTCTGTATCACTATTAAATTCCTTTAATTGACATTCAAATGGTGTGTAAGGGTGAAACTTTTTATAGAAGTCATAGTTTTCATAGTAGGTAATCAGTCTGAATTTACTTTTACTTACCTTTTCTATAACTGGTGCACCTTCAAGACAATTGAATGAATTGTAATACGGTTCCAGCCTTTTCTTTCCCTCCACAAGTTCTGTTCGCATCAAAACGTCCTTTATCTGTGTTGCAGTAATCCTGATGTAGGCCATAAAATTCCCCCCTAAACAGAGTATGCAAAGGGTAATTTGTCCTATTACTTTAAAGAAGGTTACTTGTCACTCTCCAATTTATTACCTGATAGCAGTATACCAATACCATCTAAATCAATAATTAGATAGGAAACGAAAAATAGTTACTGGAAATAAAATATTTTTGATAAAAACTATTAAACATTTCTTAAGTCATCCGATATAACTAATAGATCATCGTGGAGGATGATAGGTATGGCCCTAACGTTAGGAAGAAAACCTGGTGAAAAAATCTATATTGTAGATACTCAGGGACGACAGATTGAAATTGAAGTAGTAAAAAGAGAAGAAAAGCTAAGTAATTATACACAATTACGGATTAGCGCTCCACAAGAATTTCAAATTGTTCGTGGAGAAATTTACAGCGGTAGTAGTTCCAACTAATTGGAGTTATTATAAATCAGCAAGCCAAATGGATGTGACTTGCTAAAAAACAAAAACACGGAGGTAGTAAATTATGATTATTAATCACAACATTTCTGCTCTTAACGCACATCGCCAATTAGGAGCAAACCAAGGTGCAACACAAAATTCATTGGAGAAGCTTTCTTCAGGTCTTCGTATTAACAAAGCTGGAGATGACGCTGCAGGTCTAGCAATCTCTGAAAAAATGCGTGGTCAGATTCGTGGGTTGGAAATGGCTGGAAAGAATGCACAGGATGGTATTTCTCTGATTCAAACGGCTGAAGGTGCATTGAATGAAACACATTCAATTCTACAAAGAATGCGTGAACTAACTGTACAAGCTGGAAACACCGCTACACAAGATACAGATACGGACTTAACAGCTATCAAAGCTGAAATGGATTCATTGATTGAAGAATTAGGCGGAGAAAGTGGAAGTAAAGGTATCTCAGATCGTACACAATTTAACGGTAAAAATCTATTAGATGGTAATTTTACAAATCAAACTTTACAAATCGGTGCAAATGAGGGACAACAGTTAACGATATCAATTGATAGCATGGCAGCTAAAGATTTAGGCGCTACAGATCTAAAAATTAATGATCTCGATGTTACTGCTTTTGGAACTCCAGCGACTTCTTTCGACAATCAATTAGCAGCCATTGATGAAGCTATAAACCAAGTATCTACACAACGTTCCTCGTTGGGAGCAGTTCAAAATCGTCTTGATCATACAATTAACAATCTTGGAGCATCTCAAGAAAATCTAACAGCAGCAGAATCACGTATTCGTGACGTTGACATGGCGAAAGAAATGATGGAATTCACAAAAAATAACATTCTTTCACAAGCAGCTCAGTCTATGCTAGCTCAAGCTAACCAACAGCCTCAAGGAGTATTACAATTACTACAATAAAAATAGACTTTTTAAGGGCTCTAGTTTGACTTTACTAGAGCTTTAATTTATAAAATAATAATTTAGTACTATGAACTATAATTAATGAACTAGCATTTCAAAAGGATAGGTCTTGCTAGTAAAATAAAATAACACGGAGGTAATTAATCATGATTATTAATCACAATATTTCTGCTCTTAATGCTCATCGTCAACTAGGAGCAAACCAAGCAGCAGGGCAAAATTCATTAGAGAAACTTTCTTCAGGCCTTCGAATTAACAAGGCTGGAGATGATGCAGCAGGTCTAGCGATTTCCGAGAAAATGCGTGGTCAAATTAGGGGTCTTGAAATGGCTGGAAAGAATGCACAGGATGGTGTTTCTCTTATTCAAACTGCTGAAGGTGCACTCAATGAAACTCATTCGATTCTTCAGCGTATGCGTGAATTAACAGTACAAGCAGGTAACACTGCTACACAAGATAGTGACACAGACTTAGCTGCTATTCAAGCTGAGATTGATTCACTAATTGAAGAAATAGGTGGAACAGGTACCAGTAAAGGTATTTCAGATCGGACTCAATTTAATGGAAAAGATTTATTAGATGGATCTTTTGAAAATGGCACAGCATCTTTAACCTTCCAAATCGGTGCTAATAAAGAGCAACAACTAAGTATTAACATTGAGGATATGAGTGCAAATGGATTGGGTGTGGATACAGTTAATGTTCTTGGTACTCCAGCTGGAACTGATGGAGATGGAAATCCTGTTGCTGCAGTTCCATTTGATTTCGATAGTGAAATTGCAAAGATTGATACGGCAATTAATGACGTTTCAACACAACGTTCTGCTTTAGGGGCAGTGCAAAATCGTTTAGAACACACAATTAACAATCTAGGAACGTCTCAAGAAAACCTAACTGCTGCGGAATCACGTATCCGTGACGTTGATATGGCGAAAGAAATGATGGAGTTCACTAAGAACAATATCCTTTCACAAGCGGCACAATCAATGTTAGCTCAATCTCAACAAATGCCTCAAGGAGTATTACAACTCTTACAGTAATTGTTGAGAAGGGCGTCTAATCTGGTAACGGGTTAGAGGATAACTGGGTGAATTGCTGGAACTTCCTAAAGTGTTTTGTACCACAACGCAGCTGGAAACGGCAGACGTGAAGGTTTGAAAAACAAAACAATGAAACAATGGATAATCAGCAGCCAAGCGCCTATGGTGAAAACCTGGCGAAGGTTCAACGACTAGAATGCACTGCCTAACAGTTAAACTCATGGCAATGAGATTCGTAGGGTGGAATCAATTCCATTCGAAGTGCCCAGCCCCTTAAGAATATAAGGGTGAAGATATAGTCTATTCTATGATCGAAAGACATAGCGGCAAAGCAAGCCAATCAACAACCACAAGGTGTTTTACAGTTATTACAATAATATTTGAATTGAGAGGGACTCTGGCTTGGCTGGGGTCTCTTTTTAAAATAGAATCATATTACTTTATTTAGCTTTATGAGAATAGTTTCTTTGTATAAAATTTTATTTGATAGAGGGGAAATACTATTTGGATAATTTACTTAGAAAAGATTCATTCAATTTTTTTGTAGATGAGGTTTATGCTGTTCCAAAAATAACCAAAAATAATGAAGAATTTAAGAGTGATAACTTATTTGGTGCTTTATTGATACCAGATATAAATTCAGCTTATTTTCCTCCATATCATTTACGGAGAATATTATTTCCAGCAACTTTTCTTTCTAGTGATTATTACAATTATTATAGAAGGAAGTATCCAACATTAGAGAATATAAGTGACTCTGAGTTTAGCGAGAGTATTGTAGAGGGTCAATATTATTCGCTTAGAACGAATGCATTTACAGACTACAGATTTCCTGAGATTTTACCACCGACTTTTCAAACTCTTTTAAATCAATCTAAGCTAGATTCCCCTTATAGAGACAGCTTAACAGATAATATAAATGATGAAGGGATAGCTTTATTGAATAATGCAGAACATGGAGATCGAGAAAAAATATTACTATATTGTTTTAATGTTGGTCAAGGAGATTCAATGCTTTTAATATTACCAAACAAAAGTGTATACATAATAGATACTAACTTTTATTCAGGGAGAGAAATTACAGATTATATTAATAAAATAATTCGAATACTAGAATCGAATGGGATACATTCAAAGAATATAAAAGGTTTAATAATTACACACAAGCATCTAGACCATATTAGAGGTGCTGCACAAATAATAGACTGTGGAGAATTTGTTTTTGAAAATTTCATAATAAATTTCGACTATGTACATTCAGGTAAAAAAGTAGAAGAGCTTTTAGATGTTGCAAACAGGAAAATTGCAAAACATATAAATGTCAATAAACAAGATAGCTTTTATGAAGGGAAGGTTAAAATTTCTGTATTAAACCCAAAGCCTGATACCTGTAATAAAATAGTGTGTAGCGATTTAAATGACAGTTCAATTGTATTAAATTTAGAATATGGAGAAAGTAAGGTTTTGTTAAGTGGAGATGCTGGATTTCCGATTACCAATAGTATTATCAAGGGACAAACAAATAATTATTTGTTGAAAGTTTCACATCATGGGAGTAGAACGGGTACTGATAGGGTTTTAATGAATAAACTCCATCCATCATATGCGTTTATTTCAGCTGGGAATCACAAGGGCTTTAAACATCCACATAAGGAGGCAACCGATTTACTAAATGAATATGATGTTGATTTTGATACCTCAAGGGAAGTAGGTTCTATGGTTTATGAAATTACAGAAAAGTCTATTATGAAAAATCTATTTACAGCTACTTGAGTTTAAGTAATTCGTAGAGTGGAGTAGAACAAATCCCACTCAAAGTGCCCAGCTCCTTTCAGAATAAGTTTAAAATATAGTCTATTCTATGATTGGAAAACGTAGCGACGTAGCAAGCCAACCAAATGTCTTAAAGCGAATTACGCGGAAATCAAGACAACATTCACGAAAGTGTTATTGTTATTTCGAACCTTTGGAAAAGAATTTGTTAGTTTTTGTCTTTTATAAAAAATGATGTTATATACACTATCGACAATACACCAAGATTTGAACTGTATTAGAAATACATTGTTTTATTATCAAGAATACATCCTCTACATTCAGTCGATAATGATAAAAACCTTTGGGAGTGTTGATAGTGTTTCTAGTAATCTTATGGATGGTATTCATTTTCATAGCAACTTGTACGAATGATGTTCACGCATTTATTCATGAATTCAGTGTATCTTTTACATTCCAGCCAAAACCAGCGTGGCAAGATTTTACTTTACTTTATCCAATTGAGCAGATTAGTGAGTTTGAAGTGGCTGCACATTTCCTTATGTTTTTTGGATTAACCTTGTTACTTGTAGATATAAAAGTTCGATTACGAACGACAATCTTAATTTCGATATCGTACGCTATTTTAACAGAATTTCTTCAAATGTATTTTAATAGAAGTGCTGAATTGTATGATATTGTGGCCAATGTTTTGGGAATTATGGTTGCTGTTTGTATTGTTGGGGTTTATCGAGTTGTTAGTAGGCATGGTGAGGTTACGTAAAAAACGGGAAACCTAGTTATGGGGTAATCGCTGGCTATCGACCCGAAACCAAAATGGAAACTTTGATAATATTTTTATCACAAGTTGCTATTTTATCTTGTCCACTTGATTCGTTGTGATATAGTTTTATTTATACATGACATACATAAAGGGGACTTGTACAATGGAGGATTATGATTGGCTAATACTTCAGCTGCTTTATAAACATAAAAACATTACAAAAACAGCTCAGGAATTATTCACCTCCCAGCCTTCTATCACGAAACGCCTTCGTAAAATGGAAGCTGAGTATGCTGTTGCCATTGTGAAAAGGGAGAGAAGGGGTATTCATTTTACTCCTCAAGGAGAATTTTTGGCCAAGTCAGCAGATTATGTCCTTTCAGATCTTCGTAGAATCAAAGAGAAAGTTCAAAATATGGATACTCAAGTCGCAGGAACCTTAAGAATAGGAATCTCTAATTACTCTACGAAACAAAAGCTTCCAGGTATTTTGAAAATGTTTAAAGTGAAAAATCCAAATGTGGAATTTCAAGTAATACCTGGGAGTTCACGGGAAATTTACGATTTGGTTTATTGCAGGGAGGTACATGTTGGATTTCTTCGTGGAAATTACAATTGGTCTGGACAAAGCCACTTGTTATTTGAAGAGCCTTTATGTATCGCTTCCGTTGACAATATTAACCTGGAAGATCTCCCGGAATTGCCGCGGATAAATTATCATACGGAACACGGATTTAAAACAATACTAGACAACTGGTGGATGGAAAACTACTCCAGACCGCCGCATATTGGGATAAGAGTAGATAATGTAGATACGTGCAGGGAAATGATCATCAATGGTTTGGGCTATGCCATATTACCGAGATTAATATTAGAACACGATGAACAAGTGAAAAAAATAGACATTAGAGATGAACAGGGCAAGCAGATTTTAAGACAAACATGGATGTATTATCATAATGAAACGCTCGAACTGAATACAGTAAACGCCTTTGTCAACTTTATTAAAAAGTTAGACCTGGAATAATGGAACCAAAAGAGAAATGTTTGGTTCTTTTTTATGTCCTTTATTTTAGATATTCCCAACAGTTATAGTTATCCATTCTAAATGGATATTTTTTTTATATCTAAAGACGAACTATAATGAAACCATGAAGAATTTATTTACAACTGGGTTAACCCTTTAAGTTATTTTCTAAAACAGACTATTCGAAGCTGATCTTTACACCTTAATGGAAGCGCTTCCCTAAAGGTTCAGGGATGGACGATTTAGTAAAGTAAGAGAATACTATCATTCACCCTTTATGATTTGCTTCGAAAATTGGCGTCAAGTAAATACTTAACTAATCGTAAGAGTCCATCTTGAGGGGAGATTGAAATTTTCAATGTAGATAATGTGCTTGAAAGTAATATTGCACCGTTTGTATTTAAAATGATGAATAAAAAATGTTTATAACATTAATAGAGGAGTTGTCACGAATAATGTCATCCGTAAATTACGAAAAGTTATTGAAGGATTTTGAACCAGGATTTGAATTTGTAGCCCCGAAGGCTATACCGCCTGAGGAATTTCACGATAGGATTGAGCGCTTGCGCCAATCAGCAGCAGAACGAGGGCACGAAGTTCTGCTTATACATGCAGATGGTGTTAAAACCTTTAAAACTACAAATATGTTTTTAAGATATGCGTGTGATTGGGCACGTGAGGGCGTGTTAATCATACCTACGGACAGCAGTAAAGAAATTCACTTAGTTTCTTTCTTTACCCAATCTGTGATTATTCCACCTCCTGGTGAGCCGATTGGAGTTGAGAAGCTTTGGCAAGTTGGAGCGCTAGGTGAGGAATACTCAGGACGTTCGGGTACGTCTGAAGCTCAATTGATTGAAGCTGTAGCTAAAATTTTAACAGATTTGGGTTATAGTTCGACAAGCATTGGATTGATTGGTGATAATTCGTCCTCGAAGTATTGGGAAGGACTTAGAGCGAAACTACCAAAATTAAAAACAATCAATGAGACTCAGATTATGATAGATATGCAGACAATCCGATCAAAAAACGAACAGGCTCAGATTAGGGCTTCTGCTCAGCTCATGGACATTGGATTCCAGGCTGCGAGTCATGTAACAAAGCCCATGGTAACGGATTTTGAAATTTACGCTGCTTTCACATTTGCGCAGATGGCTCGAGGTGGTGAAAGTGGGGATGGTTATCAAATAGGTATTAATCGATTTGGTACTCACTGCGGGAAGCCTTATGGCCATAAGGTGAATTCTGGTGATCTCATCAACTTATATATGTCCGCTTTGCCATATCATGGATACACAGCTCAAGCTGCTCGGATGATTGCTGTTGGCAATATCACTGCGAAACAAGAAGAAACGCTTGAAGTATGTACGGAGGCGGTTCGCCGAGCAGAAGTTAAGATGCGTCCTGGTGCACGTTTTTGTGACCTCCATGAAGCTGCATTTTCCGTGTACGTTGAGCACGGATATCTCAAGGATGATACAACAGCTACAATGCCTTATAACTGGGCTCCAAATGATGATTTATCGGCTAGAGAAATTCCAATAGAATATGTTCAAGAAGTAGATTATGAAAATAAGGGGAGAAAACTTAATCACGTTTATCCGGCAGTAGCTGGACCGCATAATCCAAATTTGGGACATTCTGTGGGTATGTCTGGTAATCCCAAATTCAACATCACATCTCACAATACAGATATTATGGAGCCTGGAATGGTCTTTGTATTGCATGCTCAGTGGCTTGATCCATTGAATTCAGGTGCTAATATAGGTAATTGCTATCTAATTACTGAGGATGGATTCGAAAACCTTAATTGTCATACAGCACTTGAAACAATTCGAATTAAAGACTAAGTTGAGAATTGCCTTTTTACAGGAGTATACTTAATTAACTGGCCAGTTTTAAAAAAGAAAATTACAAGGATATCTATGCAATGTAGCGGTGTAGATACTGCAAATCTGCTTGGAATATTAATGGCAAATGAGCTGCCTAAATGATAAATGAATAATACTTCTTTATTTTTGTAAGATGTGCATCGTTTCAAAAGTTTCCTCGGAATTATTTTCCGAATATTTTTATAAAACGAAGGGATTTAAATCTACTTCTTAATAATAGAAAGTAAAGCTATGGTAATCGAATCATGTTGAATTTCAATTCATTGAAAAGGGTGGGTGTGTATGGTTGAAGAAATATTTGATACGTTGATGATATTCGGTATGTTATTGATTGCTGGAGTAGCTATCCGTGAAACGGTTCCTTTTTTTCAACGGTTTCTGATTCCGTCCAGTGTAATTGCTGGATTTTTAGGACTAATTCTTGGCCAACAAGTGCTAGGTTGGATTACGATTCCTGAATCGTTTGAATCAATTCCTATCTATGCAATGTATATCTTGATGACTTGTGTTCCTTTGGGGATTACCGTTACAGGTAAGAAAATTGTCCAACATATGGATTTTGCCTTTGGTAACATGGTGATGTATGGATTCCAATTAGCTTTTGGTGTTTTAATCGGAATTATACTTCTCCGATTCTGGCCGGGTCTGCCTGATGGTTGGGGCTTGATGGCTGTTGCAGCGTTCTTCGGCTCTCATGGAAGTGTTCCGATTGTCTCCAGTGTCATTGATCCAACTGGAGAGCTTGGTGCTCAAAGTTTGGGAATGGTTATGGCTACATTAGGTGTATTAATAGCTATCATACCAGGGATCATTTTGGCTAACTATGGTATTCGTCGTGGATGGGGTGCTTTTACGAAGGATATTATGAATAAAAATAAGAGCTTCTTCCGCGGTACTCTGCCCGAAAAAGACCGTAAACCGATAGGCAGAATTACCGTTAATCCGAGTAACGTAACTTCACTCGCTTTCCAGCTAGGTATTCTTGCTGTCAGTTTTAAATTTGGTGAGCTACTTTTATCAGGTATTGGGACGCTAATCCCGTTTTTTAGCAATATCCCTACGATGATTTATGGTATTGTCGGTTCACTTATTCTATGGCCGCTTATGAAAATGGTGAAATTTGATGGGTACGTTGATAAGCCGACCATTAATGAAATAAGTAATTTCTCTCTAGAAATTATTATTTTAACAGCTTGCGCTTCTATTCAGTTAAGTATTATTACCGAATTCTTCATTCCTCTGTTAATCTTAACAATTATTATTTGTGGTATTACTTTCATTTTTAATCATTTCTGGTATAGAAAAATTAAAAATCCTGAATGGTTTGAAAAGTCTTTGATGAGCTATGGTATGTCAACGGGGTCCAATCCACAGGGGCTTTCTCTTGTGCGGGTTGTTGATCCTAATAATGAATCTAGTATTTACGAGGCACTGGGCGTCTATAATGCGGTCTTTTTCTGGAATAAACTCCTCCTGCCTCTTGCAGCTTCCCTGATACTAGTAGGTACGGTAGTTCCTGTTTATCTCATTGGAATTGGTTTAATGGTTGTTCCATTAGTGTTAGCCTTTTTTCTCTTCAGAAAGAAGAAAGTTAGTGGAAGTTCTAACTCTTCACGAAAATCTGGCTGACAATTAAAGTTAAACATGACTATTTTGCCTTGCCTTTTTGGTAAAATTCTCAGTACTAGTATTGGAGGAGGGTTATAAATGTCTTTAGGTGATCTACAGAGTGAATTAATGTTAAAAAAATAAGAGAACGAATTACCTTTCAATAGATTCGATAGATATTGTTTAAGAATATTGCTATAATTAGAGTTGTAGCAACCACATAAAGCGGATGGACGGTTGACCATCTCCCATGAGGGGAGGTGGTATAAAATGACGACATATGAAGCAATCATCATTGCACTGACATCGAGTATAGTTCTAGTAAATGTGCTAGCACTAGTTGTGCAGATCGTCAAAGAAACAAGAAAAAAGTAACCGTCCTTCGCCCGATCAAAGTTTAGGATAGGTTACTTTTTAAAACTTAACCAACTATTCTGGTCAGCCGCTCTTCATGCGGCATGTAGTTGCTTTGGCTGGGTGTTAGTAGCACTCAGTCTATTTTATTATATATTGCTTCTTAACTTATTATACATGAATTCATTACCTATATGCAATAATTCTATAATCGATTTGTGAAGGTCAATATTATTGTTGAATTTAAGAAAAACATTTAGATTGATGATTTGATACTCGTGTAATGCGATAACTGTTCTCAGTAAACCTCAAGATATATTCATGATGAATGATTGAATCCATTAACGCAACTGTAACGTAATTAGTTACCTGTCACTCCTCCAGCATACAACGTTTTTTTCTTAAACTAATAGCCCTAATGTCCAATCTCCTTCAAAAATTTGTATCCTGTAATAAAACCGCCAATAAGATGTTTTTCAGATTCAAGTACGGTTATTCGGTTGAGCGCTGGTTCAAGATTAAAAAATGCATCTTCTTGTTCTTTGGTACTGCATTGCTCTAGGGCACTGTTTAATGAATCGTCCAATTTTGTATACGCATTGTCACTATAGTTTAGATTATCAGTTCTATTTTACTTTAAGAGTTCAGTGTAAGCAATCTCTTTTAAAACTTCTATCATACCTTTCTCAAAAGCAATTTCAAGACGTTTCATTGCTTCCATATCATTCTTATGAGGAGTTTCACTGTATATCCTCACTAAATTATCGAAGGGCACCATTATACGTCTTTGATCCAAATTCGGGTTGTAAATACTTTCCCTATCCCGATGTCCTTACCTTGACGAATTTTTGTATGTATAGTTAAATTGTTAACATAACTATCAGACTATTTACATTAATTGGTGTGTTATGATGTTCATATTTAGAGGTGGTGGATTTTTGAGTCTTTCATTACGAAATGCAATGAAGTTAGGGAAGTTTAGTGAGTGTGAGATTGTTGCTGGTCATCAGGGGTTGGCGAGGATTATTGAAAATATTACAATCATGGAAGTTCCGGATATTATTCAATGGCTAAAGGGGAAGGAATTGATCTTAACATCTTTGTTTGCGATTAAGGATGACTTAGATGCACAAAATATGCTCGTACAACAATTACATAATTCAGGAGCATCTGGATTGGCAATTAAGACCTCAAGATATATCCAAACCATTCCGGATGAAATTATCAATACAGCAAATAGGCTTGGATTTCCGGTGATTATTATTCCGGATCATGTGAAATATTTAGACATTCTCTCACCGGTCATGCATCATGTCTTTAATGACAAGGTTGTTTTACAGGAGGATCTTGATCAAGCAACGAAGATATTGCATGAGATTTCACTGCATAGTCAAAGTATAGATGATTTTAGAATGCATGTTAGTAACCTTACGAAAAATATGATTACGATTGAAAGTGAGTTCCCATTTATTGAGCTACCAGACCTTGAAAAGTCAATTACTCCTTTAAGCGAGAGACAAATTGATGAATTGTCCGTCATTCAACGACCGATGCAATATGAGCGGGAAATTGATAGGAAAGCTATTTCGTGTATTGTTGCACCGATTATCGTTGACAAGCAATATTATGGAAACATTACGTGCTGGGAAGTAAATAATAAACATTTATCAACCGATCTTGCTATTTTAGAGAGGGCATCAAGTCTACTTTCCTTGGAATTTTTGAAATTAAAGGTCAAGTATGACGTTGAACAACAGTATAAAAATGATTTTATTCGAGAACTATTATTTAGTGAAAATATGAAAGCGAAAAATCTGATTGAATGGGGCGATAAATACCGAATTACGAGGCAAGATGCTTATCGCTGTTTGTTGATTCGTGCCATGGATAGGAATTCTGCAGAAGAAATGAATGTAGAATTAAAGGGATATCGTATGGATGCCATCATTCAAAGGATTATTCCAGGTGTACTGATTGGACATATAAGCAAAGGGATTTGTATCATTCTCCCAGCCCTTGAAGATAGAGAACATCTCTGCCATAAAATTTTAGAAGTGCTCTCAAAGGATGTAGCCTCCACTGTTCAGCTCCATCTTGGTGTTGGTCGATTAGAAACAGGCCCGGAAGGCATTCAGCAAAGCTATGTACAAGCAGAGCAAGCATTGCGCTTAGGAATAAGTGTAATGCATACACAAGAAATTCTATATTACGATGACTTGGGATCATATCGCCTTCTTAGTAAATTAAAGGATGATCATGAGCTCCTCGCCTTTTACGACGAAACGGTGGGGCGGTTGCTTCCATACGATACGAGAAATGAACTGTTAAACACTTTAACAAGTTATTTTTACAATGATGAAATTCTGAAACTAACCGCAAATGATCTGTTTATTCATGTGAACACATTAAAATATCGCATCAAAAGAATAGAAGAACTAACAGGGCATGATTTAAAAAAATCAGAAGGAAAAATGAATCTCTATTTAGGTCTGAAGATACATCGTCTCTTGTATTCCGACAAACAGTGAGCACATGGACAGCAGGATTAAAAAACTATTGTTTCGTTCTTAATGGAATTAAGAGAAGTCCATCGTAACCATTTGTATTGATTGCAACTATTTATACACAACATGAGCATTACGGATAGGACTATATGGATTAATTCCCTGAAAATATATTGTCTCTATGGACAATATATTTTTTATTTTTTGTCGATTTCATACATATGATTTTTGAATATTGAAATGTATTATTAGATAAAGCGCTTTCAGTATTGTGTGAAATTATTGTTTAAAGGATGGTGCACAAAATGGATAATATCCATTTAAACATGATCGAACCAGAGGATTTAGGGGAGATTACGCTACTGGTAGGGGATCCTGCTAGGGTGAGATTGATTGCTGAAAATTGGGAGAATCCGAGAGTTATAACGAATAATCGTGAGTTTATTTTAATGTCTGGATTATGGAAAGGGGTGACGGTTTCCATTTGTTCAACTGGTATTGGAGTCGGATCGACGGAAATTGCCATCATCGAACTAATCCAAAGTGGTGTGAAGAAGCTTGTACGCTTGGGTGGGTGCGGAGCATGGCAGGAAAAGTTTTTGCCTGGAGATTTGATGCTTAATCATGCGATGGTTCGCGATCCGGGATTGCTTTCCCATTATGTTAGTGATGTATACCCAGCTGTAGCTGATCCCGATTTATTGCAAAAAATTACAAGACAGGCAGAAGGTAGTGGATTTAGGGTGCATACAGGCATTGGCATAACGACACAAAGCTACTACCACGGTCAAGGTCGTGAAAACAAGATCAAAAATGGGCCAAAACTGAACAATGATTTTATGCCTTATTGGCAAGAAAGACATATTACGAATGCGGATATGGAAACGGCGGTGTTATTTTTACTCGCATCGCTTTATCAAATCCCAGCAGCCAATTGTCTCGTTGTCCATGTTAACCGTTTGAACCAAAAATGGGTGTCGGATGAGGATTATCAAGGTTTTCATCAGAAAGCGGCAGAAATTGTTCTGGATGCTTGTATCGGCTAAGTCGAGTAGAAGAGTTTTAAGGATTGTATGAAACGAGACGTAAATAAAATGAAGGGATGAGATAACGGTGGAGTTAAAACAGGAGAGTTTGCAAGTTTATCAAAAGGAAGATAGTAAATATAGAAAGAAGATTCTTGGTTCATCCATGCTCGGATTAGGTTTAGAGAGCATGGACATTATGTTTCTATCATTTGTACTTAGCACCATTATTGCTGAGTTTGGCATTTCATCTGCGGCAGGTGGTTCGATTGCTTCGATTACGAATATCGGTATGCTTCTAGGAGGGGTTATATTCGGTATTCTAGCAGATAAATACGGTAGAATCCGAGTGTTTAGCTACACAATTCTACTTTTTGCTGTTGCAACCGCATTAATGGTGTTCGCAAATAATATTTATGTTATCTATTTCCTGCGCTTCTTGGCAGGGGTTGGTGCTGGTGGAGAATATGGAATCGGGATGGCTCTCGTTGCAGAAGTCTATTCCAGAAAAAAGCTCGGAAAAATGACTTCCTGGGTAACGATTGGAGGGCAAGCTGGTGCAATTGCCGCTGCCATTCTCGCTGCTATTATCATTCCGCTGTTTGGCTGGCGAGCATTATTTGCGGTCGGAGTTCTTCCTGTTTTCCTTGTTTTATATATACGAAAGAATCTGGATGAAACGGAAGAATGGAAAAAGACACAGGTGGAGATGAAGGCGAAGGGAAAAAGAGGAAATCCACTCGTGAAGCTTTTTGACTCACCGAAAACTGCTTATGTAACAATTGCGCTCACAATTATGTCAACGGTGCAGGTGGCGGGTTATTTCGGATTGATGAACTGGATTCCGTCTATATTACAACAACAGCTCGGTTTAAGTGTATCTGGCTCTTCACTTTGGATGATCAGCACGATACTTGGGATGTGTGCTGGGATGTTTTTGTTCGGTCGCATCTTAGATCGCTTCGGTGCAAAGGTTTCCTATAGTATCTTTTTAATTGCATCTGCAGCATCTGTCTTTCTGTACGTATTTGCACAAAGTCCGATAACGATATTGATTGGTGGAACGATTGTCGGATTCTTTGCGAATGGAATGAATGCTGGTTACGGAGCATTAATTAGTAGTTTCTACCCAACAGAGGTGAGAAGTACGGCTAACAATGCGATTTTTAATACGGGTAGAGCACTTGGTGGATTATCTCCGATTGCCATTGGGTTCTTGCTCGATCAATTCGGTCTAACAGCTGCAATGGCTTTCTTGTCGATTCTATACATTATTTCATTAACAGTCATTTTAACCCTACGAGGAGTTCCATTAAAAGGTGTGAAACACCATGAAGCAGCTGGGGAATAATTTTGTTTTGAGCGTAACGTATAAAATTGGTTAGCGATTGTGATAAAAATGGTTATGTTTTTTGTTGCTTTAGACATAAAAAATCAAGCGCAATGAATCGTATAATGAAAGCGGGACCAAATGCAATAGGAGGAGGGAGCTAGTGAATAGGAAACGATTCGAATCTACATTAGAAGCCTTAAACCAATTTGGGTACTCTAAAACAGGGATCAACCGACTAGCATATTCAGTAGAGGAACTTGCTGCTACACGTTATCTAATGGAACTCTTTGAAAGCGAGGGAATGGACGTAAGAATGGACGCTGTAGGAAATGTGATTGCAAGGCGCCCTGGTAACAATCCAGAACTAGCAGCAGTTGCTTGTGGATCACATATTGATAGCGTTTATGAAGCGGGGAATTACGATGGGACGGTTGGAGTAATTGCCGCTCTAGAAGTCGTTCGTAGTTTGAACGATGAGGCGATTGAAACCGAGCATCCGATAGAAATTATCATTTTCGCTTGTGAGGAGTCTGCCAGATTCGGGTATTCAACCCTTGGTAGTAAAGCAATGGCCGGTCTTCTGGAAAAAGAGCAGCTAACAAATTTACAGGACAAAAATGGAATATCAATGGAAACGTCTTTCTTGGAATGTGGATTACGGCTGGAAAAGTTTCAGGAATCGAAACGAGAGAAAGGCGAATTGGAAGTCTTCCTTGAGCTTCATATTGAACAGGGGCCTGTTTTAGAAAGAGAAGGGAAGCAAATTGGCATCGTAACAGGTATTGCGGGGCCGACGCGGTTTAAATTAGGGGTGTACGGAAAGGCGTCACATTCGGGAACAACGCCGATGAATCACCGCAGGGATGCGCTTTTAGGTGCTGCAGAAATTGCCCTAAAACTTGAAGAAGTGGCAATCAGAGAAGCATCCAGCGGGACAGTCGCTACGGTTGGTGTTTTTGATGTAAAACCTGGTGCGATGAATATTGTTCCAGGAATGGTCGAAATGGAAATAGATATTCGCAGTGTTTCTCAGGAATCAAAAAAACGTGTTGTGCAAGAGCTGGAATATGCTATCAGAGAAGCGGAAAGAAAGCGTGAGTTAACAATTATGAAAACGGAATTGATTGATCAATCACCTGTCAAATTGGACCGTGATGTAATGTGTCGTCTGCAGGAGACTTGTGAAAAGTATGGGTATTCCTATATGTATATGACAAGTGGAGCAGGTCATGATGCGATGAATATGGCGACACTTTGTCCGACGGCTTTAATTTTCATCCCATCAAAGGATGGTTTGAGTCATAATCCAGATGAATATACATCGCTTGATCAAATTTCTGTTGGCGTGGAGGTTTTAAAAGCGGAGCTATTGAAAGCGTCAAAAGCTACTGAAAAAATAGTGAGGTGAAAGTGATGCATATTTACCAATTAGAAGTGTTATCAAATGTCCAAGTGAGTAGTCGGTATTGGCATATGAAATTAGATGCGTCACCAATCAGAGAGAAAATCGAACCGGGTCAATTTTTCAATATAAAATGTGCGGATGATGATTCTCCTTTTTTACGTCGGCCGTTTAGTATTTACCAGATTAATAAGCAGGAAAAGACAATCGAGTTCCTTTACCTTGTCAAAGGGCAGGGGACAATTCGCCTAACAGACGTAAGTGCTGGGGACAGGGTTGACATATTCGGACCGCTCGGAGTTGGCTTCACATTAAATGATGACTGGGATACTGTTTTACTACTTGCAAGAGGGGTAGGAATCGCAACTTTAGCTGCACTCGTTCAAGAAGCAGCTGTGAAACATATGAAATGTATAGCGATCCTAAGTGCCCGAAGCTATGACGATTTGCTCGCAGCACAAACATTGAAGGAATTCGGGGCCGAGGTATATGAGGTCACAGATGAGGATGGAACAAGTGATGTGGATAAGGTACAACAATTAATTGAGCAATTGCTAATCGCAAATGATATTAACGCTGCCTTTACATGCGGGTCGCGACGATTATCACGATTACTCCAGAACATGACAAGAATGTATAACATTCCAGCCCAAATCGCCCTTGAGGAAAACATGGGTTGTGCCATGGGAGTCTGTTATGCCTGTGTTTGTGATATTCAAGAGGATAATGAGATTAAATCGGTTCGTGTTTGTAAAGAAGGACCAGTGTTTGATTTGGAAAAGGTGGTGTTAGCATAGTGCAAAATTTAAAGCTCGGTGTTCAAATTGGGAATCTTTATTTGAAAAACCCAGTTATGCCCGCGTCTGGTGCATTTGGCTATGAAATGGAATCCCTCTTTGATTTTAATGATTTAGGTGCAATCGTTCCGAAAAGTATTACCAAATATCCCCGCGGTGGAAACGCAACTCCACGCGTTTGTGAAATCACTGGGGGTATGATTAATTCGATCGGGATTCAAAGTAAGGGCTTAGCGTATTATTTAGAGGAGCTTATACCAAATTATCAAAAATACGATACGCCGTTAATTGCGAGTATTTCGGCCGATTCCGTGGATGAATTTGCTGAAATGGCAGAAATTATCGGTCGGGAAAGTACCGTTTCTGGGATCGAACTGAATATATCCTGTCCCAATTTAGAGGGGGATGGAAATGCATTCGGAATGGATGCGGAGTTGTCCTACCAAGTGGTAAAAAAAGCAAGGGAAGCAACCGATCAACCGCTGATTGCAAAGCTGACACCGAATGTGACAAGTATTCAAGAAATCGCCCTCGCTTGTGAAAGTGCTGGTGTCGATGGGTTAAATGTGGCGAATACAATACTTGCGATGGCGATTGATATTCATACGAGGAAACCGAAAATTGGTAATGTACTAGGTGGTATGTCAGGTCCTGCGATTAAGCCGATCATCGTCCGTATGATTCATCAAGTCCGTGGCGTGACAAATTTGCCAATCATCGGCTGTGGCGGTGTGATGACTTGGGAGGATGCCATAGAAATGATTCTCGCCGGGGCAAGCGCCGTCCAGGTTGGTACATCAAGTTTCATTAATCCAATGGCGATGATGGAAATTTTGGAAGGGATTAAGGAATATATGATTGCCTATGAGATAGAGGATATTCGTGATTTGATTGGAAAAGTGGAATTGCCGATTCAGGAAAATGAAGGTGTACGGATAGCGTATTGAAGGGAGGAAGCTAAAGTCGTGAATTGGGATCATATTATTAAAAACGGAACAGTTGTGACAGAAGAAGCGGTTTACCAAGCAGATATTTACATGAAAGATGGTAAAATCCATTCGATTTCAGCGGATCCCTTAGATGGTGAAGCAGCGGAAATTACGGATGCTACTGGGTTATATGTGTTGCCAGGATTAATCGACACGCATGTTCATTCAAGAGATGGCGGCGCGACGTATAAAGAGGATTTCTATCATTCCACACAGGCCGCTGCAGCAGGTGGAATCACAACGATATTTGAAATGCCAAATACCGATCCCCCTGTTAATCATGCTGAAAATTTTAATATCCAAGTGGAAAATTTAAAAAGAAAGGCGTATGTGAACTTTGGATTATGGGGAATTACGCTTGGAGATTTAAATCGGAAAGAAATTAGGGACTTAGATCAATCCGGTGTTATTGGTTTTAAATATTTTTGGGGATATGCCGTTGATAAGAATACGTTTCAGCTAATTTACAATTATGAGGATGGAATGAAAGATATCATCCCTCCTTGTGACGATGGTGAGGTTTATCGCATGTTCAAGGAAATGGCGCTTACGGGGAAGCCTTTTGCGATTCATGCGGAAAATAGTGATTTGATTCGTCATTTAACGAACGAGATGAAGCAAACGGGTAGAGCTGATTATGAAACATTTTTGGCATCGCGACCGAATCTTGCGGAGAAATTAACGATTCAAACGGCTATTGCCATGGCCAAACAAACAGGAGCAAGATTGCATATTTTGCATGTCAGTACAGCAGAAGGTGTTGAATTAATCCGACGCGCTCAGGATGAAGGACTTCCAATTACAGCAGAGACCTGCCCACATTATTTATTTTTGACAAATAAAGATTACGACAGAATCGGTCCTGAGATGAAAGTATATCCGCTTGTGAAATATCAAAAAGATCAGGATAAGCTTTGGGAAGGAATTCGTGATGGTGTGATCACAATTGTATGCTCTGATCACGCTCCACATACGCAAGAGGAAAAAGCAGATGATCTATGGACGGTACCAGCGGGAATGTGTGGTGTCGAGACACTTACACCTTTAATGCTTAATGCCGTTTCGGACGGGAAAATTACGCTTCAGCAGGTTGTATCGCTTCTGTCAGGGAATCCGGCGAAACAGTTCGGGGTTTATCCACGGAAGGGAGCACTTCAAGTAGGTTCTGATGCCGATATAACGCTTGTTGATATGGATAAAAAAGTCCTGTTGAAGCGTGAGAATCTCCATAGTAAAAGTAAAGTGACAGCCTATGATGGCATGCAGGTAAAGGGAGTTCCTGTCAGAACGATCATTGGGGGCAGAACAGTGATGAAGGATGGAGAAATTGTGGATTCAAATCCGAGCGGAATTCTTGTTGTTCCAAATGTAGTTAGACAAAATGAACATACTTATTCTTAATTATATAGGAAGTAGGATATTAGTTAAGCACAGTGGACTGTCCAAACAAATTTTTTGGGTTTTAGGGTCCTAGTCGGATGTAACCATTGGAGGAATGAAGTATGCCGTGTAGCATAATTATTGGAGGTAGGCGTGATGTTAGCTAACAAGGTGAGAATCGAGAAAGATTTCTTAGGCGAAAAAGAGGTTCCAGAAAGTGCGTATTACGGGATTCAAACCTTACGTGCAGTTGAAAATTTTCCAATTACAGGATATAAAATTCACTCTGAATTAATTAAAGCAATCGCAATGGTTAAGAAAGCGGCAGCCATTGCCAATTTGGAAACAGGACGTTTACAACCGCATATACAAAAGGCAATTGTTCAAGCGGCAGATGAAATTATTGATGGCTTATGGCATGATCATTTTATCGTTGATCCTATCCAAGGTGGTGCAGGAACATCGCTTAATATGAATGCCAATGAGGTTATCGCGAATCGAGCTCTGGAAATACTTGGCAAAGAAAAAGGAGATTATTCATATCTAAGCCCAAATACGCATGTTAATATGGCGCAATCAACAAATGACGCTTTCCCGACAGCGATTCATCTGTCAGTGCTGACCATGTCAGAACAGTTATTAGCGACTATGAATGACATGTATCGCGCATTTAAAGCGAAAGCTAAAGAGTACGACTCCATTATAAAAATAGGTCGTACCCATCTGCAAGATGCTGTGCCAATCAGATTGGGTCAGGAATTTGAGGCGTATAGCCGTGTGATCAGGCGTGATATAAAACGAATATCGCAATCACGCGAGCATCTTTATGAAGTGAATATGGGAGCAACAGCTGTTGGAACAGGGTTAAATGCTGATCCATCATATGTTTTAACAGCAGTTAATCAATTAGCTGAAATTAGTGGCTTCCCACTATTTGCGGCGGAACATTTAGTAGATGCAACGCAAAATACAGACATTTATACGGAAGTATCTGCATCGCTAAAAGTATGTATGATGAATTTGTCCAAAATTGCCAACGATATTCGCTTAATGGCTTCAGGTCCACGTACGGGTCTTAATGAATTAAAACTGCCAGCTAGACAACCCGGTTCATCGATCATGCCAGGGAAGGTGAATCCAGTCATGGCTGAGGTTATCAATCAAATCGCCTTTCAAGTAATCGGGAATGACAACACGATTTGCCTTGCCTCAGAAGCAGGACAATTTGAATTAAATGTGATGGAACCAGTACTTGTATTCAATCTACTCCAATCGATTAGTATTATGAACAATGGTTTTCGCGTATTTACGGATTACTGTGTAACAGGTATTCAAGCTAATAAAGAAAGCATGCAGCACTATGTCGATTCCAGCGTCGGAACGATTACGGCGATTAACCCACATATCGGTTACGAGCTTGCAACGGAAATTGCAAGGGAGGCAATCATAGATGGCAAATCCGTTCGGGAACTATGTATTCAGCACAACGTCCTGACCGAGGAAGAACTAAACGTCATCCTAGACCCATACGAAATGACCAATCACGGAATCTCTGGCAGAGATATGTTGACAGGTTTCTCGACCAAGAATAATATGTAGTTCGAGTAAGAAAGACATAAAAACGAAATCATTGCGGAGTAAGTATTATCATGACAACAAATCACTGGCGGAAGAGGAAATATATGTTGTTTGGGGAAATTATTGTTAAGTTTGTAAGAAGAACATCAGAACAATCTAGACAACCTAATTACTTATTAATGAATAGATAAACAATCAACGAAAAAGTTTCGTTGATTGTTTATCTATTTACTCATGATTTTAATTTATATACTTCCAGCACACTAAATTCTGTTCCGCAAAACTCGTGGACCCAGTCTGTTTCTTCCTTTTTTGTAGTATTGGAAGCATTATTATTCGGATATATGGATTATAGGAGCAGGAATGAAAGGGAAGGGTAGGATTCGTATGTTTTTCAAAAAGAATAAAAAGACTGATGTTATCGTAATACAAAGTCCATTGAATGGAGAAGTTATTGATTTAGAAAGTGTACCAGATCCTTTTTTTACACAAAAAATGATGGGAGATGGAATTGGATTTATTCCAACAAATGGGGAAATTTACGCTCCGATTAACGGAACAATTTCCCAAGTATTCCCGACTAAACATGCTATTGGTTTAATGACAGAGGATGGCGTAGAATTACTATTGCATCTTGGTCTAGAAACTGTTGAATTGGTCGGGGAAGGTTTTGACATTCAAGTTCAGTTAGATGATAGGGTACAAGCCTATGACCGGATTGGCTTATTTGATTTAACTTTTATTGAGAAAAAAGGAAAAGAAATTATTTCTGTGCTTGTTTTCCCTAATCTACAGGAAAAAGGAAAAGAACTGAACTTGACTAAAACAGGAGAAGTGAAAGCTGGAACTGAGATAGCGAAGTTAGGTATGTAGGAAAGATGATGGGCTGGATCTTGCGCTGAAAGTCTTATAATCTTTTTATCAATAAAACAGTTTACTAGGGTACCGTCCTTTGAAGGTTAGTCTAACTTTCAGAGGGCGGTATCTTTGGAAGGTGGACTAATGTATGTTACTGCCATATGTAAAACTTCGATGTCAGGATATCCCCAATTAGAAAAATCTCGACCAATATCTATATCACTCGAGCAGAACCTCGTTTTAATATAGAATCCCAATTCGATGTGTGCAATTTTTGGTCTAGCAACAGGTTGCGGAGTTAATGAGCGTTAAGATGCAAGCAATAATAGGGAAGGGGACACTCCATGCTCAGCTTAATAACTAAGCTAACGAAAAATGGAATGTCCCTCTGTCCTTCCTATTTCCATAAAAGCTTCTATCGCAGGTAATAGATAACGTTCAGAGTGATACGCAAAATAAACCGTTCTTTCAGGCAAAAGATTATTTAAATAGATTAATTTAATCTTATCGGATGAATTGGATGTTATAAAATTTTCCGGTACCACTGCTAGACCGAGCCCGGCTTCTACCATACTGCGCGCTGTTTCCAAACTTTCTACCTCGTATTCATAATGAGGTGTAAATCCTGCTTTTTGGCAGACATCAATAAAAGTGTTTCTAACTTCAAACCCCTCAAGACTATGAATAATCATTTCATCCTTCAAACCTGTTATATCAATATTATTGCTTAGATGTTCAAATGGGTGATCAATAGGCGTGATCAGTACATATTTCTCTTGGAAAATTGGTTCATATTTAAGTTCATTTTCTTTATTTATATTAGAGGTAATGCCAATGTGAAGGTCATAACTTTCCAATGCTTGCTCTATTTCTTTTGGTCCCATTTCGTGAATTTTTATTCGGATATTCGGATAGACTTTTTTGAAATGATAAATGATCGGAGTGATAAAATAACGATAGGATTCAATCATTCCGATGCTTAAATTCCCTGCCCCCTCATTTTTTACATCATTCATTTCTTTATAAATACTGCCGAAATAAGTTAATATCTTACAAGCATGCCTATATAAAATTTTCCCGGGCTCTGTTAGAATCAGCTTTCTTGTGCTTCTTTCAAATAGTAAACAATCGAGCTCCTTTTCTAGAGCTTTAATTGCGTTACTTAAAGAAGGCTGTGAAATATGCAATTCTTCAGCTGCACGTGTAAACTGTTTATGCTTTGCGACGACTTGAAAATACTTAAGTGTTCGAATATCCATAGGCTGCCCCTTTATAGCTTAAAGCTATTAATCTATAAGAAAATAGTATTTGTTATTATATATCTAAACATTTAAAATTGCAACATAAGTAAGCGTCTTCTTTACTGAATTAGAGGGGGTGAAAGGTTTGGAAGAATCAGCTGGAATGTTCATTCTTGAAGTTGATATGATTACCTTTGCTGCAATTGGAGCAATCCTTTTAATGATAGGGAAGTGGGTGGTAAATCGATATAAGATCTTTTGGAAATATACCATTCCCAGTCCTGTTATCGGTGGCTTTGGTTTTGCTATCTTGATGTGGATTGTCTATGAACTTGGTTTATTTGAAATTGAGTTTGATAATACGCTCTATGATTTATTTATGTTTATTTTCTTCGTAACGATTGGACTGACAAGTGGCTTAACTTTATTAAAAAAAGGTGGAAAATTGCTCCTTATTTATATGCTTGTTTGTTGGTTATTAGCATTACTGCAGAATGGAATAAGCATAGGTGTTTCCTCGTTAACGGGATTGGATCCGCTTATAGGTTTGATGGCAGGGCAAGCTTCCATGCAAGGTGGTCATGGGATGGCTGCTTCACTATCCCCACTCATAGAATCGCTTGGTGGAGAAAATGCTCTTACTGTTGGAATGGCAGCTTCTACATATGGTCTCATAGCAGGTTCTTTACTGGGAGGACCCATTGGAAACTGGCTCATTAAGAGAAACCAGCTAAAAATAACAACAGAAAAAGGAAACCTGGATGAGCTTTCTAAGGAGTTAAAAGAAGAAGAGAGTGAAAAAATTACTGCTCGATCAGTTACAGTCGCAGGTGCTGCCATATTTGTAATCCTTGCGATTGGTTTACCTACCGCAAATTGGATTACAGAGTTAACTGGTTTCTCCATCCCAGGTCATATTTTTAGTTTATTTCTTGGTATCATCTTCCGATCACTTTTTGAAAAACATTCCTTTGTTAAAGATTCAAACAAAGCAATGGAAATGATTTCAACAGTTTCTCTGAATATGTTTTTAGTAATGGCAATGATGAAACTGCGAATATGGGAACTGTATGAATTGGCATTGCCACTTATGGCTCTGCTCATCATGCAAACAATCGTTACGGTTCTAATTGCTGCATTCATCATGTACAGGGTATTAGGCAGGGATTATGATGCGGCAGTTATGTCTTCAGGATTTATTGGACATGGTCTTGGTGCGACACCAAATGGACTGGTTGTAATGAATGCAATCTGTACAAAATATGGTGTCATTTCAAGAAAAGCTTTCATCATTATTCCAATCGCAGGTACAGTGTTAACGGATGTTGTAGGTGTACCGCTGTTTGTCTTTCTCGCTAATTTATTTGCGGGTCAATAATTTAATTTCTAATGGAGGTATTACAAATGGAAAAATATAATATGCCAATTACAGGAATTGCTTCTTTTGCGAAATATCCAATCGAGACCGACTGGGATAAAATTGATGCGGATATCGCCGTATTGGGTATACCTTATGATACAGGAGTAGGCTTCTTATCAGGCTGTCGTTTTGGTCCGAGAAGAATCCGTGAAGTTTCCACCCATTATGCACGGGGGGATGCTGGTTTTTATGATCCTGAAAGTGATGAGGTATTGTTAGGAGCCCCTGCGAAAATTGTTGATGTCGGTGATGCAGATGTTGTACATGGTAAAATTGAGCATTCATTTGATGCGATTGAATATGCTGTCAGGAAAATTCGCGAGCAAGGGGTAATCCCCGCTATTATGGGAGGAGATCATTCGATTTCTATCCCGGTAGCCCGCGGATTAAAAGATGAAGGCGATGTTACGGTTATTCAATTGGACGCTCATTTAGACTGGTCTGATGCTCCTGGTGGTCAAACATTAGGAAATGGCAGTCCAATGAGAAGGATGTCCGAAATGGAGCATATTAAAGACATGGTGCAAATTGGACTGCGCGGACTGGGAAGCAGCCGAAAAGAAGACTTTGATGCGGCTAAAGCTTATAATAGCCAGCTAATCTCAGCCAGGGAAGCTTCTAAATTAGGTGTGGAAGGGATTATTGACCGCATTCCTAAGGCGGACAAGTACTACGTAACAATTGATATCGACTGTTTTGATATTTCTCTTGCAACTGGTACAGGATCTCCATCTCCTGGCGGCTTTTCCTTTGACTTTTTAAACGATATCCTAGTGGGAATTGCCGAGAAAGGGAAGGTTATCTGTTTTGACCTTGTAGAAGTTGCCCCGCAATATGATCCAACTGGAGCAACATCCCGAGTTGCCGCAATGACCATGTTGAATTTTATGGGACATATTATAAAAAACAAATCGAGGTATGAGTAATTTTGTTTTAATAGGCAGTTATTGGTCATCTATAGCAGGACTGCCCAACGCACGTAGATTTTTTTAACCATTTATGACAAGAAAATGATCTGACTTAGTTGGTTTACCCATACTAATTTAGAACTCTCTTGACTTTTAGTTCTTTGTTAATTAAAATAAAATTAAATATCTGAATATTCCAAGGAACTCAATTTTAAATTTTAGAGTCACCAACTCTAAATAAGTTTAAAATGCACGGTTTTCTTGTTAACACCACAAATTCTTTATTTTGGTGTCTACAAGAATGCCGTGCTTTTTTCTTTTTATGAAAACCAATAAGGAGGATATTATGAAATACAATAAAGCAAAAACAGTAGAGAATGCTATGCTTCCGTTAAAAAATGAAGATACGATTCTGGTAGGTGGGTTTGGCTTAGTTGGCAGTCCACTGACATTAATTAACTATCTTACAAAAAAGAATATTAAAGACTTAACAATTATAAGTAACAACATTGGAGAAGTTGGAAAAGGATTAGGATTATTACTACAGCAAGATAAAATAAGCAAGGTGATAGGATCTTATTTTACGAGTAATAGAGATGTAGCAAAATATTATAACGCGGATAAACTAGATGTTGAGTTATTGCCACAAGGAACCTTTTCGGAAGCAATACGTGCAGGTGGAGCTGGTATTGGTGGTTTCTATACGAAATCATCTATAGGCACTGATCTTGCTAAAGGAAAAGAAATAAAAGAGATTGATGGCGAAGAATATGTATTTGAGAAAGCTCTTAAATCAGATGTTGCACTTATTAGGGCATGGAAAGCAGATACCTTAGGAAATCTTGTTTACTACAAAACAGCTAGGAATTTCAATCCAATTATGGCAACTGCTGCAACATATGTAGTTGTTGAAGTTGATGAAATCGTGGAGTATGGAGAATTATCTCCCGAAGAAATTGTTACACCTCACTTATTTGTTGATGCAGTAGTGAAAAGTCAATTAGTACTTACGAACGAAGGAGTGGTGAGTGTATGACAAACATAAAAAAATTAATTGCTCAGAAGGCAGCTGAAGAAATTAAAGCAACAGGAAGTTATTTAACTATTAATCTAGGTATAGGTATTCCAACCCTTATCTCTAAGTATTTAGAACAAGAAGAATACTTTTTACACACGGAAAATGGCCTTTTAGGTGTTGCGAATATTGAGGATGAAAGTATTGATCCTTTATTAGTGAATGCAGGTAAAATGCCTGTTCGAGAAGCGGTAGGTGCTTCCTATTTTAATAGCGCGGAATCCTTTGGCATGATTCGTGGGGGACATATTGATATTGCAGTCTTAGGTGGCCTTCAAATCGACTCATATGGTCAGGTTGCCAACTGGGCCATACCTGGGAGGGATATCATTGGCGTTGGTGGAGCGATGGATTTACTAGAAGGCGCCAAGAAAACAATTATTACAACAACACATGTATCTAAGAATGGAACACCGAAACTAGTAGAAAAATGTCTATTTCCAATAACCTCTCAAAGAAAAGTAGATGTCATTGTAACGGAAATGGCTGTTTTTAATTGGAAAGGGGAATTTTTTGAATTAGTAGACTTAGTAGGAGATACCACCTTGGAAATGGTTAAGAATAATACGTTTATGTCTTATGTTGTAAATGAAAAAGTCCTCAAGGAGGATATTTAGATGAGTGAAGTAGTAATTATTGATGCTGTCAGAACGCCAATCGGTAGTTATAAAGGAGCTTTAAAAAGTGTTCGACCAGATGATTTAGGTGCATTGGTAATTAAGGCTCTAATGGAAAGAAACCCTAACTTTCCAGGAAATGAAGTGGACGATGTGATTTTCGGGAATGCCAATGGTGCTGGAGAGGAAAATCGAAATGTTGCCAGAATGTCCTTGTTGCTAGCAGGTTTACCAAAGAAGGTAAGTGGTACCACAATTAACCGACTCTGTGGATCCGGACTAGATGCAGTTAGTATGGGTGCTCGTACAATTCTAGCTGGTGAAGGAGAAATTATTATTGCTGGTGGCGTGGAGAGCATGTCTCGAGCTCCAATGGTTATGGCTAAACCGGAGAAAGAATTTCCTAGAGGGAACATGGAATTATTTGATACAACCATTGGGTGGAGGTTTATTAATCCAAGGTTAGAAGAAATGTACGGGGTGGATACGATGCCACAAACAGCAGAGAACGTAGCAAAACAATTTAATATTTCCAGAGAAGAACAAGATGCATTCGCTTATATTAGTCAGCAAAAAGCAAAGGCAGCACAGGAGAATGGAATATTTAAAAATGAAATTATCCCAGTTACATTAAAAGACAAGAAAGGTAATGAAACAATCGTGGAGGAAGATGAGCACCCTAGACCAAGTACTACCATTGAGAAATTAAATACGTTAAAACCGATATTCTCAGAAGGAACCGTAACGGCAGGTAATGCAACTGGTGTAAATGACGGAGCTTCTGCATTAATATTAATGAGTTCAAAAAAGGCAAAAGCATTAGGGTTAACCCCTTTAGCAAAATTTGTAGCATCAGCAACTGCTGGTGTGGACCCTAGAATAATGGGACTTGGGCCAATTGCTTCTACACAAAAGCTATTAAATAGAGCTTCACTAAGTATTTCTGACTTTGGTTTAGTGGAACTAAATGAGGCATTCGCCTCCCAATCGATTGAATGTATGAGGCAATTAGAATTGAATACAAACATTGTGAATGTAAATGGTGGTGCAATCGCACTTGGACACCCTCTTGGAGCAAGTGGTGCAAGAATATTAACCACATTAATTCATGAAATGAATCGAAGAGAAGTAACACTTGGATTAGCTACCATGTGTATTGGTGTCGGACAGGGAATCTCTCTTGCGGTTGAAAATTTTAACTAATTGTTAAAGTTGCAAAATTAAAATTCCTGTGGAATGATTAAAAGTATATTAATCTTCTAAGTAAAAAAGAGAGGTGATTGTTTTGGATACTTATTTAATTACTGGCTATTCAAAAGCACCGCAAGGAACGTCAATGTACGAGGAATATAAATACTCGGGAATCGTGTTAGAGGTGAATAAAGAGACACATATCATTCAGGCTGTTGAATTAACATTTGTAACTAGACTGGCAAGTGATTATTTTAATAGATTGCTCGTGGGTTGCAATCTGTTTAATGGAATCGAGCCGATTATTAAGCAAATAAAAGAAAATTATCATGCTCCATCTCAGCAATCCGTTATTGTTGCCATTAAGTCGGCTCATCAAAGATATCTCGATCTACAATAAAGGAAATCTAGCAGGTAATTTTTTTGAGCCTAAAGTAAAGCGCTTAACTTAATTTTTTAAATAAGTAAACAAGAATTTTTATTAAAGGAGGGGACATCAATGAAAGCACTGGTTAAAACTTCCAGGTTGAAAAACGCATTAGAACGACTAGATGTGAAAAGACCAATCATTCAAGATGATGAAGTACTTGTCCAGGTAGTGAATGTTGCAATATGTGGCACAGATTTACATGTATATGAATTTACAGCTGGATACGATTTTATTCAAACACCGTTGATTCTTGGTCATGAATTTAGCGGATATATCGCAGAAGTAGGTTCTAAAGTTGTTAATTTTCATGTAGGAGACAGAGTTATAGGGGAATCTAACCGATATTGTGGGCAGTGTGATAATTGCAATAATGGTAGAACAGACATATGTCTGGATTCTCAAATGACTGGGCTTCATGTAAATGGAGCAATGGCAGAATATATTGCCGTACCAGCTTACACTTTACATCATCTTCCAAATAATTTACCTTTTTCCGTTGGAGCTATTGCACAGCCGATTTCAGTTAGTTTAAATGCGGTCTTCGATAACTGTAATTTAAATACAGGTGATAATGTCGTTATATTTGGTCCTGGGATCCAAGGTTTAAGCGCCGCTCAGGCTGCAAGAATTAAAGGTGCATCTAAAGTAGCGATTGTTGGAACAGATAATGATGAAGAGATCAGGTTACCAATTGCAAAAGAAATGGGATTTGATACGTTTAATGTTAATCAAGAGTCCATTAACCAGCAGCTGTTAACTATATGGGATGGAAAAGAAGTAGATGTTGTTATTGACGCATCAGGTTCCATACATGCTGTAAAAGACGGGATGTCTCTTTTAAAACGAGGTGGTCACCTAACTCTTTTTGGAATTTATCCGAGAACATTAGAACTTGATCTAACATCTTTAGTTCGTCGGAATATAACCATTCATACGAGCTATACATCTCAGTGGAAGCATTATGAACAAGCTTTAAAATTTTTATCCAAACGGCAAATTGATATAAGCGCTTTGATAAAAGAGTATCCATTTGAGGAATTTGAGAAAGCTTTTGAAGATGGTATAGCAAAAACAGTATTGAAGCCTGTTTTAACTTTAAGCCAATAAACTTACAAAGGGGATATATTTATGTTTATCAATGGAAAATGGGTTACAACCAATAATAAAATTAATGTGTTCAATCCGGCAACAAGCGAACTTTATCAACAAGTTTCGCAAGGCGATGCCTCGGATTCAGAGAAAGCTATTTCAGCAGCAAAGAAAGCATTCGATAGCTGGTCTCAATTAACTGGATTTGAAAGGGCTAATTACTTAGAACAAATAGCAAGGAAAATCGTAGAGAAAAAGGAAGTATTAGCTAAAACCATTACTTTGGAAATGGGGAAGGCGATTACAAATGCGCGCTATGAGGTAGATAGTACAGCTTCGTTCTTTAAATGGTTCGCAGAGGAAGCAAGACGAACGTATGGGGAAACTATTCCGGCTGCAAAAAGAAATAAGAGACTAATGGAAATAAAACAACCTGTAGGGGTAGTAGCGGCTATTACACCTTGGAATTTTCCACTATCTATGGGTGCAAGAAAGCTGGCTCCGGCTTTAGCAGCAGGGTGCACTGTTATTCTTCGTCCATCAAATTCGTCACCCATGAGTGCAATTGAACTATTTAAAATATTTGAGGAGTGCAATCTACCCAAAGGTGTTGTTAATTTACTTATTGGTTCTGCAGATGAAGTAGTAGATCCAATACTGGAAAGTCCGATTGTACGTAAAATTTCATTTACCGGTTCTACAGAAGTTGGAAAATTATTAGTAAGTAAATCTGCGGCAACACTAAAGCGTGTTTCCATGGAGCTTGGTGGTCATGCGCCATATATCGTGTTCGACGATGCAAACTTAGATCAAGCGGTAGAAGGAGCAATCACTATTAAGTTTGGCTGTGCAGGCCAGCAATGTACATCGGTAAACCGCTTCTATGTACATGATAAAATCTATGATGAATTTATTGAACGTTATAAGGAAAAAATAACCGAATTAAAAGTTGGAAATGGTATTGAGGACGCTTGTCAGGTCGGTCCATTAATTAGTGAAAATGCAATCAAGAAAGTGGAAGAACACGTAAAAGATGCAGTAGGGCTTGGTGCGAATCTAGTTCTGGGTGGAAATCGTTTGACTGGTGACAATTATGATCATGGCTTTTTTTATCAACCAACTTTATTAACAAATGTAGATGAAACAATGAAAATCAGCCGTGAGGAGACATTTGGACCGATTGCTCCTATATTCCGCTTTTATACACAGGAAGAGGTTATTCAAAAGGCAAATGCAACTAACTTTGGGCTTGCAGCATACTTTTTTACAAATAATTTAACACGAGCATACGAAGTTATGGAAAATCTTGAGTTTGGTATGGTTGGGGTCAATGATGCCTATCCATTTGCAACTGAAGGCTCCTTTGGTGGGGTGAAAGAAAGTGGAGTTGGAAGGGAAGGCGGTCATGGTATTGATGAGTATTTAGAAAGAAAGTTTGTATCAATAGCACTTTATTAAACGAGAAAAGTTCTTAGAAAGAGGGGAAATGAGATGGAGTTGATCAATAAATCCTTTCAGTCTGTATTACCAACGGAAGTAGTATTTGGAAAAAACATCGTTAAAGAGGAGTTAGCAAATAAATTAAAAAGTCTATCGATCCGTAGTGTTTTGCTTGTTAGTGATGCTGGTTTAAAAAGCACAGGTATTATCGATGATATCGTAGAGAACTTAACAGAAAATGAAATCAAAGTAGTGACCTTTACGGAAGTTAATCCAAATCCTGAAACCCAAGCTGTTCATAAGGGAAGAGAAATATATATACATGGCAGGTGTGAGGCAGTTGTTGCTGTAGGTGGAGGGAGTAGTATAGATGCTGGAAAAGCAATTTCCGTGTCCACTGTAAATGAAGGAGATATTAATAATTATGGTAGAGGCAAAAGGTCAATTGCTGGACCAATCCCACCTTTATTCATGATTCCAACAACGGCTGGAACTGGCAGTGAAGTGACCAATGTGGCAGTTATTAGTGATCCAGAAAGAAATAAAAAATTTGTTCTCGCTAGTCCTTATTTATATCCAACCTGTGCGTTTATTGATCCGATATTAACCTATTCATTACCGCAGAAGTTTATCGCTGCAACTGGTATGGATGCATTAGTCCATTCGATAGAGTCCTATGTAAATAATCGGGCACAACCAATCAGTGACGCATTAGCATTAGAAGCGATTAAAATGTTAAGGAGGAATTTACCAGTTTCTTACGCGGATCCTTCAAATGAAGATGCAAAAGCTCAAGTATTACTTGCCAGTACCATTGCAGGGTTATCTTTTTCAATGTCGGGAACTGCACTAGTACATTCTATGTCTCATCCAGTAACAGCCTGGTTTGGAGTTCCTCATGGATTAGCAAATGCGATTATTTTACCATATGTAATAGAGTTTAACCTAATTGCTAATTATGAGAAATATGCGGAGGTTGCTTATCTTTTCGATGATAGTCTTAGACAACTCCCTAGCTATCAGGCTGCAGAAAGATTGATTGATTGCTTAAAAGAATTTTCTAGAAAACTAAATATACCTAAGGATTTCAGTTATTTGACTATAAAAGTTACAAAGGAATCTATTGATAACCTAACAATAGATGCTCTGAATGAAAGAGGTACTTTTCCAAATAATCCTAGAAAAGCGACTAAAGACGAGGTTAGTACATTGTATCAGCTACTATTTCCCCAAGCTAAGTAGTAAAAATTACCGCTTTTATAAGAGATGCTGAAAAATTTAATATTATTACTTTCATATTGTCCAAAATAATGTATAATCATAGTAAAGCGCTTACTCAAATGAATACTATACAGATAAAAACTTAATGAAATATACAAAAGTAGGGATAAACTATGAAAGTAACCATATATGATGTTGCCAAGGAAGCAAAGGTCTCGATTGCAACAGTTTCGAAAGTTATTAATCAAAAAGGAAGAATAAGTGAGGAGACAGTAAAAAAAGTTCGGCAAGCAATGGAGAAGCTAAACTATCAGCCCAACCTTATTGCATCCGCATTAATGGGGAAACAGACAAAAACAATTGGGTTATTGATTCCCGATTTAGCCAATCCATTTTTCTCAGAGTTAGCTCGGAGCATAGAGGACCGCGCTCATGAATTCGGATATAATATTGTAATGTGTAGTACGGACTATCAAGAAGCAAAAGAAGAAAAATATATTGCGTTATTAAAGCAAAAAAGAGTGGATGGATTTATTCTGGCTTCTGGATTTGAGAATTTTAAAATTGTTAAAGAACTGATAAATGAGGATTTTCCTGTAGCGATAGTTGCCCGTGATTTTCCTATGATTCCAATTAATGCAATAGCTCTTGATGACTTTATGGGAGGGTACTTGGCTGCAACACATCTTATAAATTTGGGACATACGAATGTTGGGGTAATTGCATTAGATGTATGGAGTAATCGGGAAAGGATAAGAGGATTTAGACAGGGCTATGAGCAAAGGAATCTCCAATTGCGGGATGATTTTTCGTATCTCAAAAATATGAAAGAGAACCATGTTGAATTGGGGAAACGTGCCATTAAAAAATATATCGATAGTGGTAATATTCCATCTGCAATTTTTGCATGTAATGATTTATTAGCAATTGGTGCCGTAAATGAAGCGAAAGGGAATGGCCTAAAAATCCCTAGAGACTTATCTGTTATTGGCTTTGATAATACAATCATTGCCACACTAGTAGATCCACCACTAACCACAATAGCACAGCCAATTAAGGAAATGGGAGAAGAGGTTATCGACCTTATGATATCTTCCTTGAAGACAGCACATAAAGGAAAAACTAGATTAACACTTTTACCTGAGCTGGTTGAGAGACAGTCTACAAAACCTTTTCATTATGGATAAAATATTTAGGTAAGCGCTTAATTGCTTGTTGACTTATTAGAATATTTTTTATACAATGTATTTAAGTAATGTTTTTAACATTTGGTTAAGCGCTTAAGTTAAGGGGTTAATTACCATATTTATAAACTATACACATATATTTTTTTATAATTTTAGGAAAGCGCTTAACATAAATGAATACGTTTACAATTTTTAGGGGATTTCTCCAAATAGAGGTGAAGATATAAAATGAAAGCACTTATTAAAACAGCTCCAGGTCATGGCAATGTTGGGTTGGAAAATGTCCCAGAACCAAAGTGTGAGCGAGATGCAGTTAGGATAGAAATGAAGTTTGCTGGAATATGTGGAACGGATTTACACATCTATCATGATACGTTTAACAATGAACCACCTGTTATTCTAGGTCATGAATTTTCCGGAATCGTTACCGAAATTGGAAATGATATTAAAGAGGTAAAAGTAGGAGATCGGGTGGCTGTTCTTGGTTCGAACGCAGAAACCTGTGGAACCTGTTCTTATTGTAAAACAGGATATTATATTTTCTGCCCGGAAAGAAAAGGGATGGGGATTCATGTCGACGGTAGTTTTACTAAATATGTAACATGCCGTGAAGATATGGTGTATAAAATCCCCGATAAAGTGTCATTGAAAGAAGCGGCATTGTTTGAACCACTCGCATGTGGAGTACAAGCGATAGAAGAGTTAACAGATATAAAAGTAGGGGATACCGTATTGATATCGGGACCTGGACCAATTGGATTAATCTGCCTATCTTTGTTAGCACTTAAGGGTTGTAAAATAATTGTCGCTGGTACTACTGCAGATTCAATACGATTAGAATTAGCGAAAGAACTAGGAGCGGACGTTCTGGTTAATGTGTTTGAACAGGATTTACAATCCGTGATAATGGCTGAAACAAATGGTCAAGGTGTTGACGTAACAGTTGACTGTTCTGGAAATAGTATCTCTATCAATAACTGCTTGAAGGTTGTTAAAAAGAAAGGTAAACATATTCAAGTAGGGATTGTAGGGACACAATCAATGTTAGATGTTGACCAAATTTTATATAAGCAGGTTCAATTTTATGGCTCATTGGCTCATTCGATTCAAACCTGGAATAGAGTCAGTCAAATAATAGAGCAGCAAAAAATAAATTTAACACCGATAATTACGCATGTTCTACCTCTAGACAAGTGGGAAGAAGCATTTCAATTATGCGAAGAGAAAAAATGTGGGAAAGTTTTTTTAACTTATGATTAAAAAGAGAGCAGGAAAGGAGTAGACAGAATGACAGTAAATGAAGTGATTGATGTAAAGGGAAAATCGTCCCATATACCCGATACCATGAAGGCTGCTTACTTAAAGCAAGTGAAGGAAGTAGAGGTAGAAAAGATTAAAGTACCATCTGTTTCAGGAAAAGAAGTTCTCGTTAAAATGATGGCTGTAGGAATTTGTGGTTCGGATACCCATTATTTTAATCATGGAAGCATTGGAAAAAGAATGGTTCAATTCCCACATATCCAAGGTCACGAATGTGCGGGTGAAATTGTAGCTATTGGAGAAGAAGTTACAAGATTTAATGTGGGTGACCGCGTTGCAATCGAACCAGGGGTGCCTTGTAATACCTGTGAATGGTGCAAATTGGGTAAATATAATCTATGTCCAGAAGTACAATTCCTATCAACACCACCTGTAAAGGGAGCTTTTGTTCAGTACTTAAAACATAGGGAAGATTTCTTGTTCCAAATACCTGACGAATTATCATATGAAGTTGCAACCTTAGCAGAACCTTTGTCTGTTGGTATTCATGCATTTAAGCGTGGAAGTTTGGAGCCAGGTCAGACTGTATTCATCTCGGGGATGGGACCAGTAGGGTTAATGGCAATTTTAGCCGCAAAATCATTCGGGGCTAAACACATTATTGTAAGTGACTTGGAGGAACTAAGATTAGAGACAGCTAAAAAATTTGGTGCAACAGAGATTATCAATATTATAGAAGAAGAACTTGAATCCAGACTTAATGAAATCACGGATTGTTTAGGGGTAGATTTGGTAATCGAAACTTCAGGAAACACAAATGCCTTAAGTTCATCTATTAAATATGTAAAAAGAGGTGGGAACATTGTTTCCATCGGCTTCCCAGCTCAAGATCAAGTTCCATTGGATATAACGTATATGCTCCAAAACGAGATTGACTTATACACTGTATATCGCTATACGAATACGTATCCTTTAGCGATTCGTATATTGGAATCTAGTATTCAGACCGTACAAAGCATCATAACGGATCGTTACGACCTAGATGATATTCAACAGGCAATGGATAAAGTAAGTAATGATAGAAAAAACACATTAAAAGTAGTGGTGTTTCCAAACAATAAAGGGAGGGTTTTGAAATGAAGAAGATTTATTACTTCGTATTTTTAGCAATGGTGGTGTTCGTATTAGCGGCTTGTGGAGATTCAGACGAGGCATCAGGATCTGGAGGTGTAACTCTAAAAATGTCTACATTAAGTGCAGATGGTGCCTTAATCCATGAGGGTTATGAAAAATTCAAAGAAGTAATTGAGGAAGAAAATGAGGATGTTAAAGTAGAACTTTATGCAAATGGTCAATTAGCAAGTTCTGACGACCAACAATTGGAACTAGTTATGAATGGAACAGCGCATGTACTAAGTGTACCGACAAGTACAGTTAGCACTGCTACTGGAATAAATGCTTTAAATCTATTTGATGTACCATTCTTATTTCCTAGTTTAGAAGAAATGTATGCTGTATTAGATAGTGAAATTGGTGATAATCTAGCTAAACAAATTGAAGAAAAAACAAATGTAAAAGTATTAGGATTTATTGATTTAGGAACATTCAGTATTGGAAATACTTCTAAGCCAATTAAAAAACCAGAAGACTTAGAGGGACTAAAAATAAGAAGTATGAATGCAAAGCTTCATATAAATACAGTTGAAGCTTTAGGTGCGACCCCATCTCCATTAGCTTATGGTGAAGTTTATACTGGTTTAGAGCAAGGAACAATCGATGGATTACAAACAACTACATCTTTAATTTATGGTGACCGACTATATGAGCCATTAAACTATTTAACGGTTACACGACATGTTGCATTACCTCACGTGTTAATGGTAAATAAGGGATTCTATGAAGGACTAACAGATGAACAAAAGGCAGCAGTTGACAAGGCGGCAGAGGAGCATATTAAATTTGCTAGACAATTGTCTATCGATGATGAAAAGGTAGCTATCGATACAATGAAAGAGGCAGGCGTTGAAGTACATGAACTAAGTGACGAGGAAATAGCCATGTTTAGTGAACAAACAAAAGCGGTGGCAGAAAATAACATGGATATATTGGATGAAGAGGTCTACCAACAAGTTCTTGAATTCTTAAACAAATAATCTTCAAGAAAGGTAAATAGGCTGCCCGTTATTGGAAAGCCTATTTACCTAAAAGAAAGGAGGGGTATTAATGAAAAAAAGGAAAAAGCCACTAGAAGCATATTTTTCCGGACTACTCCTATTTGTGATGCTAGTATTTTTAACGATGGAAGTAATTGCTAGATACTTTTTTAATTACTCTTTTGTATGGACAGAAGAACTATCTAGATATTTATTTATATGGTTTGTTTATATAGCGGCAAGTTATGCTGCATTTGAAAGGGCACATATCAAAATTGATTCTATTATGTCCATATACCCAGAAGGATTTAGAAAAATTGTACAAAAAATCGGTATCGTAGTTTGGTTAGGTTTTAATATCTTTGTTACGTATTTAGCTCTTGACTACGCTCTAAATTTACTGGATCAAGGGAATAGATCCCAAGTAACGGGATTCCTGCTTGGAATATTTTATTTAGGCATACCTATAGGATTTGCATTGATGTCTATAAGGTTAATCTTTAATATCTTTAAAAAGGAAGAAGCAGAAAACCATGATGTTATTATATAAGGAGGCCTCAACATGTCAACTCTATCAATAGCATTAATCATAATTGGGGTTCTGCTAGTATGCATTTTCCTAAATGTACCGTTAGCATTTTCCCTATTTATATCGGCTCTAGTATTAGTGTTGATTGATGGTACGATACCATTGTCATTTGTTACGCAGACATTATTTGGATCGACAGATTCCTTTCCATTATTAGCAATACCTTTCTTTATACTCGCGGGAGATTTGATGAGTTCGGGTGGAATTGCTAGAAAATTAGTGGAATTCCTTAATGGAATGTTTGATAGTATTAAAGGAAGTTTAGGTATTATTACCATTTTTGCTAGTTTGATTTTTGCCGCGATATCAGGTTCTGGTGCAGCAACGGTTGCGGCTATTGGGGGTATCATGATACCCTATATGATTAAAAATGGGTATGCACCATCTTATGCAGCGTCACTTTCAGCAAGTGCGGGAGCATTAGGACCAATTATACCTCCAAGTATTGTATTTATTTTATACGGTGTAATGGCGAATGTTTCTATTAGTGAATTGTTTATTGCTGGTATACTACCAGGATTTGTGATTGCTATTGCACTTGTAGTCGTGAACTATTTAGTAGTAAAAAAGGAAAAATTTAGTGAAGTAGCTAAGGAAAGCACCAGTGATAAACCTAGTTTTTGGAAAGGTTTGAATGGAGCAAAATATTCTTTATTTGCACCGGTTTTAATCTTAGGTGGAATTTATGGTGGTATTGTCACTCCGACTGAAGCAGCAGTTCTAGCAGCAGTTTATAGTTTAATAATTGGGGTGTTTGTACATAAGGAAATAAAGATAAAGGAATTACCTGAAGTATTTATGAAATCGGCATTAACATCGGGTACTATTCTAATATTCATTGGTACCGCTTCATTTTTTGGAAGAGTGTTATCAATGAAACAAATTCCGCAACTTATTGCAGATTCGATTACAGGGATCACAGATAATCCGATCTTTGTCTTATTATTAATTAATATCTTCCTATTAATAGTTGGAATGTTTATGGAAACGATTGCCGCGGTTGTTATCTTTGTTCCTTTATTATTACCAATTATATTACAAGTAGGTATTGACCCAGTACATTTCGGGGTTATCATGAGTGTGAATTTAAGCTTAGGATTGGTAACACCTCCTCTAGGTATGAACTTATTTATTGCCAGTAAGGTTGCCAATATACCATTTGAGAAGACGTTTAAATATATATTTACCATAATTGGAGCTTTACTTATTGTATTACTAATTATTTCTTATGTACCTCAATTATCTTTATTCTTACCGCAACTAATGAAGTAATTATTAACCACTAGAAGAGGAGAGAGGTAGATGTTAGCAGCTGTTAAGACATCGGAAACAATGCATCTAAATGTAGCAGAGGTTCCAACACCAGAATTGTCATCAGGGGAAGTTTTGTTAAAAGTGGAGTATTGTGGTGTTTGTGGTAGTGACCTTCATGCTTATAAAAATTCAAAAGGATATGAATTCGTAAAGGCGCCTCGCATTCTAGGACATGAAGTAGTTGGAATAGTAGTAGAAACTTTTGAAAAAGAAAATGAACATCTAATTCAAAGACGTGTAGTAGCAGAAGCTATTAATTTCTGCGGGGAATGTGAAAATTGCCAAAACAACCGATCGAATATTTGTGAAAATTTTAAGGTTCTTGGACTTCATATGGACGGTGGAATGGCGCAGTTTGTTAGATGTAAAGCAAACCTTCTGCAACCAGTAGTAGAGGAAGTTCCTTCTGAACTTGCCGCTTTAACTGAACCTGTATCTGTTGCCGTACATGCAGTTGAAGTAATCACTCATGTGAAAAAAGGGGATCACGTATGGATCCAAGGTGCAGGGATAATAGGTTTTTTAGTAGGTTTAATTTGCAAGCATAATGGAGCAAAGGTAACAATTGCTGGGCTTCCACAAGATAAGGAAAATCGACTAGTACATGCCGAATCATTTGAATTCGATACGTATGTTGAAACAGAATCAGCACCTGTAGAAAGAAAGGTAGATGTATTTTTTGAATGTTCTGGTTCCCAAAAAGGGGTAGAAGCTGGTATTCAGCGTGTAAAAAAAGGTGGGAAATTTGTTTTTGTTGCTTTATATGAAAAGGATATTAATCTTCCCTTAAATATATTGGTTAGAAATGAAGTTAATCTATTAACAACGTATAGTTGTAAAAGTGATGAATATGGACGTTCTTTAGAATTGATTAAACAATACAAGAATGAAATTTCAAAAATTATACGTATTTATCCGTTAAACCAAGCAAGTCAAGCTTTTTTAGATGCGTTATCACAGAAAACGCTTAAACCAATATTACAACTAGCATAAATAGAGAAGGAGAATGTTATTATGAGACTTTTTGACTTACATGGGAAAAACGCAATTGTAACAGGAGGAGCACGTGGATTAGGGAAGTTCATTGCTCTTGGATTAGCGGAAGCTGGGGCAAATGTTTCGATTACTAGTAGAAATGAGAAAGAATTAATCGAGACTTGTAAGGAGATTGAAAGCTTCTCAAGTGAAAGCTATTACGAAGCTATTGATATTCAGAATCAAACTGACTTTAAATCATTTGTTGAAAGAGTAAATGATAAGTTTGGTTCAATTGATATTCTTGTAAACGCAGCGGGATTGAATAAAAGAAATTCTTTCTTAGAATTTAGTGAAGATGATTGGGACTACGTTATAAATGTCAACTTAAAAGGAACGATGTTAGCATCACAAGTTGTCATTCCTTACATGAAAAAACAAAAATCTGGCAGAATTATCAATATTGCCTCCCTTTCAAGTGTATTAGGATTTAAAGATATGGCCGCTTATGCAGCAAGCAAGGGTGGAGTTTCTCAATTAACAAAAGCATTGGCTGTAGAATTTGCGGAAGATGGCATTAATGTGAATGCAATTGGACCTGGGTATTTCTCCACTAAGATGACAACTCCAGTTTTTGAAGATGATAAAAAGCGGGATTGGATGATGATTCGGACACCAATGAAAAGAACTGGTAATGAAGAAGATTTAAAAGGTGCGGCAATCTATCTGGCCTCTGAAGCTTCACGGTTTATGACAGGACAAACATTGTATGTCGATGGGGGATGGTTGGTAAATGCTTAATAAATTGAGTTTGCCTTTTCGATGAAAAGGCAAACTCAAAATAATAAAAATAAATTTTTTTGCGCATTGGTTAAGCGCTTACCTAAAGGAGGAAAAAGTATGAGTAATTTACTTACAGAAGAAAAGTTGGATTTTTTGCAAAAGAAATCAGTTGAAGCAAGAAAGTTAATAGTGGAAACCGTTCACCATGCAGGAGCAGGACATATTGGTGGTCCGATGTCTGCTGTAGATATATTAGTGAATTTATATTTTAATGAAATGAATGTAAATGCCGAAGATCCAAAGGCAGAAGATCGAGATAGATTTGTATTGTCTAAAGGTCATTCAGCAGTAGCGCTGTATTCTGTTATGGCTTTAAGGGAGTATTGTCCAATTGATGAATTGAAGACATTCGATGCTTTAAACTCAAGGCTGCAGGGACACCCCGATATGAAAACTTTACCTGGATTAGACATGTCTACAGGTTCACTTGGAATGGGTATCTCCGCTGCGGTTGGTATAGCCTTAGGAGCAAAACTAAAAGGAAAATCATTTAAAACTTATTGTGTCCTTGGTGATGGAGAATCCCAAGAAGGTCAAGTTTGGGAAGCTGCTGATCTTGCATCTAAATGTAAACTTGATAATCTTGTAGCTATTCTTGATTATAATAAATTGCAACAGTTTGGCTGGCCTGGAAAAGGGAATGAAAGAGAGATTCCTATATTTAATCCTGAAGGTCGTTGGAGAGCATTTGGTTGGAATGTAGTTTATATTGATGGACATAGTCATAAAGAGATTTCACAGGCATTTGAAAAAATAAAGTCGGTAAAGAATCAACCATCCATTATTATTGCGAATACAGTTAAAGGCAAGGGAGTTTCCTTTATGGAAAATGACTATCTATGGCATTCAAGGGTACCAACAGATGAAGAGTTACAACGAGCGATTAATGAACTTGAAAAGGAGGCTTTATGATGAGCACAGTATTATCAAATGCCAAAAAGTCTATGCGAGATATATTTGGTGAGAAGTTATTGGAGTTATCCTTAAAGGATGAAAATGTATATGTGTTAGATGGAGATTTAGCAAATTCAACGAAGGTGGATATAGTCGCTAAAGGAAATTCTTCTAAGTTTTTACAAATGGGAATTGCGGAACAAAATATGATGAGTGTTGCAGCAGGATTAGCATCAACTGGTATTCAGCCTTGGGCTTCGACTTTTGCAGCATTTCTATCTAAGCGTTCATTAGATCAAATCCAGGTTCAAATTGCTCAACCGAATCTTAATGTGAAAATGGTTGGAGGATACAGTGGCCTCCTCACTGGTCTGACAGGTAAAACTCACCAATCCCTAGAAGATATTGCTATTTTTCGTACACTAGCTAATATGGTGGTTCTTGCCCCGGCAGATAGTACAGAAGTAGAGAAGATGATGGAGTTTGCCCACCAGTACCAAGGTCCAGTTTACATGCGTATCGCGAGAGATTCATATCCAGTTATTTTTGATGAACACTATGAATTCCAATTAGGAAAAGCAATTAGAGTAAAAGAGGGTTCCGATGTAACTATTATATCGACTGGTACGCAAACATCCCGCTCTTTAGAAGCAGCAGAGCTTTTAGAGAAAGAAGGAATTTCAGCAAGAGTAGTCCATATGCCAACAATAAAACCTTTAGATAAAGATGCAATTATTAAATCTGCAGAAGAAACTGGATTAATTGTCACTGCCGAGGAACATAGTATCTATGGTGGATTAGGTAGTGCTGTTGCTGAAGTGCTTGTAGAAGAAAAGCCTGTGCCAATGCTTCGGGTTGGGGTGAAGGACCGAAATTCAGAATCGGGCCCTAATGACGCTATGCTAGAAAAATATGAAATTTCTCCTAATAGTATTGTTAAAACTGTAAAGCAAGCTTTATTAAAGAAGGTGTAAGATTTTCCATTACTAAATTTAGATAATCTATTAGTTGTAACAACCACGAAAAGGATACTTGAATGGAGGAATGAGAATGACTGTTAGTCTTGTAAAAGAAAAGCTATTAATAGATGGGGAATGGATTGATACTGATCAAACCCATAAAATTTATAACAAATATACAAATGAACTTTTTACCGAAATATCAAAAGCTGACGAAAAAATGGTAGATAAAGCAGTGGAGGGGGCTTTTAAAGCATATAAAAAAGAGAATTTTCCACCGCAGCAACGTTATAAGGTTTTAATGAAAACTGCTGAACTGCTTCTTGAAAAGCTTGAAGAAATAGCTAAAATTATTGCCCAAGAGGGAGGAAAACCTATTACTGAAGCGAGGACAGAGGTTAGAAGATCTGTTTCAACCTTCCAAATGGCTGCTGAAGAAAGCAAGAGACTAGTAGGGGAGATCATTCCCAATTATAATGCAGAAGGACGATTTATTTATACTGTTAAGAAACCAGTTGGAGTAGTTGTAGCAATAACTCCATTTAATTTTCCGCTGAATCTTGTGTCACATAAGGTAGCACCTGCTTTAGCAGCAGGTAATCCAGTTATTATTAAGCCAGCATCTGATACAGCCACCACTACTATAAAACTAAGTGAAATTTTAGTTGAAGCGGGTGTTCCAAAGGGTTATCTACACTGTTTAGTCGGCAGTGGAAGTGTTGTTGGTGAACAGTTACTACAAGATGAGAGAATAGCACATTATACTTTTACTGGCTCACCAGAAGTTGGCAAACATATTCAAAAAACCATTGGGTTTAGAAAAGCAACATTGGAACTTGGCGCTAATTCTGCAACAATCGTTCATCATGATGGTGATATTGAAGCAGCTGCTAGTAAATTAGCAAAGATGGCTTTTGCCAATGCAGGTCAAATTTGTATTTCTGTCCAAAGAATCTATGTACAGGAATCCATTAGGGAAAGATTTCTAGAAATGTTCTTACACCAAGTATCTTTATTAAAAGTTGGTGATCCACTAGATCCTGAAACGAATGTAGGACCGATGATTAGTGGAAAAGAAGTTGCACGTATTGAATCGTGGGTTAAAGAGGCAGAATTACAAGGTGCAAATATTGAAATTGGTGGAAAACGTGAAGGCAACATTTTTTATCCAACGGTACTCACTAATGTGACAGGTGACATGAAAGTATTACGTGAGGAAACATTTGCCCCAGTTGTTTCCGTTATTCCTTATGATACGATTGAAGAAGCAATTGATATGGTAAATGATTCAAAATATGGTTTACAAGCTGGAATATATACGAAAGATCTAGCACTAACATATAAAATACCTTATTTATTAGAAGTTGGTGGTGTGATTATTAACGATACATGTTGCTATCGTATAGATCAAATGCCATATGGAGGAGTAAAAGAGAGTGGTCTAGGAAAAGAAGGTCCTGCTTTTGCTATTAAGGAATTAGTAGAAGATATTACAGTAGTAGTTAATTTAGAATAGTCAAGTAAATATTATGAAATATATAATGTGACTGTAAATCTAAAAAATAGATTGCATATGACTATAAAATAAAAACCAAAAAGACCTCGCTGGCTATGGATTTCCCCATTTCAAGTAGACAGGGGAAATAATTAAAATGTTTAAGCAGCCTTAGTTTTATATTCTTTTGGAAATAAAAAACTCCCTCAAGGAAAACAGATTTTTATATTTTAATCTGTCTACCTTAGGGGGAGCATATCAAAATGGACAAGACCTTTTCCCAACAAAATAAAATCATTTTCCTTCTTATTGCTCAACCCAAATAACACCCGCCAAGCATTTTCATAACGATCCCAACCTAACCATGTAAACCAAACAATAGAATTAAATTCTAACGATCCAATAATGATTGGCTAAATAAGGTACTTATTTGCTATGTACCCGTATTTACCGCTATCTATTGTACGCTCACTGGTAAGATGGAAACATTTTAGGTGTACCACTGTATAAAGTTCATCGATAACTACATTCTCATTAAAATTAATTATTTGGTGGCAAACTCCGCAACATAGATTGCCAATAACTGATTGCATTTTTTCCACTCCTTCTTAAATGTATTCGATATAAATTAACCTTTTCCTTCCGCACTATTGCTGTTTATATACAATTATAAATGGCAAGTGGCTCCCAATACCAATTTTGGCTCATGCAATTTATCACACGTTCTATTTATTAGGTCTAATTAAAATATCCAGCAGATGTCGATACAATCTCGAAATGGAGTATTGGAATGCGTTTGCCATTTACAGGTCCAGTTGAGCAGCGAGATATCAATGGATTAGACACACATCTTGCAATTAATTAATATGTTTACCCGACACTGGAGAATACGGAAGAGCCTCTAGAAATACTGAAAAATCATGTTGCAGATGAAGCGGTAGGAATAAAAACAGGTAGAGGTTTTTATGATTGGAAAGCAATTGATGTTGATAGATATTTAGAAAATAAAATTCAATTATTGATAAAGCTCAGTACAATGATGAAAATGTCAGAGGAGCGAGAGTCTTGAAGAATATTGCATTTGTTAAAAAATCAGATCAGAAACATGATGTTTCTTTTGTAGAACAGGAGCTGCCTGAATTAAAGCCAGATGAATGTGTAATCAAAGTCAATGCTGTCGGTATATGTGGCAGTGATTTGCATATGTATGAAGGCGCTAAGGGCTATGAATGGGTTACATATCCTTTAGTATTAGGGCATGAAGTAACAGGAACGATTATTGAGGTTGGACAAGATGTATCAGAAGATTTCCTTTCTAAGCGAATCGTGATTGATCCTTAGATAAGCTGTGGCGTTTGTGACTTCTGTAAAAAGGGTGAGACAAATCGCTGTGATAATAGCTCATACAAAATAGTGAAAGTACCTATTGAATCTTTACGCTATCGATTTCGTGAAGCGGGTGGATTAGCGAAATATATGATAGAAAAGGCAGATAATTGTATTGTTATTGAAGATGCTATTTCTGATGAAGTGACAGCAATTTCAGAAACATTAGCGGTGAGCTATACTGCTGCCATTAAAATACCAGAACTCGAGAATAAAAGGATCAGTTGTTGGTCCAGGACCAATTGATTTAGGTGTCTTAGCTATTTTAATTGGAAAAGGGAATCAGCAAGCAGATATTTTGGGAACGAGTATGGATGCGGAGCGGCTGCATTTAGCTCTAGAAATTGGAGCAAAAAAGACTTTTATGAGTCCGGAAGACAATTTAAATGATGAGGCATTTTCAGGTTATGATGCAGTGAATGATTGCTTCGCTCATCCTAGTGTGCCAGCAAATGCTGCGAAACTCTTAAAAAGGGGAGGGCAGCTTGTATTGGTCGGTATTAATAATTCAGCGTTCTCTGTCGCAATGGATCAAGTAGTTCGCGGGGAAATAACGATAAATGGGAGTTACGGTATTACACGAAAGAATTATGAAGAAGTGAGATTGTAATATTAACTGTGTAAGTAAGAATTGTACGCTCTCTACTTACACAGTTTAGTTTACACTCCCACTAATGGGTTTTTATCACTTATTTAAGAAACTTTGGTTTCTTCTAAGTTGTATCTCGTGCACCATATCAATGCTTTGAATCACTAAAGAAGGCCTTATAAAGAAAAAACCACCGAACTGGTGGTTGTAAAATTTCTGGAAGGAATACTTATAATGAAAGACCTCTATCTTTTTTGCTCTCTTTTTCTACCTTCTGTTCTTTATTATTCTGTTTTTCCTTTTTTTGTTGAATATGCTTATCAAATTGTTCTGTCTCTTCTTTAAAGGACTTACCGAATCCGTCTTTATCAGCTACTTTTTACATATTGTTTTTTTGGGGTATCGTCAGGGAAATGCGGATTACGCTCTGTTATATATCCATAGAATTGTTGTTACAGAATCACTACTATTTTCCCAAGATTTTGATAGCGAACCATCCATTGTCATGGTATCTCCTTCACTTAGAACATAATTTACATTCTCCACTTCAATTTCCAATTTCCCTTCTAGAATTAATAAAAATTCATCCACTCCATTGTTAGAAAACTTACTAGAAGTTGATGCACCAGGGTTTAGCTTAGAAAGGTATACCTCTAATTTGCTATCAGGGTGTGTCAGTAAATATTCTAGCATATTATTTGTTGATCCAGAGGATAAAGAAGGTCTTTCGCTTTTTCGAATAATGACTGGTTTTTTACTTTGGCTCTCCTGATTAACATTGTCACTAAAAAGCATAGTCAATTTAACATCAATTGCATCAACTAATTTAATAATAGAATCGATGGAAGCATTTGTGAGTCCTCTTTCAAATTGACTAATAAAACTAGGAGTTAATCCAGTTTTTTTACTTACCTTGTTAATAGAAATACTTTTATTCAATCGCATATCTCTAATTTTTTTACCAATCTCTATTTGAGAATATTCTTCCAATTATTTCCCCCCTTAATGTAAAACACATTGACTGCATATATAATAACAAATTTCATATCTCCAAACACCATGATTAAATGGAAGCTAGCTGAATAAACAGTATCGGTTATGCTATGAGTTGGGGATTAACAAAAAATGTTTTTTTGAATTAATATATATGTTATATTAATTATAGCTTAATTAACTCACACTTAATAGGTCGTGAGTGAATAAAATAGGGGGAAAATTATCGTGGTTAAAGAGGCTTTATTAGAAAAAATTGAAGAATATAGAGAGATAATGATTTCATTGAGTGATTATAATGATTTGAATTCTACAGTGGTCATTGAATCCAGCATGGAATTAGATGAATTAATTAATGAATATCAAAAACTTTCATAGTCATCACATAACATCACTATGATTACACTATTAATAGATGGATTATACTGCAATATCAAAAGGTCTACTAAACCTTAGAGTTTAGTAGACCTTTTGGATCTTAAAATGTTATAGGGAGACAAATTATTCTGATTGTAGGTAATAATAAAACCGTTTTCATTTATTTGCTCCCTTAGTTAATATTACATGACAATCTAATTTAATTTTTTGCCAAAGCTAGTTCCTGTTCTTGCAGATATTTTTCTACACGTTTACTAGTAGTTATTCCAGTCTCAATAGCTCCATCCATATAACCAACCCAGCCTTTGGCGAAATCTGATCCAGCCAAGAACAATCCGTTTTCCGTGTTAGGAACTTCTTTAACATATTTTGATAACTGATTTTTCTTTAATACTCCCCATGTTCCTTGAGAAAACTCATCCTTTACCCAATTATGTCCAGCACTTTCAATTACTTCAATATCAGGTAGCCAATGACGAAATGCTTTCTCAACTTCTTTAGGATCTTCCATATTCAGAGTTGAATCGTTACCGAAGCCCATTAGGATAGCTTCATCTCCGTCTATATATTCTGCATGAGCACTGTTCACTGGATATTCTGGGCCCGCTTTCAATTTCACTGAACTCGTAAGTCCACGTACTTTTGCCCATACTTTTATCCCTCTGCTTGATTGTTTTTCGGATGAGAATTGGCGTAATTCAGCCGGTAAAGCTGGCTTAAATTCAATATTATTAATTACATTTACTGGTACTGCAACAATCACAGATTTGGCTGTGAAATCGCTTCCATTTCTGGTAGTCACTTTATAACCCTTATCTGTCTTTTCAATTACTGATACAGGAGTAGATAGTTGCAAGTCTGCTTTACTATCATTGGCGATAGATTCGATTAGCGATTTAGTACCGGTTTCAATACTAAATAATTCAAACGTGTCTTGAAACTGATTCATATCATGACCTGTGAGGGCAGCCCATCGATAAGCTTGCGCCAAGCCAGGTTGATCCAAGTCATCCGTACTAGTATATTCACTCCAAGTAGATTCTAGTATACTATAGACATCTTTACTTACCAATGGTTTTACTGCTTTTAATCTATCTGCCACAGAAAGATGATCGACTTCCTCTAAAGTATTGTCAAAGAAAGGATTATATGGACGAGGAAAGTAATCTCGGCCACCCTTTAAGAATTCTTCCATACCAATCATGTGTTTTTCTTGCAATTCTTCATATGTTCCGGACTTCACTTTACCGTCTTTAATCCAGTACGCTTTCTCCATTGTTGGACTTTCTCTTACTTGTAAGTTATAGCGTGTAAGTTCCGCCCACATATGAGGCTGGTTCCAATGAACATAGGTTCCACCTATTTCAATGTTCTTACCCAATCGATTATCTGTCCAAGTTCGACCACCGATACGATTTCTTCCCTCTAAGACCAACGTTTTGAACCCTCTATTACTTAGCTCTCTTGATGCTGTTACTCCAGAAAATCCAGCTCCAACAATGATTACATCATAATTAGTACTTGTCATTTTTAATATCCTCCTCTTATTATTTTTTAAAAATTGAATAGCTTATATTCCCTCCTATTAAGTATAACTTAGTTAAGCTATACTTAATATACTTTATATTATAAACATTAATATTTTAATGAAAAGTAGGAATTTTAAAATCATATAGATTTTTTTAAAAATGTACTATACGCATATATATAATATATACCTTTAAAAATTATAGTATGCATAATCATACTATATGATTAAAAAGACCATACTGTACAATGTAAAAAATAGATATATACTAGTATCTATTAAGTATAGCTTAATAATACTTACCAATAATTAAATTATAGGAGGATAATCATGACTAAACCATTAGCTAGCAAACCAGGATTTGAAATCTTTAAAGTAGCAGATTTAGAAAAAAAATATCCATTACTAGATTTAGGTAAAATGATTGACAAACGAGGAGTAAACAGCGAAATTGTAGATATCCCAATAACGGAATCGTTAAATCCACTTACAATCGGCTTGTTCTCAATGAAGCCAGGAGATTCATTTGATTTCTTATATGAAACACTAGAATTCAAAGTTGTAACAAAAGGGAAATTTGTCCTCCGTGACGAAGAAGGCAACCGTCACGTTGCAGAAACAGGAGATATAATCCTATTCTCACCAAATGTACCAGTTGTATTTGATGGTGAAAGTGATGGAGAGGCAATCTACACGAAACATGCACCAGCTGATCCAGGAATGATGAATTAATTAATATACATTGAAATAATAAAGCCAATGTTTTCTTAAATAGAAAACATTGGCTTTATTCATATAGAATTAACATATGTTTTCAGAATTTTGTTGTCTTGTCCACGAGAGGAAGAAGTATCTATTTAATAAACTGATGCATTTGTAGGGGGGGATAGATTTAATTCAACAAGTCATGGAAAAATACTAGAAGCTGAAGCACTAGAGAAAAAAGCAAACGATAGTAATAGGGTGAATATACTGAATAATAAAACCCGTTCTTCTAGTAAATGTATACTCTACTACTTTATTAAATTAGACCCCATTGATCTTGCGTAGAAGTGGGCCCACATCATAAAAAAGGTGTGGGCCATTTTTCAATTAATATAGTAGTTACTCTATGGCAAAGCAACAGACTACCAACCTATTAAGGTTGTTTTCTCTTTAATCTTGATTAATTCAAGTCGGTTTATTAACGCTTTTAGATTAATTTTTTAAAGGATAAAAGATTAACACTCCAACCAATAGAAAAGTGATCAGTCCTCCGAGTCCAGAAGTTATAAGAGAAGTTTCTGCTGGATACTGCCATTTAAGGAACCCTAGAATGAGAGCTAGTATCCATCCGATAATATGAATTTTTGTTTGTCGTTTCAATTCTTATTACCTCCAAAAGGAATTGTCTTGTTAGCGCTCTTTTTTCACAAATGTACCAGCTGCAACGGTTTATTGTTACGCAATCGTTCTTTCCCTTGGTAATGAACACTGTTATTTCCACTCTCATCTGAAATCTCAATCGTGCAATTGAAAAGATCATTGAGAAAGGTTGATCTGCCTATGAAATTCCCTTTGCTAATAAACTATACAAACATAATGGTGAAGATGCAAAGTATAATAACGTAAGTCCAATTTAATTATTTTGTTAATCCTAAATGTTCACGGAAGGTGTGACCTTCATAATTCTTTCTGAAGAGACCTCTTCTTTGCATTTCAGGAACAATCAGTTCCACAAAGTCTTCTAAACTGCCTGGTAATGTAGGAGGCATAAGATTAAATCCGTCAGCAACACCAGCTTCAAACCAGACCTCCATCTGATCCACAATGTCTTCGGGTGTACCTATCAATGTATGATGTCCACCGCCTGCACTAAGATAACCTAGTAATTCTTTTACTGTAGGTTGTGTATCATGAATAATTTCCAGTATTGTTTCGTAACGTCCAACTGGACCAGTAAATTCTTCTACTGGAGGTAATGGAGGTACTGCTTTATCAATTTCCCAATTTGAACAGTCCTGCTGAATAAAGAAACTCAACTGTTTTAAAGCAGTTTCGATAGGTAATTGCTCATCTAATGCTGCTTTTTTGCCTAAAGCTTCCTCACGCGTATGCCCTACATAAGTGACTAGGCCAGGGAATACTTTAATATGTCTATTGCTGTCTTCGCTTTGTTTAACTTGTTCATCTAATTTTTTACGAAAACTTTTTGCTTGCTTTAAGTTCCACGACACGGAATAGACTGCATCGGCATATTTTGCGGCTAATGCAATGCCTTGTTTAGATGCTCCCGCTTGCATGGATACTGGTTTGCCTTGCGGACTTTTGGGTGTGGTGGATGGGCCATGCACTTTAAAATACGTACCATCGTGATGAAAAGGCTGAATGTTTGATGGATTTATCAATTTCCTTTCTTCTCGATGATGCAGAAACGCATTATTGTCCCATGAAAGAAATAACTTGTTCATTAAAGCAGCGAATTCATCTGCCTTTTCATAACGTTTGTCACGAGGTGGCAGTTCTTCCATACTATGATTCATCGCCTCAAAATCAGTCATGGAGGTAACGAGATTCCAGCCAACTCGCCCTTTTGTAATATGGTCTAAACTTAAGAGCTGTCGTGAAGCTGTGAAAGGATTAGAAAAAGTGCTTGAAATTGTTGCAACTAATCCAACATGATTTGTCACTTGCGAAATAGCTGTTAAATTGACTACTGGATCAAACCAAAATGCTGGCATATCACTGGCATTTTTAGCTGGAAATGATTGATTATCAGCAAAAAATACTGCGTCAAAATAACCTTTTTCCGCTACTTGTGCTAAAGATTGATAATAAGAAATATCCCCAATATGTTCAACGCTTGAGTCAGGCATTAACCAAGCAGCTTGATGGTGTCCACAACCATACAGCAAAATACCTAAATGCAGTTGTCTTTCTTTCGTTTTTGTCATTTTATTTGCACCTCAACATACATCATTATTAACTGTCTTGTATATTCCGTTTTTGAAGGATCAGCTATCGTATTTTAAGCTATTAGTTCATTGTCAAACCGCCGTCTATTGTGAAATTTTGACCTGTAATACCGTCTGCATTTTCCGAAGATAAATAAGCGACCATATTGGCTACATCTTGAGGTGTAGTCACTTTCTTCAATGGCGTTGATTGAGCAATTAAATCGAATACTTCTGGTGTTGTAACGGCACTCGCGTTAGTTGTTTTTAATAATCCACCTGAAACTACATTCGCTTTTATACCATATACACCTAATTCGGAAGCGATATTCCGTGTAAAACCTATTAACCCAGCTTTAGCTGTTGTATATTCGTGATAGGGTACAACAGGATTTTGATATAAATTTGTACCGATGCTTATAATACTTCCATTTTGCCGTTCAATAAATTGGGGGATGACGCTTTGAATTACATTAAAAGCTGCTTTTAACGTACCATCTAGTTGTTTTTGATAATCATCCCATGTAAGTTCTGTGAAGGATTTTTGTTTGGTTGGATCAAACTTGAAATCTACCAATGCATTATTGACGACAACATCTATTTGGCCAAAATATTCCGTTGCTTTTTTTATCAATTCATCTACTTCTTTACGATTTGTTACATCAGCCTGAATTGCAATAGCATTCTCTTCACCAATCTCAGAAACGAGCTTCTCAGCAGCTTCTTTGCTTTGATAGTAGTTGATAACCACTTGAAATCCTTGCTGTGCCAATGTCTTTACAATAGTTGCCCCTAACCCTCTGCTGCTTCCTGTTACTAATACTGTTCTAGTCATCCTAACAACTCCTATTAATAAAATGATAGATAAAATAAAAATACGCAACCATCCCATAGGAAAGCTGCGTAAAAACAAATAACTACATATTAAAAATAAGGCATAAACGTTCTTTAAGTATGTATTTAGAGTTTACACTTTCCTACGCTAGTTTCAACTAGTTCAGGTTCAAAGGGTTTGAGTAATACTCATCTCAGTTAAATAACACCCCTAGTGCATATAATTAAGTTATATTCAATGTTATAATCTTAAGAAATTTATGTCAAGGGAATAGGGCTGGTTAACATAATTTTATGATTTTTGCTATAAAACGTGATTGTTTTTTTATTCAATTTATACTCTTAATCATAATGGATTCATATTTATAATCGATCATTAATTAACAAGTTTAGGTTTCTTAAAAGGTTAGTTTAAATTAGAGTTCATAACAATGAAATCATTTGGATCCTTAATTTTAAAAACCTTCATATTTAGCAAATTGTTCAAATGTATTTTCATTATCTATCAAACCACATATTCCACATTGAATACGGTATTTTGGCCCCTTATACATCTGATGGAACATTTCTGTATTCTCATCTGTATAACTTTCCAGTAATTCTCCAGTTTTTGCATCTAGTTTAACAGGTATTGCGATTTGCTCAATGAGATTAAAGCGGGATTTATTTGTTTTGCAATTTGGACAACGGTATGGCTTCATCCGTATTGCACCTCCATATGTCTTTTAGTGATGACGGTCATTTTCTGATTTTCATGTTTATTGTGGCCTATTTGCTTTTTATTATTCGGGAAACTGTTTGTTTGGGGAGTTTTGTTTTGGTTAATGAGCTTCTAAAACTTTAATATGGAACAATTTACTCTTTTCGTATTTATTGATAAAAATTAAAAATTCCTATTGAAAAGTAAACGCATTCATATTATAATATGATAAAACGTTTTACTATATTATCATGCATTTAACATAGATTATAGGGGTTAAATATAAGATATTTAAGTATATATAATAAAACGTTTTACTATGTATAGGAGGGGCGAAATGAAAAAACTGTATGGTGTTACTACAGCAATGATAACTCCGATGTATGAAAATGGAGAAATCAACCTAGAAGGCACGAAGGAATTAACGAATTTTTTAATTGATAAGGGTGTTGATTGTCTTTACCCATTAGGAACAACAGGAGAAATGTTTAAGCTTTCGGTATCTGAGAGGAAAAGGGTTGCTGAAGCGGTTATTCAAACAGCGAATAATAGGGTGAATGTTTTTATCCATGTTGGTGCTATGAATCAAAGAGATACAATTGATTTGGCCCAGCATGCATATGAAGCTGGAGCAGATGGTATTGGTGTCGTTACACCTGCATTCTTTAGCGCAAATGATTATGAAATTGAAGAATATTATGCAACAGTTTCAAAGAAACTACCAAGTGATTTCCCTATTTATCTATATAGTATTCCTCAGCTATCAGGAAATGAGTTATCCATCCCAGTTGTAAAAAAATTAGTAGAAAAATATGAAAATATAATAGGAATTAAATATAGTTATCCTGATTTTGTGATGTTAAAAGATTACTTAGCTGTTGGAAATGATGGATTTTCCGCATTAACCGGTGCAGATTCCTTATTCTTACCTGCGTTGGCACTGGGATGTGATGGTGTGGTTTCAGGTGTTTCCTGTGTTTTCCCAGAACCATTTGTTGAGATATACAAAGCTTATCAAAATAAAGAATTAGATAGGGCAAGAGAATTACAAAGACATGCAGACAAGTTAATTACATTATTAAAAGGTGGTTCTAATATGTCTTATTTTAAAAAGGCTATTGAATATAGGGGAATCCAAGCAGGTTCTGTTAAAGCACCTCAATTAGATATCGGCAGTCAGGAGGAAAAAGAACTGATTGAAAAACTCGATGGGTGGAAGTTAAACATTCCTTTGGTAATCCGATAGCCTTTCCGTTATTCTGTATGGAAGAATGATGTTACGGAGGCGGAAGTTAATGAAGAAAATTACGATAAAAGATGTTGCAAAAGATGCAGGAGTTTCCATTAGTACCGTGTCAAAGGTCATCAATAATAAAGGATACATTGGAAAAGACTCACGTGCTAAAGTGGTGGAATCTATAAAACGCTTAGGATATAAAGTAAATGCAAATGCAAGAAGTTTAAAGTCTTCGAAGTCTAATAAGGTTGCGGTTCTCATATCCGATATTTCGAATCCTTATTTAATGTCAATTGCAAAAGAAGTTGAAAAAACGATTCGTGGTTTGGGTTTTCATATGATCCTTGTAAGTCACAGTGATGAAGAAGGAACAGAGAATGCTGCCCTACAAATTATTATAGAACAGCAAGTCGCTGCTATTGTTGTTATTCCTACAGGTGGAAATCAGGATGTGTTCCAAAGTATAAAAAAATCAAATATTCCAGTTATTTCTGTTGATAGGGAAATTGAAAATGTAGAGACTGATTTAATTGTAGACGATAATTATTATGGATCGTTTGAAAGTGTTAGATATCTTTCCGAACTTGGGCACAAACGTATAGGCATTATATATGGACATACAAGAAATTCAATTGGACGAGATAGATACCAAGGAGCCATGGATGCAATAAAACATTTCAATTTAGATTCGGATCTAACATTAATAAAGGAGACGAACTTTAAAGAAGAATTAGCATATAGAGCAACAATGGAATTAATGCGGCTTCCAGATGCTCCTACTGCAATCTATTCTTGTAATAATACTATGACTATAGGAGTTTTAAAAGCATTAAGAGATTATGGTGTTCATATTCCAAATGAAGTCTCTATTATCGCATTTGGGGATCAGAAACAGTGGGAATTATTTGTTCCCAAACTAACTTTAATGACACAACATATAAGTAGAATTGGAATTGAAGCATCTATTATGTTAAAAAATCGCTTAATGTTAGATAAAAGATTTCCTGAAAAAAAGATTGTTATTAGACCAACTTTAGTAGAAGGTCAATCGTGTCGAAAAATTACTTAAATTGGAGGTAAATATCTATGAAAAAGTTTATTTCGTTCTTCTTAATTTCTAGTTTAGTTCTTTTCTTAGCTGCTTGTGGTAATTCAGACAGTAAAGCGGGAAGCTCTGCTGATCAAGAGACAGGTTCAAGTTTTCCTGAAGACCAAATTGAAGTAGTCGTTCCTTTTGCTGCTGGTGGAGCATCTGACTTAGTTTCTCGTACGATTGCAACAGAAATGGAAAAGGAACTTGGTGTACCAGTTGTTATAACAAATAAAACTGGAGGCTCTGGTGCAACTGGTTTACTTTCCGTTAAAGATGCCAACCCAGATGGATACACAATCGGCTATGTACCAGTTGAATTAGCAATGTTGGAAAGTCTGGGATTAGCAGAAATAAGTCCTGAAGATTATGCAGCATTAGGTCAATTAATGACAATCCCTGCTGGAATTATTGTTAGCGGAGATGCTCCTTATAATTCAGTTGAAGAATTTGTTGAACATGCAAAAGAAAATCCTGGAGAAATCAAAATAGGTAACTCAGGTACTGGATCCATTTGGCATATTGCAGCTGCAGCATTTGCTGGAGAAGCGGACATAGAAATTGGACATGTTCCATATGATGGTGCTGCACCAGCTGTAACCGCTTTAATGGGTGGTCATATTGATGCTGTTACAGTTAGTCCATCTGAAGCAATTTCTGGTATTGAAAGTGGGGATCTTAAAGTGCTTGCTGTTATGAGTGAAGAACGTGATGTAAATGCTCCCGATTCTCCTACATTACAGGAATTAGGGTATGATATAAACCTTGGAGGATGGGGTGGTTTTGTTGCTCCAAAGGAAATTCCAGAGGATGTATTAGAAGCATTAAAAGCTGCTTTTGAAACAGCATATAATAGTGATGCATTCCAAAAACTATTAGAAGATAGAGGGATGAACCCTGACTATAAACCAGGAGATGAGTTCCAGGAATTTGCAAAAGATCAATATGATTTCTATAGTGAGTTAATTCCTACAATCGAATTTGAATAAGAATTAAATCTCTTACTTGGTCTGAAGGGAGGAAAGGTTATGAGAGCTGCAAATTTGATGTTTAGTATTGCTATTATCGGGATTTGTGGATTTCTATTTTCAGAAACTTATCAATTCACAACAATGTTTGCTCAAGATGGTATTGGTCCAGCGTTTTTCCCTCGAGTTATATTAGCATTGATTATTATTACACAACTGTTCGAGTTAGTAAAAAGCTTTAGACTAGAAAATAGCCCGATGGTTCCGAAAAGTATGTGGCCAAATTCTATCAGACTAGTGATTTTTATTGCAGTTGTTATATTATTTATTAGTTTATTAGGGGTTGTACCATTTATCATTAATGCTAGTATTTCGTTGTTCTTATTATGTTTAATATTGAGGCTGCCTTTTTTCCCTTCCGTATTAGCATCAGTGGGATTGAGTGTGGTTGTGTACATCATCTTTAAAGAAGGTTTTAATATTATGATTTAGAAAGGGGAGTGGTTTCTTATGGAAATTATTGCTCAGTTATTCGCACCAGGTACTCTGCTGTTTATGCTTATAGGCGGTGTTGTGGGACTATTCATAGGAGCACTTCCCGGATTAAGTGCAACCATGGGTGTCGCAATTCTTACTCCTTTGACATTTTGGTTACCTCCTGAACAGGGGTTAGCAATGCTGATTTCTATTTACTGTGTTGCTATTTTTGCCGGGGGAATTCCTGCAATATTGGTTAATACCCCTGGAACACCGGCATCTATGGTGACCACGTTTGAAGGATATCCATTAACCAAACAAGGTAAAGCCGGTATTGCTTTAGGGATTAATGCTATCTATTCGGGATTAGGTGGAATTATTAGTGTTATCTTTCTAATGCTTCTTGCTCAACCGCTGTCTAGTTTTGCTCTCCGGTTCGGTGCTGTTGAATATTTTGCTCTTGCATTTTTCGGCTTATCGATGATTATTAGTGTTTCTGGTAAATCGATATCAAAAGGACTTATTAGTGGTTTCATTGGTTTATTCATTGCAACCATTGGACTTGACCCAATTACAAGTACACCACGGTTTACCTATGAACTGAGCGGATTATATGAGGGGGTTTCCTTCATTCCAATTATGATAGGATTGTTTGGTTTGGGTGAGGTTTTTTATCAATTCCTTACAAAAGGGGATAAATTTGCTGCAAATAAAAAGAATACTAAAAAGAAAGTTGGAAGAATTCTTCCAAATAAAGAGGAAAGAAAAGAAATGCGAAAGCCGTTTGCTATTTCTGCGATTCTTTCTCCTATCATTGGAGCAATTCCAGGAGCAGGTGGTGATATTGCCTCTATCATTACCTGGGAACAAAGTAAGCGATTTACAAAGGGAAAGAAAAAAGAAGAATATGGAAAGGGTTCATTGGGAGGGCTTGCGGCAACTACTTCTGCTAATAATGGTGTTATCGGTGGAGCTTTTACGACCATGCTTACACTTGGCCTTCCAGGCGATTCTGTCACAGCGATTTTAATTGGTGCTTTAATGATGTATGGAATGCAACCAGGACCAAATTTATTTGTAGAAAGTCCAGATATTGTATTTCTCATTATTGGCTTACTATTATTAGCTAATATTCTTGTGATTGTAGTAGGTTTATTAGGTGCTAATCTATTTTCTCGTATTATACTTATCAAACAGGAATATATATGGATTTCTGTTATTCTATTTAGTATTATTGGTGCCTTTGCTCTTAATAACTCTTATTTTGACGTATGGATTGTACTAGTTAGTGGAATAGTAGGTTTGATTTTTAGAAAATTAGATTACCCACTAGGACCTTTAATTCTTGGACTTTTATTAGGACCGATGGCTGAATCGAATCTGCGGAGAGCATTAGTAATGGGGGGAGATCAACCTCTTGCTGTATTCTATACAAGTCCAATCGCCATGATCTTAATTGGTATTTCCGTTTTATCATTAGGTATTCCAATTATTCGAAGTTTCTTTAGTAAAAGAAAACAAAATGCTTAGGTTACGATGGAGGTATATTATGGAAGCCCCAAAAATTACAATCGTTGGCAGTATTAATATGGATTTAATGACTTCTGTTCCGAGAATACCTGAACAGGGAGAAACATTGTTAGCAAACTCCTTTATTGTAAAGCCGGGAGGAAAAGGAGCAAATCAGGCAGTTGCGGCAGCGCGTCTTGGTGCCGATGTTACTATGATTGGGAAAGTAGGTAGCGATTCTTTCGGCATAGAATTACGTGAGCAACTTGAAAAAGAAGGCATTGATATCCAACATGTAGAAGTAGAGCATGCAACCAGTACTGGGATAGCCAACATTATTTTATATGAGAATGACAATCGTATTATGGTTGTCCCAGGAGCAAACGAATATGTAACACCAAAATATGTAGAGCAAAATAAAAGCCAACTTTTACATAGTGATTTGGTATTAATGCAGTTAGAAATTCCAATTGAAACCATTGTTTGGTGTGCGAATTTTTGTTTTGAAAATAATATCCCAATCATTATTAATCCGGCACCAGCGTTGGATTTACCTGAGGAAATCTGGAGAAAGTGTAAGTATATTACGCCAAATGAAGAGGAAGCAATTAAACTTTTTGGGACTAACATAGATGATTATGAAGATAGTTTAATTACCACCTTAGGGAGCAGAGGAGCCCGCTATAAAGATAATATTGTACCCAGCTTCCCCACAAATGTTGTGGATACAACCGGAGTCGGAGATACATTTAACGGGGCGCTGGCAACTTATATTGCTTCAGGTTTAGATATAAACGATGCTATCCTTAAAGCAAACATTGCTGCATCTTTAGCGATAGAAAAGGCAGGTGCCCAAGAGGGAATGCCTACTTGGGAACAGGTAGAGGGACGATGTACGGAATAGCATTCGCTTACTGATCGTGAACGAGTTTACGAATGTTTACATTAATACACCCCACTTATTGTGGGGTGTATTCAGAAGTTTTATAGCTTTTGGTTAGTATAAATCCTCGGTTAAGAGATACAAAGCAGCTCATTAACAGGCAGGGAGAATAACACGTTGCCTTTCTCATTATTTTTATTGTCAATGAGAACAGTGCAACTTTAGTATAAATGAATCTAACTTAGCCGAAAAATCAACGCAGCGAATTATCTCCCAATTCTCTTACTCCCAGATTTCAGCCACCCATTCCGGATGATCAATAAATGGATTCCGGTTATGCTGGTAATCGTTGTAGATGATATCGTTTCTTCTTCTTTCCAGATCATCAACCGGATCTTCCTCATGCCATTCCAGCAATACGGACAGTTTGCCATGATATGGTGCAGATCCATTATTGACCTCATTGTTTAATTCTAAATCTGGTTCACCGCTATCACCTTCATAACGTACATCCATATAAAAAATCATTCTTGCCACATCACCTTTGACACTATCCCTTGGTTCCCAGGAATCTGAGTCATAATAGTTGCCAGCTGCCTCTTCATGCTCATTGCCGCCTTCATCAAAGTCGAGGTTACTTCTGGAACTATTTACGGAAGCATCTGTTGGTCTTAAATGATGGAGATCTGTGCCAGGACCCATTGATGTACCAAAATCTCCATGAGATTTTGCCCAAACATGTTCGCGATTCCAGTCATCCGCATTTCCGCCGTTCTCATTTTTCCCTTGTGAACGTCCCGTATAAAGAAGGAGTACATTGTTCGAGTTGCTTGGATCCTCATCTGTTTCACGCAGTGCTTCCCAAACATCAGAATAGGAAATTTCCGTATGATCATCAATGATGTCGTGCAGAGCAGATTTTAATTGTTCTCCTGATTTACCGTTTGTATCATCATAATAGCCGTCCGGGCTTGGAGTTTCAGGCTCTGGATCTGGGTCTGTTTCTGGTGGCTGTGTGCCGTCCTGGTGTTGTTCAAAAGCAGTTCCGTTCTTTATTCCAGCATGAGAAAAGTAGTTTGTTAGTGTACCAGTTACTTTTACTTTCTCTCCTAATAAGGAAGGATTGGATTGCAGCCCAAATGAAGTTCGGAATGAAGATGGTATTTGAACATAAATCATTTCTTCTATGTTCGTGGCAGAAGGATTGTCAGCTAAGGCAAAAGCATAATCATTTGGGAAATTGCTTGTGATGACTGAAGTTGTGGAGACTGGTTGACCAACAATATATCCCTCAACCGTTTTAGCCGAATTATCTTGATTGGCCATCGCTTGTGTGACTGTGTATGGAGACGAGTCTGATCCATCACCTGAGGATGCATTCACAAAAGTTTCTGTTACTGGTTTGATAAGAAATAGTGCAGACGCAAGCAATAATACAGCAGCTACCAGTATTCTTTTTTGGTTACTTTGCAATTGATTCTCCTCCTTTTGGTAGGTATAACTGTATTATATAACACAGTTATAAAGTTAGCTTTACCAAAGTATAAAGTTGCTGTAACAAAAAATATGAGATATGTCGTAGTTAAAAATACTGGGATTTAGTAGTTTTATTAATTAAAGTAACGGATCAAAAGAATTTTGTTTGCTATTTAATCTGGGATCCATGCCGCCATGGATTTAATCGGCGCTATAGCCTGAATCGATTAATTCATCACACAACGTATCGACTCTATCTTTTGTTCGGCAAAAAATGATGCAGCTATCTGGATTTTCAACAATCGTTATGTCTTTGAGCAAGGAGAGTTTATCTTGTTCACGAACGTTATAAAGAAAATGTTCGATTTTATCCGTCATCATTCCAGAAGCTTTTATTTCAATATCAATCGGGTCTTTCATATACTTCTCTGCTAAACTTTTCACTGCTTCTGGTAAGGTAGCCGAGAATAACAGGGGTTACCCTCTCTTTAGGTAACTTATTAATAATCGCTTTTACTTGTTCAATAAATCCCATATTCAGCATTTCGTCTGCTTCATCAATGACATGATAGCGAATCTTATCGCGGGATTTAGAGGCTGTAGAATTAAAGGAAGAAGAGGGTGGATAAAGATGATACTATCCACCTCTAACATCTTCTTATACAAATTTTATAACATTGCTGTTATATCTTAAAGTACAATAAGCAAACCAGCCATTTCTGCAAATCAAAATTAAAATATAAATTTTGATTTGCCCCTAATCAGCCCCTACAGTCTCGGCCGGGCGCAGGAGCTTCTTAAATTTAATTTCGGCATCATTTTATTACTATAGACATCAATACTATTCATTTCTTCAGATTCCACAAGCTTAATAATGGACTTTACAATTTCTGCAGCTAATTCGCCAATTGGTACCCCAATTGATGTTAAGGGGATTTCCATATTAGCCATCTGCGGAACATTATCATAGCTAATAATGGACATGTCATTAGGGATATGTAGCTTTCTTTCCTTCATCGCACGGATGATTCCACCACTAATATCGTAGCTTCCACCTACAACCGCTGTCGGGCGATTAGTCATTTTGAATAATTTCCCTGTAGCTGTATATCCGTTATACCAGTCAAGTCCTTCTGTATCTATTAGGGAATCCTCATCCAAGCAAAGACCATGCTGTTTGATTGCCTTTTTAAACCCTTTATATTTCTGAATCTGCATGGGATCTATAGAAGATAAGTCACCAATATAAGCTATTTTTGTATGTCCCAACATGACTAAATGTTCGACAGCCATATGCATTGCTTGTTCATGATTTGGATCGATTATCGGATAGGTGTGATTATCCTTACCCATTACACCATAAGATAGTATTGCGGCAGACCGGGAAGCGTCGAATTCATCGTTATTTTCCTCAAATAGTATAATTCCATCTACTTGAAAACGTCTGAAGGTTTCTAATGAAGTTTGCACCGGATCAACAGAAAGAATCATTGAGTAGGAAGTTTTATTTATTTGGTTACTAATTTCGGTTACTAAAGTTGATAAAACAATCCTTTCAATGGTCGGCCAAATCAGACCGATGATTTTAGTTTGGTTTGATACAAGGCTTCGTGCAGCGAAGTTTGGCTTATATCCCATTTCCTGTGAAATTTTGATAATCTTTCTTTTCGTATTTTCCTTTACCAAAGGACTATTATTTAAAGCCTTGGATACAGTAGAATAACTAACTCCTGCAACATTAGCTATGTCTTTAATTGTAACGTCCATTGTCTATCACCCAATTTTCCCAAAATATATTACTATCAAGCTATTGCATTTTTATAATAGCTAGTATATCATAAATAACAACGTTGTTAATATTGAAATTTAGAAATATTACGATGGCCTTTGTAGGCAAGTTAATCTAGTATCTATAAATAAAATAGCTTATAAAATATAGTATCCAAGGAAACTGTGTCACTATAAATGTCTTAAAAATATTTTTTTAATAATGAAAGCGGTATATTTAAATTTCTCTTTAGATTCATGTAATTTTGTAAGCACTCCGAATATTCGTCCACAAAATGAAAACGTTTTTAAAAAATGGTGATTTAGCAAGTCAGTCAATTACATTATATAAAAAAAGAATAAAAAGTTATCGTAAAGTGACTTCCATTAAATAAGTAATTTACTGTGTAGAAATAGTGTGGTTCTCCGGTTTATTACTTGCTTTTATTAAAAATAACAACGTTGTTATTGATTATATTACGGTTAAAGGTGGTGATGCGATGAGAGGGTGACTTTGAGGAAATTTGTTTGTAAACCATATATTAAGTTACTTACTCAATTACAGAAGAGTGTATAAATAGATACGATACGCTGCTTATCAAATAATAGGAAGACGGGGCAGGAAAGAGCTTCATAAAATGGAGAGGGGAATGGTTATGAAAGGTAGTAAACGCTGGTTAATTATTAGTATCCTTGGAACCTGTATTCTTTTACTTGCATCCTGTGGCGAGGTACAACGCTCATCGGGAAAGGGGTTAGATGAAGAGGTGATTGTCGTAAATATTGCACATGGGAATCAGCCGAGTGAGCCTATTGGACAACTTGCTGAGAAGTGGAAGGAGTTAGCGGAAGAAGAGAGTAATGGAAGACTAAAGCTAAATATTTATCCAAGCTCACAACTGGGATCTGAAAAAGATGTTGTCGAGCAAGCGATCATGGGAAATAACGTTATTATTTTTACGGGATATGATTTCTTAATGGATTATGTTCCAGATGCGGGGATTTTAACTGCACCATATTTAACAGACGACTTCGATCAATTATTAGAACTGACTACTACGGATTGGTTCGGTGATCTGGAGGGTCAATTAAATACGGAAGGTATTGAAATCGTTAACACAACAACGATTTATGGGGAGAGACACCTCATGACAGTCGATCCAGTGGAGTCCCCAGAAGATTTGAAGGGGAGAAAGATTCGAGTTCCTAATAATAGTATGTATATAAAAACGTTTGAAGCTTTTGGTGCGTCACCAACACCAATGCCTTTGTCTGATACATATACAGGAATGCAGCAAGGGCTTATCGATGGAGCGGAGAATCCTTTGCCGGTATTAGCTGGTTCAAAAACAAATGAAGTTGCGAAACACTTAACATTGACTGAACACACAAAGATAATGAGTCCGTGGATTGCAGGTACAGAATTCATGGATACACTCCCTGAAGACATAGTAGAGATTATAGAACAAACAGGTATTGAAGCGGCGGAATATGGAAGAGAAGTGATGATGGAAGAGAATGAAAAGGTATTGGAGGAATTTGTTGCACAAGGGATAGAGATACATGAAGTAGATTTAGAACCATTTAAGGAAAGGGCTGAATCCGTCTATACATCATTTCCTGAATGGACAGATGGCCTATATAAAACTGTTCAATCATTAGTTGAGGAACAGTAAACCAATTGGGAGACCTACTAGGTTAAGTAAATAGGGATGGGGTGTATGTATGTGGAAAAAATGGATCAATAATATAGACGACTTCATCGCTTCAATTGCGCTCATTGGAGTGATAAGCATCACCATTATCAATGTAATTTTTCGCTATATATTTAATATGCCAATTCTTTGGGCGGAAGAAGTATCGCTTGCTCTATATGTGTGGTTCGTCTTTATAGGAGCTAGCTCCACAATGAAAAGGAATGGACATATTGGGATTGATTACTTTGTGAAACGGCTGCCATTAAGTATACAAAAAGTAATGAAATTTATCCGAATGGTAGTAATTTATTTTGTGCTCGGCTATGTATTTATGTACTTAGGTTCAGAACTTGCTATGCAAGCAGGGGATAAGGTGACCCCGACCTTACGAGTAAGCTATATATGGATTGATGTTGCGGTACCTCTCGGCGGTATACTTATTGCTTACCATTTTACTAGAAACATAATCAAATCCTTTCAACATGAATTGCCGCAGAAAGGAGATATCTAAATGGCTTTAACTATTATGATGATATCTTTATTGGTACTTATTTTTATTAATGTACCGGTCGCATTCTCGATTATCGCGAGTGTCGCCATTTACTTTATATTTGCTAATGACTTTGAAGGTATGGTGTTAATTCAAAGGATGATTAGTGGCTTAGAATCTGTCCCGTTAATGGCAATTATATTCTTTATGGCTTCCGGTATATTGATGAATTACACCGGTATAACGAAACGGTTGCTTAACTTTGCTGAAATTATCACGCGTCCATTGCCGGGGGCTTTGGGACAAGTAAATATAACGCTAAGTGTATTAATGAGTGGTCTTTCAGGGTCCAATATAGCAGATGCTTCGATGCAATCTAAAATGCTTGTTCCTGCTATGGAACAAAAAGGATATGATCGGGCATTCTCAACGGCATTAACAGCAACATCATCGATTATCACACCAATTATTCCACCAGGTATCGCTTTAATTATGTATGGATATGTCGGAAATGTATCCATTGGAGATCTATTTATGGCAGGTATTCTGCCGGGAATTACCTTGGCTATATTATTGATGATTTATGTTTATTTCTATGCAAAGAAACATAATCTGGAAACGGAAAAAAAGGAAAAGGCTACCGCTAAGGAGTTTTTCTCAGGATTAAAGGATGCTATTTTAGCATTATTTTTCCCAATCATTATTATCGGCGGGATTCGATTTGGAATATTTAGTGCTACAGAGGCCGGCGCGATTGCCGTTTTGTATGCCTTGGTGATAGGATTATTTGTCTACCGAGAGATGAGTTTAAAAGATTTAATAAAGTCGATTGTTGAAACGGTACATACAGGGGCAGGAATTCTATTAATAATTGCTGCAGGAACGGCATTTGGTTGGGTGCTCACATTGGAGCAGGTGCCACAAATGATGGCGGAGTCGATTACAGGCTTTATTTCTACACCAGCATTATTCTTTATCATGATTCTGCTGTTCTTATTGATTATTGGGATGTTTGTCGAAGGAAATGTCGCAATTATTATATTAACGCCGCTATTCCTTCCAATGTTGGCGGAATATGGGATTGATCCCGTTCATTTTGGTATATTCTTTATCCTTACATTGAGTATAGGTACAATCACCCCTCCTGTAGGAACGATTATGTTTGTTACGAGCTCAATTACAGGAACGAAGATTGAGGATTTCATTAAGGCAAGTATTCCATTCATTATCCTATTAATCATTGCGAGTCTATTAATTGCCTTTATTCCACAGATTTCTATGTTTTTACCAACAATTTTTGAATAGGTGGAAGGTTATTAGATGAAAGGAGGTAATCATATGACTGAAATGAAAGTGCTAAAAAGAGATATATTAAAAAGTTTACCAGGTTCACAGCCTGCAGGTGATCATCCTATAAAGGCACTACAAATTGGAGATGGGAACTTTATTCGCTCTTTCATTGATTGGATGGTCTCTGACATGAATCAAAAAACAGATTTCAATGGAAGTATTGCGACGGTACAAGCGCTTCCTGGGGATCAGACAACACAAAAGATAAATAAACAAGAGGGTCTATTTACCTTACTTTTAAAAGGAATTAGAAATGGTCAATCTATTGAAGAAAGACATATTATCGATTCTATTACGAAGGGTTTCAATCCTTATACAGAATGGGAGAGTCTGTTGAAGTTAGTCGAAGAAGAACAGGTTTCGTTCCTGTTCTCAAATACGACGGAGGCAGGTATTGTTTATCATCCAGAGGAATTTAATCCGGATCAAAGTCCAGTCTCATATCCAGGAAAAGTGACGGCTTTACTGTATCACCGGTACCAGACGTTTAAGGGAGACAGGGATAAGGGGTGGACAATCATTCCCTGTGAACTTATTGATAACAATGGAGAGGCATTACGGCATATTTGTGTTCGGAAAGCTGCGGATTGGGGGCTACCGACTGAATTTATTGATTGGATAGATACTGCTTGCACATTTTGTAATACACTCGTTGATCGGATTGTTCCTGGATTTCCAGCAAATGAGGCGGAGAAAATTTACGAAGAGCTTCAATATCGGGATGAATTACTGGCAGTAGCGGAACCGTACCATTTATTCGTTATCGAAAGTCCTGCTGAATTAGAAACGAAATTGCCTTTGAAACAGGCAGGATTGAATGTTCATTTCGACAGCATAAAGCCTTATCGGGAGTTAAAAGTCAAACTATTAAATGGTGCACATACGATGCTCGCGCCAATCGGGATTTTAAGCGGTCTGGATACTGTACGTGAAGGGATGCAGAATCAGGAATTATTCCAATTTATTGATCATGCATTGCACGAAGAAGTAGCCATTACGATGGATCCACAGGCAAAGAATGCAAGCGTAAATTATATGGAGCAACTATATGAGCGATTTACAAATCCGTACCTACATCATAAATTGATTGACATTAGCCTAAATGGATATTCGAAGTTCAAAAGCCGGGTGTGGCCAAGCCTATATGCATACCTGCAAGAATATGAGTCACTTCCGAAACGATTGATATTTTCATTTGCCTCCCTACTTTATTTTTACAAAGGAGTAAATGAGGAGGTTGGTTATAGCATTACCGATGATGAACAGACGATCGCGATGTTTAAAAGATTTTATCATTTCAAAGATCACTCAAAGGAACAATTGGTAGTTTTTATTAAAAGAATGATAGAAGAGGACTTTTTAGAAAAGGAAGAAGAATTGAATGAGCTTTACGAAGCAATTGCAACTGATTTTATGCTTATCGATCAGCTAGGTATGCAGTCAGCTTTAGAAAAAAAGAGAGTGGGGATAAGTAATGAAAACAATAGTATGTACTAAACCAAATGAAATGGAAATCATAACGAAGGAAAAGCAACATTCAATTAAAGAAAATGAGGTACTTATAGCCATTAAACGCATTGGAATTTGTGGGACAGATATTCATGCATATGGTGGAAATCAGCCGTTTTTTGAATACCCGCGTGTATTAGGTCATGAGCTTTCAGGAATCGTAGAAACGGTCGGAGCGAATGTGGAGTCTGTCAAACAGGGAAATATTGTAACCGTTATTCCATACGTAAATTGTGGAAAATGCGTCGCCTGCAGGAATGGAAGGGAAAATTGCTGCACAAATATGGAGGTAATTGGGGTTCATCGTGATGGGGGAATGACAGAATATCTAGCAGTCCCAGCGGAACATATCTTTGTAGTAAGTGATTTGTCTTTAGAAGAAGCGGCAATTGTTGAACCGTTAAGTATTGGTGCACATGCGGTAAGGAGAGCTGAAATAAAAGAGGGAGAAACTGTACTAATTGTCGGTGCCGGCCCGATTGGAATGGGTGCTGCCCGTTTTGCGAAATTGGCGGGCGCAACAACTGTCATTATGGATCTCAGTGAAGAACGATTACATGCTTGCAAGGAGTGGGCAGATTGCGATCATGCTGTGGTAGCTGGAGAAGCTGCCTATCAGGAACTTCTCGATGTGAATCAAGGAGAATTACCGACGGTTGTCATAGATGCAACCGGAAATAAGCATTCAATGATGAGTTCTTTTGATTATGTATCTCATAGTGGGAAACTGATTTATGTTGGACTTGTGAAAGATACGATTAGTTTCTTTGACCCTGATTTTCATGCGAAGGAATTGACATTAATGGCTAGTAGAAACGCAACAAAAGAAGATTTCAATTATGTTATTGACTGTTTATCCAAAGGGCTAGTCAAGGATTCCTATGTCACCAACCATATTGAATTTGATCAGGTACCGTCATTTTTTGAAGCAGGAAGTTTCACAACGAATAAAACATTAATTGCTATAGATAAGTGAATTTGCACATAAATATAAATAGGATAGGGGCTGTTTATCAATGGAACAATTAGCTACAGTGTTGAAAGGGTTAGAAGCAGAGGATTTAGACTTGAATTTATCGGATGTTAAAGTATACAAGCAATCCTTTACGAAATATAAGAATGTAAGTCTTGTAATGATCAAAGAATCAGGTGAGAAGAAGCTATTAGCTGTTGGTGAGGGAGAATTGATCGATGAGTTATACGGAGAACAGGTTGAGGGAAAAGGAAAGGTATGTCCACTTATACATGAAAATCGTTTAGTTCTCAATCAATACTTTGATTATACGGTACCAAAAGCATTTGGTAAGGATATTGCAACAATGGGATTAGGTGATCGCTTAGGTTTGGCTTCTCCCGGTCATATTGAAACACTAAGAAACCGGAAAATTAAGCCAATCCTTGCTCAACAAAGTATTCGGGAATTAAATCTCACGAATCGAACGATGACGGATATCGTTGATGCTGCTAGTTTTGCGGTTTTCCAAGAGGGTTATAAAGGCGGATTCGGTGCTGATGGAGATCACTTGAAGGAAGAATCCGATATCGAACATGCACTTTCAATCGGTATGTCAATGTTGACACTGGATTGCTCAGATTATATTGACAACCACATTTCAAGCGCAACTCCAGATGAAATTCGAAATGCGTATATGGAACTGCCAGCAGAAACAAAGGATTATTATGAGAAAAATTATTTAAATAAAACATTTGATCTAACTGGCATTTCACTCACATTTGACGAACTAGAATTGATGAAAAATGTGCTCGTTTATGGAAAGGCTATTGGTTACATGGTTCATGTTTATAATACGTATATTAACAAAGAAGAACGCGATATTGATTTTGAAATTTCTATTGATGAAACTGAAACAATTACATCACCAGCAGAACATTTCTTCGTTGCAAATGAATTAAAGTTAAATCAGGTGGATGTGACAAGTCTTGCACCAAGATTTTGTGGAGAATTTCAAAAGGGAATCGACTATATTGGTGATATCGAGCAGTTTGAAAAGGAACTCCGTGAACACGCTTTAATTGCAACTTACTTTGGCTACAAGCTTAGTATTCATTCAGGCAGCGATAAATTTGCGGTATTTCCAATTATTGCAAAGCATACGAAAGGGATCTTGCATGTTAAAACAGCCGGCACGAATTGGCTTGAAGCAGTTCGGGTAATTGCTAATACAAAGCCAGATTTATACAGAAGAATGCATGTCTTTGCACTTGAAAACTTTGAAGAGGCATTAAAGTATTATCATGTAACACCAGATCTAGAAAGCATTCGCCCACTTGAAAATGTGACAGATGAACAATTACCGGAATATATGAATAACGATGCGGCAAGGCAAGTGTTCCACGTTACATACGGCCTATTATTAACAGCAAAGGATGACCAAGGTTCTTACCTATTTAAAGATGAATTCTTTCAAGCGTTGGATGAACAAGAAGATGAGTACCGTACAGCATTAGTGAAGCATATAGGAAAACACGTGGATTTATTAGGGTTTTGATTGATTTCATTCCCAATTTTTCCATTATTGAATTTTATAAAGTTATTTCTTTCTTTGTGTCTTGGCTCCTTTGTGGAAGTTTTGGAAACAAGTATGTTTCCTCTTCTGCAGGAGGAGCTTTTTTATTTGTAATTAATGGACATTATTACCAGTATGCAAGGTCAATGGGGCATAATTACACTACATTACAAGTTATAAAATAATAGAATTAATTCTCCTATTCACTTCAAATATACTCCTTTTATAGATGGAAGCACGATCACGATCGCCTATGGCTATACAACAAAAGGTAAGATGATTAAGAAGATTCCTCACATATTAGCATTTTGAATAATCAATAAGTCTTTGGAAGGCTACCATTTGTCCTCTAGAATCTTTCTAGTGGACTTTTCTACATTGCACTGTTGCCTCGTTAAGTCCATGATTCTCATAAGTAGTCGTTATTATCCATTTTTAGGCATAGTATGGTTAAAGGATGTTGTCATAATTAACCAATCGTTGAAGACCGATTCTCCAAGAACTGCAATTCCAATTTTAGCTGAACGGAAAAGTTGTGTTTAACAGACTTTGGTAATCGCCTTAATCATTAAGTATCGGGGGAGGAGGACAACATGAGGTTAACAATGGAAGGTGTACTGAATAGAGAAATGCTGGAAAACGCGAAAATAATCACAGGGGAGAATGTTGTAAGCGAGCGATATGTCCAATGGATTTCCGTCATTGAGTTGCCTGTTGAAAATTTTGTTCGTAAAAATGAGGCTGTATTAACAACCGCCATTGGATGTAGTGATGATGTAACCGTGTTAAAAGGTTTTGTGCAAGATATTATAGACGCAGAGGCATCAGCTTTATTGATTGCTACGGGTAGATATATATTTGATATTCCTAGTGAGGTCATTGAATTAGCGGAAAAGCATGATTTTATAATAGTTGAACTACCGTGGGAAATCCGTTTTGCAAGTATTGTGGAAGAAATTATGAAGGAGATTAACGATATTCATTATAAGGAAAGGGAGAAGTCAGAGAAAGTTCAGCAGGAATTTTTTAAACTGATTTTAAAGAATACAGCATTTCAACCGATCGCGAAATTTATCCAAAGAAAGATTGGTTGTTCGATTGTTATTACGAATCGAACAGGAGAGATGCAAGAAAAAGAAATGCATACACAAACATTCATTCAGAAATGGGAGGGGTACGTTTTACAAGAAGTCTTTCCAGTGAAAAGAGATGCTGCGTTATTAACTCGTAATCCAATGTTTCAGAAATTCCACATGGTAGAAGTAGACCGTCAAACTGTACTGCAGCTCCCAGTACTTCATGTTTTAGGCGAACCGCAAGGCTATTTTTTTGTAATCATACCTCCTGATACCAATGTCGAAGCATATTTAACACCGTATCGCGTAAATGTATTGGAACATGCTGCTACAACAATAGCACTTTGGTTTTCAAGAAAAAACGCAATTGAAGAAACAAAAATGCGACTTCACAGTGATTTTGTACAGGAGCTTGCAAAAGGGGAATTTATGTCTTATGAAAAAGCGAATGCACGTGCAACATTATTGGGGTATCGCATTAACCTTCCCTACGTTTGTATGATTGGAATCCCTGAGAATCTTAGGGAACTTTTTCGTAAACAAAAACAAGCTCATTATTCCTATGAAAATTGGCTGGAGAACATGATTCTTTATATCAGGGAAGAAATTTTTTATGCAGCACAATCACTGAATCGAGAAGTAATGATGACCTATCAAGATGAACAACTTCTGCTATTCATAGAAATTCCTTGTAAAAATGAGAATGCTACAAGTTTTTTGGATTTAGTAGAGAGAAGGTTAGGGAATTTACTGCCTGGGGTTGTATTATCATGGGGGATTGGAAGCTATCGGGAAGGGTATCAAGGATTTTCAGAGAGTTATCAACATGCGGGCGTTGCTTTAACAATTGGCAGGCGCAAAAAAGGAATCGGCCATCGGATGTTGTATGAACACACTCGAGTTGATCGTGTCCTGTTAAATCTCGTACAAAATCAGGAAATGAAAGAAATCGTTATGACGACGATTGAACAGCTTGTTCAATATGATGAGCAGCGGAATATGGATTTAATTGGTACATTTCGTACATTTAACAAATTCCGCGGGAATGTAAGTCAAACAGCTCGTGTCTTGAATTTGCATCGACAATCCTTGTTGTATCGACTTCGAAAAATTGAATCGCTGACAGGGCTTTCGCTCGTTGATCCAGACGATTTATTTTTATTAGATTTAAGTATCAGGTCTTGGAGAATAGGTGTATTCGAACAAGGAGATAAAAAGTAAATGCAGGGACTTATGGATTTCCTAACTAAAATTTGACTGTTATAAAGATCTGGTAGATAGCCGATTTTTATAACGGTCTATTTATTTTTAAAATCACTTGTTGGCTGATTGAAGACAACTAGCATCTTGTTCATAGCTTTTCACCAATTGTGAACTTTATAGATGTTAAATGTTGTCTATAAAATTGGTTTCATTTTCATACAATTTGGCAGATGATAAATTTTTTCAAACTTACTATACTGGATTTACAGCGCGGATACAAAAAATGAATCATTAAATTTTGTTGAACGAGGGAGGAATGTCCCTATGTCATTTGGAACAGCAGAGTATAAAAGGCGAATTCGAAAAACAAAGGAAAGAATGGCAGCAGAAGGGGTTGAAGTATTGCTCATTACAGACCCGGCAAATATGAATTACTTGTCTGGTTATGATGCTTGGTCCTTTTATGTTCATCAAATGCTGGTCATTATTAATGAGGATGAGCAGCCATTATGGATTGGCAGGGGAATGGATAGAAACGCAGCAAGAGTAACAACTTGGCTTTATGATGAAAACATTATTCCTTACCCAGATGATTATGTCCAATCTGATACGAAACACCCGATGGACTTTGTGGCATGTATTTTAACACAAATTGGCCAAGGGAACCGTTCCATAGGAGTTGAAATGGAAAGCTATTATTTTACAGCAAAATGTTACGGGCAATTGCTAAAAGGATTACCAAATGCAACATTCAAAGATGCAACCCTTCTCGTGAACTGGGTTCGCATTGTTAAATCGAATGCAGAGATTGACTATATGAAACGAGCAGCAGTCATTGTAGAAAAAGCAATGATGGATGGAATTGGTCTAATCAAGGAAGGTGTTCGGGAATGTGATGTTGCTGCGAAAATTTTCCATACGCAAATCACTGGAACAGAAGAATTCGGGGGAGATTATCCAGCAATTATGCCTTTGCTTCCATCAGGAGATAAAAATTCAACACCACACTTAACGTGGACAGATAAACGGTATAAGCGTGGTGATGCGGTAATCTTAGAATTAGCTGGTTGTTACAAACGTTACCATTCACCCCTGGCACGAACAGTAAATATCGGCCAGCCAAACGATGCATTTATAACACTTTCAAACCTGGTTGTTGAAGGTTTAAACGCTTGTATTGACATGATAAAACCAGGGATTTACTGTGAGGAAATTGAAGAGACGTGGAGAAAAGCAATCGAGAAAAGTGGCATTATGAAAGATTCGCGTCTAGGTTATTCGATGGGATTGAATTATCCTCCTGATTGGGGAGAGCATACAGCAAGTATTCGTAAAGGAGATAAAACACTCCTCCAGCCGAATATGACCTTCCATCTTATTCCAGGGATATGGTTAGATCAATATGGTTTTGAAGCAAGTGAATCGATTCGCATTACGGAAACTGGCTGTGAAACATTTGCAAAGCTACAAAGGGAGTTGTTTATTACGGATGAAATTTTAGCAAAGAACGAGACGCAGACCTGAATAGAGGAGGAGTGGAGGCGATCTCTATTCCCAAAGAGAGCGGTATAGAGATAGAAAAGTTCAATAGAGGTGCTCGCTCTATATTCCGAAGTCAGTGGAATAGGATCAAAACTTCTTTTAGAGAGAGGTTTATGGAAAAAGGAATTTAGGGTGGAAATTTTTCGAATGAATGAGCAGTACGATTAAATGAATGGGGAGTGGGCCATATGACAAACCAAAACATGAAAATGGGTACAAAAGCAGTATGGGCAGGAGAAAAGGAATATTTAGTACATGGTGCAACACAAGTGCCTGTCGTTCTGAGTGTAGCATACAACTACGATGATATGGATGAGTGGTATGATGTAGCAACCGGAAAGAAAAAAGGACATATTTATGGGAGAAATACCAATCCAACTGTACAATCTTTTGAAGACAAAATGAAGGCTCTTGAGGGAGCTGAAGCGGCAACAAGTTTTTCAACAGGAATGGCTGCGATCAGCAATATTTTCTCTACATTTTTAGTGCCAGGAGACCGTATTGTTTCTATTAAAGATACCTACGGTGGAACCAATAAAATCTTCACGGAATTTTTACCGCGTCAACAAATCGACGTCGTTCTTTGTGAAACAGGAAATCATGAACAAATCGAATCAGAAGTAACAAAAGGTTGTAAAATTTTATATTTAGAAACACCTACCAACCCAACCGTTAAAATTACGGATATTGAACGTATGGCAAAAGCGGGACATGAAGCTGGGGCTCTCGTGATTGTTGATAACACATTTGGAACTCCGATTAATCAAAATCCACTTTCACTTGGTGTCGATTTAGTTCTCCATAGTGCAACAAAATTTCTGGGCGGTCACGCAGATGCACTTGGTGGGGTTGTATGCGGTTCACATGAACTCATTGAAAAAATTTATCATTACCGTGAAATTAACGGTGCGACAATGGACCCAATGGCCGCATATTTAACGTTGCGTGGAATAAAAACACTCCATCTGCGTGTCAGGCAGCAGTGTGAAAATGCAATGAAACTAGCTAAATATTTACAAACAAAGGATTTAGTAGAAGCTGTTTATTATCCTGGTCTTGAAACACATCCAAATCATGAGATTGCGAAAAAACAAATGAAGGATTTTGGCGGTATGCTTAGTTTTGCGGTAAAAGGTGGAGTCGATACAGTAAGAGATCTTCTTCCCAAACTTCAGCTTGCTAACCGTGCAGCAAATCTCGGGGCTGTTGAAACAACAGTAGGTCCTGCTCGTACGACAAGCCATATTGAATGTACACCAGAGGAACGTGCTGCAATGGGTATTCCTGAAGGCTTAATCCGGGTGTCTTGCGGAATTGAGGATATCGATGATTTAATTGCAGATTTTGAGCAGGCATTTAACTATGTTGAAAGTGTTTGAGTGGTTTACTGGTTTACTTGATTGTTAAAAATATTGAAATTTAGGTTTTGCTATAATTGGCTAAAATCTAGTGATTTTTCAGCCTGGCGATATTAACTTTTTGGATTTCCTGCTTTCTTGGTTAATCCGGATAAGGTAGGAATGGCACCGATTCTTGCATAAGGAATCATTTCAGAAATAAAAACACTCACAAAAGTCGCAAGTGAGTGTTTTTATCTATGGTCTGCTTCTTAATTCTTATTCGCTTCATAAACTTTCAATAATTTCCCTTTTATTTTCGTATGCTTCATCGTTTCCAATACAAGTGGCCCTTTTCCATTTAATATTTCCACGAAAGATGCCGTATCTTGGATTGTAATAATACCAATATCCTCTACCGCTACACCATCTATTTTTGCAATTGTGCCAACGAAATCAACTGCTCGAAGCTTCTTTTTCTTTCCACCATTAAAATATAACTTCATGATTTCTTTATTTAGTTGTTCACTTTTAGACTTTTCCAAGAGTGGTCGCTTGTCCATTTTTTCCTTAAAAGCAGGTTTAGTACGTGCAATGTCTTCATTTGCAGGTGCATGCTTCGCTGTAATGTTAAAACCAATATATTCCTCTATTTCATTCAAAAAGCGATCTTCAAATGGCGTTACCAAGGTAATCGCTTTTCCGCTGGAGCCTGCTCGTGCCGTTCTGCCTGTACGATGGACATAGCTTTCTTTTTCTAATGGAATATCATAATTAATGACATGGGTAATATTCTCAATATCAATTCCTCTTGCAGCTACATCTGTCGCAATTAAATAACGGAATTCTCCTTTTTTAAAATCATTCATGACTGCTAAACGATCGTCTTGTTCCATACCGCCATGGATTTTATCGGCGCTATAGCCTGAATCGATTAATTCATCACACAACGTATCGACTCTATCTTTTGTTCGGCAAAAAATGATGCAGCTGTCTGGATTTTCAACAATCGTTATGTCTTTAAGCAAGGAGAGTTTCCCTTGTTCAGGAACGTTATAAAGGAGATGTTCGATTTTATCCGTTGTCAGTCCAGACGCTTTTATTGCAATATCAATCGGGTCTTTCATATACTTCTCTGCTAGGCTTTTCACTGCTTCTGGTATGGTAGCCGAGAATAACAGGGTAACCCTTTCTTTTGGTAACTTATTAATAATTGCTTTTACTTGTTCAATAAATCCCATATTCAACATTTCGTCTGCTTCATCAACGACAAGATATTGAATCTTATCGAGGGAAAGGGTACCTCTTTCAATATGATCAAATACACGTCCAGGGGTACCAACCACAACATGATTTTTTTGTTTCAATTCCGTTTTTTGAATGGCAATCGGCTGTTTCCCATAAATGGCTGTTGCCTTAATTCGTTTAAATCTTCCTATATTGGTCAAGTCATCCTTCACTTGGACAGCGAGTTCTCTTGTCGGGGTTAAGACAAGTGCCTGTGGCTTATTTTCGAGCCAATCGACTAGCTCACAGATTGGAATCCCGTAAGAAGCTGTCTTCCCACTTCCTGTTTGTGATTTCGCAACGAGATCTTTCTTCTCTAACACAAGTGGAATAACCTTGCTTTGCACCTCTGTTGGTTTTTCGAAACCTAAGCTATTTAGTGCAGTCATTATGTCTTCGCTTAGTTTATAATCGGTGAAACGTATCTCTGTCATTTATTAACCTCTTTTATGTTATTATTTTGTTATATTTGTTTTCTTAGTATTGCTTAAAGCCCAGTATATCATGAAATAGGTGGAGGGTTCTCTCGTTTCATATGTGCTTGACACGGAGCCCGTCACTTTCCGTTTCAGGTTGCGTATGAAGTTATTAATTGACAGCATCAAAAGCTTTGGAAAATATCGATAGCTAAATGTAACAAAAATAGATTATAATAAGAGTAAGATGAACGGAGGAGAAAATACATGTCCAACGAAAAAAAGCTTAGTACGAGAGAAATTGTACAGCAGCAACTGGAACGAAAAAAACAAGCGCAAGCAAACAATAAAAACACCCAAAATGGCAAAGGCTCAGCAAAGCATATGCAAAGCCAACTCGCGAAGAAACCGAGTATGACTCGCCGTAAAATGGGAAGTTAATAACTGATGAAGAGAGTACCGTTTATGTATAAACGGTACTCTCTGCTGTTTTCACAGATTCTGGGATCAAACCGCTCCTGCTTTTAGGTTTTAGGAATCACTTCGATTTTTATACTATTTACAAATAAAAATTGATCTACTTTTTTGACGAGTCAAGCTCCCGATATGCATCCTGATATTTTCCGCCTGAAGCAACCTCAGCATGGTACAAAGCCTTAAGCGCAAAGGTTTTTTCAAGATCATGTTCTTTCATTATTTTTTTTAACTCTTTTTGTAATTCTTCATTGTGCATAACTAGTTTTTTCATGTGAGATGTATAATATTTCATCTGCTCTTTAACTCCTTTTGTATCCAAGTGTTCAGTAAGTATAGCACTCATACTGTGTAATTGCATTATTGCCTTATCATGATCGAGTCAAGTACTAGTGGGAGTTTTCGAGTTCTATATTAATAACAATAAAGTAAGTTTTGAGGATATTTTTCCAGGATTTAATAAACAAGATCGAATTGGGATCGTTACTCATAGTGAGGGAGGAACTTTGGGAATAAGCTCACTTCTTATGGCTTGCGTGGCAACTTACTATGAAATGTTTAATTATGATGACCTAGGCAATCAAGACAATAAATTAAGAATTTATCCTGAAAATTTTATATTTCATGTTGGAGACTTAACCGGTAACAGTGCCCAGTTAGATATTTGGCCACCGCATCGAGAAGTAATTGTTGAAAACGACTCCGAGCAGATTTTAGAGGCAATAAATGACAGAGGTATAACAAGATTGTTAATCGAGGAAAAACCAGAAACCCCTGCAACATTAATGAGGGAATCTATTAGTAGCGCAGAAAGCAGAATTGAAAGTATTTTAATGTTTTCACCTAATGGCAAGATAAAAAATGGTGATATTGAAATTAGAAATAATGGATCACTTTCAAATTTTGCAGTGAAGTCATATGACGAGTCAGCCAATGATTTAGGAGAAATCCGTGGAAAACTAATTCCATATTCTAAAAATGAGTTATCAAATAAAGTGAACATTGTACAGGTTTATAAAAAAAATGATTTAGATACTGCTCTCCGATCTTTAACAGAAAATAAGGACGTAAGTGATACAACCGCTGATTATATTAACAGAAGTGCCCGAGGGGCAGGTATATATCTTGATACTTTTTCATATAAAAAATAAATAATGCAAAACAAACAGTTCCGCTTATTCTACTAAAGAATGAACGGAACTGTTTGTTTTGTTAATTACAGCTTGCAATATCTTGTTAGGTTTAATTATTAAAATGAATCGACAGTATTACTTTCCAGGTATTGATTCCATTCCTCCTGGACCATCCTTCTCCCGCGTTCAATCTCTGGATGAAACTGGATATAAGCATTCTTTCTCGTATCTGCTACTTGTTTAATAGCATCTTTTAGCTCTTCGTCTAACTGATGTTGTCCCGTGCGCTTAGCGATGGATAAACCAGCAATTCTTCCTTGGGCACCAGCAACCTTTGCTCCTTCTATACCAGTTATGTTGCCAGCGACAAATAAACCTTCTACTGATGTCTCCATTTGCTCATTATGTAATGGTACATAGCCACCGAGTTCCTCGATATAATGAAAAGGACATCCGGTAAGTGCTGCTAATTCCGCTAATGGATAAAGACCACCAGCGATACAGACAAAATCAACTGCAATTTTTTCTTCACTCCCTGATATAATCTCGCCTTTGTTGTTAATGGATGCGATCGTTACCCCCTCAACTTCCTGTTCCCCATAAATTTCAATGACAGCCTTTTTTAGTTGAATGGGAATGTCCCACATTTTCACACCATTTCTAGGATAAAATGTAACACCTAACTCTTTCATAAAATTACTTTTCATTAATTTGCTTCCTAATTTTATAAAAGAGGAAGGGGCCATATGGGCAACGTGAAGTAATGAATCTAATACCTTCTTGGGATGTGCAGATTCATGAGTAATTTGATTGTCTTTCGGCAGGGCAAGGCAAGCAATATCTACACCTGCGAGTTTTAATTCCATGGCGATAGCGGACGATAGCACATTAATACCTATTATAATTCCGCGGCTTCCAGGTTTTACACGATGTACATTCGCCATTACCTGTGCAGCTCCAACAGACATAACTCCAGGCAATGTCCAGCCTGGGATTGGTACTGGAGCCTCAGCAGCTCCAGTTGCTAGTAATAGAGTAGTTGTTTGAAAGGTTTCTTTGTCTGTGTAAACCATCCATAGACTATCTTTCTTTTCAATATTAAAGACGGCTGTTTCTAAGTGGAATTGAACACCCAGATCTGCAGCCTGTTGAAATAATTTATTGGATTCATTGATTCCATTCCACCAGGTACCATCTGGCTGTTCATAAAGCTGACCCAGCAAACGACCGCCTGGTTTCATGTATTCATCAATAACACATACATCTAACCCCTTTTGAGCACATGTGATAGCGGCTGTTAATCCAGCAGGACCAGAACCAATAATAATGACCTTATTCATCAGAGGACCTCCAATCTCTTACTGGTGTTGGCAGTTTGCTATGGCTTTCCACAATCATATTCTCTTTTAAAGGGGTAAGACAGGCGCGAACTCCTTGCTTGCCGTTTATGCTTACTCTGCATTCAAAGCAATGGCCGATGTTACAATAGATTCCCCGTGGGGAACCACTTTCTTCATGGTGGCGAAGAGTGCGAATTCCATTTGCTAATAGCGCAGCAGCTAAAGATTCCTCTTCATAGCCCATGTATTGCTTATTATTAAAAGTAAAGGTAACTTCCTTTTTCTCTTCTTGACTCCCTAGGATAGGGTGGTCCGTAACTCGAAGTGTCATTTTCCTTCTCCCCCTAGATCTGCAAAGTTTATAGGTCTAATTGGTGGCTGGTATTTTAAGGATATATTTTTAATACTTTGCTCACTTCCGACTTGCTTTGCTGCTTGGTCCACCATACTTCGGCAAGTTCTCCCGCCACAGTAGCCCATTCCTGCACGTGTCCTGAGCTTTAATTCTCTTGCTGAACATTTATATGTTGCTGCAGTGTCCAATAATTCTTGATAGGTTACTTCTTCACATCTGCAAATAATCATTTCACTTTGTCCCAATTGAATCACCTCTTCTTTTAGTCAACATTATCCATGCAATTATCGTGCCAACTTAAAAAGAAGGGAGCGTATTAGTTTTTTATTCCCAATTTACTCAAGCGATTATATAGCGTTGCTCTGGTGATGTTCAGTTTTTTTGCAACCTCAAGTTTGTTTCCGTTTTCATTTTTAAGTTCATGTAGAAGTATTTTCCGTTCCACTTCTTGAAGTCTGTCAGCTAATGGACGAGAGTCATTTTCGTAAATAGATGTCATCGAATTGTTTTTAATTGCCAGTCCATCTATGTCAAAAGGTAAATGTTCTAATTTAACCTGGCCATCTTCAGAGAAAACAATTAATCGTTCGATGACGTTTTTTAGCTCCCTGATATTACCTTGCCATTCATGGTTTAATAGGGCCTGCATAACTTCCTGTGAAATTCCATAAATCGGCCGGTTATATTTTATGGATAATTCATATAGAAAATAATGTGTTAATTCAATAATATCTTCTGGTCGTTTGCGTAATGGCGGAATTTCAAGACTTACCACATTTAAGCGATAATAAAGGTCTTCGCGAAATTTACCTTCCTCAACTAAATCCTTCAAAATACGATTTGTTGCAGCAATTACTCTGAAGTCGACTGTTTTCTCTTTCGTTCCACCAACAGCATAAAATTTCTTTTCTTGAAGTAATCTTAAAAGTTTTACTTGCATTTCTAAAGGCATTTCTCCAATTTCATCCAGAAATAATGTTCCGCCTTGTGCCAGTTCGACCTTTCCTTTTTTTCCTTTATTGTCCGCTCCAGAGAAAGCACCTTTCTCATAGCCAAACATTTCACTTTCAAATAGAGAAGATGGAATGGCACCACAGTTGATAGCAATAAAAGGGGCTTTATTGCCTTCACGAATTGTATGAATTGCTTTGGCGAAAAGTTCCTTTCCTACTCCGCTTTCTCCATGAATTAATATGTTTGTAGACGTACTTGCTGCCTTCTCAGCCATGGAAGTCGTTTTCTTAAGTGTTTTACTGTTACCGCGAATTAGTTTAAATGGATCTTCAGGTACGAATCGATTAGCTTCTCTTTCAAGTTCAAATAGTTTTTCGGTTGTATTGTTTAGTTGATTATTTAACCGTATCTGGCTAGTTATATCTATCTCAGAGACGACAGCACCAATTATTTCATCGTCTAAATAAACAGGATTGGAGTTGATTAACACGACAAGGTCTTCTCTTGCTTTATGCTGTTTGTGCTGAAGGGAATCGCCGGTTTTTAAGGTGTTTAGCAGTTCGAGCCGTTTAGGACTGAAGAAGTCTGTAATTGGTTTTCCAATGATATCTTTTTGTTTTACAGAAAATAGCTTCTCTGCCCCTTTTGTCCATACGAGTACATTCTGATTGGCATCAATAACAGTACATGAACCATCCATTGTTTCTAAAATAGCTTGGTAATAAGCATTTAATTGTTTGTACTCGTTTCTAAGTAATGTAAATAAATCGAATGTACGGAGATATCCTATGTAATTTTTCTTTTCTTTCAGGACAATGAATCGATATTCTTCTAACAGTTTGATTGCTTCGTTTACATCTATATCTGCTGAAACCTCTTTGCATGGATAGTAGTTTAGGTGATCTGTATCTGGAACCAATTCAATTAAGTAGGTATTATTTTGATTTTTAAAAAGAAGTTTTTTCGGTTTGTTGGTTTGAAGTATATTTCTTAGCTCTTTCCCATTTTTCTTAATATCCGTAATGAGTAAAAAATCCTGTTTTATTGCTAATTTAATTTTTTTTTCAACATTCATTTGAGCAACCTCCTTGTGTATAAATTTTTTTACAGGTTTATAAATAATTTTACATTAACATATTCAGAAAACAACTTATCTTATGAAAATGCAATAAATATTATTGGCACGTATTTTGCATAATAACTTGTAACAATGTAAAGAGAGGGGGATTAGAAGTGGGCAACGTACAGCATTGTGACATCGTCGTCATTGGTGGAGGGATTATGGGGGCTGCTATATCCTATTATGGAACAAAAGCTGGATTGGAGATAACGGTGTTAGAAAAGCATGAACTAGCCAGTGGAACATCTTCAAAGTGCGATGGAAACATATTGGCCATTGATAAAGATCCAGGCTTTGATAGTCAAATGTCTTTAAAAAGCCAGCAATTCGTACATGAATTGAGTAAAGAGCTAGAAATACCATTTGAATACCGTAATCCTGGCAGTATTTTGGTTTGTGAGAATGATGAAGAAATGGAAGCTGCAAGTAAATGGGTACAGCAACAAAAGGATGCTGGATTGGATTTTCGGATGCTTGATCGGTCTGATTTAAGAAATGAATCAAAGTATTTTGCGGATGATTTATTTGGTGGATTGGAATGTAAGACAGACTCGACAGTGAATCCATATATGCTTACCTTTTCTATGTTTCATCGTGCTCAAAAATTTGGAGCAAAGGTACATACGAAGACAGAGGTAACAAATGTAACCAAAAATCCATCTGGCCAATTTGTAATTGAGACAACGAATGGCACATTTACAGCGAACAAAGTGGTGAATGCATGTGGGGTATGGGCACCTTTTATTGGAGAAATGTTAGAAGTGACTATTCCCATTAAACCAAGAAAAGGACAGCTTATTGTAGCATCCAGACAGCAGCCAGTTGGATTGCGAAAGGTAATGGAATTTGGCTATCTTATCTCGAAGTTTGGTGGAACGAGAAAAGTGGATCCCATAACGGAAAAGTATGGAGTTGCGCTAGTGTTTGAACCAACTGAAAGCCAAAATTTTCTCATTGGAAGTAGCCGGGAATTTTCAGGATTTAATACGACGGTGAATCATGAAGTAACGAAGTATATTGCGAGAAGAGCTGTTCGCTTTTATCCAAAGATAGCGGATATGACAGTTATTCGAACTTATGCTGGTTTAAGACCGTGGACAGAGGATCACTTGCCTATCATTTCTCATGTAGAACAAGTTCCTGGCTTTTATATTGCAGCTGGGCATGAAGGAGATGGAATTAGCTTGGCGGCTGTGACAGGAAAACTTATCGAAGAAATGTTATCAGAGAAACAAACCTGTATACCAGTTCAACCGCTACGCCATGATCGATTTAAAGAAAGGGTGGTTCAATAGATGAAGTTTCAGCGTCTATTTTCAACAATTGATACACATACTGGTGGAAATCCAACACGGACCGTTATTAGTGGACTTCCACCGATTAAGGGAAACACGATGTCAGAAAAAATGCTTTATATGGATAAACATTACGATTGGATTCGAAAGTTTTTAATGAATGAGCCTAGAGGGCATGAGGTAATGTCAGGTGCTCTGCTTGTAGAACCGTGCCATCCTGAGGCGGACTTTGGGGTCATTTACATCGAAACGGGCGGATATCTTCCAATGTGTGGTCATGATACGATTGGCTGCTGTACTGCATTAATTGAGGCAGGTTTGGTTGAGGTTTCTGAGCCATATACCTATCTTAAATTAGATACTCCAGCTGGCTTAATTAAAGTCACCATTAAAGTGACTAATGGCAAAGCAGAAGAAGTAACTTTTTCCAATGTTCCTTCCTTTCTATTAAAGACCATCGAAATAGATGTAGAAGGAATTGGAGAAGTGGAATGTGATATTGCTTACGGGGGCAATTTCTATGGCATTATCGATGCTAGAAAAATAGGGATTGAACTGACGAAAGAAAATGCATCCACGATTATTGAAAAATCAATCACTATACGCAATACCATTAATGCTGCGGAGGAGATTGTTCATCCTGAATTTCCATTTATTCAAGGATTAACACATATTGAATTTTACACAGATCCAGTTCATCCAGAAGCAGATGTGAAGAACACTGTAGTTGTTCCTCCTGGTGGGATTGATCGCTCTCCATGCGGAACAGGTACTTCTGCAAAACTAGCAGTTATGTATAGTAAAAATGAAATAGAAGAAAATGAATTGTTTGTGCATGAGAGTATTGTTGGTTCTTTATTTAAAGCAAGAATTTTAAGCACAACGAATGTAAAGAATGTAGAAGCTGTTATTCCAGAGGTAACGGGAGCAGCCTGGTTAATGGGTATGCATCGATTCTTTTATCATGAGGAGGATCCACTGAAAGAAGGATTTTTGCTCATTCCCCCAATGGAGCATGAAATGGAGGATATAACATGAAGATTAAAACGTCGTACATAACAACCGATGTACATGTAGCAGGCGAAGCTTACCGAATTATGAAGGATGCACCGTTTGGTTATTACCAAAGTTTGCAGGAGCTGAATGAGCAGTTCCCAATTATCTGCGAGCAAGAAATGAAACTACTTTTAAATGAGCCTCGTGGATTTGCGGGACTGAATGGCTGTTTGGTCGTTCCGCCTTTTAAAAATGATGCCGATGCAGCTGTTGTCTTTTTCGATCATAACGGAACGGTTCCAATGCAATATGGTGGAATTGTTGCTGTTATAACTGCCTTGCTAGAGTCTGGTCAGTTAAAAGCAAAACCTTCAGCTGAATATAACATTGAAACCGTGAGCGGTGTTGTTACGGCTAGCGCTACTTTAAAAGACGAAGAAGTGAAAGCTGTTGCATTAAAAAGCGGTCCATGCAAGGTTGTAAAAAAACAGGTCCCAATCTCTTATTTAGATTTACAGACAGAGGTTACTTTTGTTCAAGCTGACCATCTCTATGCAATTTTTGATAATGTACGGCTGCCTTTTGAATTTGAGATAGAGAACCTTCCTGCAATTAACCAATGGGGGAAAAAGGCATTGGAAGCCTTAGGAGAGGAAAGCCATGCTTTTAGCCGAATCATTTTACTGGATCATTCGCAAAAAAGCAGAGGAAGAATCAAAACAGTAACATTCCGTCCGGATCGTTATATTGTACGCTCTCCAGGTTTTGGTACGCTGGCTGCCAGCAGTACGTACTTATTAGAAAATGGCGATATGTTTTCAGGTAGACAAATTGAAAATGAAAGCATATATAATGCCAAACTTTCAGGAGAGCTTATTGCAAAAAATGAATGCGATTACAGTTTTAGTTTTTCAGCCCGCGGATTTATTACGGGTATACAGACATATGTTTTAGATCCGACAGATCCATTATCTGAAGGATTTTTATTACAATAAAAAATTAAATTAATTAAACAGGAGGAAAATAGAATGACTACAATCAGAGGAGCTTATCCAGTATTAATTACGCCAATGACGCAAGAACAAAAAATCGATTGGGATGGAGTAAAGAATAATGTTAATTACTTCGTGGATCAAGGAGTAGCAGGTATCGTCATCAATGGAAGTACGGGGGAATTTGTCAGTCTATCAAAAGAAGAGAAATTCCAAATGGTAGCAACAGTTTTGGAGGAAGTAGGTGGCCGTATTCCTGTTATTGTTGGTACTGCTGCTGAAACAACAAAAGAAACAATTGAATATACAAAGCAGGCTGAAGCCCATGAAGCTGCTGGTGCACTAATCATTCCCCCTTACTATATGAAACCAAAAGAAAATGAAATCTACCATCATTTTAAAGATGTATCGAGTGTTACAAATCTACCAATTATGCTTTATAACAACCCATTTACTTCTGGTGTGAACATGAGTACAGATTTAATGTTTCAGATTGGTAAGGAGTGTGAAAATGTCCGTCTTATTAAGGAATCAAGCGGTGAAATTGACAAGGTAAGAGATCTTGCAAGAAAAGGCAAGGGGGATTTTGAAGTATTCTGCGGTGCTGAAGAACTTGTAATGGAGTCTTACTTCGTTGGAGCAACCGGGTGGATTTCTGTTGCAGGTAATATCGTGCCGAAGCTTGTTACAGACATGTATAACCATTCCCAAAATGGTGAGTTGGAAGAAGCATGGGCAATCAATGATCGAATTTTACCGCTATGTACGTTCCTAGAAGGATCAGGTAAGTATGTGCAAATCGTGAAGAGAGCGATGGAATTAACCGGTAATGCTGGAGGTCCTGCACGCTTCCCTCGTTTAGGTCTATCTCCAGAGGAAGATGAGAAGCTAAAGGAATTACTGGCAAATTTACAAACAGTAAATAACTAAAAATTAGTGAAGGAGCGAGACCATGCAAGCGACAAACTATAATTTGAAACCGAAAGTACAAGAATTTTTGAAAGGAATCAAAGGATTATATATCAATGGGGAGTATGTGCCAGCAATTAATGGAAAAACGTTTGATGTTGTTAATCCTGCCAATGAAGAGGTCATCACAGAAGTAAGTGAAGCGCAGGAGGAAGATATTAACGTGGCCGTAGCTGCAGCAAGAAAAGCATTTGATGAAGGCGAATGGACAAAAATGGAGGCAGCTGAACGCTCCCATCTAATCTATAAGTTTGCGGATCTTTTAGAAGAAAATAGAGAAGAACTTGCACAGCTGGAATCATTGGATAACGGAAAGCCCTACATGATTGCTTTGGAAGATGATATTGATGGAACGATTCAGCATTTTAGATATTATGCTGGATGGGCAACGAAGATATTTGGCAAAACCACTCAAATTTCCAAGGATTATGTAACCTATACGGTACACGAACCCGTTGGATTGGTAGGTCAAATTATTCCTTGGAATTTTCCGCTTGCCATGGCAGGGTGGAAGCTCGGGTCTGCACTTGCTGTTGGCTGTACGATTGTTATTAAGCCAGCAACTGAAACACCGTTATCTCTTCTCTATGTAGGCGAGCTGTTTAAAAAGGCTGGATTTCCAGATGGAGTTGTGAATATTGTTCCTGGAACAGGAAGTATAGCGGGAGAAGCAATCATTACGCATAAAGACGTGGATAAGGTAGCATTCACTGGCTCAACAGCTGTCGGAAAAGAAGTCATGAAAAAAGCTGCAGACCAAATTAAAGGCATTACGCTCGAACTTGGCGGAAAATCGCCAGCGATTATTTTAGATGATGCCAATCTTGAGGAAGCAATTGAAGGGGCATTTAACGGAACGATGTACAATCATGGACAAAACTGCAGTGCTTGTACGCGTGTATTTGTACAGCGAAATATTTATGACCGTGTCGTAGCAGCATTGGCAGAGCGGGCAAAAGCACTGAAGCTAGGTGACGGAATGAACCCTGAAACGGAAATGGGTCCACTTGTTTCAGCTAAGCAGCATCAAACGGTTCTTAACTATATTGAACAAGGCAAAAAAGAAGGGGCACTTCTTGTGGCAGGTGGCGAGAAAGCTTTTGAAAAAGGATATTTTGTACAGCCAACCATTTTTGCTGATGTAGAAGATCACATGGTAATTGCCCATGAGGAAATCTTTGGTCCGGTTATGTCCGTTTTCGTTTTTGATACGATTGAAGAAGTAATTAAGCGTGCAAATGATAGTGATTACGGCTTGGCTGCAAGTGTTTGGACAGAAAATATCAAAAAAGCTCACTATATTTCAGGGAAGCTTCAATCAGGTACAGTTTGGATTAATGATTTTGGCCTTGAATGGGAAACAATGCCTTTTGGCGGCTACAAACAATCAGGAATTGGCAGAGAAATGGGTGGAGAGTATGGATTACAAAACTATACGGAAGTGAAAAGTGTGTTTGTTAACATCAAACAGGATAACTAGAACGCTAGAATAATAGCCGGATATTAATCATATGGAGGCGGTGCAATGGGGCTGTTCCATTGTCTCATATCACCTCCTTTCTTTATATATGGAAATGATTAATATTCTGCAGGATATAAAGAGAGAAATGATCTAATTGAAGCCTAAAGAGGAGGGGTAAGATGGAGGAATTGGTGAATAAAGCGTCAGGCATGGTTTGGAGCCTTGGTTTGGTAGCGTTTGCACTTGGTGCGGGATTGTTCTTTTCTGTTTTGACGCGTTTTGTACAATTTAGATATTTCAAGGAAATGATCAAGCTTCTTTTTGAAAAAGGTAAACCCGAATCGGGTGTGACCTCTTTTCAGGCGTTTACGATGGCGTTAGCCGGCCGGGTTGGTATAGGAAATATTGCCGGAGTCGCTACTGCTATTGCGTTTGGTGGTCCGGGGGCAGTTTTCTGGATGTGGGTCATGGCCTTATTAGGAGGTGCAAGTGCTTTTATTGAATCTACTCTTGCACAGGTTTATAAAGTAAAAGATGGTAATCAATACCGAGGCGGAACCCCTTATTTTATTGAAAAAGGCTTAAATATGAAAGGCTTCGGGGTGTTTGTTGCTATTGTTGTTACCCTTTGTTACGGAATCTTAGTTCCAGGTATTCAGGCCAACACAATTGCTGTTGGATTCGAAAACACAATTGGCCTTAATAAAAGTATCACTGGCATTGTTCTTGTTGTATTGCTTGGCATAATTATTTTTGGCGGCGTTAAGCGTATTGCTACTGTTTCAGAAAAGGTTGTTCCTTTTATGGCTTTAGGGTATGTGGTTATCACGTTCGTTCTTTTATTTGCGAATGCAACAGAAATTCCAGCAATGCTTTGGCTGATTATTTCAAGTGCTTTTGGTGCCAATGAAATGTTTGGCGGAATTATCGGGGCAGCAATTGCATGGGGCGTTAAGCGAGCAATATTCTCTAATGTTGCTGGTGTCGGAGAAGGGACCTATAGTTCAGCCGCAGCACATGTATCCCACCCAGCTAAACAAGGTCTTGTACAAGGCTTTTCCGTCTATATTGATACTATCATTGTTTGCACAGCAACAGCACTTATGATACTAATCACCGGCATGTACAGTGTTACACCAGAAGGACAGCAGCCAATTGTAGAGAATATCTCAGGTGTTGAGGCGGGACCAATGTGGACACAGGCCGCTGTTGAAAGTGTTATCCCTGGATTTGGCGGTTTGTTTGTTGCGATTGCTATCTTTTTCTTCGCCTTTACGACTCTGATGGCATACTACTATATTTCTGAAACAACACTCGTTTACCTCGGCAGAAAAAGAAATTTAAAAGGGTTAAAAATAGGCTTAATGATTCTTTTCTTAGGAATGATTTACCTTGGAAGTGTCGAAAACGCATCTCTATTATGGGCACTCGGCGACTTTGGTTTCGGAAGCATGGCTTGGCTTAACTTAGTGGCAATTTTACTCTTAACTAAAACAGCTTTAAAAGTATTTAAAGACTATGAGAAACAGAAGAAAGCAGGCATTGAACCAGTCTTCGATCCGGTTAAACTTGGTATTAAAGGAGCTGATTTTTGGGAAGAGAGATTAAAGAAAAATAATACGAAAAATAACAGGAAAATAGAAGAGAAGCCATTGGAGAAAAGTAATTAAAGCTATAAAACTTTCAATACTGAGGATAAAACCATTATTACGGTTGGTGATAGTTTCGCTTTTATTTATTTCTATCCTCTAAATAGTTTCTCGGAATTTGTTGGGGGACGGAACATTATAAGGGATGGAATGTACCGGTTAGAGTAGATAAGGTGCAGTGGATAATATGGGGAACAGGTTAGGTATTTTAAAGCTTATACCTATACCGGTGTCAGTTTTTGTAGAAGAATGATAAATAATAATCATAGCCGAATATGATAAAATAAAGTAGTAACCGAATATTGTGAGGGTGGTTGGTTGTCACTCTTCCTTCTGGCTATATCTAGTCTGAAAGGAGGTGATAATTATGGAAACATTTCTTGAGTTTGCAAGAGAAGTTTTGAAAGGGGTTGTACGTGCAATTAGTGCATATTTCTTTAAAAGAACTTTTCTTGAACGAAAGAAAACCACCCAACGCCGTCACAAGCATAGGGGTGGTTCTCAACGAAAATAAAACGGTTTGACAACCACCATCCTGACGGTAGATGGTTGCAGGGAGAAGTGTTAGCGCACTTCTCTCTTTATCTATATCCATTATACATGAATTTATTCTAAGATTCTAGACTTAAGTGGTTCGGAGATTGCCCAGGCCCCATCTAAAATAACATTAAAAGTCGTATGGAGTTCTGTAAAGCAGAGCCAAAACATCCTCGTCCACAACGGACGAGGATGTTTTTAACAGAATAAATCATTCTTCTTCGGATTATTCAGCCCAAACAGCGGTCTGATAAACAAGGCAACTCCTGTACCAAGCATTGCCATAACCATCCATACCCAGCCGTGCAAGCTGAATGAGGCAATCCCGCCAAAGTATGCGCCAATGTTACAGCCAAAGGCAAGACGTGCGCCATATCCCATTAGTAATCCACCAACGATGGAGGCACTCGCTGGGCCGACTTTTAATTTTTTAGGCTTGAAATTACCTTGTGCAGTTGCAGCAATGAAGGCACCTAAGATAACCCCAAAGTTCATCACACTTGTGGAGTCAGCAAGAACACTTTGGCTTAGTGCCATGCCGTTTGCCCCTTGGAAATATCCCCATGAAGCAACGTCGACCCCAACAAAATCAAGTGTTTTTCCACCCCATAAAGCAAAGGCAGATGTAATTCCCCATGGCTGTCCGCGGACTGCTAGTGTCAGAGCATTTAAGATTGCTAGAATCAATCCAGCAGCAACTAGTGGCCATGCACCTCTAAAGATTTTCTTCCAACCGCTTGTTGTTGCGAGCGGCTTCATCATCGGAGGTTTTCTTCTCTTCGCAAATTGAGCAAGAATAAAGTAAATCGCAACGAAAGCAATCATTTGGACTACCCAAGCTCCACCATACCCGAGATTTGTAGATGTAGCAAGGGAGAATGGCTCAAGTGATGGCGTGCTCATCCAGAATGGGAAATGAAGCGCACCAATTGTGGAACCAATAATAAAGGCTATCAGTGTAAGGATCATCGAGCTGGAGCCCCCACCAAGATTATAAAGTGATCCAGAGGCACAGCCGTTTCCAAGCTGCATGCCAATACCAAATAAAAATGAGCCAAATATGACACTCATTCCTACTGGAGAAACATATCCCGCAGGATCGGCCCCAGTAAATGAAAATCCAGTACTAAGAATGATGGCAAATAATGTAGTCGCAACCATGAGCATCAGCATATGCGCCTGGATGCCCTGTGTATTTCCAACGGACATAAGCCGTCTGAAAGCTGATGTAAATCCAAAACGGGCCTGCAATAAAGTAACACCTAATGCAATTCCTATTAAATAAAGAACTCCTTGCACCATATTAGTCGTGCTGGCAATTGCAATAAATAAAATAACTGCAGCGATAATTCCAAGTGTTAGATATGGTTTTTGAATAGGCTGGAGTTCTTTAATCACTGTTGTTGGATGTTTCGTAAATGTCTTTGATGATACGGTTGCTTGCTGTTCCAACGTAAAAACCTCCTTATTCCCATTAAAATAATGGGGTTTATATGTATTAAAGTTTATAAGAAATACGGAGGTTTGTAAAGATGTTGGATTTGATTAACAGTTTCTATTGACAAGGGGGGTGACTCCAGTATAACGATATAAACATTTCTCGGTATAACCATACTGCATTTAAATTATAAAATAATTAATGCTAAATAAAGTCCTTTGTCAGCAATAATGTGGTCAGATTTTAATTGCAAAATGTCATCCAACAAGAAAGCAGCAGATTATGGCTGCCAAATGCCCTAGGCTAAGTTCATACATAAATGAAAAACTTAAGTCTTTAGATTAATCCCCAAATCTAGATTTCTCATCTTCATAATTAATCTATTATTTGATAATATATAGGATGTTACATTCTTTAAAAAACTAATTTAAAAGCATAATTCGCAACTTTGTAGATATAGACCAGCATAATGAAAATAAAAAGGAAGATTACTATGCATAAAACCCTTTCCTGGGCAGCTGTTATCCTCTGGATGGGGTTGATTTTTTACTTATCACATCAACCTGCTGCAGAGTCTAGTGAACTTAGTACAGGAGTTACAGAAATAGTGTTAAGTATAATAGAAAAAATGGTTCCCAATGAGGGTTTAGATGTTAATCGTATTCATCATCTGATTCGAAAAAATGCTCATTTCTTCATATACTTTTTCCTTGGAATGCTAGTGCTTTATGCATTAAGAAAGAGCAAGGGAACAGGATATCAAACAATCGGGTTAGCAATGCTTATCTGTGTGCTATATGCAATTTCCGATGAGGTCCACCAGCTTTTTGTTCCAGGCAGAGGGGCTCAAGTGATGGATGTGCTAATTGATAGTGGAGGAGCTAGTGTGGGGATAGTGAGTTATTTATTGTTAGGTCAATTGAAAGTTACTGTCCGCAGAAAATGAGTGTGAACAATGTTTATGTAGAATTGTTGCAAAAGTTAGATTAAATGGAATAAATAAGAATGCTAAAAAGAGGGAGACAGGAAATGACTAGAAAATCACATCATAAGAAATCCAGAAAGCTATGGTTGAAAATTCCACTGATTTTAATTGGACTGCTTGTCCTTGGAGGAGGGGCATATGCCTTTTCCATTTATAATAATGCTGCTAAGACGGTAAATGAAAAAATGCATGAGCCCGTGAAGTCTATTGATCGAGAAACGACGAAAAAGAAAATGGAAGCAACCGAACATCTTAATATATTATTGTTGGGAATTGATTCACAAGAAGGTACGAGCGGCCGATCTGACGCATTGATGGTTCTATCACTTGATCCAACAGACGATTCTATGAAGCTAATTAGTATCCCGCGAGATACGAGAACAACAATTGCCGGTAAAGGAATTGAAGATAAGATAAATCACGCCCATGCATTTGGCGGTACTGAAATGTCTATTGAGACGATCGAAAATTTCTTAGATATTGAGCTTGATTATTATGTACGAATGAACATGGACGGACTATCTGAGCTAGTAAACGAACTCGGAACAATTACAGTAGATAATGAGATTGCTTGGAATGATGGTACATATGACTTTAATGCTGGTCCAGTTGAACTCGATGGTGATAAGACAATGGCTTTTGTTCGAATGCGCAAGCAGGATCCAAACGGGGACTTTGGCCGAACATCCAGACAGAGGCAAGTAATCGAAGGCATTATTAACAAAGGTGCTTCTGTTGGGTCTGTCACAAAAATCAACAGCACAATCGACGTACTAGGTAATAACATGGCAACAAATCTGGATTTTGACGATATGAAGAAACTGTTGTCCGGATATAAAAATACAAGGAACAATGTTGAAAGCTATCAGCTGCAAGGGAACGGAACAACGATTGATGGCGTTTATTATTTGATTGTGTCTGGTGAGGAGATTGAGAAGGTTAGAGGGATGATTGAAGGAGAGGTATAGGAAATGTTGTGTTTGGCATTTAATTTTGTGTGATATGACAATCGGTATTATCTGGATGAAAGATTTATATCTAAAGGAACTTAACATGGAGCCTCTGTGGTAAAGGTGAAAGGCTATAAAGCAAGGTTTGTACTTGCTTGGAGCATACCAATACCACTTCTCCATGTATAGTTGTGTTTATACTGAATTCATTGAAACGCTTGATTGTCAAGAGATAATAAAAGTATCAAAGGGACCGCATTCTTCTCTCAGTTAACTAGGTCACCAAGATTAATAGATATGTTTTTCGCTGTGAAAACAGTAGATGAAATCTATCTACTCTTTAATAATTTCTCGTTCATTTAAAGATTGTACAGGACGATGGTTGTCAGGAAAAATGTCTTGGAATGCTTGAATTTGTACGTCTGACATTTCGATTGGTTGCTCAAAAATCATCCATTTCACTTCTTCTGTACAAGGAGGTGTCGTTAGAGAACCGTTATAATGGAAAGATGTTTGATCTTGGGGTAGCAGTGCTTGTAAATCAATCGGTTCTTTTACGGAAATATCTTTTTCTGTTTCTTCCTGCGGTAATACTTCCCAAATAGATGCTAGATTTTCATTTTCTCTACCTTCTTTAATCATTAATCCAAGTACGGCAAGATTGCCATTTGCATCGTTATGTACTAGGTGCAGCTCCATATCATAATTCTGGCCATTAAATTGATGTTCACTCGGAGTATGGAAATGAAATTGAGCGAGCATATACTCATTTCCTTCAATGACAATGCTGCTGCTTTCTGTTACAGCATTAGCTTGAACTGTGTGACCGTTGTTTACGAGTGAAAATGTTGTTGGCTCATATTGAATCTGAATATCCTCTGGTTTTTTATTCGCTTTTACTTGGGAAAATTCGACATTAATGGGTGATTGTTCACTTCCATTGGTACAGGATAAGTTTTCATTGTCTAGTTTTCCCCAGTGTTCAGGCCCTGTATCCCCGTTATAAGACCACTGGGAAGTATGTGTAGTAGTATCTTCTGATTCATTTTCTTTCATACCAGTGTTTTGTTCCTCGTTGGCATCATCTGTCTTTTCTTCTTTTGATCCAGCTGTTTCCGGAGTTTGTTCCGAGCAAGCTCCTATAAAAAAGCTTAAAGATACAGCTAAAAATAGATAAACGAAATTCTTCTTCATACTTAATACGATTCTCCCTTTTTCCATTTTTTTCTTGCCCAACCAACAATATACTAAAGAATAGAAGAACAATAAAGCGTTATTTTTCAATAATTGTTTGAATCCTATATTTCGGTAAAAAGAGACTATTATTTCATAAGTATAAAAGAACGGCATATGAAATATACCTCCTACTAATTAATTAGTTATCGACTTGTATCACGGCTGAAAAATGATGAAAAGGGAATCAACGATAAATTGCATCTGGCCTGAATCAAAAGAAGTCGAATGAGATAGAGATTAAATCCAAAAAATTAAGGAAATAGGGATTTTCGTATTCTTAATCATACAATTACAACGAATTTATAATAATTTTCCCATCATTCTCTCATTATGTTCTCATTTTTCAGCGGTATATTGATTCGTAATAAAAACATTTGGAGGAATGTATCATGAAAATCGTTATTGTACCGTCTGGATTTAAAGAATGTTTGGGCTCTGAGGAAGTGGCTTCAGCAATGGAACGTGGTGTAAGGCGGTTTGATCCGTTTATTAATATGGAAGTTATTCCAATGATTGATGGTGGAGAAGGATTTGCAAAGACGATCACTCATTTAAAAAATGGAGAATTAATATATAAAGAAGCTACAGGTCCTGTTGGGCAGAAAATATTAAGCCATTTTGGCGTTTTTGTTGAGAATGGAAAACGAACTGCCGTGATTGAAATGGCAGCAGTTGCTGGGCTGAAGCTCGTGCCTCGTGATCAACGAAATCCATTAAGAACAACTACCTATGGTGTAGGTGAGTTAATTTTAGCTGCGCTTGATTTAGGTGTTGATCGAATCTTAATCGGCTGTGGTGATTCTGGAACGTCAGATGGTGGTGCTGGAATGGCGCAAGCTTTAGGGGTTCAGTTTTTGGATAAGCAGCATCGATCAATTCCTATAAACGGGGGTAAGGATTTATTGAAGGTGGATTCTCTTAATCTAGCGAAATTAGATAAGCGCTTACAAACTGTTGCTATTGATGTTGCATGTAATTGGCAAAACATTTTATGTGGCGAGAATGGAGTGGCCAGAGTTTTCGGTCCGCAAAAAGGGGCCACCCCATTGCAAGTAGAAAAGTTATCAGCTGCTTTAGAGCATTATGCGGCGTTAATTCAGGAATCAGTTGGGATAGAGATAGGTTCATTGCCAGGGAGTGGTGCTTCTGGGGGATTAGGTGCTGGTTTAATTGCATTTACCGGTGCAACATTACACCCACGTTTCAATATTATTATGGACTATATTAATATTGAGGAAAAAATTTCTACTGCTGATATCGTATTCACTGCAGAAGGTAGTTTAGATTTTCAAACTCCAAATGGAAAAATTCCAGCGGAGGTTGCACGTATTGCGAAAAAGAATAACATCCCTGTGATTGCGATTACTGGGACAATCGGTAAAGGAGCAAATTTAAATTATCGTGCGGGTATAGATGCTTACAGTAGTATTATTCAAAAACCAACAACTTTAGAAAAGGCGATGAAAAGGGCGCCAAAGTGGATTGAGGAAAGTACAGAATGCATACTGCGACAAGTTGCTATTGGCTTAGGAATTGGTGAAAGAAAATTGCTAAGGGAAGGCATGAATCAAAAGTGATGTCACGAATGGAGAAACGATTAGAAAAGCAGAATTGGATCAAATCACGGGTAAGCCAATTATCAACGAAGTCGTTCGTAATTATCAGCATACATGTCCTACTAATAGTACTGATCCTATCCATAGGTCGTTTAGATTTTAATGGAAAGATAGCTTTATTCGCATTTTTATCAGCAATGACGCTATGGATCACAACTAAAATACCCGCAGGATTCGTAGCGATTACACTTATTATGTTTATCATTATGATGAATGCAGCAGGTACGGAATTGTTATACAAATCACTATCTGAGAAGGTAGTATGGTTAATGATTGGTTCTTTTATTATCGGTGAAGCAGTGAAACGATCTGGATTAGCAGAACGATTAACACGTTCTGTATGCAGAAGGTCAACGAAAAAAAGCAATGTGCTTTTTGGAATAGGTTCGGTTTTCTTTGCATCTGCATTTTTCATTCCATCTACCTCAGGTCGAGCTGCATTATCTAAACCGATTGTGAATCAGCTAGGTGAAAAGCTTTCAACTAAAGAGCAACGCGTATTGGCTATTATTACACCTGTACTTATATTAATGAGCACGTCAGCAACATTAATAGGTGCAGGATCTCATTTAATCGGAGTCTCTTTACTGGAAAGTACATCTGGTCAAACCATTTCGTATTTAAAATGGTTTCTATGGGGAGTGCCATTTGCGCTCGTTGTTACGCTTGTTTCATTTTTTATCATTAAATGGTGCTTGTGGCCAAAAGGTGAAACTGCAGAGATGGATGTAAAACCAGAAGAAAAAACAATGCAAGAAACTCAGTTATGTGGGGCTGAGAAGAAGACACTGATTTTGATTTCATTTTTAATTGCAGGCTGGATGACAGAAACGATCCATGGCTATGATATTGCATTTATTACAATGATAGGTGCTATCCTGGTCATGATACCGAAATACGGGATCATTCGTTGGAAAGAAGGACTAGCGGCGGTATCTTGGAGTTTGATTTTATTTGTTGCTGCTGCAACGGCGCTAGGAAAAGTGTTAGTCGATACAGGTGTAGTCCACTGGATTGAAAACGAAATGCTGCATGTACTGAATCTGTTTGTAGGAGCTCCAGATTGGCTCATTGTTTTCATTATCTTGGTTGTAACCGTAACGAGCCATTTGTATATTACCTCTCATTCGACACGAGCGATTATCTTTATTCCAAGTTTATTGATGTTTAGCGAGACAATAGGGGTTAATCCTGTTGCAGTTGTTTTCTTGAGTTTAATTGGGATGAACTATTGTGTTACATTTCCGGTTAGTTCCAAAGCATTGCTGTTTTTTTATGAGGAAGGCGACATATCCTATGATGCTAGTAATCTATTAAAGATGAGTGCTATATTAATGCCCCTCTATATACTTCTTATGATGTTATTTTATTTTTCGTATTGGCAATGGGTAGGGATGGGATTATAGAAGCTTGCAACTGTAAGGATATTCATTTCTACTAGTATTTAATTGAAAAAGGTGGAGAAACACTCCACCTTGTAAGTCACATTTATCAGAATAAGGCGTTCCAGAGTAACAGCCGTGTTTCTTAGCCGCATGCTAATAACAAATATACACAAGAAAATTAATCATGTTGTTATGTTCTTTTCTTTCAATAAATCGCCCAATTTTTGCAAATGGTCTATAGAATGAGAGCTCGTTCGTTTGCCTATTTCTATTACAAGTGTTTCAAGCAGTGCCATAGTTGGTACAATGGAGTATTGTTTGTCGCTTGCTTGTGTATGAAAAACAATTTCAGCATAAGAGGCTACCGGACAGGAGTAATGGTCAGTAATCAAGATAAAAGGATGCCCTTGTTGATAGCAATATTCTGCTACCTTTAAGCTTAATGTTGTAAATGGCGACTGAGCTATTAAAATAAGCAGGTCACCTTTTTTAAATTGCAGGATCCGGTCAAAAATAAATTCATGATCATAGCTTAGTTGTCTTGTTTTCGGATAAAATTCAGCAAGCAGATTCTCAAAATAAATCGCAGCCACTTTTGATGTGCGCAAACCTAAGACATTGATGGTATCCATGCGAAGTATTAATTGAACTGCTTTCTCCATGTTTTCAATTAAGTTATCATTCATCGTTTCATTTAATAGATAATTAATTTCATTCCAGGCAGTAGCCATTGCTGGGATTTCGGAATCTGATTCATTATCTATAAAAGACCTTTGCAAATGCCACCAAGTAGAATTCCCCGAATTAATCGTAAAATGATGGAATTCCTTTTTAAATTCCTGAAAGCTATCATAACCCAATGCTTTTACTACTCGTAATATAGTCGTTGTACCGATACCAACCTTTTCCGCTAGTTCGGTAATAGTTAAGACACCTACAGATTTGTAATTTTCAATGATGTATTCACAAAGGATTCTTTGTTTTTTCGGCAGGAAGTCCTTTTTGGATAATATGGTATCAAGAATATTGGGGTTGTCCATTTCATATTCATTCCCTCTGTCAACATGGATTTTATACTAATACTTTAATGCTAACTTAATAATAATGAAGTCGTCAAGGGATGGAATTCCAACTTTACAGAATTTTTGGGATTTAATACTTTCTCTTAAAGAAATGAGACATCTTATAATCCATGTAAATAGGGAGAGCTTTTGATTGTTTATCCAAATTCCCCAGATTTTATAATTTAGTGTATGAAAAAGGAAAAAAAGTACCTTTTCAAAATAAAAAGTGTTTACAATATTCCAAAACGCTGTTATTATTAAATTGAAGGTTCAGATTATTTTAAAAGAGGAGTGAATGTATGAGGGATAAATCATGAAAACGAAGTAAACCACTGATTATCTATTGGTAGGGTGGTTGAACGATAGTTATTGCATTTGCTTTGGGAATCAGGGTGGCCAGTTTATTGGCGGACATGAAGCTAATCCAATCTATGGATATGAAGGCAGCGCCTGACAAGGGAATACCAAGTAATCTTTCCAATCCAGCAAAACTTCAAATGTCACGATTTAACGGAATGATTATTTTATAATGAAGGATGGGTTATTCATTTGCTGTTATGGATGACATGATTGTAAGCGCTTTATATGAGGTGGCTTACAGTGCGCTTGGTGCAAAATATTGTAACCCTGATGCTGTGATTCTTGGATTAATATGCTGCGGAATTGAAGCGCATATACAGGCTGCTGGGCTGCCTGGCATTATCGCATTTAGGTGTCTCACTTCATTACATTTAAAAGGAGGGTAAAAATGGAATTCACACCTTGGACAATTTTTATTGATTTTGGTTTTATATGTCTGTTGTTGGTAGTAGGAACTTTGTTAAGGGCAAAAATAAAGGCTATTCAATTTCTGTTTTTGCCAGCCAGTTTATTGGCGGGATTAATGGGCTTGATTCTCGGTCCTAATGGGTTTGGCATTATACCTTTTTCTGATAACTTAAGTACGTATACGAGTATATTAATTGCACTCATCTTTGGTTCACTACCTCTAAGTGCAGCGAAAATACCTATTAAAGGAATAGCTAATCGAATTGGCAGTATGTGGTCTTTTGCCCAGTCACTGACGATTTTTCAGTGGGGTGGAGGAATGCTTTTTGCTCTTCTAGTGTTAAAGCTGTTTTGGACTGATATACCGAACGGGTTTGGATTAGTTCTTGCTGCTGGGTTTGTAGGAGGTCATGGAACTGCGGCTGCAATTGGTGATGCTTTTTCAGATACGTGGGCAGATGCCGGCACCTTAGCAATGACGTCTGCTACAATGGGGATTATTTGTGCTATTGTTGGTGGTCTGTTTTTAATTAAAAGAAGCACTATCAAAGGACAAACATCCTATATTAGTGATTTTAAAAGCTTGCCTGGAGAGCTGCGTTCAGGATTAGTGCCTAAGGGCAGCCGTGGTTCTATTGGAGATGGTACGGTATCTTCCATTTCAATTGATCCGCTTGTATATCATCTTGCCCTTATAGGAGTTATTGCAACAGCCGGCTATTACTTAAGTGAATGGGGAACAACTCTTTTTCCGCAAATCTCCATTCCAGTATTCAGTACAGCGTTCATTGCTGGTTTAATAATAAATAGGCTTTTACGTACTGTTAAAGCAAGTGATTATGTAGATAAACAGATAATTGACCGAATTAGTGGTGCTGCAACCGATTTATTAGTTGCTTTTGGGATAGCATCCATTAATTTAGCAGTTGTTGTAAATTATGCTTTGCCGTTAGCATTGCTGCTAGTATTCGGGCTATTGCTAGTAACCATATTCTTTTACTTTATTGCCCCACGACTTTTTAAAGAAAATTGGTTTGAAAAGGCTATATTCTCATGGGGCTGGGGAACCGGAACTGTAGCAATGGGTATCGCGTTATTGCGCATTGTTGATCCAGAGCTCAAAAGTAAAACACTTGATGACTATGCACTCGCCTATGTTGGTGTTGGTACAGTAGACATTTTAATTGTTAGTTTAGCTCCTGTACTCATAATGACAGGCCAACACTGGCCATTTACACTTGTTGCTCTGGCTATTGGTACTCTGGTTCTAATTCTTTCAAAATGGATGGGGTGGTGGAGCTATTCTGCAGCTAAACAAGAGAGTAGAAGAAATATAAGTTAAATGCTTAAAGCAAGTAAACTAGATAAATATAATTTGAGTATGATCTGTTAACAGTCCTCCCTTACAATCAACTTAAAAGGGAGAAGGATCTCTCCCTTTGTTCAGAAAGGAGTATGCATTCCAGGTTTTATACAACCATTTACTCTGTAAACATTTTATGGAGGCGCTATCATTATATGAGAATGGTGTAATGATTAAGGATAGTAATTAAATCTGCCGTTTTATGTGTAATGCAAAAACAACTAATCAAATAAGCTAAGCATAAGGAAAGAGTAAGAGTATGATGCATTATAAATTTTAAATAGAAAAGGACGTGTATCAATGGATGCAGATGTAGCGGTAATTGGTGTTGGGACAATGGGAAGTGCAGCAGCTTGGCAGCTTGCTTCACGAGGTGCGAAAGTATTAGGATTTGAACGATATGCTCCAGGTCATGATAAAGGTGCGGGACATGGTGAAACCCGTATATTCCGAACTGCATATGGCGAGGGAACCGAATATGTTCCATTTCTTCAGGAAGCTAAAAAGCTGTGGCGACAACTTGAAACCGAGACAGGAAATAATATATATGAAGAAACAGGGAGAATTATTATTTCCGAAAAAAAGGATTTAGAAACAGAAATCAATGGAGCAAACCTTCATAATTTACCTTATGAGTTATTAGATGCGCAAGAAGCTTCTGTACGTTTTCCACAACATAAATATGAAGAGAATGATATGGTTTATGTGGATCCGGAAGCAGGCTTTGTTAGACCCGAGCTTGCTATACAAGCTGCATCGCAACGTGCGATTGAACTGGGTGCCAGAATATATTGCGGTGTATCTGTTACAGCTATTGAGCCTGATGATGCTGGAGTAACAATTTATTGTGGAGAAGAAAGTTTCCGGGTCGGTCATGTTGTTGTGTCTGCAGGTGCTTGGGCATCTAAGCTACTTCCACAATTATCATTGCCGGTTTGGGTGGAAAGACAGATATTAGTGTGGTATCGTGCGAAAAATCCAGATGCCTTTACACTGGAAAACTTCCCAACCTTCGCACGCGAGCGAGAAGGGCACAGATGGTATGGTTTCCCATCACTAGATGGTGATCTCGTTAAAGTTGCTTTTCATCATGGCGGAGATACAGTTGACCCAGATACGATAGATCGAGCTACACATAAAGAAGATACAGAGCTATTATCAAACTTTATTGAAAGATACATCCCTGACCTTGATCCTAATCCTGTAAAGGCAAAAGTATGTATGTACACGAATACACCAGATAACCATTTTATTATTGGTCCTGTTTCGGGGCTGCCTAATGTAACGATGCTTGGACCAATGGCGGGACATGGATTTAAATTTGCACCAATCATGGGCAAATTAGTTGCTGAAGTTGCCACAGGTGCGACACCAGCATTGAATATAGATATGTTTCGGCCTGATCGGTTAATACGTGTTTGACTTGCCTTTTATGTAGATAATGCAGTACTTTGTGTTTAATCCCGCAAAGTACTGCATTTTTATTTTGCTATTTTAATATGACTTTTTCTATGTTCTTATAAAAAGTTATATTTTTCTTCTAATCTATTGGAATTACATACAAGTATGACTCATACATGTTTGGTGCATTCAAGTATAAATCTGCATTTGCTGCATAAAGTCGTCACTCTATTGACACTTTTATATTAATATATTAGGCTGTCTGTAACGGGTTACATATGGGTTTCAAATTACTCAGCATATATTTAATAGGAAGGAGGAATAAAATGAAAGAGTGGATATACCAGCGACTTTACCTTTTTTATTCAGGGATTCTTCTACTTTATATTATAAATGTGTTTTGGGATAATTCTGTTTTAGCGTATATTGTTGGCCTATTAGCAATACCAATGTTGGTAATTTCTTTCCTATGGGCAACAAAACTATTTAGAGTGCTTGGTAGTGCTTTTATTATAATCGGATTTATTATGTATAGTTCAGCTGAACTCCCAATTACTGACATTCCGCTATATCTAACATCTAATATGTCTATGTTAGCATTTTTAATGATTTTGCCTTGGATAAATAGTGTTGTCCATGTGGGGCGCTATGATGAACAGATTAACCAGCTAATGAAGGAAAACGTAGATAATTTAGGGAGTTTGTACGTCAGAAGTACGGTCACAACGTACATATTAATGACCTTTCTTAATTTATCAGCAATAAATCTTGCGCAAGGTGTTCTGATTGAAAATATGAAAGGTGTTAAAAAGGTAATCCGGGATACCTTTATAAGTAAAACAACAATAAGGGCATTTGCCTTAGCTTTAATATGGAGCCCTATGGAAATTATTGTTGCTATAACGGTTGATGCTACAGGTATCAGTTACCTTGTATACTTGCCATGGCTTCTGCTCGTTTCTGTCATTGCTGTAGCGATTGACTTATTTTTAGGAAGAAAACGTTATGAGAAAATCCCTTATGTACAGACGAATAAAAGTGAAAAAGAAGTTTCCTTAAATGAAATTTTACAACAAATATTAAAGTTGCTTTTTGCTTTAACTTTATTTTTAATAACCATTCTAGTCGTAAGTAATGTATTTAATTTGAATTTTATTCTTACGGTAACCTTAGTAATTTTACCATTCTCTAGCATATGGGCAATAATCATCAAGAGATGGAATCAGTTTAGAATTCTGGGTTATAAAATATGGAAGGAACAAACGAATCGGATGCAAAATTTCGTTATTCTTTTTCTATCTTTAGCATTCTTTTCCAATAGTTTAAGTGCCACACCTATATTGGAAATCGTACAAGGCCCTTTCTTGAAATTTGAAGATTATCCTATTATTATTTTATCTCTCATTTTAGTTACTTATTTTGTTATGGCATTGATAGGCGTACATCCTATTGCTACGATTGGTATTTTATTAGAGGTGCTGTCACCGTTATTTACAGTCTTTAATCCAGTGAGTATTGGTATCGTATTAATCGTTGCTGCATTGGCAACATCCAGTTCAGGCACATATGGCATAACAGTTACGATGACATCATTAAATACGCAGCAAAATCCATATCGAATCACGCTTCATAACCTGCCATTTACATTGCTGTTTGGAATGATTGGAATCGTTGTAGCGTTATTCATGATATAAATTTGTTATTGACAATTTATATCACATACATTATTGTTAACAATGTGTAATCGGTTACAGGTTAGGTGGGGGATTGTATGGCGACAATTAAAGAAGTGGCGAAAGAAGCTGGTGTATCAGTTGCTACTGTATCTAGAGTATTGAATAAAAGTGGTTATGTTAGTAAAGAATCAGCAGCCAGTGTCAAAAAAGCTATTGAAAAATTAAATTATCAACCTAATTCTGTAGCGAGATCACTCTATCATAAAACTTCTAATATGATTGGTCTTATTATTCCGGATATTACAAATCCCTTTTTTCCAGAATTGGCAAGGGCTGTAGAGGATGTAGCTATGATTTACGGTTATACAGTCGTATTATGTAATTCGGATCAAGACCCGGATAAAGAAAAAAAATATATCGATTTGTTTAAACAGAAATATGTAGATGGCATCATCATAACTGCACATGGATCTAATTCAGAATTATATATAGACTCAAAAATCCCTATAGTTGCCTTGGACCGTATTAGTGATTCAAGTTTACCGACAGTAGTATCGAATAATTATGATGGAGCCCGAAACGCCACTAAATTATTATTACAAAAAGGGGCAAAGAATTTAGCTCATATTCGGGGCCCGCAAGGTATTACGCCTGCTGATGATCGTTATCAAGGATTTATTGATGAAATGAAAGAACAGCACTTTGACTATATTATAGAGGAATCAGCATTTGAATTGAAAGCTGCTGAAAAGCTGGCAGAGAACTTTTTCAATACACATGCTCAAGTAGATGGCATCTTTTGCAGTAGTGATGCGATTGCAGTGGGATTTTTGAAGGTAGCATTAAAAAGAGGAATTAAAATCCCACAAGATGTACAGATTATTGGATTTGATGGTGTTGCCTTTGGTGAAATGATCTATCCGGAACTAACAACAGTGGCACAACCAATTTATGATATGGGAGCTTTAGCTACAAGGTTGTTGATAAAAATTATAAATGGAAAAGAAACCGAGCAATTAAAGTATGAAATACCAACGAAAATGATAGAACGTGGCACTACTAAATAACATGGAGGAGAAACCATTGACGAAACCAATTATTACAGTAATCGGAAGCATTAACATGGACTTAGTTGTCTCAGCTTTAAGACGCCCTAAAGCTGGGGAAACCATATTAGGAAATGATTTTCAAACAAGCCCGGGAGGAAAGGGAGCAAATCAAGCTGTCGCAGCCGCCCGATTAGGGGCAGAAGTTCATATGATAGGGTGTATAGGTAACGATGAATTTGGATCAGAGTTAAAGACATTCCTTGAAAGGGAAACTATTTTTTTGAATGGTGTGGAACCGGTTACAGGTATTTCCTCAGGAGTTGCTTTAATTACGATTGCCGAAGCCGATAACAGTATTATCGTAGTTCCTGGAACCAATAAGCTGGTTACTCCAGAATATGTGAGAAAATATGAAGAACAAATTGCCACGAGTGATATTGTTCTTACACAATTAGAAATCCCTATTGAATCTGTAGAGGAAATTGCAAGGTTATGTTATAAACACCAGACACCATTGATTTTAAACCCGGCGCCTGCTATGGAATTAAATGAGAATCTCATCAAACTTGCCAGTTATATTACACCCAATGAAATAGAACTTGCCTATTTAGAAAAAACAGAAATAGAGTTGAGCAATTACCCGGAGAAGTTAATCGTAACTCAAGGAAAAGACGGTGTTATCTATCATGACGGCGATGGTATTTGTAAGGTACCTAGTTTTATAGTGCCAACAGTTGATACAACAGGGGCAGGCGATACATTTAATGGTGCTTTCGCCTACGCTATTAGTAAAAATAAAAATGTGAAAGCAGCATGTAATTTTGCGAATGCAGCAGCAGCTCTATCCGTTCAGAAAATGGGAGCTCAGGGAGGAATGCCGACAAAAGATGAAGTAAATAAATTTTTACGTGCTCAAGGGATTGCAAATGCAGAGATTAGGGATTAAGTATTAGCTACAGTACAACAGTCAAAGGAGGATTAAAAAATGATTAATATCTTGTGGGGATTAATGGGATGTGCGGGTATTATTTTGATCTCGTACTTGCTCTCTGAAAATAAAAAAGCGATTAATATATGGACTGTCAGCATGGGGTTTATTTCCCAAATTATTTTAGGATTTATCGTTTTGCAATGGGATATTGGAATCAAGATTGTTGAGGTTGTTTCGAATGGAGTTTCGAAAGTAATGGATTATGGTGTAGAAGGGTTAGCCTTTGTATTTGGCTCTTTAGCAGATAAAGAAGGTCCAGCCGGTCCCATTTTTGCCATTAATGTTCTGGCAATCATGATATTCCTGTCCGCTCTCATCTCGTTGCTTTACTATTTTGGGATCATGCAGTGGGGAGTCCGTGTGATTGGAGGAACCATATCAAAATTTATGAAGACGGGTTACGTAGAATCTACAAACGCAGCGTCCAATATATTCTTAGGTATGACACAATCGTTTTTAACGGTAAAACCTTATATAAAAAATATGTCTAGATCACAAATATTTGCCATCATGGTAGGAGGGTTAGCCTCTGTTTCAGGTGCCGTTTTACTAGGTTTGGCTGCTATGGGGATTCCAATTAACTATTTATTATCAGCAGCAATTATGTCAGCACCTGCAGGTTTAATGATTGCCAAATTTATGATACCGGAGACAGAACCCTTAAATCAAAATGAGTGGAATGAGGCGGATGAATTCTCAGGAGACTCTAAAAAAGATACCAGTATGATGGAAGTTATTGTAGAAGGATCCAACGATGGTTTGAAATTTGCTGTTAATGCTGTCATTATATTAATCTCTATCATTGGGCTTGTTGCTTTGCTTAATGGAATTCTAGGTGGAGTTGGATCATTAATTGGATTACCAAGTCTATCATTTGAGCTCATACTCGGATATATTTTTGCCCCTTTTGCTTTTATTATTGGAATACCATGGAATGAAGCAATCATGGCAGGGAATTTACTTGGGCAAAAAATTATTATCAATGAATTTGTCGCATTTGCATCTTTTTCATCGATTATCGAACAATTTTCCGAAAAGTCAACTGCTGTTTTAACATTTGCACTTTCTGGTTTTGCAAATATCGGTTCAATCGGTATTATTTTAGGTGTTATGTTGGGAATCGCACCTAATCGAAAAAAGGAAATTCAAGATATGGCATTTAAGGCTTTAATAGCTGCTACATTAGCTAATTTATTAAATGGAGCAATCGCAGGTATATTCTTCTTTTAATTCTAATGTAAGCGTATTAAAGATTGAAAATAATAATAAAGGGGAGATTTATGATGGAAAAAGTAATTTTAGATGTAGATACTGGGATAGATGATGCATTAGCCATTCTGTATGCAGCTGAAAGTAAGAAACTTGATATTTTGGGGATTACTGCTGTTAATGGGAATGTTCCGCTTGAATATGTGATGGAAAACAGTAAAAAGGTATTAAAATTTTTAGGGAATAACGAGATCAAAGTGTATAAAGGAGCAAGCCGTCCCATTTTGACAGAACCACATCATGAATTTCGAGTGCATGGGGAGGATGGAATTGGCGGCGCATTAAATGATATCCATGTTGATGAGGAAGATCCTAATCTGTTTGCACCGGATTTCATTATTGAACAGGCATACAAACATCAAGGTGATTTGACATTAATTATGGTTGGCCCGTTGACAAATCTTGCTTTAGCACTTCGTAAGGAACCAAACTTGGAACATTGGGTTAAAAATGTCGTGGTGATGGGTGGACTTGTTTCTGAAAGTGGGAAAGGAAATAAACTTCCAAACTCAGAGTTTAATATTTATGCCGATGCTGAAGCTGCTAAAATGGTGTTTCACTCTGGTATCCCGGTCAAACTAGTAAGCTTGGACGTGACGTTAAAAACATTCTTAACTAGAGAACGGATGGAAGAGTTACAGGGGAGCAAATATTACGATTTTGTGATTAAAAGTACCGAAGTCTTTCGGGGGTTCAGCAAGAAAAGATATGGAATAGATGGTTGCGCACTTCATGATCCATTAACTGTTGGTGTTGTATTAGACCCAACGCTCGTAAAAACTGCAAAGTATTTTGTAGATGTCGAGACGAAGAGTGATTTAAGCTATGGACAAACGATATGTGATTTTAGAAACATTTGGGAGAAGGAGCCAAATGTCGAAATTTGTCTTGATGTTGATCACGAAAGATTTATTACCTTGTTTATTGATGCTTTAAAAAGCGTAAAAGCATAGAGGAACAGAAAATTGTTTGAATTACTAGTTTGTGATGATTAACATAAAACGTAAATGCAGGGGGATTTTATTATGAAACCAATTATTATTGATACAGATCCTGGGATTGATGATATTGTTGCATTAACTGCAGCGTTATTTTCTGAGAAACTTGATGTGAAATTAATAACAACGGTTGGTGGTAACGTTGGTATTGAAAACACAACAAAAAATGCTATTGATCTTGTAACCTTTTTAGAAAAGGATACGCGGGTTGCAAAGGGATTTGGTGAACCACTATTAAGATCAGCAAAAACGGCAACTCAGGTGCATGGAAACAGTGGTATCGGCGAATATAAATTTGAAGCAGAACCGAATCCTGCTATACTTTCTAATGAGAATGCCGTTATAGAATTGAGAAATACGATTATGAATGCTGCTGAACCTGTAACGCTTGTACCAATTGGGCCACTTACGAATATTGCACTTCTGTTTAAAACATTCCCAGAAGTTAAAGCGAATATTGCTGAGGTTGTGTTGATGGGTGGAGCGGTTGAAGGTGGTAATGCAACACCTGTAGCGGAATTCAATATTTATGCAGATCCACATGCAGCGAAGATTGTTTTCGATACCGATATTAAAATTGTCATGTGCGGACTTGATGTCACTCGTCTGACAAGTGTCACCATGGGGGATGTTATGAAGGTGAAGGACCATGGCAGTATCGGCAAAATGATTTATGAGATGCTGCATTATTATAAAAACGCCTATTCAAATGAAGCTATTGCAATACATGATTTATGTACCATTTTTTACCTGACAAAACCTGAATTCTTTACTGTTAAACAGGCAAAAGTAGATGTGGTGACAGAAGGTCCAGCAGCAGGATGTACGGTAACGAATTATATAGATGGTGGCAATGTTTCCGTTTGTGTGGACGCAAATGTGAAAGCGTTTCGGGAGGAATTTGTAAACGTATTTCAAGAGATTAATAGTAATGTAATGTGCTAAAGTTTGCGATTTGTTTGGGGCAAATCTATAGAAGAATCCAAAGGCATTAGAATATCAAGAGGATTAGATTTTTCCCTATTCGAATTAGTCCCAAACAATGTTAGTTTTAACTGAATAGATGGGGTTACATTTGATCATGTTATTGTCGATAACAAGGCACACCTGCACAAACAAATAATATGGACAAGCCGATTCTAAGTATTAGCTGGCAGGACTTAACCTTTTCCAGCTTCTGCAAAGTATCGGCTTGTTCTTTCGATGTTCTGTTATGAGCTTCTCCAGGCTAATGTATCTTGAATGATCTTCAAGTGCACACCAACCCATGCTTTTTCTCGATAAAAACAATCAAGAGCCCACCTCTGTCCAGATGCAATATCTATCTTCAGTACTATCTTTTACTCTTTCATACCTTCACACTGAAATACATCTCTCCTATTCAAACCCTATCGCTACAACTACCAACTAAGTTTTTTACTGCTTTTCTACACAAAACGACATGGGTACTCTGTCTTAAGATAATAGAAATAATAAGCTAGTGTTAAGATTCATGGGTCATGGGAATGATTTCCCCCATCCACCCTAGTAAACTCCATTATAATTTGGAAGAATATAAATAAATAAATAAAATAAAGTCGTTTTTTAGGGAGTGGAATCGGTTTTGGAAATCTATTTAATGATCCTATTCTACTTATGTTTGCTTTTTCCGGTACTCCATCTATTCCATTGCTTACCATGGTTTAGTTTAAAGGGAGAAAACGATAAACATAAGTTGGCGTCAGAAAAAGGGATAAGTATTTTAGTCCCTTGCTATAATGAGGAAAGAATTATTGAAACATCGATCAACAGTATGAAATCATTAGCATATGAAAATTTTGAAGTGATTTATATCAATGATGGTTCATCCGATCATACATTTCATCTCTTGCAAAAATATTTAGAGTTGGAGACATTGTGGAAAACACCATTAAATCAACTCTCATCTCAAGAGGTAGTGGGTACATATCAATCAAAGCGTTACCCGAATATTTATGTTGTCGATAAATTAAATGGTGGAAAAGCGGATGCGTTAAATGCGGGAGTAGAATATTCCAGAAAAGAATTGGTTGTCACATTAGATGCGGATACTGTGTTAACAGAGCAAGCCTTAACTGCAGTCAACGATAAATTTGAAGATGAGAATGTCGTTGCGGCAGGTGGGATGGTGCATGTTTTGCAAACCAAAACAGCTAATCCCCTAAATAAGCTTTCTCTTTCTAAAGCAAATATGCTGCTGCGCGTGCAAATGCTAGATTTTATAAAAGCATTTTATATTACGAAAATATCGCTTGCACGTTTTCAAGGGCTAGCTATTATATCGGGAGCATTTGGCATCTTTAAGAAGGATCTACTGATTGAAGTCGGTGGCTATCGATCATCGGTGGGCGAAGACATTGACATTACATTAAAAATCCAGCGATACATTTCCAAAAAGAAGAACAGGAAAAAGAAAGTCGTACTCATATCAGATGCCATTAGCTACACGGAATTACCGGAAACGTGGAAAGACTTATTTAAGCAGCGTATACGCTGGCAAAAAGGATATATGGATTGCTTTGTTCACTTTCTGCCTTTCCTTTTGAAGACATTATTTACAAAGTCTGTTTCTTTTTTCTATATCGTTGAATCATTTGTAGTAGCAATACTAGCAGCTTATATCACAGCAGGAGTATTTATTTATACAGCAATAACAGGTTATTCTCCTGCACTGATTAGCTTTATTCTTCTCTATTTAGTGTATATATTTTTATTTAACCTTATTTACACTACAATGGCAATTAGACAAGTAAAACGGTATGGATTCTCATTTGAAAAGGGGGACCGGTTTCGCTTATTGCTAACGGTTCTCTATGATATTTTTGTGCATCGATTTGTTACGATGTACTTCGTTATGTACGGAAGCGTTGCTTATTTCTTTAATCGAGACTGGAAAAAGGTTGCTCGAACCGGAAGAAATTATGAAACAGATGTGGCTTCATAGGAAGCAACTTGAACTACAGTTGTTGTGTAACCAACCAGAATAAAGTGAAGCGATAGGCGAGGATAAAATAATGAATAGAGATATGTTAAAGAAAATTGTACTAATTGTAGTCACTGTTTTAGTTGTTGGGATTGTAACAACTGGCAGCTATGCCTGGAATTTATTTACGTCTGCCATGACAGATATTCAGGAAGAAATAGATTACAAGAAAACAGAAAAACGACTGCAAAACATCGATCTTGCAGAGGGCGATCCCATATCTGTTTTGCTGATGGGAATTGACGAACCTGAAGGAAAGAAAGACATTTATCGTCGTTCCGATACACTTATTTACTTAACGTTAAACCCGGATACTAAATCAACCCATATGGTAAGTATACCCCGTGACACACTGACTGAAATAGTTGGACATGGAAAGAAAGATAAAATCAACCATTCTTATGCGTTTGGAGGCACAGCAATGACATTAAGAACGGTGGAAAAATTCCTAAATGCTCCGGTTGACTATTTCGTGAAAGTAGACATGAAAGGATTCCAAGACATTGTGGATGCGGTAGACGGTATTGAAGTAACGAACTCATTTGAGTTTACACAGGATGACTTTACCTTTGAAAAAGGACCAATTCATCTAGGAGGAGAAGAAGCCTTATCCTATATTCGGATGCGGAAAGAGGATCCAAAAGGAGATTTCGGTCGCCAGAAAAGACAGCGACAAGTTATCCAAGCCCTTTTAGAAAAAGGGAGTACCTTACCAGGCTTAACATCTTCTATTACGAACCTTGAGGAGATTATCACCTCTGTTTCAGGCAGTGTCAGAACAAACTTAGGCTTAAAGGAAATGTGGGATATCCAATCGAATTACGTTGATGCTCTTCGTCATATTAAAGAGCACGAAATAGAAGGAAAAGAAACGAAAGAAAGTAAAGTTTTTTACTATATACCTGATGATGAGAAAATGAAGCAGCTTTCTAAGGATTTAAATGAGCAGTTGGGGAGAAGTGGGGAATAAGTTTTTTCGAGAGAAATATATGCAATTAGTGCTTTTTTAAACAAACTTTTCTTGAACGAAAAAAACCAAGGCAAGGCTTCAACTCGCAATAACAATAAGCCGATTCAAGTTATTGTCTTGTTTCCGGCTTATTGTTAATTAATGGTCCAATTACTGACGTTTCAACCCTGTTAGTGGAATCCGATTGTATATGAAAAAGAACTCCCGCAAAGAATCGCGATGTTCCTTCGATGTTCTGCTAGGAGCTTCTTCTCGCTAAAATATCTTGAATGATCTTCGTGTGCACACCAGCCCATGCTTTTTCTTTAAAATGCAGAATCAAGCTAATCGTGAGTAAAATTAAGTAAATGATGGAGAAAATCACCCAATTTGTACTTCCATCGTGAAAGAGGAAATTTTCCAATGGATTCGCAAAGAGAAAGAGCAGCCATGGTATAGCAGTTGCAAAAATTGGAATGATTCCAATCCCGCTTTTTTCTTTTACTATTTGGTAATAAATTAATTGTAATGTTTCACTGTCGAGTGATTGATAAAATTCTTTAATGGTTGCCGCTTCCTTTAAATATGGGCTTTTCTTTATGTCTTCACTTGGCATCTCTCTTAGTCGAAGATAGAGTTTATGTGCATCTCCACGCATCGAAAACCTCAGGTAAACTCCTCCTCTCATATAGAACTGACATTACTACCATTTGTAAAATAGCTAAAATAATACATGCATTGGAATACTTGCCTGTTTTTGCTGCATTATTGAATTACATTTAACGTTTAATTACGCGCGATGTAAGGATTCATTGCGTTTTTCATGTCATAAGAGTTTACTGAAGGTATTTTTTAGCAGAATTACATTATCAATTAAATTATCACCTCGCTCTGACAGAGTATGATTACCTGTTATTTATCCCGTGCTGCAAATAAACAATTTCTTCCGCAAGCGCTTGAATCCTTTCCGAAACACGTTCATCTATAATTTCATCGCTGTCTTCATTAAAGGAATTATTGTGGACGAAGACATTGCCTGTCGGAACTAATCCTTTGAAGTAGGATAAGATGGATCTTAAATGATATTCCATTACAAGAAAGTGTTTGTTTGACCACCCAGTCGCAACCATGCCTGTCACTTTATGTTTAAATACATATTCGGGTAAGTGATCTAACAGATTTTTTAAAGCTCCTGAAATAGATGCTTGATAAATCGGTGTCCCAAACACGAGGAAATCTGCAGAGGTAATTTTTTGAACCACATTCCAAGTATCTTCGTTATATGCTATTAATGGGGATCCATTAAATAATTCAATTTCATAGTCCCTTAAATCGATTAATTCAGTCTGTATGCTTGAATCGAAATGCTGTGCCGCGACTAAAACATCATTTACAACGATGGATGTCTTTTCACCAGCAAGTGCTCCTGATAGGCCAACAAGTTTCATTATTTCTACCTCATTTCAATTATTATTTATTAAATCTGCTCTAGCATAGTACGAGTTTATCATTTAAGGTGGAAAGGTTCTATTTTCGGGATTATGCTGGAGATGTTGCTGGTTTATAATATCCTCATTGCGATATTAAATGAAGACAGCTGAATAAAGCACGGCTAAAAATCCCATTTTAGGTTGATTACATACTTTATACCCATAAAACGGAAATTAAGGTACTAACGATTCATTCTTCGGATTTTGTATATAAATTTACCTAAAACTTATATATCATAAGTAATAAATACATTGGAGGGATGAAAAGAAAAATGGATAGTCAAAACCAAAATGAAGTAGCAGCAGATAATAAAGGAAAGGAAGGACAGCTTGGTAACTACTTTCAATATGTAGTGCAGGTCATAAAGAATCCAGATTATATTCTTTCAGATGAGACGCAAGGCAAGCAGCAATTTGGACTTATAACATTAATAGCTTTTCTCGGCCTCATTTTACTAAGTAATATTGTTGGTATCTTTACTTATTTAGATGCATTGCGTTACTTAGGATTCAGTGATTACTTTGATTATTTTGAACGCACTCTTGCTTACGGGGCAGCACTAGCTTTATTGATTTTTGTTTTTAAAAATGTCGCTAATAAAAACGGAAAAGCATATGATCTGAACTTTTTCTTTGAAAAACTGGGGGCTATGCTTGTTGTTCCAGCCATATTATTAATCGTATCCATTCCGTTAGAGCTAGTAGATATCACTATTTATTCATGGTTCAGCTCATTAGCATATACATTTTTGTATTTATCTATATTTTTGATTTCTTATTTCTTTGTTGCTAAAAACAACTTAAAGACAGCGGTATTGTTCGTCGCTGGTTTCTATTTTGTTTACCGGGTTATTTATTTAATTCTTTGAGTGTGAAAGGCATTTATTACTTCAGTGGTGAACTGCCCCCCAATTGTTTATCAATCTCTAACAATTGGAGGTGCAGTTCAGTTTTAGAGCACTTTTTCATCAAACTGGAATTAATCATAGGCATATACAATCGAATTTCCACCTGAATATTTTTTTAAATAAAACTCGGCTTGATCACCATCGACATATCCACCGATGTTTCTAAAGACATGACAGCCATTCTCATCAAAATCATCACTGCCGGCTGTTTTAAAGTAGAGACCTCTAGTACCATTAGAATATACTGCATCATCTCTATTATATGGATCTTCTTCATACAGCTGATAAAAACCTGGTTGACTATCAGAACTGAGGCAAATTTTAAAATCGCCTCCACCTGATAGAAAGATTTCACTTTGGTTGGTAAATTCATCGCTCCCTTGAGGATCCCAATCCCCAGTTCCATATGCATATGAAGTGGCTGGGATACTTGCCAATGAAAGTGCGAAAAAAGCCAAAAGCAGACCTATACGCTTCATTATTTTCCCTCCCATTTTGATTAAAAAGGTTAATAATTAACAACAAAAATTGTTATAGAAAATAATAACATTCCTTAACCTGTCCTTTAATGAGTCAATATCCCTGTTTTCTGTAAATGGGTTTTTGAATGAAAAACTGCTTTATACGCCAATGAAATGGATGATAGTTAATTATTACTGCCTGTTTTTTAATAGAAAACACCATATCTGCTCAATTACTCAAAACGCAAATGAATCATCTGTCTATTTATGCAATATCTATCTTGGGCACTAGCTTTCACCCCTTTACGCAGAAATATGTCACTTATGCCCAAACCCTATCACTTCAACTTCCAGCTGAATTTTTTACTAGTTTTTTGTACAAACGACATGGGTATTCCTGCCTTAAATTAACAAAAACCATATGCAAGTGTTAAGATTCATAGGTCAGGAGAATGATATCGTCCATCCACCCTTGAAAACGCTAGCTTATTTTGGAAGAGTATATTAAATGAAGTCGTTTTTTTAGGAAGTGAACACTGTTTTGGAAATCTATTTTGATTTTATTTTATTTATGTTTGCTTTTTCCGATACTCCACCTGTTCCATTACTTACCATGGATTAGTAAGAGGAGAGAAAACGATAAACAGATGTTGCTTCATAGTAAGTGTGGCAGAGCCAATTGCTGTCTGTAACCAGCCAGAATAAATGAAGCCAAAGGTGAGGGGGAAAGAATGAATAAAAGTATGCTAAAGAAAACTGTATTAATAGTAGTCATTGTTTTAATTGTTGGTGCAGCAGCAATAGGGAGCTATGCATGGAAATTATTTTCGTCTGCCATGACAAATATTCAGGAAGAAATTGATTACAAAAGATCAGATGAACAACTGCAAGGCACCGATTTAGCAGAGGGACATCCGATATCTGTTTTACTGATGGGGATTGATGAACCGGAAAGAAAGGATGACATTTATCGTCGTTCAGACACACTCATTTACTTAACATTAAACCCACAAACTAAATCAACCCATATGGTCAGCATACCTCGTGACACATTGACTGAAATTGTTGGACATGGAACGGAAGATAAAATCAATCATTCTTATGCTTTTGGAGGCACAGCAATGGCACTAAGAACTGTGGAAAAATTCCTGGGCGCTCCGATTGACTACTATGTAAAAGTAGACATGAGAGGGTTTCAGGACATTGTTGATACGGTTAATGGCATAGATGTAACAAACCCTTTTGAATTTACGCAAGGAAACTTTACTTTTGAAGAAGGCCCTATTCATTTAGGAGGGGAAGAAGCTTTATCTTATATACGTATGATAAAGGAAGATCCAAAAGGAGACTTCGGACCTCAGAAAAGACAGCGACAAGTAATCCAAGCACTGCTAGAAAAAGGGACAACCATTCCAGGTTTAACATCTTCCATTTCTAATCTTGAAGAAATTATTACAACTGTTGAAGATAACGTCCGAACAAACCTGGATCTAAAGGAAATGTGGGACATCCAAAAGAATTACAGCGATGCGCTTAATCATATTGAAGAGCATGAAATAGTAGGGGAAGAAATAGAAAAAAATAAAACCTTTTATTATGTACCTGATGAAAGTGAGATGGAGCGGCTTTCTGAGGAGCTGAATGGGCAGTTGTGGAGATAAAAGAACTTTTCTTAAAACTAAACCACTCGGCTGGAACAAATAGAGTTGTCCCAACTTTATCATAAATAACCTTGTAATCGTCAAATATCCCCCATCTACAATGCAGGTGAAGATTATTTGACGATTACGAACATCATGTCATACAAAAGACGAATTCCTGATCAGCCAAGCAAAACTTTCATTTTTAATGCTCACCATTCCAGCCTTTTATGAAACGATAGACTCTTTCCAAATAAGTTTTTTAAGAAACTAAATTCATAAAGAAGGTGATTAAAAAGCTATTACTGATATCTATAACTAATGATCCTATTGCTGTAATTACAAAGAATACACTTGGTGAAGCAGGGTGTTCTTTCATAAGAGTTTGCATATTAGCTACCGCAACGGGCATTGCTCCTAATCCAAAACCAACCACACCACTTACCATTACAGCAGAATCATAGTCTTTACCTAATAGTCTGAAGGCGATATATATTGTAAAGAAGATTATTAGAATAACTTGTACTGTTAATATAAGTAGCATTGGAAGAGCTAAATCTTTTAATTCCCATAGTTTTAAAGTCATAAGAGCCATTGATATAAACAATGAAAGAGAGATTTCACCTATGGTATCTATTTCTTTTTTAGGTATACTGAATTTGTTGGTATAGTCGCCTAAATTTCTAATAATTAGCCCCATAAGCAAACCACCTAAATAACCAGGGAATATCAAACCAATATTCTCTAAAAACATCGATATGATAGTACCAATACCCATAGCAATTATTATTTGATAAGCAGCTGTAAACATTTTATTAGTAGACAATACTTCATCCGCTTCAGACTCTTTAGTAGAGCTAATTTCACTTTTAGTAGATTTTGTCCTATCAGTAGTTGCCATCAAGTTATGTTTTTTTACAAGAAAACGTGCAATAGGTCCGCCCAAAATACCTCCGGATACTAGACCAAATGTTGCTGCTGAAAGAGCCACTGTGGTTGCACCGACTGCATTAAGGTCCTCGAATACAGGTCCAAATGCAGCAGAAGTTCCATGTCCTCCAGTCAGAGCAACTGAAGAGTTAGATAAACCAATAAGTAAATTTATATCTAATAACTTAGCCAATGAAACTCCAAGTATATTTTGAAAGGTAATTAATAATACAATTACGATGGCCAATCTGAATCCAAGTTTGCCACCTCGCGCAAAAGCCTTAAGATCACAAGAAAAACCAACTGAAGTAAAAAATGCTGTCATGAAAATGGTTTGGAGAGTTGTATCAAACTCGAAGAAGAAACTCCCTGTACTATAACCAATTAGAGCAACCAGGGCAATTATTATACCTCCAATAACTGGGTTAGGAATAAAGAACTTCTCTAATAACCTAATTCTGCCCTTTATAAATCCCCCGATGAATAAAACGACAGTTGCGATTGTTAGCGTTTGCAAAATGTCAAATTCAAATGTCATAGATGTACCTCCTAAATTAATAGATTTTCCATTTACGTAATTAGATGGGATGAAGATTTCTTAAACATTGAATAATTTAAAGGTTGTGCATTACTAAATTGTTTAGCTTAAAAATATGAACATATACGAAATTGGCGTAGGAAATACATGTAGATTCTGATTCTACTGGAGGAAAGGTCTAGGTGAGTCACCATCATGCAATAGCACAAGGAGGCTCACCAGCTGTTTTCTAGGTGTGCGAAATATATTTCCAGAGTGGTTCATTCAAATTCCTAAATGTTAAAACACTTTTGTACCAGTCTAGTTGTTATAAACTCCTTCATTAAGATAAAGCAGCAATTCCTCTTTTGCCATATTATCAATGCCGATATAGTCAAGCGTATATCCTTCTTCAAAGTAATTTTTCTTCACCATTACGGATGCTAGCACAATCATAGAATCGATGATAGGTGTTTTTACGCCATAAGAGACACCTAAGTCATGATATATTTTACAACCAACAGGTACATCTTCTGTTATATATCTGTGATAAATACTATTTGGACCTACATTAGCCTCAGTCGTTGGCTCGTCAAGAGAAAGATGCATGTTTCCTCTTCCCATATATTCGAGAGTTAATACACTTCTTCTTGAAAAGAAATCGTCTTTTTCGTATCTTTCAAGATCAACACCTATTGCATCAGCCAGGAAGACCTCTTCATTATAAAAATTATACTGTACTTCACAGATAGACGGGCTAAGTGCATGAGCATACATGGAGTATCCTGATTTGTCAAAGTCCCCAAATATTTTCCCCCAGTTTTCCATTGTAGAAACTCCAAGTATAGTAGCTGGAACGTGTATAACGGGATTAATATTACTAAAACCTATATCCAATACAGTATTTCCTTTTACAGGTCCACTACCGGTAGTTACTGCATCAAGGCATCCCAAATATTTTGTTGTTTCCATAAAATCATCAATATCACGCATCGGCAAAGTTGCACCTCTCAATGTGATAGCTCTATATTTTATAGAGCAATGAGGGAACATAAATCCACCAACTGTCTCTATTCTGGTTCCGAATGGAGCACTAGACCATCCGCCAACAATAACTTTCTTAGTACAATTTAATTCTCTCATCAATTTCCGCAATAGAAGCGTCCCGAAGTTATCAGTAAATATATGTATAACTTGACCATCTTCCAAATGAGGAATTAAGTTAATAAAAGTTTTCTCGTGAGCTACTGCTGGCATAGCAATAACAATAATTCCAGCACCTGAAACAGCTTCGGCCATATTAGTTGTTACCATATCCAACTTGGCAACTCCAGATCTTTTAAAGTTGTATAAATTTCTCTGTACTCCATCAATTTCAATTCCTGTTCTTGCTACATTAAATAGTGATTTTTCAGCAAAAGGCGGAGCATCGTACAATCTAACTTCTTGGCCAGCAAGTTTACAATCCGCAGCAATTGTTTTGCCTACTGCACCTGCTCCAATAACTGTGAAAGGCATATTTTTTAAATAGTCCATTTTATTCACTATGTTTTCCTCCATTTTTGGTAATAGTATACTTACTTAAAAAACTTTCAATGAATTTATGCAGAGTATGAAAATAAAGTCCAAATCTGAAAAACTATTTAGTTAATTAATTGAAATTGAAACTTACATTCTCTAAATTTTCATCTGTACTTATCCTTTATTAAGGATTGATTTTTTCAATGGATGTTGTTCATGCTTTATGACTTATGTGAAATATATTTTAATTTATTATTTACTATCCTGATTTGATCAATCGGTGATCATTTTTTCCATGGACTTTACTGCATCAGACAACGACTCCACTGTAATTTGGGAAGCAAGTTCACCATCATGCTGTTTAGCCGCTTTCAATATCTTAGGTTTATTTTTCCAGCTGAATAATCCAGATTGAAGTGAAGAACGTGCCCAAAGTACTTTGTATGGTTGTACCCGATTCCAAAGAGAATGAATTTGATCTACTAAAACATTATTGCCACATGAATTATATAGCGTGGTTAAAAATTCAGAGTCTATATTAAGCGCTTTCAAGCTGTCGCCAGTTGCTATTGCTTGTTCGAGTTCCAACCAATATTTATCCATAATATCCAAGTCTTTTGATGAAATATTCTCTGCGCCTAAACGTGCTGCTTCTGCCTCCAGCAGTATACGTACTTTATAAAAATCATGAAGTTCCTGAAGAGATAACCTCGTCACCACAGCACCTCTGTGGGGGCGATGTATTGCTAATCCATGTTCGACTAACATTCTAACTGCTTCTCGAACAGGCATCTCGCTCGTATTCAACAATTTAGCTGTATCCCTAATTTTGATGCTTTTTCCTGGTTCCCATGTGCCATTAAAAATATAATCACTCATGATTTGATAAGCGTGTTCAGACATCGTTCGTTGACTTACAGTTATTTTCTTTTCCAAATCGATCCCCTCCTAGACTTAATTTATAATTAAATTGACAACTGATCAACTCACAATTGTACGGATAAGAGCCTTGTAGCAGGGGATAAATGATAATCTTTATCAAAAATTATCATTTGAACTTGTTTATCCTGTAGCCAAGAAGTATTTGTTCACCAATTGTTAATTTAATAGATAGGTGAGACCTCCTTTTCTTATTTATGATATTTGATATGTGATCACATTTTGATGATAGAATTATTTATTAATTTTGTCAACTGTTAAAAGTAAAAAAAGTATTGATAAAGAAATTGAGAAAGATTTTGGAGAAAGTTAAAATTCGTATTGAATTGCGCGATAAATACAATTATTATCAACCTAATATAATAAATAGAATTTACTTGGGATTAATCAACAAGTTTCAAAGGAGGCAACATCAGTGAGCAATGAATTAGAACTGATCAATATCGAATTAGAAGGTATTTTAAATACTTCGAATGATAATATCGTTGTAACGGATGGAGATGGAATTGTACTGAGAGTTAGTTCAAACTGTACAAGTATTTATGGGAAAGCACAAAATGAATTAATTGGGAAAACGGTGCACCAATTGGAAAAGGAGAAGATTTTTTACCCTTCTGTAACGGTGACAGTTTTGAAAGAAAAGAAAGAAGTTCAAGTAATGCAGGAAACACCGACCGGAAAGGTTATTATGGCTACTGGTATCCCTATTTTTGACAGAATGGGAGACATTGTTCGGGTTATCAGTTTTTCCCATGATTTGACAGAAATTCAGCGTCTGAAAGAAGATTATGAGCAACTGCGGAAGAAAATGATGAAATATGAATCTGAAATTGAAGAATTACGGGGACAAGAAACCAAGCAGAATCAGGTTGTAATTAAAAGTAAGATTATGCAGGAAATTCATGAACTAATAAACCGAGTAGCGAAGTCTGATGCAAATGTGGTCCTTCTTGGAGAATCAGGTGTAGGAAAAAATGTATTTGCACGTGCTTTGCATGATGGAAGTGATAGACGTGATAGAGATTTTATTGAATTAAACTGTGGTGCGATACCGGAGACGCTTTTTGAATCGGAAATTTTTGGTTATGAACCAGGTTCTTTCACAGGTGCAAGCAAAAAGGGAAAAGCAGGAATGATAGAGCTTGCAGAAGGAGGAACTTTATTTCTTGATGAAGTTGCCGAACTTCCACTTTCCATACAAGTAAAATTATTAAAAGCGCTGCAGGAGAAAAGAGTAACCCGCATCGGGGCTTCAAAGGCAAAGAAAGTCGACTTCCGGCTTATTACCGCAACCAATCAAAATTTAGAGGTAATGGTAAGGGAAGGGAGATTTAGGAAAGATTTATATTACCGATTAAATGTAATTCCTATTACTATCCCGCCGCTGCGTGAGCGCGTGGATGATATATATTTTCTTGCACAACACTATTTAGCTATCTTTAATAAAAAGTATAAAATGAATAAGTCTTTCCATTCATCTACTGTTCATGCATTTTTGGAGTACGATTGGCCTGGAAATGTCCGTGAACTTGAAAACCTTATTGAACGTATAGTTATCACGTCACCTACAGCTATCATTTACCCTGCAAGTATCCCATTTATTAAAAAAGTAAAAGAGATGGAATCAGGGATAGAAGATTGGCCGTTAGAAACCTTTGAGCAAAAAGGGTTGACACTTCAAGAATCGTTGGAAGAAGTAGAAAAAAGCTGGCTAAAACGTGCTTACCGGCAATATAAAACGACTTATGAAATGGCTGAGTATCTCGGAATAAGCCAGCCAACTGTAGTTCGCAGACTGAAGAAATACCATATTAATTCAAAATGAATCAATTGATTCAATCATGAATTAATATGGTCCGTTAAATTCATAATTGAATTAAATTAGCTGCAATCCAATTGTTAGATTCCTATTTTAAGAGTTGGCACGAAATTTGCTTATATATTAACAAATACATATATAGGGGGAAATTTTCATGTATCGTCCGAAAGATTCATCAAGATCACCACGGTTTACAGGTCCACGTACATTTATGAGACTGGAACATATCCAGACAACAGAAGATGTTGATTTTGCAGTAATAGGAGTTCCATTTGATACAGCTGCATCAAACCGAACTGGACAACGATACGGTCCGCAGCATATTCGAAACTTTTCTGTTTTATTGAGGCCGTATAACCCAGATCAGGATATTAATATTTTTGATTATTGCTCTGGAATTGATTACGGGGATGTTGATGTCGTTCCAGGAAATATCCACGCAACCTATGATAATATTGTAAGCGGTTTAGAACCAGTGTTAAACAAAGAGATTATTCCAATTATGATGGGCGGAGACCATTCTATTTCACTAGGTCACTTACGTGCATTTGCTAAAAAGTACGGACCGATTGCTCTTGTGCATTTTGATTCACATGGGGATACATGGGACCACTACTTTGGAGAAAAATACATGCATGGTACGCCTTTCCGCCGTGCAGTGGAGGAAGGCCTGGTTGATGTGGACCATTCCATTCAAATTGGGATGCGCGGTCCGCTTTATGGTCCAGAAGATATAGAAGATGCTAGAGAGCTAGGCTATGAAGTAATTCCAATGAAGGAAGTAAGAGAAATTGGCTATGACAGGGTGATGGAAAGAATTCATACTCGTGTTGGTGAAAAACCCGTATTTGTTTCATATGACATTGACTTTCTTGATCCAGCATATGCACCGGGAACGGGCACACCAGAAGTTGGCGGTCCAACAAGCTACGAAGGTCTGGAATATGTTCGCGGTTTAGATGGTCTTGATATTAAGGGCTTTGATTTAGTTGAGGTCCTTCCAACTTATGATAGTGGAGAGATTACTGCTGTTGCAGCATCCTCGATTATTTTTGAAATGATTACTTTAGTTGCGATGAAAAAACGGACAGAGCTGAAACTGAAAGAACTGAAAATCTAATTAGACATTTAAATGCAGGGAGGAACAAAGTTTCCCTGGATGATGGTGCTGTTTCCTTGAGGGTGGTGCTGTTACTCTGGATGATGGTGCTGTTTCCTAGGATGATGGTGCTGTTTCCTAGGATGATGGTGCTGTTTCCTAGGATGATGGTGCTGTTTCCTAGGATGATGGTGCTGTTTCCCTTGATGATGGTGCTGTTTCCTAGGAGGGTGGTGCTGTTTCCTAGGAGGGTAGTGCTATTTCCCTGGCGGATGGTGCTGTTTCCCTTGATGATGGTGCTGTTTCCTAGGAGGGTGGTGCTGTTTTTCCGCGGAAGATTTGTCTCCCTGCTTTAAAGCTAATGAATCACTTTTAAAGCAGGTGTAATACAGTCGAGAATTCGGCTATCAGGTTAGTTATAAAACATTGAAGGGTGGTAGGAAATGTCTTCGCTTGATTTTATTATCATTTTTATTTATTTCTTTATACTTGTCGGCGTTGGTATTATTGGAACGTTAAAAGCTAAAACATCTGAAGTTTATCTATTGGCGGGTCGTAATCTGGGGATATTTATGGTATTTGGTTGCCTTACAGCCGTTTTTCTTGGCGGTTCATCAACAATTGGTTCAGCCCAGCTTGGATATGAAAACGGTTTCTCGGGAATTTGGTTCGTATTTTCAATGGGGCTTGGGATTACTCTTTTTGGCTTGCTTTTGCTAAAACGAGTGATGGGCTTAAATTTAATGACAATAAGTGAATTACTTGGAAAGCTTTTTAATGTGGAATCCAAAATAATTGGTGCTGTTATTTCAGCAATTTATGCATTAATGGTGAGTGTGACCCAGGTTATTGCCATCGGTGCTTTACTTAGTGCGATTTTTGACTGGAATTTAATAGTATCTATGTTAATTGGGGGAGGGGTTGTATTTTTCTATACGATCCTTGGTGGAATGTGGTCTGTCACCATGACCGATATCATTCAATTTACTATTATGACTGCTGGTATTTTTCTGATTATGCTTCCAAACAGTTTAACGGCAGTAGGTGGCTTTGATGGTTTGACATCACAATTACCAAGTTCCTATTTTGACTTCTCGGCAATTGGCTTCAAGGAAATTTTCCAGTATTTAGTAACATTTACGTTAGGAATGATGGTTGGACAAGATATTTGGCAGCGATTCTTTACTGCCAAAAATTTAAAAACTGCCCGAACAGGGGGAATCCTTGTCGGCATTTATAGCCTTTTATATTCCATGGCAATGGTTATTATTGGAATGTGTGCACTTATTGTCCTGCCTAATATTGAGAATACCCAAAATGTGTTTTCAAGTATGGCATTTGAAACGTTGCCTACAGGACTTCTTGGCATTGTTTTTGCCGCAGTTGCCGCAGCAATTATGTCAACTGCATCTGGAACAATACTTGCTTCTTCAACTTTAATTGTAAAGGATATTTTAAAAGACCATTTCTTTAAGGAAATTACAGATCGGCAATTTTTACTTCTGTCACGTATTACGACAATGATTATCAGCATTATTGCTATTGTTATTGCATTATGGATACAAGAGCTGCTTGTAGCGATGGACGTTGCTTATGCATTACTTGCCGGTGCCATTTTTATTCCGATCGTATTTGGGCTATTTTGGAAAAGGGCTACAGCAAAGGCTGCTTTTTACTCCATTTTGATTAGCTCGTTAGTTGTCTTAGGTGGTCTCGCTATTGAAGGTTTATCCTCAAGCAATCCGATATTATACGGAATCTTTGTTAATATCGTAGTGATGATTGTCATATCCTTAACGGATAAAACAAATAAAGGCAATCGAGGAGAAAGTGAAAAAATTGAAGCTAGTGGTTAAGGTTCATTGATTAATAGAATAAAGGGGCAGATAACATTGGATAAATTAATTGAATTGGATAAAAAACATTTTATTCATCCGACATCTTCTATTCAACAGCAACAGGAAAAGGGAGCAAAACTCATTGTAGACAAGGGAGAGGGGATTTATTTAACCGATAAATATGGAAAAACTTTTATCGATGCGATGTCGTCTCTATGGAACGTAAATGTTGGCCATGGAAGAGAGGAACTTGCTGAAGCAGCTGCAGAGCAAATGAAAAAACTTGCATTCAGCTCTGCTTTTTCTACGTTTACCCATGAGCCAGCAATAAAATTAGCGGAAAAAATAGCTTCGCTTGCTCCAAATGGATTAAATGCAGTATTTTTCACATCTGGTGGTTCAGAATCAAATGATACGGCGATTAAACTGGTTCGTCATTATTGGAGAATACAGAATAAATCTGAGCGCAATAAAATTATTGCATTAAAACGTGGGTATCATGGTGTTGCTGCTGCTTCAACAAGTGCGACCGGTATCCCTGAATTTTGGAATATGGCAGGAAATATGATGGCCGATTTTAGGCATGCAAATACACCATATGAAAATGGTACAGATAAAGCAATTGCTTCCCTTCGTCAAGTAATCGAAGAAGAGGGTCCAGAAACAATTGCTGCCTTTATTGCTGAACCTGTACAAGGGGCAGGGGGCGTTTTAATACCTCCCTCAAATTTTTTTAAGGAAGTTAGAAATGTTTGTAATGAATATGGAATTCTCCTTATTGCCGATGAAGTCATCACTGGATTCGGCCGAACTGGAAAAATGTTTGGTGTTGAAAATTGGGGTATCACTCCAGATTTAATCACATTTGCTAAAGGAGTATCAAGTGGATATGTACCACTTGGTGGTGTGATTGTATCCGATCATATCCATGAAGTATTGAAAGAAAAGTCGGAAGGTACCCTATTCCACGGATACACCTATAGTGGACACCCAACTGCAGCCGCTGTTGCTTTGAAAAATATTGAAATTATCGAACGTGAAGAGTTAGTTGAGAACTCCAGAAAAATGGGAGAGGAATTATTAAAGGGATTTATAAAGATCAAAGAGGAATTCAATATTATAGGTGATGTTCGGGCAATTGGTCTGTTAGGTGCTATCGAATTAGTAGAAGACCCTAAAACAAATAAACGATTCTCTCCAGACTTGCAAATTGCGGCAAAAGTAATCGAGGCACTTCACGAGAGAGGAGTAATTTGCAGAGCTGTAACGTATGAAGGTACAGATATTATTTGTTTTGCACCGCCGTTGATTATGAATCAATCACAGGTAGATTCATTGATTGTGCGAGTAAGAAGTGCGATTGAAGAAGTAAAAGAGGGAGTTGCAATGGTTTAAACAGCTTCTATTTGATACTCTCCAACTTAATATAAATTTTAGCAAAGCTGAGAAAAAAGAATCGGAAAGACTTCAAAAAGTAACAAACTAACATTAGCAACATGAAACGATGCTGTTAATGTTAGTTTGTTTGTTTTGTTTACTCTAATCCTGGTATATCTTACAAATTCCCAATCGACAAATACTTCGTTTCCAAATACGGTTCAATCCCTTCCAGTCCACCTTCTCGTCCAAGTCCGCTTTCCTTCATACCGCCAAATGGTGCATGGGCAGCAGACGGAGCCCCATCATTCCAGCCGACAATACCAAAGTCTAGATTCTCATGTAAATATGTTCCAGTCTGATAGTTATTCGTAAAGAAATAGGCAGCCAATCCATATGGAGTAGAGTTGGCAATTTCAACAGCTTCTTCGATCGTTTTAAAGCTTGTGATTGGCGCAACTGGTCCAAAGGTTTCCTCATGCATAATGTCCATTTCAGCAGTGACGTTTTTTAATACAGTTGGATGGATAAAGAAATATCCTTTTTCTTTATCTACATCGAATTTATTACCAACAAGAACCTGTGCACCTTTTTCAATTGCATTATTTATTTGAGAAACAATTTTGTCAAAGCCCTTTTCATTGATAATTGGGCCGATATCTGTTTCTGAATCTAATCCGTTACCAACCTTTAGCTTTTCAGCCTCAGCAACAAACTTTTCTGTAAATGCATCGACAATACTTTCATGTACAAGAATTCGGTTTGCACATACACATGTTTGTCCAGCATTTCTGAACTTAGTTGCAATCGTTTGTTTTGCTGCAAAATCAAGATCTGCGTCTTCTGCTATGATAAGTGGAGCATGACCGCCTAATTCCATTGAGACGTGTTTAATGGTGCTCGCACTGTCTTGTATTAATGTTTTTCCTACAGGAGTTGATCCAGTAAACGTAATTTTTCTCACATATTCACTTTCTGTGAACAGCTCACCGATTTGTTTGCCAGAGCCATTTACGTATTGAATTACATGTTCGGGAATCCCAGCTTCGTGTGCCAGCTCAATTAACTTTATTGCTGTTAATGGTGTTTCTGCGGCAGGTTTAATGATAAATGTGCAGCCAGCTGCTAAAGCTGGAGCGGCTTTTCTTGCCATCATCGCACCTGGGAAGTTCCAAGGTGTAATGGCGGCAACAAGTCCAACCGGTTGTTGGGTGACAATGATTCGTTTCGATTCTGTATGAGCCGGAATGGTTCTGCCATATACACGTTTTCCCTCTTCTGCATACCAATCAAGATAACTAGCAGAGTAATCGACCTCTCCTAAAGCTTCTTTAAGTGGTTTACCATTTTCCAATGTCATGATATGAGCTAGTTCTTCTTTATTTTCCTTTATCTTTTGTGACCATGCATCAATTAATCTTGAACGTTCGTGAGCATTAATCTTAGACCATGATTTAAAACTTTCATGACCATTCTTTAATGCTTGCTTAATTTCGTCCTCAGAATTTACTTTAACTTCTTGGATTAATTCTCCAGTTGCCGGATTTGTTACTTTAATTGAATTAGTCATTTGTATCAGCTCCTATTATATTAATTGGGATTCTATCAGGTATAAATTCTAGAGATTTGTTTGTTCAAATGCACGTTCAATAATTGCTAACCCTTTTGCTAATTCCTCATCTGTAATAACAAGAGGTGTTAAAAAGCGAAGGACATTTCCATTAATACCAGCTGAAAGCAATAATAAACCATTATTATTTGCAAATGCAGTAATTTCTGCGGTTCTCTTCTTATTCGGTAATTTACTTGCTCGATTTTCTACAATTTCAGCTGCAACCATTGATCCTGAACGGCGAATATCGCCTATACAATCATGTTTCACAGCAAGCTCTTTTAATTTGCATTCAATTTTCTCACCGATCATTTCAGATTTAGCTAATAAATTCTCTTCATCTATTATATCAATAACGGCTAAGGCCGCAGCACAGGCAACTGGACTTCCTGCATACGTTCCACCGATTTCTCCAGCATCAGCAGCATCCAATATTTCACTTCTGCCAACAACTCCGCTTAATGGCAATCCAGCGGCAAGTGATTTGGATACAGTTATTAAATCAGGAATAATATCAAAATGCTCGATAGCAAATAATTTTCCAGTACGTCCAAATCCAGTTTGAATTTCATCTGCAACAAAAATAATTCCATGTTTTCGACAGAATTCACTTACAAATTGAACAAATTCTTTTGGTGGTATGATAAAACCGCCTTCCCCTTGAATGGGTTCCATCACAACACATGCAACTGTTTCCGGTGCAACAGTAGAGATAAAGAAATCCTCGAACTCTCTGATTACGAGGTTAATATACGCTTTTTCTGACATTTCGTCTGGTTTATGGTACATGTAAGGGAATGGTGCTTGATATACTTCTGGTGCAAATGGACCAAAACCGAACTTATAAGGCTTTACTTTACTTGTCATGCTCATTGTCATATTTGTTCTTCCGTGGAAGCCGCGGGTAAATGAAACAACACCTTGTCGACCCGTGAAGCGGCGAGCAACTTTTACAGCATTTTCAACAGCTTCTGCACCAGAATTAAATAGAGCGGCTTTTTTAGCAAAGTCTCCTGGTGTAATTTCGCAAAGTTTCTCAGCAAGATTAATATAGCCTTCATACATCATGACATTAAATCCAGGATGTAAAAATTTCTCTACTTGCTTGTTAACAGCGGCTGTTACTTTGGGATGACTATGACCAACATTTAAAGTCCCAATTGCCCCAGCAAAATCGATCCATTCATTTTGATCGATATCTATGATTGTTGCCCCGGAAGCTCTCTCAGCTACATTTAAGTTGCCATTACTGATGCCTTTTGGAATGTACTTTATTCTTTTTGCTTGTAGCTCTTCGCTTGTTAAAAAGGATACTGTCATCGTAATCAACCTCCAAGTTTGAATATACTAATAAGTATGCCAACTATCTGGTATAATTAAAAGAACCAGAAGTGAATTATTTTTAGTACCAGTTAGGAGGAGTTTGATGGATTTCCGTGTAGATAAAAAGAGAAAAAGTAAGTTTATTTATCAGCAAGTGTATGAAGGACTTCGCGAAAAAATACTAAAAGGGCAGGTCCATGCTCATGAAAAATTGCCTTCTAAACGTGAATTAGCGGATCAATTACTAGTTAGCCTTAATACCATTACGAATGCATACGAACAATTGCAAACAGAAGGATACATATATACGGTTGAAAGAAAAGGATATTATATTGAAAATATAGATCATATTATTGGGATAGAAAAAGGCATACATAATAAACTGCCTAAAGATTTAAAAGAAAAAGCGACAGATGATAAAGATGGATGGCTGTCCCTATCACATATGACATCAGATTTGTCTATTTTTCCATTCAATGAATGGTTAAAATGCCAGCAAAAGGCAATAAAAAATCATATAAAAGAACTTTCAGAGCTAGCTCATCCCCAAGGGCCATACCAGGTAAGGAAAACAATCTCTAAAATGATTGGTTTAACACGTGGTGTGACGTGTGAAGCCGAACAGATTGTAATTAGTGCAGGTACCCAATTACTAGTAAGTCAATTAATGGAACTGCAAAACCAGGACAGTGTCATAGCAGTTGAAAATCCTGGTTATTTACGCTTTTATTCTCTATTGAAAAAAATGGGTTTTAAAGTGAAACCGATTCCTTTAGATGAGAAGGGAATAGAAATAGAAAAAGTGATATCATCTGGAGCGAGTTTTTTGTTTGTCACGCCATCACATCAATTCCCGACAGGAATAATCATGCCAGTATCAAGGCGGATTGAACTATTGAACTGGGCTGTAGAATCAGGTGATCGATATATTGTGGAAGATGATTATGACAGTGAATTTAAATATGAAACAGACAGTATTCCTTCCTTACAAAGCTTAGATAGGAATAACCGTGTCATTTATACTGGAACATTTTCTAAAACATTATTCCCGGGAATTAGAATCAGTTATATGGTTTTACCGCCAAAACTTTTAAAGGAATATCGTAAGCAATCTGCTAATTGGATGCAAAACAGTAATTCGATGGCCCTTTATACGCTGCATTATTTTATTGAGAGCGGAGCATATGGCAAGCATATTAAACGCATGAGCCATCATTATGAGCATAAAAGAAAGTTACTAATTAAACAGCTCAAAAAAAGGTTTAAAACGAATATAGAAATAGTCGATATACCAGCTGGCTTACATTTTCAAGTAAGTTTTAAAACGAAAAAGACCTATGAAGAAATTTTAGACAAAGCAACACAAGTGAAGTTAGAGATTTATTCAATGACGCGTTTTATGCTTAAAGATAAAATGAAGGAAAATGACAAGGTTGATATGATTTTGGGCTTCGCTAGTATAAAAGAAGAGGATATCGAAGAAGCAGTTGACCGATTATATCAGTGTGTTTAAATGTTAAAACGAAGGAGCGTTCCATACAGAAGTTTATATTTCAGTAAATAAACCTACAGCGCAGCAAAATTAACAATATTCAAACACACTTAAAATTTTAACTATTCTCGACCATATGCCCCCTGTACAAACCTAAGCAATCAGAATGGCTGAGAATCGCCATTTAAGCGCTTTGCGATAAAATTTGTTCTATTTTATAATTGCTTAATGTCATTCATAAAAGTTTGTCGAATTTAAATTTACTGAATTTGGGAGGGGGATTGCTAAAATTATGAGCTCGATATTAAAGAAAGGCATTGTTTTCCTGAGTACAAGTATTTTAATGATACTAGCAGCATGCCAGGGGGAGACTGGCGATTCGAATGAAGAAAATAATGCAGCAGCTGATATTTCAGAAATTGTGGGGATTGAACCGGGATCAGGTACCATGAACATCGCAGAAGAAACAGTTGAAGCATACAATCTGGATCTGGATTTATTACCAAGCACAGAACCGGCGATGATTACGGAATTGCAGCGAGCGATTGAAAATGAAGAACCAATTGTTGTTACACTCTGGCAGCCGCATTGGATGTTCAGTGAATATGATTTGAAATTCCTGGAGGACCCACAAGGAACATTGGGGGAGTCGGAAAATATTCACACAATGGTCCGGCAAGGTCTTGAGGATGAGCATCCATCAGCATACAAGCTTTTAGACAACTTCTATTGGGAAGTACCCGACATGAATGAAGTGATGGCGAAATTTGGACAGAATGATGATGTTGAGCCACGAGAAGCGGCAGAGGAATGGATTGCTGACAACCGGGATAAAGTGGAAGCATGGACAGAGGGGATTGAGCCAGTTGAAAATGAAACGATTGAATTGGCCTATGTTAACTGGGATACAGAACTTTCATCCACAAATGTGGTTGCCCTTATATTGGAAGAACTTGGTTATACCGTGGAATTAACTCCTCTTGATATGGGGATTGCATTTGAAAGTCTTGCTGTTGGTGAAATTGATGGGATGTTAATTGCCTGGCTTCCTGTAGGTGCGGCATCTTATGCTGAGCAATATAAAGACGAAATTGTTGATTTAGGCCCAAGTCTGGAAGGTGCGCAACAAGGTTTTGTAGTTCCGGAATATATGGATATTGACAGTATTGAGGATTTGCCAACAAAATAAAACATAAAGGTTAGGTAGCGATACCTGGCCTTTTTGGTTAGAGAATATAAATAGCGATCTCTTTGCCATACAGCCCACACTAGGGGATAAGCCGTAGTGTGAGCTGTTTAATTATGTTCGGTAGGCCCCTGTATTCATTTGCAATTAATAGGAATCACATATCCTCATTATCTTTGTCATTATTTTTACTGCTTTCATTAAGAACTAAAGCAATATTATTATTGTTTATTAACGGATCGAGATCTGGCTCTTTTTCTTCTTCCCCATAAAATGCTTTGTTCAAGTTTATATTTGCTTCTTCTGTTTTAGTTGGTTTATTTTTCTTCATATAAATCCCTCCTGATCGTATTATTTCCGGAGTTATTTTAGTTATGTACAGCTGTTTAGGTGCACAGTATTTCTAAGGGTAAAAATTACAACTTGATTACACACGGTTTTACTTTTGCAATTTTTATCTAAAACAGTTAATTTATTATTATTAACTTTATGTTTTGCTTGAACGAAATGTTTTTAGGCATGTCACTGAAGGGAGAAAGTTATATGGAAAACGACTGGGATATAGCAAGGGATTCACTTTCGAAAATTACTGTTTCTTCAAATCCAAATAACGAACCTGTAACGATGAGCGGTGTTGCTGATAATTTGAGATGTGTTGGTGTCGGGACTGATGCAGCAGTTTTCCAATCCGTACATGCTCCTGCCTTTGTGTTTAAAAAATATGCTAAGGACAAAATAGATAAAGCTAACGCTGAAGCAAAGGTTTATGGAATATTAGGCGATTCTCCTTTCTTTTCCACATGTTTTGCTTCTTTTGACGAATACTTGGTTTTAAACTATGAGGAAGGGATTACGCTCTTTGACTGTATTCTGCAAGGGATACACATTCCGGAACAGGTTATAAATGATGTGGAGGCTGGCAGGGAATATGTTCGTAAAAAAGGTCTTAATCCACGTGATATTCATCTGAAAAACATTTTGCTTCAAAATGGAAGAGCAAAAATACTTGATGTCTCTGAATACATTCAGCCTGGTAATGATTTCAGATGGGAGCATTTAAAGAAAGGATACGAACAATTTTATCACTTAATTGATGGGCATTCTGTGCCATTTTGGTTAGTTAATACCGTACGAAAATGGTATAACCAGCGTGATAAATATTTTGTTTCCTATGAAGACTTTATTCATTCGATTGCAAATTTCTTGAATAAAAAATAGTTTTTTTCTTAGGAAGCCGATTTAATTAGGGAAGAAAGTTACCATTACCCTTTAAGTAATCCGGAGGTTGTATTTATTCAGCTAGCTCGAGCGTTGTTCAGTCCCTGGGTCACAAGTGTTTTGTTAGTTGCTATATTAGCTGCGGTTATGAGTACAGTAAGTACACAATTAGTAGTTTCAGCTACAGATTTGACCGAATATTTGTATAAACGTTGGTTTAGGAAGAATGCTTCAGAACGTGAGCTTATGGGGGTTATTCGATTGTCTATTATAGTGGTTATTGGTATTGCTGTAATGATAGAATTGAATCCCGAGTCCTCTATTTTAGATTTAGTGGCCTACGCATGGGCTAGTTTTGGTACTGCTTTTGGGCCAGCTGTTTTGTTTTCTCTATATTGTACAGGTACTACAAGAAATGGAATACTGGCTGGTATTATTGTGGGTGGTCTAACCGTAATATTTTGGAGCATACTTACCTCGAATGGAATTATTCCATTATATGAAATTGTACCAGGATTCATTTTTTTTACGATAGCTATTATCATATTTTCGAAAATTGGTTCACGGCCAACTAAAGAAATGAATGAGGAATTTGAGTTGGTGCAAAAAAGTGCAATATAACAAAGTGATGGATATACGGTAGGGGATATTTGGGCGAAAAACTAAATGTAATTGTAAACTATTCAAATCTACCTATTCTGGAGGGAATCGAAATGTTAATTTTATCGGAGAATGATGTCAATCAATCTCTATCCATGAAAGAAGCGATTGATGTCATGCAACAAGCTTTCGTTACTTATGCGAAGCAAGACTATATTATGCCTGAGCGGATGTTCTCACAAGTAAAAGAGGAAGATACATTTTTACTGATGCCTTGCTATGTGGATGATTGTATCGGTTTGAAAGTGGTCACTTCTTTTCCTTCAAACAATGGGCGTGATGAACCTGTAACACAAGGGGTTATTATGATTAATGACAGAGAAACGGGGAAAAATTTGTCCTTGATGAACGGCACTTTATTAACTGCGATAAAAACGGCAGCGGTCTCTGGAGTGGCGATGCGTTATTTTAAGAAAGAAGCAAAGACAATCGGTTTAATCGGTACAGGCTTACAAGGGTTATATCAACTTCTTGCAGCAATTGAATCAACGAACGTAGAACAAATTTACGTATACAACCGTACGCCTGAAAAAATAGAATCGTTTAAAAAGGATTTTTATAAATTAACAAATCAAACTGTTGAAGTGGTTGCAGTCAATTCTGTAGAACAATTGATTCAAAACTCCGAGATTATAATCACTGCGACAACATCCTTATCGCCAGTTATTCCGAATGATGCATCGCTTTATACTGGAAAACTTGTTGTTGGTGTTGGCTCTTATAAGGAAAACATGCGCGAATTACCGGAGGAATTATTTAAGTGCACTCCCTATTACGTTATTGATTCGGAAGACGGCAAGAAAGAATGTGGTGATATTATCGATCCCATTCAAAATGGATGGATCGATCAAAATAACGTTGTTTTACTATCAGACTTAATCATCGGAAATAAAAAATATGATGCCTCAAGTGATAAACCGATTGTATTTAAAACGGTAAGTATGGCATTGTTTGATGCACTAATTGGTAATTATGTTTATAAAAAAGCTCAAGAGCAAAATATCGGTGTAGTTGTAGAAATATAAATAATTATTACTATACGTAAAGGAATGCTGATTTGGTTAGAGAAAGCCCCTTTTTTGATTAGGGGCTACTCTATGGGACGCCACGGTATTTATCCAAGAGACGTTGAAAGAGTTATCTTGAATTCGCTTGGATAACAGAAAATTATAGTAAAAGTTGTTATTGCTGGAAATTCTTTTAATGAGCCGCTCGGAACATTGGCGAAATTTAGTTTTTGGGGAAGTTACAAATTTATAGTATAAGTAGAAGGGATTCATTGGTAAAGCAAATTTTAAATGTACGAATAACTGGGATGATTTTGTTAGTTCTGTTTTGTTTCTTTTATTTTGGCATTCATAAACCACAAATGTTAAAGAAATGAATGGATAAATGAGTCTGTACAAAAAAAGTGCAATATCATGATGAGCTATATATGTGGATTATATAATATCACGTGAGAGTAGTAAGGATTAAGAATTTTTTATTGTTTAAATTTTAATAACAGCTGGATTCGGGTAATTGTTTTTAAATCCAGTTGTTTTCTTGTTATGTGGATGATTTCTAAGTCTTTAATGCCTTATTCAGTTGTTTATTTTAGGATATCTGGATATAGTGGAATAAAAGAAATAGAAAATGCACGGAAATCTGTTAATTTGTTACTACTGAATTAATAAATCCAAACGACAGGAATGATTCCAATGAGCTTAGAGAGAAAGAATCCATACTATGTACAGTTCTATCAGATGATTAAACAAATGATTTTTGAGGGAAAAATTAAACCTGGTGAGCGCATCAATGAAACACAATTTGCCAAAGAGTATAATGTAAGCAAGAGTCCGATAAGAGAAGCGATAAGGATCCTGGAAAAGGAAGGTCTGTTAGTAGTTGATCGATCTAAAGTGATGGTTTATAAGCCTACGTTAAAAGATGTCGAGGATATTTACTATTGCCGAATGGCATTAGAATCATTTGCAGTCAAACGAACAACCAGCATAGCAAGTGATCAAGAGCTGCAGCAAATTGAAGCAAATCTTGATGAAACGGAAGCTGCAATTAATGCCAATAAGGATGCGAATGAAATTATCGCTCTGAATGAACAATTTCATCACTTTATTCTTACCTTTTCTCAAAATCCTCGCTTGCTGAAACAAGTCAATGATTTAAAAGGGCTGATTAATTACTACCGAATTTTGAATTTTAAAGGTGAATGGCGAGCGAAAGAGATATTAAATCAGCATCGGCAAGTATTTCGTTATATCAAAGATAGAAATGAATCGAAAGCTGCTGAAGAAATGATTAAGCATTTGAAAATGGATGTGGAGCATCTTCTGGAGATTTTCTCAGATTCAATAGAGGTAGCAAATCTACTAGAACAATAATAATAGGAAACTAAAACTGTATTCTTTAAGAATGCGGTTTTTTAAAATACTATTGCTAAAAGACAGAATTTATTATATAGTTTGTTTAGCATAAAGAGTCGACCGACGACTAAAATCATTCATTTTCATTAAGGAGACAGATTAAATGAAGAAATTTCAGATCGCTTCCATTCCAGGAGATGGGATTGGTAAAGAAGTTGTTCCTGCTGCTATCAATGTTTTGGAAACGGTGTCAGAATTGCATGGTGGGCTTTCCTTTGAATTTACAGATTTCCCATATAGCTGTGAATACTATTTAGAGCATGGAGTCATGATGCCTGAAGATGGGCTGGAGAGATTAAAAGATTTTGACTCTATCTTTTTGGGGGCTGTAGGAAATATTAAACTTGTTCCGGATCATGTCTCATTATGGGGTCTTTTGATTAAGCTTCGACGTGAATTTGAACAAGTAATTAATATGAGGCCAGCCAAAATTATGCGTGGCATCCAATCTCCACTGGTTAACCCAAAGGACTTTGATTTAATGGTTGTTCGGGAAAATAGTGAAGGAGAATATAGTGAGGTTGGCGGAAGGATCTTTCGCGGAGAGGATGAGGTTTCTATTCAGAATAATATTTTCTCCCGCAAAGGTACAGAACGTGCAATGCGCTATGCATTTGAGTTGGCATCTAAACGAAATAAACATGTAACGAGTGCCACAAAGTCAAACGGAATTGTTCATACAATGCCATTTTGGGATGAAGTTTTCCAGGATGTGGCCAAAGATTATCCAGATATTCAAACAGACTCCCAGCATATCGATGCCCTGGCCGCTTTTTTTGTAACACATCCAGAAAAATTTGATGTAATTGTCGCCAGTAATTTATTCGGTGATATTCTAACCGATATTGGTGCTGCCATTATGGGAAGTGTTGGAATTGCACCAGCTGCAAATATTAATGTAAATGGAAAATACCCATCCATGTTTGAACCTGTACATGGCTCAGCACCAGATATTATTGGAAAGGGCGTTGCTAATCCGATTGGCCAAATCTGGACAGCTAAAATGATGCTTGACCATATGGGGGAAGAAGAAATTGGGACGGTTGTTTTAGATGTGGTCGAGAGTGTTACGAATGACGGAATTACGACCCCTGATATAGGTGGGAAACATACTACAAGGGAAGTTACAGAGGAAATTATTAGTCGTTTGAAGGCTAAAGCATAATACAATAGGAAAGTTTAAATAGGGATCTATCAGGTATCTGATAGATCCCTATTTTTAATTTTTGCGTCCTTGCTGATTCAGGGAGTAGGGCGTTTCCAACTAGGTAAATTAGTGCCACATGGAATAGACTTGATAGAAAAATGGGCTCCAATTACCAGCAAAAACATCTTACTTTTATCTTAGTTTTCGAAAAGCAGTGAACCTGAACGGTTGTTTTAATCATTTTCAACGATGCAGTTTTGCGTCTGATTCATCAGACTAAATAAATATTTTAGAAAATTACTAAAAAATATTGAATTCTGATTTGAGTGGTGGTACTATATAAAATAACAAAATGAATGAATATATTCATTAAAGGAGTATATGAATTGAATAATACAATTAACTCTTCAAAAAAACTAAAGGAAACGCTTACAAATTTTATAATGAATGAAAACATTACTCCTAATAACCGTCGAATTGCAGAATATATTTTATTGAATTATAAGTCGGTTGCCTTTATGACGGCATCAGAATTAGCAGAAAAAATAGGAGTCAGTCAGCCTACTATTACTAGATTTGTTGCAATCCATTTAAAGATTGACAGGTTTAGTAAATTCATTAAAGAAATTCAAAACATTATACGATTGGAAGTTACTACCCTTGATCGCCATCAAATGAAAAAGGAAAATCAGGATTCTGATTTTTATTACTTTATTGATCAGGAAATTGACAGTTTAAAAAGTATTGGTGATTACATCTCGGAAGAAAAGCTAGATTATATTGCTAAGAAAATAGCTGGTAAGAAAAAAATTTTAATCCTTGGGTTTCGTTCAGCAAAGCCATTAGCCGATTATTTTTACTTTTTTTTAAGAAAAATACATCCAAATGTTCAAGTTTGTTTCCGTGCTGATAGTGAAGTGCTTGATACACTCCATTCTATAAATGTTCAAGAATCACTCATTTTGCTGTTTGCTTTTCCTAGGTATCCAAATGAAATGATTAATGTAATCAAGTATTTAAAAGAAAAAAAGTACCCATGTATTACTATTTCAGACAGTTATAAATTGCAAGAAATCGGAGTCTGCAATGTTGATTTAGTCACTCCAATTACCCTAAATAACTTATTTGATTCTTATACATCGACATTCAGTGTTTTAAGTATTCTTTTAGATAAAATCGGTAGGGTTGATTTTGAGCAGTCTCAAACCATGCTTAACAATTTAGAAGATCTATACCGAAAGAATCAGGTTTTTTTCACTGAACAAAATGCAGCCCAGAAAGGAAATAATAAATGATAAAAATAAATATGGATCGACTGGTAAGTAATTTACAAACCCTTGGAAAAATAGGGCTAAATGAATCAGGTGGGTTGGACCGAACGGCATTTACTGATGCAGAGCTACAAGCCAGAAATTGGCTGTTCGAAAAATTAAATGCAATAAATTTGACGGTTAAAGTAGACGAAATAGCAAATATATGGGCTAAAAGGGAAGGTTCGAACCCAAAGTATCCATCCATTGTATTTGGTTCTCATATTGATTCGGTGCCAAATGGAGGGAAATATGATGGAGCCTTAGGTGTTTTAATGGCATTAGAAGTAATGCAAACACTAGAAGAGAACGGAATCCAAACAACTTATCCATTGGAATTGGTGTCCTTTAGTGCAGAAGAAGCAAATCCATTTGGGGTTTCTACTTTAGGAAGCAGAGCAGCAGCTGGAAAATTGAAGCAGCAGGACATTTTTAATGCGATAAATGACGAAGGTATGACGTTAACTCAGGCACTACAAAAAGCAGGAGGTGACCCGGTTCATTTTGAAAAGGCAAAAAGGAATCCAAATGAACTGGCCGCCTATCTAGAAGTCCATATTGAACAAGGCAAAAGACTCTTAAACAGAGAGATTCCAGTTGGAATTGTGACCGGGATAACGGGAATATACCGAGAGCAAGTGACCGTATCTGGTGAAGCTAATCATGCAGGAACAACATTGATGAAAGACAGGACAGATGCTCTCATGCAGGCTTCTGAAATGATGCTCGCCTTTGAGACAGCGGTTAAGGATTATCCAGATGAAGAATTGGTAGGGACGATTGGAAAAATTGAGAATTACCCAAATGCCGCCAATGTAATACCAGGCCAGGTTGAACTACATATTGAGATTAGAGGAGGGTCAAGGGATGCTATCCAAGACGTCATAAACAAATGGGAAAAAAAGCTAGAAGAAATAAGGCAACGTAGAAACGGAAAGGTACACCGCCATGTCACAAAGGATCAATTACCAGTGACAATGGATCCAATTCTGATGGACACTTCTGAACAAGCAGCAACAAAGTTTGGCTATGCAACAATGAGGCTTGGCAGTATGGCAGGTCATGATGCGGCACATATGGCAACCCTTACGAAAGCGGGGATGTTATTTGTCCCAAGTATAGACGGAAAAAGTCATTGTCCTGAAGAAGAAAGTAGAAAGTCAGATATTGAAATCGTTTGTAACACACTACTTCATTCCATTTTATTGTTAGATCAACAGTTAAGTAAACAATTTCAACTTATTTATTCCAAATAAAGAAAGAGGGAAAAAAGGTGAATTACCATTTTGATACCATTGTTATTGGCGGAGGAACCATGGGAACCGCAGCAGCTTATTATTTGTCAAAAAAAGGACAGCGGGTATTAGTACTGGAGCAGTTTTCCATTCCTAATGATAAGGCAAGTCATCATGGGGATACACGCATGTTTCGATTAGCAAATGGAGATGGAGAAAAATATGTGCCATTGGGGAAAGCAGCACTTCGTCTGTGGGAAGAGCTAGAAGCAGATACAGGAAAAACACTATTTCAAAAATCGGGTGCGCTATCGATAGGTTATTCGGGGTCAGATTTTATAAAAAAAGCGATAGAAAGCTCTGTAACACATCAATTAGAATATGAAAAATTGACAGCAGATGAAATCAAGGATCGCTGGCCAGGGATCACTATTCCAGATGATTATTATGGCTGTTTAGATCCGAATGCTGGATTTCTATTTAGTGAGGAATGCATTAGAACATATAAAGAGGAAGCAGAGAAATTAGGTGCTGTTTTAAAAGAATACGAGCCGGCAACAGAGATAATCCGAATGCGAAATGAAGTAAAAGTGATAACAGGTAAAGAGCAGTATTCGGCTAATCATTTAATTATTACAGCTGGAGCGTGGACACACAAACTAGTAAAAAATATCAATCTGCCAATAACGATCATACGAAAGACCATCGGCTGGTTTGAACCAATGAAAAAGGGAATGTACGATCATCATTTTCCTTGTTTTGTCTTTAAAACAGAATCGGACGGGAATTATTATGGATTTCCAAATTTTAACGGTTCTGGTGTGAAATTAGGAAGAATGGATGAAGGGCATTTGTCAGATCCTGACAAGCTGAACCGTGAATTTGGCTCTTTTGAAAACGATGAAGGAGATTTAAGGAGATTTTTGGAAAAATATATGTCAAATGCAAGCGGTACTATGCTGAATGGAAAGGTTTGTATGTTTTCTATGACACCGAATGAGGATTTTATTGTGGACAGGGATCCAGAATTTGACAATATAATTATTGCTGGAGGATTTTCCGGTCGCGGATTTAAATTTGCCAGTGTTATAGGAAGTATTCTTTCCGATTTAGTTGTCGAGGGCGAAACTACTCATGATATCTCTTCTTTTCAGATTAAGCGATTTATGGAACAGCAGGCTTAGTGAATAGTTTTTAGGATTTTATAAAACCAGTGATTGTAAACGTTTTTATGAATCGATTGCTGATAGTCTAGCTTAAAAAATGCATTAGCAGCAAAAAACAATAAACATTGAGACTAAACGAAAAGGGGTAAGGTAAATGCAATATCGAATTGGAATAGATACTGGTGGAACATTTACAGATGTATCCTTGGTGGAGGAAAGTACAGGAAAATCCTTTATTACGAAGGTACCTTCTACTCCGAGTAATCCTTCATTAGCCGTTATTAATGGAGTAAAGCAAATCGTACAAGAAACTGGTATTGACTATCAGGATATATCCTTTTTTATTCATGGAACTACAGTAGGGACAAATGCCTTACTTGAACAAAAAGGAGAAAAAACAGCTTTATTAACAACAAAGGGCTTCAAAGATATTCTTCAAATTGGGAGGCAGACGCGACCAAAGCTCTATGATTTCAAGGCACGCAGATCAGAACCTCTAGTACCTCGTAATTTACGGTTAGAATTGGATGAGCGGATTGATACACAAGGTAATATTTTAAAAGGGATTGATAGAGGTGAGGTTATTGAATTATCAAAAACACTAAAAAAATATAACATAAAATCACTTGCTGTATGTTTTATAAATTCATATGCAAACCCATCCCATGAAACGGAAGTTAAAAAAATACTTAATGAGCTGATACCGGAAACCTTTATTACTCTATCTTGTGAGGTTCTCCCAGAATTTAAGGAATATGAACGTACAAGTACAGTAGTAGGAAATGCGTATGTCTTGCCAAAAATGAAATATTACCTTGAGCACTTGAACGATAATTTAAAGGAAATGCAAATATCTAGCAATCTTTATATCATGCAATCAAATGGTGGAGTTATTGGTGCTGAAACAGCGATTACTATGCCAATCCGTACAATTTTATCTGGACCAGCGGGAGGGGTATTAGCTGGGACTATTGTGGCTAAGAATACATCCTATAAGAATATTATTACGATTGATATGGGGGGAACTAGTTTAGATACTGCCCTCATTGAAAATGGAGAGGCTCAATTCACAACCATGAGTGAAATTGATGGAAGGCCAGTAAAAGTACCGATGGTTGAAATGCATACAATTGGATCTGGTGGTGGTAGTATCGCTTGGATAGACGCTGGCGGCGCATTACGAGTTGGACCACATAGTGCAGGGGCAGATCCAGGACCTGTTTGCTATGGCAATGGTGGGGAAGAACCGACTGTTAGTGATGCTAATGTGATACTTGGCCGGTTAAATCCGAATTCCATTCTGGGCGGGAAAATGAAGATGGATGTGGAATCGGCAAGGAAAGTCATAAAAGAAAAAATTGCTGATCCACTAGGATTAACGATAGAGGAGGCTGCAGAAGGAATATTAAAGGTTATTAATACTAATATGATGCGCGGAATTAGGGTCATTTCAATTGAAAAGGGACATGATACGCGTGATTTTTCATTAATGGCATTTGGTGGAGCGGGACCACTTCATGCTGTAGATATTGCTAACGAACTTGGTTCCAAAGAGGTAATAATTCCACCAAATCCTGGTATTACTTGTGCGGAGGGAATGCTTAAGGCCGATGTAAGACATGATTATGTACAAACATATACCTCGACTCTTTCAGTCTTGGATTTTAATCAAACAAATAATATTTTAGCAGCGTTATCACAAGAGGCGATTGACGAGCTTAGTAATGAAGGCTTTGAAAATCAGGATATTGAATTACAAGCTAGTCTTGATCTCCGTTATGTGCGTCAAGCGTATGAAATTAACATCCCACTAGTGGATGGCAGTACAGTAACAGAAGCATCTCTAAGTGAAGCAGTTAAGACATTTCATGAAATGCATGAAAAAATCTATGGATTTAATCGCCAATCTGAAGAACTGGAATTAGTTAATATCCGTTTAATTGGTATAGGGAAAATTAAAGAATTACAAAATACAAAACAAGAAATTGCTTTAAAAAATAATATTGAACCTGTGAGCGAACGTAACGTATATTTCGATGGTTCATTTATTCAAACTCCAATCTATCAACGGACTGATTTGCACAGCGAAGTGACAATTGCAGGACCAGCTATTATTGAACAACTTGACTCCACAATTGTTATTTATCCAAAGCAAAAGGCGGTCACAGATAAAAGCGGAAATTTAATCATCAATCTTACGAATACGGATGCAAAGGAGGAAGCGGAATATGAGTACTCAGCAAATTGATGGAATTACACTTGAGATAATGAAAAATGCTTTTCATACAATTGCGGAGGAAATGGGTGTAACACTTATACGAACAGCTCTTTCTACAAACATTAAGGATCGAATGGATGGTTCAACAGCCATTTATACAAAAGATGGGGAATTAGTAGCACAGGCAGAGCATGTTCCCCTCCATCTTGGTTTAATGCCCTCTGTAGTAAAGGAAGTATTAAAGATATTTCCTCCGAATCAATTAAAACCTGGGGATGCCATTTTAATTAATGATCCGTATATAAGCGGGTCCCATCTTCCTGACATCTTTATGATAAGTCCAATTTTTTACCACGGAGAGCTTGTAGCACTAGCAGCGAATGTTGCCCATCATGTCGATGTTGGTGGAATGGCTCCGGGGAGTATGTCGTCAAAGGCGACTGAAATCTATCAAGAGGGTTTACGACTTCCAGGGATACGGATTCGCAGGGAGGGTGTTCTTGATGATGATATGATCAGACTGCTTGAAACGAACGTCCGTACAGGGAAGGAAGTACTTGGTGATTTATATGCACAGCTTGCAGCAAATAAATTAGCTGAAACAAGGATAGTTGAGTTATTTGAAAAGTACTCCGTTGAATTTGTTTTCAATTGTATGGAAGAAATTATGAATTATTCTGACCGCAGGATGCGAGCAGCAATCCAAAATGTTCCAAACGGCAGCTATGAATTCAATGATTTTCTAGAAGGTGATGGAATTACAGACGATTTAATTGAAATAAAGGTCAAGGTTGTTATTAAAGATGATGAAGTGGAAGTCGACTTTACAGGTACATCAAAGCAAGGGAAGGGACCAATTAATTCGACACAAGGTGTCGTAAATGCATGTGCGTATTATACGCTTAAATCTGTTTTAGACTCTGAGGTACCGCCGAATGCAGGTGCCTATCGAAGCATAAAAGTTATTGCGCCTAAAGGCACGATTGTTAACCCGAATTTTCCAGCGTCTGTTTCCAACGCCAACCTGAATACCGCTCAACGAATTGCAGATACGATTTTCGGTGCAATTTCACAAATTCTGCCTGAAGAGTCGATGGCAGCATGTTCAGGAACAATGAATGGATTTGCGATTGGTGGATTTGATGAAGAAAACAGCGAGTATTTTTCATATGTAGAAACATATGGTGGAGGTCAAGGTGGATTAATAGACTTGGATGGTATGGATGGAGTTCATACAAATATGACAAATACACTGAATACTCCTGTGGAAGTAATGGAACAAACGTTTCCGTTTCTTGTAAAAAAATATGGATTGGTTGATGGAAGTGGAGGACCGGGAAAGCATCGTGGTGGATTAGGTTTAATGCGTGAGATAGATGTGTTAGTCGATGATTCCACGCTTACCCTAATGTCTGATCGTCAAAAAATTTCACCATGGGGATTATTTGGTGGAGAAGGTGCCAAAACCTCATCATGTACACTTGTCACTCCAGAGGGGCAACGGAAAAATTTGTCCTCAAAAGTAACAATTACTGTTCCAAAAGGAAGTTCGATCATCCTTTCAACTGCTGGAGGTGGAGGCTACGGTTTGCCGAGTGAACGGGATACAAAAGCAGTCCTGCAGGATGTAGTTCATGGAAATATCAGTGTAGAACAAGCACGTGATCAATACGGTGTTGTGATTAATGAAGAGACATTAATGGTTGATGAGTTGGAAACGGAAAATTTACGTAAAAGAATGTAAATGCATCAAACATATATGGAAGGAATTTTAAGTTTTAAATGAAGAAAGGGGATAATTATATAAAACTAATAAGATATTTAACGGAATGAAACAAATTTAGGAGGATTCTATGAGGTTAGAAGGAGAAGTCGCAATCGTAACAGGTGGCAGTCAAGGTATCGGGAGAGGAATTACGGAATTATTCGGACGTGAAGGAGCAAAAGTTGTTTTTGCAGATATAAATGAAGAAGTTGGACAACAAACAGTAAGAGATTTTGATCAGCAAGGGATTCAAGCGTTTTTTAAGAAAACAGACGTTAGTAACGAAGAGAGTGTTATCAATCTGGTAGATTATGTAGTTGAGGAATTTGGTAAACTGGACATTTTGGTTAATAATGCTGGAATCACCTACCGTAAAGCAGTACATGAAACTACCTTAGATGAATGGAAGAAGTTAATAGATATTAACTTAACCGGTGCTTTTCTATGTAGTAAATATGCAATTCCAGAAATGCAAAAACGAAATTATGGATCCATTATAAATATGGCATCAACACATGCAAATACAACTATAACTAGGCTTGCAGCATATGCAACTGCCAAAGGCGGCCTGACTGCGTTAACACGTCAAATGGCACTGGATTACGGCAAAAATCAAATTAGAGTGAATGCAGTGGCACCAGGGTCTGTAGAATCTCCAATGTTACAAAAAACTTATGAGGACTTAGGGGATCCTGAAGAAGCGTTTAAACACACTTTAGAATTTAATCCTATGGGACGTCTGGGAAAAGTTGAGGATATTGCGAAAGTATGTTTATTCCTGGCCTCAAAAGACTCTGAATATGTAAGTGGTCAAACGATTTTTGTGGATGGTGGACAAATCAATAAATTTGCAAGACCAATAGCTTTTGATTGAAAGATTATGAAGTTGTTTTAAATGCCAATCAGCACTCCATCGAGTAAAAATGAGTAAATATAAAGTTCATATATTGGATTATTTTTGATATGAAGGACGCTAGATTAAATAAAGGGAGGTCATACAAGTGGAAAAACAAATAAATGAAAAACAATATGATGGATCCGAAATGGATGAGGTGAAATCACCTCCGTTTAAGATGATTGGTGCGTTTTTATTATTAACTGTAATAGGTGTTCTATATGCATATAGTTGGAGTCTGCTACTTTAAAATTAATAAGAGTGGGGTGTTTATATGGCAATCACTTTATTCGTCATCTACTTTGGAATAATGATTATTATCGGTCCACTTGCAGCAAAAATGATGAAAAAGAAGGATGCAGGGGATTTTATTTTAGCAGGTAGGTCCGTACCTCTTTTCCTTGTAGTTGGAGGTATTATCGCAACATTAATTAATGCTACTACATTGCTTGGATATGGTGGTTCAGGTTATTCACTAGGATTAACTGCTTACTTTTCAAGTATGGGATATATGGTAGCTCTAGCATGGATGGGATACTGGTTTATTCCACGGCTGCGAAGAGCAAACTTAACAACGATCCCAGAGTTATTTAATCGTTTATTTGGAGTACCACATAAACTAGCAGCAGTTATTCTAGTAATGTGCCGTGACATTGGGGTAACTGCAGGTTCAGCTCTAGGAATGGCAATCGTTTTTGCATCTGTATTTGATATATCACTCGACATGGGGCTTATAATTACACTTGGAGTCACCATAATTTTCATGGTAATTGGTGGAATGTGGGCTGTAATGATAACCGATACTATACAAACTGTTATCATTTTAGTTGGAACAACAATTATGATTCCATTGGGGATAGCTTACATTGGTGGTTGGTCGGAATTTATCAATAACATACCAGCGACTCACATCGATATTTTTAGTGCAGGTGGATCCCAGACTTTTGCTTGGTTTATTGCGGGGACACTTACCTTTATAGGATATCAAACGTTAATTCAAAGAGGATTATCTGCTGATAGTGATGAAACGGCAAAGAAATCATTTGTTTATGGTGGTTTTATTGCGCTTGCTTGGTACATGGTTCCATTTGTAATAGGTATTATAGCTTTAGTTATTTTCCCGGAAATAAATGCATCAGATGCATTTATTAGCCTAACCCAGCTTTTTGGATCAGTTGGAAGTATTATATTTGCAATAATAATTGTTGCATCAAGTATTTCTACACTAAGCTCAACAGTTTTAACTACTGCTTCAAATATCTCAATAGATATTTATAAACAATGGATAAAACCACAAGCTTCTGAAAGACAGGTTGTTTTGGTCACACGAATTTCAGTTGTAGCAGTAGCAATAATTGGTACATTAATAGGGCGATCATTACCTTATATTCTTGAATTACTCCTTACTGGTGGAAGAATTATGGCTGCATCTCTGGCGCCAGTATTCATTGCTCTTGTGTTCTGGAAAGCAGCGCGTAAGGCATATTATACAACACTTGCAGCAATGTTTTTAGGTGCATCTGGAACGATTTTTGGGGTTGTTTTAGGTAACCGAGCGGCAAGTAATTCAGAAGGAGATGTAGTATTTGTGTGGGGGCTGGACCCTGTTTTAATTGGTCTGCCAATAACCCTATCTGTCCTTATATTAGGAACGTTGCTTGAAAACAAAATTAAACGAAATAAATTAGCGAAGGACATTAGTTCAGATTCCAATATTTCATAAAGGAAAATCATAAAATTCCGTTACCTTTTATTAGAAAAGGGAGTGTACGGTTGAATGCAGATGAAGCGGAAATTGGTGTTGGGGGAATGGGAAGTGCAGCAGCATGCTTCTCGAGTGCGAAAGTATTAGGATTTGAACGATATTCCCCATTTCCTCAGGAAATGCTATGACTGTCTCTTATCCAATAGATAATTGTTGATTACTCTTGTAAAAAAAGAAGAATTTACCTATGGTTATGTTTCATTCTGCTCATTCATCTTTCGGCTGTTAACTGAGATTTTGCAAATATTCACTGGACAATTTTCATATTAGTAGAATGAAATGGAAAAAACAGCGACTATTTAAGAAAAACGAATTTTGCTAAGGAAAGGAAGTAATAAAAAATAAGGGGTTGATTAGATGACTTTGTGGGATGTATTAACAGACGTTGGATTTATTTCTTTATTGCTGCTAATTGGTGCATTTTTAAGGGCAAAGATAAAATTTATACAAATGCTGTTTTTGCCTGCAAGTTTAATAGCGGGTGTTTTAGGTTTAATATTAGGTCCAAGTGGTTTATCGATTATACCTTTTTCAGATAATTTGCCAGTTTACTCAGCTGTTTTAATAGCAATAATATGGGCATCCTTGCCTTTTACTTCAAAACTGGAATCCTTTACAAGAATAATAAAAAATGCGAAAAACATGTGGGCTTTTTCTCAAGTACTTACCATATTGCAGTGGGCAGCAGGAATGCTGTTTGCCTTGTTAATTTTAAATTCCTTTTGGAATGGATTACCAAATGGTTTTGGTTTAATGTTTGCGGCAGGTTTTTTTGGAGGTCATGGAACAGCTGCAGCTCTTGCTGATGGTTTTGGAACGAATTGGCCAGAAGCACATTCTCTTGGAATGACTTCAGCAACAATAGGTATCATAACAGCCATTGTTGGAGGTATAATAATAACGAAATTTGAAACACAGCGGGGTAAAACATCGTTTATAACTAGCTTTAAAGAACTTCCAAATGAATTAAGAACAGGCTTAATAGAAAAAAATGACAGAAAGCCATTTGGATATAATACAGTTTCCGCAATGTCAATTGATCCATTAATTTATCATAGTGGATTACTTATCCTTATAGCTATGATAGGTTACTATTTAAGTGAATTAGCTAATGCAATATTTCCACAGATAACCGTTCCAGTATTTTCTTTAGCCTTTATTCTAGGCTATATTATCGTACTTATTTTAAAAGCTTTAAAGGCAGATTCTTATTTTGATAAACAGATTTTTGAACGTACAAGTGGTGCTTCAACTGATCTGTTAGTTGCCTTTGGAGTCGCATCTATAAACATCTCTGTAGTATCAAGTTATGCAGTTCCGTTATCTCTTTTATTACTATTTGGTATTGCGTTCTGTTTATTTCTGTATTTCTATTTGGCACCTAAGTTCTTCCATCAATACACTGTTGAAAAATCACTCTTCTGTTGGGGATGGGGTACAGGAACTGTTGCAATGGGAATGGCATTGTTGCGAATAGTCGATCCTGAACTCAAAAGCAAAGCTTTAGATGAATATGGATTGGCCTATATCCCAATAGGATTTATGGATATTATTACGATTGCATTACTGCCTACATTAATAATATCTGGTCATCATTGGTTTTTCACATTCACCGCTCTTGCTATAGGTATATTGATATTAGTCGTAACTAAATTATTAGGCTGGTGGGGAAAAGCACCAACAAACATACAGCCAACAGAACGAAAAATAGGTAGCTAAAAGGAAGGAACAATTAAACTAAGAAGAACGGATGCCGTAGATGCATTATATACGGGCTAAATGACAAAAAAGGATGAATATATCTAACCACAGGGAAAGGTGATTACTTACTGGGAGCCAGAATTGCCACTAACAATTTTGAACAAACTTTCAGATCATCCTTTCCCTATATTCGTTGTTTATCAAGCACCTAATTGTATTTTATAAAGCAATACCGGTAATTAGGAGTTATTGAGTGTAAATAGACTAACTTCAGCAGAGGAGAAATAATGAATGTATGAGAAAATATTAAAGGCAGCCGAACGACTAGAGGGTATTGTGCATAAAACACCGGTTATGACTTCAACGCTTCTAAATGAAATAACTGGCAACCAGATTTATTTAAAATGTGAAAACTTTCAGCGTGTGGGAGCGTTTAAATTTCGTGGTGCTTATAATGCGATCAGTTCACTCTCACCGGAAATAAGAAAAAAGGGTATAGTAGTATTTTCTTCAGGCAACCATGCTATGGCTACAGCCTTGACCTGTAAAATTCTTAATGTACCAGCTACTGTTATTATGCCTGAGGATGCCCCAATGGTAAAGGTTGCAGCAACGAAAGGCTATGGAGCTACTGTGATATCCTATAACCGTAACAGTGAATCTCGGGAAAAAATAGCGGAGGAACTTGTTGAACAATACGGCTATACGCTTATTCCACCTTTTGATGCTGAAGAAATACTTGCTGGCCAGGGGACAGTTGCCAAGGAACTGATTGAAGAAGCAGGGGAACTTGATTACCTTTTTGTTCCATGTGGGGGTGGAGGACTATTGAGTGGCTGTGCAGTTAGCACAAAGCATTTGCTTCCTAAGTGCAAGGTGATAGGAGTAGAACCGTGCCTATCAGACGATGCCACTATATCATTTAAAACTGGTGTATTACATAGGGCTGAGTCTGCAAATTCAATCGCGGACGGTCTGAATACCCCTTCATTAGGAAAAATCACTTTTCCGCTGATTCGTGAATATGCTGATGATTTTGTAACTGTTTCTGAAAATGAGATTCTGACTACTATGTACTATTTATGGACAAGACTAAAAATTGTAGCTGAACCTTCAGGAGTGGTTGGTCTAGCAGCAGCGTTTCATCAAAAACTATCACTGGAAAATAAGAAAATTGGCGTAGTAATAAGTGGTGGCAATGTTGATGTCAAAGAAGTTGGGAATCTGTTTGATAGTATTCCCGATCTGCATTCGAAAACATAATGTTTTTAGGACTATTTATGGACAATAAAAGAGTAGAATTGATTGAAAATGATATTACGATTAAACCGTCAGAAATCCTATTAACCTGGGATTTCTCTCTGCAGTGTGTGCATGCTCAAGATGGATAACCGCCTATTATTACCATTATACCAGCAACAGAACAAGTTCAATAAACACGGTAACTTCATTACATCGGTATGAAAAAAATTGTATAAAACTACCAACAAAACTACTATTTATTTAATGGAATTTTCGAAAAATAGTAAACCTGTCCGATTGTTTTAATTCCTTATCATTGATAATCTATTATTGAGTTACAATAATTTTACGAGGAGGAGTAAAATGACTGACAGGAAAAAAGTATGGTTTGAAAATGCCGAACGTAAACTTGACCCTGGCTTAGTGGAACAATTACGACATTCTCGAAAAGTAACCAATCAGGAATCCAACAACAAGGAAATCCCCATTATCGTTTATTTGAAAAAGAATTGTGATCAAGGCAAAAAAGACGACCTCTTAAAAGTATGCAATGCAGACTCCTGCAACAAGCTAGGCAGAGAACTCCGAAGTATAAATGCGATGCAAGGACACCTAACACCAGATCGAATAAAGGAAATTAAAGACCATGAAGCAGTAGATCGGATTTTTTATGATCGGATTGTAACTTCCTTTTTGGATATTGCCTGTGAGCAAACAGGTGCTGTGAAAGTTAAAGAAGAGCTTGGATTAACGGGCAAAGGAGTTACGATTGCGGTAATAGATACAGGTATCCACCCACATGAAGATTTAACGAATCCTGAAAATCGAATTATCGCTTTCCAAGACTTGATAAACGGGGAAAGTGAGGCCTATGATGATAATGGACACGGGACACATTGTGCTGGTGATGCAGCAGGAAATGGAAGCCTCTCTAATGGAAAGTATGTGGGGACAGCCCCAGAAGCTTCTCTTATTGGAATAAAGGTTTTAGATGAACAAGGAAGCGGGAGGTTATCCGCTATTATTGAAGGCTTGGAATGGTGCATCGATCATAAAGAAGAGCATAATATCCGCATCATCTCACTTTCACTAGGAGCACCTGCTTATGAATCGTTCAGGGATGATCCATTATCATTAGCTGCTCAAGCTGCGTGGCATGAAGGGATTGTTGTATGTGCTGCTGCTGGAAACAGTGGACCTTCTGCAGCAACAATCAGCACTCCTGCAATCGACCCATTTATTATTACAGTTGGGTCAACGGATGATCAGAACACATTAGAGCGCGCGGATGATGTTATAGCAGATTACTCCAGCAGGGGCCCTACAATTGATACGTTCGTAAAGCCAGATATTTATGCACCGGGTACAAATATTATTTCTCTACTGGCTCCAGGATCAGCGATTGAATCCGAATTGCCGGAGATGGTTATCGATGAAAATTATCTCCAATTATCTGGTACATCTATGGCAACTCCGATTTGTGCGGGGATCATTGCTTTAATGCTGGAAGCCAATCCGAATCTCAGTCCGAATGATGTTAAGAGCATTCTAAAAGCGACATCTCATCCAACACTTGATGATATATGGGGGCATATCGAAGCTGAAGGTGCTGTCCGTATGGCACAGAATTATCAGCTGCCCGCTTCAACGGAAGCAGTTTAAGGAAGCTTAACAGGGGAGAACACTAGTGTTCTCCCTTTTCCTATTTCATCAATAACTGACTAGCAGATTTATAGACAATAAAACTGTCCCTCCTTCATTGTATGTCTATACCAAAAACAGCCGTAAAAGGTAACCTGATAATATTTCTTTTAATAAAAATATTATCTGATTATTATCTTGAAAAGCTTACTGAATTGTATTAAGGTTAGATAATAAAAAACTAGTTAAAAAACAAACTTTTAACTAGAATTTTTTAACTATTCTTAAAGTGGTAAAAGGAGGGGAAACTTTGAATGCTGTGGAGGCAACAGAGTTGGATTCAAAGTACGAAAGTAAAGGATTGGCAAGGGAGTATATAGGAAAAACAGCTTTTTTTATATCCGTTTTAGCTGTTATTTGGTCAATATTCCAGTTATACGCAACAGGAACTGGGGCACTTGATGCGATTCGCCTTCGAGCATGGCATATTATCTTTTTGCTGATGATGGCTTTTTTATTATATCCGGCTCGTAAGAGAAAAAAGGAAGTTATGAAATATCCGAAAGTCTTGGATATCATATGCATTATTTTATCGCTCGTTTCTTTTGGCTATTTTCTATTAAATTATAATCATATTGCTTTAAGAGGCGGCTTTCTTCTAACGCAGGATTACATATTTGGTGGAATTGGAATATTAATGGTATTTGAAGCGGCGAGGAGAGTAGTAGGAAACTTAGCGATACTTGCGTTAATCTTTCTGCTTTATAATTTCCTTGGCCATATGATACCTGGGGTTTTCGGTCACGGTGGCTTTAGCTTTAATAGAGTGATTGATCATATGTTTTGGGGAAGCCAGGGAGTCTTTGGTATAGCTATTGGTGTTTCGGCTACTTTCGTTTTTTTGTTTATTTTATTTGGAGCATTTCTCCGAATAAGTGGATTTAGCCAATTTATTAATGATCTTGCGCTGACCATTGCCGGACGTTCTCCAGGAGGACCGGCTAAGGTAGCTGTACTTGCCAGCAGCTTAATGGGGATGATTAACGGAAGCGCGATTGCCAATGTTGCAACCACAGGTACGATCACCATTCCGATGATGAAGAAAAATGGGTATAAAGCGCGATTTGCAGCAGCTGTAGAAGCTGTTGCATCTACTGGTGGTCAGTTCGCCCCGCCGATTATGGGAGCAGCCGGTTTTGTGATGGCAGAATATTTAGGGGTTTCTTATACAGTTGTTATGGTCGCAGCTATTGTCCCCGCTTTTCTTTACTATTTAACACTTATTTTTGTAGTGCATTTTGAAGCAAAACGATTGGGTCTGAAAGGGATATCTAAAGAAAATCTTCCGAAAATTCTTCACGTTTTAAAAAAGCAAGGACATCTCTCCATCCCGCTTATTGTTTTGATGGCTTTATTATTTATGGGATATACACCGCTTTATGCAGCAGTGTTTTCTATTCTTGCCTGTGTTGTCGCAAGCTGGATCCGTCCTGAGACAAGAATGGGAATAAAAAAGATTCTTGCAGCATTGGAAGAAGGCGCAAAAGGTGCTATTGGTGTAGGGATGGCCTGTGCGGTTATTGGGATTATTATTGGGACGGTTTCTTTGACAGGACTCGGACTATCTTTTGGTTATAGCATTATGGAATATACAAATGAAAGTATTCTCATTGCAGCATTTCTAGTTATGATCATGAGTATTATTCTTGGAATGGGTGTTCCAGGAGTGGCTGCTTATGTTATTGTCTCAACCGTTGCAGCACCAGTACTTATTGAACTGGGAGCTGAGCCGCTGGCCGCGCATATGTTTGTGCTGATCTATGCTTGTTTGTCTAATGTTACTCCTCCTGTAGCACTTGCTTCATTTGTTGCAGCAGGTATAGCAGATACGAACCAGAATAAAGTATCTTTAACAGCGATGAAGCTAGCATTGGCCGGGTTTATTCTGCCATTCTTTTTCATATTTGAACCAGATTTACTGATTAATATGGAAACGCCGATGGAGAGCATTATTCCAACAATCACTGCTTCAATTGGAGTAATCGCATTTGCTTCCGGTTTGCAAGGCTGGCTGATTACATTTGCATCACCACTTGAGAGACTATTACTTATCATTGCGGGGATTTTCATGATTGAACCTAGTCTTATGCTTGATCTTGTTGGGGTGGGAATAATCATTATATGTATTGTTTGGCAATTCGCGAAGGATAAGAAAAATAAACAGGATGATTTCTCTGAAACGATCAAACTCACAAAATAACATGAAACATTATCGGAAAGGGAGCAAATTGGATGAAAAAGTCATTAAAAAAGCTGTGGAAAATTGGAATAGTAATCGGGATAGCTCTAATTATAACTGCTTGTGGAAGTAATAACGAAGGGGAGGGAGGTTCTTCCTCTGGAAATACAACATTAAATTTCCCAACGGCAAGTACAACTGGCACCATTTATCCATTAGGTGCTGCTATGGCAAATATATGGAACAATGAAGTGGAAGGTATTCGCGTCAGTGCTCAAGGATCAAATGGCGGCGTGGAGAACTTGAATCTATTAAAAGAAGGAGAAGGTAAGATCACCTTCGCTACTGCAGGTATTGCTTGGGAAGCATATAACGGTGAACGTGGTTTCGAGGGCCGTGCATACGAGGATGTTCGTGTCTTGGCTGGGCTATATTATAATCCGAACCAGTTCGTTATTCGAGAGGATTCCGGTGTTGAGTCTATCGCAGATCTGGAAGGGCGTAAATTTGCACCAGGAGCTGTGGGGAGTACACCAGAAGTAGAATCAAGCATTATTCTTCCTGCCTATGGGATTGACTATCCTGAAGGTATTGAGGAAAACTTCATTGGATTTACGGAAGCGATTGATTTAATGAGAAATAAACAAATCGACGGGGCTTTAATTCAAGCTGGACTTCCGACCGCTGCAGTGACAGAAATGACGGCCACTGCTGGTGGCAAGCTAATTGGTATTGATGAGGAAATACGTGAATCCTTAATAGAAGAATATCCTTGGTATTCCAATGTAACAATTCCGGCTGGTACATATGAAAACCAGGAGGAAGATGTGGATACGCTTGGTATTAAAATGTTGCTGTTAGTTGATGCATCAGTCGATGATGAACAAGTCTATGAAATGACAAAGGTTTTCTGGGAAAATCTTGATCAATTAGAAGAAACACATCCGATTGTAGGACAGATTGATATTGATGAAGCAACAGCAGACCTTTCGGGGATACCGCTCCATGATGGGGCAAAACAATATTATAAAGAAGAGAATGTGTTTACAGAGGAATAAAATAAAAACAGGTGATTCGTCTGTGGGCGTTCACCTGTTTTGGTATGTGTTTGTTATCAGGTGGTCTTTGTTAGTTGATTTCTGTTCAATTATTGTAAGTTATATTGAAAGCGATTTCGTATTAATGCAGAAAATAGATTACTAAACCAAAGGAGGAAGCAGGATGATTTTTTCTATAGTAAATCCAAATGATACATGGATACTTTGGGGTTTTTTAGCAGGCTGGGCTGCTGTAAGCATCTATTTAGAACAACAATATAAATGGGCATCAAAGCTTTCCGGAGCGATTATCGCACTGATTGGTGCTATGTTATTAGCAAATTTTAATGTCATCCCAACTGAGTCCCCGGTTTATGACACGGTTTGGTCTTATGTAGTACCTCTTTCTATTCCGTTATTATTATTCCGTTCAAACATCTTCAAAATATGGAATGAAAGTGGCAGGTTACTGATTATGTTCCTTTTAAGTTCAATTGGAACAGTAGCAGGTGCCATTGTTGGCTTTTTCCTCTTAAAGGATATTATTCCTGGTCTTAATAAGATTGCAGGAATGATGACAGGATCATACATTGGTGGTGGTGTAAACTTCGCAGCATTATCGGGACGATTCGATGTTCCAGGTGAAACGGTTTCCGCTACTGTTGTGGCAGACAATATGCTGATGGCTTTGTATTTTCTCGTTTTAATTCTCATACCATCACTGTCATTCTTTAGAAACCGATTCAAAACCCCATATATGGATGAACTGCAAAAAGGAGCTGATAAAGAAGAAAATCCTGCAGAAACCTATTGGAAAAGAAAAGATATGTCTTTAAAGGACATCGCACTGGCAGTTGGTACTGCTTTCGTTATAGTAGCTGTATCATTTAAGCTTGCTGAAATATTGGCGGGAATCATCCCTTCTGGTGAGAATGTGAATTTTGTCTGGAATGTATTAAATGGAATCTTAGGTGACCCTTACTTAATGTTGACTACAATTACGATGCTTCTCGTAACGTTCATTCCACGTTATTTCGAAAATATAAATGGTGCACAGGAAATTGGAACTTATTTAATTTATATTTTCTTTGTTGTTATTGGTGTTCCAGCATCACTTCCATTAATTTTACAGCATGCCCCACTCATTCTAGTCTTTGTAACGATTATGGTGTTTATTAATATGTTATTATCTTTTACGTTTGGTAAACTGTTTAAATTCTCATTAGAAGAAGTTATCCTTACAAGCAATGCGAATATTGGCGGACCAACTACTGCAGCAGCAATGGCAATATCCAAGGGATGGACAAAATTAGTTGGCCCCATCCTGCTTGTAGGCACGTTAGGCTATATCATCGGGAACTATGCCGGTGTCGCTATCGGTTCCTGGTTTGGTGGATTTTAATAGACAAAGGCGCAGTCTGCATTCACCTGTTATAACGGGTCAATGCAGAAATTGAGCGCGGTATTCTTCCAGTTGGTTGTGAATATATCTGACTAGACCTTAATCCTGCCGATTAAGGTTATCGCCTTTAACTGACCATTTTTTCAACGTTCAATTTCATTTAAGAGAGATTAATAAACGCGCTCAAAAAAATTCTGATACTTTACAAAACTCTTATTTACTAAATTATCGCACTATGGTATACTCTTATAAATTTACAATTGTCGACAGGCGACAATCGACAAAGATAGGAGCTGCCTATGTTAAAAATTGATAGAAAGGATCCATTATATCTCCAAGTATATGAACAGTTGAAGCAACATATTTTGAGCCAAAATTGGAAACCTGGTGAAAAAGTAATCGAGTCGAAAATTGCTGCAGAGCTTAAATTGAGCAGAAGCCCGGTAAGGGAAGCATTACGTATTTTGGAACATGAAGGTCTTCTTACTAAGAAGGATCAAAATCTATACATATACCATCCCTCTGTAGAAGATATTATTGAGCTTTATCAGCTGCGTTACAGCTTGGAGGCGCTTTCCTGCTATTTAGCTGCCGAAGCTGCAAATGAAGAAGAGCTAGCTTATCTAAAAGAAATCATTTTGATGACAGAATCAGCTTTAGAAAAAGGTAATAAGCAGGAAATATACGAGTGGAACACGCTGTTTCATGAAACAATCATTGGTGCCTCGAAAAATAAACATTTAATAACAGTCATGGATAGTTTACAAGCTAAAGTTCTTTATTGCAGAAATGTGTTAGTCCAGTTTGATTATATGCGTGTGGATAGTTTTATCCAAGAACATATAGCGATTTATGAATCGATCCGTGAGCAAAAAAAGGAGGAGGCCAAACGTTTAATGGAAACACATATACAGAAGGATTTGGATCGAATAATAGCTTTATTTCCTAATCAAACACTAACAGGAGGCTTGCGACATGAAAATTAAGTTAATACTGATGTTATCTGTGATTACGCTGGTAATCTCGGCTTGCGATAGTCCTACAGCAAGTTCAAAGGAAGATAAATTATCGCTTGTTTTCGCAACAACGATGGATGATTCAGGTATTGATAAAAAGATAAAGGACTTTTTCGGTGATAAAATAACTGAATTGAGTGACGACTCGATCGAAATTGAATTTTACATGAATGGTCAATTAGGTGGAGAGCGAGAGGCTTTGGAACAAATGAATATGGGCGAGATTGATATCGGCTATAGTGTATTGCAGGCCGAACTGTATTTCCCAGAGTATAATGCAATTTCTATCCCATTTTTGTTTGAGGATCTTGATTCCATGAGAGAATTTATGGACGGCAAGGTAGGGGATGAAATCAAAGAAATTGCAAGGGAATCAGGTGGTATCATTCCAATGGGGCTGCACGGTTATGGGGCACGTTGGACAACATCGAATGTTCCATTCTCGAGCATCGAGGAATTAAAAGGATTGAAAATCAGAATGCCTGAAATTGAATGGTGGGTCGATGTATGGGCAGAATTAGGAGCACTTCCGACACCGATTGCCGCTACAGAAATTGTATCTGCATTACAGACAGGGACTGTGGATGCGCAGGAGAATTTCCTTACAAACATCGCCGGTCGGCAAATGTGGGATTATCAGAAATACCTGATGAAGACAGAACATATCCAACTGTTTCAGCAATGGGTTGTCAGTGAGGAAACATGGGAGAATAAGCTAAATCCAGAGCAGCAAGAAATCGTCTCCCAGGCAATCGATGAAACGCTCGCATATGCAGATGAAATTGTTGCCGAAAGTAATGCGGCTTTTCTTGAAGAAATTGAAGCTAATGGCATGGAGATTATTTATCCGGACCAAGAAGAACTGCGGGAAAAAGCACAGCCGGCAATTCAAGAGATAATTGAGAATGAATTAGCTCCCGGTGTATATGAAGAAGTTCAGAGAATAATAGAGAAATAGAATGGTAGATTGTGAGGAGGGGAATACATGCTACAACTTTATAGGAGAGCAATGGCAGGCATTGCATTTGTGATTGAACATTTAGCAACAATCTTATTTATCTTGTTTTTTATTGTCGTAATCTTGCAAGTGTTCTTTCGTTTTGTTTTGAACATGCCATTAACATGGAGTGAAGAAGCTTCCAGATATTTAAATCTATGGTCGGTATTGCTTGGTGCTGCACTTGCAGTAAAATACAAAGATCATTTAAGAGTAGATTTAATCGACGGATTGGTAAAAAAATGGCCATATAGGGCACAGATAGGGTTTTATATGTTTACCACAGTTATTTCAGTGCTGGTGGTGCTGAGTTTTCTGACGGGCAGTATAAAAATGACGATTGATCGCTGGCATATCCCATTAACGATGGTACCGATATCGCAGGGCATCCTGTACCTGGCTCTATTCGTTAGTTCGTTATTTATGTTAGGTTTCTTTGCATATCACCTCGTTCGTTATTTCATCGATTTTAAAAGAAATGAAGGCGGTGATGTTAAATGATAATGTTGATTATGCTGCTCACTTTAGTAATCGCATTGATCATTGGTATTCCAGCTGTTTTTTCAATGGGTATCGCTACTCTTATCTATTTTCTGCTGGATAGAGGGTTATTTGCAATTCCAGATATCCTGATCGCTCAACGGACAGTCTTTGGGCTAGATAGTTTTACATTGCTGGCAATTCCGTTATTCCTGTTGGTCGGAAAGGTCATGAACGAATCCAATGTGACGACGCGCTTATTTGATTTTGCAAAAGCATTGGTAGGTCATCTGAAGGGCGGAATGGGACAGGTAAATATTTTGGCAAGTGTCATTTTTGCTGGTATGAGTGGATCTGCAACAGCTGATGCTGCAGGACTTGGTGCAGTCGAAATCAAGGCAATGACAGATGCTAAATATCCGAAACGATTTTCTGCAAGTATTACAGCAGCATCTTCTTTAATCGGACCAATCATACCACCTAGTATTCCTGTTGTGCTTTATGCAATTATTGCAAGTGTATCCGTAAATAAGCTGTTAATTGCGGGGATTATTCCAGGGATATTGATGGCTGCTTCTTTAAGTATTTTTGTAGCAATTCAAGCAACCCGCAATAATTTTCCTACAGAAGCGAGAGCATCTTTAAAGAGAATAGCAATTACTGCTAAAAGGGCATTTCTGCCAGTATTAACACCTGTTATTTTAATTGGTGGCGTGCTGACAGGTGTATTTACTGCAACAGAAGCGGCAGCGGTTGGAGCATTGTATGCCATTATTTTATCAACTGTCATTTACAGAACGATTACACTGCCGCATTTATACCGTATTTTCAAACATACGATGCGTGATAGTGCGGTAATTATGATTATTCTTGGGGTAGCGAATATATTTGCATGGATTCTCATTCGTGAGCGCGTTCCAGTTACGTTTGCAAGTGCAATTACAGCTATCACAGATAACTATTATTTTGTAATGGGTCTGTGTCTTGTGTTTCTGCTTTTATTAGGGATGTTTCTGTCATCCATCGTCTCTATTACGATTGCAACGCCTGTGTTAGTTCCGCTGATTATGGAAGTGGGAGGAGACCCGCTTCACTTTGGAATTATCATGATTGTTGCGCTGATGATTGGTGAAATTACACCGCCTTTTGGTATGGTGCTGTTTGCTATTACAAGGGTCGGAAATATACCGTTTATTGAATTGGTCCGGGGTGTCGTGCCTTATATCATCCCAATTTTAATATTAATTGTCATACTTATTATTTTCCCATCGCTTGTTACATTCTTACCTGATTTATTCCTTGGATGAATGGAGATGAAATGATTGATACATGAAAAAGTAATGCTTACTGATGTTACAGGCAGAGATGGTTTTCAGATGGAAGATTGGATTGAAACAGAGGAGAAAATCATTATTATTAATGAAATTATTGCTGCTGGTGTGAAACGAATCGAGGCAACCTCCTTCGTTTCACCAAAGGCAGTTCCTCAATTGAAGGATGCAAAAGAAGTAATGAAACATATTAATCGCGAGAATGTAAATATTATTGCGCTCATTCCCAATGTAAAAGGTGCAGAATTTGCCTTGGAGTCGAGCGTGGATGAGGTAAATGTAGTTGTTTCAGTCAGTGAAACACATAATCGAAAAAACGTAAAGAAGTCGGTAGATGAATCACTAGAAGGGATCATTGAAATCTATCGATTAGTGGAATCAGCAGGTAAAAAGGTGAATGTTGGATTAGCAACAACTTTCGGCTGCCCATTTGAAGGGATATATGAAGTGAATCGGGTTACGGAGGTTATGAAAAAGCTGACAGCCAATGGTTTAAGCAGCTTCATGCTTGCGGATACGACGGGTATGGCAAATCCATTACAGGTCTCCAATTTTATAAAAAGTCTGAAAGGTGCCTTTCCAAGTACAGACCTTAGTTTGCATCTTCATAACACGAGGGGGATGGGACTGGCAAACATACTTGCTGGTTACCATTCAGGAATCCGAAGCTTTGATGCGTCCCTTGGGGGAATTGGCGGCTGCCCATTTGCACCAGGGGCAACTGGAAATGTGGCCTTGGAAGATGTTGCACATATGTTTTACCAGATGAACATCCCTATAGATCCCAATCTGACTAAATTGATAAGGGCTGCCAAGAAGCTGGAAGAGGTATTGGGATATAAGCTTCCAGGACAGGTCATGAAGGCAGGTCTATCAACTGATCTGCATCAAGCATAATAGAGGGGAGATAGGAATAATGTCGTTAAATAATATGAAAGAAAACAAACCATTGCAAGATATTAAAGTTCTGGAATTTGGGTCCTTTATTGCTGGACCCTTTTGTACGAGATTAATGGCTGACTTTGGAGCAGAAGTAATTAAGATTGAATCTCCAACGAGCGGTGATCCTTTACGAAATTGGGGATCGGCTAAGTACAAGGGCGAATCATTATGGTGGCCAATTCAAGCAAGAAATAAAAAATGCATTACCTTAAATTTAAAGGAAAATAAAGGACAGGAAATAGCGAAGAAGTTAGTAAAGGAAGCGGATATCGTCGTAGAAAACTTTCGTCCTGGTACGATGGAAAAATGGGGACTGGGCTATGATGATTTAAAGGAAATTAATCCTTCTCTTATAATGGTTCGCATTTCTGGATTTGGTCAAACCGGACCATATAAAGATAAGGCAGGGTTTGGCAGTGTCGGCGAAGCGATGGGTGGGCTGAAACACATTACAGGCTATCCGGATAGACCACCTACTCGTGTTGGGGTTTCCATTGGGGATTCGTTAACAGCCATGTTTGGTGTAATAGGTGCTCTCATCGCGCTGCATCATCGGAATCAATCCCCGGATAGGCGTGGGCAATTAGTGGATACAGCATTATATGAATCTGTTTTTGCGATCATGGAAAGCAGTTTAACGGAATTTATGAAGGTTGGTGCTATCAGGCAACGTACGGGAACTATTTTGCCGGGGGTGGCACCGACTAATAATTATCCAACTAAATCAGGAAAATGGATTGTAATTGGTGCAAATGCAGACAATATTTTCAAGCGATTAACGAAAGTAATGGATCGAGAAGAACTGTCAGAAGACGATAAGTTTTCAAGTCATAATGCACGTGGTGCAAATCAAGAAGAACTTGACAACATTATTTCGAAATGGACAGTTCAGTACGAGTTAGATGAGTTGACAGAAATGCTGGATCAAGCGGGAGTTCCAGCTGGCGGTATCTATACGGCGGAAGATATCGCGAACGATATCCATTACCAAATGCGGGATATGATTCTGCAAATTACAGACAAGAAACTTGGCGAACTCCATATGCCGGGTATTGTGCCTAAACTGAGTGAGACTCCTGGTACTGTCGATTGGACAGGACCGGAGCTTGGGGAACATAATGAGGAAGTATATAAAAATATATTGGGCTATAATAATAAAGACTATGAAGAATTGAAAGAAAAAGGGGTTATTTAACAATGTAAAGGGGCAGATACAAAGCCTATGAAAGTAGTTAAGTGTGGTACCTTATCATTCTGCTGGAGGTACCACATTTTTAATTTTTGTTCCTAAATCTTAGATAAGTTTTTAACTAAAACAAAAACACGTTAATCTCCTATTTTGTTTAATTTTGTATTGCCTGATAAACAAAGAAGAAGCGTAGGACTCGTTGGAAGCAAAGATATTAGGTATGTCAAACTCGAAAATGTAAACGCTTCAAAATGGATAGTCAAAAAATATAGAAGATATGGTATCATACAGTAAAAAACATCATTTTTTACTTCAAAGTACAACGATTAGGTATTGTTCACTTGTTTTTATTTTGCTGGCTTAAGGAGAGGGAGACAAATGAAAGGAAAGGTCTCTTTACAAACTAAGATTCTTGTACTGATTATCAGTTTAGTAGTTATGATTACTTTATTATTAACAGGGATTTTCTCTTATTATGAATTTAATGATACTAAAAAGGAAATCGGCGAAAAAGCATTGGAATCAGCAAATGTCATTACACGATTACCAACATTAATTAATGCATTCTATACAGAACAGCCTGAACAAATTATACAGCCGCTAATAGAAGAAATTATACAATATACAGGTGCAGAATTTATCGTTGTAGGTAATACCGATAGTATTCGTTATGCACATCCAGACCCGAATAAAATTGGTGAAAAAATGGTCGGTGGAGATAACGATCAGGCATTAATTCACGGTGAAGCGTACATATCAGAAGCAGTTGGCAGTCTGGGTCCGTCGTTAAGAGGAAAAGCACCCATTATAGGGATGAATGGTGAAATTGTTGGTATTGTCTCAGTTGGTTTTATGATTCAAGACATTCAGTCAATCATTTATAAAAGGCTATTAAAAATCAGTCAAACGTCGTTAGCTGTAAACCTTATTGGAATTTTGGGAGGTATTTTGCTAACGAGAAACATCAGAAAAGATACAATGGGACTGGAGCCATATGAGATTGCAGGCTTATTTCGGGAAAGAGACGCTATTCTTTCTTCTGTTCATGAAGGAATTATTGCAGTGAATCAGAAGGGAGAGATTTCTCTGATGAATAACTCGGCTAAGAAGCTGGCAGGGAGTTGTGAAGAAGGGACTTTATCGTTTGAGCAAATGTTTCCGCATATAGATAGAAATAGAATTATAGAGGAAGCGAATGGTCTTAAGAATATAGAAACAACCGTTAATGAAAGAAATGTTATCGTTAATTCAACAACGATGATGGAGGATGAAGAAGTTGTTGGGGCTGTCGTAAGTTTTCGTGATAAAACGGATTTAAAGGAGCTCGTTAATACTTTATCTGAAGTCAGAAAGTACTCAGAGGACTTACGAGCACAAACGCATGAATACACAAATAAACTATATGTGATTTCTGGTTTATTGCAGCTCGGAAATTTTGATGAGGCCATTGAATTAATCCAAACAGAGTCGGAAATAACAAAGAATCAGAATCGAATACTATTTGAGCAAATTAAAGATCCAACAATTCAAGCGATTGTTTTAGGTAAAATTGGACTGGCTTCAGAAAATAAAATCGATTTAATAATTGAACCGAATTGTAATTTAGACAAGGTCCCCGATTTTATTGAACCGGCACAGTTAATTACGATTATTGGGAATTTATTAGATAATGCAATCGAAGCGGTAAAGGGTATACCGCATGGGAGAGTTGTTTTTTCTGCAACAGATTTAGGTAATGATATTGTCGTTGAAGTTTCTAATAATGGGGAAATCATTCCAGATAACATCATGATGCAATTATTTCAGAGAGGTTTTTCAACGAAGCAAAAGCAAGGAAGAGGTTATGGGTTATCGATTGTAAAAGATACATTGGACGATTTAAATGGACAGATTATAGTGCAAAATCAACCAATTGGTGGTGTTGTTTTCTCTATTTTCATACCAAAATACCAGCACTTGTCTGAGAAGAAAGGTGTGTAGTTATCGTGATTCAAATACTTATTATTGAGGATGATTATCGGTTAGCAGATATCCATCAGCGATTTTTGATGGAAGTAGACTATGTGAATATAGTTGGAAAAGCATTGACAGGAAAGGAAGCAATTGATTTAGCTTCAAAAAATGATATTGACCTCGTTTTATTGGATTTATATTTGCCGGATATGATGGGGGTTGAGGTTTTACAAGAACTAAGGAAGCATCAAGAAGATGTTGATTTTATTATTATTTCGGCTGCTTCTGAGAAAGAGACTGTTGGCAAAGTAATTCGCAGCGGGGTTTTTGACTATATTATAAAGCCTGTCATCAAAGAAAGGTTAGTAAACACGATAGAACGTTATAAAAGCTTACAAAGTAAATTGGTGGAACAAGCTAATGTTGAACAAGGAGTTCTAGATCACTATTTTGGTGTCTCGGCAGGCAAAGAGTTAGAAGCATTGAAACCTACCCCAAAAGGCATTGATCCACTAACATTAGAAAAAGTTAAAGAAATTATCGCAGAAATTCAACAAGGAATATCAGCAGAAAAAATGGGGGAAAAAATAGGTGCATCAAGAACAACTGCAAGAAGATATTTAGAATTCTTAATTGCACAAGGTGAAATTACTGCTGATTTGGAATATGGAACAATTGGCAGGCCCGAAAGAATTTATTATCAAAAGGATATAAGCTGAGGTAAAGGAGGCAATAAAATGTTGTAAATAACTCTCTCTGGAAATATACTTCGCCCATTCAAAGGCATAGGTGAGCCCCTTTGTCGGTGTCACACCTATGCCTTTCCTCCCGCAGTAGTCTATGTATATTTCCTACGCTGTGCATCGTCCGTCTTTAACATGAAACACTTTCGTTATACCCCAGTCTCTTATTCCCTCTTATAAGAAGTAGTCATTTTCCCACGCACATCCATGAACAATATGAACAGAATATTTTTAATAAATTAATTGACCATTAATATGAAAACGTTTACAAAGTAGGAGGAAATATCTATATTGAAAAGTAAGTCCTATATAAGTACTTACTTCAAACAAAAAGAGGGGGAGAATAATGAGAAGGAATCTACTATTTTTAATTCTATTGATGATGGCATTCATTGTTGCTTGCAGTGCCGGAGAAGATGCTGCTGAAACTTCAGGAACAGCTTCTGAATCAGACGACTGGAAGCCGGAAGAGGCAATTGAATTTGTCGCACCAGCAGGAGCAGGTGGCGGATGGGATACTACTGCACGAATGGCAGCACAAGTATTCTCGGAAGAAGGAATTATTGATCAAAGTATTGGTGTTGTGAATAAAGAAGGTGGCGGAGGAGCAGTAGGCTGGTCATATATTGCTAACTTTGATGGGAATCCTCACAAGCTTTTTGTTGCATCGCCACCGATTATTTTCATTCCTTTAAATGGCCAATCGGAATATGGTCATGAAGATTTCACACCAATTGCGAATCTAATTGCAGATTATGCAGCATTTGCCGTTCGTGAAGATGCTGAGTGGGAAAGTATGAATGATTTATTTGATGATATGAAAGAGGATCCTGCAAGCATTACAGTGGTAGGAGCGTCCTCACCAGGAAGTATGGATCACATGCAGTTTGTACAGATTGCTAAGGCAGCGGGTGTTGACATTACCAAAATTAAATATGTCTCTGCTCAAGACGGTGGAGGATTGACACAATTATTAAATGGCAGTGTAGATGTATATTCTACGGGTGTAGCTGAGACGGTGGAACAAGTAAAGGCAGGTAATATTAAAGTATTAGGTGTATCTTCTGAAGAAAGATTAAAAGGAGAAGTATTAGAGGACTTTCCAACTATGATTGAACAAGGTATTGATGAAACATTTGTTAATTGGAGAGGTTTCTTTGGCCCGCCGAATATGGATCCCGAAGCTCTAGCATATTATGAAGCTAAATTTAAAGAATTAAGTGATTCAGAGGCTTTCGCGGAAATTCGCGATCAATTTGGCTGGGAAGAACAATATTTAAACAGTGAGGAATATAGTCAGTTCCTTGATGAACAAAAAGAGAGTCTAGGAGAATTAATAGAAGAACTTGGTCTAGGAAATTAACATAAACTTGAAGTCAATGGCTCAGGTCATTGACTTCGATTTCTATACAATCCGTATTAGCAATGTGATAAGGAAGTGAGAGGATGTTAAAAACTGTTAATCAAAAAGTCAGCCTCGTACTTTTGGCTATTGGTGCAGGTTATCTTATATTAGCTTATCAAATTCCTTCGTACCCATATACACAAGTAGATGCAGACGTTATTCCAAAAGTTTTAGGATATTTGTTGATTTTCCTTTCTGTACTTTTGTTTTTGTCAAAAGACTCGGAAACTGAGGAACAAAAAGCAAGGAGAAAGATACCTAAAAAAGAAGTTGGGATGCTGCTCGGTGTCGGTGGAATGATACTGTTTTATATTATGCTTTTAGAAATATTAGGATTTGTAGTTGTAACAGCTTTATTTATTTTCGTTTGTTCACGGTTTTTAGGCTATAAAAATCATTTAGTGAATGGACTTGTTTCTGTTCTATTTCCTATCATTTTGTATCTGATGTTTACAGAATTATTGAAGATTAGTTTACCAAGCGGAGTATTGCCTTTTTAAGGAGGGGGAACTATGGGATCATTAGAAGGAATAATTACAGGGTTTCAGACAGCCTTTAGTATAGAGGCAATTTTATTTGTCATGTTAGGTGTATTTGTAGGTACCATTATTGGAATGTTGCCTGGTTTAGGCCCCATTAGTGCAATCGCTGTTATGATTCCGATGACGTTCGGAATGGATCCTAGTACTGCATTAATTATGATGGCTGGCGTTTATTACGGAGCAATATTCGGTGGCTCCACATCATCTATTCTGCTTAATGCGCCGGGAGTTTCGGGTGTAGTTGCTACTGCATTTGATGGGTATCCGATGGCGCAGCAGGGAAAAGCGGGAAAAGCACTTGCAATTTCAGCGATTGCTTCATTTGTCGGTGGAACGGTCAGTGTTATCTTATTAATGCTATTCGCTCCCCTGCTTGCAAATGTAGCGATTTCTTTTGGACCTCCAGCCTATTTTGCTTTAATGGTTTTAGGTTTAACAGCAATAGCGAGCTTGTCAGAAGGGTCAACCATTAAAGCTTTAATTGCAGCCGTTGCTGGATTTATGGTTGTTACAATTGGAATTGATCCACAGACAGGTACACAGCGCTATACATTTGGCAATATAAATTTGCTTGAGGGCATAGATTTTCTGGTCATTGCATTGGGGTTATTTGCCATTGCGGAAGTTTGTTCCTTAGTATTAAATCGTAAGGATCAATCCATGAGAAATGCACATAACATAGGAAGTTTAAAGCTTACGAAACAAGATTTCAAAGAAATGTCCGGACCGATGTCTAGACAATCGTTTCTCGGTTTTATTATTGGAGTGTTACCAGGAGCTGGTGCGACAATAGCTTCCTTTATTGCTTATATATCAGAGAAACGAATAGCTAAGAAGCCAGAAGAGTTTGGAAAAGGCTCGATAAAAGGATTAACTGGTCCTGAAACCGCAAATAATGCTGCAACAAGTGGTGCTTTCGTTCCCTTATTGAGCTTAGGAATTCCAGGATCAGGTACAACTGCAGTTATGCTCGGTGCGTTTTTAGTGCTCGGTGTACAACCTGGTCCCATGTTAATGACAGAACGCCCTGAAATTTTTTGGGGAGTTATCGCGAGTATGTATATCGGTAATATCTTCTTGCTTATTTTAAATCTACCGTTAATCCCTTATTTTGCAAAGGTATTAAAGATACCTAGACCATTACTTATTTCACTGGTTATTATCTTTAGTATGATTGGTGTTTATGCAATAAGTTTTAATACGTTTGATTTGTATATGCTTTTACTATTTGGATTAATTGGCTTTATCATGAGGCTGTTTGCTTTCCCAGCACCGCCATTTATATTGGCATTTATTTTAGGTGGGATGATGGAGCAGTCATTCAGACAATCATTAACAATTTCAAATGGAGATGTAATGATTTTCTTAACAAATCCAATCTCATTAGCACTATTAATTCTGTCACTGCTTTCATTTGTTTTCCCATTAATAGGGCAATTACGTAAGAGAAAAGGGTAGTTGAACGTGAAGAATAGCTTTTTAAAATTGGGTTATCGTCATAATTTCATCAGCTTCATTGGCTTGTTATTGATTGGTTTAGGGCTTTTCCGAACGTCCTTTCTTCATCATTTTTCTTTAGAACAGCAATTAACACTTTTACTTTTGCTGATAGCGATTTATATATGGATTACCACTCCAATTCCGACAGCTGCAAGTAGTTTACTCATTCTGTCACTCATGATTTTATTTAATTTAGTAGATTCTGTTGAAGAAGCATTAGCTGGCTTTTTAACACCAGCTTTGTATTTCATACTAGTCCTATCTTTAATAAGTAAAGCATTAGTGCGAGTAGAAGTTGATCAAGTATTTGCTAGATTACTTATTAAGTTCAGTAAAGGTGGTCCTCATTTTGTGATAGTAGGACTGCCTATTGTCATTTTAGTTATGCCTATTTTGCTTCCTTCCGCAGTTGCGAGATTTAAAATGATGCTTCCCCTGATGAATAGCTTGAATCATTTTTATGGGTATGAAAATAAGAGCATTTTTCATAAATACAGTGTTTTTCTCATTGGTATGGTTAATCAAAATGCCACACTCGTCATTTTTACAGGTGGTGGATTTCCGATTCTGGCTCACCAGCTTTTAAAGGATTATCAGGTTGCAAATCTTAGCTGGTTAGAGTGGATACTCCTGCTGGCGCCACCGTTATGGATAGGATCTATTCTTATGGTGCTGTATATCTGGAGTTATTTAAAGCACCTACATTCAAATGATTTAAAGCAAGCTACTGCGACTTTAACTGACCATAAGCTCGAATCTGGAGAAAAGAAATTACCTTTTAAGTTTTGGATAACATTGTTTAGTTTCTTCATGATGATCCTTGTTTGGATTTTTACAGATGAAGAAAAAGTACCGCTTATTTTACCGCCTATGCTGTTAATTGCATTTTATGCTATTCCAAAAATGGGGTTATTTACGAATAAAATGGTTCGGGGGTACGACTGGGAGAATTTCCTTATGCTCGGAGTGTCTTTTTCGTTAGGAATGTTACTGATGAAGAACGGGACAGCTGAAGCTATTGCAAATCTTTTAGTTGCGCTAATACCGGCTAATGCAGGGATGATAATGAAAGTAATTGTTATTGCAGTTATTATATTTATTTTACGCTTTTGTTTTATTGTTCCTTCTGCAGCTTTGGTTGTTATTTTTCCTATCGTTATGTCTTACTCAGAATTACTTGGAATCGAACCATTGCAATTAGCATTATTAGTGATTCTAATCGTGGGTAGCATGATGGTTCTCCCTATTCACTCAACGACAACATATTTAGCTTTTGAAACTGGAATTCTTTCAAAAAAAGAGCAATATAGTATCGGACTGGTGTTTAGCATTGTCTTTATGATGATTTCAATTTTATCAGCATTATATTATTGGTAGAGAGGAATAAAAAAATGATACAAAAAAGATTCGTTACTAGCAGGAATCCTATTAGAATATGTAGTTGAGACTATTATGATTGTCGCCGTGAACAAGTGATAGATATTACTCCTGAAACAACCATGAACGAGCAAAAGAAAGATTGATGGTTGCCTCCAGTCAAATCCCAAACCCATCCATCACTCTCTCATTTTATCCTGAAGGAATTTATCCAGGGTCTTTCGAAGCACTACGAATTTCTTGGATTTCCATACATTTCTTTATCTTGCAATTTACAGTCATTTAATAGATTTCCCCTATAATTAAAGATAAATACGGATAAAGGGAGAGGTTCTAATGATGATACGAAAACTTACGGTTTTAGCATTGTCGGCAATTTTCTTTATGTCTCTGTTTACAGTTCCTGTATTCGCATCCAATGGTAAGAGTGAAATGGTTAATGTCGCACATCGTGGTGCATCAGGACATGCCCCGGAAAACACAATGGCTGCATTTGAAAGGGCATTTGAGATGAAAGCTGATTATATAGAAATTGATGTGCAAATGACTCGGGATGGAAGGTTAGTAGCTATCCATGATACAACTGTAAATCGTACAACAAATGGTAATGGATTTGTTGGAGATTATACACTTGAAGAAATTCAGCAATTAGATGCCGGTAGCTGGTTTAGCGAAGAGTTTGCAGGTGAACGAATTCCTGCATTTGAGGAAGTAATCGATGAATATCGCGGAAAGATAGGAATGTTAATAGAATTAAAATCACCTGAATTGTATCCAGGTATGGAAGAAAAGGTAGCCGAAGCTCTGACCGAGCGTAATCTGCATAAGTCTAAGAATGGTAAAGTGATTATCCAGTCATTCAACCATGAATCGGTGCACCAATCAAAGGAACTTCTTCCAAATATTCCTCATGGTGTCCTTGCTGGGGTAACATGGGCAGATGTCTCGGATGAACAGCTGGCACAATTTGCAACATATGCTGATTTTTTCAATCCGAATATGAATATCGTGACAGATGAGCTGGTAGAACGCGTTCATCTCGCTGATATGGAAATCTATGCTTACACTGTACGCACCCAGGAACAAGCCGATAACCTATTTGAACGTGAAGTTGATGGTATTATTACGGACTTTCCTGAATATGTTTATCCGCATCCCGTGAAGAATTAAGAAGTGACATTACAAGTGAGAAAACAAGGAGAGATAACCATGATAAAGAAATCATTTGCAGGAGCAGGCTTGAGTATTATTCTAGTATTTTCATTAATTGGTAATGTGTTTGCGGATGGTTATGGAAAAAAAGTAGATGTAAATGTAATGTCATACAATATGTACCATGGTGTTGGTCTTGATGGTGAATTAGATTTAGGGAGAATTGCTAAGGAAATTCAAGATGCAAATGCAGACATAATTGGACTCCAAGAGGTGGATCGTTTTTATGGAGATAGAAGTAATTTTCAGGATCAGGCAAAGGAATTAGCGAAATTATTAGGGTATCACTATATTTATGGAGCAAACCTGAATCTAGATCCAGCCGTGGGGCAAGAAAATAATCGACAATATGGAACAGCTATACTTAGTAAATATCCAATTATTGATTCAGAGAATATTTTCTTAAGCAGCTTCGGAAATGAACAACGAGGTATTCTGCGGACAACAATTAACGTTAAAGGAGTACATCTTAATTTTTATAATACACATTTAGGCTTAAGTGCTGCTGAAAGAATTGCACAGGTTGAAGAAATAATTGATTTAAAATCTTCTTTTGAGGGACCAAGCGTGTTAGTAGGTGATTTAAATGCTGAACCGGACAGTGAAGAATTCTACACGTTACTAAACGCGGGTAATTTCACTGATACATTTGCCGGAATCGATAATGCGAATACATTCCCAGTGGTTAATCCAAATAAAAGAATTGACTATATTCTCACCTCACCAGATATTAAATCTGCAAATCAGAAGGTAATCAATTCCGAAGCATCAGATCATTTACCGTTAGTGACGGAAATAACGATACAGAGATAATATAACAGCACACTCATTTGATGAGTGTGCTGTTTTTCTGTTTGGTTTCCACATAAAAGTAAGCTAAAATCTATCATAAATACTTACAAAAAATATAAAACCTATAATAGTTTTGAACTAAAGCTTTCATTTATCCTTTAAGAATAGAATAGTAAGAAGGATAGCTATACTTTTCACGATAATTAATATTGCATTATTTAACCATGGGTTTGATAAGACTTCACCCCAAGAACTAAAAAAATAAAAAAGTGATTGACTTTTAGTTTAGTAGTGTGGTAAATTATTTCTTGTCGCTAAAAACGTTCAAAGCGATTAAGAAAATAATTAAAAAAGTGATTGACATCACAATATGATATGTGATAGACTAATAAAGTCGCTTTTGAAAAACGACAAACAAATTTGCTCTTTGAAAACTGAACAAAACAACCAGTATGTCAAGAAAAAGGAAACTCGTTTTTCTTTTTAAAACAAGTAGAAGTCAGCTTCTACAACAGCTAAGTATTACAAACTTTTTTGGAGAGTTTGATCTTGGCTCAGGACGAACGCTGGCGGCGTGCCTAATACATGCAAGTCGAGCGCAGGAAGCAAACTGACCCTCATCTGAGGTGATGTTTGTGGAATGAGCGGCGGACGGGTGAGTAACACGTGGGCAACCTGCCTGTAAGATCGGGATAACTCGCGGAAACGTGAGCTAATACCGGATAATACTTTTCATCTCATGGTGAGAAGATAAAAGACGGTTTCGGCTGTCACTTACAGATGGGCCCGCGGCGCATTAGCTAGTTGGTGGGGTAACGGCTCACCAAGGCGACGATGCGTAGCCGACCTGAGAGGGTGATCGGCCACACTGGGACTGAGACACGGCCCAGACTCCTACGGGAGGCAGCAGTAGGGAATCTTCCGCAATGGACGAAAGTCTGACGGAGCAACGCCGCGTGAGTGATGAAGGTTTTCGGATCGTAAAACTCTGTTGTTAGGGAAGAATAAGTTGGGTAGTAACTGACCCAGCCTTGACGGTACCTAACCAGAAAGCCACGGCTAACTACGTGCCAGCAGCCGCGGTAATACGTAGGTGGCAAGCGTTGTCCGGAATTATTGGGCGTAAAGCGCTCGCAGGCGGTCTTTTAAGTCTGATGTGAAAGCCCACGGCTTAACCGTGGAGGGTCATTGGAAACTGGAGGACTTGAGTACAGAAGAGGAGAGTGGAATTCCACGTGTAGCGGTGAAATGCGTAGAGATGTGGAGGAACACCAGTGGCGAAGGCGACTCTCTGGTCTGTAACTGACGCTGAGGAGCGAAAGCGTGGGTAGCGAACAGGATTAGATACCCTGGTAGTCCACGCCGTAAACGATGAGTGCTAGGTGTTAGGGGGTTTCCGCCCCTTAGTGCTGAAGTTAACGCATTAAGCACTCCGCCTGGGGAGTACGGCCGCAAGGCTGAAACTCAAAAGAATTGACGGGGGCCCGCACAAGCGGTGGAGCATGTGGTTTAATTCGAAGCAACGCGAAGAACCTTACCAGGTCTTGACATCCTCTGACAACTCTAGAGATAGAGCTTTCCCTTCGGGGACAGAGTGACAGGTGGTGCATGGTTGTCGTCAGCTCGTGTCGTGAGATGTTGGGTTAAGTCCCGCAACGAGCGCAACCCTTGATCTTAGTTGCCAGCATTTAGTTGGGCACTCTAAGGTGACTGCCGGTGACAAACCGGAGGAAGGTGGGGATGACGTCAAATCATCATGCCCCTTATGACCTGGGCTACACACGTGCTACAATGGATGGAACAAAGGGAAGCGAACCCGCGAGGTCAAGCCAATCCCATAAAACCATTCTCAGTTCGGATTGTAGGCTGCAACTCGCCTACATGAAGCCGGAATCGCTAGTAATCGCGGATCAGCATGCCGCGGTGAATACGTTCCCGGGCCTTGTACACACCGCCCGTCACACCACGAGAGTTGGTAACACCCGAAGTCGGTGAGGTAACCTTTTGGAGCCAGCCGCCGAAGGTGGGACTAATGATTGGGGTGAAGTCGTAACAAGGTAGCCGTATCGGAAGGTGCGGCTGGATCACCTCCTTTCTAAGGATTATTACGGAACCCTACGGGTTAAGGAAGGCCGATTAAGATCGCCACGTCCTGTGGCAACATCGGCATGACCTACATCCTGTAGGCCCGACATACTGTGTTGTTTGGTTCAGTTTTGAGAGAGCAAATCTCTCTATTTGTACCTTGAAAACTAAATAAGAGTAACAACGACATCAATATTAATGTAAAAGGCTGAAGTGACTGTTCTCAGGAGCTGAAGCTGGATTAAATAAAGCAAGGCTAATAATTAGTACGCTTATTTACTGTAACTTAGTTAAGTGAATAAGGGCGCACGGTGGATGCCTTGGCACTAGGAGCCGATGAAGGACGGGACTAACACCGATATGCCTCGGGGAGTTGTAAGTAAACTTTGATCCGGGGATTTCCGAATGGGGGAACCCACTGTTCGTAATGGAACAGTACATGCATCTGAATACATAGGGTGCATGAGGTAGACCCGGGGAACTGAAACATCTCAGTACCCGGAGGAAGAGAAAGAAAAATCGATTTCCTGAGTAGCGGCGAGCGAAACGGAAAGAGCCCAAACCAGAAAGCTTGCTTTCTGGGGTTGTAGGACATTCCATTGGAGTTACCAAGGAATTCTTTAAACGAATCGACCTGGAACGGTCAGCCAAAGAAGGTAAGAGCCCTGTAATTGAAAAAGAATTCTCTCCGGAGTGTATCCTGAGTACGGCGGAACACGTGAAATTCCGTCGGAATCCGGGAGGACCATCTCCCAAGGCTAAATACTCCCTAGTGACCGATAGTGAACCAGTACCGTGAGGGAAAGGTGAAAAGCACCCCGGGAGGGGAGTGAAATAGAACCTGAAACCGTGTGCCTACAAGTAGTCGAAGCCCGTTAATGGGTAACGGCGTACCTTTTGTAGAATGGACCGGCGAGTTACGATCGTATGCAAGGTTAAGTGGAAGACACGGAGCCGCAGCGAAAGCGAGTCTGAATAGGGCGAATGAGTATGCGGTCGTAGACCCGAAACCGTGTGATCTACCCATGTCCAGGGTGAAGGTCAGGTAACACTGACTGGAGGCCCGAACCCACGTATGTTGAAAAATGCGGGGATGAGGTGTGGGTAGGGGTGAAATGCCAATCGAACACGGAGATAGCTGGTTCTCTCCGAAATAGCTTTAGGGCTAGCCTCAAGAAATAGAGTACTGGAGGTAGAGCACTGATTGGACTAGGGGCCCTCACCGGGTTACCGAATTCAGTCAAACTCCGAATGCCAGTTACTTTTACTTGGGAGTCAGACTATGGGTGATAAGGTTCATAGTCGAAAGGGAAACAGCCCAGACCGCCAGCTAAGGTCCCAAAGTATACGTTAAGTGGAAAAGGATGTGGAGTTGCCCAGACAACCAGGATGTTGGCTTAGAAGCAGCCATCATTTAAAGAGTGCGTAATAGCTCACTGGTCGAGTGACTCTGCGCCGAAAATGTACCGGGGCTAAACGTATCACCGAAGCTGCGGATTGTTCTTACGAACAATGGTAGGAGAGCGTTCTAAGTGCTGTGAAGTCAGACCGTGAGGACTGGTGGAGCGCTTAGAAGTGAGAATGCCGGTATGAGTAGCGAAAAAAGAGTGAGAATCTCTTTCACCGAATGCCTAAGGTTTCCTGAGGAAGGCTCGTCCTCTCAGGGTTAGTCGGGACCTAAGCCGAGGCCGAAAGGCGTAGGCGATGGACAACAGGTAGATATTCCTGTACCACCTCATGATTGTTTGAGCGATGGGGGGACGCAGAAGGATAAGGAATGCGCACTGATGGATAGGTGCGCCCAAGCAGTGAGAAAGTCAGATAGGCAAATCCGTCTGGCAATTTCAAGCTGTGATGGGGAGGGAAACTCTAGTACCGAAGTTCCTGATTTCACACTGCCAAGAAAAGCCTCTAGTTAGATCATAGGTGCCCGTACCGCAAACCGACACAGGTAGGCGAGGAGAGAATCCTAAGGTGAGCGGGAGAACTCTCGTTAAGGAACTCGGCAAAATGACCCCGTAACTTCGGGAGAAGGGGTGCTCCTTTATGGAGGAGCCGCAGTGAATAGGCCCAAGCGACTGTTTAGCAAAAACACAGGTCTCTGCGAAGCCGAAAGGCGAAGTATAGGGGCTGACACCTGCCCGGTGCTGGAAGGTTAAGGGGAAGGGTTAGGGCTTTTAGCCCGAAGCTTTGAACCGAAGCCCCAGTAAACGGCGGCCGTAACTATAACGGTCCTAAGGTAGCGAAATTCCTTGTCGGGTAAGTTCCGACCCGCACGAAAGGTGCAACGACTTGGGCACTGTCTCAACGAGAGACCCGGTGAAATTATACTATGCGTGAAGATGCGCATTACCCGCGACAGGACGGAAAGACCCCGTGGAGCTTTACTGTAGCCTGATATTGAATGTCTGTGCAGCTTGTACAGGATAGGTGGGAGCCTTGGACTCGTGAGCGCTAGCTTACGGTGAGGCATCCGTGGGATACCACCCTGGCTGTATGGACATTCTAACCCAGGACCGTGATCCGGTTCGGAGACAGTGTCAGGCGGGCAGTTTGACTGGGGCGGTCGCCTCCCAAAAGGTAACGGAGGCGCCCAAAGGTTCCCTCAGAATGGTTGGAAATCATTCGAAGAGTGTAAAGGCAGAAGGGAGCTTGACTGCGAGACCTACAAGTCGAGCAGGGACGAAAGTCGGGCTTAGTGATCCGGTGGTTCCGCATGGAAGGGCCATCGCTCAACGGATAAAAGCTACCCCGGGGATAACAGGCTTATCTCCCCCAAGAGTTCACATCGACGGGGAGGTTTGGCACCTCGATGTCGGCTCATCGCATCCTGGGGCTGTAGTCGGTCCCAAGGGTTGGGCTGTTCGCCCATTAAAGCGGTACGCGAGCTGGGTTCAGAACGTCGTGAGACAGTTCGGTCCCTATCCGTCGTGGGCGTTGGAAGTTTGAGAGGAGCTGTCCTTAGTACGAGAGGACCGGGATGGACACACCGCTGGTGTACCAGTTGTTCCGCCAGGAGCATTGCTGGGTAGCTACGTGTGGAAAGGATAAGTGCTGAAAGCATCTAAGCATGAAGCCCCCCTCAAGATGAGACTTCCCATCACTTCGAGTGAGTAAGATCCCTCAGAGACGATGAGGTTGATAGGTTCGGTGTGGAAGCGTGGCGACACGTGGAGCTTACGGATACTAATCGATCGAGGACTTAACTAACTTCTTTATTTGATGTCTGGTTTACTCTTATTTAGTTTTTAAGGTATAAACCTAAAAAAATAGATGTCTGGTAGCAATAGCGAAGAGGTCACACCTGTTCCCATACCGAACACAGAAGTTAAGCTCTTCAGCGCCGATGGTAGTTGGGGCTTTGCCCCTGCAAGAGTAGGACGCCGCCAGGCAAAAGATTATTTCACAGTACCTTAGGTGGTAGCACAACGACTATTCGTCGATTGGCCGTAGATTTGAAGTTTGTTTTTCAAAATCTACCTGTGAAATTATTTATTTGTTTATACTTGAGAAAAATTAACTGGCCCGTTGGTCAAGCGGTTAAGACACCGCCCTTTCACGGCGGTAACACGGGTTCGAATCCCGTACGGGTCACCAATATGGAGGATTAGCTCAGCTGGGAGAGCACCTGCCTTACAAGCAGGGGGTCGCAGGTTCGAGCCCTGCATCCTCCACCATCTTTAAACAATAAGATAAATCATTCCTATCGCGGGGTGGAGCAGTCTGGCAGCTCGTTGGGCTCATAACCCAAAGGTCGCAGGTTCAAATCCTGCTCCCGCAACCAAATCATTTGTTTTATAAAATGGTCCGGTAGTTCAGTTGGTTAGAATGCCTGCCTGTCACGCAGGAGGTCGCGGGTTCGAGTCCCGTCCGGACCGCCATCATTCTTTAGATGACACATTACATTTGAGCCATTAGCTCAGTCGGTAGAGCATTTGACTTTTAATCAAAGGGTCGAAGGTTCGAATCCTTCATGGCTCACCATTTGCGGGTGTGGCGGAATTGGCAGACGCGCTAGACTTAGGATCTAGTGTCTTCGGACGTGGGGGTTCAAGTCCCTTCACCCGCATTATCATTACTCATCGAGACGAAAGTAAAAGATTTGATTTTGTCTTGAGATTATTTATATGCGCCCGTAGCTCAATTGGATAGAGCGTTTGACTACGGATCAAGAGGTTAGGGGTTCGACTCCTCTCGGGCGCGTTATTCCAGAAAGTAGCTTTTAATGAGCGTTAGGTTTTACAAGACCTATTTCAAGACTTGAATTCATCATGCATACATTACACGGGGCCTTAGCTCAGCTGGGAGAGCGCCTGCCTTGCACGCAGGAGGTCAGCGGTTCGATCCCGCTAGGCTCCATTTGAATATTGGCGGCGTAGCTCAGCTGGCGAGAGCGTACGGTTCATACCCGTGAGGTCGTGGGTTCGATCCCCTCCGCCGCTACCATAATTAAATAAAGTAATTGCATAATGGCGGTCGTGGCGAAGTGGTTAACGCACCGGATTGTGGCTCCGGCATACGTGGGTTCAATCCCCACCGGTCGCCCCATTATAATATGTAACAAGGACCCTTAGCTCAGTTGGTTAGAGCTATCGGCTCATAACCGATCGGTCGCAGGTTCGAGTCCTGCAGGGTCCATTTATAGGTTCATCTTAATCTGGAGGTATACCCAAGTCTGGCTGAAGGGATCGGTCTTGAAAACCGACAGGCGGGTCAAACCGCGCGGGGGTTCGAATCCCTCTACCTCCTCCATTTAACTTCTATAAAATACATATTATTTGGCTCGGTAGCTCAGTCGGTAGAGCAACGGACTGAAAATCCGTGTGTCGGCGGTTCGATTCCGTCCCGAGCCACCACTTTTAAATTAATAATGGAGGGATAGCGAAGTTGGCCAAACGCGGCGGACTGTAAATCCGCTCCCATCGGGTTCGTAGGTTCGAGTCCTACTCCCTCCACCATTTCATTTTATATCATACAATGCGGGTGTAGTTTAGTGGTAAAACCTCAGCCTTCCAAGCTGATGATGAGGGTTCGATTCCCTTCACCCGCTCCAAATTACCATATATATGGGCCTGTAGCTCAGCTGGTTAGAGCGCACGCCTGATAAGCGTGAGGTCGGTGGTTCGAGTCCACTCAGGCCCATTACTATATTTTCATATTCCATACAATAGTATGTTAATATATAGTTTATACATTGCGCCCTTAGCTCAGTAGGATAGAGCAACAGCCTTCTAAGCTGTGGGTCAGAGGTTCGAATCCTCTAGGGCGCGCATATTCCACAGTAGCTCAGTGGTAGAGCAATCGGCTGTTAACCGATCGGTCGTAGGTTCGAATCCTACCTGTGGAGCCATCCGGAGAAGTACTCAAGTGGCTGAAGAGGCGCCCCTGCTAAGGGTGTAGGTCGTGTAAGCGGCGCGAGGGTTCAAATCCCTCCTTCTCCGCCAGTATTAGTTAGCAGCAATCAGTATTTTCTCTGTTTATCCTATGGTAAACTTCTGATTAATCAATCAACTACATAATAAAAATAGGATCTTCCCAAATAAGATAATAATTTCAAATAATAAAAAACGTATAGATAATGTTAAAACAGCACACATTTAATTTGAATGTGTGCTGTTTTTTAATGCTCCAATAAAATGGTTATTTCTTTATTGGTCCAATTATTAAATAAGACGTTATTAAGGAATGATAATGTGACAGACAGCTTATCCTTTTAATGATGAAAAACCTGTTAAACTGTCCTAATCAGCACTGGAAAAAACTGCGGTACTTTCCTCTATCCGATAATCTTTATAGGCAATATCATTTTCGGGTATTTCATCACTTAATGTCAGTATTTTTTTCAGTACTCGATCAGCCTCTATTCCTTCGAGCGGAGTTGGCTGGTAGTTATTTCGATTTGCAAGAGAAGAAATACTTGTTGGGATAATCTTTATATTCTTTTTGTCCGTTAGTTCATTAAAGGCAAAATGAAACGTTTGCTGGAAAATAAAAGTATCTTTGTCATCAGGGTTTCGATTTCCGCCGAACATAAAGTTTCCCAGACTATAGACAATATATTTTGATTTATATTCCTCAATCCCTTGCACCACATGGGGATGGTGACCAAGTACTAAATCTGCGCCTGCATCAATTGCAAACCTTGCCAGTGATTGCTGAGTAGCATTTGGATGATAATGTCGCTCCTCTCCCCAGTGAAAGTTAGCAATAATGATTTGTGCCCCTTGTTCTCTTAGTAACAAGATATCTTTTTCAATTTGTTCACGTAATTCACTTGTATCATTCCATCCTTTATATCCAAAAGCACCTATCGTTATGCCATTTACTTCTTTTACAAAAAGTCTGTCGTACCCGAATGAATTTATACTGTATGTATCAAGATTGGTAATTGTGTCTTCATATCCTTTTTCCAAATAATCAAGTGTATGATTGTTGGCCAGGTTCACAGCTTCTATACCCGTTAAATTTAAAATCTCTGTGTAGGAAGGTTTTCCAGCAAACCGAAATGTTTTTTCTGCTTTATATGGACTGGCAGTTAAAGTGGTTTCTAGATTAACAATAGTCAAGTCGTCTTCTTTAAAAATCGGGGAAACATTTTTTCCAAAATGATGAAGGCCAGATTGGTCAGCTTCATAATGAAATGTACCATGATATCCAAAACTGTCATCACTGCCAATGGTGACATCCCCTGCGGCACTTATCGTTATGGTTTTTTCATAGTTTGTTAGTTTATCAGCAATTAATGAATAATCAATAGTTGCAAAATAATGCTCTTCAAACAGATTTGTTCTAATAGCTGTCTGTATCTCATCTATAAATGGGTGTTTTACTGGTTGATGAGATAAAAGAAAAGAAAAACAAAGTAATATAGTCATCCTATCAACTCCGTTAATCATAGTTTTTGTTCGCGTATCTAAAGTAGGTACTATAATTACTTGAATTATAATAAAATTTAGAAATTAATAGAACAAACTTTAGCTGATAATCGTACGACATTTAGTTACAAAAAACGCAGTGCTCGGACAGTTTCGATTCTTACTTATTAAAAGGCGCCAAGATATCAAGTTAATTTTTTAATAGAGATATGAATACCTAAGGAAGGAGTACTCCTTTTATGATAAAAACGACTCCTATCTATGAATTTTTTTACTCTTTTTTATTCGTAAACGGCTGTATAATAAATGAAATTAACTTCTGAAAATAGTGTTTTTATGCTGTATTTGGAATATCTTCAGAACCCTTGACATCCCCTTGCTTGATTGGTTAAAATGGCGTTCTGTTTTAATGAATTATGAGATACACAGACTATATTTCAGAAAGGGGGAGACCATCTTTATTAGGCCTCTTAGGGGTCCAATCGATTTTCATATGCAATTAAAACAACATTTAAATGTAATGTTAAATAGACCATACACATGGGGACTCCAGATAAATTAGATTCGTTGGAGTAGCCTTAGATTTTAGGAGGTGTAAAAATCATGACTATTCCCGATAAAAAAATGCTTCGGCGTGTTGTAGCGTCAAGCTTAATTGGATCGACAATTGAATGGTATGATTTCTTTCTTTATGGGGTTGTAGCTGGTATTGTATTCAACCAGCTGTATTTCCCTACAGGTAATGCTTTTGTTTCTACAATGCTCGCTTTTGGAACGTTTGCAGCTGGTTTTGTTGTAAGACCAGTTGGCGGTATTATATTTGGGCATTTTGGAGATAAAATTGGACGAAAAAGTATGCTCGTATTGAGTTTAACAATTATGGGGATTAGCACCGCTTTAATAGCTGCTTTACCAACATTTGGGCAGATAGGCATTTTAGCGCCGCTGTTCTTGGTTCTTTTACGTATGATTCAAGGTCTTGCATTAGGAGGAGAATGGGGTGGCGCTGTTCTTATGACCTTCGAGCATGCTCCCGAAAAAAAGCGGGGACTATATGCCAGTCTTCCTCAAATTGGTCTTGCTATCGGTCTTTTATTAGCTTCAGGAGTTGTAGGTTTTCTGTCGTTAATCCTTGCAAATGATCAATTTCTCCAATGGGGCTGGCGCATAGCATTTGCGATTAGTGCTCTATTGGTATTTTTAGGTCTCTGGATTCGCTTGAATGTAGATGAAAGTCCGGAATTTAAAAAGTTCAAGGAAGAGAAAACAGATACAGGCATTCCAATTAAAGAAATGTGGCGAGGGAATGTGGGAACTATCCTTGCAGGTATGGGTGCAAGATATATTGACGGTGTATTCTTCAATATTATGGGTGTATTTTCGATCACCTTTCTAACTCAAAATCTGGAAATCTCACAAAATATCGCTTTGCTCGGTGTGTCTGCCGCGGCTTTTATAATGTGTTTCTTTATTCCTGTCTTTGGTTATATCTCTGACCGTTATGGGAGAACGAAGACATATTGGTATGGAAGCCTGGTAACTGGATTTTCAGCAATACCTGCGTTCTGGCTAATGATAAATAGTGGAGGAAATACGTTAGTAATATGGCTTTCCATTATTATTCCATTAGGTATCTTTTATGCAGCGGTTTATGGCCCGGAGGCAGCATTATTTGCTGAACTCTTCGATCCAAAAGTGAGATATACTGGGATATCATTCGTATATCAGTTTTCTGGCATATTTGCTAGCGGGCTGACACCAATGATTGCCACTTATTTGTTAAGCTTAACGGATGGATTCCCTGTTTACCTTGTCTTGTATATTATTTTTGCTGGAATTGTCAGTGCCTATTCCGTACGCTGGATTTCATTGCATAAAATTTGATTTATCATAGGGAAAGCCAGGCAGATGCCTGGCTTTTTCTGTATAAGAAATTAAATTCTTGCTCATCAATAGAGTATTTTCGAAAGAATTATTTAAAAGGCTACCTTAATTCGTCATCTATTAATCTAACTCGATTTCAACTATTTCCCCAGTATTTATATTTACTGCTATTTCATATTTTACACCTTGGGCCGTGATAACATCCACTTCATAAACCCTTACACCTTGCTTTGTGTCCAATTCTGCCTTTACAGCTTGGCCAGGTACTTGTGCAAGTGCAATATCTATCGCTTCTTGAATGGTAATTTGCCGTTGAAATTGCGGGGCTTGGTTGTAATTTATCTGGTCATTCCAGCCTTGATTTTGCCAATGGGGCTGTGGCTGTTGTGGCTGGTTATATGGATTTGGGTAATTCCAATTTCGATGCATCATGTATCATGCTCCCTCTCTAAATTCATTCAGTCACATATTATGCATTTGTCCCGAGTCTGTGTTAATGTCCGATTAAATTAGTGAAGAAGCCTAGAAGCGCTTATGTTCCATTTTTCAGGAATGAAACTTTTAACAGATTTCCGAAAGAAGTCTCCCATCCTCAAGGAGTATGAAGGGCGTTAGCCCAACGAGTATGCGTGAGATGAATTTCGGTTGGCGATAGCCAAGGTTCCCTTACTATGATATAATAAGAACATACATTCTATATCGGGGGGGTAGGTGAATGGATATGACCAAGCAAAATAAAGCTTTCAAATTTCGATTATTACCGAATAAAGACCAGGAAATATTTCTTGCTAAAACTTTCGGGTGTGTTCGTTTTGTCTACAACAAAATGTTAGCAGACCGTAAAGAAACGTATGAGAAATACAAAGATGACAATAAAAAACTCAAAAAACAAAAGTTTCCGACTCCTGCTAAATATAAAGAGGCATTTCCATTCCTAAAAGAAGTGGATTCATTGGCCTTGGCAAATGCACAGATTAACTTGCAAGAAGCTTATGAAACTTCTTTGAAGGCCGTGCAAAATACCCAAAATTCAAATGCCAAAAAAATAAACAATCTTATACAACAAATATGGTAAATGAAAATATCAAATTGGAAGATAGTCATATCAAATTGCCCAAAATAAAAAAGACAATAAAAATCAAACAGCATAGAGAAATTCCTACGGATTATAAAATAAAATCCTGTACGATTACCAAAACAAAGTCAGGAAAATATTATATTTCTATTTTGACAGAATATGAGAAAGAGATTAAGCCTGTAAACGTTCAACATGTTATTGGATTAGATTTTGCCATGGATGGTCTCTATGTTGAAAGCGAACAGGGTGAGAAAGCCAATTACCCTCGTTTCTATCGTCAATCATTAGACAACCTAGCAAAAGAACAGCGTATCCTATCCCGCAAAAAGAAAGGTTCTGCACGTTGGGAAAAGCAACGATTGAAAGTAGCTAGATTGCAAGAAAAAACGGCAAATCAACGTAAAAACTTCCTGCATCATAAGTCAAAAGAATTAGCTTCAGACTATGATGCTGTCATTATGGAGGACTTAGATATGAAAGGGATGTCTAAGGCCCTCAACTTTGGTAAAAGTGTTCACGATAATGGCTGGGGTATGTTCACTACGTTTTTAGAATACAAACTAAAAGAACTGGGGAAGCAACTAATAAAAATTGACAAATGGTTTCCTTCTACTAAAAGATGTTCTTGTTGTGGTGCAGAAAAAATCATGTCATTATCTGAACGTACCTATCAATGTTCTTGCGGTTATGCGGCAGATCGTGACCACAATTCAGCGATCAACATCAAAAAGGAAGGATTACGCATATTGGGATTCGTATAAAAACAAAACTCTTGGAACAAGAGGGTTAGCTCGGTCCGTTTTCGTTAGCTAGTAAAAGTAACGATAAGTCGAGAAGCCCCCACTTCAAGCAGACCGTAAGGTTAGCTAAGTGGTGGGTGGTTCACGCGCTTCTCCTGTTCTATAAAGTATAGTATGATAGAAATGGAGGTCGATAACATGGATACAATTATTTTTGATGTTGATGATACATTATACGATCAAGCAGCCTCATTTAAAAATACATGCAAAAAAATGATGGATGCACCTTTTACTGATGAGGAATTAAATAAACTTTATATCATAAGCCGCAAGCATAGTGATGCATTATTCGATGATCAAGTGGCAGGGAAAATAACGACTGAGGAAATGCATATCCGCCGCATTAAGGATGCATGTACAGAAATGGGTATTGTCATAACAAACGGGCAAGCTTTGGATTTTCAAGAAGCTTATATTGCTGAACAGCAAAAAATTGCTTTATTCGATGAAGTTATCGAGCTACTGGATCTCCTTTTAGCGAATAACAAGCAGCTTGCAATCCTGACAAATGGAGATGAAGCGCATCAATCCATGAAAATCAATCAATTAAAGCTGGAAAGATGGGTTTCTAAAGAGAATACATTTATTTCTGGTGCTGTCGGTCATGCGAAGCCTTCCCAAGAAGTATTCACAGTTCTTGAGAATAAGCTTGGACTGGACAAGAATAAGACGGTTTATATTGGGGATTCATTTGCAAACGACATCGTCGGTGCAAAGCAAGCGGGTTGGCATGCGGTTTGGATGAACCATCGAAAACGGGATATGCCTGAGGGATCTGTTACGCCAGATAAGGTAGTGTATAGTGCGAGAGAGTTATTGGATATTTTTTTAGATGAGCTAGTTAATGCTCAATAGAGGTATACATTCATATGAACTGATAAATAAATTAGAAAGAATTATTCTATTAAATTGAAGAACATTGGTATTATATAGTTATAGAGAAAGAGGAATATACAGTTTAGGAAGTTCTGTTTTAACATGAATATGACGAATAGTTACTACTAAATTCAATTGCTGTACGTATAGAGTTTTTATAAGAATCTTGATAAAATTATAGTTATAGTAACTTACATTTAGCGGATGGGTGGTACTCCCTTAAAGGGGGAGTACCCAACCTATCTGCCCCTCTAACAGTAAACTCATCCGCTTAGACCATTCAGCGTAATAAAACTTGCTTGTATGTTCTGCCTTTGATCATTTATATCTGCTGGTGTTAGAAGTAAACCAGGATATGAACAAATCTATGATCTTAATATACTTATAAAACTATTTAAGTCTGGTAAATTTTCCAAGTTTTTAATTTGGTCAATTATTTCAAGTTGGCGATCAGAAGTAATATAATCTTTTGCACACATTTCAAACTTTTTAACTAGCTCATCCCAATTAAGTGGATTTTCTGCATCTCCTTTAACAATATGAACCTCCCTTTCGAATACTTTTCCATTACCCATTTTTACTTTTAAACGAGCTGGTCTTTTTTCAGGGAATATCTCTTCAAGATCATCCACCTGTTTTAAACGAATTTTCTTAGCCACATCATATACTGCTTCATTATTCAAATGCTCTTCTGATACATGGTATGGCTCGACATTCCCATAACAAAAAGCAGTAGCTACAGTAAAAGGAATACTGTATTGTGCAGCTTCCGATGTTTGAGGAGAAATATGATCAAGAGTAATCGCCTTACTAAATGTTTCAACTATAATTTCATCGATTTCTTGTAAATTTGGATTAATTTCTTCTTTAATCAATCGAGCAGCCGCTATCGGTGAGTGTGCCCATTTACATGCAGGATACTCTTTAAAATAAATACGTTCTATTTCATAAATTTCTCCCAAATTCTCAAATACTCTCTTTGCGTTTTTATTGTAAAGATGGTCATCCATCAATATATTTCTCGTACCAGTAAAACCAGTCTCTGCCAACAACACGCCCATTAGTCCGGTCACGGCCCCCCAGCCTACACTTTCTTTCGTCATTGAACCAGCTGCAATGGACTTTCCGCATTGTGCTGTTGGACCGTAAACCTCTCCTATAGAAATTGCATGTGCTGTCAAATTCCTAGTCATCTTTTTTATTTTTGACACCCCAGCTGCAGAACCAAAATGTGCCCATCCGCCTGAACCATAAAATAAAGTATTATGATTTGAATTCATCACGATCCCGCATCTAATCCCAATCTCATAGCCCGATACGATTGCTGTTATAAGATCTTTACCTGAGCAGTTTGGAGTAACTTCCCCCATTGCTAGAACTGGCGGAATAATTGTGCAGGCAGGATGCCCAACTGCTTGTCGGTGTCCATCATCTATATCCATACAACTTGACAAAGTGGCATTTATAAAAGTAGCTGCGAGAGGGGAGACGCTAGTTGATCTACCTAATACAGTACAGGTTGCTTCTCCTCCGAGCCACTTGGATGATTTTAGCGCACTTGCTGAGACCTTCTTATTTTGATAACCGGCAAATGAAGCGGCAATAAAATCAAGTAAGGACTTTTTAGCCATTGCAACAACGTTAGTTGGCAAAGACTGAAAACTTTCATGTTCTAAATAATCCAGTACCTTTTCTATAGGCATTCAAAATACCTCCATTCTAATCTCCTATTTTAGTAAAGAAACACCTATTTTCTAGACAATACTATATTTAAGTTCTTTAAATATATAATATATATTCTATATATTGTCAATATTACGTAAATAAATTTCGGCTTTTTATTTCAAAGAAAATAACCAGCATTTATAAAATAAGGAAAAAATATAATTATTTTTATAAAAACAATTGATTATTTTCCTTTTTTAGTTTAGTATATTTATTTGAAAGGTTACAAAAATTTAGATTACTATGGAGCGCATATTAAATATTATTGTTTACCCATTTATAAAGACGAAAATGTAAGCGTTATCAATGATTGTGAGGTTGGTAATGAGTGGGAGATGCAAAAACACTGGATTAACAAATTCCAAGATACGTAAGAAGTGCATAATGGACATTTTAAACTCTAAATAGAAAGGGGTGTGTACTGATGGATGCAGATGTAGCGATAATTGGTATTGGGACAATGGGAAATTGATTCTAATGATTCATTAGTCTAGTTAAATTCCGCTGGAGCAGCTGGGCGGCAATGCAATGGGAAGCACAAATTTTTTACAATAAACGGTAAAGAGGTGTTATTTATGGTATTAAAAACTTTTGTCAATGAGCCGGAAATAGTGTGGGGGAAGGAGGAAATTGAAAAGTTACAGAAAGAACTAGATTACGTGAAGAAGCAATTTAATACCAATTACCCGCTATTCATATCGGATAAAAAGATAATGACGAAAGAAAAAAAAGCATCCATTAATCCTAGTAATCATGAAGAAGTGGTCGGCTATGTAAGTCAGGCAGATAAAGCACATATTAATGATGCGATTAAAGCTGCTGAGGATTCATTTCAAGTTTGGAGTACGAAGACATTTACAGAACGTGCTCAATATATTGAAAAAATAGGGCACTTGGTACGCGAAAAAAAACTTGAACTAACTGCTTGGCTTATCTATGAATCTGGAAAAAATAAGAATGAAGCAGAAGGGGAAATAAACGAAGCAATAGATTTTATTGAAATGTATGCCCAAGAGGCGAGAAAGCTCGATGATGGAGCAACGTTAATAGCGATGGATGGTATAAAAAACGAAATGATATATTTGCCGTTAGGTGTTGGAGTTATCATTCCTCCATGGAACTTCCCGCTTGCGATTTTACTAGGATTAACCGTATCTGCCATCGTTACAGGAAATACAGTCTTAGTGAAACCATCATCGTCAACACCTGTCATAGGAGCAAAGTTTATGGAAATCACAAGAGAAGCAGGTCTACCGAATGGTGTGATCAACTTTGTCCCTGGCTCGTCTAGTAAGATAGGAAATTATATGGTGAGTCACCGAGACGTTAGTTTCATTTCGTTTACAGGTTCCATGCAAGCAGCTTTGCAAATTGATGAATTGGCCCATCAGCAAGTTCCCAACCAACGATTCGTAAAACGAGTGGTTGCTGAAATGGGTGGGAAAGGCGGTATTGTTGTAGATGAAACGGCGAACTTAGACCGAGCTGCAGATGCCATTGTAAACTCAGCTTTTGGATATCAAGGACAAAAGTGTTCGGCAGGGTCAAGAGCGATTATTCACGAAGAGGTGTATGAAGCGTTAATTGATAAAATTATCGAACGAACAAAAACATTGTCCATCGGCCCATCTATAGATGATACGTTTATTGGACCTGTAATTGATGAAAGTGCGTATGAAAAAATTACTTCCTATATTGAAATAGGTAAAAAAGAATCATCTTTAATATATGGCGGAAAAGCAGATAAACAAACAGGTTATTTTATAGAACCAACAATCTTTATCGATGCCAAGCCATCGTCTAACCTTATGCAGGAAGAAATTTTTGGCCCAGTTTTATCAATTTCTAAAGTAAAGAATTACCAAGAAGGAATCGATGTCTACAACAATACAAATTACGGCTTAACAGGGGCTTTCTTTACAGAAAGCGATGAGAGAAAAGCAAATGCACATAAAACAATGGTATGTGGGAATTTGTTTATTAACGGAAAATGTACAGGTGCAGTCGTAGGTGTGCAGCCGTTCGGTGGATATTATATGTCAGGTACAGGATCTAAAATCGGAACCCATGAATTTCTAATGAACTTTGTACATTCAAAAACGATTTCTGAGAATCTGTAAGTGCACGCGAAAAACTAACATTCGTTTAAAAAACTTTACTGCGGTAAGAACATAAAAAAGTTTAGGCAATTATGGATTATTAGAGAAAAAGTATTTGATTATCAAAAAATGGTATAAAGTGAGGAGAGATTTTAATGTCGGCAAAATTAATAGAAGGTGGATTTCCAGAACACGCCCGATTTGAACCTACATTTAAAAGAGGCGCATATTATGATACAGAATATTTTAATAAAGAATTAAGTAATATTTGGTTTAAAACATGGCTATGTGCAGGAAGGGTAGAAGAAGTTCCAAAAACTGGAGATTATATTACGGCTACAATAGCCGATGAGAACGTAATCATTATACGTTCGGACGATGGTTCGATTAACACATTTTTCAATGTTTGCCGCCATCGAGGATCAAGGTTATGCGGTACAGAAGACGGAAACTTTACTAGCGGTTTCATTACCTGCCCGTATCATAGCTGGATGTACGATGGAAGTACCGGTGAATTAGTGAACGCTCCCAATATACCGGAAGATGATCAGGATTTCGATAAATCGGAACGTTCCCTTATGGGAGTAAAGACAGAGATATGGGATGGTTATATTTGGATTAATTTTGATGAAAATGCACCAGATTTAAAAGAAAGTTTCAACTTACCAGCGTCTTGGAAACGATACAACCAATATGATATGAAGAATTTAAAGTTAGCGGAGAAAAGGACATATACCGTTAAAGCAAATTGGAAATTTATTATGGAAAATGCCTCTGAATGTTACCATTGTGGAAATATTCATCCGGAATTAAGTCGAGTAACTCCACCGAGCCGTGCTCGAGTAAGAATCGATGATGATATACCAGAAACGGAAGTAGTGAGACATACGGGGGGGATGGATATACGAAGAGGTTTCGATCGTGTAAATATTGACGGAAAAGCATATCGTAAAACCTTCCCAGGACTCGATGAAAAAGAAACACGTAAGATTTATTATTTGCATATTTATCCCCATTCATTTATTGGAATGGCAGCGGATTATGTGGTGATGGTGTCGTTTTTTCCGGTCAGTCCTGAGGAAACAATCGTTCAGGCATATTGGATGTTTGAACAGCATGTCGTTGACAATGAGGAATTTATTCAAGATGCAATTGACTTTTGGGACACCACGAATAAACAGGATTTTGAAGAATGTGAGTTAGTGCATCTAGGAAATCGTTCAATCGCCTATAAGGATGGTGGAATCCTAACACCAACTGAATGGAGAACAGCAGAATTTAAACATTATGTCCAGTCCAAAGTAGAGTCTTCATCCGATTAAACCCAATAATTTTATGCGGAGGGATTCACCATGAAGGGTGTGAAGCAATCGGTGTTTGTGTTAAAAAGTGAAGAGCTGATTGAGGGAGAACCTCAGGATGTTGTGGTTAATGGCAATGTTGTTTTGGTAGCACGAATAGGAGGAGAGATATACGCTGTAGAAGGTATTTGCACCCATGCATATGCAGAGTTAATAGATGGAGATTTGGATGAACATTGTTTAGTTTGCCCATTGCATTTTGCTTGTTTTGACATTCGGAATGGAATAGTGTTGGAAGGTCCTGCGAATGTACCGCTTACGACGTATGAAGTTGAGGAAAGGGACGGGAAGATTTGGATAAATGAATAATTATATGAGGGAGGGTTATCATGCCAGATTATCAATCTATCATAATTATTGGCGGAGGAATTGCAGGCACAAACGCTGCACTACAATTACGAAAAGGTGGATTCAAAGGGAATATTAGTCTGTTTGATTGCACGCCAGATATGCCTTATGATCGCCCTCCTTTATCAAAAGAGTTTATGTTAGGAGAAGTGGAAGAATCAGATGTTTTATTAGTTGACCCTTCGGTGTTTGAGGATCTAAATATTGATTTACATCTAGGCGTCCTAATAAAAGATGTTGATCCTCATAAACAGGAAATTCGAACAGAAGATGGTGTGACGTATTTCTATGATAAATTATTACTTGCCACAGGTTCGACGTTAAGAAAACTGCTGATTGAAGGGAGCACACTTGATAATATCTTCTATTTAAAAACATTATCTGATGCGAAAAAAATTAAGAAACAACTAGGTGAAATTAATAAAGTGGTTATTATTGGTGCAGGTTTCATTGGAGCAGAATTAGCCTCTGTTTGCCGTGCGCAAGGAATAGAGGTGACGATTATGGAGCGCTCTAGTGTGCCAATGGCTCAAGTTTTAGGAGAAGAAATTGGCGAATATGTGTTGCGGCTTCATCACAATCATGGTGTTGATTTCATCACAAATGATTCAATCAAAGCGTTTCACGGAGACAAAAAAGTGGAGAAGGTTGAGACAACAAACGGTAAAAGTATTGATTGTCAAGCTGTTGTTATCGGTATTGGCGTAGAGCCGAACATGATTTTTACACATCAAGACTTAGAAGTGAATAGAGGGTATATTGTAAATGAATTTGGAGAAACATCCCTACCAAATGTGTATGCTGCCGGAGATTGTGTGATGTGGCCGTACAAAGATGAGCTAATTCATGTGGAACACTGGGATCATGCGGTAAACCATGGGCAAGTCGTTGCAAAGAATATGGTTCATGAAAAAGTTGAAAGGTATATACGCGTCCCATATTTCTGGTCAGATCAGTATAATACTCGTTTACAATATATTGGGTATGCGAAAAGCTGGAATAAAACGGTGGTACGGGGAAATAAGGATGCTGGAGAATTTACGTACTTTTATTTGGATAAAGAAAATGTCATTCTTGCTGCTATGATTGTAAACGAACCTAAAAATGTATTGCCTATTCGAAAGTTGATTAATAAGGGAAGTAGCATTGATATAGATGCTTTGCAAAATACTGAAGTATCGTTGAAAAAGTTGAGTTAACTAAAAACGTTCGAAAAAATGGATATTAGCTGCAGCGCATGGCTTATTAATGAGCAATATGCAAATTCATAGGGGGAGGATTTAGTATATGAAAGCAGTGAGAGTAACAGGGTATGGAGGTTTGGATAAGCTTGAAGTAGCGAAAGTACCCATTCCAGTTCCAAAGACTGGTGAAGTAGTGATTAAAGTTCATGCATGTGGGATCAATAAATCAGATATCAATATGCGGGAAGGTGCCTATGGTACGGATATTGATAAGGAACAGTTGGCTGGCTGGAGAAGAGAAGGGGTTACTTTTCCAAGAATTCCCGGCTCGGATATTGTGGGCGAAATTATGGACATAGGTGCAGATGTAGGAAAAGATTATTTAAATCAAAAAGTCATTTTGTTTCCGTTTCAATCACAGTTTAAAAATGGCGAGGAAGATATTACGTACATTGGCTCCGAATATGATGGGGGTTATGCTGAGTATGTAGTATGGCCGGCTGAATTATGTTTCCCTATCCCTTTAAAGGAATATGCTGAAAGTGCTACATTTCCTGTTAGTGCTTTAACCTCCTGGCATAAAATTAATCGAACGAATCTGAAAGAAGGAGAGACCGTGCTTGTAACTGGGGCAACGGGGGGAGTCGGTTCTTTTAATGTACAAATTGCTGCTAAAGTATTTGGAACGAAAGTGATTGCAGTTGTCGGTGATTTAAATCAAAAAGATCGATTGCTGCATTTAGGAGCTAGTAATGTCGTTTCTTACCGCTCGGAAACATTGATGGAAGATATTCTTGATGTAGCTAATGGTTCCGTAGATGCTGTTCTTGATGTTGTAGGTGAACCCTTATTTGCTACTTCACTTGCTGTTCTTAGGCGAGAAGGTCGCTTTAACACATCAGGTGGTATTGCCGGTTCCGTTGCTGAACTTGATTTAAGAACATTATATTTGAAATATCTTACTTTAATTGGATCTACCCCCGGTGCAAAATCGACAATAAAGGAATTTCAAGATTTATTACAGGCAATATCAGATGGAAAAGTGGAACCGACGCTGGATTGTACATTCCCATTAGAAGAAGCAAAAGCAGCACAAAGTTACTTTAAAGAATCAGGGAAAATTGGAAAAGTAGTTCTTATTCCATAAGTAGCATGCATGTGGTATAAAGAATAACTTTAGTAAATAAATGGTAGATTCCTTGAAATTAATGGATAAACAAAAGGAGAGGTTACAATTGAATATGACGAGTGCTAAGGAAATTTTACGGTCCCCATTTGGGACAATAAGTAATGAAAAGGCACAAATAGATGCTGTTCGCATGAGGGAATATCGATTGAATCGTGTTAGACAACAATTAACACAACTGGGATATGGCGGTCTTTTAACTGCCGATCCAATTAATATTCTATATACGACAGGCTTTCGTAATATGGCATTATATATGATGCGTAACCCTTCTCAATATGTTTATATCCCTGTAGATGGCCCCATTGTTTTGTTTGATTACCCAGGAAGTGAGCATTTAGCGGAAGGGCTGGAAACAATTGATGAAGTCCGTTCCGGGATTACTGTGTCTTATGGTGTATCTGGTAACAGACTTGGAGAAAATGCGAAAAAATTTGCTAGCGAAATCCGAACCTTAGTTAAGAAACATGGTGGGGTTGGCAGTGCACTTGCGATAGATGGAATACCTCCCATTTCAGTCATCGCTCTTATGGAAGAAGGTATAAAAGTGGTTGATGGGCGTACTCCGATTGAACGTGCACGAGCTGTGAAATCAGAGGAAGAAATACAGTGTTTACGTATTTCCATGAAAATTGTTGATGAGGCACTGGTCAAGATAAGAACAGCACTTCAACCTGGTATAACAGAGAACGAACTTTGGTCTATATTGCATCAAACAAATATTTCAAATGGTGGGAACTATATTGATACAAGGTTACTTAGCTCAGGGCCGCGAACGAATCCTTTTTTTCAGGAGGCAAGCGACCGCGTTATTCAAGCAGGGGAATTGGTTGTATTGGATACGGATACAGTTGGCCCCTTTGGATATTATGCTGATATATCTCGTACATTTTATTGCGGGGAAGGTGAACCAACAGATGAACAACGGCGACTGTATAATACGGCATTCGAGCATATAGAATGGAATGCTTCCATTATAAAACCTGGCATGACGTTTAGAGAATTTGCAGATAAAAGTTGGGAAATACCAAAGGAATTTTTTGCTAATCGATACTCGGCAATTGCCCATGGATGCGGATTTAGTAGTGAGTACCCTTATATCGTACCTAAGGCAGACTTTGATGAAAGGGGATTCGATGGGGTAATTGAGGAAAATATGGTTTTATCCGTTGAAAGTTATATCGGGGCAAAAGGAGGGGCAGAGGGTGTAAAACTTGAACAGGAGTATTTAGTGACTCCGGAAGGGGTTGTAAGATTTTCAGACTTTCCATTTGAAGAGAAGTTGTTGTATTAAATAACGTTTTATCTTTGTTCATGACATTGTTTACTAATAAATATTTTATAGGTCAGGGTCTTCGTGAAGAGCAATTGAACATGAGGTTGGGACATAACTAGAATATTTAACTTAAAAACCGAACGACAAATTTAGCGTAGAAAATATATACTTCTGAGACATTGAAGTGAAGTTGTACAATATGGTTCACCATCAGCCTCTGGATCCGCAAAGTATATTTTCGAAGCAGGATGTTTGCACCATTCATGTACGGATTCCAGTTGCTAAAAACACATTTGTCCTTGCCTCTAATTAGTTTCCTTTTTATACACTGGAAAAACAGTAGGTTTGAAATCAATAAAATATCTTATTAAAAAGATAGAAGGGGTGAAGGTTGTGTCGGTCATATCCGTTAATAACTTGACTAAAGTATTTGGAAAAAATGCTAAGCAGGCAATAAAGTTATTAAATGAAGGGATATCCAAGAATGAAATACTTAAAAAAACAGGTAGTACGATAGGTGTGAATCGGGCTTCTTTTTCTGTTTCTACTGGGGAAACCTTTGTAATAATGGGGTTATCTGGTAGTGGAAAGTCGACATTAATTCGTTTAATTAACCGTCTGATTGAACCAACAGAGGGAAGTATTTTGATAGAAGGTGAAGAGTTAGCAAAAATGGATAAACAATCCTTACGTAAAGTACGAAGAGAAAAGCTTGGGATGGTTTTTCAAAAGTTTGCGTTATTTCCACATAAGACAGTTTTGCAAAACACTGCATTTGGATTGGAAATTCAAAAAATGCCAAGAGAAGAGAGAGAGAGACAAGCACGAAAATCATTGGAATTGGTTGGATTAGAGGGATATGCAGATTTATATCCAAGTCAGCTGTCCGGTGGAATGCAACAGCGTGTGGGGTTAGCGCGTGCGTTAGCAAATAATCCTGAAGTTTTATTAATGGATGAAGCGTTTTCTGCACTGGATCCCCTTATTCGAAAAGAAATGCAAGATGAATTAATAGAATTACAATCGAAGATGAAGAAAACGATTATATTTATTACACATGACTTGGATGAAGCGCTGCGCTTAGGAGATCGAATTGCGTTAATGAAGGATGGAGCAATCGTTCAAATTGGTACTCCGGAAGAAATTTTAGTAGCTCCTGCGGATGGCTACGTGGAAAAATTCGTTGAAGATGTAGATCGTTCAAAAATATTAACTGCGCAACATATTATGAAACGTCCAGAAACTGTAAACTTGGACAAACATGGCCCGAATGTAGCACTTGAAAGAATGCGAGAAGTAGGAATTTCAGGGCTTTTTGTGGTGGACAGCAATCGCTATTTGAAAGGGTTTGTGACAGCAGATCTCCTACTGGATGCAAGGGGGAAAGGAATACAAAATTTAGGAGACGTAATGGAAAAGAATATTCTACAAGTGAATAAAAATACGCCAATGCACAGTATATTTAACATTATTTATAATTCACCTATACCAATCGCTGTTGTAGAAGATAAGAAGCTGATCGGTGTAATTGTACGTGGAGCAGTTATTGGAGCACTTGCTAAGGATAGCGAGGTGAATTTAAATTATGCTTTATGATGTACTGGGCTTTTTGCCTGAGATTCCAATTGCTGATTGGATCGCAAATTCCGTGGACCGGATAACAACTATGTTTTCTTTCTTCTTCAACCCATTTAAACTTCATTTTGGTAATTTCATGGATTTATTTTCTGAAACACTATCACTAATTCCACCGGTTATATTGATTTTGTTTATTGCGGTACTAGCCTTTTTTGCTTCAGGTAAGAAACTAGGACTTTCAATATTTTCAGTTATTAGTCTCTGGTTGGTGTATAATCAGGGGGTTTGGGACTCGCTTATTCATACGTTTGCTTTAGTAATTGTTGCAAGTTTATTATCCGTTGTAATTGGGATACCAGTTGGAATACTGATGTCGAAAAATAGGTTAGCCGAATCAATTCTAACACCTATCCTAGACTTTATGCAAACAATGCCTGCGTTTGTATATTTAATACCTGCCGTTGCCTTTTTCGGTATTGGTATGGTACCAGGTGTTTTTGCATCATTGATTTTTGCAACACCACCAACGGTAAGATTAACAAACCTTGGTATTAAACAAGTTTCCTCAGAATTGATTGAGGCATCAGATGCATATGGAAGTACAGGGGTTCAGAAGTTATTCAAGGTGGAATTACCAATGGCGAGAGAGTCGATTATGGCTGGGGTTAATCAAACAATTATGCTAGCTTTGTCAATGGTTGTTATTGCGTCAATGATTGGTGCGAAAGGGTTAGGAATGCAGGTATTATCTGCCTTACAACGAGCGGAAACGGGAGCAGGATTTGTTGGCGGAATCGGAATTGTAATTTTAGCGATTATTATGGATCGATTTACAAAAAGTTTAAGGACAAGTAAAGATGTGTGATTCATGATTTGACTTGAAATCTTAAAATATATTATAAAGGGGAGTTTGAAATGTTAAAACCATATTGGAAAGGGCTTGTTTTAATTACTATGTTCTTGGTGTTATTTTTGGCGGCATGTAGTGGAGAAGACGTAGCGGATAGCTCATCGGGTGAAACAGATTCAGGTAGTACAAATGCTGGAAGTGAAGATACGGGTGAATCAATAAATTATACGATTTATGGAATTGAACCTGGCGCGGGAATTAATCTTACTACGGAGGCAGCAATGGAACAATATGGTTTAGATGGGTGGCAATTTGAACAATCCTCAACAACAGCAATGACGGTGGAACTTGAAAAGGCATTGAATAATGAAGAACCAATCATTATTACGGCTTGGAGTCCACACTGGTTATTTGCAAAGTATCCTGATTTAAAAGTATTGGAAGATCCAAAAAATATTTATGGTGAGCCTGGGGATATTGTTACACTTGTACGATTAGGGTTAGAAGAAGATAACCCTGAGGCATTTAAGATAATGGAGCAAGTGTATTGGAGTTTAGAAGATAGAGAAGAAGTTATTCTTGAAGCAGAAGAGTCAGGAGTTAGCATTGAGGAAGTAACGAAGCAGTGGGTTGCAGATAATCCAGATAAGGTAGCGGAATGGACAGAAGGTGTCGATGATGTTGATGGGGTACCTTTTAAGCTGACAACGAATCACTGGGAATCCGATTTGCCGTTAGGGTATGCGCTTGTTGAAGTCATGGAACAAAAAGGCTTTAACGTTGAACTTACGCCTTTAGATGTTGGAGTCATGATTGAATCAGTTGCAAATGGTGATATGGATGCAGTGACAGGCGTCTGGATGCCGATTACGCATAAAGACTATTATGAAGCTAACAAAGATAAATTCATTGAGGTAGGGAAGAATTTAGATAAGGGAACAATGATTGGTTTAGCAGTTCCAGGTTATATGGATATTGATTCAATAGAAGATTTAGAAGCCAAGTAAAAAAACGGATTCTAATTGTCTTATAGAAAAGGATATTTACTTCCCGGATAAGCGACTCAGGAAGACCTACCCATACTAGATGAAACATTAAATAAGAGTTTCACAAATGTGTCAGTCTCATATAACATGCAATATGGTTCATATGACTTAATGTTTGAAATGAAGGTCATTTTATAAGATAAAGGGGGGGTGTTGCTAATGACCCCCCCCTTTTTTTATTACTAAAATCAAGGGCAATCTATGATGATGCTAAACTTGACTGACTAGTTAGTAGAGTTTAAGATTCTTCTTTTTGATCAAACGAAAATGGTTGAGTAATGTTTTTTCTCTCAAGTAGGCTACTGAGCTTTTCTAAGTCAGCTATTGATTGTCTGGAGGTTTTTCTTCCTATCTCAATGATAAGCGACTCGATTGTAAAAAGTGTCGGGACGACAGAATATTGTTTGGAACTGGCGGCTGTATTTAATACGACCGTTGAGTAGTCAGTAGCTGGTGAAGATAAATGATCCGTAATTAATATAACGGAATGACCATTTTCATGGCAATATTTAGCAGCTTCAATCCCAACTGTTGTAAATGGAGAATTATCGAATAAGATGAGTAATTCGCCTTTTTCCATTCGTAATAAGCGATCGAAAATAAATTCTGTTTCATCACTTAATTGGGTAACTTTATGGAAGAATTCTTGTAGTAAATAGCCAAAATAAGTTGCCAGTGCTTTATTCGTTCGAACGCCTAAAATATTGACTCGCTTTGAGTTTAGCAATAATTGAATCGCTGTATCAAAGTTAGAGATTAACGAAGGGGTGACCGTTTGATCTAAAATTGATTTTACTTCCGACAACACTTCTAGTATAGTATGATCTTGTTGATTCGTTGTTGTAAAAGATTTTTGTAAGTGCCACCAAGCTGAAGAAGTCGTTTGCATGGATGCATCAAATATATCCTTTTTAACATCGAGATAACTCTCATAGCCGAGATTATTAATCAAACGCATAACGGTAGTTGTTCCGACATTTGCCTGATCTGCTAATTCGGATAACGTTAATACACCGATTGATTGATGGTGTTCAATCATATAATCACATACTTGTTTCTGCTTTTTTGGCAAATCACTTCGAACGTCTAGAAGTTTTTGTATAAATGTTCCATGTCCATCCATATGGGGAAGCGATTCTTTATTTTTCATAAGATAGTATGCACTCCATAATTTTTAGTTTTGACTTACATTTTACCATATGAAGTTTCGTTCTTAAATGCTTAACAATATTTGCTGTCGCATTTGTGCGAAAATTCATGCCTGGAAAAAGAGCGTCCGTCATTCTGTCATGAATTTTTATATCAGATTTAAAGTTTACCTTAATTGCTTGAGATGATATATCGATAAGGCTTCCTCTCCCTTCCCTTGCAAAGTAAAAATAAAACGTTTACAATGTAAATATACGAAATTTAGTATATTGGGTAATAGAAAAAGTAATCTAAAAGTCTACTAAAAGCAGAGGAGGATCTAAATGCAATTGCAGGATATCATAACTGATAAAGAACGTCTTTTTCTGAAAGAAGAAGTGCCTGAAGTATATAAAACAGATATCTTTTATAAAGAAGTTGCTGCTGTACATGCGGTTGCGCTCCCGAATACAACCCAAGAAGTAATCGACTTAGTCAAGTTTGCCAATACAGAAAATATCCCAATTATTGCCCGTGGAGCTGGTACAGGTGTGGCTGGCTCTCAGGTTCCAATAAATGGGGGAGAATTAATAGTGGATGTTCATCAAATGAATCGCATTCTAGCATTAGATGAAGAGACAATGACATTAACCGTGGAACCAGGAGTGCAGTTAAGTGAAATTCAAGCATTTGTTGAAAGTAAAGGTTATTTTTACCCACCAGATCCAGGCTCAAAAAACTCCACTATTGGTGGTAATATTGCTACAAACGCGGGCGGTATGCGTGCAGTGAAATATGGTACAACAAGAGACTATGTTCGTGAACTGGAAGTTGTCTTGCCAGATGGGGAAAAGGTTACACTGGGAAGCTTAAACATAAAAAGCAGTTCTGGATACGATTTGAAGAACCTATTTATAGGTTCAGAGGGGACGTTAGGAATAACAACGAAAATCAAATTAAAGGTATTGCCGCTGCCACAATATAAACAGTCGGTTCTATTGGCATTTCATACATTAAAAGCTGCGACAAATGGCGTATTAGCTATTCTTCAAAATGGTATCGAACCAACGGCATTAGAATTATTTGAAAGAGGCACGATTGAATATAGTGAAAAATATACAAAGGTTTCATTACAAAGTCAAAAGGGAGAAGCATATGTCTTAATGACAATCGATAGTAATGAAGAGGAGACAGTATCTCATAAGGTTGATATGGTGAAAAGTATTTTAAAAGATCAAGCAGCAGAAATTATTCCTTTGCTTTCCAAAGAAGAAGAGGAAAGGGCTTGGTTACTTAGGGATAATATTTTAGTTGCACTTATGCAGTTTACAGAATATGAAATGCTAGATGAAGTTGTGCCAATTAATAAATTCAGTGAGATGATTAATTATACAAAAGAATTACAAACGAAGCATGGCTTGAAAGTAATTAATTTTGGACATGCGGGAGATGGCAATATCCATACGGTATTAATGAAGGAAGATCTTGATGAGGCAACTTGGCAGGTAAGGCGACAAGCCCTATTAGATGATCTTTATAAAAAAGTTAATGAATTGGGTGGATTACCGTCAGCTGAACATGGGATAGGTATTATCAAGAAATTTTATTTAGAAAAGATGCGTAACCCTGTAGAATTGGAATTGATGCGCAAAATTAAAAATGCGATTGATCCAGACAACCGATTAAATCCCGGAAAACTGTTTTAGTAACAATTTTATGATTCGATAAACCCATTGATTTACCAGTTGCAAACGCTTATAATTACAATATACAAAATATAGTATATTGATTTGAGGTTATGTTATGTGGGAAAAATTATATTCAAAAAATGGGTTGACAGCAAAGAATATTGCCAAAGAATTATTAGACGTAGAAATTGGTAATAAGATTCCTAGAGTTACTGACTATAGTGTGAAACTCTCGATTGGCAGAGGAACTGTACAAATCGCTCTAGGTTTATTAGAAGAATTAAAAGCAATTCGATTGGACGCGAGAGGGCATCTAGGAACCTATTTAGTTGATAAAGATAGTGAGCTGCTGCAGCAAATTGCTGGTATAGCACCGTTGATTGGTTCCATGCCACTTCCATATTCAAGAAAATATGAAGGGCTCGCCACTGGTATGGTTGAAGCCTTTGAATTATCTGGTAAAAAAATTAATCTATCCTACATGCGCGGGGGATTAAATCGGATTGAATCTGTTCGCACAAAGCGAAGTGATTTTTCTATTGTCTCAAAGATGACAGCAGTTAGTAGCTTAATGCAATATCCAAACTTAAAAATCATGAAGGAATTAGGGATAAACAGTTATGTATCGGCACATAAGACTTTTCTGGCTGACCAACATGAAAATTCGATTCGAAGTGGAATGCGGGTAGGGGTTGATATGGATTCACCTGACCAAAAGGAGTTAACGTTCAGTGAATGTAAAGGGTTGGATGTAGAGTATGTGCATATTAATTATATGCAGCTATTAGATATGCTGGATTCGAAGCAATTAGATGCTGCTATCTGGAGTATAGATGACAAACGAATAACCAAGTCTTTTAAAGCGATTGATTTTCAGATGTCGGAAGCAAAGAAAATCGCAGAAGAAACATCAGAAGCAGTTATTATAATTGATGGTGACAGGGAGGAAGAAATCGCTGAAAAGTGGGGGACTGTGGAAATAAAAAGCATTTTAGCGATTCAAAAGCTGGTTGAGTCAGGGGAGAAAATTCCAAGGTATTAACAATGCAGACAAAGAAATCAGGAACCTATCCCCTGCCCCCCTTATGGGAGAGTGATACAGTTGTTAGTAGATGGAATAACCTATATGCATGAGCATACAACGATTAATCTATCAGAAATTAAGAATAATGAAGATTGTCAGCTGGATGTATTTTCGGAAACAGTTCGGGAGTATAAAAAGTTATACGACAAAGGTGTTCGGAATATTATTGATGTAACGAACTTTGGGATGGGGAGAAATATTCCATATGTCCAAAAAGTGGCTGAAGAAAGTGGTATCAATATAATTTCTTCAACCGGCTTTTACCAGGAGAAATTTTATCCGATTCAAGTATTCAGGGAAACAAGGGAACAACTCGCGGAGAGAATGATTAAGGAAATAAATGAGGGAATAAAAGGAACATCTGTAAAGGCTGAAATCATTGGAGAAATTGGCACGAGCCATCATAAATGGACTGAGACAGAAAGAAAGGTATTTGAAGCGGTTGTCATTGCACATAAAGAAACAGGCAAGCCGATTACAACCCATACGACTTTAGGAACACTCGGGCATGAACAGGTAGCATTTTTCAAAGAAAATGGGATTGATTTAAGCAGAGTTATTATCGGACATGTTGATTTAACCGGGGATAAAGACTATATTCTCCACATGTTGCGGGAAGGAGCCTTTGTTGAATTTGATACAATCGGCAAGGAAAATTATATGCCGGATCAAGTACGGGCAGGTATATTAAAGGAAATACAAGAAAAAGGCTACATGGATCAAGTCGTTTTATCAATGGATATAACAAGAAAGTCACATTTAGAGTATCAAGGTGGACTTGGCTATGCATATTTATTAGATGCATTTATTCCGATGCTGGAACGTTCTGGAATTACAGAAACCTCCATTGATAAATTGCTCATAAAAAATCCTATCACGTTTATGAAAGGCTAAGGTGGTTTTAATGCAAACAAGTCCACTAAAGAGTATTTCCTTGGAGGAAGCACAGAAAAGACAATTTTTACTAATTGATGTGATTACAAAGCACTTTAGAGGTGATGAGATTCTTTCGCTTGGTGATTTGGGTGTTGTAAAGGGACTGAATAAACCGACTTACACCAAAAAGGTAGAGGAAGTATTAGCAGAGTTCTTTGGTGCTGAACGGGCGAAATTAGTTCGGGGTGCTGGAACCGGTGCATTACGTTATGGGTTTATGAGCTTCTTAAAACCAAATGATAAGATCTTAGTGCATGATGCCCCAATCTATCCAACTAGTAAAACGACACTAGAATCAATGGGAATAATTTCAATTGCAGTTGATTTTCATAATCATGAGCAAGTCAGAGAAGTAATTACTGCACATCCTGATTTAAAGGGCGTACTGATCCAGCATACACGTCAGCAAATAAACGATCATTATGATTTTGCTGAAATAATTAAAGTCATTCAATCGGTTAAACCATCTCTGACTATTATTACGGATGATAACTATGCTGCGATGAAAGCAGAACAGATTGGAACGCAAATAGGGGCCGATTTATCAACCTTCTCCCTGTTTAAATTATTAGGACCAGAAGGTATTGGTCTTATTGCAGGGAAGGCAGATTTAATCGAAAAAATAGAAGCATTTAACTACTCTGGCGGGAGTCAGGTTCAAGGCTATGAAGCATTAGAAGCATTAAGAGGTCTAATTTATGCTCCTGTTATGCTGGCTATCCAAGCTGGCGTAAATGAGCAATTAGTCAAGCAGCTTAATCAAGGAGCCGTACCAGGTGTGAAGAGGGCCCTTCTCGCAAATGCTCAATCAAAGGTACTGCTCGTGGAATTCGACGAACCAATTGCGGAACAAGTACTCACTCAGGCTAATGAACTTGGTGCTGCACCGAATCCGATAGGAGCTGAATCAAAGTATGAATTTGTACCAATGTTCTATAAGGTGTCCGGTACGTTTTTAGCTTCTGATCCAGATCTGCAGAAAACAATGATTCGAATTAATCCGTTGCGAAGCGGGGCCGAGACCGTAATTAGAATCCTTACCTTATCCATTGAGCAAGCAAAACGGCGACATTAATAGGGGGGGAGTTATCGTGAAAAAAAGGGTTATGATAATCATCCTGGACAGTTTAGGTGTTGGCTATATGGCGGATGCCAAATACTACCACCCGCAGGATATAGGAGCAAATACATTTTATCATATTGTGGATGCGGTTCCATCCATTCAAATTCCTGTCTTGGAGAAACTGGGAATTAATAAGATTGTGAATCATCCAGCCTTGAAGACAAATGAAAATAATCTTGCTAGCTATGGCTGCTTAAATTTGATGCATAATGGTGCTGATAGCTTTGAGGGTCATAATGAAATCATGGGTTCTAAACCAAAGAAAACATATTTAGCCCCATTTATTGACAATATGAAAGAGGTAAAACTTGCACTGGAAAAAGCAGGATATGATGTGAAAATTCCAGATGCTAATTTAGCCTATTTATTAGTAAATGATTTAGTTATTGTTGCGGACAATATCGAAACAGATTTTGGCCAAATTTATAATGTAACCGCACCGCTTGATTATATAGCTTTTGAAGATGTATTAAAAATTGGTCAATGTGTACGTGAAAATGTGAGAGTGAACCGTGTTATTGCACTCGGTGGAGAAAACGTAACACCACAGCATTTACAGAAATCAGTGGAGAGAAGGGAAGATGGTCTGGTAGGTGTAAACTCTCCCAAATCAAATGTCTATAAAAAAGGATATCAGGTACGGCATTTAGGATATGGAATATCACCTGAACGTCAACTGCCTACTTTGGCAATAAAAGCAGGTCTTGATGTATCGCTCGTTGGGAAGATGCAGGATGTTATTTACTGTGAAGGTGCTGCAAAATTTCCCGGCGTTGATACAGAACAGGTCATGAAAGACATTATAGACGAGATGAATCAGGTGCAGCATGGATTAATTGCAGCTACGATTCAAGAGACGGATTTAGCAGGGCATGCTCAAAACCCTGAACGGTATGCAAATCGAATTGAGCTGGTCGATCGCTATTTACCAAAAATTATCGAAAAAATGACGGAACAAGATCTTTTAATATTGAGTGCTGATCATGGAAATGACCCAACGATTGGTCATAATCAGCATACTCGAGAAAAAACATATCTATTAGCGTATCAGAAGCAGAAAGATCCTGAATACCTTGGGGAAAGAGAGACATTATCTGATATTGCTGCTACAGGTGCAGCTTATTTAGGATTGGATAGGACCGAAAATGGCACGTCATTTCTTCCTTTAATAATAAAGTAGAAAGGAAGTTTCGTATGTTTTTAAATGCAACATTGAAGCAGAATAGAGAATTAATTGAAACAGCCATTCAATTTCATCAGCAAGGGCTTATCACACCGAACACATATGTACTTGATTTGGATATGGTGAGGCGTAATGTTGAAATGCTGTCCAGAGAAGCCAAAAAACAGGATATTGAATTACTGTTTATGACGAAACAGTTTGGCAGAAACGAACTAGTATCGAAGGCTATTGTGGAAGCTGGTATTAAGAAGGCCGTAGCAGTAGATCCCTGGGAAGCAATCACATTGCATCAATATGGGGTTGAAATTGGCCATGTTGGACATTTGGTACAAATTCCTAAGGGGATGATTCGTACAATTTTGCAATTAGATCCAGAATTTGTAACCGTTTTTAGTTATGAAAATGCACGTCAGATTAGTGATATTGCTGTACAAATGAATAAAAGGCAGAAAATATTTTTACGGATCGCTGATACAGAGGATTTTTTGTATAACGGTCAAAATGGTGGTTTTACATTAGCTCAACTGATATATGATTTGGAAAATCTCATACGATTACCAGGTATCGAAATAGCGGGATTAACGAGTTTTCCATGTGTATTAATTAAGGATAATTCACCACAGGTAACACAAAACGTTTTTACGATGCAACAAGCTAAGAAATTGTTAGCTGAAAAAGGTATCCATGACTTAGAGATGAATATGCCAAGTGCAACCTCTACAGCTACCATGAAACTCTTAAAAGAGCATGGTGCTACACAAGGGGAGCCAGGTCATGCTATGACTGGCACAACTCCTTTACATGCTTCAGGTGACCTGCCTGAAAAGCCATCGATGGTTTATGTAACCGAGGTCTCTCACATATATAATCAGCAAGCATATGTATTTGGAGGTGGTTTCTATCCAAGATCACGTATGGAGGGTGCTTTAGTTGCAACGGATAAAGAGAATTTGAAAAGAGTACTAGTGATTGAAAATGACCCGGCAAATATTGATTATTATGGAACATTGAAAACTGAAGATGTACATGTAGGTGATACCGTTATTTATGCGTTCCGTACACAGGTATTTGTGACAAATGCCCAGATAGCAATCGTTGAAAATATAAATTCCAGTCCAAAGCTGTTAGGGATTTATGATTCAGCAGGACATGTTATTCCAGCTAATAATGGAGACAAATAAATTTAGAAATAAATAAATGAAAAGGAATGGTAAGTATTACAATAATAACTTGTTATGAAGAAAATGTGGAGGGAGCTGTCATGCCAGGCTTGATAGATAAAATCCAGCTAGCAAAAGGAGAAATAGGCAGATCTGTAATTGCGGTTAATCCGATGATAGTGAATGAAATAAGGGATAAAAACAGGGATATGTTCTATTTTGGAATAAAGAACACAAGTCAAATTCCGGAAAGCATAATCCGGCGGGTTCGGACACATGCAAATTTTGCTTGGCTGACCATTGATAAATCTGCTGATAAGGGGAGGGCGATCGATTCGGATCTTATAAATCCATTAACATATCGTGTTATGACAGGGTCAACCAGCGGCGGTCCTATCAATATTTTAAAGGGAATCAACGATTTTGTTATAGGCACAGATGGAGGTGGTTCGGTGCTTGCACCTGCAATGAGCTGCCAGCTGCCATCTATAATTGGTGCAGGAACCGGCCTGTTCGTAAAAAATAAAAAGTTGTCCACTGACCAGTATGAATTTACAGGGAGTATAGGTGTCATTGCAAAGCGTATTTCGATGTTAAAAGAAGTAATGGAATGCATGCTTGAACAAAAGCTAACGCCATCTTCAGAGAAAAGGTTAAAAATTGTAATTCCTAAAAAGGGATCTATAATCAGTCCCGATCAGATAGATATGCACGATAAAGTAATGGAACAGTTAGCTTCTATTGAATTAAGAAACTATCAAATTGAAGAGATTAATATGAATGGGATCGATGAGAGAAAGAAAGGAATCGAAGTTATCCAATATTGTTTTCAAGAGAGACAAGCGGATATGATTCTAACATGTGAAGGACCTGTTGACGTATATGGATATGGGGAAACAATCCCACAGCATTTTGGAGAAGCTGGTATAAATTTAACCAAAAACCATGGTAAATACCTTATTCGGGCTGCTAATATGTGTCAAACGACAGCTATTACTGTTCCGACAAGTACGTTGGCTAGTGGCATCACGATAATTGCCAAAAGCGGAATCGCTCATTGTGGATACGCTTTTGATTTAGCACTGCAGCTGGAGGGAGCTATTCGTTTGCCAGAGGTTTGGAGAAGATACTATTTAGAAAATGATCAGCGAGTTTCCCGGTTGGATTTTTGGTAGTCACCATCAATTACAGCAATTAGAACTATTGGAGGTATTTCTATGAATTTACAGGCCTATAACGAAAGACTGCAACTATTGCTCGATCAAAAGGTAATTTCAAGTGCTGCCCATGAAGTTGCCTTACAGGCATTTAAGCAGATCATGGAGGTTGTTGGAAAAACAGATATTGAACAAGCTGAGATGCTCTTTACCCACCTGCCAATGGCGCTTACAAGAATTGAAGCGGGTGAAGAAGCAGAAGCACCAGCAGTGGAAATAATGCGTGAGGTGAAACAATCTGAGCATTTTGCTATAGCTGAAGAGCAAATAGCATTTATCGAGAATAAGTGGATGCGGGCTTTGCCGCAGGGAGAAAAGGAATTTCTTTATATGCATTATGTAACAGTATTAAATACAAATTTATACAAGGAGGAATTACGATGAAAATTGTTATTGGCGGGCAAGTGGAGAAAAAGGAGATTGAAAGATTAATAAAGGAATTGGATCCTTCGATTGAAACCGTTGTCAAGTCTGACTTAGAAGCAGCGATGGAAATGAAAACAGGCAAAGCAGATTACTATTTTGGTGCATGTCATACCGGCGGTGGAGGAGCATTAGCTATGGCAATTGCCATGCTTGGAAGAAATCTCTGTCAAACCGTATCAATGCCAGGAAAAAAGCCTAAAGAAGAGAATGTAGAAGAAGCAGTCAAGAATGGAAAAAAAGCATTTGGATTTACAGGTGATCATGTGGAGACAGCGGTACCAATGATATTAAATGCGATTAAAACAAATTCATAGAATGGAGGACAAATAAATGGAAACATTGTTTGTCATATTAATAGGTGCAGTGGCTGCTATTTTAGCAAATCAAAATATTGCTGTTTTTAATGACGGATTACGGCCAATTGTTTCAGAACATATTGATGGGAGCTTAAAGCGTAGAGAACTTGGTTTAACTGCATTTGCTATGAGTTTTGGATTGGTGATTGGATTTGGGATACCGTTTACTTTATCGGCAAGTATTATTTTAATTCACAGTATTTTATTAGGAACCGATATTATTGGATTATTAACACCTAAGAACAAGTGGGGTACTCCGGTCGCAGCAATTGTCGGTGGTCTGTATGGATGGGGTCTTCTCACTGGTCTGGAAGGTTTTGTGAAGTTATTTGAATACCTTCCAGTTAATTTCCTAGAGCCGCTTGGAGAAGTAGGTACACCGGTTGTTGTCACATTTATGGCCTTTCCAGCACTTGCAGTTGCCATGCAATTCAGTGTTAAGAAAGGTATCCTGACTTTTGCGGCAGCAGCTTTGGTAAGGCAACTTGCAGTATTAGTAAATGAACAAGGCTTGCTGACAATCGGTGATAATGTTATTTCATTAAACCAAGAAGGTATGGCATTAATTGTTGGCATGATTTTCTTATTCGCATATGCAATGCGAGAAAAAGCAGAAGAAGGATCATCTGTTGATTTGGCCTCCGTTTTCAGTGAAAAGGTATTACGTATTAAGAAAAATGTTGTGTATTTTATGATTATTGGCGCTTTAATTGCTGGAGCTACCAATCTATTATTGATGGCTGGTGATCCGATTTCACTTAACTTACTTGCAGAAGGCAAACAAACGGACGCTGGAATTGCTGCTGCAGCCAGAGCAATTGGTTTTATCCCATTAGTTGCAAGTACAGCAATTGCGACTGGAGTTTATAGTCCGGTTGGATTTACATTAATTTTCGTGGTTGGATTATTTTCACCAAATGTATGGTTAGCGGTTATCATTGGTGCGGCAGTAATTTTTGCAGAAGTAATGCTATTGAGCTATATTGCTAAATTCTTAGATAAATATCCGGGAGTACGTAACTCTGGAGAAAATATCCGCAGTGCCATGACGAAGTTGCTTGAAGTTGCCTTATTAATTGGTGGTGCGAACGCTGCAAATATGATTGCACCAGGATTTGGTTTCTTCTTTATTGCTGGATTCTATCTGTTGAATGAAGCTGCTGGGCGCCCAATTGTGCGAATGGCTGTAGGCCCTATGGGAGCTATTGCAGTAGGGGTTATCGTAAATATTTTAGTGTTGCTTGGAGTTATGAATATACCGCAATAATGCGGGGAAGCAAGACAAGGTGCAAGCAAGCCTTGTCTTGTTTGACTTATTATAAACATCATATGCTGACTCTTTCTATGTTACAAAGCTTCGTCATCCCTTTGGGCCCCTCTAACAACAATCCCATTTACGCTGGACCATTCAGCATAATAAATCTTACGTATATCTTTATAACCCATTTCAGCTAATTGAGCTCGTAACCATTTTTCATCTTTTTGAATACGTTTTAATGCTTTTTTCTCTATCCTGCCTTCATCAACGATCAAATGTGTTAAAGCAGTTTCTTTGGGGTTAACGGATAGCATTTCAGCAGTAACTGGTGATGATAATTCATTTTTCAAGACACTTAATTGTCCGCTCGGTTCCAGAACTGCGTATTTTACTTCTTGTAAAGAAAAGATACCTTGTTGACGAAGCATTGTTCGGAGCTGCTCGGATTCCAGCTTGTTCTTTTTGAGTGCTTTTACATCAAGCTCTCCATCTCTTATGATAATAGATGGTTCCCCTTTAATAACCGTTCTCATTCTGTCAAATCTTCGTACAATCAGTTCTATTATATAAATTAAAACCGCCCATAAACCTATCGCATACAGTACTTGCCATACAGTTACCATATCATCATAAATAGATTCTTCGAGCAGGCCACCAAGAACTAATAGATAGACAAGATCAAATGGTGTTATTTGTGAGAGTTCTTTTTTTCCTAATAGACGGACAACAAGCAGCAAGGCTAAAAGTCCGCAAATTATTTTAATGCTTATGGAAGTTTCTATGATTCATCCCACCTTCTGAAATGTTTAATCAATTTAATGTTGTATTACCCTTTTTTCTATTTATTAAGCTTTCTGGACTATTAGCTGTTTTTCATGATGGAACAGCATAATCGATTTCGTTTCATATCCATTGATTCGTGATACATACATAGTAAGAAAGGGGAGGGGAGTTATATGACAGCAGAGATAGCGATAATGAATAAGCAAGGTATTTCTTTGGCTGCTGATAGTGCGATAACAAGTGGCAGAGACGGTGTTCAAAAGGTTTATAATACAGCAAACAAACTATTCTCCTTATCAAGTGAGCATCCAATCGGAATTATGGTTTATGGTGCTGCATCGTTTATGGAGGTGCCATGGGACGTCATTATTAAATCGTATCGAGATAATCTTGGTGAACGGAAATTCGCTAATCTAACCAACTATGTGGAGGACTTCTTCAATTTTTTGCAGCAAGATGAGCGATTTAAAAATGAAGATGTAGAAGAAATAATTATTTATCGTATTTTTTCTGATAATCTAAAGCGTATTGTAAAAGAAGTGGAGGACATAATCAGGCAGGAAAAGAATAAAGATGGGGATATTTTTGCCGAAAAAGTAACGGATTGGTTAGTTACATGTATTAATGAGAATATACAATCGTACAAAAATGAGAAAAAGTCTTTTTTAGAGCTCCATTATCATGCATTTAAAGAAAAATTCGGTTCTGTTATTCATGAAGTGAAAGAAGAGCTGATTACGTATGAAATTCCCAGTGAGCAGACGGAAAAATTATATGAGCTTGCTTTTGAAGCCACAAAAAAGGATTACTTCAGTATAGGAAGCACGGGATTTGTAATTGCTGGATATGGTGAAGAAGAGATTTTCCCCCAATTATTAAACTACCGCTTAGAAGGCTTTGTATTTGACCAATTGAAATACAAAAAGCTAAAAGAAAAAAGGATTGGCTATACGACAGATAAAATGGATGGAACAGCTGCTGTTACCGCTTTTGCGCAACGAGAAATGGTCGATTCATTCATAGGCGGAATGGAACCGAATATGGAAGATGTTATCTTTGACATTATTGCTAACGTGTTAAAAGACTATCCAGAGCAAATTCAAAAGCATGTATCGATAGATTTTACCGAGGAACAAGTTACAGAACTGCAAAGCTTGGGTAAAGAAGTGTATGAGTCGATAGAAGATGCAGTAAAGGAATATCAGCAAACAAATTATGTTGAGCCATTACTTGGTGTTGTGCGATCCTTGCCAAAAGAAGAGCTGGCCGATATGGCAGAAATGCTTATTAGTCTTACTTCCTTTAAAAGACGTGTGACAAGAGCAACAGAGTCTGTTGGTCCACCAATTGATGTGGCTGTCATCACAAAAGGTGATGGGTTTGTATGGATGAAACGGAAAAACTATGTGAATTCTGAAATTAATGCTCGATTTTAAAATCAGAAAGGAATGAGCTTATGGTTTCCAAAGAAAAGAAGTCATCAAAGGATTCGTTTTTTAGTTTGCCCACAGAGGATCGCCTCGACTTTGAATTGGAAGATAAAGAAAAAGAGGAAAAAGAAACAGCAACAGAAAAAGTATTTGATAAATTGAATGAAAAAAATAAAAAGAAGTAAATCGTCTATATACTACTCTCCCCAAGAGTGGCAAGGGTTATCTGAGTAATTAAAGTATTACAATCGGAATATTAACCTATAAAAACTGTTTTTTTATGTTTAAGTAATTTATATCGTGGAACACAATTAATGTACGAGCAAGACTATCAACTATTGAAAGGAGCTGTTAAAAATGGCTAGAAACAATAATGGTAAGATGTCTCGTGAACAAGCAGGAAAAAAAGGTGGAAACGTAACCTCAAGAAATCATGACCAGGAATTCTATGAAGAAATTGGTCAAAAAGGCGGAAAGGCAACTGCACAAAATCATGACCAGGAATTCTATGAAGAAATTGGTCAAAAAGGCGGAAAGGCAACTGCACAAAATCATGACCAAGAATTCTATGAGGAAATTGGTCAAAAAGGCGGGGAAGCAACCTCCAAAAACCATGACCAGGAATTTTATGAAGAAATTGGTCAAAAAGGCGGGGAAGCCACCGCAAGAAACCATGATCAGGAATTCTATGAAGAAATTGGACAAAAAGGCGGAGAAGCCACCGCAAGAAACCATGACCAAGACTTTTATGAAGATATTGGTAAAAAGGGCGGCAACAAACGTGCGCGCCAAAGAAACAACAATAACAACAGAAACAATTCATAACCTATTTGGGCAGTGTGAGGAAGAACATAAAAGTTCTTCCTCACATTGTTTTTATTGAAAGATATAATAGCTTACTTGCCGAATACGTGGTTTGCAGGATGGATTTACGAATTCTATGTTAATCCCAGCCATTTCCACCAAGTAGCTGCAATAATGATAGTTACAGCAATCGTAATTACCGTGGCATATACGCCTGGCTTTAGAAAATCCCGCTGTGAAATGAGACCAGTGCTATGGACAAGTAAATTCGGCATTGTTTCAACAACTAGCAAAAATCCATAAAGACTTGTTAATCCAGCAGTAAATGCCATAGCAAGTGGGTCGATCTCAGCGTTTGCCGCGACACTTATCGTAATTGGAATCAGTGTAACAACAGCAGCTGGCACATTCGAGATCATTTTATGAAATACTTGGGTTAATAGAATAATGATAATCACTGCCAGTAATGGATTTTGCACAATGGATAAGAACCATCCCACACTTAAATATGCGCTAAGGGTTGCGATTGCTCCTGAATCTACTAAAGCATAGCCCATTGACAAGGTGACACTTAGAAGCAAAACTGTATTAAAGTTTATTTGCACAACATTTTCCCATCTAGCACAACCTATCATAGGCAATGACATTATGACGGCGCCGATCAATGCAGGTATGCTTGGATGCATGCCATGAAATGGTTCACTTATCCATAGTCCTACAATAATAAGCAGGATAATTAAACATCGCCATTCTTGATTAGTTATTGGTCCAAGCGACTTCAATTTGAAATGCATTTCTTTTTTGAGCTGGGGAAATGATTGCTCATTTTTAGGCAGCGGATATAGTTTAATGAGTAAGCCCCATATTGCCGGTATGAGAATAATCCATATTGGAAATGTATACAGAAACCACTCAAAATAGGTTATTTCAATTTTGGCAAAACGATACAAAAGCTCTACCGTTAAAATATTGCCAACAGCTGCTGTCATAATTGCAGTTCCGCTAACATTACCACCAAAAGCAACACCGATCATAATCATTTTACGTAAATTGCTTCCTTGTTTTGCTCCTACTGTCTCTACAATCATCGAGGAGATAGGCAGCATAAGGGTGGAACGAACCGCAGATGATGGAATAAAGATGGCCTGGACTTGCTGGACGAGTATTAAGCTGCCCAGCAATCCGTTTGCACGGCCTCCCCATTTTTTTAAGATCAAGTAACTGATTCTTTTTACAAGTGGAGTTTCATTTACTGCTTTGGCTACCATCATACCAGCAATAACAAGGTGTGTAGCAGGCGAAGCGAACCCGCTGAACACTACTTCGGTATCCGTTAAATTGAATACTAACATCATAACAAGTATCAGTAATGCTGTCAGCCCCATCGGTATTGGTTCAAGTGTCCACAGTATGACTCCAAAACTAACAATTCCAGCCATCAGCCGCGCTGAATGTGAAAATGTATCCGGCAATCCGAAATATAAAAACAAGAAAACAGAAATGGCGATCAAAATACTTGCCAGCTTAATTATATGCTGTTTAGAATTGCGACTTTTTTGCTTGTTTACGTTAACCATCATCGATGACGACCTTTCGTGAAATAATGTGACCATATCATCAATATAGGCAGATTAAGCTTCAGCTTGTGCCGTCCTTTTTCTTTTTAACATTTGTGCAGCTATGACAATCGCGAGTAAAAGGATACCAATCGCATCGGACAACATTCCCGGTATTACTAATACGATTGCAGCGATCGCTGAAACTACTCTTAAAACCCAATTTAGATTTTCCAGCAAGTATCCTTCAAGTGCGATAGCCAGAGACACAACACCAATAATTGCTGTAATCGCGATCAATAGGATGCTTAAAGCGTCAGCATCTTGCATCAGCATCTCAGGCGAATAAACGAAAACATATGGCACGAGAATCCCAGCAGCTGCGAGTTTCAGTGATATAAATCCAGTTTTATTCGGTTCGCCACCTGCCAGTCCTGCTCCAGCAAATGCTGCAAGGGCTACTGGAGGTGTTAAGTTTGCCAAAATACCGAAGTAAAAAACAAACATATGGGATACAAAAGGCTCGACACCGAACTGTACCAATGCTGGTGCTGCCATAGAGGACGTAATAATGTACGTTGGGATGGAAGGGAGACCCATTCCCAAAATGATAGATGCAATCATTGTAAAGAATAATGTCAAAATGAGTGTGTCGTTACCAAGAATAAGAATTGCCGAGGTCATTTTTAAGCCAAATCCTGTTAACGAAGCTACACCTACAATAATTCCGACCATTGCACAGGCCATTGCCACACCAAGTGCACTGCGTGTTCCATCTTCCAGCGCTTGAAAAAGACTTTTTAGATTCATTCGCGTTGTTGCTCTTAATAAAGAAATGATTACAGTCGAAATGATTGCCCATGCTGCAGCATAAATTGGGGTAAACCCACCAAATAACATATAAATGAGGATGATAAGCGGAATCAGTAAATGTCCTCGTTCTTTTAAAACATCTTTCATTTTCGGGAGTTCATGTCGGGATAATCCCTTTAAACCGAGTTTTTTTGCGCGTAAATGAACAACTGAAAGCACACCCATGTAGTATAAAAGCCCAGGGATAATGGCTGCAATAGCAATTTCTGCGTATGGCATCCCTAACGTTTCCGCCATAATAAAAGCTGTTGCTCCCATTACTGGCGGAAGTATTTGGCCACCAACAGAGGCTGCTGCTTCTACAGCTCCTGCAAAATTTTTGGAATACCCTGTTTTCTTCATGAGTGGGATGGTAAATGAACCGGTTGTAACGACATTCGCAATGGCAGAACCATTAATCGAACCAAGAAAACCGCTCGAAACAACGGAAACTTTCGCAGGACCTCCGGCAGTATGTCCAGAGATAGCCATTGCAGAATCATTAAATAATTGCCCCATTCCCGTTCGATTTAAAAAAGTTCCAAACAAGATAAATAGAAAAATATAGGTAGCGGAAACACCTATTGCAGTCCCAAATATTCCTTCTGTTGTTAAATACAAGTAAGAGGCAATATCGTCTATTTGATATCCTCGATGGGCAACCATCCTGGGCAGATAAGGACCGAAATAGGCATATAACAGGAACAACGTACAGAGAACGGTCAGTCCATTCCCAACTACACGACGTCCTCCTTCAAGAACAAGCAGAACCATTAGTAGGCTGAAGATAATATCGTTCTGGCTTGGTAATCCAGCTCGATTTACAATTCCCATATAATCGGTGAAAATATAAACAATGGTTGCAATCGATAAGATAGCAAGCAAAAAATCAATGATTGTTGCCCGAGTCTGTGGTGCATTTTTTCGTGAGGGATACAGTAAAAAGACAAGAGCCATTACTACACCCGTATGCAATGCCCGGTGCTGTAATGTAACTAAAGGCCCTGTAAACGAAGTAATCAAGTGGAATAGGGCCAAGGAAACTGAGATAATCATAACAAGCCTGGCCATCCAAGGTATGCTCAATTTTCGGAACCTAGCTTCTGAATCGTATTTTTCAACAATTTTTTGTTTTTCTGCTTCTGATAATTCTTCATGGTTTTTCACAAGCTCTTCTTTTGGCATCTCACTTTGTTTATCAGCCATCAGCGCCATACCTCCTTATGGATCTTTAACAGCAGCCATTTATAGACCTGTATTTGTTCATAATGGATTTGGACATTTGTATCATCCGGAATAAAGTCGGATAATGAATATCTTTTTTCATTATCTTTCAGATAATAGTTTGAAATTGGAACATAGAATAGGGAATAATAGGGGATAACCCGATTTATTTCAGTAACTTGGATAAACCCATTCGGAAGAAATTCCACTTTGCCTTCTGTATCTGGCGTACCTGCTCCATATGATTGGTACAATGTAGATTCAAACACCAGATATCCATTATCGGCTATTCGATAAGTTTCTTTCCATGGAGTTAATTCAACAGAATGTCTCCACCCGATTGTTACTTTTTCTGAATCCCATGGCAGAAAAAATAATGGATTGTCCTCTCCATCCGTTAATAAAATGCCTGATTGGAGAGGAGTCATACCGATCCAGACTCCAACCAGCAAAATAGTAAGAATAAGTGATATTTTTTTCATAGAGCAGTCGATAAGTCCACTTTTATTCCGTTATCCCTTGTTCTTCAAAATATTTAGCTGCGCCTGGATGGAGCGGTGCAGGTAAGTTTTGTAATGCATTTTCTAATGTGATATCGTTAGCTGCATTATGAGTGTTCTGTAATTGATCAAGGTTATCAAATATAGCTTTGGTCATTGCATAAGCTATGTCATCTGATACTTCGCTGTGTGTTAATAAAACATTATTAACTCCAATGGTTGATACGTCTTTCTCCATGTCATATACATCCTTTGGTACAGTTGTTGGGAAAAAGGATGGATAGTCGTCTTGCATTTTTAAAATGATATCTTCGGCAATTTCTACAATCACAATATCCTGTGTTGTCTGAAGCTCAAGTACTCCAGCATTTGGCAATCCAGAGGAAATAACAACTGCATCAATATTTCCATTTTGAATTCCTTCCACTCCTTCTGAAAAGGAAAGAAAGTCAGCATTGATATCCTCGTATGTCATGCCATATGCTTCTAAAACGCGTTGTGCACTGATTTCAGTTCCAGACGCAGGGGCGCCAACAGCAACTCTTTTGCCAGCTAAATCTTCTACGGTTTTAATGCCTGATTTTTCGGTAGCTACAATTTGTAAATAGTTTGGGTAGAGCGAGGCAAGGGTACGGATGTTTTCCTGAGCTCCTATTTCTTCGGCGCTTGCAATCCCTTCATAAGCATCTTGTGCGGCATCTCCCATCGAAAATCCGATTTCTGCATTACCTTGATTAAGTGTGGTTGCATTTGCAGTGGAAGCTGCTGTGGACTGACTGTTTGCATTAGCGCCTAAGTCTTGGAAAATATTTGCTAATGTACCGCCAAGTGGGTAGTATACACCAGATGAACCGCCTGTCAGAATCGTAATAAATTCACCAGCTAATGCATCTTCACCATTACCATCCTTGCCAGCGGCATCAGAATCACTATTATCATTACATGCAGCGATTAACATAGATATGGTTAGGAACATAAAAATAATTAAAATTTTTTTCATTATAATACCTCCAATGGTTTAGTTGCTGAAATCATCAAATAACAGTGTGTCTAGCAAAATATGGTTACTGGAAATAGTTATACACCCCCTATGTTTAGACTCTATGCTTTCAACTTGTGAGTTTAGACAAGAAATTTAACTAAAATAAAAAATCCAGTTCAAATAAGACTGCAAATAGTCTATTTTTGAACTGGATCTTATCTGTGGGATAAACTTCGGGAGGAAGCTTTGACAGATTAGGCAGATCATATTATTTATATTTGGTAATTATATGTTATGTTTTTCTTGCAATGTTAGAACAGCATGATTATGAATCCAACTAACTCCTTTAAACAGAAACCAGTCTGCTTCAATCATTCTCACAAACCATTTTGTTCATGGATGCATGTTTAATAGGTAATGAAAAAATGAATTATGAGAGATTCGAATGCTTGCGTTTTCCAGAGGAAATACAGAAATTATCAGGAACGTTACAATTAGAATACAAGCCTTTTATAAGCTGCTTTTCATGTTTAAGTAATGGGCAACGTGGAATATAATTAATGTACGAGCAACAATATCAACTATTGAAAGGAGCTATAAAAATGGCTAAGAACAATAATGGTAAGATGTCTCGTGAACAAGCAGGAAAAAAGGGTGGAAAAGCAACCGCAAGAAATCATGACCAGGAATTCTATGAAGAAATTGGTCAAAAAGGCGGTGAAGCAACCGCAAAAAATCATGATCAGGAATTCTATGAAGAGATTGGTCAAAAAGGCGGGAATGCAACTGCAAGAAATCACGATCAGGAATTCTACGAAGAAATTGGCGAAAAGGGCGGGAATGCACGCGCGCGCCAACGAAACAACAACAACAAAAACAGAAACAATTCATAACTAAAACTTAATATGTATGATAAAGAAGGAAAGGGATTTTGATCTCCCTTTCCTTTTTCTCTGTGTAGTTATGTAAGTTCCTATCATAAAATTAAGACCCATAAAGTGAAGGATGAAAGACCTTACTACCTTCACTTTATGAGTCTCGGGATGATGCTGATTTTTTAGTAATCTTTATTATTTAGAAGCTGAGGCTGTTTTAGTACGTGCTTTTTGGTTATAGCCTGAACTTCGTTTTGCTGGTGTCCTTCTAGTACTCGCGCTGGAAGAACTGGATTTTGATTTAGCTTCTGCTTTTTTATTCGTGCTTGCAGATTCGTTTTGTTTTTCCTCTGCTTTATTAGATTGTGGCGCAGAATTGCTTTCTGTGTCTTCTGCCTCTGTTTCCTCTCCATTTGATTGCTTGCTTTTTGCAGGGGTAAGCCTATGCTTTAACTCTATTGTTTTATTTGTGGTATTTTCTTTGATTGCAGCATATTTGTCCATTGCTGAATCAGTGAGTTCACGCGATTTATCTACTGCCTTATCTTTAGCAGAGCCCACTTGATAGGTAATATCTCCACGCAGCTCTTTTCCGGATTTCGGAGCAAGTAATAGGGTGGTCGCGACACCGACTCCCCAACCGATAATACCACCTCGAATAACATCTTTTTTGGTGTAAGCCTTATCGGATGAATTTCGGTTTTCTTGTTCTTCTTGATTTGTTTGTACTTGCTGTTTGTTTTGTTCTGTCATGATTTATTCCTCCTAATAGAAATTTAAATTTGCTAGCTATTGCCAGATAGTTTACCTTCTAATTTTTCCAATCGTTCGAGCAGCTTTTGATTTTCTTCTTTTAACTTATCCTGTTCTTGCATTGCTGCTTGCGAGTTTAGGTATGGGTCTGTTTCCCACCAGTCCATTCCGATTTCTTTTGCTTTATCGACAGATGCGACAATCAATCTGATTTTGATGGAAAGCAGCTCCACATCTGCAATTCCTACTCGTATGTCTCCCGCAATGACAACCCCTTTATCCAATACGGTTTCAAGCACATCAACCAAATTACTGGACCCCGCAGTTGTTTGTGGGGAGTTTTCGTTCGCCATGTTTTACCCTCCCTGGGAAATCCTATTTCACCCTTCATTCAACCTATAGAGGTTACACACCTATAGTAAATTTCCTAAAGGTCCCAAATCGATATTCAAATCCTCATCCGTAAAATTAAAAATCCCTTTTAGCTCTTCCATTTTTATATCTAAGTTCATTAACGCAACACCGAGTTTTTCAATTTCCTCTTCCGTCAGATTCCCTCCGTCTACACGGCGGATTGCCTGTCGTTCGACAAGTTGACGTAATAACTCAATTACGGTAAGGACAAGCTGAGCAAGACCTTCTTCGGCACCTTCAGGATCAAGCTCGATCCGTCCGCTTTTCTCTGGACGATGGTCAAGACCTGCTAAGGATGCTGGTTGATTATTAAGATTGATGGATGACACGATCCAACTCCTCCTTTTCATAATCAAATTGTTTCGATGAAAATTTCTCAGCTGTTTGCTGATTCGATTCAATAAGTGTTTCAACTGAGGAGATCAATACGCGTAAATCGAGATAGACTAAGTCGATTCCAGCGATAGAGAGGATGATATCTCCTTTAATTGCTACACCTTTATCCAGAACTACATCGAGAACATCAATGAGGCCAACCTCTTTATTTTCAAATTCCATGTGTATCCTCCAAACTAGCTAATCTTGGCAAAATGATAGGATGGCCATGGTCCTGTAACCTCGAAGTGCCAGCCTGATCCCGCCCATTTATCCTGCAGCTTTTTAATGATAGATTTAAAATCATTAATTCGAGATTTATCCACCATATAGACACTGTTCCAGCACATTTCTTCTTGGCGTCCCGTAACATCCTTATTCCAATTTCTTTTCACTTCGTGGTCGACACTTAATGCTGCTAGTTTCTTATGAATCGATTTTGAAAAGGCATGTGTTTCTTTCTCTGTCTCTTGATCAATAAGTTGATGAAGCCTTCTATTTTCCAAGTACTGACGGCCAGGTGACATGGCAGCAATTTCTTTCTTTTTGGCTTCTATCGTTTCATTATTACTTGCCACCATTTCTTTTAGCTTATCCCGCTCGCAATAGAGTTTTAATATCCACTCATCTTTATCTGCGATGTTATCAAGTAAATGGAGCATACGTGTCTCGTGGGTGCTGATTGTGTTTTTTAAACTTTCCAGACCAGAATAGATCGTGCAAAACTTCATTGGGATGATAGGATATCTCTCATAAAATTCCATCAATGCTTCGTGATGGTGAAATGCTTTCTGGTGGAGCCAATTAACATCATTTGATTTTTTTTCGAGTTCCTTTTCACTGTATTCCACTGGGTCCAGCTCACAGACAATGGCATCGACATTTTCAAATGGAAGGCTGTAAATCTGTGACTCCTCATCCAGCCCTTTAAGAGAGGGGAGGGGAGCTGCGTCTTTTCCGCTTGCCGGTATAATTCCATATAAATAGATTAATTTCTCCATATTTCATCCTCACTCTTTTCGTTTTGTTAACTCATTTATTTGTTCCATTTCTCGTTTTTTAGCAATTTCATAACGAACTAACAGTTCCGTTTCAGATTGCTTGTAGGATGCCTCATCAATTTCTTCCAGTTCATACATCATCTGCAGGTGAATTAATTTCTTTTGGATGTGCTCCAGATCATATAGCTCTTTTTCCACTTCTTCTTGAACCTTTTCCCCAATTTTTACAATTAAGTTTATCGGCGAAGTGAAGATTTTTTGGATCATGTGGAAGGTTCTTCTATCTTTAATTTAATATTGATAAAGTTATAGGCTGGCCATGGTCCTGTGTATTTAAAGTCCACTTTATCCTGCCAGCTGTCATGAAGTTCATTTACTTTTTTATCGAATTGGGACTCCTTGTCGCTATCTATCAGGTACGCGGCATTGAGAAGCATTTTTTCGCCGATTGGATCATTGATTTGATTGGCCTCTGCGAGAGTACTTAATGAATCATGTATTTCTGACTTGATATCATTCTGTAGTGAATGGAAGAAGTCTTTCGCCATCTCGCCTAACTGAATCCGGTCAAAATATCCGGCAGCCTCTGATTTGGAGTGTACGATCTGTTTTTTCTTCATGACATTTTCATTTTGCTTGATACTCTTTTCCAGCCAATCTTTTTTACCAACAACCTTTAAACCAACCTCGATTTTTCCTTTAATTTGAGGGAAAATTTCCACTAACTGAGGATAGAGGCTTTCTGCTAAGGCGAGCACATCCTCTTCACTTTGGAATAGGTTCCCGAAACTGATTGGCACGACTGTATCCATCGTTTCCATTACTCGGGAAAGCACTTTCTGATGCATCATTAGATTTTCTTTACTCGGATGATAGATTTTCATAGGAACACGAGTAACGACCATTGCTGCATCTTTATAATGGACCGTGTAAATCTCTCTGTCTTCGCTATCAAAATGGACATTGCCGAATCCAGCCTTTTTATCTGTCTGAATGCCGCAAAATACATAAATTCCTTGTTTCTCACTCATCTTCTTCACCCTAACGTAATTTTTTTGCATTCTTGTACAAGCTGTCTTTTTATGCGCTGTTTCTGTTTATCTTCTATGCATGCCTGAAGGGGGAACCATGTCATGTCAAAGCATAGTTGATTAAACTCCTCATTCTTGCCGTCAACTGGTATATCATACTGTTTCACGAATTCAGCTATCATAATGGACGCTCTTAATGAAGGTCCTTGATAATTCTGGCCTGTATCACATAGCTTTCTGATTTTCATCATAAATTCAACGATTGCTTCTGCCTTTTCTCGCTCGATCGCTGTTTTATGGACAACTGCTGTAACTTCCGCTTCCTGATCCAGGGATCCAAGCGTCAGTGTCACCATTCGGTCTAAAAGGGCATCCTGTGATGCATAGACACCTGCATATTCGACAGGATTACTAGTGAAAATAGCAGAGAAATTTTGATGGACTTTTATAAATGGCTCCTTTTGTTTGGTTCCATACAGGGGTAAGATCCTCTCTTCTAAAATAGGCAAAAAGATGTTATTTATCTCAGGCTGGGAACGTGTAAACTCGTCATATACGAGTGTATAGCCTTTTTTTACCGCTTCGAGTAATCGTCCGTCTGACCAGGATTCCGTAACGCTTTCTTCAATTTTTTGAACGCTTCTTATATAATTATCTTTCAGTTTTCTGCGTTTATAGCCAGTAAATGCACCAATAAAATCCTCTGTAGAAAGCTCTTTATTTCCATTTATCAGTATGACGGGTCGCTTTCTTTGCTTCGCTATATGAAGAGCGAGTGTTGTTTTCCCAATTCCTGAAGGACCTGTAAGATGAAGGGGGTAGCCGGTATTCAGGTAGCGTAATGACCGTTTAATAATTCCTTTGTAGTAAGCAGACTGTTCATATAAACTTTTTTGGTTTGTCTCCGTAGAATCGGTCACGTTTGAGCCTCCTGCCATCTAAGCTTGTTCCTCCAGATCACTTCGGAATCTAAGACTTATTCTTGAAAAGCCGGTAACCTCGGAATCTGTATCGAGGAAAACCTCGTATAATCCAATCATTTGATCATTCGCGTATTTTTTCATATATTCTTTTTCCTCAATCACTTCTACAAGTGCCCGCCAGCCAGTCTCGCCATCTTCCTCCTGTTTTTTAACCGAAATAATTTTATGGGGAGGAGCGATATTTTCGTTAAAAAACTGCTTTACTTCCTCCATCACTTTCATATGTCTCACTTCCTTGTATTTTTTCGGCAAATGAGCTAGGATAAAAATTTTTATTAACTAAATCCTAGAATCTCTTTAACATGCCAAGTGTTCCAGTAAGTATAACCGGAATCGGAGTATATCCTGATTCCAGTTGGTGAGTTAAAATCTATGCTTCTTCCTCTTCATATTCCAAGCTATTACCCCGTGCAGATAAGCGATCAGATAGGCCATCCTCTTCAAAATCATCCTGTAATAAACCAACGGCCTCAGCATAGCGCAGCCATGTATCGACACTTGCAATTACTACACGTGCCTCCACGGTAATTAATTCAATACCTACTACGGAAACTCTTGCAAACGCATCGATGACAATTCCCTTATCCAAAATTCGGTCAATTACCTCTGCTAAACTTGAACTATCGGTTGACTTTTGTATAGCCATTTAAATCATGCTCCTTTCTGGATCGTTGAACTTACTAAGAATTAGGTTTTGTGTTGATTAGAAAACTAAAACTCGTCACTGAACAGGCGTTTCCGCTTTTGTGCTTAAAGATCTGCATAATGCTTAATACTCCTTGGACCTTTCATTTTTGCAGAACTTTTAATAGAGGCTGCACTTTTCAACTGACTTACACCTTTGATGTGATTTACACCACGAATCCCTGTTTCCGATTTTGTCCTTCTTCTTAATTTGCTTTGAAATTCCTCTCCAGTTTCCTTTGCACCTGCTACTTTTTCCTTTACCTGCAAGAGGGCATGCTGCATTTTGTCTTCCACTTTTTCTGCATTTGCATGAACCTTTGCTACATTTTCATATTTCTTTTTCTTCAGCTTTTCTGCAGCTTCATTTACTTTGGATTGAATACCTTCAGTCAGCTTATTACGGAATTGCTCTGCCATTTCCTCTTTTATTTCTGATTTTGCTGCTTGTTTGATTTCCGTTGGGCTGTCTGCTCGTTTGATAATATTTTTTACTTTGGGAGCAGCATTTCGAATCCCTTTTGATAGCTTAGGAAATAAAAACGGTGCAGTAGTAGCTAAAAAAGTAATCCCACCAGCAATAAACGAGGCTTGCACGCCAGGTTTTTCGATTATCTTCTTCGTTGTTCCCATAGATAACCTCCTTAGCAGGGGCCTGATTGAATATCAGCTTAGCAATTAATTACCCTTCCATACGTTTAAGAAACTAGATAATTTTAACTAGATTAAAGAAACATGGCATGTTGTAACAATAAAGGTACAAAAAAACGGAAGCATAGAGGTTAATTAGAGGCAGGAATTACAAAAATTACAATTGTATTAAAATTAGAAATGCCTGTCTGTTTGTCTCTTATATATAAAAAAATTTACATGGATTTATTATTTACTAAATATTCATTCATTAAAATGGATATGAGGACACGAATAAATTGATGGGGGGATAAACGGTATGGTTAAGTTCTTTCATTGGTTTTATACAACGGAAGTTCATCTCTTTCGTTTGATAAACCAATACTTCGACAGGAAGTATGTAAACAGCTTTTTTCTGACGGTCACACACTTTGGCGGAGCAAGGTTTACGATAGCCGCCGTATTACTTCTGATATTATTTACATCTGGAACGATTCAATTGCTTGCGATTGCTAGTGCAGCAGCTTTAACAATGAGTCATCTTCCGGTTGCACTTCTTAAAAAGCTGTTTCCTCGCAAAAGACCTTATGTAAGATTAGAAGAAATAAATGTGATGGAAAATCCATTGCAGGATCATTCTTTTCCTTCTGGTCATACAACAGCAATATTTGCAATCATAATTCCATTTATACTTTTTTATCCTATCTTGACCGCCATTTTACTTCCCTTGGGCATTGCTGTTGGACTATCTCGAATTTATTTGGGACTTCATTATCCTACAGATGTGCTTGCAGGATGCTTATTTGGGACAGCGATAGGCACTCTAACACTTTCATTTATTCGTATGCTCGTCTTGTTTTAATAGTCGTTTATACCTGTTTGCATGTACATTTATCAAATATTTGATGTGGGGTGGATGGTCTTGAAAATTGCTATTTTTACAGATACCTTTGCACCGGAAGTGAATGGGGTTGCCAAAACATTAAAACGATTTACGGAATATCTAGACGAACAGGGAATAGAATACCGTGTTTTTGCACCTAAAAGTTCAAATGAAGACCTATATTCAAGCAATGTGCATCGTTTTCTTAGCTTGCCATTCTTTCTATATCAGGAATGTCGATTAGCATTGCCGAGAATGTCAAATGTCAGAGATGAACTACAGCAATTTCAGCCGGATATTATTCATGTGGCGACACCGTTTAATATGGGGCTTTGCGGACTGCATTACGCGAAAAAACTTCATATACCGATTGTCGGCTCTTATCATACAGACTTTGATAAATACTTGGCCTATTATGATATGCAATTTTTATCAAGAGTGCTTTGGAAATATATGCACTGGTTTCATCGCCCATTAAAGAAGATTTTTGTACCATCAACAGATACAATGGAACAATTGCAAAAGCGCGGATTTACGAACCTGTCGATATGGTCCCGCGGCGTAGACATATCCATGTATCATAGTAGATATAGTGAAGAGCTGGTTAGAGAAAAATATCAGATTAAAGAAAAATATATTCTGCTGTATGTGGGGAGAATTTCTCCGGAAAAAGATGTTGGCTTGCTGCCAGCCATTAATGAAAAGCTGCTCCAAAAAGGAATCGATGATGTTCATTGGCTTATCGTGGGGGATGGCCCATTAAAAGATGAATTAGAACAAATCGCACCGTCAAACATGACGTTTGCAGGCTATATAAATGGAAAAGATTTAGCAGAAATGTATGCAGCAGCAAATTTATTTGTTTTTCCTTCTGCTACAGAAACCTTCGGAAATGTTGTATTAGAAGCGATGGCATGTGGAACACCAGTGATCGGTGTTAATGCTGGTGGTGTTCGAACCATTATTAAGAATGGTTTAACAGGGATTTTATGTAAAGAGAAGGATGAGGATGGATTTACAGAATCAATTATTCGTATGCTTTCCAATCGGGTGGAGAGAGAAACAATGCGATTAGAAGCAAAGAAATATGCGAAAACACAGGCTTGGGATACGATTTTTGATGGACTTTTAGCAGAATATGAACAAGTGACGCAAGAGGCAGGAGACAAAGTGCTTGCTTAAGTGTATGTGGTCTGTGAAAAAGACAAATGATAGATTAGAAGCTGAATTCATAAATAATGAGTTCAGCTTTTTTTCTTTCCGTTTCCAAGATTTAATGAGAGGAATTTTTTGTAAAGCGCATAACCTTGACATTCGATACTATCCATACTAGAGTTATAGGTTAATTGCTATCATTTAGGTGAGCTTTCCAACGTTCATTTTAAAAGCAAAAATAGATATTTTATGGTTTAAGGAGTATTGGTATGCGTGGAAATTTCAGTTTTATATGAGGATAATCATCTGCTGCTTGTGGAAAAGCCAGTTAATATCCCAGTGCAAGCAGATCGGACAGGGGACCATGACTTTTTGTCGATGCTGAAGCAGCACCTGAAAATTCGTTATGGAAAACCAGGAAATGTTTATCTTGGATTGGTGCATCGCTTGGACCGCCCTGTTGGTGGAGCAATGGTTTTCGCTAAAACATCGAAAGCTGCATCTCGAATGTCAGATTTAGTTCGCAGACAAGCAATCGAACGAAAATATTTGGCTGTTGTAAGAGGTTTGCCAACAAAGAATGAGGCAAAGCTTGAGCATTATCTCTATAAAAACACCCGTGAAAACAAGGTATATACGGTAGCGGCCAATCATCAAAAGGCGAAGAAGGCAGTACTTGATTATAAAATGATTGCCAACAGAGAAGGTTTAAGTTTATTGTCTGTAAAGCTTCATACAGGAAGGCCACATCAAATACGTGTTCAGCTCTCCGCAAATAAAACACCGATCTATGGGGATCAGAAATATGGGCAAAAGACTAATCGACCCGGACAGCAAATTGCACTCTGGGCAAATCTATTGCGGTTCGAGCATCCGGTGAAAAAAGAAATGATAGAGGTGCAGTGCCCTCCACCAGAAGAGCGTTATCCGTGGAATGTTTGGAATAAGATATACAAAAGGTAATTTGAATTTAGCAATCTACTAAAACAGAAAAACGCGCTGGAATAAACGAATGAATAGATTCCAGCGCATGATAAAACACTTATTCAGCAGGATTCACACCTCAACCTTACGCTTACTCAAGTTTTTAATAATCGCATCTGTAATTTCAGCTGTATTATGTGTTCCACCTAAATCTTTTGTTAAAATCCCTTGACGGGTTGTTGCTTCAATCGCCTGATTAATACGGGTTGCTTCTTCTGAAAGTCCCAGGTAATCCAGCATTAAAGCAGCACTGCCGATTGTTCCGATGGGGTTTGCGATTCCTTTCCCAGCAATATCAGGAGCGGAACCGTGAACGGATTCAAACATACTTGGTGTACGTTTTTCTGGATTTAGATTAGCGCTTGCGGCGATTCCCAGACTTCCTGCAAGTGCACTTCCTAAGTCTGATAGTATATCAGCGAATAAATTTGATGCCACAACGACCTCTAAATCTTCGGGGTGCAAGACAAATTGGGCTGCCATAGCATCTACAAGCCATTGGTCTGTCTCAACATCAGGATAATCTTTGCTTACACGGGCAAATACTTCGTCCCATAGCACCATCCCATATTGCTGCGCATTACTTTTCGTTACACTTGTCACCTTTTTTCGTTTACGAGTCCTAGCAAGATCAAATGCAAATCGAATGATTCGCTCGCATCCTGTTTCAGTAAAGAGTGCGGATTGAACTGCGACTTCATTACTTCCTTCTCTGCCTGCGAAGTTTCTGCCACCAACACCCGAATACTCTCCTTCCGAATTTTCCCGTACTAAAATCCAATTTAGATTATCAATATCAGGATGGTTGAGTCTTCTTGGAACTCCAGGCAAGAATTCAACTGGACGTATATTAGCCCACTGGTCTAAACCTTGGCAAATCGCTAAACGCAAGCCCCATAGACTTACATGATCAGGAACCCCAGGGAATCCAACAGCACCAAAATAAATGGCATCGTAATCTCGTAATTTTTCAACACCATCTTCATCCATCATTTTTCCATTCTCTAAATAATATTCACAGCCCCAAGGGAAGAAATCGTTTTCAAAAGTGAAAGCGCCATTTGACTCTTTAGCTAGGTAATCCAGTACACGCAGACCTGCGTCAATGACTTCTTTCCCAATCCCATCACCAGGGATGACCGCGATTCGATAATTTTTACGTTCACTCATATCAAATTCCTCCTTATAAAAATCCAATTTAAATTATGGTTAATACAAATATTAAATTAATGTATGCATTAATGTCAAGGTGGTTTTTTGTAAAGGTTAGAAAAAATCAATTATTACAAGTTTTTATAAAATGTTTAATAAATAATATTGACTTTAATGTATACGTTGTTGTAAAATCCTACTATAGAATTTTCTGAATAAAACAACGGAATTAATGTAAGCGATAACAAAAGAGGTAGGTGGCTAAATATGATAATTGTAAAAGAGTTTTGGGCATTGATGTGGGTGTGGAATGATCAAATCAAGGCGGTGCTGGCTTCGGTAATGCATGTATTTTCGCCTGCAGCATTGCTGAAGATGCAAAGTGCTGCAGAACCAGTGGAAAAGGAAGTAGTAAATAAGAAGGTAAAAAATCAGAAAAGACCGTCCAAATATTCGAGGCCTCAATTAATTGGTCTGTTTATTGGTCCATCATTATTCATTGTGATTAAACTTTTTGTTTCTCCTGCCGAAATGCCTGATGAAGCAATTACAGTACTTGCTTCGATCGCTTGGATTGCGACATGGTGGGTAACAGAAGCTATCCCAATCCCAGTTACTTCATTGCTTCCATTACTTTTGTTTCCAATGACAGGTGTAATGGAGACAGGAGAGGTATCTGCATCTTATGGAGACTCGCTCATATTTCTTTTCGCAGGAAGTTTTATGATAGCATTGTCCATGGAAAAATGGAATTTGCATCGGCGTGTCGCGCTATCCATTATTTCGTATGTTGGAACAAATCCAAGCACCATTATTCTAGGTTTTATGATTGCAACTGGATTCCTGTCCATGTGGATTTCCAATACTGCAACCACACTTATGATGGTACCGATCTGCCTTGCAGTAACGAAGCATGTCTCGGACTCCTTGAAGCATCATACGACTATGGATACGTCGCCAGGGAAGTTCCCATTCGGGACAGCTTTGATGCTTGGGACGGCTTATTCAGCAACGATTGGCGGATTTGGGTCGATAATCGGTGCGCCAGCGAATATTATTCTGGCAGGTACTGTGTCTAGTTTGTATGGTGTTGAAATTACCTTTGCTCGCTGGTTATTATTTGGAGTGCCGCTGGTCATCCTTTTTGTACCGCTTGTCTGGTTATATTTAACAAAGATTGCTTATCCATTAAAAGTAAAAGAAATACCTGGAGGAAGAGAAATCATCAAAAAGGATCTACAGGAACTAGGGAAAATGAGTTATGAAGAAAAAGTTGTTTTCACCATTTTTACCTTAACTGCTGCAGCGTGGATTACACGAAGCTTCTTTCTGAATAAATTTATACCTGGTTTAGATGACACGTTAATTGCTTTACTTGCAGGAATTATCTTATTCTTAATCCCAGCTAAAAACAAAGATGGGAATATTATGGATTGGAATACAGCACTTAAACTTCCTTGGGGGATTTTATGGCTATTCGGAGGGGGACTGGCATTAGCTGCTGGAATTATGAATTCGGGTTTAGATCAGTGGATTGGTGGGCAATTGACTAGCTTTGAAAATATTCCGCTATTCATTACAATTGCATTGATTGTAACCCTGATTACAATCTTGACAGAGTTTACATCAAACACTGCAACAGCTACAATGGTGTATCCTATTGTTGCGGTTGCCGCTGCATCGCTTGGTACAGATCCGATTGTATTAATGGTAGCTGCTAACATGGGGGCGACCTTTGCTTACATGTTTCCGGTCGCAGCCCCGCCAAATGCAATTGTATTCGGTACGGGTTATGTAAGAATGGCGGATATGGCAAAAACAGGTGTCTGGCTGAATTTATTCTCAATTACGTTCACGGTTATTATTGTTTATTACTATGTTCCATACATTTTTGGACATTTAATGTAATGGAAATAGACTAGTATCCAAAAGGTTTACAGGATACTAGTCTTATTTTTGCATGCTATTTATCTTTTCTATTCCTGCTAAAATTTCTTGCTGTGCCCGTTTTCGGTGGGATTGCATCATGATGCGAGCGGCATTTTCATCTTTTGCCCGCATGCAAGCAGTGATTGCTTTATGCTCTTTTATGGAACGGAGTGGTAATGGACGGTTATTAATCGTGAATAAGCGAGCGCGATAAGTTTGATCGGAATGAATTTCAATTACGGAGCTGAGACGTTTATTTCCTGCAAGTTCAATAATCATCGAATGAAACCGGTCATCCAAAACAGCCCATTCTTTCAGATTTTTATTTTCTAATGCAGCTTCCTGCTGTTCAATAATTGCTTCAAGTTGATTGATTTTCTCATCTTCGGCTTTCTTGGTAGCTATTTCAATAGCAAGTCCATCTAAATTTTCGACGATTTGGTAAATTTCCTTCAGGTCTTCTTGGACAATTGGTTCCACAATAAAACCGCGCCGAGGAATCAACCGGACAACTCCCTCCGTTTCCAAACGTACTAAAGCCTCGCGTACAGGAGTCCTGCTCATTTCTAATACTTCGCTCATTTCCCGCTCTAATATGGTTTTTCCGGGTGGCAAAATCAAGTCGCGAATAGCTAATCGTATAATATGGTATGCCCGCTGAGGTAATCGATACTCATGTAAAGACTTCAATCCCTCTATAAGACGACGTAATTCTTGGATACTGTTTTGTGTAGCATGTGTTGTATTCGTATCTCCGTTTTTCATTTTTCTGTCCCCTAGTCTAGTGAAATTTTATCCTATCCGTGATGGGTTGCTTCTTACATTATTGTATACCATCTTTTTTGAATGTTCTAATGTAAACGAATTTGGAAATTTGCTGGTTGGAATCTGAGTTTATTAATATCGTGTTTTGGACATAATTATGAAAAAGTACAAACCACACTCGCGCTGACATTGTATACAAATAAAAAGAAACTTTCTTATTCTGTATTATCAAGGGCATTTGCAATAAAGAGTATCAATCTTATAGAAGGATATGGTTTGCCTAAATGTTGGATTTACTTATTCTTTAATATATTTGGAGGGATTAGAATGACGGACAACGAGAACAATCAACAAGCAAATACAACCAGTACAAGACGTGCTTTTTTAAAGAATTCAGGAATAACTTTTGGCGGGATTGTAATTGGCGGGACAATTGGTGGCTTGCTTGGAAATGTAAAGGAGGAGCCAACAGAACAGCCTGCACCAGCCCCGGTCGCTGAAGTTGCTAACCCAAATGTTGCCTTGATGTTTTTTACCCCAGATGAATATCAAACAACAAATGCAGCGGTGGAACGTATTTTTCCGGAGGATGAGAATGGTCCTGGAGCTATGGAATTGAATGCTGCGATATATATAGATCATCAACTTGCTAGTCAATGGGGAGTAAATGCAAAGGATTATCGGCTGGGTCCATTTTATAAGCCTGAACCAACACAAGGTGAACAAATCAAACTATTACGCCAAGATTTATTCCGCTTAGGTTTAAAAAGACTGGATAATTACAGCAGCGAAAATTATGAAAAGCAGTTTCTTGATTTAGAAGCAGAAGAGCAAGACGGCGTGTTAGCTGCTTTTGAGGAAGGTAAAGCAGGTTCGATTTCGGGTGTTTCTACAACGGAGTTTTTCAAATTGCTCAGACAGTTAACGCTGGAGGGTGTTTATGCAGATCCGATGTATGGTGGCAATAAAGAGATGCTGGGGTGGGAAATGCGAAAGTATCCTGGTACGAGAATGGGATATATCAATGAAATCCAAAAAAAGGATTTTGTTGAACTGGAGCCAAACAGCCTCCAAAGTCATATGGGGCATTCTTAAGAATAGATTGTTCAAAAATAGAAAGGGTTGAGAAACATGGCTACAAAATTACCAAAAGAACCTGTTGTTGTTATTGGAATGGGTTGGGCAGGGGGGATTATTGCCTCTGAACTAACAAAGGCTGGAATCAAAGTCGTCGGACTTGAGCGAGGGAAAGAAAGGAAGATGAGTGATTATCTTATGGTCCATGATGAACTCCGCTTCCAGCATCGAGAAGAATTAATGCAAGATTTATCCAAAGAAACCGTTACACATCGTAATAACAGCAAGATGAGAGCGCTCCCGATGCGCCAATATGGGACCTTTATTGTTGGTGATGGGCTTGGAGGTGCAGGTAGTCATTGGAATGGTCAAACATATCGTTTTCTTCCGTATGATTTTGAAATTAAAACGATGACGGAAGAAAGATACGGAAAAAATAAAATCAAAGCCGATTACCCACTTCAGAATTGGGGTATTACATATGACGAGTTAGAACCCTATTACGATACCTTTGAGAAAATGTCCGGTATTTCAGGTGAGACAGTTGAATTATATGGTCGCCGTTCAAATCCTTATCCAACTAAACCAATGTTAAAAACACCCGTATTAGAGGAATTTGAAAAGGCGGCCAAAAAACTTGGTTACAAACCTTATATGATGCCTTCTGCGAATTTATCCGAGAACTACGAAAACCCAGATGGAATTGCACGTGCAGCATGTCAATACTGTGCGTACTGCGAAAACTTTGGTTGTGAGTATGGCGCAAAAGCGGACCCGGTTGTAACTGTTCTGCCTGTTGCACAAGAAACGGGTAACCTTGACCTGCGTACACATGCTAATGTAACGCAAATTTTAAATGACGGGACGAAAGCTACAGGTGTTATTTATGTGGATACACTTACTGGGGAGGAGTTTGAACAGCCTGCAGAAGTAGTGGTTGTCGCAAGCTATGTATTCAATAATGCAAGACTTCTGCTTAATTCTGGACTAGGTAAACCGTATAATCCAGCAGACGGGACAGGCGTTATTGGCAAAAATTATTGTTATCAAGTAAGTTCCGGGTACTCTACTTTATTTTATAATGATAGAGAATTTAATCTATATGCTGGGGCAGGTGCATTGGGAATTGAAATTCCCGAATTCACAGGTGATAATTTCGACCATACGAATGAGAACTTTATTCATGGGGCAGGAATCCGTTCTACACAATACGGGAACCGGCCAATTGCCAATAATAACGTACCAATTGGAACGCCTTCGTGGGGAAAAGAATTTAAGGAACAATCGATTAAATACACAAATAGCATCCTCCAGGTCAAATCACAAGGTGCCAGTATGCCTCATCGGCAAAATTATATTGATTTGGATCCTGCTTATAAAGATGCATACGGCATGCCGTTATTGCGCATAACGTATGATTATACGGAACAAGACAAAGAGTTAGTGAAGTACATGGCGAAAGTTACAAAATCGATCGCTGAAGAAATGGGGCCAGATCATATAGATACAGTTGGTGAGCAAGCACCCTTCAACGTAAATGTCGATACGAACACACATAATACTGGAGGCGTCATTATGGGGGCTGAACCTGAAACGTCAGCAATTAACTCTTATCAACAGATGTGGGATGCTGAAAATGTATTTGTAGTCGGGGCTTCCGCATTTCCTCATAACAGCTGTTTCAATCCGACTGGTACATTAGGTGCTTTATCTTATAGAGCTGCAGAAGGAATTGAAACGTATCTTAAGCAAGGCGGCTCTCTTGTTTAATTGTTTTTAATCCGTGATTTCCTTCTTAACCGCACTTAAGTTATTGTATTAAAAATCTCTCTTTAGGCAGGATATCCCTGCCAGTTATATAAAAAGATTAACATACCTGCTTTCTATTGTGGAGCGGGTTTCCTTTTTGAACGATGACTTCACTAAAAAATGTATGATTATTCAAGACTATGATTATTATTTTAGGGACATATTAATGTTAACTAAAAAATGAAAAGTAAGGTGGTACATAAGATGAGAATCAATTGGAAAGTTCTATTCTTTTCCAGCTTGTTTTCGTTAAGTTTATTAGCAGCATGTAACGTTAATAATAATGATTCGAATGAGCAGCAGGGTGATGTAAACAATAGCCCAGCCGATTATGAAAATGATGCGAACTTGGAAGGTGAAGAGAATCAAGAAAACAAATCTATATATGATGAAGATCCTGATCAAACAGATCAAGAGTTACAAAAGGGAGATGATCTGGAATTCGACAGTGACAGAGGTGCAGAGTAAAGCTTTTGGAGCAAAACCATGGAATAGGGAAAACTAGTTAAATCGGAAAGAGAAGCTGATATAGATAACAATCAGCTTCTTTTTAAATTAGATACCTCAACCAACTGTTGAATTTTTAGCGTCCCTCGATTCCCATTTATCTAAAATCGTTGCATTAGCCACATTTCCAACAACGTTTAACAACGTTCTGAATCCATCTGTTAAACGGTCAATTCCTGCCACAAGTGCAATACCTTCAAGCGGCAAACCAGCAGCGGTGAGAACGGTAGACATCATAATGATACCCGCTCCAGGAACTCCTGCAGTGCTGAAAAGAGACGACTAATGCGCTAATGATGATGGCAATAATCATAGAAGCTGTTAGGCTTACATCAAATAATTGCGCTACAAACAGAACGTTAAACGATTGTAAAATACATGCGCCATCCCTTTTTAATGCAGTACCAAGAGGGATTGCGAAGCTCGCGATATCCGCTCTCATTTTATAACTCGTTTTTGCATTTTCCATTGCTACTGGCAATGCGGCGTTAGAGCTGGCAGTGCCAAAGGAAATTCCGAATGTAGGCAGAAAGCTTTTCCAAAAGCGAGAGATTTTTAATGCAGCTAATATGAGTGCATAAACAACAATCATTATGCCTATTGCTAAAATTAGTCCAATTATATACATAATTAATTTTTGAACGATGCCGAATCCTTGAGCAGCTATTACAGAACTTATTAAAGCGAATACTCCAATCGGAGAAATTTTAAGTACAATTAAAGTGACCTTTTCGATAATTTTATGGAAACTTTCTATGAATGAAACAAAAGGTGCTGCATGGTCACCGACAAAGCGAATTCCAATAACGATCAGAATGGCTGTAAAAATAACTTGCAGCATATTCCCGGTAGCAAATGCTTCAAACGGATTGGTCGGTATAATGGAAACGAGCCACTCAATAATATGCTGTCCTTCAGGAATTTCTTGCGTGCCTGCATTATTGATTGTATCTACCGTTTTTCCTGGTTTTAATGCTTGAGCTGTTGCTAGTCCAATAGCAAGTGCAATTACATTCGTAACAATATAGAGCGTTAAAATCTTCAGGGTGAGTCGGCCGACTTTTTCTGTGTTCTTTAGACTTGAAAAACCAATAATAAGGGATGTGAAGACAAGTGGCACAACTACAAACTGAATACCCCTTAAGAATACTTGTCCGATAGGTGTTAACACATATTGTTCTAAATTAGGGATAATTGCTGGAAAAAATATATTTAAAAACACCCCGAACAAAATTCCAAGAACCAAGCTGATGGTTATTTTTGTTGATAATTTCATTGAGAATTCCCTCCTTCATTCAAAATAAATTAATAGAATATATAGTAATTTAATTACAGATGTTTGTCAAAATATTTAATAATCTATCCACTTTGTAATTTGCGGGGTGATTCGAAAAAATCTGTCTAAAACAGTTGCTTCTTAATTTTATTATCTTCACTGTTAGGAAAACTTTATTAAAAAGGCATCATGAATAGCTGCTATCAATTTTATCAACTGCTTTATTTATTTGAAGACAGTCTGAGTGGGGAATAGCGTTTAATTTGTTGGGTAAGTGGAATATCCATAAATAGGTAGTCACCATTAAAATTGCAAGGAGGCTCGTTATGATGAAGAAACATCAACTCTATATTCAAGGTGAGTATACAGACTCTACAGGAAATGACTGGCTGGATATTATCAATCCGGCTACAGAAGAGGTGATCTCTCAAGCTCCTAGAGGTACAGATAAAGATGTGGATAGAGCTGTCCAAGCAGCTTTTGATGCCCAAAAATCCTGGGAATTAAAACCAAACATTGAGCGCGGGAAAATCGTTCGTAAATTAGGAGACGCGATTCAGGAGAAACGCAATACCTTTATTGATCTGCTTCAGGAGGAACAAGGTAAAAATTACGAACTTGCACAAGGCGAAGTCGACCTGGCGATTGACTATTTTCATTATATGTCGGAATGGGCGCGTCGGATAGAGGGCGACATTGTTCCGAGCGACCGTCCAAATGAAAATATCTATATTTATAAGAAGCCGATCGGTGTTGTAGCTGGTATTGTACCATGGAATTTCCCGGTATTCATTCTTGCCAGAAAAGTTGCTTCAGCGCTTGTCACTGGCTGTACGCTTGTTCTGAAGCCGAGTCAGAAAACACCAAATACAACAATGGAATTTACAAAGATAGTTGATAAAATGAAGGAAATTCCTAAAGGTGTGTACAATGTTGTGACTGGTACTGGTTCAGAGGTTGGGAATGCATTGGCAAGCCATGAAAAAGTTGCGATGGTATCCATGACCGGCAGCATTGCAGCGGGGACAAAGGTAATGGAAGCAGCTGCATCCAATATTACGAAAGTGAATCTGGAATTAGGTGGCAAAGCACCTGCTATTGTCACGAAACATGCAGATCTGGACTTAGCTGCTGAAAATATTACGACATCCCGGCTTGCCAACAATGGCCAAGCCTGTACAAACGCAGAACGCATCTATGTTCAGGAAGATATTGCAGACTCCTTTATAAATAAATTGAAGGAAAGGTTTGAAAGTCAGACAATTGATAATCCGCGGCAAAACAAGGAAGCTGATATTGGTCCGCTAATTAGCGGTGATCGGCTTAAAACAGTGGATGATATGGTGCAAAAAGCAAAAGAAAACGGTGCTAAAGTAGTTATTGGCGGTGAGCGTGCAAATCAGGACAATGGCTATTTTTATAAGCCGACAATCTTAACGAATGTGACACATGAATCCGATATTATGCAGGAGGAAATTTTTGGTCCTGTTATCCCAATTGATACCTTTCAAACACTTGATGAAGCAATCGAAAAAGGTAATGATACGGTTTATGGCCTTTCTTCTTCTGTCTATACAGAAGATATGAATGAAGCCATGCGTGTGATTAATGAGCTGAAATTCGGTGAAACATATGTCAATCGTGAAAACTTTGAGGCGGTACAGGGGTATCATGCAGGAATGAGAAAATCCGGGCTGGGCGGAACAGACGGAAAACATGGTATTGAAGATTTCCTCGTTACCCATGTAGTTTACATGCAATATACTGAGGATAAACAATAAAAATACACTTGGGACAGTTGGATTCTGTTTTGAGGGTGGACAACGATTAAATGGCAATGGCATACGAAATGACGTATGCCATTTTCGTTGTATAACAATGTTAAATTGCTTTCAGGGCTGCCTTGACACCGAAATTTTTAAAAGGTTTTACCTGCGATAATTGTTATTGTTCAATAAAATCTCTATCAATTGAGGTGTTAAAAGCATTGTTAAATCTCTCCTAATACAGCAGTTAACGAGGTTGTTTTGCTATCAAAAATAGATATGCCGGCGACATACTAGAATATCATTCTATTGCCATGTCACTTCAATTTCCTTGCTTCTCTTTTTATACTTAAAGTCTAAAAAATACCGAATATCAAACGTTTTCATTGAAAATGTTTGATATTAAAGGGTTTTAGTTGTAAAATAAAAATAGACTAATGGTACATAAGGTGATATAATGAATCCGCGAAAAAAACAAATAACCGATGCAGCACATCGATTATTTTCCGAAAATGGGTTTGCCCAAACATCAATCCAGGACATTCTGGATGAAGCGCAAATTGCGAAAGGGACGTTTTACAATTACTTTGCTTCAAAAAATGAATGTCTGATTGCCATATTAGAAACTGTTAACGAAAAAGCAGAGCGAAGACGGATTGAACTTGCGCAAGGCGAAAATAAGGCAGACGAAAATGTTCTCGTATCACAAATTGCTGTCCGGTTAGATATGAATCGTTACCACAATTTGCTGGCTATTTTTGGCTCAGTTGCCTGGTCAGATGATAATGATTTAAAAGCATTCTTTAAAAAGAGCCAAACAAAGGAATTGAACTGGATTGCTAAAAGACTGGTTGATGTTTTTGGTGAAGAAGAGGCGCACCACGCGGTCGATCATGCTGTAATGTTAACTGGCTGCATTCATCAGATCATACGTGTTTGGAATTTGGGTGCGAATAGAGAAATGGCCACAGAGACGGTTATTCAGTTTGCGCTTGATCAATTGAAACCTGTTATTCGTGAGAAAAATAAAAAAGCTTTTTTTCCGGAAAATTGGCTGGGTTTAACGATTGAAAGTTTATCAACGGACCATATGGAGATGAAGCAACAATTAATTACTAGATTAAATAACCTTACTGAAAAGCTGGAAAAGGAAGAAAAAAAGAAAAACAATGAGTATGTTCAGTTTTTGCTTGAGGAATTCCAGTCAGAAAATCCGCGTCTCTTTTTGCTGGAAAGTGTATTATTGTCACTGAAACATGTTTTTGAGGGCTCAAGTTATGAGCTTGAAATAAGTCAAGTCGTTAAAATGGCATGGCAAGTGCTGGAACAATTTATAGAATGAACGAGGTAATAACAAAAATGGTTGGATTCTATGATTTAAAGAATCCGACCTTTTATCTTTATAAATTAACGGTGCTTAAAATTGAGTGATATTCATAAACTATACGTTAGTTCCTGTTTGCCGTTAATGTTAGTGCGGTTGTTCTTTAAAATTTGTATCCAGCCCCGTTTTTGTAAATTAATATTCCTGTAAGACAAGAAAGAAGGTTTTAATTATATGGTTAAAAATCAGTCCGCCGGACAACCGAATGAACCTGCATTCAATAAAGCTCCACTTATTGCTGTATTGCTTTCTGGTGCTTTTGTTGCGATTTTGAATCAGACACTTTTAGCTACAGCTTTACCCCATATTATGGCGGATTTACAGCTGGATGCGAATACCGCTCAGTGGCTGCAATCTGTTTTTATGCTTGTAAACGGAATTATGATACCAATTACAGCGTTTTTAATTGAGCGTTTTACAACCCGAGCATTATTTCTCACAGCAATGACTATCTTTGGTTTAGGTACATTAATGTGTGCTATTGCTCCGGTTTTCTCCATTTTAATGGCCGGGCGCGTTCTGCAGGCTGCTGGGGCAGGGATTATAATGCCATTAATGCAAACAATCATGTTTATGATTTTTCCAATTGAAAAACGTGGTTCAGCAATGGGCATGTTCGGCCTGGTTATTGCATTTGCCCCAGCGATTGGCCCGACTCTATCCGGTTTGATTGTCGATCATTTCCCGTGGAGAAGTTTATTCTATATAATTCTCCCGATTGTCATTTTAGATATCATTTTTGCTTATCTTTTGCTTAAAAATGTTACCAATAGAACATTCCCTAAGCTTGATATCTTATCCATTATTTTATCAACTTTAGGGTTTGGTGGTTTGCTATATGGATTTAGTGCCGCTGGTAATAGTGGGTGGACAAGTATGCAGGTAGTCTTATCGCTTCTCATTGGTGCACTTGCTCTCGTATGGTTTATTTTCAGACAGTTGAGGTTAGAACAACCAATTCTGGAATTCCGGGTATTTAAGTATAGTGTATTTACAATAACGACAGTCCTTGGTATGGTGCTATTTATTGCCATGATCGGTGCTGCTGTTATATTGCCGTTAATGATGCAAAATATGCTCGGATTTTCTGCGTTAGAGTCTGGATTAGCATTGTTGCCGGGAGCTCTGTTAATGGGGATTATGAGTCCTATTACGGGACGTTTATTTGATAAATTTGGAGCAAGATGGCTATCCATTATAGGGGTGACCATTCTCGTCATTACAACATTTATGTTTGCGATTTTTAACGAAGATACGACATTCACGTATATCGCAGCTGTTAACGCAATCAGGATGTTTGGTATTTCCATGGTTATGATGCCAGTGACGACGGCTGGATTGAACCAGCTTCCAACCAAGTTAATTCCGCATGGAACAGCAATGAACAATACAATGCGGCAGGTTGCGGGCTCTGTAGGTACCGCCCTTCTTGTGACGGTAATGACAAGTAATACCATTCCAAATCAGGGGGTTACTGGAATGTTGCATGGTGTTAATATCTCCTTTATTGTTGCAGCAATCTTTGCTGTTATTGCATTAATTATGGCGTTCTTTATTAAAAACTCACGTCCAGAGAATCCTGATGATATTAGGCCGAGATAGGAAATAATCTATTGCCATTCAAAAACACTGAGATGTAAGAAAAAATAACTGGTTTTCGATTCAGCCATGAAAATAAAAGACGCATGAAATCAGGATTTTAAATCAGATTTCATGCGTCTTATTTATTTTAAAAGCAGAACAAATAGGGGAAACTTTCCTCGCTATGTTTTGCAAACTGGTGAGCGGGAACATTTTAAACAGATATCATTATAAAGGAGAGGCTATAATATGAACGTACTCGTTATTGGAGCGAATGGGCAAGTTGGCAGAAAGGTTGTGAAAGAGCTGGCTGATTCGAATCATAAGGCGACGGCAATGGTGCGCAAAGAAAAACAAATGGATAAATTAAAAGAACTCGGTGCAGAAAACGTTGTGCTTGCCAATCTTGAAGAAGACTTTAGTTCTGCACTTGATGGTGTGGATGCAGTTATTTTTGCAGCAGGATCCGGCGGTTCCACTGGAGCAGATAAAACAATGACCGTTGATTTATATGGTTCTATAAAAGCGGTAGATTATGCTAAGGAAAAAGGAGTTAAGCGCTTTGTTCAATTAAGTTCAGTTGGCTCCAGCAACCCAGACGAACAGAATGAGAAAATCAAACATTATATGGTTGCCAAGGGCGTTGCAGATCGCCATCTGCAGCAAACAGATCTTGATTATACAATTGTTCGCCCTGGACCACTATCGAATGATGAAGCGAAAGGAGAAATTAAGATTTCACCAGAATTCTTCGACATCGGTGATGGCTCTATTCCAAGATCGGATGTGGCACATATTCTTGTCGATGTGCTTGAACGCAGCAATACGCACAGGAAAACATTTGAGGTAATAGAAGGTGAAAAAGAAACTGGTAAAGTATTAGAGACTGTATAAGTTCTCCGTTCTATTAATACTGGAATTATATAAAGCTGCCAGTTTTGATAACGATGGATCACTACAAAACTGGCAGGAATGATACAGCGTTAATAAAAATCGGCAAATAAATAATTTGCCGATTTTATATTTTCATGTATAAATAATTATTGTCCTGAGTTCAGTTCTGTTTTTACTTGCTGAATTTCTTCGGGGGTAGCAGGTTGTGCTGGTTTATAATGCCCATTCTGCAATGCATAGCTATAGACAGTTCGCTGACGTGATTCGTCTCCATTACGTAAACTTACAAGTGTTTGTCTGAGTTGGGAATTGTTTGCTTCACTTATATAGCCTGCATAGCTTTTTAAACTTGCATTTAATCCGTTTAAATAATCATTCACAATATCTTTATCTTGCAGCATACTTAAGTTCCTCCTATTGTAAAAATGGTAATAGCTGTTGCTGTGCCTGTCTTGCAGCTTGTGCGTCCCGTTGTAAAATTGTTTTAAGTTCCGAATCTGTTGCAGATGCTGCATACGATTCTAATTTGTTTGCAATCATCCCATGTTCACCAATCATTTTTCGCAGATTTTCCAGTTCAGTTTGTGTTAGCTGATCCATGCAGAAGCTCCTTTCAAGTGAATTCACCGTTAGTTTAACCAGTAATAATTTGGATATTCTTGTATTTAGAAGAATCACCTTCGTTTAAAGATTGGTAAGCTGTTTTGGGGAATGATGAAGAAAAAGCGGTATTGGCATTCCTGTTTTCTCAATCAATACCGTGGTTATATAAATGCAATTCGGTTATTTTTTGCTGGGGAGAAGTTTCAATAAACGATGACTTTTTAAAGGTGAAAGGGACAAGCATAGCTGTCCCGTCATAACATTAAGCATAATGTCCGCCAATCTTCTTGCTGCGCTCCAGCGTAATCCCGGCATCTGTATAGCTTGAGGCACGGAGAATAGCGGTAGGCCCATATTTATCACGAATCGCATCCATTACATAGCCGATATCATTTTTCTTTGCGCGATCCTCAAATAGATCGAGCTGGACATCAGTCTGATCGAATAGCTTTGTTAAGGTGACATATACATGCCTAATCATGCTTTTTCCATCATAAAATTCCTGAAATAACTGCATGCAAATTCTATACATATCCATGGTCACGTTAGTAGGGATATCAATTGATCGGGAATGTGAAAATCCACCAGCTTCTTCTTTTGAATAGGAAATGCTAAGCTGAATGGTTCTGCCTGCTTTACCTGCTGTACGAGCTCTGCGGCACACCTCCTCGCAAAGATCAAGAATGCAGTAAGAAACTTCATCTCTCGTATAATCCCGGAGCAAAGATATGCCATGTCCGAAGCCTTTTTGCTCCTGTTTTGTAAAGTCACCAAAAACAGGGCTTAAATCAATTCCCCATGCATGCCAATAGAGCTGTTCTCCCATGACTCCAAAGCGTTTTTGTAAGAGTTCCAGTTTATAATTGGCGATTTGCCCAAGTGTAACAATTCCCATGCGGTGCAAGTTCTTCATCATCCGATGTCCAATTCCCCAAATGTTTTGAACAGGAGTTGGCCAAAGCTTTTCTGGTACATCCTCGTATTTGCATTCCGCAATCCCTGTTTTTTTAGCGTGTAAATCCATGACGACCTTTGCGAGAAATTTATTATCCCCAATCCCAATAGAGGAAGTAATTCCAAATCGATCCAATATGTCACGCTGTATCTTGTGTGCAATCTCCTGACGACTTCCGAAAAGCTTTTGCAGGCCATTTACGGTAATCCAAACTTCGTCAACCGAATATTGATGGATTGCTTCTGGTGGTGCGTAATCATGCAGTAATTTTGTTATTTCAACGGATACGTTTAAATAATCAGCCATATGGGCTGGCACAACGATAATGTTTGGGTCGTCTGGTAATTCGAAATAACGACTTACATTACTCACCCCATATCTTTGCTTTAAGGCAGGGGATGCTGCTAGTACAATACTTCCGGACCTGTTTGGATCTCCAACGACAGCAAGCATAACCTTCATCGGATCCTCATTTAGTTTCATCGCTTCGACGCTTGCGTAAAAAGAACGCATATCAATACAAAGCACATCATGACGCGGGTAAGGAGAATAGTCCAATTGACTCACCTCTTTAGAACGTTTGTTCCTATTGTATGCAAGAAAATGTAAATTATCAATGTCAATAAATAACAGTATATATGTTCTGTTTTTGTGATATAATAGAACAAACGTTTCTATTTAAGGAGTGCGATAAGATGAATTTATTAAATCATGCTGTTCATGAAAAGATAAAGCTGGAAATGATTTATATGGCACGTGATGGCAATGTTTCGCAGCGATTTGTGCGCGTGCTGGAGGTGTGTGACGATCATATTTTAGCCTATTGTTTTTATCGCAAACAGATCCGTACATTTAAAATAGAAAATATTTTGTCGGTGGAAAAAGCAAGCAGGAGGGCAAGAATCGCATGATACATGATCGCGGAGCGAAGAAATGGACAGCACTTATGCTGCCAGAGCATATCGAAATGTTAAAAGCTTTACAGGTTGAATATAGTTATAAAGAAAAGCCGGTTTTAGATGAACAGCAGATTGAAGAAAATGCAATAAAATTACAGCTGGCAATCCATGATAACCTCACGGTAGAGGTTAAATATTATAAAAAACATGATTTTCATAAAGTAAAGGGAAAATTGCTGAGCGTTGTTTCGAACGATTGTATTGTATTTGATAAGGAGGATCGAACGCAGGTGAAGTTTAGTGATATTATAGAGGTTCTGGTCGTTTAGTTTTCTTGTTTATGACTAGGAGAAGTCTTGAAATCGATAGCAGCATTATAATGAAAATTGAAAAATGGGAAAATATGTTCTGTTAAAAATGATGTATTTTTGCTACAATAGAACTTGTACAAGAAGGCTTTCATGGGTGGTGGCTCACCCCTTTTAATCTGAAAGGGGGTGATGCATGATGACGGTATATGAGTCGTTGGTTCTAATGATTTCGTTTGGAGCTTTAATTGTGGCTGTGCTGTCAGATCAAAAAAAATAGCCACCCTGCAAGCCTGACGAGCAATTAGGGTGGTTATTGGTATAACTCTAATGTGAGTCGCCCCCTTGAAGGGCTATTGTATGGTCGTTAGTGTAGCAGCACTAACGATCTTTTTATATTTTATGGAATTACTTACTTTATTATAACCGATATTGAGGAAAATGAAAAATCAGAGGATAATAATAGAAGCTTTTTTACGATTAAAATTAATTTATCAATGAATGTCTTTTGAATTGCAATTTTAGGAAAATACGGAATGATTAATTGCTGCTAACCTCTAATAAAGCTATAATCAAGGCAGAAGAAATATGGTAAATGTCTTGAGCAGGTCTGCATTATAATGAATCGGAGTGATTCGGATGAGTACCAAAAAGCTGTTGATTATAGTTGGCATCTTCTTTATTGTACTTTTCATTGCTGTTCCAGCGGGTTTTATTTATGTGCTGAATAATGGAAATCCATATACGAAATATCTTGTGAATAAGCATATTCCAGCACATCTGGAAGAGATGGGGTATACAGAGGATCAAATGGAGGAAGCACATTATGTAGAGCCAAAGCACTTAACAAATACGGGTTTCTATCAAGGTCATTATATGGTTGTTTTTAAAGATGAACCGGATATAACGTATTATTATGGAGTAAAGAAAAAAGGAAAACAGGTTCAGCAATTTTGTGATAAGGAAACTCTCTCAGCAGAAGGAGTGACCGAAAGTTTTGAGGGAGAAACGAAGTATAGTGAAAAAGAATGCCAGCATTCCTTGGATAATAGGGATTAGACAGAGTAAATTGGGGGAAAGGGTTCAATTTTATTTTCGCTAAGGAGGACGGTTGTTCCATTTTTGCCCAAGTAATACTAAAATATTTCCAGCATGGAGTGGCTGATACATAACAAAAGTGTTAAACGTCAAAAACGAATAATGCACTAAATTAGCGCAGGAAATATACGCATACTCCTGCGGGAGGAAAGGCATAGGTGAGACCCCGAAGTGCTATAGCACAAGGGGCTCACCAGCCGCTCATGGAAAGCGGAGTATATTTTCGGAGCGGTTTATTTTCGCCAATCATGTTCGGATTTTATGTGGATAGACACTTTTGTCTCAGTTTCTTTATCATGCAGAGTATCTTATTTACGAGTTGATTCTGTTCCACTCCAAAACAATTCCTCAGGTACATAAGCGTATCCTTCCATTAAACGCCGGGAGGTTCTTGCAACAGCAGTTTTTTCGAATTGAACATATTGACCATTATCTGTACATGTAATAAGGAAATCCATGGAACCAGATGGGTGACCGACGATAATCTCATCAACATCTGGATTATTACAGCATTCATAAACGATGGTTCCCTTTAGTTTAGCAGCTGCCGCAGTACATAGTCCGCCAGTAACGGGAAAGGTTTTGTGCATTTTTTGCATGGACATTGCTCGAGCGGTTAAATGAATATGCTCTTGTTTAATAAACTCGCCGTGTACCGTTGAATAGGTCTGGCTAGGAGAAACCATAATTACTTTAGGACTGGATGGCGTTTCTTTTGTTGCATCATGCGCATTGCTTACAAATCCAAGTTTTTCAGCAGCTGCTGAGCGGATTTTTTCCAGCATGCGTAAATGTTCTTTCGTAAGGTCTGTCGACTGTTCTGTACCAGTTAAACCTAGCTCATTTGCATGGACGAATGCAACAGGTGCTGTCACGTCAACAATGCTGACTTCAAATTCTCCTGCTTCTGTCAGAAGTTTTTCTTTTCGCTTTCCAGTAGGAAAAAGCTCGCCCGTTTTAGCGCCAGATGCATCTAGAAAGTTTAACACAATTTTTGCCCCTTCTCCTGGTACACCGTCAATCGTATAATCACCGGTTGAACGAGATTTGCCGGACTCAACAGGAACTTTGGCTTCAATAATACCATTTGTGTTCGTATTAAAAATCCTAACGGTAGTGTACGGTTCCTGAACAGCAACCAGGCCTTCATCGATTGCAAAAGGACCCACACCGCTTAAAATATTTCCGCAGTTTGAATTATAATCTACCTTTCCGGTGCCTATTCCAACCTGCCCAAACGTATAATCGATATCAGCGTCAGGTCGGGATGAAACGCTGACAATCGCTAATTTGCTCGTAAGGGAATCGGCTCCACCGAGACCGTCAATCTGTCTTTCATCTGTCCCGCCATAGATCGATAAAATTACCCTGTCTCTGATCACAGGATCTGACGGCAATTCATTTTCCAGTATGAAAACTCCTTTGCTCGTTCCGCCACGTATGATGGCAGAGCGGATTTTTTCATAATCTCGCATGTTTCATCCTCCTTGTCCTAAAGACCAAGCAAATTTGTTGGCCAATATATATCGAGTGCTGAGCTCAATAATGAAATACCAATAAGTACAGCAATAATCGATATGCCAGTGTGTATAAAACTCATCCTGGATTCAACGATTAAAAACAGAATTAAGAAGATTGCTGTCGCAAGCATTAAGCCTCCAATGTAAATGAGTGCTAGATAGCCGAGAACCCAGCCGATATATCGAAGTGGAGCAAGTAAAGGGATTTTAACTTGTTCTCCTTCTTTAACCTTGTGTTTATAAAGCCTGTAAGCCTCAGTAATTAAATAAATTAATGTCAATCCAGAACCTGCAATGGATATATATAAAGGGAAAAACTGCGCTAATTTACTAAACGTCAGCGCTTCTATAATTGCTAGCGTAAATAGGATAAAAAGAAAGCCGCTGAATATAAGGTTAAGGTGATCTTTGTTCATCTTAATTTATACCTCCTTGTTCGTAGTTCTTACTGAACCGTTTCATGATAGCCCCGCCTGAAAGAAGCACGACGATAATAACAGCAAGGAAAATAACGATTGGATTCGTAATCCATTCCCAGCCATATCTTTCAATGGAAATCCAATAATAGCGTTCAGCAGGCAGAGCAAGTACAAAACCGATCAGCAATGGAGGCCGCGGCCAGTCCAGGATTGTCATAACGTAGCCAAGCAAACCAATAATGATAAAGATAATCAAGTCTCCCCAAGACATCGTACTTTGATAGGCACCAATTACGAGTAAAATAAGGAGGAATGGAACGATTTTTTCCCCTGGTACAAAGCTGATCTTAGAAATCGGACGAACTAAAATCATACATAACAGTGCTCCGAAAACATTTGCAAAAACCAGTGTCCACACAATCGATAAGGTTACGGACAAATCACTGGTAAGCATTTTCGGTCCAGCTTCTAATCCCATGAGCGTTAACCCGCCCAGTAAAATCGCCGTTGTACCGCTGCCAGGTATCCCGAAAAGCAATGTCGGTACTAAGGAACCTCCTTCTTTTGCATTGTTAGCACTTTCTGGAGCGATAACTCCACGAATATCTCCTTTTCCAAAGTGATTGTTTTTAACCGTTTTCTGACCAGCTCCATAGGCAATCCAATCAACAACACTACCCCCTAGTCCGGGGATGAAACCAATTAAAACTCCGATTACAGCACTGCGGAAAACGAGGAATTTATTTTTTAATGCATCCATAACGCCTTTTAAAATGCCGCTTTGCAGTGTTGCGTGATTTGCTACACTGCCTTTATTTGTCAGCATGGTTATGATAATAGGAAAGGCAAATATAGCCAGAGCTACAACTGGTAAGGAAACCCCTTGTGTCAAATAGAGCGTGTCGAATGTGTAACGATATTCCGGAACAGCTGGAGCACTGCCGACAGAGCCGATTAGTAATCCAAGAATTCCAGAAATGATTCCCTTCAGAGGCGATTTACCAGCTAGTAAGCCCGCCATACTAAGCCCAAGCATAGTCAGCATAAATAATTCAGGTGAACTAAAAGATGTAATTAATGGTCTGGCAAAGGGAATTGTTAAATAAAGCGCAATTCCGCCAATGATTCCACCTATCATGGAACAAAAGAAGGCAGCACCCATTGCCCTGGAGGCTTCTCCTCTTTTGGCTAAGGGAAACCCATCCATGATGGTTGCCTGCGAGCCGGAAGTTCCAGGTATCCCTAAAAGAATCGATGGAAAGGTGTCTCCGGTATGAATAACAGCAATCATTCCGATTAAAAGAGCCATTCCTACATATGGATCAAGACCAAAAACAAATGGAAGCATTAAAGACATGCCTACTGTGCCGCTTAAACCAGGCAGCAATCCAACAACAACCCCAATACCGATACCTATAAACATATAGACAAGTCTTGAGGGATCTAATACAATAAATAGCGCTTCAATTGCACTTTCGATCATGAAACTACCCCCTAAAGCTTTTTAATATCAATGTCAAAATTAGTTCGTAAATACTGGATAATCCATTGCTTCGTTTCCTCAGAGATAGAGAAGGATTGTTCAATTTGCGAATTCAATTCCTCTCCCACATATGTGTCATATCCCTCCAGGATTTCTTCAGAATGGGTAGCGAATTCTTTATCATTAATTAAAGCGTCCATCCCTTTTTTAAGTGATTCCTGGTAGTTCCCAGGGGCATCTTTGTGCACCCAAATTACTTTATTCAGCGTATAAGAAGCACCTACCGTTTGTTTGTACGCATCCCATGCTTCTCCGCTTGGCTTTTCACCGTAGATATCTACATAGATTTCTTCAATGGTTGGAAGATCGGGAAATTGTGGATCCCGGATAAGATCTCCATTTGCATCAATCTGCCCTAAGCTGTACAAAGGTACTGCACTGCCTTCTTCTACGAGTGCTTCAACACTGTTCTTATAAGCAGATGTCGTTTGGTAATCAATGTTGCTTTCTCCTTGCTCAAAAGCAACACGGGAAGGACCGCGCCCTTCATATCCAAGCACAGCTTTTACATCCATTTTTAGGACTTCGAATGATAGCAGTGTTACTAAATCTAAGCCTGTTGGGGAAATACCGGCATAAAACAATTCGTCTTCTAATGCGATTAAATCTTCCATTCCGCCCTTGGCCAGTTCGGGTTTTGTATAAACAACACCACCAGAGGGAGCACCGATTAACGGTGTGAAATTATTTAAATCATAATCTACAGAAGACTGCTCCAGCATAAATGGAACGTGAGAAGAAGCGCTTGAAGTAAGAATGTTTAAGCCGTTTGGCAGGCGGGAATTGGCATATTCATTTGTTCCGGTAATGCTTGCTCCTCCAGGGATATTTTCAACTTGAACTCTAGGTTTACCATCAATATGCTTTGCAAAATAAGGTGTCATAAACCTGGCAAAAACATCGGTACCGCCACCAGCTTGGAAAGGTACAACAAATGAAATTGTCTGTCCATCATAGGAAGCGTTACCCCCATTGTCCTGGTTACTGCCAGTTGCCTGCAGTGTATTGCAGCCCATAAGAAAACAGCATATGATAAGTGTTAGTACGAAAATAGGACGTATCTTCAAAATATTCATCTCCTTCCGAATTATCTTATTGAATATAGTAAACGCTTTCAGTGTATAAGTAAAATAATGATATTTTATTTATCTTCATAAAAAAACTTGATAACGCAAGAGGATTTCTTCCATAATGGGGATAGGAGAAAATATAAGGAGGAGCAAATATGGATCAAAAGGATTGGATTTTAATGAAAACGCTTTACGAACAGAGAAATATGACACGTACCGCTGCAAAGCTATATGTATCTCAGCCTTCTCTAAGCTATCGGTTGAAAAACTTAGAAGAGGAATTTGGTGTACCGTTATTTTTTAAAACGAAACAAGGAATAGGCTTTACTTCAGAAGGTGAATATTTAGTCCAGTATTCCAAAGAAATGTTAAAACAGCTTCAATTGATGAAGGATACAATGAGCAATATGGAGGAAGAGGTATCAGGTATCTTACGCATAGGAGTATCCAGTAATTTTGCACAATACTTACTTCCGAAAGTTCTAAAAAATTTCTCTAAAAATTATCCGAATGTACGATTCAATGTAAAAACCGGATGGAGTACACAGGTGATTGATCTTCTGAATAATTCAAGTGTGCATGTAGGGATTTTAAGAAGCGATCGCGGCTGGCAAGGGGAAAAGATGTTGTTAAGAAAAGAACCGCTCTATCTCATATCCAAAAAGAAATTGAATATGGACCTGTTGCCAGAGTATCGATTGATTAATTACAGTACGGACAGTTCATTGAAGGATAGCATAACAGCTTGGTGGGCAGATCAATTTTCGGAACCAGCAAATATAGAAATGGAGGTTGATCGGCTAGAGACGTGTAAGGAAATGGTTAAAAATGACTTCGGATTTGCAATTGTGCCTGCAATTTGCCTGAAAAAGGATGATAATTTGTACCAGCAGGAAATATGTTTCAAAGATGGCACACCTGTGACAAGAGAAACGTGGCTCATGTATAATCAATCGTTTGAAAATTTAACCGTAGTGGATCGGTTTGTCAGTCATTTGAGAGAATGGGATGGGAAAGATTAGTTTTTCTTATCGGAATGATGAGAAAAAAAGTATTAGACATGAATAGAATTATCGATTAGTGTTTTAAACAAATGTTGATATAGAAGGGGAGGAGAATGTATGACATTATACAAGCTAGGAGTTTTAGAAGGAGATGGTATTGGACCGGAGATTGTCCAAGCAACAATTCAGCTTGTCGAAGCAATTACCGAAAAGCATGATGTAAAAATGGAGTGGGTTCCGCTTTTAGTTGGCTGGAAAGGCATTGCAGAGGCGAACCACCCATTGCCAGAGGAGACTAAAAAAGCGTTGCAGGGTTGTCATGCTTGGCTGCTTGGACCGCATGATTCAGCTTCATACCCAGAGGAATTCAAAAATATTCGCAATCCAAGCGGAGAATTGCGCCATCACTTTGATTTATATGCAAATATTCGTCCTGCTAAAAGCATTCCAAGTATCAAGGGTGTTGTAGAAGGGGCAGATCTGATAATCTATCGGGAAAATACAGAGGGCTTCTATGTTGATCGCAATATGTACCGTGGTGTCGGAGAATTTCAGGTTACAAAGGACGTTGCAATTACAACAGGTGTTTTCACAAGACAGGCCATTGAACGGATAGCCCATGCAGCCTTTCAAAAAGCTATGCAGCGTAAGAAGAAAGTCACAATTGTGCATAAAGCGAATGTCATTCGGATCGGGTCTGGCATGTTTTTAGATATTTGTAAAGAAATCTCCAGGGAGTACCCAGAGGTTGAGGTTGACGACTACCATGTAGATGCAATGTGTGCACATGTTGTTCGGCGAATTCAGGATTTTGACGTTATCGTTACAGAGAATATGTTCGGAGACATACTGTCCGATTTAACTGGAGAGTTGATTGGCAGTTTGGGACTCGCTCCTTCGATAAATGCAAATCAAGAGATCGCTATGGCACAAGCAGCCCACGGATCAGCACCAGATATTGCGGGAAAGGACCTTGCTAATCCAATTGGGATGATGCTATCTACTGCTCTGTTATTCGAATGGATGAGTGAGAAGTTCGGTGATAGCAAATTAGAGATAGTAGGTAAAAAAATTGAAGAAAGCGTGCACCGAACACTATTGGACGGAATAAAAACGAAAGATTTAGGTGGAGACAGAGGTACACAAGCATTTACTGCTGAAGTTTTAAATAGAGTTCTCTAGTTATAAAATAAATTTATTGAATACGCTAAAAAAACAGTATTTTATTTATATTAAAATCAGCCCTATACTGAGCGTAGAAGATAAATTTTACTAGGGAGGATTAAAAATGAGTAACCAAAACAAAGCTTACGATGTGATTGTTGTTGGAACCGGAAATGCAGCACTTTGCTCGGCAATCGCGGCAAAAGAGAATGGTGCTGATGTACTTGTTTTAGAGCGTGGACCAAAAGAAAAACGTGGTGGAAATTCCTTTTTTACAGATGGAGCAATTCGTTTTGCCTATCAAAATAAAGATGCACTGGAACCCATATTAGATCAACTATCCGCCGAAGACTTCCAAAATATGGATCTGCCAGATTATGATACGGAAGATTATTATAATGACATTATGAAGGTGACGGAAGAAAAGAGTACCCCTAAATTAGCTCAGCAGCTTGTTGACAAGTCGTACGATACGATCCAGTGGATGAAGCGCCAGGGAGTGCAATTTGAATTAAACGAGAATCAATCCTTTAACAATAATGGAATACAGCAATTTTGGGGAGGACTCCCGGTAAAAACACATCGTAAAGGTATCGGTCTTATTGAAGCACTAATTAATAAGGCAGGGGCATTAGGTATAGAAATTCGCTATAATACGAGAGCAATCGGGTTACAGATAGCTAACAAAAAGGTAAGCGGTATCAGCGTGATGGAAAATGGTGAGGAAAAGCAAATTCCTGCAAATTCGGTAGTGCTGGCATGCGGAGGCTTTGAAGCAAATAAAGAAAAACGAGCCAAATATTTAGGACAAGAATGGGAAAAGGCATTAGTAAGAGGGAGCGAATATAACACAGGTGATGGTTTAGATATGGCAATAGAAGCAGGAGCACAGCCATATGGAGACTGGTCCGGCTGCCATGCGCATACGACCGATTTCCAAGCACCACGGGTTGGGGATTATGGCAAACCAGGAGATATTTATAAAAAATCTTCTTATCCGCTTGGACTAATTGTCAATATTAAAGGAGAACGATTTGTGGATGAGGGAGCGGATTTTCGGAATTATACGTACGCAAAGTATGGAAAAGAAACGCTGCGCCAGCCAGAACAAAAAGCATTCCAATTGTTTGATGAGCAGGTTCGTCCTTTGCTGCGGGTAGAATACAATTTAGAAGAAGCAACGTGTATCAAAGCAGATACAATTGAAGAACTTGCAGATAAAATGAATATTGATAAAGCTAGATTTATAGAAACGGTAGAAGGATATAATCAAGCGGTACAAGAAGGGGAGTATAACCCAGCCATCAAAGATGGAAAAGGAACAAAGGGCATCACGCCCGCAAAGAGTAATTGGGCACTCCCATTTAATAAGGCGCCATATTACGCCTACCCGGTTACATGTGGAATTACCTTCACATTCGGAGGAATTCATGTCAACGAAAATGGGGAAGCACTAGATGAAAATCAATCACCAATTCCAGGGTTATTTGCAGCAGGTGAGATGGTAGGTGGCTTATTTTATCATAACTATCCAGGAGGATCTGGATTAATGTCCGGTGCTGTATTTGGCAAGTTAGCGGGAGAGTCTGCGGCGAGTTATGTGCTTGAGCCGGTGGGTGCGACTCATAAAGAAAATTAATAGACATGAGGCACTTTAAAGAGACAAGGATCCCTGCATTCTATTGCTGGGAATCCTTGTTTAACTAATAATCAACTGGAATCCAATTATTGAATGGAAGTATTTAAAACCTATCCAATGAAAAACAACCTATATCCAATGAGCCCTTCCCATGAATAACCATCTGGCTTAACAGCTCTCCCACACCACTGCTAAACTTAAATCCATGTCCTGAAAATCCGCAAGCAGTTATGACATTTTGATAGTTTGGAAGTCGATCGATTATGAAGTTTCCATCTGGTGTGTTTGTATAGGTGCATACTTTTCCTTGTTTGTGCTTTAAGTCAGCAGACATATATTGGTGGATAAATTGTGTGACATCTTGCTCGTCTTCAGGATATGTACCAAATGCTTTTAATGTCTCTTTTGCTTGAAGAGGGTATCCTCCATCATGTCTTCCAATTTTAATGCCAGCCCCGTCAATACTTGGAAAGCCGTAGTAGATTTCATTTGCATTATCATAGGACCAAGCTGGGAATGTATGCGAATGGTATATTTCTTCCTTTGCCTCAAACCAGGAGAATGTTTTACGCACCGGTTGCAATGGCAACTCGTAGCCGAGTAAGGATAAAATCTGGTTTGTTCCCTTTCCAGCTGTTATAATGAGCTGTTTTGCTTCAATATGCTGATCAGCTAGCTCAATTGTTGTAAGATCGTTCGTTACATGCAATTGGTCTACCTGAGTATTTGTATAAAGCTTCGCACCGTGTTTTATTGCAAGCTCACGGTAGGCAGTAATAGCTTCTTCACTCATTAAAACGCCTGAATTCGTTTCGAAGCAACCAATTAGATGATCTGGCAGTTGATAACCTGGCCATCTTCTGTTTATTTCCTGTGCTGTTAAGACCTCAGCAGATAACTTATATTTTTCAACAGAATGAATGACATTTTGTAGAAAAGTAGATTCCTTAGGACCAATATTTAATACCCCTGTTTGATGAAAAAGCTTTCGATTTGAAGCTTGTTCAAGCTCATACCATAATTCTTGTGAACGTAATGCCAAAGGAACATAGCTATCACCTTCCCCATAAGCATGCCGAATAATTCGAGTTTCGCCATGGTGAGACCCATTAGAATGAGGCGGATTATTGGAATCAATTAAAGCTACTGTTTTGCCATTCTTGGCAAGATAATATCCGGCTGCCATCCCCATAGAACCAGCACCGATTATTGCAACATCGTAGATCATGATTTGCGCTCCTTTAATTTTTATACAATTATTTTAATCGAATATACAAAGTAGCTCAATCCAAATCTACTAAAATTAGTTTGATTGTTAAGGAGTAACATCTTATATAAATAGAAATGAGTATAATTATTCATTTGCTATGCAACATTTTTTAAGATATTATGGTATAATCCATAAACGGAAGTATTTTGAATTGGAGGCAATAGTGTGTCACTCGTGAAAGATTTTGAAAATATAAAAGATAAACTTATTAAAATTAGTAATCAATTGTATGAAAATCCAGAGCTTGGAGATCAAGAATTTGAATCTATGAAGCTACTGGTTGAATATTTACGTTCCCACAATTTCGAAGTGGAAACAGGCATTGTAGATCGTCCGACAGCTTTTCGGGCAGAGTTTTCCAGCGAAAAGCCAGGACCAACAGTTGCGTTTCTAGCAGAATATGACGCGCTGCCTGGAATTGGCCATGGCTGTGGTCATAATTTAATCGCAACGATGGCAGTTGGTGCTGGAGTTGTTCTTAGTAAGCATGTACAAGAAATAGGCGGGAAGGTCGTTGTTCTTGGAACTCCTGCCGAGGAAACAAATGGAGCGAAAGTACCAATGGCTGAGCAAGGAACTTTTGATGATATTGATGTGGCGATGATGGTGCATCCAGCTGACGTTTCTTCTGAAAGTGGACCGATGCTGGCAATGGATGCTCTGCAATTTGATTATACTGGAAAAGCATCCCATGCAGCTGCTTCACCTGAAGAAGGGATTAATGCGCTGGATGCTGTTATTCAATTATTTAATGGAATCAACGCATTACGAGAGCATGTTTCGTCAGATGTACGAATGCATGGCATCATTACGGAAGGGGGCCAGGCTGCGAACGTAGTGCCGGAGAAAGCTGTCGCTCAATTTTATATTCGCGCAAATGAGCGCAAGGTTGTAGATGAGGTAGTGCAAAAGGTAAGAAATATTGCAGATGGTGCAGCATTAATGACAGGTGCATCTGTTGCAATATCAAATTATGAATTGAGCTATGACAATATGGTCACAAATAATGTACTATCGGACGTATTTACTAAAAATCTAAAAGCGCACAGTCCGCACCCTGTCTATCCAGCTGTAGCTGCAACTGGTTCGGCCGATATGGGAAATGTCAGTCAAGTGGTACCAGCAATCCACCCATTTGTTGGAATGAATAGGCCTGGGCTTGTATTCCATACGAAAGAGTTTGCAGATCAAACGATTACGAAAGATGGCGAGACAGCAATTGCTGATGCAGTGCTTTCTTTAGCACAAACTGGTTATGACATTATGACGGATCAAGATTTACTATCCGCCATAAAAACCGAATTTGAAAAACGATAAGTTCAGTTTTTACATGGTTACAGGTAGTGAATTACCGCTTCTTAGCTGTTTGTAGCGGTTCACTACCTGTTATTTTTTTATATACAACACGTGAGAATATACAGAAGGAGAGATTTTTAATGCATGACGATACGATTTCTAATGAAGGAAATCAGAAAAGAAAGAAAAGGAAATTTGAATTTCCCCATGTATTCGCATTGTTATTTGGCTTAATCATTATAACCGCTTTATTTACATATATCGTTCCAGCTGGTGAATACGAACGAGAGGTAAATGATGCAGGGAGAACAGTTGTAGTGGATGGAACGTATCAGCAGGTCGAATCAAATCCGACTAGCCCTTTTGGGATTTTAGAAGCTGTGCATAAAGGAATGGTTAATGGAGCTGAAATCATCTTTTTCATTTTTATTGTTGGTGGAGCTTTTGGGATTTTGAATGCTACAAAAGCGATAGAAACTGGGCTTGCGAGTGTTTCAACAAAGATGGCCGGAAAAGAAATTTATCTCATACCGGTTGTTATGTTATTATTCGCCCTTGGCGGTGGAACATTTGGGATGTCAGAAGAAACAATTCCATTTATCTTAATATTAGTTCCATTAGCAATCAAGATGGGATTCGACTCATTAGTTGGTGCAGGAATGGTTATAGTGGGATCGTGTGCGGGCTTTACAGCATCATTCATGAATCCTTTTACAATTGGTGTAGCTCAGGGAATTGCAGAGTTACCACTGTTTTCCGGGATGGGAATTCGTTTTATTATCTGGCTTATCTTTGTCGCATTTAGTATTGCATTTGTCATGATTTATGCCAAAAAAGTTAAGAAAAATCCGGAAACCAGTTTGATGTATGAGATTGACAAACGCAGAACTATGGATGATGCTGAACATGACCCTATAACAATGCAGTTAACTCCTAGACATGCGATTATTATTGGTCTGTTATTTTTAACGATTATTGGACTTGCAATTGGGGTAACTTATTTTGACTGGTACATCATGGAAATAGCATCACTGTTCTTGCTGATGGGCGTTATCGCAGGTTTTGTTGCTAAGCTAAAGGTGAACCAGATTGCTGAATCCTTTGTAGACGGCTGTAGAGATCTTGTTGTAGGTGGATTGGTAGTCGGATTGGCTTACGGAATTTTGGTCGTATTAGAGGAAAGTAATACAATTGATACGATTTTGTATAGTTTATCGGGCGCAATCGGTCAATTACCAACTACATTTTCTGCGATGGGAATGTATATTACACAAAGTCTCTTGAATTTTCTCGTTCCATCTGGAAGTGGACAAGCTGCATTGACAATGCCTATTATGACCCCGCTATCTGATTTGACTGGTGTAAGCAGGCAAACTGCTGTACTGGCATTTCAATTAGGTGACGGGATTTCAAATGCAATTACCCCTACATCTGGTGTTTTAATGGCATCACTGGCATTAGCAAAGATACCATGGATAAAGTGGATTAAATGGGTGTGGCCTGTTATTGCACTATCTTATATTGTTGGGGCGATTATTGTTACGATTGTGCATTTGTTTGTTTGGACGGTATAGGGTTTGAAATGTTTAGTAAGATCCATTTTTATCTAAGTGAAAGTGGTTTTAGTAAGACAAAGCAGAAAAAATTTTTCTCTGCTTTGTCTTATTTTATAATAAGAATTCATTAACGCTTAGGGGCTCTATAACCAGCATTTTCGGCTTCAGCAGTTGAGCAAAACCATTGCGCTACATTTTTTGTTTGATTGTAGTATGTACTTCCAGGGACATGATAAATTCCACTGTTACTACCTTTAATATCGCAGCTGCCTGTTTCTGCTTCCTCTGAGGAGTCACTCGTAGAGCTGCTTGATGCATGAGTTTTTGTACTTGAATTAGAACTAGTACTATTATTATTCCCGCTTGATTTAGATTCACTAGTATTTTTATCTTGGGTATTAGCGCTGCTCGTAGTAGTTGTTTCTTTCTCCTCTAACTTTTTCTGTAATGAAGCTTTTTCATCCTTCAGTTGTTCAATGTTCTCAGAAAGTGATTTGTTTTCTTCCTCAGTAGATTCATAATCTTCCTTTAGCTCTTTGTTTTTCTTTTGAAGTGATTCATAATCCTTTTGTAACTTTTCATGTTCATTTTCTTTAGTGGTGATTTCCTCGTTTAGTTCCATTATTGTATTTTCAAGGTCATCAAATTCTCCCTGTAAATTAGAATTACTTTTTTCTAATTCGGAAATAGTTGCTGTTAATTCCTCGTTTTTCTGTAATTCTTCATTTAGATTTTGCTGCGTGACGACCATTGGAGAATCACCTAAGGCAATACCTATAAATAGTAAAAATGCAAATACAGCTAGAATGGAGTAAACTATTTTCCTCCAGCCTTTTTTATCTTTTGATCGAAACCATAGATATCCTATCACTGCTAAAAATAGAAGTGCAATCAATGCTTCTATCAATCGAAACCCTCCTTTTTTAATAGATATATAGAACTATATATTCTTTAAAAAAATTACATATAGCGCTTTATATGTAATCTTTGTTCTATCAAAATTTAATGTATAACTAAAGCATCCACATATGAAATTAGTTTTTGCTAAATTAGGTTGCTAAAAAAATGAAATATTGAGAAACGAAAGACTGGAAAATTTTATTTCTTAACTTCAGTATAGCTGTTTTTATAAAAAAAGGAATAATTAAGTAAAACTGGTAAAATGTCGTAAAATATTGCTTTTTAAATGTGAAGTAAACCCTAGGTGAAGGTATGTTAATTGATCTGCCGCTGATTGTAGGACCCAATGAACAAGTTGGTTCATCTAAGTGGCTTCGCTTTTCGAATACATTGAATTGGCTAGATTAACCTGATTTCCAAGCGTGTTAGTTGTACTGACAATCCCAGGACAAGTATCTCCCTCACTTTAACGCTAAAACTATGGTACAATAATAATAAGTGTAATTTTCAACAAATTCACTTTTTTGTAGTTAGTTTATAAATTAGAATAGGAGAGATAGTTGCATTGTTTAAAGATGATCGTTTTAAAGGGTTATTTTTGACTGATTTAAAGCGTGATTTATTCGCAGGCATTACTGTAGGTATTGTTGCAATACCACTTGGTATGGCCTTCGCTATTGCTTCAGGGGTAAAACCAGAGTATGGGCTATATACTACGGTAGTCGCGGGAATTATGGTCGCATTATTTGGTGGTTCAAGATTCCAAATTGCTGGACCTACTGGAGCGTTTATTCCTATACTGCTTGCTATTGTTTTACAATATGGCTATGAAAATCTATTAATAGCTGGATTTCTGGCTGGAATTATGCTCGTCTTTATGGGTATGTTAAAACTAGGAAACTTAATCACTTATATTCCACGTTCCCTAACAATCGGCTTTACTTCTGGTATTGCCGTCATTATTTTTAGTGGACAGATTGGAGATTTCCTTGGTCTGGAAGGTCTTGAAAAAAAACAATATTTTCATGAAAACATAATTCAACTTGTTCAGAATATCACAACAATTAATTTGCTAAGTGTGCTAACCGCATTAATCGGATTATTCATTATTATTTTCTTACCTAAACTTTTCCCTAGAGTACCAATACTTCTAATTGCGCTTATCATACCAACGATTATAGCAATAGTTTTCTATCCAGGTAAGGTTTCAACAATTGGGAATGCGTTTGGGGGGATTGCTCAATCATTACCAAATTTTCAAATACCAGCTGTCACTTGGGAAAAAATATTAATGCTTTGGCAACCCGCGTTCGTTATTGCGATGCTTGGTGGGATTGAATCGTTACTTTCTGCAGTTGTTTCAGATGGAATGACGGGGAAACGCCATCATTCAAATAGAGAGCTTGTCGGACAGGGGTTAGCTAATATTGTTACCCCGATTTTCGGTGGGATTCCAGCTACTGGTGCTATAGCCCGAACAGCTACAAATATAAAAAGTGGTGCTGTTAGTCCGTTTTCAGGGATTTTTCAAGGGATATTTGTTTTAGTGACATTGCTATTATTTGCTCCCTATGCATCCCATATCCCATTAGCAAGTATGGCGCCAATCCTGATGATTGTTGCTATTAATATGAGTGAATATAAATCATTTGCCCATATTTTAAAATTAAAGTCGAGTGACTCCCTGGTTTTGCTTACAACGTTTTTATTAACTGTATTTGTTACCCTTACAATTGCGGTACAAATAGGGCTTTTATTAGCAATGGTGTCCTTTATAAAGCGCATGAGTAAAATTTTTGAAGTGGAAAAGGTAATACCAGCTCTTAAAGATTCTAAATCTAGAAATGAGGGAACTGTAACTATATGTCCGGAACTCTCATTTTTTACAATCTCAGGTCCTTTGTTTTTTGGTGCCGCTGATAAATTCGAATCGATTATTACGCGATCGATTAATAAGCGTCCGACTGTTCTTATATTAAAAATGAAAGATGTGCCCATTATTGATGCTACAGCTGAAGCGAATTTAGCATCACTTGTTAAAGACTTTCATAAAATAGGCGGTACTGTATTAATCTCTAATACAAATAAAGAGGTCCGTAAAACATTAGAAATAAGTGGACTATATGAAAAAATCGGTGTGGAACATTTTTTTAATGATTCATCAGATGCAGTTGATTACGGATTACAAATCATTAATGTAAAAAAGTGTTCAAAATGTAGTAGAAGTGGAAAGTCGGCTTGTCAAGTGTTCAAATATAAAGGGAAAATTCAGTCTGGATAAAGACTGCAAAAAAAATAGGTTCCAATCAATTTTTAATGTCAAGGTTTCTAAAATCAATATTATCAAGGCTATTCATAGATCTGGACTACAAGAACTCCGACCGAATTTACGATAGAATTCCATTTTCCAATCTATTCGTCATTTTAAACTACACACAGTATGAATGCGTGGTTTAATTAGCCAATAAACGGCATAAAAGCGAGCAAGCATCGTACTTTGAAATACGTAAATATAAAAACACCCAAAAGTTGGATTGTTTAATCCAACTTTTGGGTGCACAATATTTATCATTTTCCTCTCAACCTCTTAACCATTAACCCGTTGCTCAGCAGCTCCATAAGATTTCTGCTTAATCATACCATGTGGATCAATAACAAATTTACGAGATACGCCACCGTCAAAAGCTTTATAGCCGTCCGGAGCTTCACCGATGGGAATAACCGTTGCATTAACCGCTTTGGCAATTTGTGCTCTGCCACTTAAAATAGCTTTCATTAAATCACGATTATATCTCATAACTGGCGTTTGGCCAGTTACAAATGTATGTGCCTTTGCAAATCCCAGACCGAAGCGGATTTTTAAAGTTCCTTCTTTTGCATCTGTATCAACTGCACCTGGATCTCCAGTTACGTATAGCCCTGGAATACCTAAGCGACCACCTGCCCTGGTTACACCCATAATCGAATTTAGCACAGTAGCAGGTGCTTCACCTGCATCTTTTCCGTGTCCACTTGCTTCAAAGCCAACTGCATCAATGGCACAGTCCACTTCAGGTGTTCCAAGAATTTGTTCGATTTGCTCTCCTAGATTATCATGTTCACGTAAGTTTACTGTTTCACAGCCAAAGCTTCTTGCTTGTTCGAGACGCTCTTCATTTAAGTCCCCAACGATAACAGCAGACGCTCCTAATAATTGAGCGGAGTGTGCAGCAGCCAAGCCGACAGGACCTGCACCTGCAACATATACAGTTGATCCAGTTTTGACACCTGCACTTACGGCGCCATGATATCCAGTTGGAAAAATATCGGAAAGCATTGTTAAGTCTAGGATTTTCTCTAATGCCTGATCACGGTCAGGAAACTTTAATAATTGGAAATCTGCATAAGGAACCATGACATATTCTGATTGACCGCCGACCCAGCCGCCCATATCAACATAGCCGTACGCGGAGCCAGGACGATCAGGGTTAACATTTGTACAAATATGTGTATCTTGCTGTTTACAATTTTCACAACGTCCACATGCAATATTAAACGGAACAGACACAATGTCCCCTTTTTGAATAAACTCTACATCGCTGCCGATTTCAATAACTTCACCTGTAATTTCATGTCCAAGAACTAAGCCGCTTGGAGCAGTAGTACGACCTCTTACCATATGCTGATCACTACCACAGATATTCGTAGAAATTACCTTTAAAATGACCCCGTGGTTACATTTTCTTCCTACGTTTAAAGGATTAACCCCTGGACCATCCCGAAGTATTAGATCAGGATACCCGATATCCCGCACCTCTACCTCTCCAGCTTTAACATATACAACCGCTTTGTTACTCATACTACCACTCCTTATAAAATGATATTTGAGATGTCCGTCTATGAAAGCGTTTGATTCTATTGTTCAATATATCATCAAATTGTACTGGTTTCAATAATAATTAAAATATTTCAAGTATTTTACACAGTCTTAAACTATCATTTTATACACTTGTTTAGACAAATACTTCTAGAACAAAAGGTTTATAAAAAATGTTATTGCAGGGCGGTTATTCTTGTTGTGAAATCGCTAGCTAGACCGGATACATCCATTATAAAAAAAGTTATAGTTGCTAGTAATTGACTAAAATTTACTTACATGATAAATTTGGATTGAAATTTTTAAAAATTATAATATATTAAAAATTGATAATTACTTACTAATTTTCAAATAGCTTCATAAATCATGTAATGTAACCCCTTCCATTGATGGTGCTATTATTTGTGAGAATGGTGCCGTTTTTGTAAAAGATGGTGCTGTTTGGAGTTTGTATGGTGCTATTTTTAGAAGGAATGGAGCTGTTTTAGAGATTGAGTGCCGCTATTACTGAAAAACGTGGGCAGCTCTAGGGTGGTTATGCTTAAATAATAATAAATTAGAAGGGTGCGTATGGGGAAGGTTAAAAATCGCTGGCTAATTGCTGCTTCTGCAGTAGGGGTTCACATTTCAATTGGCTCTGCCTATGCTTGGAGTGTTTTTACAAATCCTATGGTGGCCCAATATGGATGGGAAACAACGGAAATATCACTTGCTTTTAGTATTGCTATTTTTATGCTTGGCTTTTCGGCTGCCTTTATGGGGAGGTTTGTGGAAAAGCAGGGACCGAGAAGGTCTGCAATGCTTGCTGCGATATTTTTTAGTATTGGTGTTGCTGGTTCTGGATTAGCTACAGCTTTTGAGTCCTTATTTTTATTGTATCTATTTTATGGTGTAATTGGTGGAATTGGTTTAGGGATTGGTTATATTGCTCCAGTATCAACACTGGTAAAATGGTTTCCTGATCGTCGTGGGCTCGCTACAGGGCTAGCAATTATGGGATTTGGTTTTGCAGCACTTTTAAGTGGACCGGCAGCTGCAGCTTTGATTAATATGGTTGGTATTTCCAGTACGTTTTATGTGCTTGGTGCAGTTTATTTTATCGTGATGACACTTGCAGCACAATATTTATCTCCACCACCAGAGGGATGGGCACCAAAAGGGTTTAAAGAAAGCGAGCAAAATGGTACGCGTAAAATTAAAGTAGATCTATCACAGCTGACAGCAAATGAGGCAATTAAAACACGTCGTTTCTGGATGCTTTGGTGCATGCTTTTCTTAAATGTTACTTGTGGCATTGCTGTTATCGCAGTAGCTTCACCAATGGCACAGGATATAGCAGGTATGACACCAATTGCTGCAGCTGCAATGGTTGGAATCATGGGTCTGTTTAATGGCGGCGGAAGGCTTGGCTGGGCAGCGCTATCAGATTATATTGGCCGTCCTAATGTATATACGACATTTTTTGTTCTCCAAATTATTTCGTTTTTCATGCTGCCTTTTGCTGCCAATGGAATTCTATTTCAACTGCTTATTTTTACGATATTAACTTGCTATGGCGGTGGATTTGCATCAATCCCAGCTTATATTGGTGATCTCTTTGGCACCAAACAGCTCGGGGCGATTCATGGATATATTTTAACTGCATGGGCGGTTGCAGGGGTGGTTGGTCCAATTCTGCTGTCCTTAATCTACGACTCTACGAATAGTTATAATTTAACAATGATGATTTTTGGTATCTTTTTTATTATCGCATTTGCTATTTCTATCTGGATTCGAGCAGATATTAATCGTTTAAGAAATGCCCAGCAATCAGCAACTCAAAAGCTTGGTGCAGCTGTAACGAAGTAAGCTGTTGAATAGAGCATTCTGCATTTATTAGTAAAAAACTGGAGGGATAAATGTTGGGAGAAACAAAGCACACAGGTCCAATTAGATTACCAAAAAAGCCTGATCCAGCCTTATGGGCAAGCAAGGTCCCATTCGGTTTAGGAAAAATAAAACCACATCATATCCGTGATACGATGAAGGTTGTGTGGGAAAATAAAGATAATTTGCCATATGCAACAAGAATTCTTACCCAAGGTGTATGTGATGGGTGTGCGCTAGGGGTATCCGGGCTTTATGACCAAACATTAACAGGTCCGCATGTATGTACAACACGTTTAAATGTACTTCGCTTAAATACGATGCCTGCGATTGAAGAGCAAGTATTAAATATGGATATAGAAGATTTGCGAAAAATGAGCAGTACGGAATTACGAAAGCTTGGACGTATCCCATATCCGCTTATTCGTAAAGCGGGTGAGAATAAGTTTACTCGTATTTCATGGGATGATGTGCTTAATAAAATTGCAGCTAAGATGAGAGAGCTCGACCCAAAACGCTATGCATTTTACACAACATCAAGAGGGATTACGAATGAGGTATATTATACTGTTGGCAAGGTTGCACGTTTTTTAGGTACGAATAATATAGACAATGCATCGAGAATCTGTCATTCACCATCGAAAACAGCACTCAATCGTTCGATTGGTGTTGGCGCATCTACTTGTAATTATAAGGATTGGATTGGAACAGACGTCCTGATATTCTGGGGATCTGTTGCGGCTAATAATCAACCTGTATCGACGAAATATATGTATGCGGCAAAACGGAAAGGGACAAAAATCATTATTATTAATCCATACCATGAGCCGGCAATGGATAATTATTGGGTGCCTTCCATTGCTGAGTCGGCACTATTCGGAACAAAAATAGCGGATGATGTTTACCAAGTGAATATTGGTGGTGACATCGCCTTTATGCATGGCATTATGAAGCACTGGTTTGAAATGGAAGAGCTGGAATTTGGCTCAGCGATCGATCATGAGTTTGTATCAAAACATGTAAATGGTCTTGAGGAATTACGAGAAAAAGCCACTGCTTATGAATGGGATCAACTCGTTAAATCATCAGGTATTGAAAAACATCGCATGATTGAATTAGCGGAACTGCTTGCGAAATCCAAATCAGCTGTTTTTGTCTGGTCAATGGGACTGACGCAGCATCGATTCGGAACAGATAATATTTCCCAAGTTGCAAATCTGGCACTGCTTAGAGGGTTTTTAGGGAGAGAGCATTGTGGACTTATGCCAATCCGTGGTCACTCCGGGGTGCAGGGGTCCGGAGAAATGGGAGCAGATCCATTCGTATTGCCCGGCGGAGGGATGGATGAGGAAAATAGAGAGCGCGTAGAAAGTATTTGGGGATTCGATATTCCGGAATGGCAAGGGGATATTGTAGGAGTATCACTTGAAAATGCCCTTTTACCAGAGGATCATGAGCGCAAGCTGGATCTTTACTATTTATCAGGGGGGAATTTCTTAGAAACGATGCCAGATCCAGACTTTGTCAAGAAATGTTTGGAAAGTATCGATATTCGTGTGCATCAGGATATTATTTTTAATACATCCACATTTGTTGATGCAAAGGAAGCAGTGATTGTTCTGCCTGCAATGACAAGGTATGAGCAGCCTGGTGGCGGAACCTCGACTTCCACAGAACGAATGGTATATTTTTCACCAGAAATCAAAGGTCCTCGTATTGAAGAAGCTCGGATGGAATGGGAAATATATGTTGACCTTGCTAAAAGGGTAAAGTCGGATCAACAGCATTTAATTGATTTTAAAGCGGCTGATGAAATACGGACAGAAATAGCCAAGGCTGCACCAAATTATGATGGGATTCAGCATTTGGAAAATCGGGGAGATGTATTCCAGTGGGGTGGAGCATGGCTTTGTGAAGGTGGGATATGCCCGACACCAGATGGAAAAGGAAATCTGATTACGGTAGAACTGCCAGAGCTGCGCAAGCCTGAAGGACACTTTTATGTTACGACACGCCGTGGGAAGCAATTTAATTCTATGATTTATAGTGAAAAGGATCCATTTAATGATGCAGACCGATACGATGTATTAATGAATGAATCAGATGGGACAGAACTTGGAATTAAAGAGGGAGAGCCAATTGTTGTTTACAATCAGTATGGAACATTCCATGGCCGTGCAAAATTTGTAGCAGTAAAACGAGGAAATATCGAAGCGCACTGGCCGGAAGGAAATATGCTTATTCCAAAGGGAGTTTATGAAGAATTTGCAGGTATCCCTGAATATAATGCTGCCGTAATTGTTGAAAAGTCGGAAACCTATTTTGCACAAAAAGATACGAAATATGTGGAAAGACGAGTGGAAGAGCTTGAAGTAGACATTAGCTAGGGGGACTAAGATGAAAGATGTGAAAGAGGATGGCTGGGAAATAATCCGATTTAATGGACATTCCCAGTCCATTTTACATGAAGAGGTTGCAGTCGAAGCACCGCTTACGATTATGATAAATGGAAGTGAATTTGCAACAATTGTATGTTCACCGTCTAATCATAAGGATCTGGTCATCGGCTTTCTTGCCTCAGAAGGGGTCATTCGATTTAAGGATGAAATAAAACGAATTTCAATAGACGAGAAACTCGGATTTGCTTATGTGGATCTGTATAAACAGATAGATCCTTCTCAAATTGACCACTCGAAACGTTTTATCGGTTCTTGCTGCGGGAAAAGCCGTCAGTTTTATTTTAAAAGTGATGTAAAAACTGCTAAAACGGTAACAAGCAAGCTTTCGATAACGGTGGATCAATGTTTTCATTTAATGAAAGAACTGCAAACAAATTCAGAGCAATTTATTCGTACAGGCGGGGTTCATAATGCGGCACTTGCTACTTGCGATGACATCCTTACGATAAGAACAGATATCGGACGGCATAATGCATTGGATAAAATATACGGACATATCATCGATGAAAAAATAAGAGTGGCAGACAAACTGATCGTCTTTAGTGGCCGGATTTCATCGGAAGTACTGCTGAAAATTTCCAAAATCGGTGTTGGCATCCTCCTTTCGAAATCAGCACCGACAGATTTAGGATTACAGCTGGCAGATGATCTGGGAATTACGGTCATTGGCTTTGCAAGGGGAAATAAAATGAATGTCTATACACATGCAGATCGAATAATTGATGTAAAAGCGAAAATATAATCTTATTCTATTCATTAAAAAAAATACTAGATGCTCGGGCTTTTGAGGATAGAGCGATTATAGATGTTTAATTCAAGTTTTGGAATTCAAACAAACTGGATAGTGTATTTGGATAATAACGCTGCAAAAAAAAGCGAGATATAAAAATGAAATGTTAATAAAAAGGTGATATATATTTTTCCAGGAAGCTTTAAGGACATGAATCCGATATTGTATCGGATTCATGTCTTTTTAGATTATTTGGAGTAAAGTAATATTCAATTACCTTATAAAATTGACCAATTGGGAAAAAAGCAATTATTACTACTATTTTTGGGGCTGTTTAAATTAAGTCTATAAGTATGTATAATGGATGTCGTGACTAAATTTGGTTACATTTTTCAGAAAATTATTCATTTAATTTAATAGGAGGATTATTATATGGCAAAAGGAAAGAAGGGGTTATTTCAGCGTTTCTTGGACCGGGTGGAAGCAACTGGGAACAAACTTCCGCACCCAGTAACATTATTTGCTATCTTAGCTCTGATTGTATTACTATTATCAGCAGTCTTCCAACCATTAGGAATTAGTGTAGAGCATCCTGGGGAGGAAGGGACAACAGTTGAAATCAAGAATTTACTAAATGCGGAAGGTATCCAATATATATTTTCGAGTATGACAGATAACTTTATTGGTTTTGCTCCACTTGGTGTTGTGCTCGTAACGATGCTTGGCATTGGTGTTGCAGAACGGACAGGCTTGATAAGTGCGCTATTACGGGGATTTGTATTATCCGTACCAAAGCGGTTTATTACGCTTGGGCTAGTTTTTGCTGGTATTATGTCAAGTGTAGCATCTGATGCTGGATATGTGGTACTGCCGCCGCTTGGTGCTATGATTTTTGCGGCACTTGGCAGACACCCGCTGGCTGGACTTGCAGCAGCATTTGCTGGTGTTTCAGGTGGATTTAGTGCGAATTTATTATTATCAGGTACGGACGTACTGCTTGGTGAGTTGACGATTGCAGGAGCAGCAATAATTGACCCGGCGTATGCAGAAACGATGAATATTGCAATGAATTGGTTTTTCATTGCAGCATCTGTATTTGTGTTGACGTTTATCGGAGCTTGGGTAACAGAGCGAGTTGTTGAGCCTCGACTTGGAGCATATAATGGAGATCAGAAGGAGAAATTGGACGGGCTTCAGTCCATTGAGAAAAAAGGACTAATCTGGTCAGGTGTTGCAGTTGTAGTTGCTTTAGTGCTGGCATCACTGCTCGTATTGCCGCAAAATGCCCCAATGCGTGGCACAGAAGGGGATTGGATGGCACAAATTATACAATCTCCATTCATGAGTTCATTAGTTCCAATTATCGCAATTTTATTTTTTGTCCCTGGACTTGTTTATGGCGTTATTACGAAATCAATCCGAAACGATAAAGATGTTGCAGCACAAATGTCTGACACGATGGCATCGATGGGAATGTTTATTGTGCTGGCATTTACTGCTGGTCAATTTGTTGCATTCTTTAATGAGTCAAATATGGGACTAGTTCTCGGAGTATACGGCGCAGAATTTTTGGATAGTGTTAACCTAACTGGAATACCATTAATTGTTATATTTATTCTCATCACAGCGGTCATAAACATATTTATTGGAAGTGCCACTGCAAAATGGGCAATGATGGCTCCAATCTTTGTTCCAATTATGATGCAGATGGGCTATTCCCCAGAACTGACACAAATGGCATACCGGATTGCAGATTCGTCTACAAACATTATTTCACCGTTAATGACGTACTTTGCAATAATTATTGCATTTGCTCAGAAATATGATAAGAAAATGGGAATTGGGACATTAGTATCGGTTATGGTACCATACTCTATGTTCTTCTTAATTGGCTGGACAATCATGCTAATTATATGGTTCTTGTTTGGACTCCCACTTGGCCCTGGGGGACCACTTCACTATTAATGAATATTGAAAAGCATCGCCTTTGTGCGATGCTTTTGTTTTGTGTATAGAAACTGAGACTATTTGAATGCCTGGGAATAAATAAAGACGAAACGTCACAGCGTTTCGCCTTTATTCTATATTTCAATCACTATTTAGTATAAACATCCATTGCTGCCTGCAACGCTTTACCAACCTGAATAGGGGCACCATGTCGAATGAGTACTGCTTCTAAACCAGCTAGTGCAAACAACACATTTTCTTTACGACAGCTATAGCCCATTGTACCAATTCGCCAGATTTTCCCTTGCAGAGGACCAAAGGAACTTGCGATTTCGATTGTAAATTCATCGAGCAGCATTTTTCGAACGGATTCTCCATCAATTCCGTCTGGTATTGTTATACAGGTAACTACTGGCAGTTTAGAGTCTTGATTACCAAACAACTCTAGCCCCATTGCTTCGATACCAGCTACTAAAGCCTCTTCGTGATGTTTATGACGAGCAAACCGTTCATCCAAACCTTCTTCAAGCACAATACGAAGACCTTCATGAAGTGCGTAAATCATGGAAGTTGCTTCTGTATGATGATTTAAGCGTCTTGGACCCCAATAATCCTGCAGCATACTCACATCAAAATAATTACTTTTAATAAATGGATTGTTACCGAGATTTTGGCGGTCATTTTCTGTTTCAATCCCTTTTTCTACTTTCTTTCTTGCTTGAATTACTTTTTCAATTCTATCATTATACGTAATTGGTGCCATTCCAGATGGAACAGACAAGCATTTTTGTGTACCGCCAACAATGCCATCAATATACCATTCATCCACTTTTACAGGAGTGCCGCCGATGGAAGCTACAGCATCCACTACAAATAAGATATCTTGTTCTCTGCAAGCTTTTCCGATTTCCTCTAAGGGCTGCATTTGACCAGTTGATGTTTCACCATGGACAATTGCTGTAACTTTCGGGTTTATTCTTTTCATTTCCGTAATTACTTCCTCTGGGTCAAAAACTTCCCCCCATTCACATTCCATTGTGTAAACCTCTGCACCGTATCGTTCACAAATCTCATTTAATAAATATCCAAATCTTCCATATATCGGAATAAAGACTTTATCTCCCGGTTCAATAATACTGCAAAGTAATGCTTCGGCACCTGATCTTGAAGTACCATCAATCGGGAAAGCCCATTTGTTTTCTGTCTGAAAAAGCTCTCGCAGCATTTTCATTACGCGATCCATAATTTCGGTAAATGCTGGATCAAACTGGCCAAGAATTGGTGTAGCCATCGCACGAAGCACACGCGGCTCAGCTTCTACTGGCCCTGGAGTCATAATCGTTCTAGCTGGTGTGTTTAGTTCTGTGTACATAGTTGAATTTCTCCTTTTTAGCGATTAATTTATAAAAAATTCAGTTTTTATAAATTTGCTGGATATGTTAACTAGACTAGCTAGTGAGAGGTTGCATAAAATGTTAAGTTATTGTTTAAATTAATTAACGATTCTAATATTGTACTAAAAATTAGATTATATATCATTAATCATACTGCACTATTTGAAGTGCTGGATTTTGTGCAAAATTGCTAAAGGGAAATAATGGATTTACACATGAAGCCCCTAAATAGAAGCAGAAATAAGCCACCCGAGGGGGACTGTTCCCCTGGATGGCTGTAAGAGGTAAAGGCTGACGAGCGATATGATGAGGGTGTGAAATTCGGTGAATGCTTTTGTAGTTACCGATTAAACACAAGAGAAAATATCCCTCCACGCTGTTTCTCCTTTTGTTTCTTATCCTGCATATCTCGCATCGTTTCCAGCAGCCGAAAGTCTCGGGTGCGGATGTTTTCCTCTACATTGTTTTGTCGATCTAATAGCTCCATCAGCTCAAGATGGTATGTGGTATGCTGCTGCCGCAATTCCTGCAATTCCTTCATAATTGTTTTGTTAATCTGCCGTTGTTCATCTAATGCAACCGCTAATTGTTTTAACCCTTCATAAACTTGTGGCTGAACAGCAGGCAATGCTGCATTTGTACCTTCATTATCTGTATGGGGCGCATTGTTTTTTTTCTTTAAAGTTTGTTCGATTATGCTGACTGGTTCGTTTGCTTCTTTCAAACGGGCAATTATTTGGAAAAGCTTGAGGGCACTGGCTTCATATCTCGTCGTTCGTCCTTTGGTACCTTGAACTGTCGGAAGGTATTTTTTAAACTGATTGCGCCATTCTTGAACGGTTGTACGCGGCCTGCCGAGCTGTTTTGCTATCTCAGTTAAACTGTAGCTTTGCTGGAAGTTATCAGTTGTCATATTACTCTCTCCTTTTCATCTTTGCCGATAAGCTGTATTCAGTTTGTTATTGGACGGAATTGATCTTCTGTTTATTTGCAACGATTGAATGACATCATTTAGAATAAATGTAATCCTACTATTAATTTTGTAAAATAGTAGATTCGTATATTCTATACTATCGTATTGTTGTTTAGATGACTGTCGTATTCTCAGTGCAAACAGTTAGAAGTTTTAGCGAATGAACACTAATTTTGATAGATTAAGAATTCCCGGTGAACGGATAATTAAATGGCAGAACGTAAACGCTAAAAAGGGAAATTTTGTACGAAGGGAAGGGATCTACCATGGGAAAAAAGAGTGGAAATGATGCTGGGTGGAATTTAGAAAATAGCTATATGCGCTTACCGGATTTCCTTTATAAAAAAACGAATCCAACTCCAGTACAGTCGCCAGGATTAGTTATTTTTAATAAAAAGTTAGGGGTCTCACTTGGATTGCATGCTGAGGATTTAATAAATGAAACTGGTGTTGAACTGTTGGCGGGCAATCGAATTCCTGAGGGATCTATTCCGATTGCGCAAAGCTATGCTGGACATCAATTTGGACATTTTACGATGCTTGGCGATGGCAGAGCGGTATTATTGGGAGAACAAATAACTCCAGAGAATGAACGTTTTGATATCCAGCTGAAAGGGGCGGGAAGGACACCATACTCTCGGGGAGGAGACGGACGTGCCGCGCTTGGTCCAATGTTAAGAGAGTATATCATTAGTGAAGCGATGCACGGACTGGGTATTCCCACTTCCCGCAGCCTGGCGGTTGTAACAACCGGGGAATCTATTATTCGTGAAAATGAGCTGCCTGGCGCAATTTTAACCCGTGCTGCCGATAGTCATCTTCGTGTTGGCACATTTCAGTATGCTGCGAATTGGGGCTCTACTGAAGATCTTCGCGCATTAGCTGATTATACTTTAGAAAGACATTTTTCTGACGGCGATTATGGAGAGAATCGCTATCTATATCTGCTCCAAAAGGTAATGGAGCGTCAAGCAGCACTTGTAGCTAAATGGCAGCAAGCTGGCTTTATCCATGGTGTAATGAACACGGACAATATGACGATCAGTGGCGAGACGATTGATTACGGCCCATGTGCATTTATGGACACGTATCATCAGAACACCGTATTCAGCTCTATCGACATTGATGGGCGCTATGCTTATGGGAATCAGCCGCATATAGCTGGCTGGAATCTCGCACGTTTTGCTGAAAGTTTATTGCCATTGCTGCACGAAAATGAGGAGCAGGCCTTGGAACTTGCTCAGGAAGCAATATCGGCATTCTCTGAAATGTTTCGTTTTCATTGGATGAAAGGAATGCGAGCCAAACTGGGTATTTTTAATGAGGAGAAAAAGGACATTGCACTTGTTGAAACTCTTCTCCGTATGATGCAGAAGCACCAAGCAGACTATACGAATACATTTTTGGCGTTAACCTTTAATTGGCAGGAGAATTTTGAACTGGGCAGCTCTCCAGAATTTAAGGAATGGTATCAGTTGTGGCAGGAAAGGCTGGCTAGACAGGAAGAGGCAGAAGCTTCGTCCCGTCAATTAATGCGAGATAGTAACCCTGCTGTAATTCCCCGGAATCATCAAGTGGAGGCTGCATTGTCTGCCGCAGTTGAGGATGGAGATTATCATGTGATGGAGCGATTGCTGCATATACTTTCCGATCCTTATGCCCATACGGACGAGCAATCTAAATTTGCTGCGCCACCTGTGAAAACATCGATTCCTTATCGAACCTATTGTGGCACATAAATGCAAAAGGATGAGCAGAATTTATTCCAGTAAAGTATGCACGCATTTGAACCCCCTGCATATATTAATCTCGGTGTGAGAATTTGCAGGAAAGGAAGAAGAATGATGGAAAAAAGCTTAAACATCCAGTTAAACAGCAAGGAGTCAGTTGATAGTGGTTACAAAGTTATTGAAGTAAATTTGTCTGACTCAACTGAAGGCTTGTACGCTGTTTGTACGCCAGTAAAAAAATAATAGAAGAGGCTTGAATTGGAAAACCATCTCATTTGTACGCTTACATATATGAGATGGTTTTTATTTTTTGGCAGATTGAAAAGCATAAAATTTTTCTGTTTTGTATAAAGGCAACAAAGATATTCGGCTAAAGGCTTGTACTTTTAAGTATAAGGGCTTCTAAAAATCCCTTTGCTGAATGCCAAGTTTACTAATAATTACTAATGCTAAAAAGGATAATTGCCGTTAGATTCCGCAAAATAAATATGGTGTGTAAACTACGTCAACAGAAGCATTAACTTGTGTTGACACATTTTTATAATTAGGAGGAAATGACATGAGCAATCAAAAGGTAGCGGTAATTACAGGGTCTGGACAAGGTATTGGCAAAGGGTTAGCGGAACGATTAGCAAAGGATGGTTTTGCTATTGTTTTAAGCGATATTAATGAAGAGGTTTTGAATGAAACAGTGAAAGAGTTCGAGGAAAAAAACGTAGAAATAGCGTCTTATGTAGGAAATGTAACAAAATTGGATGATCAAGTTAAACTCGTCCAAAAAGCGGTAGATACTTTTGGAAGTATCGATGTTTTCATTAATAATGCAGGTATAGAACAAGTAGCACCTTTAACAGCTGTAGAACCAAATGATGTAGACCCTGTGTTTGATATTAATGTGAAAGGTGTTATTTATGGTATCCAAGCAGCAGCAAATCAAATGAAAAAGCAAGGCACTGGTGGGAAGATTATTAACGCTTGCAGCATCGCAGGTCATCAGGGCTTTGAAATGCTAGGTGTATATTCGGCATCAAAGTTTGCTGTTAAGGGCTTGACACAGGCAGCTGCAAAAGAATTGGCGCCAGATAAAATTACAGTTAATGCTTATTGCCCAGGAATTGTAGGTACTACGATGTGGGAACGAATAGATGTCGAGATGATGCAATATATGGGTACCAAAAAAGGAGAAGCATTTGAAAAATTCGCTGAGGGGATCGCCCTTGGACGTACTCAAACACCAGAGGATGTAGCAAATTTAGTATCGTTCCTGGCATCATCTGACTCTGATTATATTACAGGACAAAGTATTCTTACAGATGGTGGAATGGTATTTAATTAATAGTGGGATAAAAATGGGTGCCTTGCTTTTAAGGCACCCATTTTAAATACAGTATAAAGTTGCTTATGTGTACCACTGATTTTATCCCCAACTTATACATCTGCCTTTAGATTTGAAGCTGGTGTGACTATCATACTATCTTGAAGGGCGATTCAGCATATGGCATATTTAATATATGTAATCACAAGAGACTTATAATTATTGACTATGTAATAATTTGTTAGAACAGTATAAATGCAAAATATAAAACTAAAAATGGAGCGATATTAATGCGAAAGCTTATTGACTCTCATATCCACTTTGATATGTACGGTAAAACAGAGCAAATAGAGATGCTGCTGGATTTTCATGTACATAACATAGAAGCTATTATCTCGGTATCCAATCATCTTCAATCAGCAAAACGAAACTTAATGTTAGTTAAAGAAGATCCAAGGATCCGAGCGGCCTTTGGCTATCATCCGGAACAAAGGCTTCCAACGGATAATGAAGTGAGAGATCTGCTGGATTTTATTGAAAAGAATCAGCAGTACATGATTGCGGTTGGTGAAGTAGGCCTGCCATATTATTTAAGAAAGAAACATCCGGAGATTAATCTTCAAGGCTACATTGAAGTACTGGAGCAATTTATTCAGCAAGCGGTAATTTTAAACAAGCCAATTGTACTCCATGCAGTTTATGAAGATGCACCAATAGTATGCAGCTTGCTGGAAAAATACAATGTTAAACAAGCGCACTTTCATTGGTTTAAAGGAGATCAGCGCACGATTGAACGGATGAAACAGAATAACTGCTACATTTCCGTCACTCCGGATGTTGTATATAAAAAGAAGATTCAACAGCTAGTAAAGATATACCCAATCGGACAATTAATGGTAGAAACGGACGGACCGTGGTCATTTGAAAAGGAATTCGAAGGTCACCGAACACATCCCAAAATGCTGCATCAGTCGATTGCGGTTATTGCAGCATTAAAGCACATACCGCTGGATCAAGTCTATCAGAAAATTTATGAAAATACATGTCGCTTTTACGGTTTGTAACTCTAGAAGAAGATTCAACAAAGTTTACACAAAAGAAACTTTGTTGAATGAAGGAAAAAAAGAAGCCTCCTTGCGTTTGTTATAGTATAATGATTACTGAAATTTACAAGCCCTTGTTTTTCGTATAGATAGAAGGCTGTTTTGTTTAGTGAAATCATGAGGAGGTAAGTGTTAAAATGTCCGCAGGTAAAGAAAAGGATGAAAGAATAATTTCCTATGTGGAAATTATTGGGGATACTGTTTATGGAAAACATTTAATAAGTACCATTGGAATGAGTATTACGTTAAGTTTAGCAGGTTTTTTTATTGGAAAAGGTATCTTTCCGAAGATTGCCCCAGAAGAAATGGTGCAATCATATTCCTTGCTGCTTGGAATTGCAGGAAGTTTGTTTGCTTTAGTAATAAATACATTACTATTTAAGCCGAAACGAACATTGAACGAAATTCCGAGTACAAATGATGAGTTAACAGAAGTTTATAAAAAAATGCAATTCGATATAGAAGAGGAACGGGAATCTATAATGAATGACCCTGTTTTGAAAAAGGAAATGAAGGAACAGGGAATCTATGACATGTTTATTCAGGATGAGGAGGATAGGCGGAAATGAGTGTATTGGTAATCGCCATTCTCTTGGCAATCTTGGCTGGAGTAATATTTACATTAATTGGTTTGATTTCTGGTTCAGATGAAACAGCAATTTTAGTCCCAACTACTTTAATTGTTGTCTTGTTAGGAGCACCACCTGAAGCAGTTTTCGCGTTCTTTATGTCGGCTGTTTTGGCCAAGCATTTAACACACGCTATTCCAACAGCTTTAATGGGAGTTCCTGGTGATACAACTGCAGCTCCGATGCTTGAGCATGCGAACTTTATGCGCAGAATTGGGTTGCCGCACATTGCACTAAGAAAAATGATTTCCGGGGGAATTATTGGTGCTTTCATTGCACTTCCTGTATCCCTTTTGTTTGCGATGTTTTTAAGTCAGTTTGGAACCTTCTTCCAGGAAAATGCAGGAATTATTTTTACAGGTGCCGCTGTATTAATAGGTTACTTTTCCAAAGGACGATGGGTGAGTATTTTGCTTATTCTCCCTTTGGCCTTAGTAATCCAAGGGTTAAATTTAGTGAGTACAACGATATTGGGGAACGGTCTTTCCATTAGCTTCTTTCTTGGTATAGCAATTGGACCGATGTTAACGGATATTCTGCTTGCCACGTCAGATAGTGCCCGCTCGATGATTAAACGCACCAAACCAAATGAATATAAGCTTGCACCTGAGCAGAAATCATGGTCTGGGTATTTTCCGAATCCATTTAAGGTGTTAACGAAAAAGCAATCAGCGGCAGTAGGAGGGACTTCTTTTCTTTCCTCGTTAACCTTTGCGCTCAGTCCTGTTGGAATGACGTCATTGATGGGGGAACTAGTCGGTTCCCGCATTAAAGGACAATATAAAAAGGCAACTACTAGCTTATCTACAATGAATGGGGTAACAGAATCTACCTATGTTGCAGAGACAATCATTCCTTTAGTAGCATTTGGAATTCCATTAAGTCCTGTAGCAATCGGTCCTGCACAAGCCTTATTTAATGCACCGCCCGTTTTCACAGCGGATCCGGTAAATAATTTACATTCGATGATGGATCCAATTGATTTTCTGATCTATGGATTGATTGGGTTAGTGATTGCAGCTGTGATTGCCTATCCGTTTTCCATGAACTTTGCTCGTAAAGCTACTGTATTTGTTTTAAAACGAATTAATCAGGAAGCGATCATCGGGATGTTTATTGGAATTGTTTGTTTGCTGGCATTTTATGAAGGTGGGTTAGTTGGAATCGTTGTTACGTTCGCGATGGCAATGGTTGGCGGCATGCTGAATCGTTTTCTTGGTGTCGGGGTTGGTGTCCAGTTTATGGTATTCTACGGATCAGCCTGGATCATTTCCACGGTGCTTGGAATGTAGATTCATAGTAATTTTTCAAAAAGATGCTATATTGGATAGTAGATTTTGAAAAAGGAGAATCCATATGACAAGAAAAGTATATGATGCAAATGGCACAGAGCCTTCAGGGCCTTATTCACATGCGGTTGATGCGGGAGAATATATTTATTTCTCTGGACAGACTGCAAAAAATTCACCAACGGCTAAGGATATGACAGGAGATATTGCTGCACAAACGCAACAATGCTTTGATAACTTATTTGAAGTAATGAAAGAAGCAAATCTTACTTCAGATGATGTCGTGAAAGTGAATGTCTATTTGACAGATATGAATAACTTTGCGGAAATGAATGCTGTGTATGAAAAGCAATTTGCAGCCCCGTATCCGGCAAGAACCTGTGTTGCGGTACTCGCACTTCCACTCGGAGCAGAAGTAGAAATTGAAATGGTTGCAAAGCGATCCGCGAGTTAATAACAAAAGCGGAAGCGCCCGGTTTGCGACGTATGGACTGCGCCCCGTACTGTGGGGTGGTTCGGCTCGTCGAACATTCTTACGAAGGAGATTCACTCCAGAGTATAAGATGAACTATGACTTTCGCCTTTATGGGCGAAAAGTCAAGTTCATCTAAAAGGAAACATGCCCCTTTAGGGGTATGCCGATGTTAGGCGCAGCCTGATTTTAATCGGCCATCCTTTTCCCCAGAGTCGATGCCCGATTTCACCACAAGGGTATAAGTGCGACTAAGCCTCATGTCTTGACAATCGGCAAGTCTTCTTTATCCTACGGAGGTGAGGGAAGTCTCGCTGCGGCTTTAGCGCTGGAGCTGGACGTGGCTCCTCCGGTATCTAAGTTACCCTCAGCATTCAAATTTTATAGTTTCCTATACCATAAAAAAGCATGTGAAAATCTTTATGATTTCACATGCTTTTTCTTGTTTTGTGCAAACATCTAAATGACTGTCCAGGCTTACTTTACATCTAAGTTTTCTTTCAAAAATTGAATGACTTGATTAAATGCGTCCTTGACATTTGGATCATGCATTTCTTTGTCAAACTGATGTTTTCCGTTAGGGATGGTAATAAGTTTATTAGTGATTCCGGCTTCTTCCAAAGCTCTGCTCATATTAACGGATTCTTCATGTGGAACATCATCATCTTTATCGCCGTGCAATAACAATGTTGCCGGGTAATCGGATTGGATATTCTCAATAGGGCAGTATTTGATCAATTCAGCTTTGGGTTGATTTTTTCCAATCACATAATCATTCCATACACCTTGCTGTCTGCAATACAAGTAGATGCCATAACGTTTTTCAATTGGTGCCTCTGACAAAATGTTTGGCTGAATAAGCATTTTTGGCAAAGCTTCTGGCACTTTAGCCATTTTTGTAAAATAAGGACTTGGTTTCGTATACCAGTCACCTAAAATATTTCCGTAACCATAGAAGGACACAATCGCTTTTGGTTTTACGCCGAATATACCTGTAAGTAATGCAAGGTATCCACCGCCAGAGCTGCCGATTACGCCGATTTTTTCTGGATCGAAGTTATACGTGCTTACACCTTCGTTTTTTAGCCACTTGAGTGCATCCTGAATATCGCTTGTGATATCTGGCAATTTTGATTCCGGAGCTAAACGGTAATCAATGGAACAAATATTAAAACCAGCATTGGTATAAAGGTTAATTTGTTCTTCGGAAAGTTCATCACGGCTTCCCCAAATCAGCCCGCCACCATGGATATAAACAAGCAGTGGTGCGTTTGCTGCTTCTGTTGGATAAAAGTCACCTTTGATTTCACAGTTTCCGACATTTTTGTACACAAATGTTGAAGTCATCTTATGAATCACTCACTTTTTTTGAAGTTGCAGCTTCTGCGGTTTAGCAAAAGCCTTCATTAGTTTATCGATAATTTTACTTTTCGTCTAGTGAGAAGCAATGTATGATACTGCTGTTTTGGTACAAAATAACAACGGAAAACCTCATGTTATTAATCTTGTTTACTATATACAAAAACCGAAGCGTATTTTATCAAAAGTAACTAATTACTTTTCAAGGGTACTCGGATATAATGATTGTTGGTAAGTGGTATATCTGATAGGTACCATGAGGTATTTACTAATTGCGCTGTTAGGGAAGACAAAACAAATGCGTAATTGGTAATTTGGTGTGAACAAGGATAAGTTTTCAGTTTTTTTAATAAAGGAACATGGGATTTAATAAGTTTGCCAATAATAATAATCCACTTACGCGTTAACGCAAGGACATACAGAGAATCATTTCAACTGAGATGGTTTTATATAATTGATTTAAAAGACAAAGCTGTTTATGTCTTTAAGAGCTTGTTCAAAAGTCCGGTGAAAATGACACATCGATTTCCCCCTTTTTTGAACGCGTGCTTTAATATAAACAATTTGATTTTTGATTAGAACCAATATGAGGTTGGAAAGGTACCTGATATAAATCAAAGGCTTTTAGGATGCGTTGGCTCGTGAAAGCGCGCACAAGCCTTTACATACTCTGTATGAAATTGATATAAAGAAGACTTTTCATTTCTGGGATAAAAGGAGTGAAACATGCTTCGAAGTTTTACAATAAATATTGGTCTGGGAGTGAGAAACATGCTTCATACTGTGATTAAGAAGAATTTATATCAGGACTCAGTTAGCCTGATGTTATTAACGAATCACTTATCCGCTATGGATGGTGTTGAGCGAATTTCAGTTATGATGGGAACACCATCTAACAAAGATATTATGAAGGGGTCAGGTTTATATACTGATGAGCTAGAAGCTGCAAGCCCGAACGATCTTTGTGTTGTTGCTGAAACAGAAGATGTTGATCGTGTTATTGAGGAATTAGAGGATTTCTTAAACAACCAATCTGCAGCATCTGAAGCAACTGCATATTCTACAGTTCGTACATGGGAAATGGCAGAAAACAAATTGCCAAGTGCTGATTTAGCTCTTATTTCAATTGCAGGTGAACACGCTGCAGCTGAAGCGAATAAAGCCCTTGACCGTGACCTGAACGTATTCCTGTTCAGTGATAATGTAAGTATCGAAGATGAATTACAATTAAAGCAAAGAGCTGCGGAAAAAGGACTAATGGTAATGGGACCTGACTGTGGTACTGGTATCCTAAGTGGAGTGCCAATTGCTTTTGCAAACGTAATTGAAAAAGGAAATATTGGTGTTGTAGGTGCTTCAGGTACTGGTATTCAGGAAGTAACCACAATCATCGGAAGAAACGGCGGCGGTGTGTCACATGCTATCGGTACTGGTGGACGTGACTTAGCATTAGAAATCGGTGCGTTAACAACAATTCAAGGATTGCGTGTATTGGATGCAGATCCTGAAACAGATGTAATTGTTTATATTTCTAAGCCACCTGCACCAGAAGTGCGTGAAAAGGTTGTTGAAGTATTCAAGACATTATCTAAGCCAGTTGTTTCCATCTTTATGGGTGATAAGCCAAAAGAGCAACACGATAATGTACATTATGCATGGACTTTAGAAGATACAGCGCTAAAAGCTTTAGAATTAGCTCAAACAAGCAACACTTCTGCTGATAGTATCCTAGCAGATAACGAAGATTTGAAGAAAATCAAAGAAAACAAAGATCAGCGCTTCATTAAAGGTTATTATTGTGGTGGTACATTAGCACTTGAAGCAGCAATGATTCTGGAAGATGCATTCAATCTTGATCCAGATGCAGCACATCCTGAAGGGATGATGCTACAACACGGTGAACACGAAGTAATCGACCTAGGTGATGACGCTTATACACAAGGTCGCGCGCATCCAATGATTGACCCTACTTTCCGTGTGGAAAAAGTGAAAGAAGCTATTGCAAACCCTAAAACAGCAGTACTTCTATTAGATAACGTTATTGGATATGGAGCTCATGATGATATGGCTGGCGTATTCGCACCAGTTATCGAAAAGGGTAAAAAAGAAGCAGCTGAACAAGGAAGAGCATTTATCGCAATTGCATCTGTAACAGGTACAGCACAAGATCCTCAAGTATACCAGGATCAAGTAGATAAATTAGAAGCTGCAGGTGTTATTGTTACCGAAAGCAATGCACAAGCAACAAAACTTGCTGCTGCAATTATTGATTCTCTTGAAGGAGAAGAGGCAGCAGAAACAAAAGCAGAAAAAGCAGAAGCTGCAGATCTTACAAAAGCTTCTGAACTGATTTCAGATAAACCAAGAGTAATCAACGTTGGTCTAACTGGATTCGCTGATACCGTTCAAGAGAATGGCGGTCAAGTGGTTCAATACCAATGGGCACCTATCGCAGGTGGAGATAAGCGTTTAGCTGCAATTTTGGAAAAACTAAGCAAGTTATAAGATTAGGAGGATTATCATGCAATATAAAACAATTGATGAAGCAAATCAGGCGGTTATTCAACATATTACAGCATCAGAACCATTCTTACTTGATGTTGTTCCGGCAAAAAGTGTTATCTCTGAATTAAACGGAAAGGCTCTTTTACACTCAGGACCTCCAACAGTTTGGGAAAAAATGCCTCACCCAATGCAAGGTTCTTGTATCGGTGCAGCATTATTTGAAGGATGGGCTGCAACAGAAGAAGAAGCTCAAAAAATGCTTGAAAACGGAGAAGTTACATTCATTTCTGCTCACTCTGTAAGTGCTGTAGGACCAATGGGCGGAATCACTTCTGCAAACATGCCAGTTGTTGTTGTAGAAAACAAAGCAAGTGAAAAACGTGCTTACTGTAACCTAAACGAAGGTATTGGTGCGGTACTGCGTTTCGGTGCGTACAACGAAGAAGTAATCAATCGCTTAAACTGGATGAAAGATGTATTAGGACCTGCTCTTTCTAAATCATTAAAACAAATCGATGGCGGAATGAACGTCAACGTACTTGTTGCAAAAGCAATTACAATGGGTGACGAATTCCACCAAAGAAATATTGCGGCATCTGCATTATTCTTAAGACAAATCGTTCCATACTTAATCACTTCTGGTATCTCAGAAAAAGAATTACAGGAAGTTACAAAATTCCTAGCAGATAATGACCAGTTCTTCTTGAACATTATGATGGCAACAGCTAAATCTGTAATGGATACTGCTGCTACTGAAACAGAAGGAAGTATCGTTACTGCGCTTGCTCGTAATGGTGACCAGTTCGGAATCAAAGTTAGTGGACTAGGTGATCAATGGTTTACTGCCCCAGTTAATACTCCAGATGGTTTGTATTTCAGTGGCTACAGCTCTGAAGATGCAACTCCAGACATGGGAGATAGTGCAATCACTGAAGCTTACGGTGTTGGTGGTATGGCAATGGTTGCTGCACCAGGTGTTGTTCGCTTCGTAGGTACTGGCGGATTCAATGACGCTGTTAACACAAGTGATGAAATGCGTGAAATCTGTATTGCTAACAACAATAACTTGCAAATTCCTACTTGGGATTTCCAAGGTGCTTGTTTAGGTATCGATATCCGTAAAGTAGTTGAAACTGGAATTACTCCAGTAATCAACACTGGTATTGCTCATAAAGTAGCAGGAACAGGACAAATTGGTGCTGGTACTGTACGTGTACCACTTGGATGTTTCGAAAAAGCTTTAGAAGCACTTGCTGAAAAATACGGCGTAGAAGTTTAATTTCTTATAAATAATATAAAATGGCAACAGGATAGATGTGTGGATGGATGGTATGTACTGTATGCAGGCATACCATCCTATCCTGCCATTAATGAACGATGCCGTTATGATTTTTAGTTGGAGGGTTTATAGATGAGTAAAACAATAGTTGCTGCAATAGGTGGGAATGCAATTTTACAAGCTGGTCAAGAAGGTACGTTTGAGAACCAGATGAACAATGTTCGTACAAGTGCTAAATTTTTAGCGAAATTAATTAAAGATGGCTATAAGCTAGTTATTACACATGGTAATGGTCCACAAGTTGGAAATATCCTTCGTCAAAATGAAGTAGCTGCAGATGTTGTTCCTCAACTTCCATTAGACGCATTAAGTGGTCAATCCCAAGGTTTTATCGGTTATATGATGGTTCAATGTTTAGTAAATGAATTCCAAGCACTAGGCATTGATGCACCAGTAACTAACTTGTTAACACGTGTTGAAGTTTCACGTGATGATACGGATTTCCAAAATCCTTCTAAACCAATTGGTGCCTTCTATTCAGAAGAAGAATCAAAACAGCTTGCAGCTGAAAAAGGCTGGAAAATGGTAGAAGATTCAGGCCGTGGCTATCGCCGTGTTGTACCTTCTCCAGAACCACTTAAAATCCATGAAGCACAAACAATTAAAACACTTGCAGAAGCGGGTAATGTAGTTGTAGCTTGTGGCGGCGGTGGAATTCCGGTTGTAACAGCAGAAAGCGGAACGGTTGAGGGTGTTGAAGCAGTAATCGATAAAGATCGCAGCGGCTTTAAACTTGCTCAAGAAATGGAAGCAGATGTTTTCATGATTTTAACAGATGTTGAAAATGTTTACGTTAATTATGGAACACCAGAACAAAAAGCATTAGGTCAAATCAAAGTAGACGAGATGGATAGCTATGTTGCTGAAGGTCAATTTAGTGCAGGAAGCATGGGACCTAAAGTTGAATCTGCATTACAATTTGCTAAAACTACTGGCACAGCTATCATCTGTTCATTAGAACAAGTTGATAAAGCAATCCGTGGTGAGAGTGGAACGATTATTTCTAAATAATTAGGGAATAGGCATTTCATATTAATGAAATGTCAACCTTAAAGAATCAATTCATTAAAGGAGCGATTTTTAATGGGATATCCAACAGATCTTTTATCAAGCAGAGCAGTTATTGAACCAGGTAAATATGCGGTTATTCCTCCAGAAGGAAGAGTAAACAATGTTGTTCCTGGTTTTGAAAATTGCACAATGACTATTTTAGGGTCACCTAAATTAGGTGCGACTTTCGTTGATTATATCTTAACTTTCCATGAAGGTGGTAAAAATACAGATGGTTTCGGTGGACAAGATAATATCGAAACATTTGTATGTGTGCTTGAAGGGAAAGTAAAGGCAAAAGCAGATGACGAAGAATTTATTCTTGAGTCAGGCGGATATTTATATTGTCCACCATCTGTAACGATGTATTTGGAGAACCTAGAAGAAGGAGATTCTAGATTATTCCTTTACAAACAAAAACATAAGCCTTTAGAAGGCAAAAAACCTTGGGTTGTTTCTGGCAACACAAATGATTTAGAAGAAGTGGATTATGAAGGCATGCACAATATGCGTCTTAAAGATTTACTTCCAACGGATATTGCATTTGATATGAACTTCCATATTCTAACATTTGATCCAGCTGGCAGCCATCCATTTATTGAAACACATGTACAGCAGCATGGTGCATATTTATTATCTGGTGAGGGTGTATACAACCTGGATAATAAATGGCAAACAGTTAAAAAAGAAGATTACATTTACATGGCTCCATACTGCCTGCAAGCAACATATGCAGTAGGCAGAGAACCACTTGTTTACTTGTATTCTAAAGATTGTAATCGCGACGAAGAACTATAAGAGGTTAAGCGTCCGACGTCTTAATTAAATGATTGCAGAAAAGGTAAAGGGCATTTTGCCGTTTACCTTTGTCTGTATGTAAATAAATATTTTTGCAGAAATTCCATAGAAGAGCCAAGAGGTGTGTTAAGTGAGAGTAACAAAGCAGGAATTAACTAATTTAATCAAAAATAAAATTCATAAAGCAGGATTGTCAGAAGAGCACGCGGAACAGGTAGCTGATGTACTTGTATTTGCAGATGCAAAAGGTATCCATTCTCATGGGGCAATGCGTGTAGAATATTATGCTGAACGTATTGCTAAGGGCGGAATTACTGCTGACCCAGACTTTAAAGTCGAAAAAACAGGCCCAAGCTCTGCAATCTTTCATGGAGACAATGGAGCTGGACATGTTGCAGCAAAACGTGCAATGGATGAAGCAATCAAGATTGCAAAAGAGAGCGGTGTAGCTGTTGTAGGCGTTAAGAAAATGGGTCATAGTGGTGCATTATCTTACTTTACAGAGTATGCTGCAAAGCAAGATTTAATAGCACTTTCTGTTTGTCAGTCTGACCCAATGGTTGTTCCATTTGGTGGTGCTGAAGCTTATTATGGTACAAATCCAATCGCATTCGCCGTTCCTGGGAAAGACGGTAAATTAATTAGCTTTGATATGGCTACGACTGTACAAGCATGGGGTAAAATTCTGCATGCAAGATCTAAAAATGAAACGATTCCAGATACATGGGCAGTAGATGAAAATGGTGAACCAACTACAGATCCGCATAAGGTTAAAGCGTTACTGCCAGTTGCAGGGCCTAAAGGCTATGGTCTCATGATGATGGTAGACGTACTTTCAGGTGTGTTATTAGGACTGCCATTTGGTAATAAAGTATCATCCATGTACCATGATTTAAGCGAAGGAAGAGATCTAGGACAGTTACATCTCGTAATTAATCCAGAGGTATTTACTGGTTTAGACTCATTTAAAGAGAATATTGCACAAACAATGAACGATTTAAATGCAATTAAACCTGCTCCAGGATTCGATCAAGTATTCTATCCAGGTCAAAATCTTGAATTCATTCAAAAAGAATACGAAGAAAAAGGTATTGAAATTGTCGATGATATTTATGAATATTTAGTATCAGATGTCGTTCATAACAATGCATACGACAATCAAGATCCTTTTGCGGAGTAATTAGCAGCTGGATTATATGCAGCTATTGGGTTAGTTTTTCTTAGAAGGAAAAGCTTACTCAACCCGATTACAAAGTAATCAAGTAATCATCAACTTCCTTGCATATGTAGTTCAATTATAGGTTTTGAAAGTTGTTCTATTTATACGATAACTATAAGGGGTGATATTTTGAGAGTAACGAAAGATGATTTAAAAAATCTAATGAAAAACAAGCTGAACAAAGCAGGTTTAACGGAAGAGCATGCTGATGGTGTTGCTGATGTTTTAGTCCATGCTGATGCAAGAGGAGTTCATTCCCATGGGGCAATGCGCGTTGAATATTACGCGGAGCGAATTGCCAAGGGCGGTATAAACACAAATCCCGATTTCAAGTTTGAAAAAACAGGACCGACTACAGCAATTTTTGATGGCGACAATGGGGCAGGTCATGTTGCTGCAAAATTGGCAATGGATGAAGCAATTGAAATGGCCAAAGAAAATGGTGTAGCTGTTGTAGGAGTGAGAAAAATCAGCCATAGTGGCGCATTATCTTACTTTGTACAGCAAGCAGCCAAAGAAAACCTAATCGGAATCTCTGTATGTCAGTCGGATCCAATGGTAGTGCCGTTTGGTGGAGCAGAACCATACTATGGCACAAATCCGATAGCTTTTGCTGCACCAGGGAAAGATGATATCATCACATTTGATATGGCAACAACTGTACAAGCCTGGGGCAAAATCTTACATGCTCGTTCCAAAAACGAAAGCATCCCAGATACATGGGCAGTTGATAAAAATGGAGAATCAACAACAGATCCATTTAGTGTTAATGCATTGTTGCCAATTGCAGGACCAAAAGGCTATGGCTTGATGATGATGGTTGATGTGCTCTCAGGGATTTTATTAGGTCTTCCTTTTGGCAGCAAAGTATCATCCATGTACCATGACTTAAGTGAAGGAAGAAATTTAGGGCAATTACACATCGTAATTAACCCGGAATACTTTACAAATCTAGAAGTATTCAAGCAAAATATTTCGACAACAATGAACGATCTAAACAATATTAAACCAGCTCCAGGCTTTGATCAGGTTTCATATCCGGGTCAGCGAAGTGCACAAAGAGAGGCTGCATACATGGAAAATGGTATTGAAATTGTTGATGATATTTATGAATATCTCGTATCAGACGTTGTGCATAATAATGCGTACGGCGACAAGGATCCCTTTGCGAAATAAAAGAGATTAAAAAAAGTCACGGCATCTATCGGAATGATAGAAAATACGTGGCTTTTTCTTTGTTTTATAAGGGTTTTACCCTAACAGTATTAAGAATATTTAAACTTATTTATGTTAATAAAGTACAAACCATTGTTAACTTTGAACAATAAAGGAACCAAGTTATACAACAATAGTTAACTATTTTGTTTACTCAATATAAAGACCTGAATAGTGATCTGTTATATACTTAATTCAAGGAAAAAAGGTGGATATTTTTCACCTGGTAGTGCTGCATGATCAGATACGGAAAATGAGGTTTACATAATAAATACCTTGAGCTTTATTTGTGAAACATGCTATAAATTTGCGCTATTTAACCCTTTTTCACAAGGGCGTAATTATTTTCGAGCAAAATGATTACAATAAGAATTATGGTCGGACAAGTAGTGTAAATTCGTTGTTGATCGTGAGAGGAGAATTATTTTTGGAAAGCTTGAAACGAGACCAGCTTAAAGCAGCTGGTTTTAGTGATGATGTTCTACCATCACAAGATAAGGATAGAACATGGAATACAGGAAATTTCTTTACTGTTTGGATGGGGAGTGTACATAACATTCCAAACTATATTGCCATTGGTGGTCTTTTTGCGATTGGACTATCTGTTGGACAAGTTTTTTCAGCAATTGTAATGGCAGCTCTAATTTTAGCGGCAGTGATGGTATTTAATGGCCATGCAGGTTCAAAATATGGTTTACCATTTGCCATGCTGATTCGTTCATCATATGGAAATAAAGGAGCCCTATTTCCTGGAGTAATCAGGGGAGTTATCGCAGCAATAATGTGGTTTGGTTTCCAAACATTCGCTGGAAGCCAGGCACTGTCAATCTTAATTGGCAAACTGTGGCCAGGTTATTTAACACTTGGCGGCGATTGGAATTTCTTTGGATTGACATTGCCAGCCCTTATTTCATTCCTGATTTTTTGGCTGTTTAATGTAGCGTTAATTTATGGAGGAATGGATATCTTAGGTAAGTTTACGAATATTCTTTCCCCATTAATTTATATTGTATTTGGTGGTATGGCGATTTGGGCAATTAACCTTGCTGGTGGAATTGGACCAATTCTTTCTTACTCCAGCCCTGGCTTTGAAGGAAATAGTATTATTGTCTTTTTAGCTGCTGTCACTGCAATAATTGCAGCGTGGGCCGCACCGATGGTCAGTGTATCTGACTTTACAAGATTAGCAAAAACCCCTAAACATCAAGCAGTTGGTCAAACATTGGGCTTAATTGTAACATACCTGCTTTTTGCAGTTGCAAGTATTTCGATTATTGTTGGGTCAGAGATTGCTTTTGGAACACCAATTTGGAATGTGCTTGATGTGGTTGCTCGTTTTGATGGAACATTCGCTATTGCTATTTCTGTATTAACATTATGTTTAACCACTTTATCTGTTAACGTAACCGGAAATATTGTTCCTGCAGGCTACCAGATTGCATCACTATTTCCGAAGCTCTTTACCTTTAAATCAGCTGCAACATTGGCTGCTATCCTCGGGATACTTATTATGCCGTGGAAGCTAATGGAAAATTCTACAAGTATCTTTACATTTTTAAACATTGTTGCTGGTTTATTAGCACCAATTACTGGTGTTATGCTTGCACACTACTTCATTGTTTCGAAGAAGAAGATTGATATAAACGAGCTATACTCTAAAAATGGTAAGTATAATTATAAAAATGGGTATAATGTGAATGCGATTGTAGCTACAATCATTGGTGCGGTACTTAGTTTGATTGGTCAGTTTGTACCATTCTTTAAACCACTTTATGACATTTCATGGTTTGTGGGAATTGTTTCCGCTATTGTGATTTATACAATACTGGAAATGTCTAAAAAAAAAAGATCAATTCACAACAAGAGTTAAATAAAGCAACCGGAAAAGGCGCATAACCAAGACCTTCCGGGTTAGAGCAGTAAAGAAGATAAGCCACCATTTCTTTACTGCCAATCAAATTTTGTATATCTAACCAATTAATTTGGTATAAGATAAAGGTTTAACTTCATGAAGCAAGTAAAACAGGAGAGGGGAATTATCGGATGACAACATTTGATCTTATCTTAAGAGATGGAAATATTGTAACAGCAGATTCAATTGTTTCAGGAGATATTGCAGTTAAAGATGGAAAAATAGTAGAGGTTTCCGCTGATAAGGCTATCGAAGGAACTGCTGTGAAAGAAATTAATGCAGAAGGATTACATATCTTGCCTGGGTTAATTGACACACATGTACATTTTAATGAACCAGGAAGAACGGAATGGGAAGGACTGGAAACCGGAAGCCGAAGTCTGGCTGCAGGAGGCGCGACATCATTCTTTGATATGCCATTAAACAGTACCCCTCCTACTATTAACAAAGAAAACCTAGATTTGAAAAAAGAACTAGGTGAAGAGAAAGCAATTGTAAATCCATACTACTGGGGCGGATTAGTTCCAGAAAATATTGCTGACCTAAAAGATCTTCATGAGAATGGGGTTATTGGATTTAAAGCGTTTATGTCACCAAGTGGGATTGCAGATTTCAACAATGTAGATGATGAATCTATTTTTAAAGGTATGAAAGAAATCGCTTCTCTAGGATCTCTGCTAGCTGTTCATGCTGAGAGTACCGTTATTTGTGATCAATTAGCAGCGGAAAAACAAGAGCAAGGAAAAACAACTGCTAGAGATTTTGTTGAATCCAGACCGATTATTTCAGAAATTGAAGCAGTACGCAGAATTATTTCTTATGCAGAAGCAACTGGTTGTAAACTTCATATTGTTCATGCCAGCAGCCGTAAAGTTGTTGAAGTAATTAATGATGCTAAACAAAGAGGCGTTGATATAACAGTTGAAACATGTCCGCATTATTTATCCTTAACAGTAAAAGACCTAGAAGAAAAAGGTGCAATAGCAAAATGTGCTCCACCACTCCGAGATGAGGATGAAGTGGAAGACCTTTGGGCTGCAGTTGCTGCAGGAGAGATCAATGTCATTGCATCTGACCATTCTCCAGCACCGGCATCAATGAAAACTATTACAGATAACTATTTTGAAGGATGGGGCGGAATTTCTGGAGCTCAATCAACGTTGAATATTATGCTAACAGAAGGTTATTTCAAACGTAATCTTCCATTAGAAAAAATTGTTGCCTTAACTTCAACAAACCCAGCGAAACTTTTTGGATTAGAATCGAAAGGTACGATTGCTGCTGGTTTTGATGCAGATATAACACTTGTTAATCTTAATGAAGAATTTGTACTGAAAGCTGAAGATTTAAAATACCGTCATAAGCATTCTCCATATGTTGGTAAAACATTTAAAGGAAATGTAAAAACTACAATCGTAAATGGAGAAGTTGTGTTTGAAAATGGAGAAATTGTAGAGAAGTAAATCTTTATCAAGCATTAACTGGCTGTAATCGTTCACCTCTTGAGTGCGAGGGACAGCCCGTAAATTCCTGATTCTGTTCAACTAACATTAAGTGGGGAGGAAAGGAAACCCCACTTAATGACGATTCACTTTATAAACATTCAGTTAGAAAAGGGGTATTCAAATGGGATTTGATGCAGTAATTAAAAACGGAAATGTTGTACTTCGCGATGGTGTCTATAACGTGGATATCGGAATTAAAGACGGAAAAATTGCAAGCATTGCGGAAGAAATTACAGAACAAGCAAATGAAGTAATTAATGCAAAAGGTCAATATGTTATGCCGGGAATGATTGATACACATGTGCATATCAGTGAACCTGGCCGTACAGAGTGGGAAGGCTTTGAAACAGGTTCTAAAGCACTTGCTGCTGGTGGAACAACAAGCTATGTGGAAATGCCGCTTAACGCTATTCCTGCAACCATCAATAAAGAAACATTAGACTTGAAACTAGAGGCTGCTAAAAGTCAGAACTATGTCGACTATGCATTCTATGGTGGGCTTGTTCCAGAAAACATCGATCAGCTTGAAGAATTAGTAGATGCGGGTGTTCCAGCATTCAAATGCTTTATGTCAGCAATAACTGCAGAAGTACCGGGCGACTTTGTTAATGTTGATGACTATGCATTGTATAAAGGCATGCAAAAATTGGCTGAATTGGATCAGATTTTATGTATTCATGCTGAAAACCCAACGATTACTGCGAAACTGGCAGATGAAATGGTGCGTGAAGGCAGAACAACAGCAATGGACTATGTTGATTCACGTCCAATTTTTACGGAGGTTGAAGCAGTACAACGTGCATTATTGTTTGCAAAAGAAACTGGATGTAAACTGCATTTCGTGCACATTAGTACTTCTGAAGCAATTCAGAAAATCCTTGAAGCACGCAGAGATGGTGTAGATGTAACGGTTGAATCTTGTACACATTATTTTGCACTTACTGCAGAAGATGTAGAAGAAATTGGACCAAGAGCTAAATGTCAACCGCCATTGAGAAAAGCAAAAGACCAAGCAAGATTATGGGATGAGCTGATGGCAGGTAATATCGATTGGTTAACCTCCGATCATTCTCCATGTACAGAAGACCTTAAACAAGGAAATATCTTTGATGCATGGGGCGGAATCAGTGGTGCACAAAATAATGTGGATATTATGTTTGATCTAGCTGTTAAAAAACGCGGATTACCCGTGCAAAAATTTGTAGATTTAATCGCAACAACTCCAGCGGAGCGTTTCAACTTGCCAAATAAAGGTGAAATTGCGGTTTCCAAGGATGCGGATATCATTCTAGTTGATCCGAACAGTTCTTATACGCTAAACAGAGAAGACCTTTATTATAAAAATAAGCATAGTGCTTATGAAGGAAGAAACATTGACTGTCGTGTAACAAAAACGATTGTACGCGGAAATGTTGTTTATGATTTAGAACAAGGCATTGTAGGCGAACCGATTGGTAAGCTGATGACTGTGAATAAATAATATGATTTAAATTGAAAATGAAAAAGGTGTTCCTTCTTAGGAGGGGACACCGTTTTTGTATAAATTGCATATTTTCCAAAGGTATTTCTCCGTGGCAGCACATTATGTTTAAAATAATGAGGAATAAATCACACTAATATATGTAGATTAAAAAAGGCTCTTGTTATATTTGCATAGAAAACGGCTGAGTTTTATAAGAGCTTGATCCCTTGACTTATTTGACAAATCGTAAGTTACACGATCAAATCCTCCTCATCTGCAGTACAAATTGAACAATTAGCTATTTAGAGTATATAAAAGATGAATATAAGTTGGTTAGTATGAACAATATACATAATAAATTTAGTTGTAATCGACATTTACATGGAATTCAATTAATTTTACAATAAAATGCAGTACAGAGTTGTGAGCGGATACAACATAGCATATAGTTAGAGGATTTCTAGATTGTTCACATGGCAGGGTGAGTAATAAGGGGTATTTTACATAAATGCATGTCAGTAGTTTCACCGGTTTTCTGTACAAGTTAATAATAAAGGATGGGACAAGAATGGAGACAACAGAGAAAAAGAAAAAATTTCAATTGCCTCATATCTATGTAATCTTATTTATTTTTAGTGCACTTGCTGCAATCGCTACTTATTTTGTACCTGCAGGTGAATTTGAGCGGGTACCAGGACCGGATGGAAGGGAAACGGTGAATCCAGAGTCTTTTACACAAATTGAATCTTCACCTGTAGGGATTGTTGACTTCTTGACAATCATTCCAAGAGGTTTAATTGAAGCAGGGGAAATTATATTTTTCACATTTATGATTGGTGGAATGTTCATGGTGCTGAAAAAAACAGGCATCATTGAAATAATAGTCGATCGGCTAGCAAACCGCTTTGCTAAAAAAAGTATTTTGATTATACCTGTGCTTACAACTGTTTTTGCAGTCGTTGCTACATTAATTGGTACACCAGAATTAACGCTTGTATATATTCCCGTCATCTTGCCATTGATGATTGCCCTAGGGTATGATTCTATTGTTGCGGCAGCTATTGCTTTAATTGGGTCAGTAGTCGGTTTTACTGCGGGAGTACTCAATCCAGTGAATGTAGGATTATCACAGCAAATTGTAGGTGTCCCACTGTTTTCAGGGATAGGCTTTCGCATCGTTATTTTTGTATTAACAGTAGCAGTTGCCTCGCTTTTCATTATGCGCTACGCAAAAAAAGTTAAAAACAATCCATTAAATAGTTTTGTCTATGAAGATGATACAGAGAAAAGGAAGCAATATCAGCACCAGGATAAACTAGAAGTTAGGACAATGACAGCTAGACAAAAGTACGCTTCTCTTGCAGCGCTCCTATTTATGGGAATCTTAGTCTACGGAGTCCTTAATCATGGCTGGTTCATGGTCGAGATGGCTGGACTATTTGTATTCATGGGTATTGTTGTAGGTTTAATTTCAGGCCTGAACTCAACGGAAATATCAGAAGGATTTACAGAAGGTTTTCGGGATGTGTTAATGGGAGCTATTATCATGGGCTTAGCTCGTGGGGTTTCGGTCGCGCTAGAAGATGGTCATATTATGGATACAATCGTCTATAGTTTAGGATCGGTAGTTGGTGACTTCCCTGCTGTTTTCGGTGCAGTTGGAATGTATCTTGTCCAATTAACAATAAACTTTATTATTCCATCCGGAAGTGGACAAGCACTAGTAACAATGCCGATTATGGGACCTTTAGCTGATCTTATCGGTGTTACAAGACAAACGGCAGTACTTGCATTCCAACTTGGAGATGGATTTGCACATATTCTTTATCCGACATCAGGATACTTTATGGCTGCTTTAGCAATTGCAGGTGTTGCCTGGCAAAAATGGGTAAAGTTCTTCTTGCCGCTGTTTTTCATTCTTTCAGGAATCGCAATTGTTGCATTAATCATTGCCCAATCGATTCAGTACACAGGCTGAGCTAGTTTTAACATATAAAGGAAAGAGGTTGGAACATAACCAGGGTGTTTAATTTGTGAACAATGCATAAACTTAGTGTACGTACACTCCGCCACTCAATGGGCAACGTATTTTTTCGAAGCGGGGTATTTGCACCAGGCATGCTTGCATTTAGTTGATAAAAACACTCCGTCCCAGTCTCTTTCTTTTTGATGTTTTCCAATTTGTTATTGTTTAATATGGATAAAAATGATTTATTTTTTTATCATAAATGGCATAGAAACAGTAGCTGCAGATAGGTATAATAAGTAATAGAGCTAATTAGAATTTATATTTTTACGCTGTCTTTTACAAAGGGTAGTGTGTGATAGAAAGGAAATGTAATATGACTGAGTTAAGTAAAGAGTTAACAGATATGCTAGAAACGCTAGGATCACATGGTAAGGATCCTGCAGGCGGAGTATCACGCTTTCTTTACACAAAAGAATGGGTTGCTGCACAAAAGTATTTAGAGAAAGAAATGCTGGATGAAGGCTTAGATGTGCATTTTGATGAAATCGGAAATTTATTCGGTACATTAAAAGGGTCTAAGTATCCTAATGAAACAATTCTATCAGGTTCCCACGTGGATACTGTAGGAAATGGCGGATATTATGATGGACAATTTGGTATCGTAGCTGCTTTCATTGCAATTAAACATTTGAAAGCAAAATATGGACAGCCTTTACGAAATATTGAAGTTGTCTCAATGGCTGAAGAAGAAGGAAGCCGTTTTCCTTACTCCTTCTGGGGATCAAAAAATATTGTCGGAATCGCAAAAAACGACGATGTAAGAGACATTACCGATTTTGATGGTGTGCCATTTGTAGAAGCAATGAATAAAGCTGGATTTGATTTCAGAGATGATACAAAAGGTATGCGTGAAGATTTTAAAGCATTTGTTGAAATCCATAATGAGCAAGGAAATGTTTTAGAAGCGGAACAAAAATCAGTTGGTGTCGTTCACAGTATTGTAGGTCAGCGTCGATTCAATATTGAGCTAAGCGGTCAAGCAAACCATGCTGGTACAACGCCAATGGGCTACCGCAAAGATTCTGTTTTCGCTGCAAGCCAAATGATATCCGAAATTATTTCGGCTGCTAGAAAACATGGAGACCCATTAGTTGCAACTGTTGGAAAAATTGAAGTAACACCAAACGTTGTTAATGTTGTTCCAGGAAATACATTATTTACATTAGATATCCGACACACTGAGAAGGATGCCTTACTTCAATTTACAGAAGAGGTAAATGAAATCCTGAATCGTTTAGCAAAAGAGCATCAGGTAGGCTTAAATATTGATATGTGGATGGATGAAGATCCAGTGCCAATGGATAAGAATATCGTTGATCTAATGATTAAGCAATGTGAAGAAAATGGCTTAAATTATAAATTAATGCACAGTGGTGCTGGTCATGATTCCCAAATCTTTGCTCCTAAGATTCCGACTGCAATGATTTTTGTTCCAAGTCGTGATGGAATCAGTCACAACCCTGCTGAATATACAGAACCAGCAGACTTGGCTGAGGGTGTAAAAGCATTAATGGGTGCACTATACGAATTGGCTTATAAAGAATAAAAGAACAAAAAAGCAAGAAGGGATTTTTTCCCCTCTTGCTTTTATAAAATAAGCAAGTAAGAACTTACCAATTTATATACAGAATAAGAATAGCTTAGTGATTGCCTGATTTTCTAACTTATTCTTCACTTTCCAAAATCTCACCAATTAATAAAGCGACTCGAATCCGAAGTGAATCTGTAGGATCGCGGAATGAACAGCTAAGCAATTCTTCCATTTTTTCGATTCTGTACTTCACTGTATTTCGATGGACGTATAATCTTCTTGAGGTTTCAGATATTTCACATTGGCAATCCAAATAAGTCTCCATTGTTTTAACTAAGTCAATTTCTTCTCTTGTATTTGGATATGCGAGTGTCTTCAATGTGTTTTCATATAAGGCCTTCAAATCTTTTCGTGGCAAGGTTGTTAACAATTCATCAATCTCTCTTGTCCGGTAAAAATTAATAAATCCTTGCTTATTTAAATCATATCCGTTCATAATCGCATCCACTGCTTCATAGTAAGCATTTGGAATATCGATAGGCGATTGAACTAAATTACTAATGCCGAATGAAACGGTGAGATCTCCATTCTGTAAATTCCTTTGCGTATTTTCAACAAATTCGGTTACACGTTTGATTTCTGTTTCATTATAATTAGCGAACTGTAATAGCATGACAAAGTATTTTTCCTTTGTAAATAAAATGGCATCCATATTATTATTTACAATTTCATCTTCCAATTGATCATAAATGCTGTTATGAAGTTCTCCAATTCTTTTTTCATATAATTGCAATGCTTCATAGTTATCACCATCAGGATCAATTGTACAAATAATACTGATTGTATCCAGCTTATCATCGAGACCATAGTAATGTGTGCGGCTTAAAATTTCTTCATTAGAATGTATTCGTCTTTCAATTAAATCTGCAAAGAAATTATTTTTCAGCAAACGTGTATTCTCTTCAATTGCTTGTTCTTTGATAATGGTAAACGAAATCACGTTACCAGCCTGTTCAATTGCCATTTGTGATGAAGGATATGGCAATGTAGATGCATCCAGCATGACGAGCATACTGTTATGCTGCCTTTTTGTCTGCACTGGAAAAGTAGCAATTGATAGTCCTTCCTTTGATGGGATTTTAAAGGTGCCTCCCATGCGACCGCGTGATAAATCGCTTCTTATCGCATGAATGATTTCCTGTTCGATTGTCTGCATGGATTCTTTTCGGAAATCATGGCTCTGGGCAATTTTTTCTCCTCTATGATTTAAAAGCATAACAGGACGGCTTAGAAAATGACCTAGTTGTTCGACAAGGGAATTTAAACTATATTCCTTGATCATCATATCGGAAAACTGTTTTTGGACATGTAATGCATAATAGAGCTGTTCTGCTTTATCATCATTTAAGTAATTCAATATGTGACGGGACAATTCACCTAAAGTAAGGTCTGTTGGAAGGTCGATGATAGGAAATGCTAATTCATTAGCTAGGAGTTTAACCTCTTCCGGCAGTTCTTTTAAAAAACGATTAATTTTGATTACGATACCTGTGCAATTTAAATCATGCATTTGTCTAATCAGATTACAGAGTTCTTGTGCATCGTCTTTAAAGGCATATCCTGAAGTAAGCAATAAATGATTATTATTTAAAAACTGAATAACGTCAGGGGTATCTGAAATATTTACAAATTGTACGTTTCTTGTTAATCCTCGGTGGCCAGCTATAACTGTACAATCTTTCATTGCTTCTAAAATAAATAAGTTGTTTAATGTCTTCACTTTATTACCATCCCTTGTGCATTTGTTCTCGGCCAGCTCCAGCGCTAAAACCGCAGCGAGACTTCCCACACCTCATGACAATCTATAGAAGACTTGCCGACTGTTATGACATGAGGCTTTGTCGCGCTCATGCCCATGTGGTGAAATCGGGCATTGACTCAAGGAAAAAGGAAAGCCGATTGAATTCAACCTGCACTTAACATCGACATCCCCCTAAAGGGAACATGTTTCCTTTTAGATGAACTTGTCTTTTGCATATAATGGCAAGAGTTATCGTTCATCTTATACTCTGGAGTGAATTGCCTGCGGCTCAGTCCGTAAGTCGCTAACAGGAAGCTTTCGCTTTTGTGTCTATTTCGTGCTGTTTCCATGAAGGGAAATACATTGTAATTATATAATGATTTAGGGTTAAAGTAAATAAAAAAGCAACGGCCTTTTAGTCATTTTAAACAATGATATTTTTTAATGATTTGTGTAAAATAGATAGGTAGGAGTAAAATACGGATAATTAAGTGAAGGATTGAGGTACTAATTTATGAACGATTTTAATAAGAAAATCAAGCGCAATGGTAGTTCATTGATTAGATGGGAAGCAAATACCGTAAGTGAAATTGTCCTCCAGATTCTTCAAAACCAGTCAAATGGTATCGTTCATAGCGTTTTCAATAATAGCTTTAATTTGATTTTTGGTGATAGAATGATTCACATTGGTTCCGTTGGAAATGGTGTGGCCCCGTTCGGTATTGGAATGGAGCATATGAATGCACAATTGTTCACGAAGCAAACCAGTGCAAATCTTCCGGTCCAGTGGGATTCATATAATCAGCTGTTAATTATTGCGAACAAACATTCACTCTCTTTAAAACAAGCATTACGAACAAATCATAAGCTTTCTGAACAAGCGTTTAATACTGCAAGCATTCAGCGTAATTTAGAATGGATATCTTCTGCATTACGCCATCAGTCATGGCAAACTGGGTTAGCTCAGACAGCCGAAGAAAAGGAATTCATTATTGATTATCTCTTATCAAAGAAAATGACAGATGCTAATCAGTCGCTGTTTAATAAGTTTGATGAAGTAGTATTTGCTATGGTAAATGGCCAAGGTTTAGATGATGTGAAAAAAGTCTTTGATTATTGGATTGGCAGAGGGCTGGGCCTTACACCGAGTGGTGATGATCTTCTGACAGGAATATGTGCAAGTCTTTCGATTTTGCATGGAACATCAAATCACTTCCATTTACTGCTTAGAGATTATGTGAAGCAATATGGGTTGCAACGTACAACGCAAGTAGGCTATGAATACCTCTTTTATGCAGCACAGCATGAATATCATTCCCACTTAGTCCAATTATGCTCAGCTCTGCTTACACAGCAGGAGTCTGAATTATCAACTGTACTAGAAGAAATGAGAGCGATTGGACATACATCGGGAACAGATACAATAATTGGTGTTTTACTGGGCATGAGTATTGCTATTCGTTGACCGCATGCCTTTTCGATTTTAGTTTCTGTTCGATGGGAAGAACATGATTGGAAAAGCATATGGGTAGCCATATGTAAATATTACGTTAATATATTATTATAGGTTGGTGTTAGTATGAAGGAGTTACTAAAATCTAGTAACTGGATATCGGGCTTACAATGGCTCTTTTTTATTTTTACAAATATCGTTGTTATACCGATAACAGTAGGAGCTGCGTTTGAATTATCACAAGAAACAATTGTTTCAATGCTTCAGTTATCATTCATTGTGACTGGTCTTGCTTGTATTATTCAGGCATTATTTGGTCACCATCGTGCAATTATGGAAGGACAGTCGGGATTATGGTGGGGTGTTATCCTTACACTTGTTAATACAGCTGTAGCTCAAGGGATGCCTTTAGATGTACTTGGCGGCAGTTTAACGGTTGGTGTTATTATTTCTGGTGTTCTGACAATATTGATTGGCATCACTGGGATTGGCCCACTGATTGCAAAGCTTTTTAACTCAGGTGTTATGGGTGTATTTATGTTTTTATTTGCAGCTCAGTTGGTTGGTATCTTTTTGAAAGGAATGCTAGGTATTCCTTTTGGAAATATTCCGGGAGAGGTAAATATTGACCCAGCGGTTTCATTACTTTCGATTGTCATTGCACTTCTCGTAATTATTATTAGTATTAAAGGTTCAGCAAACGTTCGAAAATATGCACTGCTGATTGGAATTATTATTGGCTGGATTGCATATGCAATCATTTTCGAAACAGAGTCAGTGGCAGGCGGCCAAGCAAGTGGATTCAGTTTTGAATTATTCCCGCTTGGAAGTCCAGCATGGGATATTGGAATTATTTTAACTGTAGTTCTTACTGGTTTATTAAATACAGCTAATACGTTTGGTGCACTAAAAGGAACGGATAGTATGTATGGAACTGCTGCAACGAATAAACAGTACCGTAATTCGTTTACTTTAACTGGTTTGGTGACAGGGTTTGCCGGTATGTTTGGTCTTGTGCCTTATTCACCATATGTATCATCAATTGGTTTTCTAAATCAAACGGGTATTTATAATAGGATGCCATTTTTACTTGGTGGGTTTATGTTCTTTATGATGGGAGTAATTCCGCCTGTTGGGGCATTCTTCTCAACGCTTCCATTAAGTATTGGTAGTGCTGTATTATTTGTTTCTTACTTGCAGATTGTGATTTCATCGAGGAACTTCTTTAGCCTTGTAAAATGGAATACAAGAAATGTATACCGTTCGGCAATCCCATTATTTGTAGGTATTATTATCATGACAATGCCAGCATATTATTTTAATTCATTACCAGAAATCATTCGTCCATTATTAAGCAATGGCTTAATTGTCGGTATTACGCTTGCGTTAATTCTGGAAAATCTAATATCCTGGGATAAAATTGACTAGCATTGGGCACAATCGAAAATATATTACGGAATCAGAGATTATTCTTCTGATTCCGTTTTTTATTTAAACTGAGTTAACAGTGATAATGTTTAGTATTTTACTGGACCTGAAAGCGCGAACAAAGAATATTCTATTAAATTTGCCGAGAATTGAATTGCTCATTTTATCACATTTTGTTCAAATGTGATAATAAATAGAAGGAAATTAGCAAAAGTATCATTATGACAATAATTTATAGCCGTTTTACATAATAAAAAGCGATTTAGTTTGTACGTTCTGGCTAATGACATCATACTTGTAAGCGCATATAATCAAAATGATTTAAGAGTTATCATAAACTAATTGATGACTGGAATGCTATAAAATAGATAGGATCATGAAGAGGGGTTATAAGTGTATGTCTACAAATACAGGGGCATTGGTTGATGAAACGCCCAATCAACAAAGTCATGAAAGTGACTCATTAAAGGCAAATACTGAAAAAGATAGAACGTTAGGACCTTTTGGCTATATGTCAATGTGGATTGGCGATGGTGTCAATATGGGAAATATGACACTTGGAGCCAGTATTATCGTACTTGGAGTAGCAACATTAAATGCTGTTCAGACTTTCGCTGCAGCTTTAATAGCGATCGGTATTATATCAGCAATATTTGCTTTAAATGATAGGCTTGGGTATCGTACAGGAGTACCGTATGTTGTTCAGCTTAGAATGTCTTTTGGTGAGAAAGGAACAATTATATCTTCACTATTAAGAGGTGTGCCGGCCGTTATCTGGTACGGTATTCAAAGTTGGATTGGAGCAACAGCATTAAATGAAATAGTTAAAATTGCTTCAGGTGGTTCAATCGATAATGTAGCAATTTGCTTTATCATCTTGCAATCATTGCAAATTGTGCTTTCTATGTTCGGATTCCATGCAATTAAATGGGTAGAAACAGTTGCATCAGTCGTACTTATGCTAATTATAGGTTTTGTGGCTGTGGTACTTCTTAAAGACCATAGCACTGTTATTGCAGATAGCTGGGTACGTGCTGAAGGATCATGGGGACTTCCGTTCTTTGGATTTATTATGGTATTTATGGGGAATTATGCAGCAATTTTCTTAAGTGCAGCTGATTACTCAAGAGAACTTAAATCAGGAATAAGTGATAAAAAGCGCGGGTTGTTATACTTCTTGCCGATTACGATTGCATATGGTTCGGTAATCGTTGTTGGTGCAATGCTTGCTACTGCAACAGGATTTACAAATCCTGCAAGAGCATTACCGGCATTAATCGATAACACGTTTATTACAATCTTTATCTCTGCATTCATCGTATTTGGTTCAATTGCCGTAAATATGGTTGCGAATATTGTTTCGCCAACCTATGTCATTCAGTTGTTTACAAAATTGGATTATAAAATTGCTGTTATTATCACCGGAATCTTAGGAATGGTTTCATTCCCTTGGTTGCTGGTACAAGATTCTTCAGCAAAAGGTCTCGATATGTTTGTATTAATTTATTCAGCGTTTTTAGGACCTTTAGTTGCTATTTTGTTAGTTGAATATTATTTACTAAGAAAACAAAAAGTAAATGTGGACAAGCTGTATGAAAAAGACGGACAATTTGCAGGTTCGAATCCAGCAGCATTTACTGCGATGCTGATCGGTGCAGCAGCAGCCTTCTCATTTGTTGATCTAGCATGGATTATCGGCTTTATTGTTGCAGATATTTCTTACATTTTACTTTCGAAATATGCATTTAAAGGCTCAAGATTTAAAAAGGATACTATTTTTGAAAATAAATAAAAAGTAATACAGACGCCTGCGGATACAAGAAGTTATCCGCAGGCGTCTGCTCTTTAATTCAAATTTATGAAATGATGGGGATTAAACTATCCTAAAAATCAAAGATCTACATTTTTACCTGTTTCATAATAGCCTTGCATCACGTCATGGGGGACCATGTTTCCGCCAGTTGCCCATATGAGATGAAGGGCCTCGTTCATCTTGCCTTGCAGATTATGTTTTTTGATATAATTTTGCCCGCTTTGCTGCGTCATAAGCTGTACAGGTCCATAAAATCCCGCTAGTGCCGATGGTTCCAGAAGAATTGATTCTGTATCAGCTAGATCCCGAAGAAAAGCATACAGTCTAGCATCTTGAATCGTATAGCAGCCGCTTAGCATGTTCTCAACCGTTTCACCTACAAAGCTGGAGGTTCTCCCAACTGCAAGTCCATCTGCATCTGTCTTGTTGCTCAGTCCAAAATCCTGAACAGAAACCTTGTCTTGAAGTCCTGTCATCTGACCAAGTAAAAAGCATGGGGAATTTGTCGGTTCTGCAAAAAAACAATGCACATGATCACCGAATTCAGCATGAAGACCAAACGTAACCCCACCTGGCCCGCCGCCAACTCCACAAGGAAGATAAACAAATAAGGGGTGTTCCGCATCGACCTTAATATCCATTGTTTGCAGCTGCTCTTTTAATCTGGAGGCTGCAACTGCATAGCCTAAGAAAAGTGTTTTTGAGTTTTCATCATCAATAAAATAACATCGAGAATTTTTCTCCGCTTGTTTTCTCCCTTCAATCACAGCTTTGCTGTAATCCGATTGATATTCTATAACTTGAACACCTTTACTGTGCAGCAGATCTTTTTTCCATTGTTTAGCATCTGCTGACATATGTACAGTTACTTTAAATCCAAGCTGAGCACTCATAATGCCAATACTCAAACCAAGGTTTCCAGTAGATCCTACTGATATTTCATAGTTAGAAAACAGTGCTTTAAAGGCTTTGCTGTCAAATTGAGTATAATCTTGATCATCAGAGATAATACCGTGCTTACATGCAAGCTCTTCAGCATGCTTCAGTACTTCGTAGATACCGCCTCTTGCTTTGATAGAACCGGATATTGGTAAGTGACTATCACACTTTAATAGAAGGTTTTGTTGGAATACAACATCGTATTGTTGCTCCATTGTCTTTTGCATGCTATGTATTTGTTTTATAGGAGATTCAATGATACCATCTGTCTCCAAGGTTTCTGGGAAAACTTTGGCTATATAAGGAGCAAAGCGCTTTAGTCGTTTTGCTGCATCATCTATATCCGTTTTTGTCAGTTTATTTTTGGGATTCGGGTTTCCATAGGCGGGATTTACCCAGAAGACTTCATTTGTATTCATTATTTCTTCCAGGACGGGATGTTGCTTTATCCATTGTTCGATTGTTTTATCAGCAATTTGTTTGCCTTCCATCATCATTCAATCCTTTCGTGTAATGTTATTATGGTCCAGAGACCTTGACATAATTTTCGAAAACTGGTACTACTGTACAGTCTATCATTTAATCACTTAATAAATCGAATGAATTTGCTAGTTTTACAAGAACAAATCATTATATAGAAGTTTAACCAGCTTTGCAACGGGAAACAGGGTGTAGATGATGTAACAAGGTGGTTATAACATTGAAGCATATCGGCTTAATTTTAAGTGCTGCTTGTGTTATGTTTCTAATCTCATGCAGCAGTCCAGAAACGAATGAAGTGACTGACGAGATTAATGCACAGAAGACTAATGAAGAAGTACAAGAAACAGCTGCAGATGAAGAACAATTACGTGCATACGCAGATTTGATTGTTGGCGCTTCAGATAATAAAGATTTTGAACAATTATCCACTTTTGTTCATCCGGGAAAAGGGGTTCGTTTCTCTCCATATGTAATTATAGAGGAAAAAGAGCAGCAGATTTTTGGGGCTGAACAAATGTGTGCATTCTCTTATAATGATGAATTATATGATTGGGGTACAGACGATAGGACAGGAAATACAATTCGATTAACTCCTTCTGAATATTATCATGACTATCTCTATATTCGTGATTTCAAGGAATCTGACAAGATTCATGTAAATGATATGGAGGCAGGGGGTAATAGAAGGATGAATGTGGAAGAAGTTATCCAGAAGCGAGTTTTGTCAGCTATTATGTACCTGGAACAAAAGGGGAAATGGATTCGGCAAATCTTATCCTTGCCTTTGAGGAAGTGAACGGTGATTTGTACTTGGTTGGTGTTACTGTGGATCGTTGGACAGTTTAATCGTTACAGCTGCATTATCAAACTCCAGCATTATTTTTTGTGAGCATTCCTTAATTTATTAAAAACTGTTAGAATATAGTAATAATCGAATTAATCTAACTATTAAATGCTAAAGAGAACTAATAGAATGCAAAGAGGTGGGTATTGTTGGGAAATGTAATTGATATGCAGGGTGTAGCATGGAAAAGAGAAGGCGAGTATATACTCTCTAATATTAATTGGCACGTTTCAAAGGGAGAGCACTGGGCAATTTTAGGGTTGAATGGTTCAGGGAAAACGACACTACTAAACATGATTAATGGCTATATTTGGCCGACCACTGGACAAATCAGTGTATTGAATCAAATCTTTGGCAAAACGGATATTAGAGAATTGCGGAAGTCAATTGGCTGGGTTAGCTCATCCCTTCAAGAAAAAATTAAAGGAAACCATTATACAGAAGATATCGTTGTAAGCGGCAGCTTTGCTTCGATTGGACTGTACGATAATCCGACAGCAGAGGATTATGAGAAAGCAAATCGAATCATGGAACAACTAGGATGCGATTATTTAAATGGTCGTACCTATCAAACCTGTTCACAAGGGGAAAAGCAAAAAATATTGATTGCAAGGGGATTAATGGCTTCACCAGAGTTGCTTATTTTAGACGAGCCAACAAATGGACTTGATTTTATTTCAAGAGAAGGACTATTAGCTGCGATCAATCAATTAGCACTGCAAGAAAATGCGCCAACCATTATTTTTGTGACACATCATATCGAAGAAATATTACCAATTTTTTCGAATACCCTTTTGCTTCGTCAAGGAATAATTTTTGATAAAGGCAGAAGTGCCGATGTATTAACAGATAAAAATCTTTCACTTTTCTTTAATACTTCTGTTAATGTTGAATGGCAGAAAAATCGAGCCTGGATGACAACAGCACATTAATTTCGATAAATATTTCCCAGGAAATATTTACTGGTTGCTATCAAATTTGGATTTTTGTAAGAAAGGTAAATAAACCCACCTGCAGAAAACACATCTCTGCAGGTGGGTTTATGTTTTACGATACCTACGTTTGACTATTGGAAAATCATTGCTGGAAAAATAGCATTTCTAAAATAAGCGGGGATAAAACGATAAGAGAATCAGCGAATGCTGACCCGGTTGATAAACTATAAAGTTCCGAGAAGTCATCCCCATAAAAGTCCATGTCCTCTTCGTAATAGTCCCCATCCTCCATAGAATAAAATTCAATACTGAAATCAAGATCTTCGATATATTCATAGTCATCAATGGATTCGCCGTACTCATTTAGATGAGCTTCTAATGCCTCTTTTGATTCAAATTCATAGAGATCAAGCAGTTCTTGAAGATTATCATCATCAATTGGAGTACCTTCCCATCCATTTAGATAAATATCAACAGTATCATAAAGCTCCTCAGAAAAAAGAATCCATTCCACATCCAGAACGTCCTGTCCTTCTGCAATATCCCCATTTTCAATAAGGAGTTCATTCAATTCTTCACGGCTTAAATCGAAATCTGCAAGAACTGGCTGAATCGACTCCTCTGACAGTGGTGTACCTAATTCATCGACAGACCAGAAATCTTCTAAATACCAATCCTTGCTTTCCAGGTAGTCAATATAATCTTTTTCTTCCCAGTCGATGTCTTTTAAAAATGCTTCAAACTCGGGCTCATCAGCTTCAATAGCTAAAGCAGTGTGAGGTGAAACGCTAAAACCAATAATAATTGCTAATAATAATGATGCCAATAACTGTTTCATTTTGTACCCCCTAAAAAATATTTATCTAGTTTGTTCTAGAATAGTATAATTTTCAATCACGCAAAAAGCTATAGAATTTTGTGATAACAGTAATGATTGCGCCTTCATAGGAAATATTAGTATTTATATTTCTATAAAAACCTTAAATCCGTACATTATTATATTTTTTATTATTAAAGTATGGTATTGACGATGTATTTTAATCGTGGTAGGATTATTCAGTACTGTTTTTAATTAATTATCATATTTTAAGCAAAAGGAGATCTAGCTGTGCATTTCAAAGAACAATATGAAGAGATCAAAAAAATTGCTGAACAAATATATTATCATCCGGAATTAGGATATAAAGAGCATGAGACTAAGCAAACAATTATTGATTTTTTAAAAAAGGTTAATCCAATCATTCAAATTGAGGAATTTAGTACGACAGGCTTTCGCGTTACACTTGGAGAAGAAAAGAGAGACCTGCACCTTGCTTTTATCGCGGAATTAGATGCTGTCTATGCGCCTACCCATATGCACGCAAATAAAGCGACGGGCGCCGCCCATAACTGTGGACATTATACACAGGTGGCAATTGCTCTTAGCTTATATCAATATTTGTTGAAGACAGAAGCTTATAAAGACTTTGATTACCAAATTACATTTGTTTTTGTTCCTGCTGAAGAGTACTTGGATTTAGCCTATCGTGAAAATCTAATGAAGGAAGAAACAATTAAACATTATGGTGGTAAGCCAGAGGCAATGCGATTAGGTGTATTCGATGATATTGACCTTGCCATATGTGTTCACGCAATGGGAGGGAAATTTGATAAGCGATCAACAGAAATAAATGGTGATTTAGCAGGTTTTCTGTATAAAAAATATACATTTAAAGGAAAAGCAACACATGCTGGATTCGATCCGTTTTCGTCAAAAAATGCGTACAATATGTCGACGTTATTTAATGTTGCTGTTGGCTTAAGTCGTCAGCAATTAAAAGATTCAGAGCAGGTTAGAATAAATCCGATTGTAATGGATTCTGATATGTCCACTAATGTTGTTCCAAACCATATAACGGTGGGAACTGATTTGCGCACAAAAACGATAGATTATATGAAAGAAGTGGCAATGAAATTAGATGATGCGGCAAAAGGCAGTGCTCATGCTCTGCAAGGAGAGGTTGAGGAGATTACACAAATGGGGTACCTTCCTTTTGTTCAGGATCGTTATCTGTCTGAATTTGTAATGGAAGCATTCGAGGAAAATGAGGAAATTGAAGCGATAGAGAACAATAATTTTATTAGCGCAGCAGGAGACATTGGGGATTTATCCTATATGATGCCATGTATACAAATTGGTTACAGTGGTTTTACTGGCACAATTCATGGAGACGACTTTATCGATATTGATCCAGAATATATCTATGAAATTTTTCCACGGTTTATAGCTGGCGTATTACAGAAAATGAATGGACGGATTGATAAGTCTAAGTTATATCGCAGAAGTTATGAATCGTATAAAGAACTAATTGAAGGAATTGTTAAGTAACTAACCGGGGAAGAGGACATCATATGAAGAACAAAAACTTTATTTTTCTTATTATCTTTGTGCTTTCTATTATTACAATAGCTGAAATGATCGGTTTTCAAAGCGTACCAATAGGAAGCATCTCAATTGGATTATTACCTTTAGTATTTGCCATTGTAATTACGATGATTTTAGGATTACAGCTGTTTCGCAGAGGTTTCTGGAAGAAGGTATATAGTAAAGCTAATATTGATTTCGCAGGTAAATATTTAATCTTTATCATGTTGCCATTAATGGCCCGATATGGTGCAGATGTTGCCCCACAAATAAAAGAAATACTTCAGGTCGGCTGGGTGTTTCTATTCCAGGAAATTGGAAACCTGGGGACAGTTGTATTTGGACTGCCAATTGCAATCTTGCTTGGATTAAGACGTGAAGCAATTGGCGCAACATTAGGTATTGGCCGTGAAGGTGAGCTTGCGTATATATCAGAAAAATATACGCTGAATTCCAGTGAGGGTAGAGGGGTTCTTTCCTTGTATATCATTGGTACACTATTCGGAACGATTTTCTTCAGTATACTAGCACCAGTATTGCTTGGTTTTGGTTTTCCTGTTGAAGCACTGGCGATGGCTTCAGGAGTGGGGTCTGGAAGTATGATGAGTGCATCTTCTGCAAGTTTAGTTGCACAAGTCCCTGATATGGAGAGCACGATATTAGCCTATGCTTCAGCAAGTCAATTATTAACAAGCTTTCTTGGGACATTTACAATGGTATTTCTAGCGGCACCATTACAGAAATTTATGTACAAACTTTTGGTTAGAGGTGACAAATAATGGCTAATATGTTAACGAATAAATATATAAAGTATGGATTGATATTGCTTCTTAGTGTTAGCCTGATTGCCTTTACACAAGAAATTAAACATCTGAAAAATCCAGATTCCATGCAAGTCACATCCATGACCTTTATTGGTTTAAGTACGTTATGGCTCTTTTCGATGATTGGAATTGGCATTTCTGATTTATTGCAAAAGTCACCATTCAGATTTATAAGAGAATTTCCTGTATTGGGCTGGGTTTCGATTACTTCCTTGGTGCTTTGTCTTGTAACTGACTTTTTTATTACAGCGATTCAAGCAGTTGATTTTCTTTCAATAACTACGCCAATTTTAACATTTGCAGGAATTTCTGTAGCAAATCGACTTGTTGATTTGAGAAAAACATCCTGGAAAATTGCGCTTGTGGGAATGTTCGTTTTTACTGGAACATATTTAGGAAGCACGTTGATAGCTAGTTTAGGACTTTTTCTGGCTGGAAAATGAATTTATCGCTGCAAGCGTGACGCCAGGTTTACTGGTATCAGATAATATGATAAAATATTAAATTGCAACTTTTACTTTTAACATGATCAATAATAGTGTATAATTGTATAAACAATTCGAAAGGATGTGTATTTATGAAAAAATACGTCGTCCTTTTCATCTATCTAACGGCGATACTGGGTTATTCCTACTTTGTCATTGATGGGCAGCTTCATACACATTTTGTTATGGAGCAAGGTGAGAACTTAAGTAATAATACTTCAACTGGATTTCATCCTGCAGATGACGGGAAGCAGAAGATTGCAATTAATAAATCTGAGTATTTATTATTTCTATTCTTATGCCTGCCATACTTATCTCATTTTTTCATTAAGCTCATTAGAAGACTCATGGTGCTAACACCAGTATTTTACCAATCCAATTATGTGATCAGAACTCTTTTAATTAAATAAAAAATTTAATTAAAAGGAGGCCATGTCCATGATGTGGATTCGATTTATTATATTGGGATTCTTTTCTTTAACAGCCTTGTCAGTATTTTTCTATCAGGGTATAGAAACGGTTCATGCGTTAAAAGAGTATTTCAGTCTAAATAAATATTTATAATCATAAAAACTGCTCCTGATTTAATCGGGAGCAGTTTTTTTAGTATGTCATCTTAGTGGATTTTGATGATAAAACTATGTGGGCAGTGAGAAAATGCAAGTATCAAAGGTTTCGTGCTAAAATAGATAGGGACTATATAATTTTGGGGGAGTGTTACATATGAATATTGCTACAATTGGAACGGGAAGTATTGTGGAATTATTTTTATCAGCTGTGCGTGAGGTTGATGGGGCCCGGTGTGTTGCTGTGTATTCACGGAAGGAAGAAACAGCGAAAACTTTAGCAGATAAATTTGACGTTTCAGCAATTTATACCGATTTAAATGAACTGATGAGCGATTCTGCTATTGATTTCGTTTATATTGCATCACCAAACAGTCTGCATTTTGAACAAGCATATCTTGCATTACAGCATGGTAAGCACGTAATTTGCGAAAAACCATTTACATCAACTGTACGTGAAACCGAACAGTTAATAGAGCTGGCAAAACAAAAACAACTGATGCTTTTTGAAGCAATTTCAACAATTCATATGCCAAACTATAAATTAGTGAAAGAGCATATTGCCAGTCTTGGTCCAATTAAGTTCATTCAATGTAACTACAGTCAATTTTCAAGCAGGTATGAAGTATTATTAAGTGGGGAAACACCGAACATTTTTAATCCGAAATTTTCTGGAGGTGCTTTGGTAGATATTAATGTTTATAATCTGCACTTTGTAATGAATCTGTTTGGAAAACCGGAAAAAGTTAGCTATACAGCAAATAAACACGAAAACGGAATTGATACATCTGGTGTTGCGGTACTGTCCTATCCGAATTATATCGCTGAGTGTGTCGGTGCTAAAGATACACAGAGTATGAACTTTGCAATGATTCAAGGCGAAAAAGGCTATTTGAACGTAGTGAACGGTGCGAATGGTTGTCAAGAGGTTATAATTAAGAAGGAAAATCGGGAAATTAAGCTCAATACCCAAACAAATGAAAACCGTCTTTATTATGAGGTAGCTGAAATGCAGAAGATTTTTGCAGAAAAAGATTTTGAACAATGCTATGAGTTGCTTGATTATACAAAGTCAGTAGTTGAAGTATTAGAGGCAGCCAGAAAAGATGCAAGTATTGCCTTTGAAGCAGATTCGCTTTAAATAGCAAGAGATGATTTTCCAGAATTGCTTCATATAGATAATACTTGACTGTTTCTAATCAATTACCTAAAGTAAAATGATATTCAAATAATAAGGGGAATAGGAATGAACAGTTATTCGGAAGGTAAGATACAAGCGTTTCAGAAACAAAATGAAAATCGTGCTCGATTTTTAATTAAATGTCCAGATCAACCAGGGATTGTAGCGGCAGTTTCAAAGTTTCTCTATGAACACAATGCCAATATTGTCGCATCAGATCAGTTTACGATGAACCCTGAAGGAGGGGAATTTTTTATTCGGATTGAATTTGAATGTCCGAATTTAAAAGAGCAGGCAGGTAAACTGGAGACAACGTTTCTTCCAATTGCAGAGGAATTTAATATGGAATGGGAGATTATGTATGTACGTGATATTAAAAACATGGCCATATTTGTCTCCAATGAACCGCATTGTTTATTAGAGCTCCTATGGGAATGGCAAAGTGGCGATCTAATGGCAAACATTGCGCTTGTGATTAGTAATCATGAGACCGCACGTGAGATGGTAGAGTCGCTTGGAATTCCATTTTATTATATACCAGCGAATAAGGACATCCGTCATCAGGTGGAAGAAAAACAGAAGCAGCTGCTTGAACAATATGAAGTCGATTTAATTGTGCTTGCACGTTATATGCAGATTTTGACTCCAGAATTTGTGGGGCATTTTGAAAATCGTATTATCAATATCCATCATTCGTTTCTACCAGCATTTATTGGGGCGAAACCATATGAGCGCGCCTATCAGCGTGGTGTGAAAATGATTGGTGCCACATCCCACTATGTAACGAATGATTTGGATGAAGGCCCAATCATTGAACAGAATATAGGCAGAGTCGATCATCGTGATAACGGAGAAGATATGAAAAAAATTGGTCAATCCATTGAGCGAAGTGTACTAGCTCGAGCAGTAAAATGGCATCTCGAAGACCGCATTATTGTCTATAAAAATAAAACGATTGTATTTTAATCAAAGGACCAGCTCTGGTAAAAGAGCCGGCCTTTTTTTATAGCTTAATTTCGGATTGTAGATATTTATAAATCCGTACTAAGTGCCGTAGTATGAGCAAACTCAACCGCCACGAATTGCTGCCGGCGAATACATTCTCAGCCCCCTCTAGAAAGCTGCTCAGCAGACGTGTGTTGGAAAGTGACGGTTGTTTTGGATGAAACAACAGGAAGAATGAACCAAGAGAAGACTAGCGCGGATTGAGATAAGGAATTTTCGATTGAGGGCGTAAAAAGCTGGGGAAAGAGGCTGGGGAGAAGTTAAAATGTTGTGGAGTGGTTAGAGATTAGTAAACGGTTATATAATGAAGAGGGTAAAGTCTTGGATTACTAAATTTTGAAAATAGTAAGTGCTTTACAAGAAATTAAGCTTATGGTATCTTGAAGACAGAAAACTTCATCATTATTTTTACGCTAGGGGAGCTGTGAAAGCGGCTGAGAAGAACTGGTTTGTTCTGACCCTTTGAACCCGAACTAGATAATACTAGCGTGGGGAAGTGTAGTCAATCTGTATATCTTTTATAGATAATTAATACATACATGTAGACTGCATTCCCTGGGAATGTAGTTTTTTGTGTTGCAAATAGGGATTATAGAGCTCTCTATTTGTTTAACGAGGAAACGATCAAAAGAATAATGGATCCAAAGTTTTCTAACAAAACTTAAAGTGGAAATGAGGAGGAGTTTTACATGGTTAAGCATGCGTGTATAAAAAATGATATTGCGGGGGCAAGTTTTTCAATTCATCCGATGAGTGACCAGTTTGTAGAAATCATTAAAGGTGCTCTTGAAGAGGCAGATACGACGAAAGTTCATATGGATACAGATGATGTAACAACAACCGTAAGAGGCAAGCTCACACATGTTTTTGATGTGACAAAGGCAATATTTGTTCATGCAGCAAAGAGTGGGAAGCATGTTGCATTTGAAGCTACGTATTCATTAGGATGCCCTGGGGATTCAAAAGGGGAGGCTTATATGGCAGAAGATGAGATTCCGCTGAATGCAGAGCTTGTCAATATAAAGCAGCGCGTTGCGGCGAAATTTTCCTTGTATCCATTAGGGGGCGGTAATTATATGGATGTAATTTACAGTCAAATTGAGGCAATGAAGCAATATGTAGATGTTAGTCATGCTCATTATGCGACACGATTAGACGGTGAAGCGATTGCAATCTTTAATGGCCTGGGACAGGTTTTTAAAGCCACGGTTGAAGGTGGATCCAGTCATACTGTAATGACCGTATCAATGTCAGCAAACAGTCCTTCACATTCAGGAATTGATCGCGATGAATAATTGGCGTTTTAAAGAAATTGTTGTTTTATCCGCACTGTCTGTTGTTTTTGGTGTTGTATATTTAGCCTTTTTGCCGCTTGGAGCCGTCTTAGTTGGTTTCCTTGGCCCTATTGGCTATGATTTTATTTTTGGTATTTGGTTTATTGTTTCAATCATTGCTGCATACATTATTCGAAAGCCTGGAGCTGCATTTTTATCTGAAACGATTGCAGCTATGGTCGAAGTGTTAATCGGAAATGCTGTTGGTCCAATGCTTATTGTCACTGGAATGGTTCAAGGTATTGGTGCTGAAGCTGTATTTGCTGCAGCAAGATGGAAGAATTACTCGGTTTGGATACTGATGGCAGCGGGAATGGGATCAGCCATTACAAGCTTTATCTATGGTTATTTTATGAGCGGTTATGCCGCTTTAGCTACAGAATACGTTGTAGCGATGCTCATTGTCCGGCTGATCAGTGGAGCATTAATTGCTGGATTATTAGGAAAGGCATTAAGTGATGGTCTAGCTAAAACAGGGGTGTTATCAAGTTTTGCTTTAGGCAAAGAATATCGGAGGAAAAATGTGGCATGAGCAGGATGGTAGAAGTAAACCAATTCTATTTAAAATTTGAAGCGAATCCAGACAGATATACTTTATCTGATTTGAATTTCTGCTTGAATCATGGTGAAAGCTTATTGCTTCTCGGACCCAGTGGCTGCGGAAAAAGCACATTAACATATTGTCTGAACGGGCTGTACCCACGCGAACTAGATGGAGAGATGCGTGGAGAAATTGTTATTAATGGAAAACCAGCGACAGAATACCGACCAGGGGAAATTAGTCAACAGGTCGGAGTTGTTTTCCAGGATCCAGAGACACAATTTTGTATGCTTACTGTTGAAGATGAAGTAGCCTTTGGGTTAGAGAATATTGGCGTTCCACATGAAATAATGGAAGGGAAAATTAACCATGTTCTTGAAATGGTACAGTTGCTTGCATTTAAAAAATCTGCAATAAGCTCGCTTTCAGGAGGGCAGAAGCAAAGATTAGCACTTGCATGTATTCTTGCGTTAGAGCCTTCATTATTAATTTTAGATGAACCAACAGCCAACCTTGACCCAATTGCAAAGAAAGATGTTATTCATACCATCCAATCGATACAGGAAAAAACGAATTGTTCCCTTATTATAATTGAGCACCAGCTGGACGGCTGGACAGAACTTACAGAGCGTTGTCTTTTGCTGAATCGAAAGGGGATAATATTTTATGATGGCGATATAAGAGATGCCATTGCCTTTAAGTTAGATGAATTACAAGAACAAGGTATTTGGCTGCCAAAAATAACACAGTATTTATTGAAAAAAAGACTGAAAACAGAGCAGAAGTTACCGCTGACTGTAAAGGAATTTGAGGAAAAACCTTTTTCTTTATTCGGGAATGAGGAAGTGAATGAAGGAAATAATCTGCCTGAAGCAGGTTTGCCTTATATTAAAGCTTCTCATATATCATGGAAGGTAGGACAGCAGCCAATTATTCAAGATATATCGCTAACACTTTACAATGGTGAATTTATTGCGATTGTGGGTGCGAATGGCAGTGGGAAAACCTCCTTTTCCAGAATACTAGCGGGGATTCAACGGCCAACAAAGGGAAGCGTTTCTATAAAGGATAGAAAGCTTGGAAGTTGGAAGGAGTCGCAATTACGGGAAGAGGTCGGCTATGTTTTTCAGAATCCAGAGCATCAGTTTATTGCAAACACGGTTTTTGATGAAATTGCATTTAGTCTGCGGTTAAAAATGGAAAACGAAGCAGTAGTTAAAGAGAAAGTCCAGGCAGTATTGGAAACATGTGGATTATTACAACTACAGCATGAGCATCCATATGCTCTGAGCCAAGGGCAAAAGCGGCGTTTGAGTGTTGCGGCAATGATTGTTGATGATCAGCCATTTCTGTTGCTGGATGAACCAACTTTCGGGCAAGATGCCTCTTCCAATGCTGAGCTGATGGGACTGCTGCAAGGAAGGTATGAATCGGGAGCAACAATTGCGATGATTACACATGATATGGAATTGATTCATGATTTTGCGACAAGGGTTATTGTTCTTCACAAAGGCAGACTTGTTGCAGATCTCGCACCGACGGAACTGTGGCAGCTGCCAATAGAAAAATTGCATAAATGGCAGCTTGCATTACCAATTCAAGTTCAGGTTCAGAACTGTTTAAAAAAGGAAGGTGATTATGCTGCTCAATCATCTTAATCCAAGCATAAAAGCATTAACAGTCTGTATATTAATTGTACATTTGGCATTTGTGTTTGAGCCGATGACCGTACTTTTATTTTTGATTTGGACAATTGCGGCAACCTTTATCTTCGGTAGGGTGAATTGGAAAAAATATGTTCTCTATTTTCTTCCTTTTTTCATATTTGCTATCGGAATGCTCTGGACAACAATTGCGTTTGCAGATCCATCGGAGCATACAAATGAGGTTATCACCGTGCTTGGACTAACTCTGCCACTTGATTCATTTCTTGTTGCTTTGGCTCTTTCACTGCGAATATTAAATGTTGCGGCATTATCCTTAATGTTTATTTTTACAACCAATACGGTTGATTTTATTTTAAGCCTGATTCAGCAATTAAAACTTCCACCTAAAATCGCTTATGGGGTTTTGGCGGGATACCGATTTTTACCGATGATGAAGGATGAAATTAAAATAATCCATGCTGCACATCAAGTTCGTGGTGTTAGCCAAGGAAAATCATTAAAAGATAAACTTTCCCAATATAAACGCTTTGCAATTCCGTTGCTGGCAAGTGCGATTCGAAGAGCAGAAAGAACTGCTGTTGCTATGGAATCAAAAGGATTTACAGGTGATCGAAATAGAACCTTTTATCGTCGCTTTTTTATAACTAAACGAGATTTTATACTCCCTGGAATTCTGCTTTTCGGATTTTGGGGAGCATGGTTTTTATAAATATAAACCCGTAATCAGTCTAGCCGATTATGGGTTCTTTTTAATAGTATAGGAAACTATAAAATTTGAATGCTGTGGATAACTTAGATACCGGAGGAGCCACGTCCAGCTCCAGCGCCCAGCGAGACTTCACTCACCTCCGTACGATAAAGAAGACTTGCCGATTGTCAAGATATGAGGCTTAGTCGCACTTATACCCTTGTGGTGAAATCGGGCATCGACTCTGGGGAAAAGGATGGCCGATTAAAATCAGGCTGCGCCTAACATCGGCATACCCTAAAGGGCATGTTTCCTTTTAGATGAACTTGACTTTTCGCCCATAAAGGCGAAAGTCATAGTTCATCTTATACTCTGGAGTGAATCTCCTTCGTAAGAATGTTCGACAAGCCGAACCACCCTACAGTACGGGGCGCAGTCCGTACGTCGCAAACCAGGCGCTTCCGCTTTTGTTCTATAAAAAAGCTCAAAATTAAATATATAATTCCAACCAAAATACTTGTGATTGAAATGTAAATCAGTTATATTTAAAATTAGCATTTCTTTGAAATAGTATAAAAACTGTCGACTTGTAACGGGGGGAGTTAGAAATGAGAAATTATCAAAAAGGATTTTTACTTTTCATCTTGCTTTACATGGTAAGCGTGCTAGCTGCGTGTGCGGACGAACCAGGTGAAGCAGATGGGACAACAGGAGATGAGCAAGCAGATACTGGGGGGAATCTTGTAATTGCCACTGTATCTGATGCAGTGACACTGGATCCAGCAGGTTCAAATGATGTTCCATCTCGTGATATACAATTTAATATTTTTGAGCGGCTGATTAACCAGAATGAACAAATGGAATTGGAGCCAGGTCTAGCAGTAAGCTGGGAAGCGATTGATGAGACAACATGGGAGTTTCAATTACGGGAAGATGTCACATTCCATGATGGTTCCCCATTTAATGCAGAAGTGGTAAAAGCAAATATTGATCGTTTACTCGATCCGGAAGTTGGCTCATCTTCTTACAGTAGATTTGAAATGATATCCGAGGTCAAGGTAGTCGATGATTACACCGTTCGAATTATAACGGAATATCCGTTTTCGCCATTGCCATCGAATTTAGCACATGGTAGTGCAGGTCTTGTATCGTTAGAACAAATTAAAGAAGACTATGAAGCAATGGAAGCAGGAGAAGAGCCTGGAAGTGTTGTGAATCAGCATCCAATAGGAACGGGATATTTTAAATTTGATGAATGGGCACCAGGTCAGCATGTTGTACTTGTTAATAATGAAGATTATTGGGGAGAGGAAGCGGCTAAGCTTGATTCCGTCACATTTAAAGTGGTACCAGAGGATTTAACGAGACTTGCAGAGTTAGAGACAGGGGATTCACATGTCACAAATCCGCTTAGTCCTTCTGATATTGCCCAAGTAGAGGGGAATGATGAATTAGCTGTCGTTCGGCAAAATAGCTTAGGAATTGAGTTTTTAGGATTCAATGTTGAGCAGGCACCGTTCGATGATGAACGTGTTCGGCATGCGATTGCAATGGGGATTGATAAGAAACAAATCTTAGAAGGAATCTATGATAATATTGGGACGCCCGCAATTAGTCCATTATCACCAAATGTATTTGGCTATAATGAATCCATATCAACTATTGATTATGATCCTGAAGGTGCAAAAGAATTGTTGGCAGATGCCGGATTTAAAGACGGATTATCGGCAACTGTATGGACAAATGATAGCCGCGAACGGATCGATATTGTGACGAATATTCAATCGCAGCTCGCTGAAATTGGCATTGATTTAGAAATAGAGATATTTGAATGGGGTGCATTTTTAGCTGAAACGAGCGATGGTGGACATGAAATGTATGTCATGTCATGGAATAATGGAACAGCAGACGCGGACAACGGCCTATTCCCATTATTCCATTCCAGTAATGCGGGAACAGGTGGAAACAAGATGTTTACTCGATATGATGAATTGGATGAACTCTTAGAAAAAGCAAGACAAACGGTAGTTGATGATGAACGCCTTTCCCTTTATAAAGAAGCACAGGAATTCTTAGCTGAAAAGGCACCAATGGTTTACTTAGTGCACCCAGAATATTTATTGGGTGTACGTGAAGAGGTTAAAGGTTTATCGATGACACCAGGTAAAACCTTGCTGCTTAAAGATGTTTATATTGAAGAATAAGTTAGGAGGGAGCATTCAGCATGGAAACATATGAAGCATTGTCATCATTTGAGAATTTAAAAACATCTCATTCAGATTTATACAACCAGATTAAATCTATTTTTAATGAAGTTGTTGCATTAAGAAGAGATTTTCGAAAGCATCCGGAGCTTGCCTTCGAAGAAACCCGTACAGCACAGATTGTGGCAGCAAAACTGCGTGACTGGGGTTATCAGGTAACGGAAGGTGTTGGAAAGACAGGTGTGGTTGGTATCCTGAAAGGAGAAAACGAAGGTCCTGTTGTAGGGCTCCGTGCTGATATGGATGCACTTCCAATGATGGATGAAATTACAGCTGATTATCGAAGTATAACAGATCATGTTGCACATACATGTGGGCATGATGCTCATACGTCGATTCTATTAGGAGCTGCAAAGATTTTTGCGAAACGAGGCTTGAAAAAAGGGACGTTAAAATTAGTTTTTCAACCAGCTGAAGAAATCGGTGAAGGTGCAGCTGCAATGATTGCAGATGGTGTACTGGAAAATCCAAAAGTGGATATGATGGCTGGTCTGCATGTACATCCAACCGTAGAAACAGGACAATTTGGAATCACAGAAACGGAATTCAGCTGTGCAGCAATGGATCTATTTGAATTGGAAATAAAGGGTAAGGGCGGTCATGCAGCACATCCGCATCGCACAATCGATCCTGTTGCAATTGCGGCCCAAGTTATTACAGCACTTCAGCAAATTGTTAGCCGATATACGGATCCACTTGATTCAGTGGTTGTTAGTATTGGTCAAATCCATGGTGGGACGAAATCAACCATCATACCAGATTCAGTTAGCCTTAGTGGAACTGTTCGGACATTGAATCCTGCAACAAGAGAAGCGGTTGCGAAGCAAGTCCGTTCCATTGCAACGGGTATTGCGGAGGGGCTTGGCGGAGAATGTGATGTGAATTACCGTTTTGTAACACCATCGATTAAAATAGATAAGTCTTTACGTGGATTATTTGAAGAAACGATTACGGAGCTATTTACAAGCGATGCTATTGTATACAAAAATCCGTCTATGGGTGGAGAAGATTTCGCTTATTATTCACATGAGGTTCCAGCTGTTTTCTTTAACTTAGGAACAAATGGCGGTAATCCTGAAACAGCATATTCCAATCATAATACCCGCTTCGATGTGGATGAACAGGCATTTGTTTATGGAATTGCAGCACTATTTCAATTGGCTAGTAGTTATTTCGAGCGAACCGACGAATGATTAGAAAGATTATAAAAAGAAAAATCCGAACGAATTCAAAGTCTAATAGAAGAATTTTTGAATTATGTTCGGATTTTTCTTAGACACTTTTATCCCTGCCACATCTTCATTTTATTGAAAAATACACATCAGATTAACTGGATAATCGATCCATGGATTGCGATTGCCCTGAATTTCATAGATAGCAAGGTTGCGATGCCTTTCATAAATGTCGGGTGGAAAATCTTCATGCCATTTTAGGAGCAGTGATACATCTAATTCCTTTTTATGCGAAGCTTCAATTTCATCAGGATATCTTAGTAAAAAATAGAGCATGGCTCGGGCAACTGCACCTTTTCCGTATTCCGGCTCAAACCGTTCATCCAATGACATTCCACAGGATTCCTTTACACCCTGGGCGGAAATCAGTTCTGGATTGTAGTCGCTGAAATCATGGTATGGAAAGTTGCTCCGCATCGAGTTGCAGGCTGGATCACATGTGAATAAATGGTGAATATCCCCGCGCATTGGCTCCCTCTCATTGAACCAGGACTGAGGTACCACATGCTCACAATTATATTTAAAGTTCGATTCAATTTGTGCGAGACGTTGTTCATCGGTTTGCCCGAAAGTATGGAATTCTTCTGCTGCTTTCCTTCGTTTCTTTGTAGTATCCGCATCTTCATTAATGACATTTTCGGGTTGTCTAATCTTTCCAGAGTAAATGCTTTTTAAGCTGCCATCTGGCTGGAGGTCGACCCAAGGATACACATACTCAGATGGATCGTAGCGGACAGGATTGGTATGGCTTGCTTCCAGCAGCTGACGAATAGAGTCCAGGATGTCTGACTGCTCAAAATTAATGTTATGGTAGTACTTAGAGATAATCTGTGCGTCCTTTTCTTCATCATAATATGCTTTTTGATCCTGCTGGATAAGGGCTTTTGCATTCGCTGTTTCTGTAAGGATTTGTTGAATGCGCTCAGGTTCCATTGATACGGGAAACAGCTTCTCTGTTTGTTCGGCTGATAAAATCATATCATCTGTCACCTCCTTAGATAATGTGTTACACAAGGTTATTTCAAGGTTGAGAGGCAGAATTCCTTCTTAATTTAAAAAGATGGGAGGATAGTCTTGAATTGGGAGTATTGTGAACGAAAGGTCCTGACAATGATCTTCTCTTGATTCAGTAATCCGCAAATCGATTAAAAACCGAATTTCTAGTAGAAGCAAGTGGAACAAATCAACAAGAATTTTATCCGTTTAGTTTCCTTCAAAAGCGTTATCATCGAACAGGCAATCAGATCAATATCGGGGTTAATTAATTTGGGATTAGTTTAAGTTAAACGGCTTTTGGAAGGCGAGATTCGTGTGAGAAGTCATAATAAGTATTTTTGAAAATCAAGTATAAATTGGAAAAAACAAAAGGAAAAAATGGCTGAACCCTTTAGAAAGTTTCAGCCATTGCTTATTCCTCTTCTATTTTATATCTTAAATAATTGTAAATATCTGTTGGTACTTTTTTTACAATATTCCCTTCGTCATCTTCAGTAATATTATATTGACGGTATGACTCGACTCTATACCCATCTGCAATTTTAGTTCCCTCTTTTTCATATTCTATGGATGAATAGCTTTCAAATTGATCGACTTCTTCCACTTCAGCACTTACTTCCTCTGACTCTTCATTCGTTTCATTGGTAAAGCTTGATCTAAATCCAAGATAGCTGTCTTCAGGAAATTCTAAATATGCCGTAAATCCCAATACGGCAATAATTCCAATGAAACAAAGTATCTTCTTCATCGTCATCCCTTCCTTCTTACCGCAAAGTAGTAGCTTTTGTATGTGCAGATCGCGGTAGCCGTAATTTCATATAGCCGATAAATGACAAAACCAGCATACCTATTAAAAAGGCAATAAAATATGGAGAAATCACCTCACGAATAAGCCCGGTTACAAATGAACTGAATATCATTCCCAATGAATAGACCGCCGACATCACTCCAAATGCACGGCCATGTCCTTCCCTTGTGACAGCATCTGTTACTGCTGTGGCCATTGCCGGCATTATCACTCCAAAAAAGAACCCCATTAAAAATAACAAAAGCGATAATGCTGCAGTCCACTCATTTATAAGTACAAACAGAGTCATACACATCCCAAATAAACCAAAAATCAGCCTTTTCACTGGAGCAAAGTGATTAATAAAAAACAGGGATAAGGAAAAGAATGTTCCAATAGCCATAAAACTGAACATTTTTCCTGTTGTGACTGTAGATAGTCCCTTTTCCACTGATAAATATGGAATTTCATAGATGATCACACCATGAATGTACATTACGGCAAAGGCTGTCAGAAAAACAATATGCAAACCCGGATTTGCAAAAACCTGAATAAGTCCCAATGACTGATTTCTTCTAGTTATTGTGACTGCTTGTCTATCTTTTAGAAAAGCCATCGTATAAATAGACGTTATAATCAGTGCTGCCCCAATAACAAAATAAGAATTGGCGTATCCGACCATATCTCCAAGATTTCCACCAATCAGTGGGGCAATAATACTTGCGACTGTACCGAGAATCCCATTCACAGCCATGTTTTTCCCCTGCTGCCGGCTATTTTCTGCATAACCTGAAAGCAGCGCCATTGCTGCTGGAATCAAAAAGGCTAATGAAAATCCATTTAATGCCCGCAGCAGTAATAATTCTGCAGTGTTAGCCACTAAACCATGAAAAATAAACAAACTACCCGATACAAGCAGTGGAAGCGTAATAAATAATCGCTTCCCAAACCTGTCAACAAGTGGACCTGCAATTAGATTTCCAATTAAATTGGCGAGCTGAGCAGCACTAAGCATAATTCCAATCAATATACTCGATGCTCCAATCATTGCAGCATAAGGAGTGAAAATCGGTGCTTGAATACTCATGATCAGGCTGATTAAAAACATGATAACAAAAATGTGTAATTTGTCTGCGGTTGCTTCTCTCAATTTTTCCACCTCGAAAACATTGTATGCTCCAAATGAAAAAATAGACGGAAAAAAACGTCAGCCCCGCACTACGCTAAAGTACTAACGTAATGGGGGACAGAAGCCTAGTTTAACCCTTTAACTCTATATAATATTTAAATTTTTGTCTCACCAAATGTAATCATGCTATTCTATAATCAGATTTTTCAGCTTAAAAATAACATCTCAAAACTCCTAGAACGTGATAACATGGCAACCATGCCGCTACTATTTAAAGAAGATTCCTCAAAATCTATCTACACTGGACATAGCCAGTTAAACAAAGACTCATTAATACATTCTTCAAAGAGCATTTTTGAAATAAGGTACCAGTCCCCCTGTATAGTAAAACACACCATTAGAGTGTATATTTGATAAGTTTATAAACTTGGCAAATGGTTATCAAAGTACTGCTGAGTCATATTCTTAATCTACATCTTTTCGATTAATCTAATCTCTGCTATGATTTATATAAAAACGAAAAGGAGCCTTTAACATGCTTGATTATAATAATTCGATAGCATTGCATATTCAATTGAAAAATATTATAGAAAAGAAAATTGAGGAAGGAATATTTACTGAACAAATACCAAGCGAAAGGCAGTTTATGGAGGATTATCATGTTAGTCGCAGTACGGTTAGAGAAGCTATTAATCTTTTAGTTCGTGAAGGGGTATTAGAGAAAAGGCATGGAAAAGGTACATTCGTTTCCTTAAAGCCAATTCAAGATTGGCTCGGTAATCTAAGCAGTACAACAGATACGATTTTGCAAATGGGGAAGAAGCCAGGAGCACAATTAGTTACACATTATTTAACAGAAACAACACCATATATTCAAGAAAAAATTGGTCTTAAAGATGCTTATTTTATAAAACGGGTTCGTTTTGCAGACGACATGCCAATTGGTGTCGAACGACATTATTATCCGATTGAAATAGGGGTAAAATTAATCAAATACGATCTCAATGATGCTACATTATATGATTTGCTGGAAAACAATTTAGGAATTAGACTAGCGGAAGCTGAGCAGACAATTAGCAGTGGTATTTTTTTAGAAGAAGATAGGGAATTTATGAAAATGCCGGATGGAACAAATGCGTTAATTGCTGAACGTATTATTAGAGATCACAATGGTGAAATTATTGAATTCGAAAAGGCCTTTTATCGGAATGATCTATATACAATTAAAATAAATTTGTCACGTAAGTTTGGCTAAAAGTGTACATTTACAGCTGAATTACGTATTAGAAATAAAATTATTACCGGATATAATAAGACCTATTGTCATTTCAAATAACTGAATTTGCGAAATATATTGAAATTGGGTTAGAACTGTTTTATACTGTTAACAGATTATTACATCATAACTGGTTCGGACGTCAGTATCATCAAGGCAGGTCCATTTCTATTTGCAAATTCATAGCAGGAAGGAATGAAAGTCGATTGTTGAAATTTCAAAAGAGCTAAAACAAATGGGCTTTGTGTAACAATATATACTCGTCCAAGGAAGGAATCAGTTTTGAAAGAATACTTCTGGATAAATGTAAGCGTTTTCCGATATGGGAATTAGTAAGCATTTGAAACGAAATAATTAGAATACCACTTAATGTACATCAATTACCATCCAGATCCATTTTTCAAAATCAAATTTCGAATTGATTATTGTTTTGCTTCATAGATAATCTGACTAAATGAATGGAGGTAGGTTGAATGAAGACGGAAAGTGAAATGAATCATGTGGCTGAGAAAGAAGCATCGTTATTATGGAATGCCATGCATCGTTACAATCCAGAAGCGGAACAAGTTGTAGCTGTTAAAGGGGAGGGAGCCTGGTTTACGGATGAATCTGGCAAACGTTATTTAGATGGGGTTTCTGGGTTATGGTGCTTAAATCTAGGCCATGGCCGTGAAGAAATAGTCGAAGCCGCTGCTGAGCAAATGAAAAACCTTTCCTATTTTCCATTAACAATGAACCATCAGCCTGCAATTAAACTTGCAGCAAAGATTAGTGATTTGCTCGGTGGGAAATACCAGACATTTTTTTCTAATAGTGGTTCTGAAGCAAATGAAACAGCATTTAAAATTGCGAGACAATACCATAATCAAACTGGGAATCCGCAGAAATACAAGGTTATTTCCCGTTATCGTGGTTACCATGGTTCAACATTAGGTGCATTAAGTGCAACAGCACAAGCTAATAGACGATTTAAATATGACCCAGGGGTGCCAGGCTTTCTACATGTTTACCCGCCATACAGCTACCGTTCCATTTTTGATGGAAGTCCAGAAGAGTCTGACCTGAAGGCAGCACAGCTGTTGGAAGAAATGATTAACTGGGAAGGGGAAGAAACCGTTGCAGCATTTATCATGGAGCCATTTATTTCTGGCGGCGGTGTTATTGTTCCATCGATGAAATATATTCAGCGAGTAGCGGAAATTTGTAAGAAATACAATGTGCTTTTTATTATGGATGAAGTAGTATCTGGTTATGGACGTACCGGAAAAATGTTTGGATTTAAGCATGCAGCGGGGGTACAGCCTGATATTGTGACAATGGCTAAAGGGCTGACAAGCGGGTACTTACCACTAGGTGCTACTGCTGTTAAATCTGAAATATATGATGTGTTTCGAGAAGCAGGAAAGGATTCGCATTTCCGTCATGTATCCACTTATGGAGGACATCCGGCAGCATGTGCAGTTGCACTGAAAAATATTGAAATTATTGAGCGTGAAAATATTGTTGGGCGTGTACGTAAACTTGCAGAGTCTACATTATCGGAATTGCATCATTTAATAGATCATAAAAACGTAGGAGAGGTTAGGCAAATTGGTTTTCTGCTAGGTATTGAGATGGTAGAAAATAAACAGTCAAAGCTCCCGCTAGCCGATGAAAAAATGGCAAAGATAATAGGGTTGTGTAAAGAAAAAGGATTAATCATTGGAAAAAATGGAGATACCGTTCCAGGACAAAACAATGTTATTATTGTCGCGCCTCCATTAACAAGTACTGCAGAAGATTTAGAGTTTTTAATTGATACATTAACGTCAGCCATTCGCAGTCTTTAACATGTCTATTCATATAAGGAAGACAGGGAATCTGAGGGGATGGAAATTACGTGAATTATGAAAGATTGAAAACATTTGTAGCTGTTGCCGAAAAGAAGAGCTTTTCCGAGGCAGCTAAAGTATTATTTGTTTCCCAGCCAACCATTACCTCGCAGATTAAAGCGCTGGAAGAGGAGCTTCATACCAAACTATTTGAACGAACAACAAAAAGAGTTGAGATGACAGAAGCTGCGTTGATTTTAATAAAATATGCTAGGGAGATTATCCGACTGAGTGATGCTGCGCAGGAGAAAATACAGGAGATTGGCAGCAACATCCATGGAGATTTAGAAATAGGATGCAGTTTTACCATTGGAGAATACATTTTGCCTACATTTTTAAAGCGATTCAAAGACAATTTTCCAATGGTGCAGATTCGAGCTGATATTTCTAATTCCGATACAATTATTTCCTGTATAAAGAATCATTCCGTGGATGTTGGATTAATTGAAACTCCAATTGATGACCCACAAATTACTTTGGAACCGTTTTTAACAGATGAACTATTATTAATAGCAGCTCCTGATTTTTTAAAAGAAAATGATGGTAAGGTTTCCGCAGAGCACTTGAAAAAGATCCCGCTTATTATGAGAGAGAAGGGATCTGGTACAAGGGCAGTAGTTAATCACTATTTGCAGATGGCGGGCATACTCGAAAGCGAACTTAACATCGTAATGGAACTAGGAAGTACAGAATCTGTAAAAGCTGCAGTTGAAGCTGGGTTAGGTGTGTCTATTATATCAAAAGCAACGATTTTAAAAGAAAAAAAGCTAAGTCTTTTAACAACATATCCAATTAAAAATATAGCATTCTATCGTTACTTTTATATTGTAATGCGTAAAGATCAGGTTTTGAAGTCAACTGCAGATTTATTTTTGAATGAATTGAAAAAAAGCGCAAATGACAATCCATACAAGTCATTTAATCCACTTGCTCAATAAAAGGGAGGAATTGCTAATGGTAAAGCAGCAGGCAGAAATGGAAAAAGGTGTCCTTGAAAAGGTAAAAATGACGCCAAGTGAAGCAATTGTTGAAACACTTGTAGCTGAAGGGATAAAAGAAGTATACGGAATCGTGGGTTCAGCTTTTATGGATATGCTGGATTTATTTCCAACTGCTGGGATCCGGTTTTTGCCGGTAAGACATGAACAAAGCGCAGCACATATGGCTGACGCGTATACACGAGTGTCGGGAGTTGCAGGGGTAGTTATTGGTCAAAACGGTCCTGGTATTACAAATATGGTTACATCGGTAGCAGCTGCAAACCAAGCACATACGCCAATGGTAGTCATATCACCTTCAGCAGGAACTCCGACCATCGGATGGGATGGTTTCCAGGAAGCGGATCAGGTTTCCATTTTTAGTGCAATTACAAAAGAAACGGTACGTGTCACGCATAAAAGTCGTGTAGCCGATTGTTTAAGAACGGCTTTCCGGATCGCTTATGCAGAGCGTGGTCCAGTCCTTTACGATATCCCGAGAGACTTATTTTATGGGGAGCTCGAGGATCAAATCCTTCAGCCACATCAATATCGTGCAGATTCTAGAGGAAGTGGAGATCCTGCCTTAACAAAACAAGCAGTAGAGCTTTTAAAGCACGCAAAAAATCCAGTAATTATTTCAGGACGCGGTGCAGTTGATGCTGATGGGGTGGACACCGTTGTTAAAATTGCAGAACACCTGACAATTCCAGCAGCAGTGTCTTATATGCATAATGACGCATTTCCAGCTGATCACCCACTAGCAGTCGGCCCGATTGGTTATATGGGAGCTAAATCTGCAATGAATACGTTAAAGAATGCTGACGTAGTACTAGCGATTGGAACGAGGCTATCCGTCTTTGGCACATTGCCTTGTTACGATATCGATTATTTCCCGAAAGCTGCAAAAATCATTCAAGTGGATATTAATCCAAGAAATATCGCTCGAACACACCCAGTTGAAGTAGGAATTATTGGGGATGCCAAAGCAACAAGTGACGAAATTTATAGATTACTGAAAGAGGCAGTTCCTAGTCCAGACAAAAAACAATATCGATTAGAGGAAGTAAGCAAAGAAAAAACAGCATGGGAAAAAGAGTTGGTAGACCTCGCTATGGAAGATGGTTCACCAATTAATCCAAGACGTGCGCTCTTAGAGCTGACAAAAGTGTTACCAGATAATACGATTATTTCTACCGATATTGGAAACGTCTCATCGACTGCAAATGCTTATTTAAGATTTAATCAAACGAGACGTCATATAGCTGCATTAACTTTTGGAAATACTGGTTTTGCATATCCAGCAGCACTCGGAGCTCAGCTTGCAGAGCCAGATTCACCAGTCGTTGCAATTATTGGGGATGGGGCTTGGGGAATGAGCTTACACGAGGTAAGTACTGCTGTTGAGCAAAATATCCCAGTTATTGCCTGTGTGTTCAATAACAAATCATGGGCTGCTGAAAAGAAAAATCAAGTAGATTATTATAATAATCGCTTTATCGGGTCAAACATCCAAGCACCAGAGTTTGCCGAGGTAGCTAAATCAATGGGTGCCTTAGGTTATACGATTGAAAAGCCAGAAGATATTGGACCTGTTGTGAAAGAAGTATTAGAGAAGCGTAAGCCAGCAGTTTTAAACATTTATGTTGACGGGACACAACTTGCGCCACCATTTAGAAGAGATGCATTGCAGTTACCGACAAGATTGCTAGATAAATATAAGCATTTGGATTATGAGACATGGGGTGCTGATAAAAACTAGATTTATTATTGGGAAACCTCTATACTGCGCGATATGTCGTATAGAGGTTTTTATTTATATACTTGCATGCCCTGCTATTTAGTTAAAAGCTCCCAAATCTTCGGATTGATTAAGGTAGGTGGTTTTTCCCCATTAAGACCAGCTTCAAGGTTTTTAGCTGCTAACTCCGACATTTTTAATTCGGTTTCATATGTGGAAGATCCAACATGTGGCAGCGTAACAACATTTTTCATCCCTAATAATGGATTGTTAGGTTCAACAGGTTCTTGTTCAAATACATCTAGACCTGCAGCAGCAATTTCCCCAGTTTGCAATGCTTCGATTAAATCCTTTTCTACGACTGTTTTTCCACGTGAAGCATTAATAAAAATTGCTGAATTCTTCATAAGCTGAAATTCTCTTTTACTAATAAGCCCTTTTGTTTCCGGGGTAAGCGGGGTAATTAAAACAGGAAAATCAGATTTGGACAACAATTCATCTAAACTGCAATATGTCGCATCAAATTTTTCTTCGATATCCTGCTTTCTTGTACGGCTATGATACAAAACGTTCATATCAAATCCAAACTTAGCGCGTTGTGCAATTGCCTGTCCAATTCTCCCCATTCCAATAACACCTATTGTTTTGTGATGTACATCGACACCATAATAGTCTGCACCTAATGCTTCTACCCATTGTTTAGATTTAACCAAATTGTCTAGTTCTGGAATGCGTCTTGCAGCTGCAAGTAAAATACCAAACACGGTATCAGCAACAGTATCTGTTAATACATCCGGTGTATTTGTCGCCATAATATTTCGCTTTGATATTTCATCGATATCCAAATTATTATAACCAACAGAAACATTACTCACGATTTTTAATTCAGGGGCATTGTCTAACAATCCTTTATTCACCTCTAAGGCTAATCCAATAATACCTTCTGCCTCTTTCAGATGCTCCAGGAATTCTTCGTTAGTTCTCGTATCAATATTTTTAAAAAATTTCACATCGTACTTTTTTTGCAGACTTTCAAGTACTGGTTTTTCAAGCCGCTCATAAACAATTATTTTTTTCTTCATCTTCATAAGCTCCTTCAAGTAATCTCTCGGTTTGTTGATGGTTGTTTTTCTGGCAATTTAAACGTAACTTTGATTGTTGAGATTGTCAATGTTCGAATTTAATTAAAATTATAAAGTTTATCTTCTAATCAATCAGTGATTCTGATAATTTACCCTCTTTCGAATACATTGACTCCGTTTATACCTAATGATAAAGTATAAATAATCTATTTTTATAGTAACGTACTACCGAATTGTATAGTATTTGCATGAATGATTAGATTCATTTTACATATTGAAAAAACAGCAACCAAGTGAATGACAAAGGGGAGATTGGATGAATTGGTGGTTAATTTGGATTGTAGTATTTTTAATTGTAATTTTTGGTATAAGCATTATATCCTCTCGAAAAATTGAAACCTCAGATGACTTTTTAATGGCAAACTTCAGCCTTGGATTCTTTCCTATCACAGGAACAGTTATAGCTACCGTTACTGGTTCCGCTGCACTTATCGGTGGAGCTGGAAAAGGCTTTGAAATCGGCATCTCTTATTTTATTACTTCTATTAGTTTCGTTTCTTTTACTATTCTATTTGTTGCTATTCTAACTCCAACCATACGTAAACTGAAATTATATACAATACCAGATCTATTTATAAAACGGTTTGGAAAGGCATCTGCCTTGCTTCCGGCTTTAATCATTGGATTGCTTTATATGACACCTACATTTGCGATGCAACTAGTAGGGATGGGCTCTATTCTGGCATCTATCACCATTATTTCTGTAACATGGGGAATTGTTATCGGTTTTATAATCAGTCTCATATTTACACTTATGGGAGGGATGTTTAGTGTTGCTTGGACAGATACGGTACAAACCATTGTAATTCTGGCAGGGGTTATTTTATTGTTTTTCCTCGGGCTTAACCATATTGGGGGAGCAGCGGTGCTGGTAAATGAAACTCCAAAGCATCTGTTTAATTTTTTCAGTATTGGTAGTAAGGAATTATTAAACTGGTTCCTTGTATTCGGACCATTCTATATGGTATGGCAAACAACATGGCAGCGCCTATCAGCAGCAAAGTCTACTAAAATTGCAAAATGGTCAGTTACTACCGGCTTTATTATTTCCGGTTTAATTGGTTTACTAGCAATATTAATTGGAATTATGGCTGTCCAAACATTAAATACAAGTACACTTCCTGATCAGGTTTACACTCAATTTCTTGTAGACATATTTCCAGCTCCATTAGGTGGATTATTCATGGTGTCACTATTAGCGGCACTGTTAACCGGGGCAACGTCATTCTTGCTTAGTGGGGCAATTAATATTGCAAAAGATATTTACCAGGAATGGATTGCACCTGATGCAGAAGATGCCCAGTTGTTAAAAACATCCCGCATTTCCGTATTGGGCATGGCTATCCTCGGATTAGGGATTGCACTATATATTACAGATATTATAGCTATCTATCAATTTGCTCTTTCCTATACAGCTGTAACACTCGTTGCTCCTGTAATGGCTGCGCTGTTCTGGAAGCGTGCTACAAAAACAGGAGTAATTGTAAGTATGGTTGGTAGTATTATTGTTTGTTCTTTATGGAAGCTTGCTGGAACACCTTATGGAGTCCATGAAATTTTACCAGGATTAATCATATCTTTTCTATTATTAATTATTGTTAGTCTTAATACAAAACATTCAGCTGACGAAGAGGTCACAGCTTACTTCTTCTCATTGAGAGCAGTGGGAGATCCTGCAGAGCAAGATTCAGTTGAAAAAATAACAGGTTCATAAATTTTAGCTACCCTGACAAAAAGGAGATAAACAATGGATAAAATAAATGTTTTAATCACAAATGCCAATATATTAACACTTGATGAGCAAAATACAATTGCTCGTTCTTTAGCTATTTCAAATGGTCGAATTAATAAAATATGGGTAGAACCAGAACCACCAAGCACCTTTTCTGTAGAACCGGATACAGAGGTTATTGATTTAAAAGGAAAAACATTAATTCCCGGTTTTATCGACACACATAATCACATTTTAATGTACTCCCTGAATAAAAATAAGGTTAATTGCAGTACACCACCGAATGAAAGTATTGATGACATATTACAACGAATTAAAGGGAAAGCAAATTCAACTCCAAAAGGACAATGGGTGGAGGGATACGGTTATGACGATACACTTTTAAAAGAACAGAGACATCCAACAAGGGAAGAGCTGGACAAGATTGCACCTGAGCACCCTGTATGTATTACGCATATTTCCAGTCATTTTGCTGCTGTCAATTCAAAGGCATTGGAACTGGCTGGAGTTGACGAACAAATAAAGAACTCCAAGGGAGGTTTTTTTGGACGTGATAAGAATGGACGTTTAGATGGTGTGCTTCATGAAATACCTGCAATGGAATTTGTGCAAAAAGTAATTCCCGTACCGACAGTAGATGAAATGGTAACAGCACTGGGAGAGGGGTCAAAGGATTATTTAGCCCAAGGGATTACAACAAATGCGGATGCAGGAGTAGGTTTGTTTTTGGGGGAATCAGAATTAGAAGCGCATCTGACAGCAGCACAACAAGGTATTAATCCAATGTATTCGCAATTAATGATTATACATACACTTCTGCGAGAGGGAGAGAAGTTTGGTAATTACACAGCGGAACAACTAAATGAAGAAATAATGAATGAATCTAATGGTAAAGCTTGCCTGGACAGTGCAAAAATGTTTCAGGATGGATCCATCCAAGGCCTGACTGGTGCACTAAGGGAACCTTATTATATTAATTCAGATGTTGTTGGAGAATTATTTCATTTTCAAGATGATTTTAACGAGGAAATTCTAAACTTACACAAGCGAGGATTTCGAGTGACCATTCATGGCAATGGCGATCGGGCAATAGGCTCCATCCTGGAAGGGTATGCCTATGCTCAAGAAAAGTATCCAAGAGATGACCATCGTCACCGGATAGAGCATGTACAAACGGCAACAACTAACGATCTTGATAAAATGCAGCAGCTTAACGTAGCTGGCTCGGTCTTTATTAATCATGTTTATTTTTGGGGTGACCGCCATAAGCGAATTTTCCTTGGTCCGGAGCGTTCCAGAAGAATAAGTCCGTTAGGGGATATTGTAAAACGGGATATTCTATTTGCATTACATTCCGATTGTCCAGTCACTCCGATTTCACCACTATTTTCTGTTTGGGCAGCTGTTAATCGCCTGACGAATGAAGGGGAAATACTGGGACCAGAACAAAGAATCGATGTTATAACTGCACTAAAATCGATGACCATCTATGGAGCAAAAATGAATTTTAGTGAAGATACTGTGGGAAGTATTGAAATAGGAAAACGGGCAGACTTTGCTGTTTTAGATAAAGACCCAACGAAAGTGAACCCATATGAAATCAAAGACATCACAGTGGAAGCAACACTGATTAATGGAAAAATAGTATACGAAAAACAAGGCGCACTTTTAGGTTAAAATGTATTAGCGAACTTAATATCTTAGAATTGTAAAACCACCGTACTAGATTTCCTTGATACGGTGGTTATTATATGTGGTGATAATCAAATTCTAAGTGTTGAAACTATTGGACCTGAAAGAAGATGAAATCGTAAACCTACGATGATACATTCTCCAAATCATCCTCAAACTCGGATTCTTCTTTATCCTTAAAGTCACCTAAAATTAAATGATCCAGCTCTGCTTTTGGAAGTGCGCGAATATGTTTAAATTTAATGAGGAAGAAGAGAGCTCCCAGTCCTAACCAAACGAGTAAAGCTATCCATGAAGGGGTGCTTAAAAATCCTGGTGACCCTGGTACGATTAATAATAGAAGGAAGCCGGCACTGCTTAGGATGCCTAATAGACATAGAAACTTTCTTCCAGGGGAGACTGTAGCACGTTTATTGTCCCTTTTATTATTGCTGTCTGACCACTTAAATAATCGGTATGCTATAAAGCAAGTATAGAAGTATGCAATGGTGACTCCAAGTGCGGACATATCAACAACCCATAATAATGCTTCTCGCCCAAAAAAAGGTGCAAAAAGTGTAAATGCTAACGTGAATAAAATACCAGCATAAGGCGTTTTATGGGATCGGTGTAATTTTCCAAAAACCGCTGGAATAACTTTTGCTCTTCCCATGGCAAACAATAAACGACTGGCAGACATGTAGAATCCATTCAATCCTGTCAGAATACCCATAATCAAGGCAAACGATAATAAAATAACACCAATTGTTCCATAGGCGTTTTCAACAAGCATAGCTGTTCCCCAAACTGAACCGGCTTGAACAGCTTCCATCCATGGCTGACCAATTCCAGTTGCAATAACAGTCATTGAGTAAGTAAGAGCTGCAAAAACTAAGGCAATAACGATAATACGAAAAGCTTTTTTGGGTGAAAAGTTAAATTCCTCAGCAGCCTGAGGGATATTATCAAAACCAATATAAGCCCATGGCGCAATTGCAATTATTGCTGCTATCGATGCAATAGATCCGACTCCAGGCTGAAAGAGAGGTTGTAAATTGGAAAAGGAACTTGTGGGGTGAATAATCATAGCAATGGTTAATAATAGAACCCCACCAAATAAGCAGACGCAAAACACAAATTGACTAAATGCTGAAGAACTTGCACCACGGATATTGACAAGGGAGAAAATAGTTAATGCAGCACAGGCTACAATAACTTCTCCAGTGTAAACCTCCCAGCCTGCAATTGTATACATGTAACCTTGTTCTACAACCCTTGGAAAGACGAATTTTCCGAGAAGTGCTAGAGCAGAAGCATTAAGCGCAACAATTGCAACATATCCTAATGTCAAGAACCACCCACAAATAAAAGCATGATATCTGCCTAAACCATAATAAGCGTATGCGAACCCTCCTCCAGTTACTGGCAGTTTTTCGATAAGAGAGCTGAAGCTAACTCCAATGATAATCATAAGAACTGCACCAATTGAAAATCCGATAATTACCCCAAGTGGCCCAGCCATAGACAGCCAGTCTACTGGAAGCACGAAAGCTCCCCAGCCAATGGCAGATCCAAATGCAATTGCCCAAACCCAATGTGGCTTCAATGTCTTGTTTAATTGCTGACGTTCTTCCATATTTTATTCTCCCTTCAAAATGTAAGCGTTGTCAATTAAGTTATATAAATTAAAGCATGTAGCGTTTTATTAATCAATAATTTTCGGAAATTTTAATTATTTGAATGTGTAATAGAAGTTATTCGGTAATTCTATCGCGTATTTACCTGCGAAAATGGTGAAGCGGGAGAGAAGAAAATTCATATGCAAAAATACATACTTTAATATGGCTTTACTTGTAATATGAAGTTCGTAACGGGATAATTGTAAAGCTAAATGAATAAACACACTTTTATTCATTGAAAGATGATAAACTATACAGTGTAAACGCTATTAGTGATGAAGAGCATGATTTTGAATTGTAAAACAAAGGGTGGTTACAGATGAGAGAAGTATACAGTGATATTATTCAATTCCGTGGAAACCATTACGATTATGGCTATATGCAAGGTAAGAATCTAAAGGATTCTTTAATTATTAAAAATAGACATCGCGATTGGAAATTGAGAAGACCGCGATTTACAATTGATGAGGCTGAGACAAAACAAGCATTTATGCGGTTTGCGCCGGGTATATGGGAAGAACTGCTTGGACTAAGAGATGCACTTCAACAGCCAATGTCGATGATTCTTCGCGATTTCGGCAATTATCGTGTGCAACCGGTTTATAGTGGCTGTTCGATTTTGACAGGGAAGGACTATATGATTCGAAACTATGATTATCATCCGAAAACCTATGAAGGGCGCTACAACCTATTCCAGCCGACCGATGGCGGATATGCGGTTATTGGGCCTTCTCAACGTGTGACTGGGCGAATGGATGGCATGAATGAAAAAGGACTTGTAATGGGATATAACTTTATGCACCGCAAAAATCCAGGTGACGGATTTATTTGTCATATGATTGGACGAATTGTTTTGGAAATGTGTGCTACTGTCGAAGAGGCAATTGAACTTGTGAAGGAGATTCCACATCGGACCTCGTTTAGTTACATAGTGTTAGATGAAAAAGAAGAAACCTATATAATTGAAGCCACACCAAGGTCTGTTCAAGTACATCAATCGAATGTCTGTACGAATCATTTTGAGGTGCTCCAGCATGAAAATCGCCGTTTTATTGCAGAGTCCCAAGAACGATTGCATGCCATCAACAACCAGAAAGCACAAGCAACAGATGCATATAAAGCATTTCGACTGCTGAATGATACGGATAAAGGGGTATTTGTAAACAACTATAAAAGCTGGTCAGGAACGTTACATACGTCGGCATATTTTCCAAAAGAAAAACAGGCATGGATTGCACTTGGAGGAGATCGGGAGCCGGTAAAAATTGATTTTGAATCTTGGTTGAGTGGCAAAGATTTAGAACGGAGTAAAATCTTTGGGAAGATAGATACTAGCTCTGGATTTGCTCATATGGATGAAAATCCACGTTAATAGAATAAATAAATCTCTTCATTTAATCGCAAATATTACGGATAGTTGGGATAGTTTGAAGCTTATCTACTATGTTTAATTGGATAGTATAAAGAGATTTTCCACGAGGTATTTTTAGTGGAAAATCCCTTTATACTTAACCTTCCGGATTAACAACAATCTCAACGCGGCGATTTTTGCTTCTGCCATCTTCATCTTCATTTGATTCAATTGGAGCAGTTTCGCCATATCCTTCTGTTTGAATTGTTAAATGGCTAATATCCCCATGCTCCTCTAAATAATGAAAGACGGATTCAGCTCGTTCTATAGATAAATTCAAGTTATACGATGCATCACCTTGATTATCTGTATGGCCATTGATATGAATTGTTGTGTCAGGCTCTAATTCTTCTAATTCAGCAAGAATCCCATCTAATGTCTCTTGAGAATTATCTTTTAATGTACTTTCATCAAAATCAAACAACAGATCATCAGGAACTTGCATTTTTACCTCTTCATCTGCTATTGTCAGATCCACTTTTTCCGGCGGTTCCATGTCTGGAATATCTAACTCGACAACCTTTTCAAGATAAATGCTTCCATCATCAGAAGTCTGTAAAAGATCTCCTTCCAGTTTTTCAAAGTCTTTTCCATAAGCTTCTTGAACATCTTCCCAAGTATTCTGATTTGCATGAGCTTGAATTGGAATATACATGCCTGGTCGCAAAGACAAATACGGTATCTTCAGTTCAAAAGAACCATCTGGATTTACATTCGTATAATCATAAGAAAATGGAACAATAACATCCGTAGCGTTCATTAAATCGCCACCTAACCATGTTCCCTCAATCAGATTACTTTTTCCATGTATATAGATGAATTTATGATCCGTTGTTACTTCGACATCCATCCAAGCATTCGTTTCTCCATAATCATCAGGCAGTTCATCCCATTCTGGCGTTTCGATTTTCAGAGTGTAAGATGATTCTTTATTTACATCTAATAAAGCGCTGGCTCTGACCTCATATTGATCGCTTTGTGAGGTCTTGTATCGTTGAGGACCTGTAACTTGATTGAAGTATACACCATAATGTTTTGTAGTATCTTCACCTAAAGAAGATAACCGGAAATCGATTAACGCATTTCCCTCGTATCCAGGATATTCAAATCGGAATGAACCATCCTCTTGTACCTCAGCATTCTTCATAAAAGCTGCGATTGGTAATGTGCTATTTCCAGAAGAGCTAATAATCGAGCCTGGCAATAGGTTACTTTGGCCTTCTACAATGATTTGATCGTCTTTAACAATCATTTCGCCTCCAATCCAAACCTTCAGGTTGCCAATATCTTCTTTATAATCTACTGGACTTTCTGCAGGTGTTTCCTGCTCTTCAGTTTCTTTGGATTTGCTTTGTTCTTCACCTGAACGATTTTCTTTCGCATTGGATGCATTTGCTTCCTCATTTGTAGTATCTTTGCAGCCTGCAAGAAAGATCAATAATACGAAAAACGTTATGTAAATGAAAGACCTTTTCAAATTCAGCTCACCTTCTCCATATTCATTTAGCATATTGTAGGAAAATTTTGAACCTCTCATGACTGAAGTCACGAGATTCTTGGGAAGAGAGCATACTTGATTCATAGTGGCATACACCATCATCAGCGGTTTCTCTTATTTACCAAGCTAACCCCGGAGTACCTACGGTTTTTTTGTAGCTATAACGATGTTAAATCATGTAATCTTAAACCTTCAGCGAGGAGGTTTTTGACAATCACTGTACTCAACTTATTCAGGAAATCATTACGTTGGTTCACCACTTTTTCGTGTAATCGAGCAACTTTCCGTATTTGTTTTTGATAGTTTTTCGCTCCAGACAGGTGGATTCCACTCTTTTTAGCAACTAACGCACGCTTGGACAATTTGCGTTGTTCACGTTTAAGCTTCTTGTCCATTTTAGAAGTAAATCGATTATTATCGATTTTGTGTCCATCTGAAAGAATGGCAAAATCCGTAATACCTAAATCAATACCAATCGCTTCATCTGTTTTATCAAGCTTGCCAATTTCTTCTTCACAAAGAATCGATACGAAAAATTTACCACTCGGACTTTTGCGAATCATAGCGCTAAGGATACGTCCTTTCGGTTCTTTGATTTTAGCAAACTTAACGAGACCTAATTTGGGTAATTTTAAGTAGTTGTCTTTTATTTCAATGTTGTTGTTTGTTTCTTTGGTGGTGTAACTTTGAACAGGGTGCGTTTTACTTTTGAACTGAGGCCTTTTGTTTTGCTTTTTTAAAAAATCGTGAAAAAGAATCCGTAAGATTTTCCAATGAGGATTGAAGGGCAATACTATCGACTTCTTTCAACCTGAGAACACTTCTCCGCTATCTTAACACACATGACTGGCAAAAATACAAAAAGAAAAGGAATTAACCATTATTTAATTTTAATAGGCTTGGGTTAATTAACATAGATAAAGCCATGGGTCAACCGAAATCGAATCATCTACACGATTGAAGTCGTGAGTATTTTCGACTAAATTATAGAATTGCCTCATTATAGATTACCATATTCAGATATGGAATAAAAGAGGCATTTGTAGTAAGGGGAGGGGGTATAATTACTTTACAATAATTGATGACATACTAAATAAGAAGACCAGAAATGATGGCCTTCTTATTTTATACTTACTTTTTCTTCAACATATGGAATTGTTAACGGGCCAAGTGGAAGAACAGCAATTGTCATGGTGTCACCATACTTCTTCTTTAAATCTTCTATTATTTGTTCGATGTTATTGGCAGGCTTTAGCATGGTGTTTTTAACTTGCTTGTCCGTTAGCTTGGAATAAACGTAAACATCAGCCCAAACTTGGATAACAGCCTGCTTCTGAACTTGCCACTGATCAAACATTTCAAAATCCGGATTATTTATCATATCCAGCAATTCTTGCGGGCTTTCAGCCATTTCAAATATTTTTGCATAATTGCCATGATCAGGCAAACCATCCGAACATTCGGAAGCGACAATAATAGACCCGCCTTCTTTGACGATTTTATGTGCGGCACTCATACCTTTTACTGCCTGATATAAATTTTGATCTAGTGGATAGCCTGAATTGGATGTAATGACAACATCAAAGCGTTCTTCACAACGGAACATGGCATGCTCCTTTGCAAATGCACATCCGATATCATGGGCCTCGTACAATTCCCCCGCAAATACATTTGTAATCTCTTTATCTCGGTTCAATGTAACGTTTAACATGAAATCTGGTTTGCACAAGCCGTTAATTTCACGAGTCATATCCTGGACTGGATTATATTCCATGTTGCCCCATGTAGAAAGGGGGTCACCAATCATGCGTGCATTATGGAAAGTTAAAATTGTTTCAATTCCTGCGATTCCAGGCATGATACCTTTTGGACCTCCAGAAAATCCAGCGAAGAAATGTGGTTCAATAAACCCTGTTACAATTCGAAAATCTGATTCAACATATTCTTTATTGAGGTAGACATCACAACCAAATTTGCTTCTTCCAAGGTTAACAAGTTTATCCTTATCATGACATTGATTATTTATAATTCGAATATTGTCTACTACCCATTCCCCCAGCATCTGGACAAATTCTTCCCTCGTTTGGTCACGATGTGTTCCAGTTCCATTAATAATGACGAAGTTTTCCAATGGAACATGGTTTAATTCCTCAATCAGCAGTGGTACAAGTATGTGATTTGGTGTTGGTCTTGTAATATCACTTATTACAATGGATACTGTATCTGTTGATTTAACGGATTCTTTCAGGGGTGCAGCACCAATTGGATTTCTTAATGCTTGTCGGATTGCTTCTTCTTCATCCTCCAGCTTTGACAAATTTGTCGGCTCAATAAGGAAAGCATTGTCTGGTAAGTCTAGTGAAATGCCGTTCTTTCCATATAATAGTTCTGTCTTCATGGTGGATTCCTCATTTCATTAATAATTTCGACACGTATTTAAATAGGCTGTCGGAAAGCAGGAGCTTTTCTTATTAAGTAGTATACAATAAAACACAATGATAGACAGCGCTTTCTTTAATGTTAATCATTGACAGCATGCCTCTCTTTAGTGTGTGAAGTGATTTTAGTATTCTTTATGCCAAGGTCTTCTCGTGTACCATCAATACCTCTTTTTCGTTGATATTTATCCATTAAAATCACACCTAATGGACAAAGCAGGGAAGTGGTGATTGTTGATATTGAAATCTGGGCAGTGGCAATAGGTACAATGTTTTGGATTGCGTCAAGCTCTGCTTGCGTCATTGCACCCGATCCTACAGCAACAGCTGCTGCGGCTGCGACAGCGGCCGGTGTTGCAGCCGCATTTCCTGCCGTGGAAGCTTCTGAAATGGGTGCAATAAAGCTTTTTTCTTTAAATAATTTAAACATAAGAATTCCCATCCCAGCTGAGCAAACGAAAGTAAGTATCGCAAGTGTCAAACCGCCTGCAAGAACTGCTGGATTAAAGAAGTTTGCCAAATCCATACCTGCTCCTAGTGCAAATGCAAAAAATGGGATTGTAATCGCTTCTCCAGGTTTTAAAAATTCTCGTATTTTCGGATCCAAGTTTCCTAAAAGCATACCAATTCCAATAGGTAATAAAACAGCTATAAAAGATATCATTGGAAAAGCAGTACCTAATACACCAAGTGCAACTAACGTGAAGAACGGTCCATCATTGATTGCAAGGATAGAAAGCCCACCCACATCAGACCGGTTTCCAAATTTACCTGTTAAAGCTGCATACATTCCACTATTACTATTTGTCATCCCGGCAATTATTGCAAGAGTCGAAAGTCCGAACAAACCACTCATCGGGTCAAAAAAATAACCTAAAGTCATACCGACAGCCACACCAGCGAAATATTTCGAACCAGTGAGAAGGACACCTTTTTTTAATGCCTTTCCGCCGACCTTCAGGTTCATTTGACTTCCAACACAAAATAGAAATAAAGCGATTAAAACAAGTGCACTATCTTTAAATAACTCCTGAGAGAAACCACCAATTCTTAAGAACTCGTAATAACCTCCCTCTGTTTGTGGGGCGCCGAGAAACTTCAGGGCATTCATCACTGCAGGTATATGCATCTGATCAATTGTATTTAAAGAAGCTCCTAATAAAAGCGGAACGACCATAAGTCCCCCAGGTACTTTTTCTATCGTATCTTTTATGTTCATAAAAGCTCCTCCTTTAGAAATTTAAAAAGAATAGGATTTAAAAAATTAGCTTCCATGAATCAATTAACAGACTGGACTATTATAGCTAGCTATGTTTCAGAGAGTCCATTCGTACTAATTTCGCTAGTTGCTTTATTGTTATGGGAGTTAGAATAAAAGTAAGCTCGAACAATCTGTTCAGCACTTTGTTCTAATAATCCAGCTGCATTTGCAATTGACTCCTTTAGGGTCATTGGCTGATTGATTATGCTATGAATGCTCACAATACCAAATTCATGCAGTGCTTCAATGCCATTTCCGATTGAACCAGCTATAATAATGGTCGGAACATCCTGGCTTTTTGCGGCTTGCGCAACGCCGAGCGGAGTTTTGCCTGACGCGGTTTGTCCATCTACTTTACCTTCTCCAGTAATAACTAAATCTGTATTTGGCAAGAATTCGCTGAATTTACTGTACTCTAATACAACATCGATTCCTCGTTTAACATTACATGGGAAGAAAGCTTGAAAGGCTCCTCCAATTCCTCCTGCTGCCCCTGCACCAGGCAGGTTGTGTAAGTGGATTCCTGTAAGCTTGGCAACATGATCGGCCCAATGGGCAAGATGTTGGTCAAGGGTTTCAACCATTTCTGGAGTTGCCCCTTTTTGTGGACCAAAAATAAAGGAGGCACCGTTTGGACCGATAAGTGGGTTTTCTACATCAGAAGCAATTAAAAAGTTACAAGCTTTAATGCGCGAATCGAAAGAATCATCCTCTATTAAAGCGATTTTATTTAATTCACCACCACCATATCCGATTTCATTACCATCTTTATTGAAAATTTTTAGTCCAAGTGCTTGGAGCATTCCAGCCCCGCCATCATTGGTTGCTGATCCACCGATGGCAATGATAAACGAAGTAAATCCATCATCTAATGCTTGTTTTATCAACTGGCCAGTTCCATATGTTGTTGCTTTTAAAGGGGAGAGCTCTTCATCTTTCAGCAGTGTCAGTCCTGATGCTAATGCCATTTCTATGACACAGGTTTTCTTATCGCCTAAAACACCATAAGCAGCTCTCACTTCAGTCCCCAATGGTCCGATAACTGTGACGTCTCTTATCTCACCTTTGGTTGCTGTGACAAGTGTTTCTAACGTCCCTTCACCACCATCAGCCACAGGTAGTAAAACTGTTTCAGCTTTTGGAAATGTGTTTCGGATTCCCTTTTCAATTGAATTAGCAGCATCAACCGCATTTAAACTTCCTTTAAAGGAGTCTGGTGCAATTATAATCTTCACGTCAACACGTCCTTCAGCAAGCGTTTTCATTATCTGTAGATTAAATTATACGAATCTTGACTAAAAATGTATATGGTTATACCATATGAAAAAACAGAACTGAATTTAAATATTTTTGTATGGATTAACCAAAGGGGGATAAAGGGTTATGGAAATGATAACAAAGGAAATTGCGGATGCAATCGTAAAAGAAACATCATTGCGCTTAAATCGCAACGTTAATATTATGAATACGGAAGGAATTATTATTGCTTCAAAGGATGAAAATAGATTACATAAGGTTCATGAAGGAGCAGTTGAAGTACTAAAGAGCGGAAAGGAACTCACAATTCATTCACATCAAAATCAAGCATGGGAAGGGGCACAGCCTGGAATTAATCTGCCAATTGTTTTTCAGGAAAAAATAATTGGAGTCATCGGGATTACGGGAAATCCTAATGAAATGGGGGACATTGCGGAATTAGTAAGAATGGCGACAGAGCTTATGATTAAACAAGAATTTATCGCTTCACAGCTTGAATGGAAGCAACGAACGAAAGAGATGATAATTGAACAACTCTTAAGGCGTACTCCTTCTTATGATGTAATAAACCGGGGTCTAAGTATGCTGCGTGCAAAGCTTATCCCACCTTTCTCAGCTATTGTTATGCAAATAGATGAACTGACGATTCCGAAACAGGATTTTATTCAGAGAGTGGAAAAAATATTTGGTGAAACCTATGTAATAACTGGATTTATCAGTCTTAATCAAATCTTTATTGCGGCAACGGGACTAGAAGAGAGGGAGCTGCTGACTAATATCCAATCACTTGCAAGGCTTTTAAAGAAGCTAAAGATGAAATTCAGATTGGCTTATAGCTTAATGTTTCATGAATTGGAACAATTAAATAAGGCATACTCTGATTGTAAGCTTGCCTTAAGAATAGGAGATCCGAAAACAGAGATTATTTCATTTGCTCAATTAGAAGTAAGGGCATTATTGCATCAAATTGATAAGTCTGTTGGAAAAAGGTTCTCTAACAGAATATTGCAATGTGTGGACAAAATAAAAGCAGAAACGTTAAAGGCATTTTTCGCAAATGATTTGAATATCCAAAAAACAGCTGATGCGTTATTTTTGCATCGTAATACGCTAATTTATCGGATAAATAAGATTGCCAATGAGACAGGCTACGATCCGAGAAGATTTAATGATGCGTTAATTTTGCAGGTCGCTTTGTGGATTTATGAACAGGAGTAAAATGAGCTTAACAGCTGTAAAGCACGGCTACGGAAGAAAAATATGGATAGTTCTTTGCATTAGCCGGTTTCGTATAAAATACTTAAAACCGGCAGCAGAGAAGTTTATCCTGAGCTTTTTTCATATATTTTAACCAAAACTTTTCGAATCAGAGCCCCAACACTTAATCCAATTGGCAGAAATAAAATAGGCAGCCACATTGGACCAATGTACACACCAAATATTGTAAATGTAGGAGAAAAAATTAAGCCTACTGTTACAAAATAGGCTGAAAATACAAGGGGGAGGTAAGCAAAGGGTTTCTCACCACCTCCGGCATCTTTATAAGCATCCCATATAGCAAAAAAATATAAACATGGGTAAAACATGAGCCATAAATAATTTGTCTGTGCTATGGCCTCTTCGATTTTCATATTAAAGCTAAGTACAATAATGGTGTTAAAATTTCCCATTACATTAACTAAAAACTCTAATCCAATTAGTACGAAACCTTTCATATATTTACGATTTAAAAGTTGACCGAATCCTGGTAAAGCAATACTCCAAAGAAGTACTTCAAGTTTTTTACTTTTTAAATCTGCCCTTTTTTCCATTTTTAACCTACTTAGCTAGTCCTTTTCGATCAGCTGCCATTGGTGGTTGTTCCAGCCAGCCATTTTCAATCATAATAGAAGCACCGTCATTTGCATAATTAGCTATTTCCACCATTAAACGGCTGTATTGGACAGCTATATCATGTCTGGGACTTAAGGACATAGACATACCATACTGTCCAATACCAGATGCAATTAATGACGATGTTAAAACCATCATGAACTTATCTGAAAAAGGGGGCTCAGTAGATTCAGTTACTTCTGGAGTCAGCAAGATTGTACCGTCTGATAAATAACTATTGCTTAAAATAGAGTTAAAAACTTCTATATGTTTTTTGGATATTTCGCGGCCTCTTTCAAAATATTTTCGTACATCCTTTGACTGGGCAACTTGACTAAAACCGGTCATAACAGCTTGCCCCAGTGAATTTCTTCGTGCATTGAACACCAGATTTGTTATTTCGGACCCTAATAATGGGCGTCTGTCTGTCAGCCATCCTGCAGTAAAGCTTTCCTTCTTAACAAAGTCAATTTGGCTGGGAACCGGCAAGTGCGGGGCTCGGATATGGATACCTATCTCTTTTGAAAATTCTTTAGTCTTCATGTGCAGTTCTTCAGAGTCTGATAAACAATCAGCGTAGAATTGCAGTAAATCACTTCTGACAGCAGTCGTCAGAGATGTAACATGACTGGCTAAATTAACAATGGTCATATTGAATACAAAAGCAAGATAAAGCTTATCCGAGAATAGACGGGGTGCATTTAAATTTACGTCTTTCTCTGTAAATCCCTGTGGAACTGGATAATCCTCTTTCCTGAAAAAGTCGGTTGTTTTTTCAAGCTGCTGTTCTGATAATGTGAGTGCATTTTCAATTATGCTGCGGATATCTTCATTGTCGACATGCATTAAAAAATACTTTAAACCACATATGGCCATTGAATTACTTTGATAGCCAGCCCATAAAGTTGAAATTTCTGGAGCCGTTAATTTAATGTTATCATGATTTCCCATACGTATATATTCCTCTCATAAAGTGTTCGCTCATTTTCTTCCGTTAGTTTCTGACTAATAATATTATTTATGCACGGATATAAGCTATTTCTTGTTTCGGCTTTCAGAGAGTTATAAAGATTTCACATCCAATGTTTGAATAAATCGAATAAAAGCTCGTACAATGTTCATTTGTAATGCATCTTCATGATAATACATCCATGTTTTTCTTATCATTGGCTCTCCAGATGGTAGCATAATTGGTTTTATAAAAAGTTCTGTATAAGGACGAACAACTAAATTTGCGATAATCGCGTAGCCTAGTCCGTTTACAATCATTTCTTTACAGGTTTCTACTTGATTAACTTGAATGGTAATATTAGCCCTTTGTGAATAGTTATGGAACCACCATTCATCCACCATGCTTTTCATATGCTCGTCAGTGCGATAATCAATCCGTGGCATGCGCGGCAGATCCTCCCACTTGAAATCCCATGGAGATGCAATACATACTTCTTCTTCGTATAGTAGTTCTTTTTTTTCCTTCCATGGGTAATCCCCTTTAATAAAGCTAATATGTACTTCATGATTTAAAATTAACCGATGCATTTCACTGCTCCACCCGGTTACCATTTGACACTCAACATTTGGATATTCTTTTTTAAAAAGCCGCAACAATTTAGGCATCTTATTCAATGCAAAAAAATTCGAAACACCAACTCGTAACGTACCTGTTACTTGATTTTTCATGTTATTAATTTTCTCTTCAATCTTCCGTTGCTCACGAAGCATATTTTGTGCATGCTGTGCTAAATGCTCTCCTTCAGGTGTAAATGTAACACCTCTGCGCTTTCGGAGAATGAGCTGTACACCGTAGTGCTCTTCTAATTTTTGAATCCTTGATGTTAAGGTGGGCTGTGATAAAAATAGATGCTCTGCTGCTTTTGTAATATTTTCAGTGGAATATAGTGCGGCCAGCATTTCCCAATCCTGATAGTTCACCCTTAATCGCCTCACTTTTATAAGCTATAGAAAAAATCAATGGCTAATTATTAATATTATATATTTTTATAATTTTCAATTCAATATTATAATAAAATTATTGAAAGCGCTATCTGTTTGGTGGAGGTAGGGAACCTGATTGTTCGTCATAGTATTTTCTGGGATTTTTAAAAAAAGCTAGGGGGATATTCATGGAAACAAAAGCAAAGTATGTGCCAGGTCTGGAAGGGGTAATTGCAGCAGAGACGTCCATTTCGTTTCTTGATGTGGAGAAGGAACAAATCATTATTCAAGGCTATGATCTGATTGAGCTATCGAAACAGAAAGATTATGCTGAAATCGTACATCTCTTATTAGAAGGGGAACTGCCAACAGCAGCTGAGAAAGCGAAGGTAGAAGAGGTATTGAAGGATTATTATGATGTGCCTTCAAATGTGATGGATGTACTTCGATTATTGCCGAAGCAAACACATCCAATGGATGGGATGCGTACTGGTCTATCCGTTCTGGCAGGATTCGATGAGGCAATTGAAGATCGAACATTGTCAGCTAATAAAAAACGGGCCTATCAATTACTGGGACAGCTTCCGACAATAACAGTAAATAGTCACCGGATTATTAATGGGCAAGAGCCGGTTTATCCACTTCAGGATTTATCCTACAGCGCAAACTTTTTATATATGATTACTGGTGAAAAGCCTTCTGAGCTGGAAGCAGAAATTTTTGACCGTTTGCTTCTATTGTACAGTGAGCACGAAATGCCGAATTCTACATTTGCTGCACGTGTGATTGCGTCCACGAACTCGGATATCTATGGAGCGTTAACCGGGGCAATTGCTTCTTTAAAAGGAAATTTACATGGCGGGGCAAACGAAGCTGTGATGTATATGTTAAATGAAGTAAAAACCGTATCAGAATTTGAAGAACTGCTACTGAAGAAACTACAAAAGAAAGAAAAGATTATGGGGTTCGGTCATCGTGTATATATGAAAAAAATGGATCCAAGAGCATTGATTACGAAAGAAGCATTAAGGCAGCTATGTGAAAAAGACGGGGATTATCTGTTGCTTGAAATGTGTGAGGCTGGCGAAAAGGTTATGGAGAAAGAAAAAGGACTTTATCCAAATCTTGATTACTATGCTGCACCTGTTTATTGGAAGCTGGGAATTCCAATTCCACTGTATACGCCAATCTTTTTTAGTGCGAGAACAGCAGGGCTTGCAGCACATGTCATTGAACAGCATGAAAATAATCGATTGTTCCGGCCACGGGTTAATTACACTGGCGAACGGCATGTTTGATAAAGCAGAGAAAAATTAATGGAATGGGAAGGGTGCTTAGGATGTTGCAAACGGATACTTATAAAAAGGCAGATGTGTTAATAGAGGAAATTGCGGATTACGTATTGAATAAAGAAATAACGAGTGAAGAAGCTTATTCAACAGCACACCATGTGTTAATCGATACATTAGGATGCGGAATTCTTGCGCTTGATTATCCAGAGTGTACGAAGCTGCTCGGACCAGTCGTTCCTGGTACAGTTGTTCCAAATGGTGTTCGTGTGCCGGGAACATCATATGTACTTGATCCAATTCAGGGAGCATTTAATATTGGAACCATGATTCGCTGGCTTGACTATAACGATACGTGGCTTGCCGCAGAGTGGGGACACCCCTCGGACAACTTAGGTGGAATTTTAGCAGTTGCCGATTATCTCAGTCAAGTTGGAATTCAGAAGGGGAAAGAGCCGTTAAAGGTGGAAGAGGTACTGGAAATGATGATTAAAGCACACGAAATTCAAGGTGTGCTTGCATTAGAAAATAGCTTGAATCGTGTCGGACTTGATCATGTCTTATATGTAAAAATCGCGACTACAGCAGTTGTAACAAAAATGCTTGGCGGCGGTCACGAAGAAATTACAAATGCTCTGACAAATGCCTGGATTGATAATTCCAGTCTACGTACCTACCGTCACGCACCAAATACAGGATCAAGGAAATCCTGGGCTGCTGGTGATGCAACAAGCAGGGCAGTGCGTTTAGCATTGATGGCAATGAAAGGCGAAATGGGCTACCCGACAGCATTAACTGCCCCAGGCTGGGGATTTCAGGATGTATTATTTAATAAGCAAGAATTAAACTTGAGTCAGCCGCTCGGCAGTTATGTAATGGAAAATGTGTTGTTTAAAGTTTCTTTCCCAGCCGAATTCCATGCGCAAACAGCAGCCGAAGCAGCAGTAAAGCTTCATCCGGAAGTAGTCAATCGTATAGCTGAGATTGATAAAATTACGATTACAACACATGAATCAGCGATTCGGATTATTGATAAAAAGGGTCCACTTAATAACCCGGCCGATCGTGATCACTGTTTGCAGTACATTACAGCAATTGGGCTTTTAGAAGGAGATATTCGCGCCGAGCACTATGAGGATGATTTTGCGGCAAATCCTGTCATTGATCAGTTGCGCGATAAAATGGTTGTTGTAGAAAATAAAGCCTACACAGAGGATTATCTTGATCCGAGTAAGCGGTCGATAGCAAATGCGGTGCAGGTACATTTTACGGATGGCACAGTGACGGAAAATGTAGAGCGAGAATATCCTTTAGGACATCGGTTCCGCAGAGATGAAGCAATACCTAAAATCATTGAGAAGTATGCAGCAAACCTTGCTACACATTACACGGAAAAACAGCGTAAGAAAATTGAAGAAGTTAGCTATGACTACAACAAGCTAGCAAAAATGAATGTCAATGAATTTGTAGAGTTATTTATTGCGCAATAAAGGGCTGTAATCTCCTAAAACAATATGCGTAAGGAAAAGAATAAGGCAAGATGGGATAAACATCCTGTGAATTTCTGTTTATATTCAACGAGAGGGAGGAACGTTTATGGCATGGATTGTAGACCAACTATCGACTCAGAAGGAATTAGCTGATCGGTTTAAAGAACAGATGCTTACCGATAACATTTTACAAATACCTGGTGCGCATGATGCAATGGCAGCATTAATCGCAAAGGATGCAGGATTTTCCGTTTTATATTTATCAGGTGGAGCTTACACAGCAAGCAGAGGATTGCCTGATCTCGGAATTGTTACATCAACGGAAGTAGCAGAACGTGCAAGAGACCTTGTGAGGGCAACAAATTTACCCGTATTAGTTGATATCGATACAGGCTTTGGCGGTGTGTTAAATGTGGCTCGTACTGCTCGTGAAATGCTGGAAGCGAATGTAGCAGCAGTGCAAATTGAAGACCAGCAGCTGCCGAAGAAATGTGGTCATTTAAATGGCAAGCAACTTGTAACGACGGAAGAAATGGTGCAAAAAATCAAAGCGATTAAAGAGGTAGCTCCTTCGTTAATTGTTATTGCAAGAACGGATGCAAGAGCAGTAGAGGGAATAGATGCTGCTATAGAGCGTTCCCAGAGCTATATACAAGCAGGAGCAGATGCAATATTCCCGGAAGCATTGCAAACGGATGAGGAATTTCGCCTTTTTGCGAAAAAGCTAGAAGTTCCATTGCTTGCAAACATGACCGAATTTGGCAAAACACCATTTATAACCGCGGATGAGTTTCAAAATATGGGCTTTCGGATGGTAATCTATCCAGTTACATCTTTAAGAGTAGCAGCGAAAGCATATGAGCGAATCTTTAACTTGATTAAAGAGCAAGGCTCCCAAGCGGATGGTGTGTTTAATATGCAAACGAGAAAAGAGCTCTATAAAACAATTTCCTACGATGATTTTGAGGAATTGGATAATACGATTGCGAAGACGGTATTAGAGGATTAATACAATAGAATGGAAGACGAGAAATTTATTTGAGATTCCTCGTCTTTTTTGTCTGTTTGTGAATTATTAGGAAATGATGGATTGTTTTGCAACTGGGAGCCCTGAATGGACGAGTGTTGGACGGAAACAGAATGATGGTCAGCGTCCTGCTGTCCGCGTTATATCGCTTTAATGAGTGTTTATTTACCATTATCTGTAGCAACGGTTAAAAATGACATTTGTTGGAGATAAGCTAACCAAAGAACCAGACTTAGTAGAACGCGTTGTTATTGATAAAAATGCAGATACGATTACTATATCTTAACCATTAGCATTATCTCCTCTAGCTGAAGATATCGAGTTAATTGTTTCAGTTTTACGAAATCTTTTTAACTAGTATGGCGCAATCTAAAAAGTCCTTGGCCCAAAGAAAAGGGAGCGTATTATTCTAAGAAATCAGTAGGTGCAGATTAGTCAACCTATTGGGATAAAAAATGATAGACTAAAAGAAATCTATATTTCAAAAATATAAAAGCATAGGAGGATTTCAATTGACACAAACTGCAGTAAAAGAAGTAAAAAACTATGTAGGTGGAAAATGGATTGAAGCGAATACAGATAAAACAGAGGCAGTGTACAATCCTGCAACAGGTGAGGTTATTGCAAACGTACCTGTTTCAACACTTGAGGATGTTGATCATGCAGTACAGGTAGCCGCTGAGGCATTCCAATCATGGAAAGAAGTAGCGGTACCAAGACGTGCTCGTATTCTATTTAAATATCAGCAGTTACTAGTAGACAATTGGGAAGAGCTCGCGAAAATCATTACGATTGAAAATGGAAAAAGTTATGCAGAAGCTTATGGTGAAGTGCAACGCGGAATTGAAAATGTGGAGTTTGCTGCAGGTGCTCCGTCCTTAATGATGGGAGAACAGCTGCCATCGATTGCAACAGAGCTTGAGTCTGGTGTGTATCGATATCCAATTGGTGTCATTGGGGGGATTACGCCATTTAACTTTCCAATGATGGTGCCTTGCTGGATGTTCCCAATGGCAATCGCGACTGGAAATACGTTTGTTCTAAAGCCATCTGAACGTACACCGCTTTTAGCAAACCGTTTAGCGGAGTTACTAGAGGAAGCAGGTTTACCAGAGGGTGTGTTTAATATTGTGCATGGGGCACATGACGTCGTTAATGGTTTGCTAGATCATAATAAAGTAGCAGCAATCTCCTTTGTTGGGTCGCAGCCTGTTGCGGAATATGTATACAAACGCGGAACGGATAATTTGAAGCGCGTGCAAGCTTTAGCTGGTGCGAAAAACCATTCAATCGTTCTAGCAGATGCTAACTTGGATAATGCAACAACACAAATCATGAATGCAGCATTTGGTTCCGCTGGTGAACGTTGTATGGCAGCATCGGTTGTTGCGGTAGAGGATTCTGTTGCGGATGAATTTATTTCTCTGTTAACGCAAAAAGCTAATGAAATCGAAATTGGCAATGGGTTAGATGATGGAATTTTCCTAGGACCTGTTATTCGAGAGCAACATAAAGAGCGAACACTAAGCTATATTGAAACTGGAGAACAAGAGGGAGCAAAGCTCGTTCGTGATGGCCGAAATGATGAAGCAGTTCAGCAAAAAGGCTACTTTGTTGGACCGACGATATTTGATAACGTAACATCCGAAATGAAAATCTGGCAGGATGAAATCTTTGCACCAGTGTTATCGATCGCCCGTGTGAAAAATTTAGACGATGCAATTGATTTATCCAATCAATCGCGTTTTGCGAATGGCGCTTGTATTTTCACAAAGGATGGAGGAAGTGTTCGCAGGTTCCGAGAAACAATTGATGCAGGAATGCTTGGTGTCAATATCGGAGTACCTGCACCAATGGCATTCTTCCCATTCTCCGGCTGGAAAGATTCCTTCTACGGTGATCTTCATGCAAATGGAAAAGATGGATTGCATTTTTATACGAGGAAGAAGGTTATTACGACGAAATGGGTTTAAGTATCGTGTAATCTTGCGTATTATTAATTCAATAAAGATGAGTAGGATGATTCTATCTTACTCATCTTTTTGCTGTGTCGAAACAAATTTAAGATTTCAAATTACCTGCTTCATAAAATTACTCATCAACTTTTACCCGGCAACATATAATCAAATGAAAATATTCGATATTTTAATCTGATTAAGAATTTCTCCTTTCCCTTAACCACGTTTATTCTGCACAACTGCACAAGCTCCATATAACTACATTTCTGCTAATCGCTTTGATACCAGCCAGTACAATACTGCTTTCAGATTTTCAAAAGAAAAAGAAGCTATTTAAGACAAAGGGGGCAATAAAATGAAGCGAAAACGCTTTTGGGTCATTAATGTTTTATTAATCGCTATTGTGCTTTTAGGTGGATGTAAGGATGAAGAAAGCAATGGAACAAATGAGGTTAACGAAGATAATCGTACGTTAACGATTGCACTTGGAACAGACATGGTATCGTTTGATGTTCATAATCACAATAATACATCAACAGAAGCGATTCATATTAACATGTTTAATTACTTGGTTAAACGAAATAACGACACAGGAGAAATTGAGCCTGACCTAGCGGAAAATTATGAAAATGTCGATGATTTAACATGGGAGTTTAAATTAAAGGATGGGGTTACGTTTCATAATGGTGACGCCTTAACTTCCGCAGATGTTAAGTATTCGCTGGAACGTGTAGCAACTGATACGACGCTACTCGATCATGCGAACTATAAAACAATTAAAGAGGTTGAAGTTATCGATGATACGACTTTCCGTATTCATACCCATGAACCGGATCCAGCACTGTTAAATCGTATTTCTAGAATTGGCTCAAGTATTCTACCTGCAACTTATATTGAAGAAAATGGGTTTGATCATTTTCTTGCAAATCCAATAGGCACGGGAGCTTTTGAGTTTGTCGAGTGGGCCCGTGATGATCGGATTGTACTACAAGCATATGCAGATTATTTTGATGGGAAAAATGAAGAATGGGATGAAATTGTATTTCGGATTATTCCAGAGAATTCAACACGGGTTTCAGAATTGTTAACAGGTGGAGTGGATATGGCTGTTAACATTCCGCCGAGTGATTGGGTGCGAGTAAATGAAAATGAAGGGACCTATTTGGCACAAGGAATTTCTAACCGAACGTTAATGATTTTTTTAAGATCGACGGAAGGGTATCCAACAAGAGATAAAAAAGTACGGGAAGCACTGGATTTAGCGATTGATAATCAGGCAATTGTTGACAATATTTTAGGTGGTGCTGGTACACCAACGGTAACACGTGTAGGACCGGGAGATGTTGGCCATGCAGCACATTTATATGATACGTACAATTATAATCCGGAAAGAGCAAAGGAATTATTAGCCGAAGCCGGGTTTAAGGATGGATTTGAAATGACACTTCATTCACCAAGAGGGCGTTACTTGCAGGATGCGGAAATTGCGGAAATGGTAGCTGGAATGTTTGCTGAGATTGGGGTCACCTTGAACATCGAGTTTATGGAGTGGAGTAATTATCTTGAACTAAGAAACGCGGGAGAGAATAAAGATGCGTATTTATTAGGACTGGGCAATTCGATGTTTGATGCCGCCAATGCCCTGGATTATTACCGAGCTGACCGTTTTATCGGACAGCTTGATTACCGAAATGATGAAGTAGAAGAATTGCTGGTTGCTGCTGAGCAAAATATGGATGCTGAGGAAAGAAATGAACAATATATAAAAATTCAAGAACTGCTTGCTGAGGATGTTGCTCATCTTGTTCTGCATCAAGAGTCAATAAATATAGGGGTTGTTGATCGAATTGATTATACACCAACGATGGATGAGATGATTTATATTGATTCGATAACTAAAAAATAATGATTAGGAAGAGTGGGGGGATAGCTCCACTCTTTCTTTCAAAGCAACTTCGGAGGTGACGACTGCCGGTGAATTATATTGTAAGAAGAATACTGCAAATTATTCCGGTCTTATTTATCATTTCATTTATTGTTTTTATTCTCGTTTTCATTGCTGGTGACCCTGTTGCCCTCATGCTTCCAGATGATGCTACCCAGGAAGAGATTGAACAACTGCGGGAGTCTCTCGGACTGAATGAACCCTTTTATGCACAGTATGGCAACTATGTTTTTAGTACGGTTCAGGGAGATTTTGGGGAATCCTTTCGCTATGGACAAGACGCATTATCTGTCGTTTTAGAACGGCTGCCGGCTACGTTTGAGTTAGCGATTGCCGCGATTGTGATTGCGATTATGATCGCTATACCATTTGGAGTCTGGTCAGCGACAAAACAAAATTCCAGTATTGATTTAATCGCTACTGGTGCTGCAGTTGTTGGAAAAGCAATGCCGAATTTCTGGCTCGGTATTATGCTGATTTTATTTTTCTCCGTAATGTTAGGTGTACTACCGGTATCGGGAAGAGGGAGTTTTGCTCACCTTATCCTTCCAGCTGTCACATTAGGAACAGGGATTGCTGCTGAGATGACAAGGCTGATACGTTCCAGCATGCTTGAAATATTAAATCAGGATTATATACGGACAGCAAAAAGCAAAGGAATTAAGTCACTGCAGGTAATTTATAAACATGCTTTTCGTAACGCGCTTATTCCTTTTGTAACAATAACCGCTTTACAAACATCAACACTGATTGGCGGAGCTTTAATTACCGAAACAGTATTCGCGTGGCCGGGAATTGGCCAATTGCTCATACAGGCTGTTAATACGCGTGACATGGCAATTGTTCAGGCATGTGTCATGGTTATAGCTGTGATTGTCATACTGATGAATTTATTAGCTGACATCATTTACCGCATCCTAGATCCTCGAATTAAATTGAAATAGGAGGTGTAAGATTGGAAGAACAATCCAAAAAAAGAATATATGCTGATTCTACAGCATATATGAGAAAGCGAAACGGCACCTTCAAAAGATGGAGTAAGCTGCTTCTCAAAAGTAAGACAGGAACAGCAGGGTTGCTAATTGTACTTTTTATCGTTTTCGTAGCTACTTGTGCTCCAATCCTTGCATCACATGATCCAAATGCTATTAATCCAGGCAGCTTGCATATGCCGCCTTCATGGATGGAAGGGGGAAGCGCAGAGCATTTACTTGGAACAGATAATCTTGGGAGGGACATTTTAAGCCGAATTATTTACGGCTCTCAAGTATCACTGCTTGTCGGGATTGTGGCAGTTCTCTTATCTGGCATAATTGGTGTTAGTATCGGGTTAATTGCCGGGTTTTACGGTGGTTTCTTAGATAATATTCTAATGCGCTTTGTAGATTCATTTCTTGCCATACCAACGATTCTATTTTCGCTCGTCTTTTTAGCCGTTTTTGGTCCGAGTATAATGACGCTGATAATTGTGCTTGGTTTAACAAATTGGACATCGTATGCAAGACTGGTGCGCGGTGATGTTTTATCGATAAAGGAAAGAGATTTTGTAAAAGCGGCCAGGTCCATTGGTGTGAAAAATAATAAAATCATAATAAGACATCTGCTGCCTAATGTTATTTCAACATTTATTGTTATTTCGACATTAAGTGTAGCGTCAACGATTATCTTAGAATCGTCTTTAAGTTTTCTAGGGTTGGGCATACAGCCTCCAACTGTATCATGGGGAACGGTTTTAAGTGATGGTAGGGACTACTTAGCTACAAGCTGGTGGTTGGCGACTTTTCCAGGTATCGCGATTACCATAACAGTACTCGGCATCATCTTTTTAGGTGACTGGCTCCGTGATGTTCTAGATCCCCGAACAAAATAGACACCGATAGGGAGGAATATAAATGAGAGAACCTTTCATTCACATTAAAAATCTGAAGACCTATTTTCATACAGAAGATGGAACTGTGCCCGCGGTTGATGATGTATCCTTATCGATTAACAAAGGGGAAATACTAGCGATTGTAGGTGAATCTGGTTCAGGCAAAAGTGTTACTTCATTATCGCTATTGCGTTTAATTGCTCCGCCAGGCCGAATTGAATCCGGGGAGATTTTATTTGAAGGACATAATCTAGCAGACTATTCCATGAAAAAAATGCGAGGAATACGTGGCAATAAAATCGCAATGATCTTCCAAGAGCCACTTACCTCTTTAAATCCAGTATTTACCGTGGGGAATCAGGTTTCGGAATCTATTATCGAGCACCAACATAAAAGTAAGAAAGAAGCAAAGAAGCTGGCGATTGAGATGCTGACAAAGGTTGGCATCCCAAGACCTGAAAAGGTGTTTCATTCCTATCCGCATGCTTTAAGCGGAGGAATGCGACAACGGGTGATGATTGCGATGGCATTATCTTGCAACCCAGAATTATTAATCGCGGATGAACCAACAACAGCACTTGATGTCACCATACAAGCTCAGATATTAAATTTAATGAAAGAATTAATTATTGAATTCGAAACATCAATCCTGCTGATTACGCATGATTTAGGTATTGTTGCTGAGATGGCGGACCGAGTTATCGTTATGTATGGTGGTCAAATCGTTGAAGAAACAGATGTCTTTACGTTATTTAAGCATCCGAAACATCCATATACAAAGGGACTTCTCGCCAGTACTCCAAAAGTGCATGAATTAAAAGAGGAACTGGTATCTATTCCTGGCTCTGTACCAAATCCAATTGATTATCCAATCGGCTGCCGATTCGCAGACCGTTGTGCGTGGGTTATGGAAACCTGCAGAACTGTTCACCCGAAATTAATCGAGATTAAACCGGGACATATGGTTCGATGCTGGCTGCATGAAGGAAAGGGGGAAGGAACTTGATAAGGAAAGAGCATTTACTTGAGGTGAAGGGATTAAAGAAATATTTTGAAGTTAAAAGTGGCTTTTTAAAAAGAAGTAAAAATGATTTAAAAGCAGTAAATGATATTAGTTTCTTTGTTGAGGCTGGAGAAACACTCGGGATTGTTGGAGAATCAGGGTGCGGCAAATCCACAATAGGCAATATGATTGTTCAGCTATTAAAACCAACCGCAGGAGAGATCTATTTTGAAGGTGAGGATATTACGAAATTAAAAGGGGAAGCATTGCGAAAGAAACGATCAGACATTCAGATTATCTTTCAGGATCCTTATTCCTCCCTTAACCCACGAATGCGTGTATTTGATTTAATTGCAGAACCACTTCGTACTCATGAGTCATTAACCAAAAAAGAACTTGAAAACCGCGTGCTTGAGCTGATGGAAACTGTTGGACTTAAACGAACCTATGCAAATCGCTTTCCACATGAATTCAGTGGTGGACAGCGTCAACGTATCGGAATTGCCCGCGCTATCGGCTTGAATCCCAAGCTAATTGTATGTGATGAACCTGTATCTGCTCTTGATGTATCTATCCAATCGCAAATTTTAAATCTGCTTGTAAAGCTTCAAAAGGAGTTTCAAATAACTTATCTTTTTATTGCCCATGGACTGCCTGTTGTAAAACATATAAGCGATCGTATTGCTGTTATGTATTTGGGGAAAATTGTTGAGCTGACAACAAAAGAACAGCTATTTATAAAGCCGATGCACCCGTATACGGAGGGACTATTATCAGCAATTCCAGTACTAGACCCCACACAACGGGATTTGAAAGAACATAGAGTATTAATAAAAGGAGATATCCCAAATCCAGTCCATCCACCTTCAGGCTGTGTTTTTCATCCGCGCTGTCCATATGCTAGAGAGCTATGTACCCAAATGGAACCAATTTTTGAGGAGAAAGAATCCGGGCACTTTGCAGCGTGTCACTATCCCTTAAGGGAGGGGAAAGGGATTGTCCATCCAAGGGAAGGAAATCATCATGGAGACGTACATTTTGAATCAAAAAAAGGAGATGCTCGGTTTAATTGAGCAATTAGTTAACATTGATAGTGGTTCCTATTATAAAAAAGGTGTTGATAAAGTAGCGGAAATATTGATAAATCAATTTAGAGAGATGGGTTTTCAGATTACGATTAAGAAGAATAAATTATATGGAAACAATGTAGTCATACAATACGATGAAAATAAAAAAACAGATATTTTAATTGTTGCACATATGGATACTGTTTTTCCAGAGGGAACAGTACGTGAACGCCCCTTTACTATTAAGGGAAGCCGCGCATATGGACCAGGTGTTATTGATATGAAGTCAAGTCTAGTAACACTGTTATATGCAATAAAAGCACTCTATCAGCAGCCTAACAATGCATATAAAAATATAACGATTATTTTAAACAGTGATGAAGAGATCGGATCACCGACATCCAAAAAGCTGATTGAGAAAATTTCCAGAACGAAGAAGTATGCATTAATTATGGAACCAGCACGGCAAGATGGCTCGATTGTTTCAGCAAGGCGTGGGGGTGGCAAGTATATTTTATCTGTGAAAGGCAAAGCAGCACATTCTGGTGTCTCACCTGAAGATGGAAAAAGTGCAATCGAAGAGCTTGCACATAAGATTATTAAGCTGCAGCAGCTGAATAATGCCCAAAAAGGTATTTCAATCAATGTCGGTATGATTGAAGGCGGGGAAGCAGTTAACGTTGTCCCTTCTGAGGCCAAAGGGATGATAGATGTCCGGATTACAAGTCGAGAGCAAGCAAGATATGTAAGAAAACAAATTGAAAAGATATGCGCTACACCTGATATAAAAGGTACAAATATTACATTAAAGGGCGGAATAAATCGCCTGCCTCTCGAATTAAACCAAGCAAACAAGAAACTTTTGCTTGTGGTTCAAGATGTTGCAGACTCAATAGGTATAGAATTAAAAGCTGTTCATACTGGAGGTGGTTCTGATGCATCATTTCCAGCTAATTTAGGAGTGGCAACCATTGATGGGCTTGGCCCAATAGGTGGTGGTCTTCATAACGAGGACGAGTATTTGGAGATTCATTCATTAACGGAAAGATGTTTTCTGTTGGCTGAGACAATATCAAGACTTTCCTAATAAATAAGGGGGCAGAGTCAGCAGGAACGTATAGGCAATTTACACATACGATAGTATCATCATGGGAATCAGGAGGGAATTATGAATTCATACTTATTGGAAGTGCAGAAATGGTATCAGGAAAACAAGGGGAAATTCGAGCATGATTTACAGCATTTTGAAGGACATGCAAAAGAAGCGTTTTCTCGGATAATAGCCCAATTTGAAAACACGTTTGCAAACGCAGCAAGGGAGTATATTGACGAGGAGCACATCTCAGGATTAGTAGAAGAAGTTTATGCATTGTATGAGCAAAATGCAGTGTTTGAACGTTCTGAGGGAAGACAGCCATTTGTTCCGATAGGAGGGCATCGTTTGCCGCCTCTGCCATATTCTTATGATGCATTAGAGCCATATATCGCAAAGGAAATTATGTATTTGCACCATGACAAGCATCATCAAAGCTATGTCGATGGTCTGAACAAAGCAGAACTAAAAATGGAAGAAGCGAGACAGACAGGTGATTTTGACATCATTAAACATTGGGAGCGAGAGGCTGCATTTAATGGCGCTGGTCATTATTTGCATACGATATTTTGGGAGATTATGGCGCCTAATGCAGGCGGCAGACCACAAGGAGAATTGCTTCAAGCAATTGAGCGTGACTTTGGAAGTTTTGAACAATTCAAGGAGCACTTTACACAAGCGGCCAACCAAGTGGAGGGCGGAGGCTGGACAATGCTTGTTTGGGCACCAAGGTCTGGGAGAATGGAAATTTTACAAGCCGAAAAGCACCAAAACCTTTCCCAGCAAGATATTGTTCCATTATTAGTCCTTGATGTATGGGAGCATGCTTATTATTTGCAGTATTTAAATGAGAAAAAGGATTATGTTGAAGCATGGTGGAATGTCGTCAATTGGCCAGCAGTTGCAGACCGGTATCAAAAGGCAAAAACGCTACGCTGGAAACTTGCTTAGCAGAATAAACGCTTAAAAATATCAACAGGATTCTAATCGCTGTTGATATTTTCTTTTTAACTTTATGTTGTTTATGTATCCTTGTTCAAGTAAAAAATACGCGTAGCTCGTTGAACATTTCCATTTTTGTCTGAGGCTTCAAATGTTACAACATGAAAATGCTCAACTAAAGGTTCTGTTAGTTTAAATGATAATATGGAGGTATTTCCATTGTAATCCGCTTCGTAGGCAACACCATCCACAATAATCTGGAAATCCAAATTTTCAATTGTATCCGCAGGTGCATCGATATTCGCTTTTAAAGTCGGCATTGTTTCTTCAACTATTTCGCCCATTTTAAATTCCGGAGTCATTTTGATATCTAACTCTTTTGCATATGCGTTTATAGTTGCGGCATTTTCAACTTCCTGTAATAATCGAAGCGTATTTTTTCCAAGGATTTTTTCGATATCCTCATCAGAGTACCCTCTGTTTTTTAACTCATCCGTAATTTTATAGAGTTCGCTTGCATTTTGTAAATCTGAGGGCATATCCGAACCGTCAAAGTCAGAACCAAGTGCAACATGATCAATCCCAATTAAATCGACAGCATAATCAATATGATCAGCGATATTGGTAACATAGGCGGATGGATTATCCGTTAAAAATGCCGGATAAAACACGATTCCTATAACACCGCCATTTTCAGCAAGAGCGAGCAGCTGCTCATCTGTCAGGTTGCGCTGATGGTTTTTTAGTGCCTTTACACCGGAATGTGTTGCCATGACAGGCGCATCGGTGACCTCTAACACATCCCAAAACGTGTTCTCTGACATGTGTGACACGTCAATAATCATGCCTAGTTTATTCATTTCCTCTGCAACCTGCACACCGAGATCAGTTAGTCCGCCACTTGATGGGGTTCTGGCTGGATCTCCATATATTTTATTCGCACCTTCACCTAGTGCGTTAGAATAGTTCCAATTAAAACCAATGGCTTTAATACCGAGGTCGTAATATTGATGAAGCAATTCAATAGCATTATGTTCTTCTAAAGAATAGGCGCCTTCTATTGTAGGAACTGCTGCAATTTTCCCTGCTTGTACCGTATCCCAAATTTCAAATGCTGTCTTTGCAATTTGAAAATGGTCCCGATTATGTTCCTCCATCCAATAGAGTGCATGGATTAATGCGAGTGTGCGGCTGATACTACGGGGATTATTGTCATAATAACCTTCTGTAAACGCTGCGAAAAAACCTACATTTATTCCACCTTTTTTAAGCTTTGGTATATCAGCATGAAGGGGAGTATCCTTTCCGATATCGACATTTGGCAGCCAAATGTTTTCGTCCAATACATTCATCATTGTATCGATATGACTATCAACAATTATCGCTTTATTATGTATACTATCCGTATTTTCAGTAGGTTCGTGCTTTAATTGGATAGAAAAGTTATCCAGCGTGCCCCATGCAGCAGGGAAGGTTAATAGCATTGTAATGAGCAGCCAGAATAAAGTAGTGGGCATTGCTGAAACTCCTTTCAGAGAATGAGACAAAATCTATCAAATTTTAAGATGTATATAGAATTAATCTCATTGTACAGAAAGATTACAGGACTGTCATTTCCGAGAAAATCCATATTGAATGAGCCATGGTAATTTATACACATATTTGATTTATAAAAAGAAAAGTGCAGATAACCAAGATTTAGTAACGTTTAGCTTTTCGTATTGAACTATTATTACCTTTTACCTATAATAGGTATTGGTTGAGAAAAATGTAGAAATTTAATAGAACTCTGCCAGTGGTGCAGTTCACCTTACTAGCCATAGAGGCTTGGTTAAAGGGTTAGCTAAGTTCTTAACATAATCAAGCTAACCTTTTATCCATCATAGCTTTACTTTTTGAATTTGCTCCCCCTGCTTTTTGCCCTAAGCTTTGCCATTAAATCAGACGATTGTTGTGCTAAAGCTTCTGTGTTAGATGTATCAATTCCTTTTATGTTGTATGTAGTTTGATTTTTTTCAACAGTAAATACGGTTTCGATTTTACTGCCTTTCGGAAGCGCACTTCGGTTTACAATATATTCTTCCTTCATTTCTTCAATTAAAATAACTGCCTTGTCTCCTTCAAATCGATCTAGTATTCCTTTCATGTGAAAGCCTCCTTGTTAATCTAAGCAAGCTAAACTTTGATCCTGTATATCTGTCATTCTAGCTGGCCCTATTCCTTGAATACGCGTTAAGTCGTTTAATGTATCATATGGTCTTAAATCGATTAATTCAGCAGCTCGCTCAGGGCCAATGTGAATAATTGCTTGAATATCTACGGCATTTGCAGTATTAATATTGACACAGGAATTGTCAGCTATTCGGTCTTCTCCATCGTCATTTTTATCCGCGTTATGATTTGAATTATTTGGTATATCGGAATTAGATGCCGGCTTCTCTTTGTTTGTTTCGATACGATAGTTTTCTCCATCCGAACTGACAATGATTGTTCCGTCTTTATCGGTTCCATACAGTTTTATTCCTGCATTCTTGATGTATGAGACTACGTCCTCACTCGGATGTCCATAGCTATTGTTAACACCTGCACTATAGATTGCAATTTCTGGATCAACTGCATTTATAAAAGCAGGGTCACTCGATGTATTTGAACCGTGATGACCGAGGTGAAGAATATCCGCCCCTATATCGATTCCGCTGTTTATGATGTTATGTTCGTCACTTCTTCCTGCATCACCTGTAAATAAAAACTTCGTGCTGCCATATGTGAGCAGTAATGAAATGGATTCTTCATTTGACTTTCCAGTAATTGTATCTGGGTAAAGAACGGTAATATCAAGAGGGCCAATTTCATATTCTTCCCCTGTTCTAGGCTCATGGTAATCGGCATCACTATTAATAACAGCTTCGACACCACTCCTGAAGGTTTCAGATGAACTTTCATTTCCAGACATCCAAACCTCACCAACATCAAAACTTTGAACAACATCAGCTAATTGACCGATGTGATCAGCATCCGGATGACTGACAACGATAAGGGCAATTGCAGAGACATCCTGTGCCATTAGATAATTTACGACCTCATCACCTTTCCAATCACCTGTATCAAAAAGGATGGTATACGACTTTTCCGCATCCGAATAGCGGAAAAGTGTGGCATCTGCTTGGCCTACATCCATGTAATGAACTTCTAAATCGGAGTGGGGAGAGGGTTTATCTGGTTCTGAAACATCGCTATTATCTGCAATCGAAGTAGATTGATCATCATGTGCACGATCTGCAATGGATGATGGATCTGTCTGATTACTAGTCTGCCCACAAGCAGTTAAAAAGATGATGAAAATCAAAGTTAGTAAAAATCTTCTATTCAATTGTTAACCCCCAAAAAGTATTTTCTCAAGTAAGGGTATCAAATAGAAGCAAGGAAATCTATGAAACTTTATCCAAAATAGTTGGCATGTGTTATTTGGACGTGAAAAAATACTATAGGCGGTGTGGCTAAAAATGACACTTAATCTTAATCGTAAAAAGATGCATTGCATTGTTGCCTTGCTATTCATATGTGGATTTATTGTATATGTAGTGGCAAGCAATCATTATTATGAGGAAAAAGGGAGGAAGTTTATCGGAGTAATCGATCGATTTGAAAATAATCAAGCTGTCATATTAATTGAGGAATTAGGAGAAGAAATAATTGTCAACAGAAAGCTTTTGCCATCTGAAATCGAAGCCAACATGTGGCTCCGATTTGAAATTTATTCTGATATTAAGAAATGATGTCGATGAATATATGGAAATCAAGCAAGTAAAGCACCTATAGCTCCAGCATAGGCTCCTTTATCAAGAAAGATTGCCTTATAGGATAGCTTGTCCTGAAAACTGCTTAATACATTTTTTAATGGTCTGTTGCCATTCAGCGCACTGCCAATAAAGACAATCTTATGGATATTTTTGTGTAATGCAAGTTGACCAGCGAGTGATATTGTAATTTCTCCTACTAATTGAATAAGTGCAGCCATATGATCTGCTTTTTCTGATGTTTTATGGTGATTGACTTTACCAAAATTAGCTGCAGTAAGATCCCAAAAAATAGGCGGCTCATTTGGTTCATAAATATCCCTCACTAATAAATCACTGTTTTCATGGTTCCCTTTTTCAGCTAAAGCAATCAGTTCTTGAAATGTACTTTTTCCTGTAATTATTGAACCTAGCCCCATCAATGTACCCCCACTAACACCACTTCCAGATAGTCGCTCAATTTTATGATGGGCTACATGAAAAATCGATGTGCCCGTACCGATATTCACAACAAGATAATCTTTTTTACTTGGTTGCTTTTCTATGTTCATTAAATAACGTGTACCCTCAAGAAGGGATTGGAATTCATCTATAAAATGGGCTTTTTGGCTTGGCAGGTTCGGAATTAAATTATTTTTTCCTCCAGTTACATGTAATACAGCACCAGGAGAAATAAACTTTAACCATTGCAGCAGCTCATTTTTTTCCTGAATAGAATATGTCTTAACATGAAGCTTGCCATGTTCTTCATAGGCTATTTTTATTAACGTTCCTCCAGCATCAATTCCGATTTTTTCCATCGTATAATCCCTCACTTTGTCCTTTATTTACTTTCTACTAGCATACCTTAAACGATTATTTTTGAAAAATGAGCGTTTCGTATGAAAACAACAAAACTGGATTACCTAATCAATCAGGTATTGCTCCAGCGAAACTTCTTTCACCCCTGCACGTTACTAACCAGAGGCTTCTGCTTTTTAAGAATTACAATTTCTCCATTAGACAATTCATGCATAAACATTTTGTATGAAATTTACTTTGATTGTTTTATTTGGCGGGACTTTCGCTAAAACTTGTAGCATAATGGTATGAATAAAAAATTGAAACCTATTGCGACTGTTTAACGTAATAGTATAATAGTAGGAGAGAACATCTATTAAATGATTTCCTTTCGGGATTTTACTATGCATTAACGGTGAAAAAAATGGATAGCAGGGAGAATACCGTAAATTCCTGAATCTGTTTTACTAAGAATCAGGCAGGGGGAAGAGCCCCGAATTGAATGAAGTTTCACTTTATATAGGAGTTGATGGATTTGAGGGCGTTTTTACAGTTTATAATCCAATCCATGCTTGGTTTTACTGGTATTGTATTGGCTTGGCTTGTTAGCTTTTTTGCGTTTAGTCAAACATTATTGATATCAAGTCTGATTGCAGCAGGGGGAGGTATTGTATGTTTCATTACTACCAAGCAAATCTTAGATTATCGGTATGTGAAAAAGAATGGGTTAACAAGAAGAGAATATAAATTCATTGAATCAAATTTAAAAGAAGCAAAGCAAAAGGTCTCCCGTTTGCAAAAAGCATTATTTCGTGTTCGAACACTGCAGGATGCTAAACGGAATTTGGAAATTGCACGTACAGCACAAAAAATATATGTAAATGCAAAGCGGGATCCAAACCGTTTCTATCAAGCGGAAGGATTCTTTTATAATCATTTGGACTCTCTTGTTGAACTCGCAGAAAAGTATGCTTTTTTGGCAGCACAGCCAGCCAAAACACGAGAGATGGAAACCTCGCTGAGAGAAACACGCCAAACAATTTCGACGCTCGGCGAAACGATAAAAAAAGATTTGCATGTTATGCTAAATGATGATATGGATACGTTACATTTCGAACTTGATGTTGCAAAGCAGTCCATTCATCGAATGAATAAGAACAGCAAGGGGATGATGAAATGAGTGAACATAATCAACAAAAGCCTTCACAAGCAATCGATGATATATTAGCAAATCCATTTGGGAGTGAGCCAACACATCCATCATCAGATTCATTATCATTTCAAGATACAGATAAACCTGAGAAATTGATCCATACATTATCGAAAGAAAATCAAGAACGGGCAATCCAATTGGCAGAACAGATTGATCCGAATAATAACGGTTCGATTGCACAATATGGAACAGAAGCACAATCAAAACTATTAAATTTTTCGCACGGCATGCTGGAACATGTGCAAAAACAGGATATTGGCGAAATTGGTTCCATTTTAAGTGATTTAATGAAGAAACTTGAGCAAGTTAACCCGGACGAGCTGCGTCCGGAAAAACGTGGTTTGCTTTCTCGTATGTTTGGCAAAATATCTGGTACGGTTAATGAGATACTTTCAAAGTATCAGAAGACAGGTGCACAAATCGATCGGATCCGAGTGAAGCTGGACCGCAGCAAAGATGCATTGATTACAGATAACGGCATGCTGGAACAGCTATTTGATCAAAATAGAGATTATTATGATGCATTGAATATTTATATTGCTGCTGGTGAAGTGAAGCTTGAAGAAATGGAAACGAAATTAATTCCTGAAGTAAAGCGAAAAGCAGAGATTAGTCAAAGTCAAATGGATTTTCAAAAGGTGAACGATCTTATGCAATTTGCTGATCGTTTGGCGAAACGGACGCATGATTTGAAATTAAGCAGACAAATTACGATGCAAACTGCTCCACAAATCCGATTGATTCAAAATATAAATCAAGCACTTGTTGAAAAAATTCAATCGTCTATTTTAACAGCTATTCCGTTATGGAAAAATCAAGTTGCGATTGCATTAACGCTTTTACGTCAGCGCAATGCGGTAGAAGCGCAAAAGCAAGTATCGAAAACAACAAATGAATTATTGCTTAAAAACGCGGAAATGTTAAAAACAAATACAATTGAAACGGCAAAAGAGAATGAACGCGGGCTTGTTGATATTGATACATTAAAGCAGACACAGGAGCATTTAGTTTCTACAATCGAGGAAACAATTCAAATTCAAACTGAGGGACGTACGAAACGTAATCAAGCAGAGCAAGAGCTGATTGGCATGGAGGAAGAATTAAAGCAGAAGTTGTTAGAATTACGATAAGCACAATTATAATTTCTTAAAATAAAGCTGTTGGTTTTAATTAAAATCAACAGCTTTGGCTTGTTAAAAATAGGATGTTTCTTTAGAAAACCGTTTTAGTTGCTGATTATTTCTCTTTAGGGACATGATTAAAAACTTCACCACTATCAAAGAACTCAACTAAACGATTAAGCCAGTCAAAATAGTTTAGCCATTCTTTCGTTTCATTCAGCAGGTCGTTAATTTTAGCTTCTGTTTCTTCATCTATTGTTTCATTTTCAAGAAGATTTGCTAATTCGGCTGATAACTTTTTACCTACTAACTTATTGCGTTTAATTACACGCTGCCAGCCGGATGTGAATAAAGAAATAAAGGTTTGGTAATAATCCTGCTCCACATTATAAATGTCTTTTCGAACACCTTTTTCAAATACCTTCTCAGCAATATTATGATCTACCATTTCACGAACAACCTGGCTCATTCTTGTTTTGCTCATTCCGGTAGCTTCTGATAGCTCGTCCAATGTCATTGGATTTCGATTAATATAAATAATGCCCAGCACCCTGCCGACAGTTGCAGAAATACCATACATCCGCATATTATCCGCAATGTTTTCAATAAATTTATCTTCAATTTGCATCAATTTTAAAGATGCTTGCTCTTGCAATGGCCTCACCTACCAAATTTCAACTTTATGAAGTCACTTTACCACAGAATGTAAAAAAGTTAAACTCTTATATTATAGCGTAAATAAGAGTAAATGTAAGAATTTAATCGAAAACTATAGCTTGTATTAATTCTAATCATTATTATTTATAAAAATTATAAACTTTATTCAGTATATAAAATTTAAATTGCAAGAAATGATAGAAGTTTAATTTTATTTATATAATTTTCAATACTTATCGGATGTATACATGTTATTTCAGTTGGAAGCACCAGTTTTAAATTTCCTTTAACGAATAATTAGTTCAGAAGTTATCAAAAATATGTTTTGTGCTATAATAATAAAATCTTTCATTCATTTCATTCAATAATTGACAATCAACCTGTGGTATTTCAACAAGGAGAGTGACATCATGACAGATAAAAATACAGGTCATCAAGTGATGACAGAGAAAGACAGGAAAAGCAGGAGAAACTCGTTAATTGGTGCTGCTTTTCTAATGGCGACTTCTGCGGTTGGACCAGGCTTTCTAACTCAAACAGCGTATTTTACAGAAGCGCTATTGGCAAGTTTCGGTTTTGTTATTTTAGTTTCGATTATATTAGATATCGGTGCACAGCTTAATGTATGGAGAATTATTGCCGTTTCAAAAATGCGTGGTCAGGAGATTGCCAATGCAGTTTTGCCGGGGTTAGGATTTGCTGTAGCGTTATTTGTTGTAATTGGCGGGATAGCGTTTAATATAGGAAATGTCGGTGGTGCAGGACTTGGAAGCAATGCTATGCTTGGAATCGATCCTAAAATTGGTGCTGTAATTACAGCAGGGATTGCTATTTTTATATTTTTATCAAAGGAAGCAGGAGCTGCAATGGACCAAGTTGTGAAATGGCTTGGGGCACTGCTTATTCTATTAATTGCTTATGTAATGTTTGTGAGTCAGCCACCGGTTGGGGAAGCAATTTATCGATCCTTTGTACCGTTGGAGCTTGATTTTTACGCGATTATCACAATTGTCGGTGGTACAGTTGGAGGATACATAACATTTTCTGGTGGGCATCGTTTATTGGATGCGGGAATTTCAGGTAAGGAAAGTATTCCTGAAGTAAATCGAACATCCATCATGGGAATTATAATTGCTTCTGCTGTTCGGATTTTGTTATTTTTAGCAGTGCTTGGCGTTGTTTCAGCTGGTATATCCCTGGATCCGGATAATCCGGCTGCAACTGTATTTTTACATGCTGCAGGTGAATTCGGCTATCGTATGTTCGGGCTTGTGCTTTGGGTTGCAGCGATTACTTCCGTTATCGGTGCGGCATATACTTCCGTGTCATTTTTGCGGACATTCCACGAAAAAATTGACCAATATTATCGCTATTGGATCATTGGGTTTATATTAGTATCAACTATTATTTTTATATTTATTGGTCAAGCTGCTACATTACTTGTATTTGCTGGTGCTGTAAATGGTTTAATTTTGCCATTGACCTTAGGGTCTATCCTGCTTGCTGCACATAATACAAGAATTGTCGGAGATTATAAACATCCTGTATGGTTGACGGTTTTTGGTATAATTATAGTTGTATTGACAACATTTCTTGGGGTTAGAACGCTGTTTCAAACAATACCGCAACTGTTCTAATAGCGTAATAGTATTCTTATGATATAACTTCGTTTAATATATTATAGTAATGATTAATTTTAATGGTGGGATACGTATGTTTCAAATAAGTGCTTTTGGGGATACAGGTTTACGGGTTCAATTTGGTGAACATATATCAAAAGAAATAAACCAACAAATTCGTAGCTTCTGTATGTTATTGGAGAAGGAAAAAATACCAGGTGTAATAGAGTGGATTCCAACGTACACAGCGGTTACTATCGTATATAATCCATATACGATTTTATATAAGGTATTGGTGGATCAAATAGAGAAGCTGCAGAACAGACTTTCTGATACGGAACTTCCACCTGCAGAAATCATGCATATTCCAGTTTGTTATGGAGGGGATAAGGGACCGGATTTAGCGGCAGTCGCCCGTTTCCATAACCTCGATGAATCAAAAGTGATTTCCGTCCATTCAGGTGCAGACTATTTAATTTATATGATGGGCTTTATCCCAGGGTTTGCTTATCTTGGGGGAATGTCAAATGAAATTGCAGTACCAAGATTAGAAAGTCCTCGTGCAGCAATTCCAGCTGGATCTGTAGGGATTGCAGGAGAACAGACTGGAATTTATCCACTTGAATCTCCTGGTGGCTGGCAGATTATTGGAAGAACACCTGTGAAATTATATGATCCAAACGACTCGTCTCCAATTCTTTTACGAGCAGGTAATTATATTCGTTTTATACCAATTGGTAAGGAAGAGTATAAAGTGATTGAGAAAGAAGTGAATGCAGGAACGTTTATTCCTTATGTGGAAACATTTATGGAGTAAGGAGGTTTTAGGGCGTGACTTATTTTGTTGATGTAAACAGTGATTTAGGAGAAAGCTTTGGAGCTTATAAAATTGGCTCGGACGATTTAGTGATGAACTATATTTCTTCTGCCAATATTGCGTGTGGGTTCCATGCGGGAGATTATAATGTAATGCAGCATTCGGTAAAAATGGCAGCAGAAAAGAAGGTGGGAATTGGTGCCCATCCAGGACTTCCGGATTTAATTGGATTTGGGCGCCGTCCTATGAAAATAGCCCCGCAAGAGATCTATAATCTCATTATTTATCAGGTTGGGGCACTCCAGGCTTTTGCCCGCTCTAATCACAATGAATTGAATCATGTGAAACCACACGGTGCATTATACAATATGGCTGTAAAAGATCCAGAAATTGCTCAAGCTATTGCTGAAGCAGTTTATGCAATTGACCCAAATCTTATTTTGTTTGGACTTGCAGGAAGTGAGTTAGTGAAAGCCGGGAAAAAAACAGGTATACCTGTTGCTGAAGAGGTATTCGCTGATCGCACATATCAGCCGGATGGTTCACTAACCCCACGAACGCTTGCAAATGCAATGGTTGAAGATGCGACTGAGGCAGTAAGCCGTGTTATTCGAATGATAAAGGATGGAAAAGTAGAGGCGGTTGATGGCTCAGACATTACAATCAATGCAGATACCATCTGCATTCATGGAGACGAGCCAAAGTCCTTGGAGTTTGCAAAACGTTTATGTACAGTGTTAACAGAGAATGGAATTATTATAAAAAGAGTAGGGAAGTAAATGAGTAATACAATTATTGAAGTTGTAAAGCCAGGTTTAGCAACATCTGTGCAAGATCTTGGAAGAACTGGATTTCAGGCGTTTGGTGTTGTTGTCTCAGGAGCAATGGATAGCTTCGCATTACAGGTTGGAAATATGTTAGTAGGAAATCGGCGAAATGCAGCGGGATTGGAGATTGTGATCATGGGCCCTGAGCTCCGCATCCTTGAAGATACTGTACTAGCTATTTGTGGAGCAGATTTATCGCCTAAGCTAGATGGAGAACAGTTCCCAGGTTGGAAATCTGTTGCCGTCAAAAAAGGCCAAGTTATTACCTTTGGACAACCTAAAGACGGTGCCTATGCTTATATTGCTGTTGCAGGTGGTATAGAGACACCATTTGTTATGGGGAGCAGGTCTACCTATACCAAAGCTGCGATAGGTGGTTTTAAAGGACGATATTTGCAAAAAGGAGATCGTCTAGCTAATGGTCCATCTCATCTTCCATTGGGAAGTGTTTCTGGTAAAGGACTATCTTCCAAATTTATACCTAATTATAAAAATGCGGAAAAAATTCGTGTAGTTCTAGGTCCAGATCAAGCTGCCTTTCCAGACAATTCTATCAAGCAATTTCTTTCAGCAAGTTACAAAGTATCCGCGAAATCGGATCGAATGGGGTATCGTTTAGAAGGAGCAGAACTTACTCATCAGCATGGTGCAGATATTTTATCAGATGCAGTGATGGCTGGTACGATTCAAGTGCCTGCAAATGGTCAGCCTATTGTTCTGCTTGCTGATCGCCAAACAACTGGTGGATATACAAGGATTGGGACAGTTATTTCTGTTGATCTGCCGCTTGTAGCTCAGAAGTATACAGGAAGTGAGCTGCAATTTGAGGCAATCGGTGTGGAAGAAGCACAAATGCTTTATGTTAAGCGTGAGCGTTTGTTGCGATGTTTGAGTTTCGAGACAGGTGTTGCAGGATAGGAAATGAATATGATTGTCAAGAATGTAATGGAGCTGAACAGAATTAGATGCCTAACTTAGCACTCTCTTATTCCTCATTATGAGAACAGGGGAAGAGGCATCTAGTAATGGAATGAGATTTAATAGATGTAGAGTTTTTTGTAAACTGAATAAAAGGAAGTGATTCAGTGGTTAATGATCGTAATGAAAAGATAAATGAAATTCGAGAGTTAATTCGAAAAGGAGAATGGACAAAGCCGACGACAGGTCTTGCACCCGGTTATACACAGGCCAATCTTGTTATTTTACCGAAAAAATACGCATATGACTTTTTATTGTTCTGTATGCGAAACCCGAAAACTTGTCCGCTGATTGAGGTTACGGATGTTGGTTCGTCTATACCTCAAAAGACTGCGCCAGATGGAGATATTAAAACCGACCTTCCAAAATACCGCATTTATCGTGACGGAGAATTTGTTGAGGAAGTTACAGATATAACATCTTACTGGCAGGATGATTTTGTTTCCTTTCTTATCGGCTGCAGTTTTACATTTGAAAAACCGCTGCTTGAAAATGGTATTCCAATTCGCTATATTGAGGAAGGACGAAATGTATCCATGTATAAAACAAATATAGCCTGTGAATCAGCTGGTATTTTTCAGGGACCAGTAGTTGTTAGCATGCGTCCGATGAAGCCTGCAGAAGCAATTCGGGCGACACAAATTACATCTCGTTTTCCTTCTGTGCATGGAGCACCAATACACATTGGTGACCCAAGCTTAATTGGCATCGACGCAATAGATAAACCAGATTTTGGGGATGCTGTAACCATTCATGAAGGTGAAGTGCCTGTATTTTGGGGCTGTGGTGTAACCCCTCAGGCAGCTGTTATGGCAAGTAAGCCCGAATTAGTAATTACCCATGCACCTGGACATATGTTTATCACAGATGTCAAAGATGACGAACATGCAGTGATCTAGGCTTGCAAGGGTATAAATATGTGTTTTTGAACTGCTTATCTTGATTAATTATCTAAAGATAAGCAGTTTTATTATGGCTAAAAATAATATGGAAGCCTGTCCATATGGAGCCTATAGACGAATTGACAAAATTATGAAAGAATAAACATTAACATATTATGTAGGAGCTATTACGATGAAAAATGTGATTAACTGGTGTTTAACGGTTTCGATTATAACGTTTACGGTTTTGCATTTCTTTACATATTTTTATGAAAATGAATGGCTGTTAAAAATACTTTCCATCAGTGGAATTGGGATTTTTATAGGAACTGTTGTCAGGTATACACCACCCAATATAAAAATGCCTTCTTCATTGTTTGTTATTGGATTTATGATTTTATTTTTCTCTGAGACTTCTTTAATAGAAGGACTTTGGAATGGTTTATTACAAATGAGAAATATCATTGGTCTGCTTGTCATTGTGCCGATGATTAGCTGGGTGCTTCGTGAAGAACCTTTTCTGGAAGCGATAATGGGCTTTGCGCATCGCTTCTTGAATACTAGCCGTAAGTTCTACTTTGGTATAATCTCGTTTACTCAAATTATTGCTTATTTTTTGCTGTTTGGCTCGATTGCAATGATGTATCAGTTTATAAATATGATTTTAAAAGATGAAAAAGGAGAAGTGTGGGAACATTTTAAAGGGACTGCTCTTTTACGGGGCTTCTCACTTTCGGTGTTATGGGTTATTAGTATTCCCAGTTTTGCCTACGTTGTAGAAACGATGAATGCATCATTAAGCATTTCTATTATTCAGGGATTAATCGTCTCAATTTGTGGAATTTTTGTCGCACTTTTATTTTCAAAATCGGAAGAAAAAAAGTATGGGGTAAATTTGACAGCTGGATTAAAAACTGAAATCGCAGAGCTTCTAAGTCACACTTTAAATAAAAAAGAGATGCATCGGAATGTGAAGGAATTCATTGTTCTGTTTGTTTCGTTATTTGGTTCAATATTCATCTTGAATTTTATAGTAGCAATTGAGCTGCTTGTTTTAATCCCATTGGTCGTTATGGTCTGGATTGTCGTTTACTATATGATTAAAGGACGAATGAACAAATTATTTGATTTAGCTAAAAGCTATGTGAGAACAGATATGGCAAAGCAATCCTATCAGCTTTGTGTCATGCTTGGAGCAGGGTTTCTCATTTTTGCACTTAATCAAACTGAATTTGCAAGCTTTGTTGTGAATGGGATTTACTCTTTACAGGAGATGCTGCCATTTTTGAATTTATTGTATTTTCTTCCGTTTATGGTGATTCTATTGGGATTTGTAGCACTTGGGCCGCTCACAGTAATGGTGCTGGTAGCTGGTATATTGCAAAGTATCCATCTTCCGTATCCTCCAGAGTTAATTGTATTGGCAATTACGTTAGGCAGCTCTATTTCCATTTTGCTTTCACCAGTGATTATGCCAATTATTATGCTGAGTGGACAAAATGGACTAAGCGGTTTTAAAAATGGGATTCAATTTAATTGGAAATTTGCTGTTGTGATGTATGTGTTGGTTATGGGATATGTACAGGTAAGGGTTTATTTGGGGAGCTTTTAGTTTGTTTCTTTGAATCTATAAAATTGGCAATGAAGTTGAAAATAATCAATCTCTCTACTATCTTTCCTATCTTTATTGTATAATGTTTTACAATTATACAAATATAATTACTTTTATTGCAACGGGGGGCTTTTATTGTGCTAAATGTTATAGATCTTAGAAAGATGAAAGCGAATAAGGACAAAATTACAATGATTACAGCTTATGATTATCCTTCTGCTAAACATGCAGAACAATCTGGAATAGATATGATTCTTGTTGGGGATTCTTTAGGGATGGTGGTACTTGGTTATGATTCTACTGTTCAGGTTAAAGTAGATGATATGATCCATCATGGGAAAGCAGTGAGACGTGGTTCACCAAATACTTTCACTGTAGTTGATATGCCTTTTATGTCCTATCATCTCTCATTGGAAGAGTCCATGCGCAACGGTGCTAGAATTTTCCAAGAAACCAATGCTCAAGCAATAAAAGTCGAAGGGGCAACAGATGAAATTCTCATCTTAATCAAACGATTATCGGAAGCTGGAATACCAGTTGTAGCTCATTTAGGTTTGACTCCACAGTCTGTCAACGTACTTGGAGGATTCAAAGTTCAAGGGAAGGAAAAAGCTCAAGCGAAACAATTATTAAATGATGCAAAAAAAGTGACTGAGCACGGAGCAGTTGCTCTTGTGCTAGAGTGTATTCCTAAAGAACTAGCTGGAATAATTACAGATTCCATCGAAATTCCAACTATTGGTATTGGGGCAGGTGTGAATTGTGACGGCCAAGTTCTTGTCTATCATGACGTTATGGAATATGGTGTCGACCGGTTACCTAAATTTGTTAACCCTTATAGTGATTTTAATACAAGTGGAAAAGAAGCATTAACAGCCTATATATCGGACGTAAAGCAGGGAAATTTTCCTGCAGATGAACATTCTTTCTTTATAAAAGATCCACATATACTACCTGAAATAGAATAAGGTGAGAAGTCAATGAAAGTAATTCGTACTATAAAAGAGATGAAACAATTATGTAAACAGTATAAAGAGAAGCAGATTGGTTTTGTTCCCACAATGGGTTTTCTTCATGATGGACATCTTAGTTTAATGAGAGAAGCGACCCAAGAAAATGATCTCGTAGTTTCTAGTATCTTTGTTAATCCATTGCAATTTGGACCTAATGACGATTATGAAACTTATCCTAGAGATGAAGACAGAGATACACTTCTTGCTGAACAAGCAGGAGTCGACATTTTGTTTATCCCTGCACCTAGTGAAATGTACCCTACCCCAATGATGATAAAAATGGGAATTGAAAAACGGACAAATGTGCTATGTGGCCGCTCTCGTCCAGGGCATTTTAATGGAGTTCTTACAGTCTTAACAAAATTATTCCATATTATTTTTCCCGATAAAGTATATTTTGGCTTGAAAGATGCACAACAAGTAGCAGTAGTTGACGCGCTCATAGAAGATTTAAATTTTTCAACTGAGTTGATTGGTATGCCAACAGTCAGGGAAGCTGATGGACTAGCAAAAAGCAGCCGTAATGTTAACTTAAAGGAAGATGAAAGAAAAGAAGCCGTTTGGATTTACAAGTCCTTACAAAAAGGGCACCAATTAATTCAAAATGGAGAAAAAGATCCAAAAAAAGTAATCGATGAAGTTATAAAGACGTTGGAAAGTAATGTCTCTGGGAAAATTGACTATGCAGAATTGTTAAGTTACCCTTCATTAGAAAAGGTTTCAACCATTAACCAACCCGTGATTCTTGCTACTGCTGTTTATTATGAACAGGCGAGACTAATCGATAATCTAATCTTAAACGAAAATGGAGAACGAATTGATCGCTATATTAACTAGGAGTGATTAGGATGTTTCGTACGATGATGAAAAGTAAAATTCACCGTGCACGTGTGACAGAAGCCGATTTGAATTATATAGGCAGTGTTACGATTGATCAGGATATATTAGATCAAGTAAGTATTCTGCCTCATGAAAAAGTACAGATAGTCAACAACAATAATGGAGCACGTCTTGAAACTTACGTAATTTCTGGTGAGCGAGGATCAGGTGTTATTTGTTTGAATGGAGCTGCAGCCAGGCTTGTTCAAAAAGATGATATCGTTATTATTGTTTCGTATGCACTTGTGTCTGAAGATGAGCTGAAATCCCATCAACCAATCGTTGCTGTTATGAATGAAAATAATGAAATAATAGAGTTACTAGAGCAGGAACCACCATTGACGAAGTTAGAAATCTAATAAAAAACAGTCTAATCCAATTAGACTGTTTTTTATTGCTTAACGAACAATTCTAGAATAACTATTTTCAATGACTTTTACTAGATTCAAGATCATGTCATTATAGGGAGTTGAGATTCCGTAGCGCTCCCCTTCTTTTACAACCGCTCCATTAATTGCCTCTATTTCTGTTTTCCTTTGATTAAGGATATCCGATAACATAGATGAGATATTCATACCAATTTCTTCATGTCCAATTCGAACACATTCTGCAGCGGGATCCGAATAAAGTAAGGGGATTCCCTTTACTTTTGTAATTTGAATTGCTTCATCAACTAACTTTTCTACAATGCTTCTCCCTTCATGGGGAAGGATTGTATCGCCATTTCTGAGTCTAGTAATTGCAGTTAAACCGTTGTACGCTATATTTACAAGTAATTTGCTCCATATAATGGACTGAACATTTATAGATACCTCTGTTTTTAAACCGCTCCTAGTAAAAATCGCTGCAATCTCATGAAGCAAATCTTTGTGTTTATCCGGTTGATCGGAACCAATAAACGTTGTTCCCACAGCGCGATGCAAGATTACCCCAGGTTTATCTATACTCGCACCCGCCCATGTACCACCTGTAAAGACTTCATTTTCAGTTGTGAGTTTATGGATTGTTTCTTTATTTCCAATCCCATTTTGTAACGTAAGAATCGGTGCATTACTATGAATGGACAGCAGCAGACTCTCTAATACAATTTCAGTTGCAAAGGTTTTAATTAAAACAAGGATGAGATCATACTTCCCTGATAAATCATCAGGATTGGTAACAATGGGAAGCTTGATGGCAGAAGTATTCCCCTTAGCATCAACAATTGTTAATCCATCTTTCTGTATTGCTTTTACATGATTATTAAGCCGATTAAATATTGTTACATCTACTCCGTTTTGCTTGAGCTTTCCCGCAAATAAACTCCCCATGGCACCCGATCCAATAATTAATATTCTCATTTTGAATAAGCTCCTTTATAGCGCAAGTATTATCCAATTTTAGCATTATTTTATCATGATTTGCTGCAAATCTTTTCTCGAGGATTTATATTACAAATAAATATGAAAAGAAGTGGATGGTTTTCTATATGTTTAATTGTGAAATATTTGTGGAGCAATATACTTTCAGTCTATGTCAATTTAATAAAAATTTTCTGACTACATACTTGACATTCAAAAATTAACTAACTAGAATAATATTGAAAACGTTTACAATCACAATGAGTTTTGCAAAGGTGTGTAATGAATGTCTTTACGTGAGAGAAAGATAGCAAAGAAAAAAGAAGAGATTTTACGTTCTGCGGTTCGTATTTTAGCAGAAAAAGGCTACCAGGGAACGACAATGGAAGATATCGCCGCAAACCTCCTCATGACGAAGGGTGCTGTTTATTATTATTTTAGAGATAAGCAGGACCTGCTCTATCAAAGTCACCAAATGCTGCTTAATCGCAGTATTGAAAATGTGAAATATATCCAGCAACAAGACATATCTATAGAAGAGAAGTTGAAACAATCCATGGTTGTTCACATTGAGCATGTTATTCATGAACAGTCGGGATTTGAACTTATGTTGAAGCCAGAACAATTTTTCTCAGAAGAACGGCAGAAAAAAATGCGCGAACTTCAGGCAAAGTATACCCATTGTTTTGACGAATTAATTCAAGAAGGGATTCAGATGCAAGTATTTCGGACCTTAGACAAGAAGATTGCTCGAAATATTCTTTTTGGCGCGATGAATTGGGTGACACAATGGTATGCCACTGATGGAAAAAAAGAAAAAAGAGAAATTGCTGCAGTTATTGCAGATTACTTAATGCTTATGCTGCTAAAAAATAATTAAAAGTAAGGGTGAAATCTATGAAACTAGTAAGTACTGTAACCGTGATTACAGGAGGAGCATCGGGACTAGGCGAGGCGACAACTAGAAAAATAATTGAAAATGGTGGAAAAGCAGCCATTCTTGATTTAAACGAAGAGAGAGGAAAGAGTCTTGCAGAAGAGCTAGGTGCCAGTTGCATATTTGTTCGGACAGATGTTACAGATGAAAAAAGTGTAGAGAGTGCATTAAATGAAGTGTCGAATCGGTTTGGAAAAGTGAATGTTGCTGTCAATTGTGCTGGAATTGCAATCGCTGAAAAAACCTATGGAGGAAGAGGCGTACATGATTTAGCTGCATTTACTAAAGTTATTCAGATCAATTTGATTGGAACGTTTAATGTTATTCGCTTAGCTGCAGAGCGGATGGGTTCCAATGAACCGAATGAGCATGATGAACGTGGCGTAATCATCAATACAGCTTCAGTTGCTGCGTTTGAAGGGCAGATTGGACAGGCTGCATATAGCGCCTCTAAAGCTGGTGTTGCAGGCATGACACTACCGATTGCAAGGGACCTTGCACAACATGGAATTCGAGTGATGTCACTCGCTCCAGGTCTTTTTCTAACACCAATGTTTGAAACTTTACCCGAAAAAGCAAGAGTGGAACTTGGTAAGATGACGCCATTCCCATCACGCTTAGGTAAACCTAGTGAGTATGCGCAATTAGTGCAGAGTATTATCGAAAATCCAATGTTAAATGGAGAGACAATTCGGCTTGATGGTGCGATCCGGATGCAACCGAAATAAAAAGGAGAGAAGTTAACTATGAGAGAAGCAGTAATCGTCGAGGCCGTCAGAACTCCAGTAGGAAAGCGGAACGGATCATTGAGTAGTATTCGAGCCGAAGAGTTAGCCGCAAAACCACTGGCCGAAGTAGTGAAGCGAGCAGGAATTTCACCGGGCTTAGTTGAGGATGTCATCATGGGCTGTGTCACACAAGTAGGGGAACAGGCTTTTGATATTGCAAGGCAAGCAGCTTTAATTTCTGGTTATCCAATCGAAGTACCGGGTACGACCATTGATAGACAGTGTGGGTCGAGTCAGCAGGCAGTTCACTTTGCAGCGCAAGCAATTATTAGTGGAGATATGGATGTAGTTGTTGCGGCGGGGATTGAAAATATGTCACGGGTACAGATGGGTTCGAATATGCAAGGGGTTAAACTGAGTAATGAATTAACGAGCAACTATGAAATTATTAATCAAGGTTTATCAGCAGGACGTATCGCAGAAAAATGGGGAATCACAAGACGAGAGATGGATGAATTTTCATTAAACAGTCATGAAAAAGCGGTGGCAGCTAGAAAGAAAGGTCATTTTGAAAAAGAGATCATGCCACTTGAGGTTACACATTCGGATGGAACAAAAACAATATTAAAGGAAGATGAAGGTCCACGTGAGAACTCATCTATCGAGAAGCTAGCAAGTCTGGCTCCGGCTTTTAAAGAGGACGGAACGATAACGGCAGGAAATGCGAGCCAAATTAGTGATGGTGCAGCAGCAATCCTGTTAATGTCGCGAGAGAAAGCAGAAGAGCTTGGGCTAAAGCCAAGATTCCGAGTTTTAGCAAGAACAGTAGTTGGTTCAGATCCGACTTTGATGTTAACTGGCCCAATACCTGCAACAGAGAAAGTATTGAAAAAAGCAGGACTGACAATTGAAGAAATTGATATTTTTGAAGTGAATGAAGCATTTGCTTCTGTTCCAATTGCATGGCTGAAGGAAACTGGAGCAAACGCTGAGAAGTTAAATCCAAATGGTGGTGCTATCGCACTTGGTCATCCGCTAGGTGCAAGTGGTGCAAGGTTGATGACGACGATGATACACGAGCTGGAACGTACTGGAGGGCGTTACGGGTTACAGACGATGTGTGAAGGACATGGAATGGCAAATGCGACCATTATTGCAAGACTCGATTAAGCTTTGAAAGGATGGAAAGCATGGTTTTGCAATCAATACGTGTACTTGATCTGACAAGGCTTCTGCCAGGTCCTTATTGTACATTAATGCTTGCTGATTTTGGTGCAGAGGTAATTAAAGTGGAGGATTCAGTGACTGGAGATTATTTAAGAGGTTTTGAACCAAAGCTTGATGCCGATAGCGCAGTCTTTCACTCGCTAAACCGAAATAAAAAAAGTATCTGTCTCGATTTAAAAACAGAAAAAGAACGGGGCTACTTTTTAAAGCTAGCAGAAACTGCGGATGTTGTTATCGAATCTTTCCGTCCAGGAGTAATGAAGAGGCTCGGACTTGATTATGAAACATTGAAACAAATAAATCCAAGACTAATTTATTGTGCCATTACTGGCTATGGACAAACCGGACCATATAAAGACAAACCTGGACATGATATAAACTATCTTAGCTATGCGGGCTTATTACATGTGATGGGTGAAAAGAACCGTAAACCTGTTATCCCAGCTGCACAAATTGCTGATATTGGTGGTGGAGCATATCCGGCAATTGCAGGGATTTTATTAGCGTTATTGGAACGAGAGAAAACAGGGAAAGGCCAGCTTGTCGATGTATCGATGCTGGATGGGGTCGTATCTTGGATGCATATGCTGTTGCCAAGTGTTTTTGCTGAACGGGAAGTAACTCGGGGGGAAGAGCTTTTGAACGGAGGGTTTGCTTGTTACCAAGTATATGAAACGAAAGATAATCGGTTTCTAACGATGGGCGGCATTGAGCGGAAATTTTGGAAGGTTTTTTGCAAAGCAATAGAACGGCAGGATTTAATTGACTGTTTGGATGCCCCAATGGAGAAGCAGGAGCAAATGAAACAAGAAATACAAGCAATTATTGCTGCAAAAACGCTGGATGAATGGGTGGATATCTTTTCAGAAAAAGAAGCATGTGTCACACCAGTGAAGACACTGGAAGAAGCAATGGAAGATCCGCAGCTGGCGGCAAGGGAAATGATACAAACAATATCTCATCCAGGATTAGGTAACATGAAGCAAATTGGCATCCCAATTAAATTGTCGGAATGTCCGGGTAAAACAATCCTTCCAGCTCCAAAATGTGGAGAACATACAGAATTAATACTACGGGAAATAGGCGTATTAAATTAGCTATCTATATTTTTAATTATAGAGAAGGGGAAATGCCTAATGATGAGCACGCAATTAACACTGCCTTTTATGATTAAACATACGGAAAAGTATTATGCAAAGAAAAAGGTTATTTCACGAACATTATCTGGGACGCATTCGTTTACGTATAAGGAAATTGTAAAAAGAATGCGATCACTTGCTAGTGCGCTTGAATCCCTTGGGATAGAAAAGGGAGATCGAGTTGGAACGTTCGCCTGGAACCACCATCGTCACCTGGAAGCATATTTTGCTGTACCAAGTATGGGAGCGGTCTTGCATACAATTAATATCCGGCTTTCAGAAGAGCATCTCGTTTACATTATTAATCATGCAGAGGATAAGATTCTATTAATTGACCCAGATTTACTGCCACTAATTGAAAGAATACAGGACAAGCTCCAAACAGTAGAGGCTTTTATCGTAATGACGGATGAAGCATCTTTAATAGAGTCCAAGCTAAAACCTTTCTATTCATATGAACAACTCGTACAAGATGCTAATCCAACATATGAATTTCGGGAAGATTTAGATGAGGATGATCCAGCAGGATTGTGTTATACATCTGCCACAACTGGAAAGCCAAAGGGTGTGCTATACACGCACCGGGGAATCTACTTGCATAGTATGGCACTTGGAATGGCGAATACAGTGGGTTTGTCAGAAGCTGACATAGCTATGCCAGTTGTTCCTATGTTTCATGTGAATGCTTGGGGGATACCTTTTGCAGCAACTTGGCTTGGCGCAGATCAAGTGTTGCCCGGACCTTCGCCTACACCGCAAATATTAGCGTCTCTAATCGAAGAAAACCAAGTGTCAATAACGGCCGGAGTTCCTACGATTTGGCTCGGTTTATTAAAAGCACTTGAGCAGGGAAACTACGACATGAAGAGCTTGCGTGCTGTGTTATGTGGCGGATCGGCAGCGCCAAAAGGAATGATACAGGCGTTTGAATCAACGTATGGCATTCCTTTTATCCATGCATATGGTATGACAGAAACGTCACCACTTGCTACGGTGTCCAGATTAAAAAGTTATCAATCAGACTTATCAGAAGCTGATCGATTAGAATTCCGATCAAGACAAGGGATGATTGTTCCAGGGCTTGAGCTTAAGATTGTAAATGAAAAGGGAGAGGTTGCTGCAGATGGAGTGGAAATGGGGGAGATGTTGATTCGCGGTCCGTGGATAGCGGATCAATATTATAAGGATGATCGGACAGAAGAGGCTTTCCGTGACGGTTGGTTGCACACTGGAGATGTTGTCACCATGGATGAGGAAGGTGCAGTAAAAATTGTTGATCGCACAAAAGATCTTATTAAGAGTGGTGGCGAATGGATTTCCTCTGTGGATTTAGAAAATGCATTAATGGCACATGAAGCAATTTATGAAGCGGCTGTTGTTGCAATTCCAGATCCAAAATGGCAAGAACGTCCAGTTGCCTGTGTTGTACTTAAAGAAAATGCGAATGTCACGAAAGAGGAAATTCTTGGCTTTTTAAAGCCACAGTTTGCAAAATGGTGGCTTCCGAATGAGATATTATTTTTAGAAGAAATTCCTAAGACATCTGTCGGTAAATTTTTGAAAATGGCATTGCGTGATCAAGTAAAAAAACAATTAGCAATATCAAAAGAGTGATACATGATTATTTTACGGAAACAAAAAAGCAAAGGAGATTAAATAAGATGCAATTAAACGAGTTAAAGCAGCAAATGACACTGCCGGTCATTATGGCTCCCATGTTTTTAATTTCTAATCCACGCATGGTCATCGAAGCTTGCAATGCTGGTATTATTGGTTCCTTTCCAGCCTTGAATGTCAGAACTACGGAAAAGCTAGATGAGTGGATGGGAGAAATAAAGTCGGAACTGGAACAACGGAAAGAGCAAAATCCAGGCCGCAAAATTGCACCGTGGGCAATCAACTTTATTAGTCATCGGACAAATAAACGTTTTACCGAAGATTTGCAGTTAATCGAAAAGCACCAGCCGCCAATTGTAATCACATCGCTTGGCGATCCAAGCCCTGTTGTAAAAGTAGTTCATTCCTATGATGGGATCGTATTATCTGATGTGACTACCGTGAAATTCGCCAAAAAGGCACTTGAAAAGGGAAGTGATGGTCTTATTCTAGTTTCAAACGGTGCCGGCGGCCATGCAGGAACACTAAATCCAATTGCTTTTGTTCATGAAATTAGGAGTTTTTTTGACGGGCCGGTGATTCTTGCTGGAGCGATGTCCAGGGGAGAGGACATTTTAGCAGCAAAGGTTTTGGGGGCAGACTTCGCATATATGGGTACACAGTTTATAGCCGCAAAAGAAAGTGGTGCCGGCGAGGATTACAAACAGATGGCGGTCGATTCAATGATTGATGACATAGTTTATACGCCAGCTTTCAGCGGGATACCTGCGAATTACATGATCCCCAGTATTGTGAATGCTGGTCTCAATCCAAATCATCTGCCTGCGAATAAAAAGATGGATTTTTCAGAGCTGGGGGATCCGAATATCCGTGCATGGAAAAATATTTGGGGAGCTGGACAAGGTGTGGGTGGAGTCGAGAAGGTACAGTCCATTGCAGAAATTACCGAGGGGCTACTGGAGCAATATCGAATTGCGCAAGAGAAAGTGATTCGAGACTACAATGCGGTTGTAAAACAATAGGGGGGTCAATAATGTCTGAAGTAGTACGTGTGAAAATAGAAAATAAAATTGCTTACATTGCGATGAATCGGCCGGACAAGCGAAATGCCTTATCAATTGAAATGGCTGATGAGCTATTAGCTGCTTTGGAGGATGCAAATCAAGATGATGAAGTAAGAGCGATTATTTTATATGGAGAAGGAAAAGCATTTTCTGCTGGTGGTGACCTTGAAACATTAAACAGATTAAATAACTCAGCAGAGATTATGAAGTATATGAAGCGTGCTTTAGCAGTCATTCAATCAATCAGGGAATTGGATAAATATGTTGTTAGTGCGGTTCATGGATTTGCTGCCGGGGCAGGATTTAGTATCGCGGTTGCAGCAGACTTTGTTGTTGCACAAAAAGATGCTAAATTTGTTTGCAGTTTTGCGAATGTCGGGATTATTCCAGATCTTGGGCTTATTAAGGCATTATCAGAAAAAGTCCCATCCAATCTTGCAAAGGAATGGATTTCCTCGTCTCGTCCGATTTCAGCAACTATAGCATATGAAAATGGTGTTATTAATCGGGTTATAGAAGGTGATTTATTAGACGGAGCAACAGAATTTGCACAGTTTATCGTTGATGGTCCTCCACTAGCAAATCAATTTGTCAAACAATTGGTTAACCACTCACAGGAGTTGACTTACGATACGAATGATATGCAAGAAACAACAGTACAAACTCTGCTTCTTCAGACGGAGGATAATGAAGAAGGAATTCGTGCTTTTTTTGAAAAAAGGAAGCCCAACTTTAAAGGGAAGTAGTAATTATCATAAGGCAATAAAAAAGAGGAGAGAAAATGCTTCACACATCTGCGTAATTGAAAAATACCCCTGTTTAAAAGGAAATAAAGCTGCAAAATTATCTATTATGTGAAATACTTTGGAAGGGAGCGAGAGAAGACAATTAATATAGGCTATATGAAAAAAAGGAAGTGAATTATAGTGCTGGAGGAATACGGAATCCAATTAGTGAAAATCGACCTGCCCTTTCGCTTAAACCATGTAAACTGCTTTCTGGCAGAGGGTGAAAATGGTTTTCAAGTAATTGATACTGGGCTTCATAATAAACAAACGGCAGAGCGATGGAATGAAGAGCTGGAGGGTAAGACAGTAACAGACATAATTATTACTCATTACCATCCAGATCATTTTGGTTATGCTGGAGGGATGCAGAAAAAGACAGCTGCAAAAGTTTCGATGTCACGAATAGATGCTGAGGCAGGGCTGGGAGCATGGCAGGAACATTTGTTAACTGGTCTGCGTAAAAACTATCAGTTGTCGGGAATTCCTGAAGAAGTTGCAGCCGAAATGAGCTCGAATACGAGGGAATTTGTACCGCTGGTAACACCATATCCAATCATTAATCATTATCTAGCAGAAGGTGAACTGATTCCGATCGGAAAATATGAATATGAGGTGATTTTTACTCCGGGCCATTCGGATGGGCTTGTCAGCTTTTATAACAAAGAAAAAAATATATTGCTTTCTACCGATCATATATTGCCAAGAATCACACCGAATATTTCCTACTGGTTTCATGGGGATCCGAATCCATTAGGAACTTATTTTAACTCATTAACTAAAATAAAAAAATTAGATGCAGATTTGGTCGTGCCATCACATGGAAAACCATTTAATGATGCAAGTAAACGCATTGATGAAATTCGAGCCCATCATGATGAACGATTAGGTGTACTTGCCAATATCTTAAAAAATGGATGTACGATCTATGAGGCTACCGAAAAACTTTTCAATAGACAGCTGACCATTCATGAAACAAGATTTGCGGTCGGAGAAACACTCGCACATTTGGAATATTTACGATACAACGGGGAGTGTCAGCGGGAAAAAAGAGATGGGAAGTATTGGTATACACTATAAATAGGCAGCTGATGAGCTCGGTATGTACTTTCACACTTCAGTGTCTGGTCTATGCCTATGCTTTCATCGGAGCTTGCCTATATTTCCCGCACTAAGATGGTAGATCGTTTATTTAGCATTTTAGCCATTATAAAGTGATATGTTTATACAATCAAACATATAGGTTAACATTGTCCATAAAAAAAGCTAAGATAGAAGGAGAATCGAATAGGGGGGTCGAGATGATTAAACATTTGCAGGATACAGTAACATTAAATAATGGTGTGGAAATTCCAGGATTTGGGCTCGGTGTTTATAAGGTTGAAGATGGAAAAACGACAGTCAATGCTGTTAAAGCTGCATTAAACTATGGGTATCGCAGTATTGATACAGCCTCTTTTTACAATAATGAACTCGGGGTTGGACAGGCAATCAGAGAGGCTGATATACCTCGAGAGGAGCTTTTTATTACATCGAAGGTTTGGAATGATGAACAAGGTTATGAGAGTACATTGGAAGCCTGTGAAAGAAGCTTAAATAAATTAGGGCTGGACTATTTGGATCTTTATCTCATCCATTGGCCAGTAAAAGGAAAGTATAAGGAAACGTGGCGTGCAATGGAAAAATTGTATAATGATAAAAAGGTTCGGGCAATTGGAGTTTGTAATTTTCATGTGCATCATTTACAAGACTTATTAATGGACAGTTATGTGCAGCCTGTCATTAATCAGGTAGAATTTCACCCCCATTTAAGTCAGGCAGAGCTGCGGGAGTTCTGTGCGAAGGAAAATATTCAGCTTGAGGCATGGTCACCATTAAAGCGGGGGCAATTGCTTGAAGAACCTGCACTTAAAGAAATTGCAAAAAAACATGGGAAAACGACAGCACAGATCATTTTGCGCTGGGATATTCAACACAATGTTATTACAATTCCAAAGTCGATTACAGAAGAAAGAATCAAATCGAATGCTGATATTTTTGATTTTTCACTAAGCGAATCGGATATGGAAAAAATCAACGGGATGAATATCAATGATCGGGCAGGGACAAATCCAGATAGCTATGATCGTTAACAGTTAAAATACAATATGCAAGGTTTGAATGGAAGGTTTTTCTTCTAACTTTGAAACAGTATACATAAAATGAATTAGGTCAGAAACTGAGTGGAAACAGCTCACAATCTTACCAATTCAAACAGGGGGTGTACGTATGACCGGTCGCAAACTGGTTTGGATCGTCACCGTACTATCACTTCTCACTATTACTGTTTTAATAATTGTTTCAGCGTTAAATAGCACAGAAAATTCGCTGGATGATCAGTGGAGAAATCATTCACTTATGCATGAAAACATCCATTACTAAAAAGGGAAATCTCATTTCTATCATATCATGATGCAGAGGTTCAGATGAATCTGCATCATTTTTGTTTTCAGTTTAATTTTTTCCAGTTAAAGTTTAGAATTTAATTGATGAAACTGCTAAGAGAGGTTATTTTATGAAACGAGTGATTGCTGCTGGAATAATAGGCATTTCTATAGTGTTATTAAGCGGATGTTTTAATTCGACAGCTGTATCTGTAGTATCAGATATGTATGAAGCAGCGCTGTTGGAAGATAATGAATTAGTAGGTACATACTTTTCTGAGGATTATATGGAGGAGCATCCATTAGAGGAATTATCAGATGAACTTGCGGAAGATGTTCGTAATCGTGGTGGGGTGAATTTATTAAACATGAAGGAACTGCAGGAAAGAAATCTGCAGACAGATATTTCAAAGAAACTGAATGATGCGTATGATGAAGATTGGCGGTTTATTGTGGTTCAAACAGATGATGATACGATTAAAACATGGATTGTTTTAAGAGGTGAAACACAATATTATATTGTAGATGGACAAGTGATGGATGTGGAGACGTATAATCGTGAAGTATTACAATAGTAATTTGCTCAGTGCAAAATAATAGGATTTCATTCAATTTCATGAAATAATAATGGTATACACAACAGATGCATAAAAGAATGGAGACTAGAATATGAAGTGTAAAGTAAATCGCAATGCAGCAAAAGTATTAAAAGAAATGCTCGCCAAAGAAGAAGCTGAAGGCAAAATGATCCGAGTATACATTTCTCATATGCACGGGGATCATGCCCATTATGGTATTTCTTTAGATACACCAACCGAGCATGATGAAATTGTGAAAACCGATAAAGATGTCGATATACTATTAGATACGCGTGAGGCATTTCTGGATGGTATTTGGATTCAATATTTCTATGTAGATGATGAAGGTTTCGTGATTACAAACCCTTCAAAAGGTCATAACCACCATCATTAAAATAGATAGAGCTGTGACGGCAGAATGGTCACAGCTTTTTTTGTTTTGTCAATGCTGTGAATAACTTAGATACTGGTACAGCCACGCCCAGCTACTAGCGAGCCTTCTCTCGCCTCCCTGCAGTTGTCGTGTTTCCTTTATCTCCTGCGTAGGAATCGAGCCGTCGAACCACCCCAAAGGTCGGGGTGCAGTCCATATGTCGCAAACCGGGCGCTTGCGCTTTTGTTCTTGGAAGTTTTTAGAGGAAACAATCCTATTCATTTGAATGATTCAGATAATACCGATATAATTGAAAAGAGGGAATACAACATGAATCTTCAACATATATTTGTGAGAAATTACAGCAATATAAGAGGAGGAATGTATGTATGAGATATGCGAACCCAAATACAGGAGGCGCAATTGTAACATTTAAGGAACGATATGATAATTTTATTGGTGGTGAATACCAACCGCCTGTGAATGGAAAGTATTTTGAAAACGTCAGTCCGGTAACGGGCAAGGTATTCTGCGAAATCGCACGTTCTACAAAGGAAGATGTTCAGGTGGCCGTTGATGCGGCAAACGCTGCAAAAGACTCTTGGGGAAAGACCTCAGTTACAGAACGCTCGAATATATTAAATCAAATTGCCAATCGCATGGAAGAAAATTTGGAGAAACTGGCAGTCGCTGAAACTTGGGATAATGGGAAAGCAGTCCGGGAGCCATTGGCCGCAGACATACCACTCGCGATAGATCATTTTCGATATTTTGCTGGTGTTATTCGTGCTCAAGAGGGTGGTATCAGCCAGATTGATGATGATACTGTAGCATACCATTTTCATGAGCCGCTTGGTGTTGTAGGTCAAATTATTCCTTGGAACTTCCCATTACTGATGGCAACTTGGAAGCTGGCACCGGCACTTGCAGCTGGGAACTGTGTTGTATTAAAACCAGCTGAACAAACTCCAGCTTCCATCCATGTGTTTATAGAGATTATTCAAGATTTATTACCACCGGGAGTTCTTAATATTGTAAATGGATTTGGTGTTGAAGCAGGAAAACCACTTGCTACGAACCCTGGAATTTCCAAAGTAGCATTTACAGGTGAAACAACTACTGGAAGAATGATTATGCAATATGCTTCTGAAAATATTATCCCTGTTACACTGGAGCTTGGCGGAAAGTCACCAAACATATTTTTTGAGGATGTGCTGGATGCCGATGATGGCTTCTTGGATAAAGCAGTGGAGGGCTTTGTTATGTTCGCACTCAACCAAGGTGAGGTCTGTACATGTCCATCACGAGCCCTGGTACATGAGTCAATCTATGATACGTTTATGGAACGTGTTATCGAGCGTGTGAAACAAATCAAAATTGGCCATCCGCTTGATACAGAGACGATGATGGGTGCACAGGCCTCCCATGAGCAATTGGAAAAAATATCATCCTATCTGGATATCGGAAAACAGGAAGGTGCAGAGGTGCTTATTGGCGGAAATGTAAACAAGCTTGAAGGTGAGCTTGAAAATGGTTATTATGTCGAGCCAACGATTTTTAAAGGCAATAATAAAATGCGTATTTTCCAAGAAGAAATCTTTGGACCTGTCCTTTCCGTAACCACTTTTAAAGATAAAGAGGAAGCCATGAAAATAGCCAATGACACCTTGTATGGATTAGGTGCAGGCGTTTGGACACGTAATATTAATACTGCTTACCGATTTGGACGCGGCATTCAGGCAGGGAGGGTATGGACAAACTGTTATCATCAATACCCAGCACATGCAGCATTTGGCGGCTATAAAAAGTCAGGGATCGGACGGGAAAATCATTTAATGATGCTTGGCCACTATCAGCAAACGAAGAACTTATTAATTAGCTATAGCGAAGGTCCAGCAGGATTATTTTAGCAGATAAGAGAATATAAACTTTCTTATGCTGCATAAGTGCAACGAAGGCATCCGCCTAAAGGCTTGACGAGCGCCAAGTTTTCTAAAAATAATCTGGTAAGGGGAGGCTATGCATGGTCGAACGAGTAAAGGCAACAGAGGAAGCATTACGTCTGATTAATACATTGGTTAACATTCACGGGCCATTAATGTTTCATCAATCAGGAGGATGCTGTGACGGCAGTTCACCAATGTGTTATCAACGCGGAGAATTTCGGACCGGAGAATCGGACGTCCTGCTAGGAGAGATTGGTGATACACCTTTCTATATATCAAAGGATCAATATGAATATTGGAAGCATACGCAGCTCATTATTGATTCAATCGACGGTCGTGGCGGTATGTTTTCATTAGAAGGCCCAGAAGGGAAACGATTTATTACAAGATCTCGTGTGTTTACAGAAGAGGAAAAACATGAGTTAGCAAACAGTTAAAAAGAAATGGAATCGCCATCTTAAACTTTAGGGTGGCGTTTTTTATTTGCCAATAATTATTTGCTTGCAAACAATTATTCTTAGAACATGATTCACATCATTTTGGGCAATACATAAACTAGGAAAAACGACCAAAAAGGGTGTGTTAACTTGTCTATTCTTAACTATTATGTGAGCGGGAACACTGCAGAGGGGATCGTAAATTATTTACAAACAAACATAGTACAATTGGAGAAAATCATATATTTAAAGCATCCCTCTGAAATGTATAAAACAAATATCTTAAAGCAGCTTGCTGCCATCTATAGTCCAGTGAAAAAGGTAGAAGTGTTAAAAAGTCCTTTGGGCACAAACTATTTAGATGGTGTAATCATCCTTGAAAAATCTGCAGCAATCCTCACTGACCGGATTGCATTAGAAGATTCACGGACAATAGAACTTGATTTACAGCAATTGACTGGAGAATCTCTTGAAACAGCAGGAAATGAAGAAATCCAGAAAAAGGTGAATCAATTTACGAAGCAAGCTTGTGAAAACTTTGCAACAGGGCTAAAAATTCATGATGATTTAGAAGCTATTTATATTCATGAAATGAATTTTAAACGTGCAGATGAGCTGGCTGACAATTTTATTAAAGATTTATTGCCACAGGTAGCAACTGTGAATAGACATGCCCGTGTATATCACCGTTTATTTGGAACGAATACACCAGACGGGGTTGTTAACGAGGTTCCGCATTTAATCGAACATCTATCGAATGTTTACTATATAAAAGGGAGGGCAGGTACTGGTAAATCAACCTTTATGAAAAAAATTGCAAAAGCTTGCGAACAGCATGGGTATGATGTGGAGCTGTATCATTGCAGCTTTGACCCGAAAAGCTTAGATATGGTTCTCGTCCGTGAGCTTGATTTCTGCATATTTGATAGTACAGATCCCCATGAATTTTTTCCAAGCCGTGATAGTGAGCAAGTAGTTGATTTGTATTTGGAAACTGTAACACCAGGAACTGATGAGAAATTCGCAAAGAAAATTGATGCGGTGAACCGCAATTACAAATCCTATATGAAAAAAGGGATTCAGGATTTACAGCAGGCAGGGAAAGCTTTCGAAGCATTGGAACAAAAATTTATCATTAAGGAGCAAGATATCGAAAAGGCTGTTGAATATATACAAGATAAAATTAATTAGTAACTGAAAAAACCCGAAATTTTATGAACTCTTATCGATTAATCCCGTTTTAAAGAAGTATTTACCAATCCTTTTTTGGGGAAATACGCTTATCAATACTCAAAGCATGAAAAGATGTGTCCGTGCATAGGATATATAAACCGCTGCACAGATGGAGGGAGTAGCTGATGAATATATTAAATAAGGCGAGAGACTATAGGGAAGAGGAAAACCGTTTAAAATGGGAAGGTACATTTGAAGAATATTTAGAGATTGTGAAAGAGAGACCAGAAGTCGCACAGACAGCGCATTCTCGTGTATATCATATGATTAAAAGCTCTGGGGTTACTGAAAAAGACGATAAAAAAATGTTCCACTTCTTCGGTGAAGGAATCTTTGGATTAGAGACGGCAATTGAAAGATTGGTGGAAGAATATTTTCATCCCGCAGCTAAAAGATTAGATGTAAGAAAGCGGATATTATTATTGATGGGACCAGTAAGTGGAGGGAAATCGACCATCGTCAGTATGTTAAAACGTGGTCTTGAGCAATATTCACGTACTGAAGAAGGGGCGGTGTATGCAATAAAAGGCTGTCCAATGCATGAAGATCCGCTTCATTTAATTCCCCAGCATTTGCGGGAGGATTTTTATGAAGAGTATGGTATTCGAATTGAAGGCAGCTTATCACCATTAAATACGATGCGACTTGAACAGGAATACGGAGGCCGTATTGAAGATGTGAAGGTAGAACGGATATTCTTCTCAGAGGATAAGCGTGTTGGGATTGGAACCTTTAGTCCATCTGATCCGAAGTCACAGGATATTGCTGATTTAACTGGTAGTATTGACTTTTCTACAATTGCTGAATATGGGTCAGAATCCGATCCAAGAGCATACCGTTTTGATGGGGAATTGAACAAAGCAAACCGCGGGATGATGGAGTTCCAGGAAATTTTAAAAAGTGATGAGAAGTTCCTATGGCATTTATTATCATTGACGCAGGAAGGAAATTTTAAAGCAGGAAGGTTCGCGCTTATTTCCGCCGATGAGCTTATCGTGGCACACACGAACGAGTCGGAATATCGTTCCTTTATAGCAAATAAGAAAAATGAAGCCTTGCATTCTCGAATTATTGTTATGCCAATCCCGTATAATTTAAGAGTTAGCCAGGAAGAACGAATCTACGAAAAAATGATTAAAGAAAGTGATATTGCGGATGTCCATGTTGCACCACATGCACTTCGAGCTGCAGCGATATTTTCAATCCTGACAAGATTGAAAGAATCGAAGAAACAAGGAATTGATTTGGTTAAGAAGATGCGGCTTTATGATGGCGAAAGTGTAGAAGGATTTAATCAAGTGGATACAGAGGAGTTAAAGAAGGAATTTCAGGATGAAGGAATGTCTGGAATTGACCCGCGCTATGTCATTAACCGGATATCCTCAACGATTATTCGCAAAGAAGTGCCATCCATTAATGCGCTGGATGTACTGCGATCACTAAAGGATGGACTTGATCAGCATCCATCTATCTCAAAGGATGACTTGGAGAAATATATGAATTACATTGCCGTTGCAAGAAGAGAATACGATGAGATTGCGAAGAAAGAAGTACAAAAAGCCTTTGTTTATTCATATGAAGAATCAGCTAAAACGTTGATGGATAACTATTTGGATAACGTGGAAGCATACTGCAATAAGAATAAATTGCGCGATCCGCTTACTGGAGAGGAAATGAGTCCAGACGAAAAGCTGATGCGTTCGATTGAGGAACAAATTGGAATCTCGGAGAATGCGAAAAAAGCATTTCGAGAGGAAATTCTTATTAGACTTTCTGCATATGCGAGAAAAGGAAAGCGATTTGATTATAATTCACATGAACGCTTACGTGAAGCTATCCAAAAGAAACTATTTGCAGATCTAAAGGATGTCGTAAAAATTACAACATCCTCGAAAACTCCAGATGAATCACAACTGAAAAAAATCAATGAAGTCATTGCACGTCTCATCGATGAACATGGTTATAATTCTGTGTCTGCAAACGAATTACTGCGCTATGTTGGTAGTTTGCTAAATCGATAATGTGTAAAAAAATGCGTACAGGGCTGACTTAATGTTAGTCCTGTTTTTCTCTTTTAAAAAAGGCGCTTTTTAATGTAGATATACGCTTGTTCTTTCTGATTTTATACTAGATTTCTTTATTTTGTGGCAATAACTTGTTTCTCTTTGCATAGTATAAAAGAAAGTATAATTTAATAATAAGAGATTGAAAATTCAAATAGGAGAGGATTCAAATGACTGAAGAAAATGAGCATAACTTTGTTGTCTCCCAGGAAAACTGGTCTCTCCATCGGAAAGGTTATCAAGATCAGCAGCGTCATATTGATAAAGTGAAAGATGCAATAAAAAATAACTTACCAGATCTTATCAGTGAAGAGAATATTATCATGTCCAATGGGAAGGACGTCATTAAAATTCCGATCCGATCATTAGATGAATATAAAATACGCTATAACTATGATAAATCAAAACATGTAGGGCAAGGAAATGGCGATTCCGAAGTAGGGGATGTGATTGCTCGTGATCCGAATGCTGACGGTAACGGGCAAAAAGGTCAAGGAAGTGGCAAGAAGGCAGGAGAGAGTCCTGGAACAGACTATTATGAAACAGAAGTATCAATTGAAGAAATAGAAAATGCACTATTTCCAGATTTAGAGCTTCCAAACCTAAAACAGAAAGAACCAGCAGAAATAACAACAGAAAAAATTGAATTTAATGATGTCCGCAAAAAAGGGTTAATGGGAAATGTGGATAAAAAGCGAACGATTTTAACAGCTTTAAAACGCAATGCAAGAGAAGGAGAAGCGAAAATTACTCCAATTTATAATGAAGATTTACGTTTTAAAACTTGGAATGAAGTGATTAAACGAGAATCCAAAGCAGTTGTCATCGCAATGATGGACACGAGTGCATCGATGGGAAATTTTGAAAAGTACATGGCTCGGAGCTTTTTCTTCTGGATGAACCGTTTCTTGCGTACAAAATATGAAACAGTGGAATTTGCATTTATTGCACACCATACAGAAGCAAAAGTAGTTTCTGAGGAAGCATTCTTCTCCAAGGGAGAGAGCGGTGGAACAATCTGCTCGTCTGCCTATAAAAAAGCGTTAGAGCTAATAGAAGACAAATTTAGTCCATCCCGTTATAATATCTATCCATTTCATTTTTCAGATGGAGAAAATATTAGCTCTGACAATGCGTCATGTATCAAGCTTGTAAAAGAAATCATGGATGTTTCCAATATGTTTGGCTATGGTGAAGTAAATGGATATAATCGTTATTCGACATTAATGAATGCATATAAAAATATTGATGATCCAAAATTCCGTTATTACGTGTTAAAGGAAAAAGGCGATGTTTATCATGCGATGAAAAGCTTTTTTCAAAAAGGAGCAGCCACTGTATAAACATGTGTCCGGGTTGTCGGACATTTTTTGGCAGCATAAGAAAGTTTATACTTTCTTATGCTGCATATGTGCAACGAATGCATTTGCCTAAATACTTGCACTCCAAAATATAAGGGATTGTAGAAAAGCAAAGAATGTTTACGTCAAAATCCCTTAACGAACGCCAAGTCTAATCGAACATATCATAAACTGTATAAAGCATTTGTGGGGGGATGAATTTGATACAATCAAAAGAGCTTAGCATTGCAATTGAAGAAATCACAGAAATTGCATCTGGTTTTGGGCTTGATTTTTACCCAATGCGTTATGAGATTTGCCCAGCTGATATTATTTATACATTTGGAGCATATGGGATGCCAACCCGATTTACGCATTGGAGCTTTGGAAAGCAATTTCACAAAATGAAGCTGCAATATGACCTTGGTCTAAGTCAAATTTATGAGCTTGTCATTAACTCTAATCCATGCTATGCCTTTTTGCTTGATACAAATACTCTGATCCAAAATAAACTGATTATCGCTCATGTACTTGCTCATTGTGATTTTTTCAAAAATAATGTGCGTTTTTCCAACACGAGAAGAGATATGGTTGAGAGCATGACAGCGACAGCTGAACGGATTGCTGATTACGAGATGCAGTATGGAAAAGATGAGGTCGAGAGTTTCTTAGACGCCATCCTTTCGATTCAAGAACATATCGATCCATCGATTATTCGATCCAAACTACCAGCAGCAGAAGATGACAATGTGGAAGAAGAGCAATCGATAAGAGGTCCATATGATGATCTATGGGGTTTAGATGAGAAACGAGCTGATTCAAAACCGAAAGCTAGAAAACGGATTAAAAAGCTGCCGCCAAAGCCTGAAAAGGACTTATTATTATTTATTGAAGAGCATAGTCGTGAACTGGAGCATTGGCAGCGGGATATTTTAACGATGATGCGTGAAGAAATGCTCTATTTCTGGCCGCAGTTAGAAACCAAAATTATGAACGAAGGATGGGCTTCGTATTGGCATCAGCGCATTTTACGGGAAATGGATTTAACAAGCGATGAGACAATTGAGTTTTCCAAGCTAAACGCTGGGGTTGTTCAGCCATCACGTACTTCCATTAATCCTTATTATCTAGGAATAAAGATTTTCGAAGATATTGAAGAACGTTATAATAATCCGACAGAGGAAATGCAACGTCAAGGCTATAAGCCAAACGCAGGAAGGGAGAAAATTTTTGAAGTTCGGGAGATTGAATCGGATATTTCCTTTATCCGCAATTACTTAACGAAGGAACTTGTTGAACGTGAAGATATGTATTTATTTGAGAAAAAGGGCAGAGATTACCGCATTACACAGAAGGATTATGAACAGGTGAGGGATCAGCTTATATCGATTCGGGTAAATGGTGGGTTTCCTTACATTGTTGTTGAAAACGGTGATTATTTGCGTAATGGTGAATTATATCTTGTTCATGGGTATGAAGGAACTGAATTGGATATCCGCTATTTGGAACATGTTCTACCATATATCTATCAGCTGTGGGGACGTCCAGTTCATATGGAAACGGTTATTGAAGGAAGAGACACAGTTTTTACTTATGATGGTAAAGAAGTCACAAAACGAGGGAAGTAGAATTGCTAGATTGTTTAACAAAATAAAAGCCAGGATTATGCTTGTGCATTCGATAAGAGAGACTTGACTAATCAAGTCTCTTTCTCTATTTATTTCATTCTTAATTATCTAACTCTTTGTTTTCTCATCCATTGTGTAGCTATCCATTTTTCTCCTGCGATTACGGGCGCTCCGCCGTGCAGAGTTTGTTTATTTAAGTTGCCGTCGGAATAAAAATATTCAAAGTACACTGCCATTCCTTTTTTTGGGAAAACAGAAAAATTCAGCTCTGGAAAGTAGGTTTCTCCCCCTTGTTCGATCTCATTTAAGTACATAACGAGCGTGCTGATTCGATTGTTTTCAGATGCTTTGCTCGTAGGTGAAAAATAATCAAAATGAGCTTTATACTCTTGTCCAGGCGTATATTTTAAAATTTGCAGCCCTTCTGCATGTTCGACGGAGACATTCATAATATTGGATACTCTCTTTTCAATAGTAGACAAAATGCTGTGTTCATTGCCTTCAAAAAACATACCGCTGCTTGTCCGAATGTCATTTACTTCCCGTGAATACCCGATTTTTGAACGATGCATGTTATCTTTTGATAATCGAATGAGTACGTCGCACTCTTCATCGCTTAAAACATTCCCTAGTACTACCACGAGCGGTTCTTCTAGACGAGCAACGATATGAATCTCTCGATCTTCTGTTTGAAACCGATTTCCAATATGATGAAAAATAGTTTGTTCGTGTACCTTTGTCAATGTACATCGACTCCTTAGATGAGTTTATTTGCGAAACCAAGCTTTCTAGAGTACTGTTCCATTATTATTATACTATAAACATCTGTTTCTTTATTAAATTTAGACCCTTATTTATAGAGAATATTTCAGAAAAAGGATGCTGTTGCGTTAGGTTATAAAGAGTACAGATTTTTAAATGTGCTTAAAATATAAGGTAGATGCAAACCACGAAGGATAACTTCCAAAGTCAAAAGTGTAGCTGTGTTCCGATGCTGGAAAGGATGTATTAATACGAAGGATATAGAATTGGCAGATTGTATAAAAGAATTCATAACAAAGAGCAGCTAAGAATGCTGCCCTTTATTATGAATTAACCTTGTCTTTTTTTCTAAAATAGTCATACAACGATTTTAAGCTATTCGCATCCAATTCAATATCATTCTCGTATGCATATTTAACAGCATATCCTAAGGCTAGTGTCATTCCTCCGGCGATACTGCCACCAGCAACTGAGCCAGCTCCAGGAACAAATTTAATAACTTGTCGAAATAGAGTTTTGCCGATATTACCCGTGATCGTTGCTATTGTAAGCTCTTTAGCACGTTCTTTAGATAACGGTTTTTCATAAAGCGTTGCAAGCTTAACCAATAGTCCAACTTGAATACCAGTTAATGGTATGAAATCTGAACCTGGTATCGGAGCTGCTCCGACAGCAGTTGCAGAACCTGAAGCAGCAAGGATCCACTTATTGGCTGTTGAAGATTTTTCTTTTACGAGCCTGGCAAATTGAATTTCTTTATGTTTTTTTTTCAGAATATCCATTATTTCGTTTCGAAGCTTATCGATGTTCTCTCCTGTTCGAGAAGAAATTGGAACAACGTTATATTTATTTTTCGTATGTTGTTTTACATATTGGATAAGACTTGGAATGTCATCTGCTGCATCGATTTTGTTTAATACAAAGAGGATATTTTTATTTTCTTTGGAAATCATCTCAAATGATTTCTTTTCCCCCTCTGAAAAAACAGTTCCAGCTGCATTTAAGAAAAATAGGATGACATCTGCATTTTTATAAAATTTCATTGTTTCTTCAGAGTTTTGATGATTAATATCATCAAGACCAGGTGTATCTGCAAAAATGATTTTATCACGATATACATAGCGGTCGATTCCTGTTGTTTCACCAGGCTTCGCGCCAACTAGGGCAACCTCGTCACCGATTATTTGATTAATCGTTGAAGACTTTCCAGTGTTTACATCGCCAATCATAGCAAATAATATCTCTTTATCCAGCTGTGCATTGATTCGATCTGTTTCTTGATTATATGCATTCTCAAATTCTTGTTCGTTAAATTGTGTCAAGATATCACATCCTTGAACATTATTTTACCAGATTAGCGGAGTGGTGACACCTAAAATTAAATTTGCTGATATAAGCACAAACAGTTCTTGTATGTATGATTTAATTTACTTTTTGCTGCAGAAAATATATAAACTTCGAACTAATGCGCAATGAGGGATCGTGCGTTTACCCGCTTCGGAAACACACTACGCTTTTCGCGGGAGACCCGTGAGCCTCTTCGAACTCCGTTCTTCAGAGTCTCACTCTGGCCACGTATCCCGCAGAAGTCTCCGTGTGTTCCCTCCGCTAAAACTGGCTCACCACCTATTATTAGAAGAATACAGTGAACAAGGTCGTTGCTCTAACCAGTTCGGGTGAGTGAAGGGCGGTGACTCCTGCGGGAACAGCACGTGTCTGAAGACTCGTAGGAAGTGGGTTTCTTCCGGAGAGGCTGAAGCCGTGCCCGCGGAAAGCATCCGCCCGAAGCGATCCCGGACGGCGATTATTGCACATACTTGAAGAAAACAGCCGAGAAGTTAGTTCGCAGTTTCTTTCAACTATACACCAAAAAACTGTCGTAAGCTAAGACTGTACGACAGCTTCATTGGTAAGAGTTATTTTTGAAGTCCTTCTAAAATTGTAAGGTTAATCATCCCATCGATGTCATTGCTTGATACATAATCCGCTTCTAAGCTGATGTCTGCCATTTCTTGAATCACTTGCTTATTAACAGAAGTTGTAACCTCCAAGTTATTAAATGCTGCTTCTACTTCGTCGGCATTAAGCTCTTGACCTGTAAGTTCTTTTAAGTGCTCAATAACTAATGCTTGGCTTTCATTAGGATTTTCCTGTATGAATTCCACTGCTCGAAGGTGAGCTTTTAGGTACGACTCTGCCAATGCTTCATTTTCCATAAAATTCTCCGAAGCAGCAACTACTGTATTGGTAGATTCTTTCCCCCATGCAAATTCATCCCAGTCAAGCAGCTTTTGTCCATTTGATTGTGTTTCCAGCACATAGCCCCATGGTTCCTGAGTTGCTGCAGCGTGTACGGAATCCTGTGAGAATAGGGTAGTTGTGTCTGCGGGAGCAGCTGCGTATAACTCAACAGTTCCACCACTTGTAGTCGGTGACAAATTAACCTCTTGCAGTGCTTTTCGAAGCATGACATCTTGTGTGCTTCCAATTACAGGAATAGCAACACGCTTACCATCTAAATCGGCAAGTTCAGTAACACCGCTGTCACTATCAGAAACTAAGACGGCGCCCCCATTAACCGCACCAGATATAATATGGTAGCTCGGATCCTTTACATAAATGTTTAACAGCGGACCAGGTCCAACAGTACCAACATCGATAGCTTCTGTAGCCATTGCTTCCATAAATAACCCGCCATTTGTTACTGTCTTCGTATTTAGCGTAATATCCTCACCAAATTCTTCTTCAAAATAACCTTTCTCTAGACCAACAATTGTTGCAATATGTGTCAGATTTGGAAAGTAGCCAATGGTTACTTCATTTTTTTCACTGTCTCCCGCAGACTCGCCGCATGCTGCTAAGAATACTAGCATTGCTGTAAATACAATGCTTAAAATCGAATTTCTGCTCATTCTTCATCCCTCCAAGTGTATTACAAATTTTCATAGATTCAGAAGTTTTAAGAAGACAATCCCCATTTTTTCTGAACGCTACGATCAAGCTTTGTGAAAACAATATTGTCAATAATCGTTCCGATAATTGCGATAATAATCATTACAGATATTACTAAATCCATTTGACCAAGCGAACGTCCTGTTTCAAGCAAATGCCCAAGTCCACCACCGGCACCTAGTAATTCACCAGCCATTAAAGCGCGCCAGGAAAATGCCCAGGCTAAACGCATACCAGAAATAATTTGTGGGATGGATGCAGGAATAATAACTGTCCGTAAAAGATGAAATCCACTGGATCCAAATGTTTTTGCAACCCGTTGATAGAGGGTAGGCACATTCTTAAATCCACTTGTCGTATTCATTGTCATCGTCCAGGTTGCTCCAATCGTAACAACAAACAAGATTGCAGTTTCTCCAAGGCCAAACCAGACGATTGCTAGTGGCAGCCAGACAATACTTGGAATAGATTGCAATGCAACAACAAGAAATCCAAGTGTATCGTCAACAATTTTAAAACGCCAAATTAAGTAACCAAGAAATAGTCCGAGTGTTGATGCGATAATGAATCCAAAAAGCAGTCGCCCGATACTTCGCAACATGGCTTCAGTTATCTGCCCGCCAGTTATTCCTGTGAAAAGTGTTTCAACCACCTGGAGTACTCCTGGGAACATGAAGTCAGGAACAGGTGAAAGTCTAGATGCCACTTCCCATATCACCGCTAGAATCCCGATGAACAGAACCCGTCTTAAAGCTGTAATCATCTCCAAGCTCCTCCTTTAGCACTTTTTCCATCTCTTCTTCTAATGCAGCAAGAATCTTTTGTTCCAAATTAAGGGTAATACTGTCTGGTGTTATTCCATCTTGCGTTGTTTTTACAGTAAAAGTAGTCTTAATATTTCCGGGCCGTGTTCCCATCACAATTATTTTTTGGGATAGAAGCACTGCTTCACGTATATTATGCGTAACAAATAATACAGTCACTTTTGTTCTTCTCCATATCTCCAGCAATTCGTGATGGAGCGTCATTCTTGTCTGTTCATCCAATGCAGCAAATGGCTCATCCATTAATAATATATCTGGGTCCATCACAAGTGCTCGAGCAATCGATACGCGATGCTTCATTCCACCAGATAGTTGATGTGGATAGGCATCAACATAATTACTCAAATGAACAAGCTTCAGCATTTCTCTCGCTTTCATTTCCGCCTCTTTTTTTGGCATTTTTTTCAACAATAATCCATACATTACATTGTCTAGAACAGTAGCCCAAGGAAAAAGTCCATCTTCTTGAAACACGACGACACGGTCTGGACCTGGCTTATTTACAGATTCTCCAGCCACTTTGATTTTTCCCCTTGTCGCTTTTTCCAGTCCGGAAATTAAATAAAGCAATGTAGACTTTCCGCAACCAGAAGGGCCAACAATCGAAACAAACTGGCCTTTCTCAATGTCAAAGCTTATATTCTCCAAAACCTTCAATTCACTGTTTTTATTATTGCGAAAACTCTTTTCAACACCCTCTAGTGTAAGGTACATTATTTTCACCGCCTCTATATAATCCATAGTAAAATTATAGGTTTTATTATAATATGTAGCCAACAAATAAATTTGTCAACTAAATTTTATTAAAGCGATTTCATTGACAGCATTTTGTTTGGACGGTAAACTTATAGTATGTCTTCAAATAGGGGATGAAAGGGACCAAACAGTTCTAGACGGCGCAGCTTTGAGTATTGAAAAGCAAGCCAACGAGCTTCCGCACGATTTGGTGATATCGATGTTTGAGACAGAACTTGCCAGCAGTTAGTGTAGAAGATATAATGCTCTAAATGTGTTATTTTTACTGGGCTTTTTTCAGCAACCTCTTAGAATAAGAAGGACTTATGTTATAATTATTTTAACTATATACAAAGTGAGGCGAAGCAAAATGAGTAATTCAATGGATCAGAAAAACAGTCAGCTTGGTCAAATTCTTACTGAAATGGGCCGTGTAATGGTTGCGTTTTCGGGTGGGGTGGACAGTTCATTTCTATTAAAGCGTGCCCAACAGGAATTAGGTGACAATGTGCTTGCGGTAGTAGTTGCATCTGAGCTTTTCCGTCAAGAGGAATTCGATGGAGCAGTAGAACTTGCTGAAAAAATGGGTGTACGTGTTCTAAAAACAGAAATGAAAGAATTAGATAATCCAGCAATTGTGGCAAATACGCCAGACAGCTGGTACCAAAGTAAAAAAATGCTTTACATGAAGCTAAACGATTTAGCTGAAGAACTAGGTTATCCATATGTATTGGATGGCATGATTATGGATGATATGGATGATTTTCGACCAGGCTTGAAAGCGAGAACAGAGGAAGGCGCACGTAGTGTCTTACAGGAAGCTGGTCTTTATAAAAATGAAATTCGGGAACTATCCAAGCAATTGGAAGTACCTGTATGGAATAAGCCAGCGTCTTGCAGTTTAGCATCCCGATTCCCGTACGGAACAGAAATTAATCGTCAAAAAATCAGCCAAGTAAATGAAGCAGAGCTTTTCTTAATTAAACTTGGATTTAATATGGTACGTGTACGTTTTCATGAAAATGTTGCTAGAATTGAAGTGACAGAAGATAAAATAGCAGATTTGCTAAGCCAGCGGGAACAAATACAATTAAAACTTAAATCATTAGGTTTTGATTATGTTTCTGTTGATTTAAAAGGCTATCGTACAGGAAGCATGAATGAAGTATTACCAAAAGAACAATTGGAAACTGAAGTAGGTTAAAAAAAGTAATAAGCCGTTCGTACCTTAACAGGTATGGACGGCTTTTTAATCGATTTAATTAACGGAAGCGATTTCAACGAATTTAGATATTTCTAATTTTTTTATGTTCTGATATAATGATTAGGAGTTAGTATCAGGTTCTAAATGGAGGTTATAAAATGAACAAAGAACATTTAATTGCACCAGATATGTATAATATTGTGATGGAAATAGAAAAATACGCTGACGAAGCAGATCGAAAGGCGATAGTATGGGAAGATGAACAGGGAAACAGAAAAGAAATTACATATCAAGCACTAATGCAAAATGCAAATAGAATTGGAAATGTTTTTCTTGAACAAGGGCTTAAGAAAGGCGATAAATTATTAGTTATGATGCCTCGAATAATTGAGACCTATGAAGTGTACCTTGCTGCATTAAAAATAGGAATTATTATTATCCCTTCTTCAGAAATGCTTCGCACGAAGGATTTACAATACCGGATTACACACGGGGAAGTAAGGGCTATTGTAAGTTATGCTGATTATGTCGGTCAGTTCAAGGATATAAAAGAATATCGCGAACTTATAAAATATTCTGTTGGAGATAAAGCAGAAGATTGGAAACTGCTTGATGAAATGAAGGAAAAGGCATCGGGTAAACTGGAGATGGCAGAAACTGCAAGGGATGACATTGCGTTTTTACCTTACACTTCTGGAACAACAGGTAACCCGAAGGCAGTTATGCATTCACATGGTTGGGGATATGCGCACATGCAAACAGCTCCGGCAAACTGGTTGAGTATACAAGATGGTGATACGGTTTGGGCGACTGCAGCTCCTGGCTGGCAGAAATGGGTTTGGAGTCCGTTTTTATCTGTACTCGGTTCTGGCGCTACAGGCTTTATCTATAATGGGAAATTTAATCCTAAAAAATACCTAAGCTTATTAGAAAGCAATAAAATTAATGTATTCTGCTGCACGCCCACAGAATACCGGCTTATGGCCAAATTGGATAACTTATCGGAATATAATCTTTCAGCATTGCATAGTGCGGTATCTGCTGGAGAACCATTGAACCGTGAAGTGATTGACAAATTTGATAAGTATTTTGGCGTAACTGTACGTGATGGATACGGACAAACAGAAAACACGCTGCTTCTTGGATTTTTAAAAGGAATGAAGGTAAAACCGGGATCGATGGGTAAACCTACACCAGGAAATAATGTTCAATTAATCGATGAGGATTGTAATCCAGTTTCTGTTGGAAAAGTTGGAGATATTGCCATTCCGCTTGATACTCCATCACTATTTAAAGCGTATTATAAAGATCCCGAGCGCACCAAAAAATCACAACGAGGCAATTTTTATATTACAGGAGACCAAGCGAAAATGGATGAGGAAGGTTATTTTTGGTTTGAGGGCAGAAACGATGATATTATCGTAAGCTCCGGTTATACAATCGGACCATTCGAGGTAGAGGATGCATTGACCAAACATCCGGCGGTAAAAGAATGTGCAGTAGTCGCAAGTCCGGATGAAATACGAGGTAATGTAGTAAAAGCATTTATTGTTCTGCAAGATCGCGAAAGTGCGAAAAACCCAGATTTGGTAAAAGAATTACAAAATCATGTGAAGCAGTCCACTGCACCATATAAATACCCAAGGAAAATCGAGTTTATTGAGGAACTTCCCAAAACTTCTTCCGGAAAAATTCGCCGGGTAGAATTGAGACAAATTGAAAAAGACAATGCATAAAAAAGATAAGACGGAGAGATGATCAATCTCTTCGTTTTGTTCATTTAAATGAATTTATCATGATAATATAGAAAAAGGGGTGTGGAAAAGTGAAAATAGTTGATACACATTGTGACGCGCTATTAAAGCTGCAGCTTTCGAAAAGAGGACAATTTGAAAATCAGTTATCTTTGGACTTTCGTACTGCTTCTGAATTACAAACGAATTTAGTGCGTTTAACTAAAGGAAATGTCATGCTCCAATTTTTTGCTATCTTTGTTCCACCACATGTTCCATCAGATGAAAAGTGGCAGCATGCATTGGAGCAAATTGATTTATTTCATACGGAGATTATCAATAAAAATCCACAAATGAAGCATATTAAAAAATGGAATGAACTCACTTCTCTGAAATCGGGAGAAATTGGTGCAGTCTTAACATTAGAAGGAGCAGACGTATTTGGCAATGATTTAATGAAGCTTCGGCAGCTATACCGCTTTGGTGTTCTATCTGTCGGGCTAACGTGGAATAATGCTAATCTTTGCGCAGATGGAGCAGAGGAGCCGCGTGGTGGCGGGTTAACCTTGCTCGGTAAAGAAGTCGTTCAATTAAATAATAATCATAGCGTGTTTACAGACGTTGCACATGCAACGGTGAACGGTTTTTGGGATATTATCGAGCATGCTGAATATCCAATTGCCAGTCATTGCAATGCAAGGGCAATTTGTGATCATCCTAGGAATTTGGATGATGACCAAATCAAAGCAATGATTACTAGCAACGGTCTTATACATGTTGTCTTTTATCCTCCCTTTATTCGTAAAGATAAAGAAGAAGCTCAAATAGATGATTTACTGAAACATATTGATCATATTTGCGCACTTGGTGGCGTACAGCATATTGGGTTTGGATCGGACTTTGATGGGATATCAAACTTTGTTGCAGGATTAGAGGATGCTGCCTTATATCCGGCTCTTATTGAAAAACTTTTGCATTATTATTCAGAGGATGAGGTTAAGGGTTTCAGTTATCAAAACTTCATAAATCACCATCTCGTTAAAGGTTCACATTAAGGTGAGTCAAAAGTTTTGAAATAAAAGATTAATTTCGTTATAGTAAATGAGTTAAACTACATAATCAAATAAGGAGAAAGCAGTATGAGAATTCAGAAGAAATCATATATTTTATTTTTGTTAGTTGGCTTAATAAGCACGTTACTCATTGCTTGTGCTAGCGAGCCTAATGATACAGATGAATCAGGCAAAGGAAACAAGGATGACCGTAATTCACAAGGCGGCGAATTAGTAGTTGCTAAGCAATCTGATGTGGTGTCACTTGATCCAGCTGCATCTAATGATACGCCATCCAGTGATGTACAGCGCAATATTTTTGAAACACTGGTAACGCAAGACGAAAATATGAAGATCAAACCATTGCTTGCTGAAAGCTGGGAGCAAATTGATGATACAACATGGGTGTTTAAGCTTCGCGAGGGTATCAAATTCCATGACGGTTCTGAATTTAACGCAGAGGCTGTGAAAGCGAATATCGATCGTACACTTGACCCGGAAGTTGGATCACCAAGAGCGATTATGTACAATATGATTACCGAAGTAGAGATAATCGATGATTATATCGTACAGTTTAAAACAGCGTACCCATTCGCGCCACTTCCAGCGCATCTTGCCCATCCAGGTGGGGTGATGATTTCCAAGGAACAAATTGAAGAAGACTATGCTGCGATGAAAAATGGAGAGAATCCTGGAACAGTGATTAGTGCAAACCCACAAGGAACAGGACCATTTGTATATGATGATTGGCAGCCAGGTCAATTTGTACGCTTGTTAAAAAATGAAGATTATTGGGGTGAGCCTGCAAAACTGGATTCGGTAACATTTAAAGTTGTTGCGGAAGATTTAACTCGTATCGCAGAACTTGAAACTGGTGATACGGATATTACAAATCCACTGAGTCCATCAGATGTCAGCCAAATCGAAGCAACAGATGGCTTATCTGTTCAACGTCAGGAAAGCTCTGCATTATCCTATTTAGGATTTAATATGGCAAAAGAACCATTTAATGATGTGCGTGTAAGACAAGCAATCTCAATGGCTATTGATAAAGAGCAAATTATTGAAGGAATTTATGATGGGATAGGTATACCTGCTAAAGGTCCAATCGCTCCGAATGTATTTGGTTATAATGAAGAGGTTGCTGGTCTCGATTTTAATGTGGAGGCAGCGAAAGAATTGCTGGCTGAAGCTGGTTTTGAGGATGGTTTTTCAACAACCATCTGGACAAATGATGATCGCGAGCGGATTGATACTGCTACAAATATTCAGGCACAGCTCAGTGAAATTGGAATTGATGCTGAGGTAGAAATCCTGGAATGGGGAGCAATGCTTGAGCAAACTGCTAATGGCGAGCATGATATGTTTGTCTTCGGCTGGACTACAGTAACTGGTGATGCAGATAATGGATTATATCCACTATTCCATTCAGAAAACCTGGGAAATGCCGGCAATCGCACATTTACCGAGGATGCAGAGCTTGATGAATTATTAGATCAGGCCCGCCAAACTGTAGATTCTAAGAAGCGATTAGAGCTCTACCGTCAAGTGCAGGAACTATTAGTTGAAATAGCACCAATGGTTTACATCCATCATCAGGAATATTTACTCGGTGTAAATGAAAACGTGAAAGGCCTGTCACAAATGCCGACCCAGCTTTTAAACTTGAAAGACGTATATGTAAAATAATGAGTAATCCCTTCTAAATTATCTATCTTAGGAGGGATTTATTGTTTTGACAGAAAAATGATGTCTTTTATTAAAAACTTCTTAACGTTGACACAAGTACCGAAAAATATAATACTATTACATGTGCTCTTTATTCAGAATAAATATTTTATTGATTTCATAATGCAGAAGAATAAATATGGAGCTGTTTACATATTTAAAAGGAGTTAAATGACGATGAAGCAACTATGGGAGAAAGTCTCATTAAAAGGCCAAGTGATGCTATTTACTAGTCTTATTGTCTTGTTACCGCTCCTTTTGCTGAGTGTGTTTGTCGCGCATAACCAAGCCAAAAACACAAAGGAGTATCTAGCCGAAAAGGTTCAAATCAGCGCTAGCCATATTGCTTATCATGCACTGATTCAAGATGCGCTTCTAAATGGAAAATCGAATCAGGAATTAGTTGATTATGTTGAGCTTGTTCGAGAGGAAAATAACTTTTTATACATTGTTGTAATGGATAATCAAAAAATTCGTTTCACCCATCCTGACCGGGAAAAAATTGGACAAACCTTTGTTGGGTCAGATGCTGAAGAAGTCTTTAATGGTGAAAAATATACATCAGAAGATATTGGCACTCTAGGTCCGTCCATGAGGGCTTTTCATCCAGTTTGGGATCAGGAAGGGAATCAAATTGGAGCTGTAGCTGTAGGGATTGCAACGAAGTCGATTAAAGAGGCTGTCTACGAAAACCAGATTATTTTGATGATAATTACTGCGATAAGCTTGATAATTGGTCTTATTGGCGCCTGGTTACTAGCAAACCGATTAAAGAGAACGTTAAATGGAATGGAGCCAAAAGAAATTGGTTTAGCTATCCAAGAAAGGAATTCTATGCTGGAGGCTGTTAATGATGGCATACTAGCGATCAATAATACAGGAGAGATTCTCCTAGCCAACGATACAGCCAGGCAATTTTTAAGGCGTACTGGTTACCATGGTCAATTCGAAAATACACCGATTGATCTCATTTGGCCTGAATTAAAACTTCAAGAAGCGATAACGGCAAAATCTCCTGTTAAGCATGAATTAATCAAAAAAGGGGATGTCGAAACAATTGTTACCAGAGTGCCCATGTATGTCAACAATCAATGTGTCGGTGCACTGGCAACCTTTAATGAAAGAAGCCAGCTTCATGATATAATGAGGGACCTTATCGGTGCAGAAGTATATGCACATAGCTTAAGGAGTGAAACACATGAATTTATGAATAAACTCCATATTATTCAAGCAATGGTGGAAACAGAATCCTATAATGAGTTAAAAGATTATATTGAAGATATTTCTGAGCGTTACCATATGAAAACAGCAAGTGCTGTAAGTCAAGTTGGACAGCTTGTGGAGGATGTGAGTATTGCTCACTACTTATCTAAAAGAATTGGTTGGATGGAACAAATGGGGGTTAACGTTCATATCCAAAGTGGAATACCTTGGCCAAGCATGAATACGGATTTCATTGATGCGTGGGTTACGGTGATCGGGAATACCTTTGATAATGCATGGGAAGCAATGCGGCATAAAGAGCATAAAAATCTGACACTCACCTTAAAGCAAGTCGGAGGCGTACTCCGTTACGTGATTGAAGACAATGGTATTGGTTTTTCTGCAAGTGAGCAAAAGTCTTTAGCAAGCTCGAAAAAAGGCGATCATGGTTATGGAATAGCCAATATCAAAAGGAAGCTTCAAGTACTTAATGGAACACTGGACATCTTATCAGAAAAAGATAAAGGAACTATTATTACGATTCACATTCCGTATACAGAAAGGCGTGAGAGAGTTGATTAAAGTTGCAATGATTGAAGATGATATAGATGTTAGTCGATTTCACCGTCTATTTTTAAATAAAATAGACGGGTTTGAGCTTATATTTGATGCACATACGCTCGAAGATGGATTGAAAAAGCTGAAGAAACATCAACCTGATTTACTCCTTCTTGATGTTTATATCGGCACGACGAATGGTCTCGACCTACTGAAAGAAATTCGAGCAGAGGGAATAGATTTGGATGTAATCCTAATTACTTCAGCCAACGATGCAAAAACTGTTCAAACCGGCCACCGTTTTGGTGTTGTCGATTATTTGATCAAACCATTCTCTTTTAAACGTTTTCAAAAAGCTTTAAATCGATACCGTTTAAACAAGCTAGATAAAAGTGAAGTTTTTTCACAGCAAGAAGTTGACCGACTATTCCATAAAGGAGGGCAAAATATAGTCTATACGCTGCCTAAAGGTATTACGAAAGAAACTGCCTTTCGTGTCATGCAATGGTTGATAGAAATAGATGACTGGCTTACCGCAACTGAGCTTGCTGAAAAATGTTCTATATCACACGTTTCTTTACGTAAATACCTGCGTTTTTTTGAGGAAGAAAAATTAATCGAAACACAATTAATTTACCAAGTTTTAGGTCGACCTTTACAAAAATATAAAGCTACAATGGATGCGCCTCTTTTTTTAGAAGCTGGTTTCATTTAATTAAATAAACTAGACGTAACCTCTAGTTTAATGAATAATGTAGTAAACGCTTTCAAAAAAAGAAAAAGAGGTGGATATGATGAAGCAAGACTTTGTCCTTGTTTGGAACAGAATGTGGCAGCAGCATAAGAAAACAAAAGATGCGCTTAATGTGTTTGCTTATACTAAAAAAGACAGCCAAGCCTTAAAAAAGGAGTCAGGTGATTATAAACAACTGAATCAAAAAGAGGCTAAACCGCATAAAGCAAATGAGAAAAAACCTTACTCAAAAGGTCAACAGGTCGGATTAATATTAGGACCAATGTTGTTTGTGCTAACACTAATTTTCTTCTATCCAGAAGGTCTATCAACAGAAGGAAGGTTTGTATTAGCTTCTACTTTATGGATTGCTACTTGGTGGATTACTGAAGCAATTCCGATTCCGGTGACGTCCTTAATGCCCCTTATTTTATTGCCACTGACAGGTAGTATGGAAGGTTCTGAGGTTGCTTCTGCTTACGGAAATGACATTATTTTCTTATTTTTAGGTGGTTTCTTTATTGCAACAGCCATGGAAAAATGGGATTTACATAGAAGAATCGCCCTGTTTATCATTGCTGTTATCGGAACGAGTACACAACGGATTTTACTCGGATTCATGTCTGCTACTGCCTTTTTATCGATGTGGGTTTCTAATACAGCGGCGGTAATGATGATGATTCCAATGGCTCTTGCAATAACTGCACAAGTAGCTGCTACACTCAAAGGTCAAAAAGATGGATCAGATTTGCCGAAATTTGAAAAGTCAATGCTCTTTGGAGTTGGTTATGCTGGGACGATTGGCGGCTTTGCGACCTTAATCGGGACACCTCCAACTATAATACTTGCCGGACAGGTGAGAGAACTCTTTGGTATCGAAATTTCCTTTGCATCATGGATGTTGTTTGCAGCACCACTCATGATTATAGTCCTGCTTAGTACTTGGTATTATTTAGCGAAAATTGCTTTTAAGATTAATCTTAAACACATACCGGGCGGAAAAGAACTAATCCAAGATGAGAGAAAGAAGCTTGGACAAATTTCCTATGAAGAAGGCGTTGTTTCAGCTGTCTTTGTTTTTGCCGCTTTTATGTGGATTTCAAAAGATTTTTTCTGGAGTGGAGAAGGTGCACTGATTTACCAATTGCCAGGAATTTCAGATGGGATGATTGCTATGATGGCAACTATTCTATTATTCTTAATCCCTGCGAAAGCGAGTCCGCGTGTACTCGAGTGGGCTGATTCGAAAGACATTCCTTGGGGTGTGTTGCTATTATTTGGTGGGGGGCTTGCAATTGCAGCAGGTTTCCAATCAAGTGGCTTATCCGGCTGGTTAGGGGAACAGCTTACAATACTTGATGGTCTCCATATCTTTTTCATTATTGCTGGTGCAACTATCTTAATTATGATGTTAACCGAAATTACATCTAATACTGCAACAGCCACTATGATCATGCCAATTTTAGGTGCTTTAGCTGTGGCAATTGATGTTCACCCGATTGCTTTAATGGCACCTTGTGCGATTGCGGCGAACTGTGCATTTATGCTGCCTGTTGGAACGCCTCCAAATGCGATTATATTTGGTACAGGGAAATTGAAAATCATTGAAATGGTAAAAACCGGATTCTCCTTAAATGTGTTTTCAACGTTGCTCATCGTTTTATTTGCATATTACATGTTACCACTTGTGTTTGGCATTGATTTGACATCCTTCCCAGAAGGATTATTAAAATAAAGTAATGATACTGGTTAATTTTGAAATGGGTAAAAATCCTTCTAAGACAGTAAAATCTTAGAAGGATTTCTTTATGTATTTAAATCAGTTTTAGAACTATATAAATACTGGCTATGCACTTTTTATAATTGATTCTATGTATATTTTCACTCAAAATAGCTGAAATTATAACTGCGTAATTTTAAATGAGTGGGTGCCTAGATGAAAAAGTTTATTTTGGCTGTCGTGCTTCTCCATGTAATTGCTTCAACAGCAAATATTCATGCAATCACTGCGGAAGAAATAGAGCGTGAGAATCATAATCAGGAATCATATCATAATTGGGTAGAGTATAGTACAGACACAACAGTACTTAAAGTAGATTCCCATGAGGGTTCATATATGAAAAACCTACTTAGATATTCATATGTGTGTGATATTTCCCATAAAATAAAAACAGTTGTTTATTACTGTGATGAGCATGATCATACGAAATCCGAAACATTTTTGGAAGAAGTAATACATAGTGAGGGGCATAGACATTGAACGGTATACTCGCCACTAAAAAAGCATGCCTATATTAAAATGGCATGCTTTTTCTAGTGATTACTGGTTTGTAAGCAAATGGTTTTGTCTTCCTCGATGTGAGTTCAGCAGCCTGTCGCCTTTTCGAAATAAATTATCTCTTAAGGTAGTTCCTTTATATTTAGTTTGGACGAGCCCTCTTTCCTGTAAAACTGGTACAACAAGATCGACAAAATCTATAAATGACCCTGGAGTAAGTGCATAAGCAATGTTAAATCCGTCTACACCGGCTTCGTTTATCCAGCGCTCCATCTCATCAGCAACCTGTTCAGGGGTGCCGATTGCAGTTGCACCCATCCCACCGATGCCGATGCTCTGGATAACATCTTCTACTGTGGAAGGTCGATCAGGATGAATTCTTGTGAAATTTTCCAGAGCCGAGCGAATCGAATCATTTTCAATATAACTGATTTTCTGGTCTTTTTCATATGTGGATAAATCGACACCAGTCCACCCGCCGAATAGCGCTAATGCACCTTCTGCACTTATATATTGTTGATAGTCATTGTATTTTTCTTTAGCCTCTGCCTCCGTTTTTCCAACAATTGGTACAAACATTGTCAGAATTTTAACTTCATCTTTTGACCTTCCTGCCTGCTCGATATCTTTGCGCAATTTATCTACGGTTGCTTTTGCTGTTTCAATCGTTGGAGCACCAATGAAAACAAGCTCTGCATTGTTTGCAGCAAATGCGCTCCCTTTTTTGGATGCACCAGCTTGGTAAAGAACAGGGGTGCGCTGTGGGGAAGGCTCACATAGGTGTGCACCAGGGACTTTGAAATATTTCCCAGTATGATTAATATTATGAACTTTATTTGGGTCTGTATAAATACGGTTTTCTTTATCAAGTTTTACCGCATCATCTTCCCAGCTTTCTTCCCAAAGCTTATAACACACTTCCAAATATTCATCAGCAATGTTATAGCGTTCATCATGATTAATCTGATCTTCCAATCCCATATTAATGGCAGCGCTTTTTAGGTAAGAGGTAACAATATTCCAGCCGATACGTCCATTTGTTAGATGGTCCAATGTACTGATTTTACGTGCAAACGTATATGGGTGCTCATGTGTAACAGAGGCAGTTATTCCAAAACCAAGATGCTTTGTAACTGCTGCCATATAAGGAACGATTAAAAATGGATCATTAACTGGAGATTGGACCCCATTTTTTACTGCAGCATCACGGGAATTGCCATATACATCATACGTTCCTAGGACGTCTGCGATAAATACCGCGTCGAATCGTCCTTTTTCTAATGTTTTTGCAAGATTAGTCCAATACTCACTATCCTTGTAACGATGGGATTGATCATCAGGGTGTGCCCATAATCCTGGTGATTGATGTCCAGGAGTATTCATATCAAAGGCGTTTAAAAAAATACGTTTAGCAGTCATATTAGTTCTCCTTTTATAATTTTTTAACAACCCTAGTACGTGACAGCTTCTCTTGCAGCTGAATTATTTATAAGCTGGATAAAGTAATAAAGCTGCTTCTTTGTTCGTTGCAAAATATCATCATCAATTATTGGAAGAGATTTCTGCTTATCAATTTGTCTGTCCAGCAGGTAAAGACCTTTTAAATTATGCGCTTTTAGTGTAGCGAGAACTGGCTTTAAGGTATATTCTACAGCGAGTAAATGGGAAGGACTTCCGCCTGTCATAAGCGGAAGTACTGGCTTATGCTTCAGAATGTCCTGCGGCAGTATGTCAATTAACGCTTTCAGCACACCGGAATACGCACCTTTATACACTGGAGATCCAACGATAAGTCCTTTGGCATTCTGGATTTTGGCTGCAATTTCTTTAACAGATGAACTATTGAAATTCCCTTGAAATAAATCTTCATATGGTACGTCTTTTACGGAAATGTGGGTTACTGAAAATTGCTCGCTTTCTAATAAAGCACCTAAATATTTGAGCACCTGTTCAGACCTCGAAAATTCAGATGGACTACCAGACAGGACAATAATTTCACTCATGTAAACATTCTCCTTTTGCTTTTTATTTGAACTATGCGAAACACCTGTAATATCGTACTTAAAAGAAACTGCGGATTATCTTCTCGATCGTTTTCTTCAAGTATGTGCAATAATTGCTGTCAAGGATTGCACATTAGTTTGCAGTTAATATTTAATTAGTACATACCAAATTTTTAATACGGCCAAAAAACCCCCTTTTCTTCTAAAAAGAGAAAAGAGGGTATACTACATCATTTATCAGCTCTTATCTCTCAAGAAAAAATCTCGCTGGAATTAGCACCTTTCTAATAATAATTAGGGGTTGCTGAAGCATCATAGGGCCAGTTCCCTCAGCTTCTCTTGATAAGAATTTTTAATTGTTGGATATATTCTAATATATCAAATCATATAAGTCAACTAAGAATTATAAGAATTAATTGATTGACATTTCGTAAGTTTTATATTATTATTCAACCAACAACTTTATTATTTGATTTATCTTATCACGAGAGGTGGAGGGACATGGCCCAAGGAAGCCTCGGCAACAGGTTCTTATAAGAATACTGTGCTAATTCCATCAAGCAGACTGCTTGAAAGATAAGAAAGAGCATACATAGATAACATGTAAAACCTCTATTCTTATCTTAGAATAGAGGTTTTTTTGCTGAACAGAGATAAGGGGGAGATGGAAAAATGAAATATGGATTTTGGTTACCGATTTTTGGCGGATGGCTAAGAAATGTAGAAGATGAAAACATGCCACCGACATATGGTTATGCCAAGGAAGTCATTCAGCATGCTGAAAAGTTAGGCTATGATACAACATTAATTGCTGAACTATATTTGAATGATATTAAAGGGATTGAAGCTGATTCAATTGAAGCATGGACGACAGCGGCCGCACTAGCAGCAGTTACCGATAAAATTGAAATTATGACCGCGGTCCGTCCAGTATTTCATAACCCGGCAGTAACGGCAAAAATGGCTGCAAACATTGACCGTATCAGCAATGGCCGTTTCACTTTAAATGTTGTCTCTGGCTGGTGGGAGGAAGAGGCAAAGCAATATGGCGGAGAATTTACAGAACATAATGATCGCTATAATCGTACAAGTGAGTTTTTAGAGGTTTTAAAAGGACTATGGACAACAGAAGACACATTTTCTTATGATGGAAAGTTTTATAACATTGCAAATACGAATTTATCACCAAAGCCAATTCAGCGGCCGAATCCTATTTTATATGCTGGTGGTGAGAGTGAAAAAGGAAAGCAGGTTATTACTTCCTATTGTGATGCATATGTGATGCATGGCGGTACAGTGGAAGAAGTTAAGACTAAAATTGAAGATATGAAGGAACGCAGAAAGAAGGCTGAAAAAGAAGCATTGCAATCATTTAGTATGGCTGCCTATGTCATTTGCAGAGATACGGAGGAAGAGGCACAGGAAGAATTAAAACGCATTACGACAGTTAAAGATGCAGCTGGTTATGCAGGAATGAAGGATTTTACTGCGAAGTCAGAGCTTGAACAACAGCTGAAATTGCAAGATTATTCAGTGTCAAACCGAGGCTTGCGACCAAACCTTGTTGGAACACCGGAACAAATTGCCAAGCGAATTTTAGCTTATGAAGAGGCTGGAGTAGATCAACTATTATTACAATGCTCGCCACAGCTTGAAGAGCTGGAGCGCTTTGCAAATCAAGTGATGCCAAAGGTTGAGGAAATACGAAAATCATTAACGAGTATTTAAGTTAGGGGAGAATAAAAATGAGTAAAATATATGTCATCCATGAAAATAATGAGTGGACTGAACATCTGCTGAAACGATTAGAAGAGCTTAATTTGCCTTTTGAAGATTGGTTGCTTGATAGCGGTAAGATTGATTTGAGCACAGCACCTCCAGAAGGGATTTTTTACAATCGAATGAGTGCTTCGTCACACACACGTGGAAATCGGTTTGCACCAGAATTAACGAATGCTGTTCTTGCATGGTTAGAGCATCATGGAAGAACAGTAATCAATGGAAGCCGTGCATTGCAGCTTGAAGTAAGCAAGGTTTTGCAATACCTTGAGCTTGAAAAGTATGGAGTTAAGACACCGAAAACAATTGCTGCTGTTGGAAGAGAGAATATTTTACAAGCAGCACAGGCATTTGAAGGGAAGAAATTTATAACGAAGCATAATCGTGCTGGAAAAGGACTGGGTGTTCAATTATTTAATTCTATAAGCGCACTGGAAAAATATGTGGATGGAGATACGTTTGAAGAGCCTGTTGATGGTGTTACATTACTTCAGGAGTATATCGAATCTCCTGAGTCCTATATTACACGATGTGAGTTTGTTAATGGGAAATTCCTTTATGCTGTGCGTGTGGATACATCGGAGGGCTTTGAATTATGTCCTGCAGATGCGTGTGCAATCGACGATCTTTTTTGTCCGGTTGGTGAGGAAAGTGAACAGCCGGCTAAATTTCAAGTTCGCGAAGGCTTTGATCATCCGGTACTAAAAAAATATGAACGTGTACTGGCAGCAAATAATATTCGTGTTGCAGGAATCGAATTTATTGAGGATAAGGATGGAAATATTTATACGTACGATATTAACACGAATACGAACTACAATAGTGATGCTGAAGCGAAAAGCGGCAAATACGGCATGCTGGAAGTAGCGAAGTTTTTAGGTGAAGAATTGGAGAAATTGGGAGAACCTGTCCGTAGTTAACCGTAGAAGAAATTAGGTTGAGTATTAGGATTGAGATTCAAGCGAAAATTTTATATCAACCATGGCTTATTAATGTGCAAAACCCAGTAAGCTAAATGCTTGGATAATAGTCTAGTGAAGGAATTAGTAATTTAATAGACCCCTTCTTAATGGAAGTGGGTCTGTTGTTGAGACGAAAACTTAGGGGAGTCTTATCATTTAAACCGAGTTTTTACATATGATTTATATGTTATTGGTTAAACATTTGCATAACAGTGGATTTTTAATAAAAGGAGTTAGGGATAATGTCAAATGAGTCATATGATCATCTTAAATTTAATACAATTGCCCAGCATGGAGGACAGTCGATTGATACACATTCAAAAGCAAGAGCAGTACCAATTTACCAAACAACATCCTATGGGTTTGAAAATATAGATCATGCTGCATCTCTTTTTCAAATGCAAGAGGAAGGATATATCTACTCGCGTAACGCCAATCCAACAAATCGTGTTTTAGAAAAGCGGATGGCAGAGCTAGAGGGAGGTGCAGATGCATTCGCCGTTTCATCTGGGCAATCTGCTATAACGATCGCGTTATTGACTCTGGCAAAGATAGGTGATGAAATCATTACGACAAATGCGTTGTACGGCGGAACGTATACACTATTTGCCGAGACATTTAAGCGCTTTGGTGTAACTGTTCGATTCGTAGATGGAAGAAATTTATCAGAAGTAACCAAGGCAATTAATGAAAAAACGAAGGCGATTTACACAGAAACAATCGGAAATCCTGGATTACAAATTGCTGATATTAAAGCTGTAAGCAAAGTGGCTCATGACCATGGATTACCATTAATAGTTGATTCTACCTTTACGACTCCATATCTTCAACAACCAATAGCATTTGGTGCAGATATTGTTGTTCATTCAACAACGAAATTTATTGGTGGTCATGGGACATCGATTGGTGGAATTATTGTAGACGCTGGAAAGTTTGACTGGGCTAATGGACGTTTTCCAGAATTCACAATACCTGTACCAGCTCTAAATCATCGGTCTTACCTTGAATTAAATACTGAAAGTGCATTTATTGCGAAAGCAAGATTTGATCTTGGGCAAAATTTAGGTATGAGTTTATCGCCATTTAATGGTTGGCTATTTATTCAAGGACTTGAATCACTACCACTCCGAATGAAACAGCATGTCGAAAATGCAAAGCAGATTGCTGGTTTCTTAGATGAGCATGAATTAGTAACATGGGTAAACTATCCAGGTTTAGTAGGGAATGAGCAGTATGAACTGGCTAATACTTATCTGCCAAGGGGAGCAGGATCAATCTTTACGTTTGGGGTGAAAGGTGGACTGGAAGCGGCAAAAACATTTATTCAATCGGTTAAGCTTCTATCTCATGTTGCAAATGTTGGGGATTCTAAATCGCTTGTTATCCATCCTGCAAGTACGACTCATTCTAGATTATCTTCAGATGAACAACGTATTACTGGGGTTACGCCAGAGCAAATTCGAATCTCTGTAGGATTGGAAGACGTTCAGGATATCAAAGCTGATATTCATCAGGCTTTGGTTGCTAGTAGAGAGGCTAAATTAACAGAGCAAAGCTAATTTAATCTTGTTTAAAAGTGCAAAGGGAAGAAAGTAAATGATTAGAAAAGGAGAGGAAGCAAGCATTTGGCAGCAATCAAAACAGAGGTTTTAGAAAGTATTGATTTGAACAAGTCAACTGCGTTTACAAAAACATAGAATGCCAAGGGAAACTTTGAGTAGATAACGTATTATTCGTGGTACTCATGAATTAATTTGGATACAAAAAGGGCTCCATGAAATTTTTTTAATTTACGAGGAGCCTTGTGTATAAATTGTCGTATGTTCAAATCTCTATGTCTGAAAAATAAGTAACTAGTTGTCTGATTAGCTTCTAAAAACTGAAATTGTATTAATTCTTCTTATCAATCTTTAACAACTGCATCCGATTGTTAAACAAACTTGGGTAGGATAAAAATCCAAGCATAGCACTTGTTACAATGGCTGTAGTTAAAAGCAGAAAAAGAATAAGCAATTGAAATTGCACTGCTTGTACAGGATCTGCGCCAGCAATAATTTGTCCACTCATCATTCCAGGGAGCTGAACAAGTCCAATTGTTTTCTGGCTTTCAATGGTCGGTATGGTACTAGCTTGAATGGAAGTAATGAGTTGTTTATGAATGGCTTGTTTCGGTGTTCCGCCAAGGGATAGTATTAACTCTGCTTTATCTTGATGTGTTTCAATTTCATTCGTAAATCGATTAAGAAACAAAATGGAAAGCACCATTGAATTTCCAATCATCATGCCACTAACAGGGATAATATATTGAGCTGTTGGAGGTATAATATGAAAGCCAAGTAAAATACTTAATATTAATATTTCGATAAAAACATATGTTGCAACGAGCTTCCATGTAATTCCTTTTATTGTTACACCTTTTTTTCTTGCATTATGTGTAGCAGCAAAAACCATTAACATAATCATAAGTATAATGAAAATCATACTTTTTGAGTTAAATACGAATTGCAAAACATATCCCACTGCCAACAATTGAATCGTTGAGCGAATAACTGCAATAACGGTATCCTTTTCTAATCCTAGCTTAAGCGTTTTTGATAATAAAATAGGTATGAAGACGAAAATAAGGGCCAGTGATAATGTCAAATAGCTCATTCAGTAATCCCCTTTACAAATTGTTTTACTCTTTCATCATTAGGGTTATACAAAAAGCTGCTTTCTCCAGTTTCAATAACTTCTCCATTCATCATCACCCAGGTATATTCTCCAACTGATAAAGCCTGCTGTAAATTATGTGTAATCCATATAATTGTTGTATGATATTTTTTGTTTATTTTTACAATCAGTTCCTCGATATCCTGTTGGGAGACACGGTCTAGTGAAGAAGTAATTTCATCAAGCAATAAAACCTTTGGTCGATTGACAAGTGTCCTGGCTATGGAAACTTTTTGCCGCTGTCCACCAGATAAATCTTTGACATTTCGATGCAAAAATTCCTCGCTTAATTGAACATCACGCAATAATTCCTTTGCTGTTTCCTCGTTTAATTGTTTATCTTGTAATGTTAAGGGTAAGGATAGGTTTGAAAAAACTGTCCCATTTATCATGGTGGCACTTTGTAATGCTAATCCGATATTGCGACGTAATGTGGTTGGTTCATAATCTGTAATCAGTTTATTCTTAATATAAATTTCTCCGGATTGAGGAGAAATAAGACCATTGCATAATCTAAATAATGTTGTCTTTCCAGCACCGGAGGGTCCAACCAATGTTGTTATTTTCCCTTCAGGAAAGGAGCCGGTAATATCCTTTAAGATATGTACGTCTCTATCAGAATAATTCACTTGGTTTAACTGAATCACTGCATTATTGCCTACTGTCATTGTGCTCCACCTTTTACTTATTATATGTCATTTGTTAAAGATAACGATACTATTGTGACTATCCTTATTATCGTTTATTTTTAATAAGGATGCTAAAAATATGCACCAGCTGAATAAGCTAACTAAAAAAGGCATGCTCCAGTGCATGCCTTTTGCAATCTTATAATTTTTGACCATAGTAACGATCTAATGAAAACCCGCGTCCTAATATTTCTGATGCATTTATAAAAATAACAAAGGTTGTAGGTGCTTCTTTTTGCAGCAATTTTTTTAACTGTACGGCCTCTTGTTGTTCAGTTACACAGAGAATCATTGTCTTATCAAGATTAGAATAACCGCCGACAGACCGAACTTTTGTTAGACCGCGGTCTATACCCTCGTGGATAAGGGTTTGAATTTTTTCCTCTTCATCGGTGATTATTAAAAGTAATTTTGTAGCTGATGTTCGCAATTGGACAAAATCAATTGCTTTTCCGCTAATGTAGATTGCTAAAAGAGCAAATAATGTAAGCTCTAAGCTGAAAACAATAATGGAAGCAGTTACCACAAGCCCGTCCACGATAAATTGTGAATAGCCGCTCGATATCCCGGTGAATTTCTTAACGATTTGGGCGATTGCAGCTGTTCCGCCAGTTGAGCCATTTCCTTTATAAACAATTCCTAAACCAACTCCAAGTAAGATGCCACCATAAAGAGCCCCTAGCAGTGGATTTGTAATTTCAATCGGAATATCCGCTGAGAGATAAATAATCAATGGAACCCAAAATGTCCCTAGCAGTGTTTTGAAGCTAAAGTCTTTACCTAAGGCAAACCAGCCAATAAAGAAAATTGGTATGTTAATAACTAGTTGTACAAGTGCTGGACTGATTGCATATATTTCAAATAGAATGGTGCTAACCCCTGATATGCCGCCTGCCGCAAGCTTTGCTGGAAGAAAAAATATGTTGTAAGAAAGTCCCACAAGTGTGGCGCCAAAGATAATATAGATATATTCCATAACTGATTTATTCTGTGTTAATCTTTTCATTTGTTTATTTCCTTTCCATTTCAACCTAACCTTATTCACTTTATCATTTGGGAGCATTTGAGTAAATAGCATAACTGGGCGTTGGTCAAAAAGGAAGGATAAATATAAAACACGGATTCAGCTTGAATCCGTGTAAATAAACATGCTATACAGTTGCAGTTACTTTTTCTTTTTCAGTAATTTTTGCCGCAACCTTCTCTGTAAATTCCTTGCCTATTTTCGGTACGACAGTTTTTAAAACGGGATTAACCATTGTTCCCATCATGCCTTTAACCGTTATATTTAAGCTCCCGGTTATTTGTGTTTTGGTATGTGATAATGGGATCGCTTTAAAATATCCACTACCTGCCCAGCTTTCACTTGAACCACTTAATTGAAAAGTAATATGGGATGGTTCTGTCCATTCGGTTATATGGACCTTTACATTTACATCTCTTTGCATCACTCCAATATCGCCGTGTAATTTCCAGGTTGAATGGCGGTCATTAATAATTTCATGTCCCGTGTATCCTGGAACAAGTGGTGCCCAGTTATTCATATCGCTGACAAAATCCCATATTCTTTTAATCGGCATATCAAGTTCGACATGATGGATGCTTTGCGCCATGCATGCTAACCTCCTTTATTTATGTAATGAATACATGCAAATTTAATATATGATGCAGTTCTGCTTTTTAGAATAAGTAGTATAGAAATAAGCTTAATTCTTCATAATAAAAGGGAACAGACTAATACTGTTCAACTACACCGAGGGGTGATTGATGATGGCTCGTAACAACAGAAATCAATTGTTAGTGCCTGGTGCGGATAATGCAGTGGACAACATGAAGGAAGAAATTGCAAATGAGCTCAATGTAGAACTTGGAGCTGATACAACTGCACGTGAAAACGGTTCGGTGGGTGGCGAAATGGTCAAACGAATGATCAAAATCGCTGAAGAAAGCATGGTAAATAAAAATAATTAATTAGCAGCAGTTTAGGATACTTCTGTTATGTAAGGAGTATCCTTTTTTAAAGATGAGGATAGGAATAAAAACGGGAGTGGGGCGGCTAGCGACTATGCACTGTATCCTGTAATTGTTCAGATTGCCGAACATTCTTGCTTAGGATATTTACCTAATGCCAATTGGCAAGTCTTCTATAGTGTGTCATAAGATCCGAAAAGTTTTGCGCCCCTTCAGCACTTGATTGACAGGTTTGTTTAAGTACCAAAGTTATCAAAAGCTTCCTATCGTTTCTTTAAGCAACAAAAAAAGAAACCGGCAAAATGCCAATTTCTCTTTATAAATTATTGTTTTACAGGGTTCTTTGCTTCAAGCTTCTGAATCCAGTTAAACGGATCATCTAATTTTCCATATTGGATGCCGGTTATTGTATCATAAACCTTTTGGGAAATATCTCCGGTTTTACCTCCATTGATTACCATGTCCTTACCCTCCCATGATAATTGTGCGATAGGGGAGATAACAGCGGCAGTTCCGGAACCAAATGCTTCTTCCAATAAACCGTCTTGGTGTGCCTGATATAATTCATCCATAGAGATTCGTCGCTCGGATACTGGTATATCCCAATGTTTGAGCAGCTCAATTACAGAATTTCTTGTTATTCCGGCAAGAATACTTCCGTTAAGCTTTGGTGTCACTACTTCTCCATTGATTTTGAAGAATACGTTCATGCTTCCAACTTCCTCGATATACTTTTGTTCGACACCATCTAGCCAAAGAACCTGTGCGAATCCACTTTTGGCAACATCCTCTTGCGCTTTTAAGCTAGCAGCATAGTTTCCGCCAGTTTTTGCTTCTCCAGTACCGCCTTTAACAGCACGAACATACTTGTTTTCAACAGCAATCTTAACAGGGTTAATTCCTTCTTTGTAGTATGCGCCAACAGGTGACAGGATAACAATAAATTTATAATGGCGAGATGGCGCAACACCAAGATAAGGTTCTGTTGAAATAATAAACGGGCGAATATAAAGCGAAGTTCCTCCAGCATCAGGAACCCAGTCTTTATCTACAGATACAAGCTGTTTAATTGCCTTTAATCCGAATTCCTCATCAATCGGCGGGATGCAAAGCCGATCACTGGAAAGGTTTAACCGTTCCAGGTTCTTTTCTGGCCTGAACAGTTGTACTTCTCCGTCTTCTGTACGAAATGCTTTTAATCCTTCGAAAACGGATTGCCCGTAATGAAATATCATGCAGGAAGGATCAATCATTAGAGGTTGATATGGTACAATGCTCGCATTATGCCACCCTAGAGGATCAGAATAATCCATAACAAACATATGATCTGTAAAAGCTCTGCCGAAAATAAGCTGATCAGAATTGGGCTTCTCTTTTTTTGTCTCACTTAGTTGTACGCGAATTGTTTTGTCTTCCATATCAATTATCTCCTTGTTCTAAAAGTTTCTATATATCATAATAGATATTTAGAATTTGTGCAAGACTTAATTTTTAATTAATTTAGTTAAGTTAGTATTATTACGATATGTTAAAATAGAAAAAAGGGCATAAAGGAGATGAAAAATGTTTAAAGCAGTATTTTTTGACTTAGATGATACATTATTATGGGACGAAAAAAGTGTGAAAATTGCTTTCGAAAGGACGTGTGAGCTGGCAGTAAGAAAGTATGGTGTCGATCGAAATGAAATGGAGGCGGCTGTAAGAGAGCAAGCCAGAAAGCTTTATGCTTCGTATGATACATATGAATTTACACAAATGATTGGAATCAATCCTTTTGAGGGACTTTGGGCAAATTTCCTGGATGAAGGTGAAGAGTTTGCTAAATTAAAGGAAATTGCTCCTTTATACCGCAGAGGTGCATGGACAGCAGGACTAAAAGCATTAGGTATTGATGACCCTGAATTTGGATTGGAGCTAGCAGAAGCTTTTCCAATTGAACGAAAGAAGACAGCACTTTTATTCGATGATTCAATTCAAGTATTGGATAAACTGAAAGGACATTATCAGCTGCTGTTGTTAACGAATGGCTCTCCAGATTTGCAGAATACAAAACTTACGATAACGCCGGAATTAGTCGCTTATTTTGATCAAATTGTAATCTCTGGTGATTTCGGAAAAGGAAAGCCGGATGCAACGATTTTTGAACATGCATTAAAGCTGCTTTCGCTTGATAAGGACGAAGTGGTCATGGTAGGAGATAACTTGAATACTGATATACTTGGAGCAAAAAGGGCAGGGGTAACATCTGTATGGTTAAATCGGCATAATAGAAAAGCGGGTGAAATTAAACCAACGTATGAAATTACAAACCTGCTGGAGTTATTGCCAATTCTTGAAGCGTAGGTAACACATAAAAGCACACCATCTTGAATATGATGGTGTGCTTTTAATACTTTATAAATCAATAGATGTTACTTCTTTAATTTCCTCAAGATTTTTTAAATCATCCAGTGCTTCTTTTTCTAAATGTTTATCAATGGTCAGCACCATGATAGCATTCCCGCCAATATCTGAACGGTCTACTTGCATCGTAGCAATATTTATCTGATGCTTTGCAATGGTGCTTCCCATTCGACCGATAACACCAGGCTGGTCAACATGCTGGATAACAACCAGATGGCCTTCTGGAGTAACGTCAACACTGTATTCATCCACTTTCACGATGCGTGGTCCGAATCCGTTTAGCAATGTACCGGCAACTTTGCGTGTCCCTGATTTGCTTTTTACTTCTACTGTGATTAAGTTCGTAAATCCTTTTGTAGTAGAGGTTTTGTTTTCATTCACGATAATTCCTTTTTTATTTGCAAGATATAAAGCATTGACGTCATTTACGTGATCTCCTAAGTGACGTTTTAAGATCCCTTTAATTGTGTTGCGCGTTAATGGCGCTACTTCCATATCTGATAGGTCACCAGAGTAAGAGATATTAATTTCTTCTGCCACTTCCTTCGTCAAATCAATTAAGAAACCTCCTAATTTCTCTGCCAAATGGAAATAAGGTTCGATTTTATGCATCAGCTCACTTGGAACGGATGGAAGGTTGACTGGGTTTTTCACGACATCTCCATTCAAAAAGCTGAGCACGTCGTGACTGACATCAACAGCTACAATTTCCTGCGCTTCAATAGTACTTGCACCTAAATGCGGCGTTGCTACAACTTCTGGCAATTCCAATAACTTATGATCGATAAAAGGTTCTTCCTCAAATACATCAAGTGCTGCTCCAGCAACTTTTTTTGAAACAATCGCATCAAATAATGCGTCCTCATCAATAATTCCGCCACGGGCACAGTTTATAATGTGAACACCTGACTTCATGCGTTCAAAAGCTTCAGCGTTAATAAGATGCCTTGTTTCTTTCATCAATGGAGTATGAACTGTAATAAAGTCGGCTTGCTCAATAACCTCTTCAAGTGATCCGTAGCCGATCCCCATTTTATCTGCTCTTTCTTTTGTTAAAAATGGATCATAGGCAATGACATTCATGCGCTGCCCTTTTGCACGAAATGCAACTTCTGCTCCAATTCTGCCTAACCCAACAACACCGAGTGTCTTATTTTTTAGTTCTACACCGACATATTTTTTACGGTCCCATTTTTTATGTTTTAATGCATGGTAGGCTTGTGGAATATTCCGTGATAATGACATAAGCATCGCAATTGTATGCTCTGCTGCAGAATTGGTATTTCCATTTGGTGCATTGACAACGATAATGCCATTTTCAGTTGCAGCATCAAGGTCTATGTTATCAACACCAACACCAGCACGGCCAATAATTTTTAACTTTGTAGCTTTATTAATTAATTCACGAGTTACTTGTGTTTGACTTCGAACGAGCAAAGCATCAAATTCGCCGATTCGATCATCTAGCTCTTCTTTGCTTAAATTTGTTTCGATGACAAGATTCATATTTGGCGCTTCACGCAATGGCTGAATCCCATCCTCGCTAAGCGGATCACTAATTAAAATGTTAAACATTAGGCTAGTACCCCCTGTTGTAAATAAATTTCCTGAGCTGCACGTATTCCTTGTCCCAACTCAATCTGCTTGCCAACTTTTCTTAAGCTGATTTCTACGATACTGATAATCTGCAGTACATCTGCTGGGGAACAATAGCCCATGTGACCAATTCGGAAAATTTCACCTTGCAGATGCTGCTGCCCGCCAGCAACTGATAAATTAAATTCTTGTTTCATTACTTTTCTTAAATCTTCTGCAGCAAAATCATCCGGTCTGATTGCAGTTACTGTTGGTGAAGCTGCATCATCCGCTGTCAGCAAAGGAATTTCCATTGCCTTAAATGCTGAACGCGTCATGTTTTTCATTAGTTCGTGCCTTGCATAGACATTTTGCAGACCTTCTTCTTCCACAAGATTCAGCACTTGATCTAATCCAAACAGTAAGGATAAAGCTGGTGTGAATGGGGTGGAAGCATCGGCAAGACTTTTACGATATTTTCGCAAATCAAGGTAAAAACGAGCTTGTTCGTTATGTTCAATGATCTTCCATGCTCTTTCACTAACTGCGATAAAGGTTAATCCTGCTGGAAGCATCATTGCTTTTTGTGAACCTGTAACGAGTATATCGATGCCCCACTCATCAACTTCTGTATCAACTCCACCAACACAAGAGACGCCATCGACGATCACAAGTGCATTGGAATTTTCGTGAACAACTGTGCACAATTCTTGAATTGGATTCAGTATACCAGTGGATGTTTCACAATAAGTTGCAAAAACGGCTTTGATATTCGGGTGATCCTTTAAGTATGTTTTTATGTATGCTGGATCAAATGCTGCACCCCACTCTACATCGTAGCGCTGGACGGCAACATCATATGCCTGACAAATCTTCACAAACCGATCGCCGAAAGCACCAGTAACAATAACAAGAACCTCATCACCTGGTTTAACTGTATTAACAACAGCAGTTTCGAGTCCTGCTGTACCACTGCCAGTAACAATTAATACGTCTTGTTCTGTTCCAAAAATTGGTTTCAGTCTTGGCTTGATTCGCTCGATTAATTCTTTTGTTTCTTTTCCACGATGCCCAATCATCGTTTGGTTCATAGCTCGCTGCACACTTGGTGGTATTGGGCTTGGACCGGGTATTCTTAATAAATGCTGATCTGCTAGCATGTTGCACTGCTCCTTTTTTTGAGTTTATATGATTCATTTACACTTGTACGGATGTCATTTTTTGAGAAATGAAATCATTCAAATAGCAACCCATATTAGTTATTCAATATAACAAGTATACAACTGTTGTCAACAAATTTTGCGAAGTAATATTTTTCAGTAAAAATAACCGGAATAAATGTAATCGCTTTATGTATTTATGTAGTTGGATCTGTGATTAATTTATCATTTTCTAACTTAGAACTCCGGTGTGATGAACATTCTGTTTATTTTAACAATTTCATTGAAGTATAGATTGATTAATCATATAATAGTCCGAAAGAAAGGTGGTATTTTCAAATGAGTAAGGATTTGCGTATAAACAGTAATGCTTTTGACGGAACAATGCGGGCCCCAAATCGTGCGATGTTACGGGCTGTTGGTGTTTCGGATGAAGATTTTAAAAAACCAATGGTTGGTGTAGCAAGTACTTGGGCAGAAGTAACACCATGCAATATTCATATTGATGATCTGGCTGTCCGTGCTAAGAAAGGAGTGCGAGAAGCTGGTGGTGTTCCATTGATTTTTAATACGATAACAGTATCCGATGGAATTTCAATGGGGACACAAGGAATGCGATATTCTTTGCCAAGCCGTGATGTGATAGCTGATTCGATTGAAACGGTTGTCGGAGCGGAGAACTTAGATGGTCTTGTGGCAATTGGTGCTTGTGACAAAAATATCCCGGGATGCATGATTGCAATCGCCAATTCAAATGTACCGTCTGTTTTTGTTTATGGCGGAACAATCGCACCTGGAACACATCGGGGAAAAGACATTGACATCGTCTCAGTGTTTGAAGGCGTTGGTAAGCATAACAATGGTGATATTGATGATAACGAACTAAAAGCAATTGAATGCAGTGCATGCCCTGGTGCTGGTGCATGTGGAGGGATGTACACCGCTAATACAATGGCTTCGGCCGTAGAGGCAATGGGAATGAGTCTTCCAGGAAGTTCTTCCAATCCAGCAGAGTCGAAAGAGAAAGAAGAAGATGTAAAAGCTGCTGGACAAGCTGTTTATTCCATGTTGGAAAATAATATTTTTCCAAAAGATATTATGACAAAAGAAGCATTTGAAAATGCGATTACAGTTGTAATGGCACTTGGTGGATCGACCAATGCAATTCTTCACTTGCTTGCAATTGCTCATGCAGCGGAAGTAGATTTAACAATTGATGACTTTAATCGAATGCAGGAAAAAGTGCCGCATCTTGCAGATTTGAAACCTAGTGGGCGCTTTGTGATGCAAGACTTGCATCGAGCAGGTGGGGTGCAAGCAGTTATGAAGCTGCTTCTTGAAAACGGTTATCTGCATGAAGACTGTTTAACAGTAACAGGAAAAACGATTGCTGAAAATCTTGCCGATGCACCATCACTTGCAGATGGTCAGGAAATCATTATGCCTTTTGAAAATCCAAAACGTAAAGATGGACCATTAATTGTTTTAAAAGGGAACTTATCGCCAACAGGAGCGGTTGCAAAAGTATCAGGGGTGAAAGTCACACGGCATACAGGACCGGCACGTGTATTCGATACCGAAAAAGAAGCGACTGCAGCCGTTATGGCGAACGAAATCAATGATGGCGACGTTCTTGTAATTCGATATGTGGGTCCAAAAGGCGGACCAGGTATGCCTGAAATGCTTTCCATATCTAGTATTCTCGTTGGTAAAGGAATGGGAGAGTCTGTTGCTTTGCTAACCGATGGCAGATTCTCAGGCGGCACCCATGGTCTGGTAGTCGGACATATATCGCCAGAAGCACAAGCAGGCGGTCCAATTGCGCTCTTGCAAGAAGGTGACATGGTAACAATTGATTCGAGTGAAAAATTGATTTCCGTCGATCTTTCTGAAACAGAACTGGAAAAACGTCGTATAGACTGGGTAGCTCCACCGTTATACAGTAAAGGGATACTCGGCAAATATGCACATAATGTTTCCTGTTCTTCCAAAGGTGCTGTAACAGATTACTTGAATAGATAATTCATTGCGGGCGTCTGTTTAGATAACAGATGCTCGTTTTTTTAGCAGGCAGAAAAAAGAGAAATTATATCTATCTGCATAAGTGAAAGAAAATCATTTGCCTAAAAGGCATTGAAATGACAAATTTTCTAAGAAAAAATTTAAAATCTATTAGACTATGGGGCTTCAACTTTGTAAACGGATACAAGGAAATAGATTAAATGAAATTATCTAAAAACTTTTTAAAACCCCTTGACTCTTCTCGAAAAACATTATATGATTGACCGCAATATCAAGAATTCAATTAACAAACCTATTTTTCTGAATAACGCATTTTGGTTGTTACTATGAATTTTCTTAATCTTATAACTGTTGATTTAAAACTAAATACAATAACTCGATGACGAGAAAAAAGGAACATGCCACATGTATTCACAGAGAGCTGGGGTTGCTGGAAGCCCAGAAGTACATATTGTTCTGACATCTTCTCTGAGTGCCGTTTTGAACGGAGTGTAAGAACGATGCTTCTATTAGATTCGGTCAGGTGCAATTTCTTGTACCTGTTATCCAAGTGGGCTGATTATCAGCCTGCCGAGGTAGTATTCGTGAGGATGCTATGAACATGGGTGGTACCGTGAAAAGAGGACTCTTTTCTCCCCAATAATTCTGATATTATGCAGATTATAGGGGAGAGAAGGGTCTTTTTTACTTGAAGGGAAATTCACTTCCTGCATAAGTGCAACAAAGGCTGAGTTTTCTAAAAAATAAGGTAAATTGAGGAGGTAGCAGTAGTGAAAGTTGAGGCTAGTCAAGAAGTGGAAATGAAGGGAAAGTTGATAACAGGTGCTGATTTATTAATTAAAACGTTAGTTGATGCCAATGTGGACACCATCTTTGGTTATCCGGGTGGGGCTGTATTACCGATTTATGATGCATTGTATCGCAATGACACGCCTTTTAAACATGTATTGTCCCGCCATGAGCAAGGTTCAATTCATGCGGCTGAAGGCTATGCACGGGTTACTGGCAAACCTGGTGTTGTGTTAGCAACTTCAGGTCCAGGTGCAACAAATCTAATAACTGGTATTACGGATGCGATGATGGATTCACTACCGCTCGTAATCTTTACTGGTCAGGTAGCTAAAAATGTAATTGGGACAGATGCTTTCCAGGAAGCAGACGTAATGGGGATAACAACTCCGATTACCAAATATAACTATCAGGTTAACGATGTTTCAGATTTGCCAAGAATTGTTAAAGAGGCATTTCATATCGCAACAACTGGAAGGCCGGGACCAGTCGTAATCGATATACCGAAGAATATTTCAGCCAATATAACGATAAATGATTTTGAAGATGATTTTTATTTACCAGGTTATCAGCCGACAATTAACCCAAATCCATTACAGATTGTTAAACTCGCAGAAGCCTTAAGTCGTGCAAAGCGTCCACTGCTGCTAGCAGGTGCAGGTACATTGTTTGCAGATGCTTCAGAAGAACTAAAGCAATTTGCTGAAAAATATAAGCTTCCTGTTACAACCACATTGCTAGGTTTAGGGACTTTCCCTGGTACGAATGAACTTTCACTGGGCATGGCAGGGATGCACGGAACATATACAGCGAACATGGCAATTTACGAATGTGATTTATTGATTAATATCGGCGCAAGGTTCGATGATCGATTAACCGGAAAAATAGCTGACTTTGCTCCAAACGCAAAAGTAGCACATATTGATATTGATCCAGCAGAGATTGGAAAAAATATTAAAACAGATATTCCAGTAGTAGCTGATGCGAAGAAAACTTTGATTGCGTTACTAAACAGCAAAATTGAAATGCAAAATAACTTCGAGTGGTTTGAGAAACTATCCCAAAATAAACACGATTATCCACTGTGGTATGAACGTCAGGATGCACTAATCTCACCACAATGGCTGATTGAACAAATTTACAACCTGTCCAATGGTGAGGCGATTGTTACTACCGATGTAGGTCAGCATCAAATGTGGGCAGCGCAATTCTATAAATTCGATAAGCCAAATAATTGGGTAACATCAGGTGGGCTCGGCACGATGGGCTTCGGCTTTCCGGCAGCAGTTGGCGCACAGTTGGGAAGACCAGATGATTTAGTAGTTTCAATTGTTGGTGACGGCGGATTCCAAATGACGCTGCAGGAATTATCTGTTATCAAAGAAAGAAAACTTCCGGTGAAGGTTATCATCGTTAATAACGAGGCATTAGGTATGGTGCGACAATGGCAAGAAAGCTTTTACGAAGAACGCTATTCAGAATCATTGTTTTCAGAAAACCCGGACTTCGTTAAATTGGCAGAAAGCTATGGAGTCCGCGGTATGAAAATTGATAGAGAAGCAGATGTAATTCAGGCATTACAAGACATCTTCGAATATGATGGTCCAGTTGTTGCAGACTTCCGTGTTGTTCGCCAAACTTGTGTTTATCCGATGATTGCACCAGGAAAAGGAATTCATGAGATGGTTGGGGTGACAAAATGAAACGTATTATAACTGCTACGGTTCAGGACCGTGGAGGGGTTCTGAACCGGATTACCGGAATGTTGAACAAACGTCAATTTAACATTGAAAGTATATCTGTTGGAGCTTCTGAAATGGAAGGTATCTCAAAGATGACATTTGTGGTGGAAGTCAGTGATGATCAAAAATTAGAACAGCTGACAAAGCAATTAAACAAACAAATCGATGTATTAAAAGTATCCGACATAACGGATAAAGCAATGGTTGCCAGAGAGTTAGCACTCATAAAGGTAGTTAGCAGCGGGCAGACACGTGCCGAAATTCAAGGAATTATCACTCCGTTTAGAGCATCTGTCATTGATGTAAGCAAGGATAGCTTAATCATACAGGTTACGGGGCGTCCAGATAAGGTAGATGCACTGATTGCCTTGCTCAGACCATATGGCATAAAGGAATTAACGAAAACAGGTGTTACTGCATTTTTAAGAGGGCAGCAGCCAGAACAGGTAACAGAACTTAATTCGTTATCCATCTAAATTAAAAACAAACTACAATAGACTGATTCTTTAAAAAATGGAGTCTATAATTAAAATGTGTGGTAAGTATTTATACTTTACTAATAAAAATTCTAATAATGAGAGGAAGATATTAATGGCTAAAGTACTTTATGAAAAAGACATTCAAAAAGAGGTATTACAAGGAAAGAAAATTGCAGTTGTAGGATATGGTTCACAAGGGCATGCACATGCATTGAATCTTCGTGAAAGTGGTTATGATGTTGTTATTGGTTTAAGACCAGGAAAATCTCAAGCTAAAGCAGAAGAAGATGGTTTTAATGTATATTCAGTAGCGGAAGCTGTTGAACAAGCGGACGTTGTAATGATCCTACTTCCAGATGAAATGCAGCAAAAGGTTTACGAAGAAAGCATTAAACCGAATCTAAAGGCCGGTAATGCGCTTGTATTTGCACATGGATTCAATATTCATTTTTCACAAATTGTACCTCCATCTGATGTAGATGTATTTCTAGTAGCTCCGAAAGGACCTGGACACCTTGTAAGAAGAACATATGAAGAAGGTGCAGGAGTACCAGCTCTATATGGTGTGTATCAAGATGTAACAGGTAATGCAAAAAATCTTGCATTAGCATACGCACAAGGAATTGGAGCAGCGAGAGCAGGAGTTTTGGAAACGAGTTTCCAAGAAGAAACTGAAACAGATTTGTTCGGTGAGCAAGCAGTACTTTGCGGTGGGGTTACAAGCCTGATTAAATCTGGTTTCGAAACATTGGTAGAAGCTGGTTATCAGCCGGAAGTTGCTTATTTTGAATGTATGCATGAAATGAAACTGATTGTTGATCTTCTATATGAAGGCGGATTGGAAAACATGCGCTATTCTATCTCTGATACAGCACAATGGGGCGACTTTGTATCAGGACCGCGTGTTGTAAATGAAGAAACAAAAGCACGTATGAAAGACGTTCTGACAGACATTCAAGATGGTAAATTCGCTAAAGGCTGGATTCTTGAGAACCAGGCTGGACGCCCACAATTTAATGCGATTAATAATCAAGAAAATAAACATCAAATTGAGACTGTTGGAAGGGAGCTCCGTGACTTAATGCCTTTTGTTAAACAATCCGTTAAATCAAAACAGAAGGACGTGAAAGTTCATGTCACAAATTAAGATTTTTGACACGACACTAAGAGACGGTGAGCAATCTCCAGGGGTTAACTTGAATAAACAGGAAAAAATGGAAATCGCAAGACAGCTTGAACGCTTTGGTGTTGACCGGATGGAAGCAGGATTCCCTGCTTCCTCCAAGGGTGATTTTGAGGCTGTAAAAGCAATCGCGGATACAATTAAGAATACATCGGTTATTGCGCTGGCGAGAGCGGTGAAATCCGATATTGACATTGCCTGGGACGCATTGAAGAATGCAGAGAAGCCTGCAATTCATGTCTTCATTGCTACATCACCGATTCATATGAATTATAAACTGAAAATGTCTCCGGATGAAGTTGTGGAAAAAGCAGTTGAGATGGTCAGATATGCAAAGGAAAAATTTACAGATGTTGAATGGTCTGCTGAAGATGCAACGCGTTCAGACTGGAACTTTCTTGCTCAAATCATTGAAAAGGTTATTGAAGCGGGTGCGACGGTCATCAATCTGCCAGATACAGTTGGTTATACAACACCTAAAGAATATGGTGAATTATTCCGTTTTATCCGCGAAACAGTGCCGAACATTGATCAAGTTGCATTATCCTGTCATTGTCATAATGATCTTGGATTGGCAGTGGCAAACTCCATAGCGGCTGTGGAAAATGGCGCGACCCAAGTAGAGGGTACAATTAATGGAATTGGTGAGCGTGCTGGAAATGTTTCCTTGGAGGAGCTTGCAGTTGCTTTAAAAATTCGTTCAGACTTTTATCCGTATGAAACTGGGTTGAAGTTAAATGAAATTAAGCGTACGAGTGACCTTGTTTCCAAGCTTACTGGTATGTATGTGCAGGCAAATAAAGCAATTGTAGGAAGAAATGCATTTGCACATGAATCTGGAATTCATCAGGATGGCGTTCTGAAAAATGCGGAAACTTATGAAATTATTACCCCGGAAATGGTTGGAGTCAGCTCGAACAATCTATTTTTAGGTAAACATTCTGGACGCCATGCGTTTAAAGATCGCGTTAAAGACTTTGGAATTGAATTTACAGAGGATGAATTAAAGCAAGCCTTTGATCAATTTAAAAAGCTTACAGATCATAAGAAAGAAGTTACAGATGATGACCTATACACAATTGCAATGGAAGTCAAAACAGATTCTTCAGCAGTGAGCAAGTATCAGTTACAAAACTTCCAAGTACAGTACGGAACAGAGAATGTACCGACAGCAACTGTCGTTTTGCAAACCCCGGCTGGTGAGACTATCGAGAATTCTTGCTCTGCCCCGGGCAGTGTTGAAGCGTTGTATCAAACCATTGATAGTTTAGTTGCAGAGGATGTAAAACTAGTTGACTATCAATTGAACTCAGTTGGTGGAGGGAAGGATGCATTAGCAGAATCACATGTTCAATTAATAGTAAATGGTGAAACCGTAAATGGAAGAGGTTCAGCCCAGGACGTACTGCAAGCATCTGCATCAGCATTCTTGAACGCAGTAAACCGTTATATTATTAAAGTGAAAACAATAGAAAAGAAAGAACTTGTAAAATAACCAAAAGCGCAAGCGCCCGGTGCTACTTCGGTAAAGTAAATCGGGCGTGAGCTTTATTGAAAATACTTCGAAAAAGGAGGACCTCGTGTATGAATAAGCAAATCATTTTACTTCCTGGTGATGGTATTGGGAAAGAAATTATGGATTCTGCTAAAGCTGTATTACAGGCAATTGCTGCGGAATATAGCCATCAATTTACGTTTAAAGAACATGCAATTGGCGGAAGTGCGATTGATACGCATAATACGCCATTACCAGACAATACAATACAAGCTTGTAAAAACGCTGATGCGGTTTTGCTTGGTGCAGTTGGAGGTCCAAAATGGGATTCTAACCCGGTTCATCTAAGACCAGAAAAAGGTTTATTAGGTATTCGTAAAGCACTTGGATTATTCGCAAATATTCGTCCTGTTAAAGGATTTTCACCTTTGCTGCATGCTTCTCCATTAAAAGAAAAGATTATAAAAGATAGTGATATATTAATTATTCGCGAATTAACTGGCGGGCTATACTTTGGTGAACCGAGCGAACGACGTGAAAATGGCACTGCGGTCGTCGATACACTCTATTACAAGCGAACAGAAATGGAACGAATTATTGAAAAAGGCTTCCAAAGTGCAAGAATCAGAAAGGGGCACTTAACTTCTGTTGATAAAGCAAATGTGTTAGAATCCAGTCGCATGTGGCGCGAAATTGTTGAGGAAAAAAAGCAGGAATACCCAGATGTTACGGTTGAGCACTTACTTGTAGATGCAGCTGCAATGAAATTGATCACACAACCAAATCAATTTGATGTCATTGTAACAGAAAATCTATTTGGAGATATTTTAAGTGACGAGGCTTCTGTATTAACTGGATCACTTGGCATGCTGCCATCCGCCAGTCTTCGGACAGATGGTGTTGGGATGTATGAGCCAGTTCACGGATCTGCTCCTGATATTGCAGGAAAAGGAATTGCAAATCCACTTGGTATGATCTTATCTGCGGCATTAATGCTGCGTTTCTCTTTTGGATTGGAAGAGGAAGCGGCAGAAATTGAAAGAGCGGTAAATGAATGTCTCGAACAAGGATACCATACGGCAGATTTACAGATTCAAAACGGGAAACAGGTAGGAACTAAGAAAATAACTGAAATTGTACTAGAAAATTTAACAACGAAAAGTATTTCAGATTCAATTTGCAATATGTATGTTTGAAGAAGTGGATGCAATTAAAGGGTGAGGTGTTAGGAAATGGGAAAACCGGAAACAATCATTGACAAAATATGGAAGAAACATGTGGTACACCATGAAGAAGGAAAGCCTGACCTTCTATATATCGACCAGCACCTTGTTCATGAAGTAACTTCACCACAGGCCTTTGAAGGTTTAAGAATGAATAATCGAAAGGTTCGTCGACCGGATTTGACATTTGCGACAATGGACCACAATGTGCCAACTATAAATCGACAAGTTGTCAAAGATAAGATTTCAAAGAAGCAAATGGAGACATTAAAGCAGAATTGTGCCGATTTTGGAATCAAGCTTGCAGATATGTTTCATCCAGACCAAGGGATTGTTCATGTAATCGGGCCACAGCTGGGGTTGACACAGCCGGGGAAAACAATCGTATGTGGGGATAGTCATACTTCTACACACGGTGCATTTGGTGCATTAGCTTTTGGAATTGGTACGAGTGAGGTTGAGCATGTACTTGCAACTCAGACGATTTGGCAAGAGCGCCCAAAATCATTGAATGTTAAAGTAATTGGTGATCTCGGTCCAGGTGTAACCGCAAAGGATTTAATTCTCGCTATTATCGGAAAATTCGGCGTTCGCTTTGGTACAGGATATATCATGGAATATACAGGTGAGGCAATTCGTAATTTGCCGATGGAAGGCAGAATGACTATTTGTAATATGTCCATTGAAGCAGGTGCAAGGGCTGGATTAATCAGCCCGGACCAGAAAACGATTGATTATCTAGAGGGGCGGGAATATGTTCCTAAAGGAGATGCATTCGATAAAGCAGCAGAAGAATGGCTTGCTTTAGCAACAGATGAAGGTGCTGCTTATGATCACACAGTAACCATTCATGCTGATGAAATTGAACCACAGGTTACATGGGGGACAAATCCAGGAATGTGTGTACCTGTTGGTGGGAGTACACCGGTTGTTGCCGAATCGGATCATCAAGAAGATGTGAAACGAGCTCTTGAATATATGGGGCTGGAAGAAAATCAACCAATTACTACTATTGAAATCGATCATGTGTTTATCGGATCATGTACAAATTCAAGATTAAGTGACTTAGAGAAAGCAGCAGCTATTGTGAAAGGCAGAAAAGTTAAGGATCATATTAAAGCGATCGTCGTTCCTGGTTCCTTTAGTGTAAAATTACAAGCTGAAAAAGCTGGCTTGGACAAAGTATTTACAGAAGCAGGATTCGAATGGAGAGATTCCGGTTGCAGTATGTGTCTTGGAATGAATGATGATATTGTTCCAGCTGGAGGGCGCTGTGCTTCTACTTCCAACCGTAATTTTGAAGGAAGACAAGGTAATGGCGCACGTACACATCTTGTTAGTCCTGAGATGGCAGCCGCCGCAGCAATTGAAGGACGATTTGTAGATGTACGTAATTTTGCAGGAGTACCAAGCTAGGAGATGATGCACAATGGAAGCAATTCAAGAGCATAAAGGATTAGTATATCCGTTAGACAGATCAAATGTGGATACTGACCAAATCATACCAAAACAATTTTTAAAACGAATTGAGCGTACAGGTTTTGGAAAGTTTTTATTTTATAACTGGCGATTTGATGATGACGGTAATCCAAGAGAAGACTTTACATTAAATCAGCAGCAATACAAAAACGCATCTATTTTGCTGGCGGGTGAGAATTTTGGCTGTGGGTCTTCAAGAGAACACGCACCATGGGCACTGACAGACTTTGGTTTCAAGGTGATTCTTGCCCCAAGTTTTGCTGATATCTTCTATAATAATGCATTGAAAAATGGAATTATTCCGATTAAAATGGAAGAAGAGCAACTTCATGAATGGATGCAGGAAGCAGCAGATTCTCAATTTGTTTTGCATGTTGATTTACGAAATCAACAGATTTCAGATGATAAAGGGAATGTCATAACTTTTGATATCCCTGAATATCATAAGGAAAAGCTGTTGAATGGCTGGGATGATATTGCCTTAACCTTGCTTCAAGAAGATAAAATTGCAGAATATGAAGCTAGCAGAAATTAATTGAATTTGAATGAGAAGAAGGAGTGAATGGTCTTGGGGATTTCTTAAACGGTGATAAGGTCTACCATGCAATGAAGCGGCTGACCCCCATTGTTCATCGTACACCATTATTAACATCACATACGACAGATAATATAGTAGGAAAACACGTCTATTGCAAAATGGAAAATCAGCAAAAAACAGGGGCATTTAAATTTCGTGGAGCAAGCTTTAAGCTGATGCAGCTGTCAAAAGAACAGCTTGCTAAAGGTGTAATCACTGCATCTGCGGGAAATCACGCCCAAGGTGTAGCACATGCCGCGGCGAAACTCGGTGTGAAGGCAACCATTTTTATGGCAGAAGGAACACCATTGGCAAAAGTGAATGCAACTAGAAATTATGGTGCTGAAGTAGTATTAATAGGTGAGAGCTTCCAAGAAGCATATCAAGCTTCCATTGAACATCAATCGGTATCTGGTGCTGTTTATATCCATCCGTTTGATGATTACGATATTATGGCGGGTCAGGGAACCATTGCCATGGAAATGCTCAGACAAGAAGATAGAATGGATACGATCCTCGTCCCTATTGGTGGGGGAGGATTAATTAGCGGTATTGCTGTCGCAGCCAAACATGTGAACCGGAATATGAGAATAATTGGTGTTCAAGCAGAAGGGGCGCCAGCAATTTATGAAAGCTTTCATTCTAATGAACTGAAGAAGTCGAGCAGGGTTTCCACAATTGCAGAGGGAATTGCTGTCAAAGAGCCAGGGAGCTTAACCTTGCCAATTATCAGGGAGTATGTAGACGATATTGTTACAGTAACGGATGAGCAAATTGCTTCAGCCATTGTGTATATGCTCGAACGAAATAAAACACTAATGGAAGGAGCGGGAGCAGCTGCTTTGGCAGCCTTATTCGCCCATAATGATAAAATAAAATCAAGGCACTGCGGTGTGATTGTAAGTGGAGGGAATTTGGATATTGGTGCAATGTCCAACATACAGCAGCTTGCCGAACAAAAAACCCCAAAAAAAGAAAAAGCTTACATGGCATTATAAGAAAAAAGCTTCTTGAATAATTTTTTCAAGAGGCTTTTTTTCCGTTTCCGTGAAAAATAGTAAGCGAGTACAATTATTGATTTACAGAAGTTTGTCAGATTATATGGAAAAATAAACGATTTAGTCAATTTGGTTTATCGTCAAAATTAGCTATAAATACTATAATTTTTCATATAACGTGAAAAATATTAATAGGAAAAATAATTTATTTCATAACTGACAAACTCTTGCTACTAAAGGCTTTAACTATAGTTATATTTTTAATAACGGAAATAATCAGAAAATTTAACTGTTAATTTTTATCAAAAGATATTGCTTTTATAAAAATATTCACTTATAATTTTCTAATATATTAAGAATTATTTACGATTTGATTTCGGAGAATACAAAATTTCCGAAAAACCAATTCTGAGTTTTCCTAATTTAGATGAATTGTCCAGCCATTTATTAAGAATAGAAAAATCATAGAAGACAATAAGCTGAAAATAATTACAAAATAGTTAGACAGTCTGTATCAGTGTAAGAGGACTGTTTATTTTGTGAATAATTATCAGAACCTTCAGTTTAGAAGTTGGTAGACTAATTAATTCTTTACGTACCATGTAGCTTCTTTATAACGATCGTACTTCATAGTTGAGGTAAATTAATGCATTAGGGGGATTAATTTGAGTAATAAATTATTGGAAATTAAAAACCTATCAACCTCATTCCGCATCGGTGATGATTATTATGCTGCAGTGGATGATGTGACATTAACATTAAATAAAAACGAAGTATTAGGCATTGTTGGAGAATCAGGATCAGGAAAGAGCGCACTTGCATTCTCGATAATGAGACTCCACAATCGTGCAAAAATAGAAGGAAGTATTATGCTCAATGACCAGGACATTGTAAATATGCCAACCGCTAATTTAAATAAATTGCGCGGAGATGACATGGCAATGATTTTCCAAGACCCACTGACAGCATTAAATCCGCTAATGGAAATTGGCGAACAGATTGGAGAAGCATTGCTTTTGCATAATCCAAGAATGTCACAGAAACAACGTAAAATAAGAGTTATAGAATTATTAAATTTAGTAGGAATTCCACGTTCGGAATATGTATATGAGCAATTCCCCCATGAATTATCCGGAGGAATGCGGCAGCGGGTTGTTATAGCGATTGCCATTTCGAATAAACCAGAATTACTAATTGCCGATGAGCCGACTACAGCACTTGATGTAACGATTCAAGCCCAAATTCTGGATTTAATTCGCAAATTAAAAGAAGAAATGCATGCTGGGATTATTTTAATTACACATGATCTCGGTGTTGTTGCAGAAATGGCCGATCGGGTGGCTGTTATGTATGCAGGACAAATTGTTGAAATTGCTGAAGTACATACATTGTTTGAAAATCCATTACATCCTTATACAAAATCATTACTGAATTCAGTACCAACGGAAGGACAAGACAAGCTTCATGTGATTCAAGGGATTGTCCCGTCGTTAAAAAATTTACCGCGTGAAGGGTGCCGTTTTGCAGCAAGAATACCTTGGATTGATGCCTCTGCCCATGAAGAAAAACCTGTACTGCATGAGGTTGAACCAGGACATTTTGTAAGGTGCACATGTCATGCGCATTTTTACTTCTCTGATGAAAGTAAGGAGGATGAGAAGAATGGGGTTTCTTGAGGTTAACGATTTAAAGGTATATTTTCCTATTAAAGGTGGAATTTTCAATCGTACCATTGGCCATATAAAAGCGGTTGATGGCGTTTCATTTTCGCTGGAGCAAGGTAAAACATATGGTCTTGTAGGGGAATCGGGTTCAGGAAAATCAACAACTGGACGAGCGATCATCGGGTTAGAACATGTAACTTCTGGTCAAATATTATTTGAAGGCAAAGATATTACATCCATGAAAAGCAAAACAAAGGATTTGCGAAGAGATATTCAAATGATTTTCCAAGATCCTTATTCGTCTTTGAATCCCAAAAAGCGTGTCCTTGATATTATTGCAGAGCCTTTGCGTAATTTCGAAAACCTATCTAAACAGGAAGAGAAAAAGCAAGTACAGGACTTGCTTGAGCTTGTTGGATTAAGTCCAGAGAGTATATTGAAATATCCGCATCAATTCTCTGGTGGCCAAAGACAACGGATTGGAGTTGCAAGGGCATTAGCTTTAAAACCAAAATTGATCATTGCTGATGAGCCTGTATCAGCATTGGATGTTTCTGTTCAAGCCCAGGTACTCAATTTTATGCGGGAAATTCAAGACCAGCTTAACTTGACATATTTGCTGATTAGTCATGATTTAGGAATCATTAAACATATGTGTGATCATATTGGCATTATGTATAAAGGACGGTATGTGGAAGAAGGGACAAACGATGAAATCTTTACCAACCCTCATCATATTTATTCAAAACGTCTCGTTGCTGCAATTCCAGATATAAATCCGAGAATGCGGGAAAAGCAATATCAATATCGTCAGGAAGTACAAAAAGAATATAACCAATCCTATAATGATTATTTTGATCAAGAAGGGCTAGCATACAGCTTGCAATCGATATCTGACACCCATAAAGTTGCTTTGCCAAAGAGAGGTTGATTCTATGTGGAAGTTTATTGTTAGACGACTATTTGTAACATTCCCTCAAATTGTTATTTTAAGTGTCATTATTTTTATTTTAGCACAAATGATGCCTGGTGACGCTCTTACTGGCTTGATAGATCCAAATATCGATCCAGTAGCAATAGAAGAGCAGCGCGAGCGATTAGGGCTTAACGATCCATGGTATGTTCAGTACACCGACTGGGTTAAAGGAGTCGTACAAGGGGACTTTGGACAATCATTCCGATATAAGATGCCTGTATCTGAACTGATTGAACAACGGATGATCAACACATTCTGGCTGTCTCTACTTACATTGATTTTTACATATGCAATGGCGATTCCGTTGGGTATTATAAGTGGACGCTGGAACGATACCTGGCTGGATCGTGCGATTACAGGCTATACCTATATCGGATTTGCAGCTCCGCTCTTTATTACTGCCTTATTGATGGTTTGGGTGTTCGGTTTTCATTTTGGCTGGTTTCCGACAGGCGGAAGTGTTGCACCTGGATTAACTCCAGGTACATTTGAGTATTTTTTAAGTAAGTTACAACATTTATTGCTGCCTGCATTTTCAATGGCGGTCATTACGACAGTTTCCACTGTTCAATATTTACGAAGTGAAATAATTGATACGAAACAGAAAGACTTTATTGTAACTGCGAGAGCTAAGGGTGCTCCTGAATCAAGGGTATATAATCGCCATATTTTCAGGAATTCGTTATTGCCGATTGCTGCATTTTTTGGGTATGAAATTTCAGGGTTAATCGGAGGATCTGTATTTGTTGAAAGTATATTTTCTTTTCCAGGAATGGGGAAATTATTCCTTGATTCGGTACTTTTACGAGATTACAGTGTCGTAACTTCAGTTGTATTAATTTTTGGTATTGCCGCCATATTAGGTGCTTTACTTTCTGATATTATTCTAAGTATCGTTGATCCGAGGATACGTATTAAGTAGAATCCGAGAGACACTGAGGTGATTTAAAATGGAAATGAATAAGGTTAACGCAGACGTTCAGGCGTCTGATCAGGTTAGAAGTCCCTCTGGCTTTTCAATATTATGGAGGGAAATTGTTAAAGATAAAGTTGCGTTAATATCATTAATCCTGTTGGTGCTTACCTGTATATTTGTCTATGGTATTTCATTGTTTTTGAATCAGTCAGAAATTGTAAAGGTTGATTTATTTGCAATACATGAACCTCCAAATGAGCAATTTTTATTAGGTACAGATTATGGCGGGCGTGATGTCTTTGGTCAATTACTTATTGGAACGAGAAACTCATTATCTATCGGTATATTAGTTACCTTAATATCAGGAACAATTGGGATTTTACTAGGATTGGTTTCAGGTTACTTTGGTGGTCATATTGATAATGCGGCAATGCGGTTAGTAGACTTTTTTATGGTTTTGCCTACATTAATGATTGTTATTGTTTTTGTAACCATTGTGTCTGATTATAGTATTTGGTCTTTTTCACTCATCATGTCGTCCTTTTTGTGGATGGGAATCGCTAGACTTATCCGGTCGAAAGCACTGCAGGAAAGAGAACTGGATTATGTTCACGCTTCTAAAACATTAGGATCTTCTAATTTTAAAATTATGTTTACACAAGTCTTGCCAAACTTAAGTTCCATCATTATCGTTACAATGACATTAAATTTAGCAGCAAATATTGGAATTGAGTCTGGGCTTTCATTCTTAGGATTTGGTTTTCCCGAAAGCACACCCAGTCTAGGCACACTTATTAGTTATGCCAGAAACCCTCAAACACTTGAATTCAGATGGTGGATTTGGCTGCCAGCTGCAATACTTATTTTGATATTGATGCTTGCTATAAATAATGTCGGTCAGGCATTAAAGCGTGCTACTGACGCTAGACAGCGAAGAGGCTAATAATAATTGTATTTGGATACCTACATTAATGCGTTTTATTCGTATTAATGTTAGATATATAATTTCAGTTTTTTACTGAAATAAAGAAAAAAGCTTTTTAAAAAAGGGGAGGTTAGAGTTATGGGTAGGTCAAATCTTATGAAGGCGTTATTAGCGCTGATGCTGGTTCTTTTAGTTGCGTTAGCTGCTTGTAGCGGGGACTCTGATGATGGACAAAGTGAGGGAACTGATAGTGGCTCTGATTCAGAAGGTTCAGCAGAGACTGAAGGGGGAGGAGAAGGTGAACTCTACTCAATTGAAGACTTCAGCAAAATTAAGACAAATGAAGGGGAAGCAATTGAAGGAGGGACACTTAATTTCGGTTTAGTTACTGACACTGCTTTTGAAGGTACACTAAATTGGAATTTTTACTCGGGAGATCCTGATGCTCAAATCTTAGAATGGTTTGATGAGGCTTTATTAACTTGGGATGAAAACTATGTATATACAAATGATGGTGCGGCAACGTATGAAATCAGTGAGGATGGGCATGTTTTCACATTCACGATAGGTGATAATGTAAACTGGCATGATGGCGAGCCTGTCACTGCTGAGGATTGGTTGTTTGCACATGAAGTAATAGGACATCCAGATTATGATGGTCCACGATATGGTTCAGATTTTACTAATATTGAGGGAATGGAAGAGTACCATGCTGGTGAAGCAGATACGATTTCAGGTATTAAAGTCATTGACGATAAAACATTGGAGATCACCTATATCCAAGCAACACCTTCATTAGTAACTGGCAGCATCTGGACATATCCGTTAGCGAAGCATATTTTCGGTGATATGGAAGTTGCGGAAATGTCTGCATCTAAAGAAGTACGTGAAAATCCAATAGGATTTGGACCATTTAAAGTAGAAAGCATTGTACCTGGTGAATCCGTAACGATGGTTAAGAATGAAGATTACTGGAGAGGTGAGCCAAATCTGGATGGTGTTACGGTAAAAGTAATTAATCCAAATGTAATTGTTCAGGAGCTTGAATCTGGCGGTGTTGATACAGTTAGCTCATTCCCGGTGGATCAATTCCCAGACAATGCAGAAATGTCTAATGTGGAATATTTAGGGATGATTGACCGTTCGTATTCGTATATCGGATTTAAATTAGGTACGTGGGATAAAGAAAAAGGTCAAGTTGTAACAGATCCTGATGCCAAAATGGCTGATGTTAATTTACGTAAAGCGATGTGGCATGCAGTAGATAACACTACTGTAGGCGAACGATTCTATAATGGTCTGCGTTGGAATGCAACAACACTTATTCCGCCGTCACATCCAGAATTCCATGATGAATCAAACCCAGGTGTACCATATGATCCAGAAAAAGCAAAACAACTTTTGGATGAGGCTGGTTATGTAGACGTAAACGGTGATAACTTGCGTGAGACACCTGATGGGGAAGAGCTTGTTATTAATTTTGCATCGATGTCAGGTGATGAAGTTGCAGAACCATTAGCACAATATTACATTCAGGCTTGGGAACAAGTTGGATTAAAAGTACAGCTTTTAGATGGTCGTTTACAAGAATTTAATTCATTTTATGACCGTATCGGTCAAAATGGAGATGATGATCCAGAGGTTGACGTTTATGCAGCAGCTTGGGGCGTTGGAATCGATGTAGATCCTAGGGGATTATATGGTCGAGATGCGATCTTCAACTTCTCACGTTATTCAAGTGATAAAAATGATGAATTAATGTCTGCTGGTGTTTCGGAGGATGCATTTGAACTAGAGAATCGTCAAAAAGTATATAATGAGTGGCAGCAATTCATGATTGATGAAGTTCCTGTGTTCCCGACTGTTTACCGTTCAGCACTTGTACCTGTAAATAATCGAGTTCATAATTACTATATCGGTGATGGAACAAACATGTATCGTTATGATATTGCAGTTACGCAAGAAAAACCAATTGTAGCTGAATAAGAATTTTAAGAAGACTCATCTTGTGGTGAGTCTTCTTTTCTCGGTCGTAATCTGGATGGCTAAAGCATGCATAAATCTATTAATCTGGCTACAAAAGTTTGCAAATTGAATATTTATAAAAGTGTTCTCCTAATTTTGCCTGACAAGTCGAATAAGCTATAATGATGAATAGAGAAATAATCAAGGAGGGGTTTAAATGAGGCTAACGGAACAAGAGCAAATGAAAAAAGCAGTAGGGGAAAAGGCAGCAGAATTTGTAAAAGATGGCATGAATGTAGGTCTTGGTTCTGGTTCGACTGTGTATTGGATGGTACGAAAGCTTGGAGAACTGGTGAAATCCGGTTTATCTATTGAAGGAATTCCGTCTTCCAAACAGACTGCAACATGGGCAAATGAATTCGGCGTTCCACTCACAGACTTTCGAGAAGTGAGGGAGCTGGATTTGACGATTGATGGTGCGGATGAAGTAGACGAAAATCATCAACTTATCAAAGGTGGCGGTGCTGCATTATTTCGGGAAAAAATAATAGCGCAGGCTGCTAAGGAATTAATTATTATTGTTGATGAATCAAAGATGGTTGCACATTTGGGAGAATACCCATTGCCAATCGAAGTGCTCCCATTTGCATGGGAACGAACAGCAAATGAAATTTCAAAACTTGGCTGTGTACCTAAGCTTCGTATGGCTGAAGATGAAATATTAGTTACTGATAACGGAAATTACATATTGGATTGTCCGTTTAAAAAGATACAGGATCCAGACCAATTAAATAATCAATTGAAGCAAATTGTAGGCGTAATAGAAACTGGCTTATTTATCGATATGACGACTAAAGTAATTATAGGGAATAAAGAAACCGTTACTGTTGTAGAATAATGCATGTGAAGAAACACCCGAGGATTAAATTCTTTGGGTGTTTTTTATTATGCATTAACTCGGCATTAAGTTTAACTTAATCCATGATAGGGACTATTTGAAGCTTCATTATCATTATAAATAACTTTTTCGCATACGATGAGAAGTAAACTTAAAAAAGTAAATGGAAAGGGTGGCATCATTTGTGTGGAATAACCGGCTTTGTTGACTGGAAGAGGCATGCGCACACACGGCAGGCAGTTTTGGAAAAAATGACAGCTGCATTATCATTGCGAGGCCCCGATGAAACAAATTATTGGACCTTTAAACATACTGGTTTTGGACATAAGCGGCTGTCGGTTGTTGATTTAGAAGGCGGGAAACAGCCAATGAGTAAAATAAAGAATGGTTTTGTTTATACGATTGTTTATAATGGAGAGCTGTATAATACGGAGGAATTACGTCAGACACTTCTTAAAAAAGGCTATGTATTCCAGACAGCATCCGATACGGAGGTATTGCTGACGGCTTACTTGGAATGGAAGGAAGACTGTGTCCATTATCTCAATGGCATCTATGCATTCGGTGTATGGGATGAAAAAAAGGAACAGCTTTTTATGTCCAGGGACCGTTTGGGCGTAAAACCATTGTTTTTTTGTGAAAAGCAGGAACAATTCATTTTTGGTTCTGAATTGAAAGCAATTCTGGCTCATGATGCTGTTGAATCAGTAATTGATCGCGAAGGAATTTCGGAAATATTTGGACTTGGTCCATCAAGAACGCCGGGTCACGGATTATTTAAAGGAATACATGAACTTCGTGCGGCGCATTCGCTGATTTTTTCAAAAAATGGGTTGAAGATATGGCGTTATTGGAACATGGTTAGCAAACCACATATTGATTCACTTGAAATTACAGCAGAAAAAGTAAGGGAGTTAGTTGTTGATGCAGTGCAGCGACAGCTTGTTGCAGATGTTCCTGTATCCACCTTCTTATCTGGTGGATTAGACTCCAGTGCAATTACAGCAATTGCTGCAGATTATTTTAAAGAAACAGGAAAGGGAACATTAACAACTTTTTCAGTAGATTATGAAGGAAATGATAAGCATTTCCAATCGAGTTCCTTCCAGCCCTCGAGTGATAAGCCATGGATAGATCGAATGGTTAATGAATTCTCGACAGATCACCACGATGAAATTATCTCTGGACGTGAGCTTGCAGCTTTACTGAAGGAAGCGGTAGACGTTCGAGATCAACCAGGGCAAGCAGATATTGATTCTTCCTTACTCTGGTTTTGTCGCCGGATCAAAGAAAAAACAACTGTAGCGTTATCGGGTGAATGTGCAGATGAAATCTTTGGCGGCTATCCGTGGTTCCATGATCTGTCAACCGCTGAAAATGGCTTTCCTTGGATGCGTTCCTTAGATGCACGAATCGATTTGCTCCATCCGGAATGGCAAAAAAAATTAGACTTAAAAAGCTATGTCCAGTCTCGCTATCAGGAAACCATTTTGGAAACGCCAGTATTGGATGGTGAAGCACCTGAGGATGCAATGCGCAGGGCACTTTTTTATTTGAATATGCAGTGGTTTATGGCGCAGCTGCTGGATCGGAAGGACCGCATGAGTATGGGAGCCAGCTTGGAAGTGCGTGTACCTTATGCAGATCATCGGATTGTGGAATATGTCTGGAATATACCGTGGAAAATGAAAAATCTCGACGGACGTGAAAAAGGAATTTTACGTAAGGCGCTAGAAGGCATTGTCCCGGATGATGTGTTATATCGGAAAAAGAGTCCATATCCAAGAACCTTTCAGCCAGAATATACAAAGCAAGTTGTGACATGGATGGAGACAATTTTAGCAGATCGAAATGCTCGATTATTTGAGTTTATGAAACGTGAAAAGGTGGAGGCAATTGTCAAAAGTGAAGGAAAGGAATTCAAGGATCCATGGTATGGTCAGCTGATGCGAGGCCCACAGCTAATTGCACACCTTTGCCAAATTGATTATTGGCTGAGAAAATACGATATCAAAATAAAAGTATGATAGAAAGGTTCTCTTAAAAGGATTGGCTCCCTTTTAAGAGAACCTTTTATGATGTAACTCTTTGAAAATTACGATATAATAATGCTAGTCCAAAAAGGAGGAGGGGAATACATATGAACTATTATGCTGCATTATCACCAATGAAGGATGCTGAGAAAAGTCAGCAATACCGTCAAGATCATTTAGATTATCTAGGCAAGTTAGCTGAACAGGGGAAAGTTTTTGCGAAAGGCCGTTTTACAGATGGAACCGGCGGATTAGTCATTTACATTGCTGAGGGCTTCGAGGAAGTTGAAGAAATTGTAAAAAATGATCCATATGTTGTGCAAGGAGCAAGAGGATATGAGATACATGAATGGACGATGACAACGGATGCTGTATTACCTGAAAAATAGATTAGTTGTTAAAGTCAGGGCTCTTTACTAAGGAGGGACCTGACTTTTTTCTATTATATATTTAAAATTTCTACCGCATTTTGAACACGTGCTTCTGTTGGCGGTTCGATACCCTCAAGCGGGTATTCTAATCCGAGTGCATCCCACTTATACACGCCCATTTTATGATATGGCAGCACCTCGATTTTCTCGACATTATTTAATGTATGAATGAAATCAGATAATTGCTTTAAGTCCTCGTCATTATCGCTATGCCCTGGAACAAGTACATGGCGGATCCAGACAGGAATTTCTTTTTTATCTAAATAGCGAGCAAGTGTGAGAATATGGTCATTTGACATACCAGTCAGAATCCTGTGTTTAATTGGATCGATTTGCTTTATGTCCATAAGCATAAGTTCAGTTAGTTCTAACAGCTCATCAAGCTGTTTCAAAAAGACAGGGGATTTTGAAAAGCAGCCACCAGCTGTATCAATCGCAGTATGGATGCCTAAAGCTCTTAGTTCTCGAAAAAGTGCTATTAGAAACTTAACGTGCAGCAGTGGTTCGCCGCCACTTACGGTAACTCCCCCGCCGGATGCTTGAAAAAAGGGGAGATAGTCTTTGATATCAGTGACGAGCTCATTCACCGTCATCTCCTTGCCATCACCCATTTTCCATGTATCTGGATTATGACAAAACTGGCAACGGAGCGGGCAGCCTTGCATAAAAATGATATAACGCAGACCTGGACCATCAACGGTTCCGCATGTTTCGATAGAATGAATTCGACCTTTCACCTGAAAAACCTCCCCATAAATAAATTATATATAATAGGGTGCTCCCCCTTGGAGGAGGAGCGACTACCCAGTTATTGAATAATTTTAACTTCGCTCATGGTTGGCTTACATTCCTTGATGGAATGTTCGATTGATAACATCCAATTGTTGTTCCCGAGTTAGTTTAATAAAGTTTACTGCATATCCAGATACACGAATTGTTAGCTGTGGATATTGTTCTGGATGCTCCATTGCATCAAGCAATGTTTCACGATCAAACACATTGACGTTTAAATGATGCCCGCCTTTTATTGTATAGCCGTCAAGCATTCCTGACAGATTTTTGATTCGTGTCATAGCTTCTTTTCCGAGTGCTTTTGGTACGATAGAAAAGGTGTTGCTTATTCCGTCTAATGCGTGCTTGTACGGTAATTTTGCAACCGAGCTAAGAGATGCTAATGCCCCTTTTTCATCGCGGCCATGCAATGGGTTCGCGCCAGGCGCAAATGGTTCCCCAGCTTTTCGGCCATCTGGTGTATTTCCAGTTTTCTTCCCATAAACAACATTAGAGGTAATCGTTAAAACAGAAAGTGTTGGAACTGAATTTCGATAGGTTTGGTGTTTTTTAATCTTATTCATGAAGGCTGTGACAAGTTCGACTGCGATGGCATCAACGCGGTCATCATTGTTCCCGTATTTCGGGAAATTCCCTTCAATTTTGTAATCGACAGCATAGCCGGCTTCATTACGGATAACTTTTACATTTGCATGCTTAATGGCACTTAATGAATCTGCTGCAACCGATAAGCCTGCAATCCCCGTTGCCATTGTCCGGAGAATGTTTCTATCATGCAATGCCATTTCAATTCGTTCATAGCTATATTTATCATGCATGTAATGAATTACATTGAGTGTATTTATATATAGTCCGGCAAGCCATTCCAGCATCTGGTCGTATTTTTCCATTACTTCCTCGTAGTGGAGATATTCAGAAGTAATTGGTTCGTATTTCGGTCCTACTTGTGCGAAGGATTGTTCATCTACTCCTCCATTAATGGCATATAGCAAAGCTTTGGCCAGATTAGCCCGTGCACCGAAAAACTGCATTTGCTTTCCAATTTCCATTGCAGAAACACAGCAAGCGATCCCGTAATCATCTCCAAATTGCTCCCGCATTAAATCGTCATTTTCATATTGAATTGAACTTGTTTTAATAGACATATGTGCACAGTATTCCTTAAACGGCCGCGGTAATTGATCAGACCATAAAACCGTTAAGTTTGGTTCTGGTGCAGGTCCCAGATTGTCTAATGAGTGTAAAAATCGGAATGAGTTTTTTGTCACAAGCGGTGTACCATCTTTGGCGATACCACCAATTGATTCTGTTACCCAAGTTGGATCCCCGCTGAATAATTCATTGTAATCTGGAGTTCTTGCAAATTTTACAAGCCTTAGTTTCATTACAAAATGGTCGACTAGCTCCTGGGCAGCTTCTTCTGTAATGACTCCATTTTGCAGATCACGTTCAATATAAATATCTAAGAAGGTAGAAACTCTGCCGAGACTCATCGCAGCACCGTTTTGTTCTTTAATGGCTGCTAGATAACCAAAATATAACCATTGAAATGCTTCCATTGCATTTGTAGCGGGATTTGAAATATCAAATCCATAATCTGAACCAAGCTGTTTTAACTCTTGTAAGGCACGAATTTGTTCAGTAAGCTCTTCGCGGTCACGAATGATTTTCTCGGACATAATACCATTTGCTCCCGTTGCTGCATGTTCCTCTTGCTTATCAGCGATTAACTTGTCAACACCATATAAAGCAACTCGTCGATAATCACCAATGATCCGACCACGTCCATATGCATCAGGCAGACCTGTAATAATTCCAGCTTTTCTTGCTGCCCGCATTTCTGGTGTGTACGCATCAAAAACACCCTGGTTATGTGTTTTGCGGTAGTTGGTGAATATATGTTTAACTTCTTCATCCAACTCATATCCATATGATTCCAGAGCATCTTCAGCCATTCTGATACCACCAAATGGTTGAAGAGAGCGCTTAAACGGTTGGTCTGTCTGGACACCAACAATTTTTTCAATGCCTTTATTTAAATAGCCAGCTCCATGTGAGGTAATGGTTGATACAATTGAAGTATCCATATCCAAAACGCCACCATTTTCTCGTTCTTGCTTTGTTAAATCCATCACTTGTTCCCATAAAACTGTCGTGTTCTTCGTCGGTTCTGCTAAAAAGCCTTCATCACCAGTATAGACAGTAATGTTTTGCATAATAAAGTCGCGAACATTAATTTCTTCTTGCCATTTTCCACTTTTAAAATCCATTTTGTTTTGAGCAGTTACAACCATAATAACCCTCCTAAAAAAGAATTGTGAAATATTGAGCATTCTTTATATGTTTATCATATCACATATTTTTAGATGAAGTTATTTAAAATGTTAAAGAAGTGTGTCAGAATTGTAACTATATCATGTCGATGAAGAAGGAATGAAATATTTAAAAATATGTTCAATTCACGTATAATGGTATAAATGATTTGAACGTCATATTAAAGGAAATCATAAAAGGAAGAATGCCATAATGGGAAGAAAGATTGTTGATTTGGTAAGACATAGAGGAGATGAGCTACCAATCAAAGGAAAGATAAGTTCATGCAGTAAGTTATGAAGGCTATGAGCTTCTTGGCGCAATGAGTGATTTTGATTACCTAAGTAAGCGAAAGGAAGTTCAGCATTAAAAGAGCATCGCCATTTGGTACCTATTTTTTCATTCACGGGCCTGCTTGAAAGTTCATCGCTGCATAGGCTGGCAGCATACTAAAAATAGAAAAAGGTTTGTGACATATGAGAACACACTGGAATTTGTTTATTGCTTTTTTTCGGGTTGGTATACTTGGGTTCGGGGGAGGACCTGCTTCGATTCCCCTTATTCAAAAGGAAGTAGTTGATCATTATAAATGGATGGATAATGAGGAATTTGGTGATATTCTTGCTTTAGCAAACACATTGCCCGGTCCAATTGCAACGAAGTTACCAGGCTATATCGGTTATCGGGTTGGCCAGACACTGGGAATGATAAATGCAGTTCTTGCTACGATTGTACCGACGATTCTGTTAATGATTGTTTTACTTACTACACTTTCACAATTTCGAGAATTTAATTGGGTTCAAGGTATGACGGCAGCAGTTGTTCCAGTAGTCGGAATGATGATGGCAGTCCTGACATGGCAGTTTGCTCGAAAAGCCTCTATCGGTTTGGGGTGGGTAAAAACATGCATTTTTCTTGTCCTTTTCTTTATTATTTTGCAAATACTTAATGTGCATCCAGGCATTTTAATTGCTGTCCTGCTTATTCTTGCTCTCTCTCTGCCTGCACGTAAACGGCAAAGAAAGAATAAAGAAGGTGAAGACATATGATTTATATTGATATTTTTATCGCCTTTTTTATTCCTGGGATTTTAGGATATGGGGGAGGACCTGCTTCCATACCACTTATTGAAAATGAAGTGGTAATACGATACGGCTGGATGTCCGTCCAGGAATTCAGTGAAATTCTGGCACTTGGGAACTCCTTGCCAGGTCCCATAGCAACGAAAATGGCAGGATATATCGGCTATGAAGTAGGAGGGATTCCTGGGGCAGTTGTAGGTGTCTTTGCTACTGTTGCACCATCTCTGATTTTATTAATATTCCTTGGTGGAATGTTATTAAAATATAAAGATTCTCCTAAAGTGAAGCGGCTGACACTATTTGTTCAGCCAGTCATTGCTATTTTGCTTGGTGTTATGGCATGGCGTTTTTTCAGCGAGTCATATGAAGGAATTGGTATTTGGCAGACAGCTTTACTCGTTGGAGTCAGTTTTCTTTTAATTGAGCGATTTAAAATCCATCCAGCACTTATTATTGCTGGAGCTCTAATTTATGGCGGATTCCTATTATAGGAACTAGTCATACTTCTCCTTCAACAAATGAAAAAAGCAAAACCCATTAACTGTTGGGTTTTGCTTTTTCCTGCTTATTGATGACTCCAAGTTTTTTTAAACCGTTATAGATTCCAGAATCACTAACGGATGTTGTACGATGTTTTGCGTAAGTGAACAGTTCTGGATGTGCATTATCCATAGCAAATCCTTCACCTACAGCCTGCAGCATTTCACAATCATTCATTCCATCTCCAAAAGCGATAGCCTGCTCTTTTGGGATACCGATGCGGTGAAGTATTTTTGATACGGCTTCTCCTTTATTGACGTTTTTTCGGATAATATCAAAAGCTTTTGTTGCGCCTTCCACATTCACTTGTGACATACGTATATTTTCTTCTACTTCATAAAGTGATGCATCTTCTGGCTTAATATTTAATACCGTTGCCCCTATAATTTGATCAGCAACTTCGTCAGTAAATAACGCATTTTGTCTCAATTGGAAAATTTCATTGAATTTCTTAACAAATGGATGATCCATAGCGGTGAAGTAGTTCTTTTCTTTTGTATAAAGAACAATTTCATGATTATGTTCTTTTGCAATATCGATGAATTCTTTTACAATCGCTCGGTCCATTGGTTCATTGACCACTTCTTGTTCTTGATAGATTGCATAGCCGCCATTATAAGCAATAAATGAATCAATGGCTAATTCTTCAGCCAGATCCTGGATTTCGATATATGGTCTGCCAGTCGCAATAAAAACCTCTAATCCATTCTGCTTTGCCAGTTCAATTGCAGTTTTTGTTGATTCTGTATATGTATGATCTGGTTTCAGGATGGTTCCGTCAATATCTAGAAAAAGTACTTTATAACTCATAATGTTCTCCTTTATGTGCGCATTTGTAGTCTATTCTAGCATAAAGGAATTATGGATTGTACTAATACCAATTACGTTTACATAATATTAAACTTATACAAAAAAGCAATATCCAATTAAGGATACTGCTTTTAAATAGCGTTATAATGCTTGATCATCCACTGAATCAAGCCATTCTTCAATGGTCTGAATGACTTCCTTGAACGTTCCCTCCTCAAATGGAGAATTTAGTTTGGCTGTTTTCACAAGACTTAAGAAGGGTTTTGACCCACCTTGCTTACAAAGATCTAAATAATCCTTCCATGCCGCTTCATGGCTTTCACGCGATTTCTTCCAAAATTGGAATGCGCAAATTTGGGCAAGCGTGTAATCAATATAATAAAAAGGTATATCATAAATATGTCCTTGTCGCTGCCAATAACCACCAGAAGCTAAGTATGCATTGCCATCATAATCACGATGCGGCAAATAGATTTCTTCGAGTTTTTTCCATGCATCTTTACGCTGATCTGGTGTCCAGTCTGGATTTTCATATACAAGGTGCTGGAATTCATCTACAGCAACACCGTAAGGAAGAAATTGCAGGCCATCAGCTAAATGGGAGTACTTATATTTATCGGTATCTTCCTTGAAGAAGAGCTCCATCCATGGCCACGTCAAAAATTCCATGCTCATGGAATGTATTTCTGCAGCTTCACTTGTAGGGAAGATGTACTCAGGGACTTTCAGATTCCGACTACTATAGACTTGAAATGCATGTCCTGCCTCATGTGTTAACACATCAATATCACCAGAAGTTCCATTAAAATTGGCGAAGATAAATGGAGCTTCGTAATCCTCAATGAATGTACAGTATCCACCAGCTTCTTTTCCTTTTTTTGCTTCGAGATCCATCAGATTGCGATCAAGCATAAATTGAAAAAATTCATTTGTTTCATTCGATAATTCCTTGTACATTTTTCGGCCGTTTTCAATAATCCATTCCGGAGAACCTTTTGGTTTAGCGTTTCCACTTTTAAATTGAAAGCTTTCATCATAAAACTTCAAGGAGTCGACATCAATGCGTGCAGCTTGTTTTTCATATAATTTCGTAGCTAGTGGCACGATATAATCACGAACTTGCTTCCGAAATGCAGCAACCATTTCGGCATTGTAATCAATGCGCTGCATTCGCAAGTAACCAACTTCCACAAAGTTTTTAAAACCAAGCTTCAAAGCGATTTCGTGTCGAACTTTTACAAGCTGATCATAAATAGAGTCAAATTGTTTTGCATGGCTTTCGAAAAATCCAGCATTTGCAGTGATAGCTTGCTTGCGAACTTCTCTATCTTCACTTTGGGCAAACGGGGCAAGCTGTGCCAATGTATATGTTTCACCTTGAAAGGCTACTTCTGCAGAGGCTACAAGCTTTGAATATTCAGAAGCAAGCTTATTTTCCTTTTGTAATAGGCCAATGATTTCTGGCGAAAAGGTTTTAATTTCGTTGTCGACAAGCTGAAAGAGCTGAGAACCGAATTGCTTTTCTAATTTCTTGCGATAGGTTGAGTTAACTAGTTCTTTATAAAATTCAGTGTACATTTCTTTGAGATTTGGCTGAATCTCATCAAAATAATCACGTTCTTTTTGATAAAATGTATCTTTTGTATCAATCGATGCACGTATATAGACCAAGTTATATAAAGTTGATAATCTATTACGAAAAGCATTGATGCTTTCTGCGGCACTAATAGCTTGCTCTGCTGACTGTGCATTTTTGAAATTAACTATTAGCTCTTTAAATGTTTCCTGTTCCTCATGAAGTATCGGCCTTTCATAAGCATAGTCTTCAAATTTTAGCATGGTGAACCCCCTCGAATATATATATCATTTTTAATAATTCGACCTCCTGTGTAAAAAACCTCTATTTTAGCTAAGACTCTTTGTAAATTATTATTTCATAAAAACCAAAAAATTATGATATATAACGTTTTCATAACCTATTAGTTATGATATATAACTAAATTAGCATTGTTATTTAGAAGGATTCCTATGCTATAATTATTTTAAATTGAGTTTGAAAAAGGCTTTCCACTACATAGTAAAATGGAAGCTCTCTCATCCGAAGTGGGTGAGAGTTTCTTTGTATTGCTTATGAATGAAAACAGCTATTTCCATTCATAAGCAGTCAAGACAAATATATTATTCTATTACTGGGGGTTTTTTGATGGAAGAATCAGAGAAATATCAACTTGATGAAAAGGGGTCATCAAGACGTAAGTTCCTAAGAAATTCTGGAGTGGCAGCTGGGGGAGTTGTAGTAGGTAGTGTGCTAGGAGGTCTAATTGGCTTTGGCGGAGAAAAACAGCAGCATGAACCAGCTACAGAACCCGAACATGTCGCTCCTGCAGCAAATCCTAATGCAGCACTAATGTTCTTCACACCTGATCAGTACCAAACTACAGTTGCTGCAACAGAGCGGATATTCCCTGCAGATGAAAACGGACCAGGTGCAGCTGATTTAAATGTAGCTATTTATATTGATCATCAATTGGCTAGTCCTTGGGGGATTAATGCAAAAGATTATATGTTAGGTGCTTTTTATAAAGCTGAAGCCACTCAGCAGGAACAAATACGTATTTTACGGAAGGATTTATTTTTGTTGGGATTAAAAGGATTAGATGACTACAGTACGAAAAAATTTGACAGCAAATTTACTTCATTAAATGCCGAGCAGCAGGATGAAGTTTTAACTGATTTTGAAAGTGGTGATTACAAGCTTTCAGGTCTATCAAGCAGTATTTTCTTTGAATTGCTTCGTATGTTAACAATCGAGGGTGCATACGCGGATCCAATGTATGGTGGAAATAAAAACATGGAAGGCTGGGCAATGCGTAAATTCCCAGGTTCTCGAATGAACTATAACAATGAAGTGGTGAGTAAAGAATTTATTGAATTGGAACCTGAAAGTTTACAAAGCCATATGGGGCACTAATTGAAGAGGGACTTGAAGAAAGGAATTGACAATCATGAGCACAAAACTACCTAAGGTGCCTGCAGTTATTGTTGGAATGGGATGGGCAGGAGGTATTATTGCTTCTGAACTGACAAAAGCAGGAATTAAAGTTGTAGGTATTGAGCGTGGGAAAGAGCGAACTACAAATGACTATTTAATGGGACATGATGAGCTTCGCTTTCAACATCGAACAGAATTAATGCAAGACTTATCGAAAGAAACCATTACACATCGTAATCATCCAAACATGCGTGCACTTCCAATGCGCAGCTACGGAACATTTATTGTTGGGGATGGAGTTGGTGGTGCAGGAAGTCATTGGAATGGACAAACCTATCGTTTTCTTCCATACGATTTTGAAATTAAATCTTTGACAGAAGAGAAATATGGGGCAAATAAACTAGGTTCAGAGTATACATTACAGGACTGGGGAATTACATATGATGAAATTGAACCGTATTATGATACATTTGAAAAAATGGCGGGGATTTCTGGTGAAACGGTAGAAATGTATGGACACCGTTCAAACCCATATCCAACGGGACCGATGGTTAAAACACCTACATTTGAACTTTTTGAGGAAGCAACGAAAAAATTAGGCTATCATCCGTATATGCTGCCGTCAGCTAACCTTTCGGAAAATTATACGAATCCAGATGGAATCTCACGATCAGCATGTCAATACTGTGCATTCTGTGAAAACTTTGGATGTGAGTACGGAGCGAAGGCAGATCCAGTGGTAACGGTTATCCCGGTTGCTAAGGAAACAGGTAACCTCGATCTTCGAACACATTCCAATGTAACGCGCATTTTAAATGATGGAACAAAAGCAACAGGAGTAGTTTATGTTAACACAATTACTGGTGAAGAATTCGAACAACCAGCTGATGTTGTTATTGTAACAAGCTATGTATTTAATAATGTTCGTTTACTATTAAACTCTAACTTAGGTACACCGTATAACCCAGAAACTGGGGAAGGATCAATTGGTAAAAATTATTGTTACCAAGTAAGTGCAGGTGCTACCACGTTATTCTATGAGGATAAGGAGTTTAATAACTATGCTGGGGCTGGTGCATTAGGAATTGAAATTCCAGATTTCGCTGGAGATAACTTTGACCATTCAGATGTAAACTTTATTCATGGTTCAGGGATTCGCATGACACAATATGGCAACCGACCAATTGCCATTAATCAAGTACCAAGCGGAACATCGTCATGGGGATCAGAGTTTAAAAAGCAATCTATTAAATATGCAAATAGTACGTTACAGGTGAAATCACAAGGTGCAAGCATGCCACATAAAGACAATTATCTTGATCTTGATCCCGAATATAAAGATGCATATGGCATGCCATTATTACGCATGACGTATGACTATACCGAACAAGATAAAGAATTAGTAAAATATATGTCAAAAGTAACCCGTAAAATTGCGGAGGAAATTGGCGCAGATCATTATGAAACTACTGAAGAACAAGCAGCCTTTAATGTGAATGTGGATACAAATACACATAACACTGGCGGCGTTATTATGGGGGTTGATCCGAAAACATCGGCAGTAAACTCCTATTTACAAATGTGGGAAGCTGAGAATGTATTCGTTATTGGTGCTTCTGCATTCCCCCATAATAGTTCATTTAACCCGACTGGGACGATTGGTGCGCTATCTTACCGAGCTTCTGAAGGCATTATAAAATATCTTAAAGATGGTGGCGGATCACTCGTTTAATTGTTGATTGGAATATATTCCCAAAAATATTTCACTGTGTGACAGCTGTTGAAGTGCAAGTATTAATATATTAGGAATCAAAAGCACTTTCCCTTTTTTGTGAAAAGAGAAAGTGCTTTTGCCTTATCCATATTAGAATGCAGCAGTCCATCCGCCATCAACTGTAAGAACTGTTCCATTTACAAAGCTCGCTTCATCTGTAGCAAGGAAAAGTGCAGCATTTGCAATCTCTTCTGGTTCCCCAACTTTCGGAATAACACCTTGAACTGTTTTGGTTCGCTCCATCCCAAACGGATTAATATTTTTCATGGAAGCAGAAATATTTGTATTTACTGCACCAGGAGCGATTGCATTGCAACGGATACCCTTTTGTGCGTACATATAACCTGTGTTCTTCGTTAAACCAACAACTGCATGCTTGGAAGCACCATAGGTTGCTCCCGCATGTGCCCCATTTAACCCACCTGTTGATGCGATATTCACAATGACACCAGCGCCTTGCTTTAGAAATAACGGAATTGCTTTACGCATCGAACGCATAACACCTTTCGTATTTACATCAAATATTAAATCCCAGCGTTCGTCCGTAATGTCAGCAACTGGCTCAAACCCATCCATAATTCCTGCATTATTTACTAAAATATCTAATTTACCGTATTCATTAACAGCCGTATCAATCATGTGATCAATATCTTCTTGGTTTGCCACATTTACCTGAACGGCCACAGCAACCCCATTATCTGCAATAATTTCTTTTACAACTTCTGCAGCACCTTCAAAATTAAGGTCAGCTACAACTACTTTAGCACCTTCCATAGCATACAACTTCGCAATTGCTTTTCCCATACCTGAAGCAGCACCAGTTACAATCGCAACTTTTTCTTGTAATTTCATTTAATTTCCTCCTTCATATTGATGAAGATAATGAACATCTGTACAATAAAATTATATATGGACTTTAAAGGAAGCGCAATCAAAAGAAAATCGGAAAATGGTGATTAATAAACGTTTATCAGAAAATATGTTGATTAAAGGTGGTAAAAGATGAAAAAAGATTTACGGATTATAAAGACTGAAGAAAGCTTACGCAAGGCACTGCTCACATTATTAAATACAAAGACATTAGAATCCATAACTATCTCAGAGCTATGCAGAATCGCACAAATTAACCGTGGGACCTTTTATCTGCATTATCGTGATGTTCATGATGTGTTTCGACATTACTTTGAAGTGATTGTAGAAGATTTTAGAGAGGCATATGAGAAACCATATTTGAATACAAAATTTAAGATTCATAATATGACTCCGGAAATGATTGATATTTTTAATCATGTAAAAAAATATCAATCATTTTATCAGATTATATTTGATGGAAAATCTCCAATGACCTATTATTATCTCGTCTTGGATACAATACGTAAATTCATGGAGGAATCCTTGAGCATAGATAATAATGCAGTGTATATGGATGTCGACTTTGATTACCTCATAAGCTACCATGCCAATGCTATAATCGGAATTATCATCGAATGGCATAAACAAAACTATACAACGTCAATAGAAATACTGAACGAGCAGCTGATCAAGCTCATCACAAACACTAGGTCATAAAGGGCAGCTTGAACCTTTAATAGCTTTGAGGAGGCAAGAAAAAGTATAAACGTATTGTACTGGTATAAAAAAAGACCCCAGAGGGGGACAGCTTGTTCTTTCAGTACCGTGCATTTGTTCTTAGTTGACCTGTTCTTTCACAATGTCAATAAATAGCTTGGTTGCTCTGGAAACTTGCTGCAATGAAATAGCAGCTAATGCGATATTTCGCCGATAATCGGTCAAGATTGGCCGAGCGTATTTCCACATTTCCGTATCTTTTATAGCAAGTTCCGGGAGTATTGATAAACCAAGCCTTTCCTGAATCATTCCGAGCATTGTGTTTAGGTTTGAAACAGTATATTTTTGATGATAGGGAAGTCCTTTATCAATAAATAATTGTTCAATCGCTTTTGGATCTCCCCACTTACCAACGATCAATGATTCATTTGATAGATCCGACAACGTAATTAATGACTTTTTAAGTAAATGATGTTCAGGAGGAAATACTGCCATATATTTATCTTCCACCAGTGGAATAATATCCAGGCTACTATGTGGAGAGTAAATAAATCCAATATCCACCATACGTGATGTGATCCAGTTAAAAACTTCTTCGACAGACCCTTCAAATAATTCGATGGCTATATTCGGATATTTTTGCTGGACTGCCTGAATAATCTTAGGCAGAAAACGTGCGGATACATCGGGAAAACCAGCGACTTTGATGGTGCCAGTTTCAAGGCCTTTTTCTGCGGCAACTTCCTGATCAATTATTTTAAGGCTGTTTTCAATCGTGCGGATTTGCAGAAGAATCTTTTCGCCGATATCTGTTAACATGAGTCCCTTGGATTTATCGCGGATTAATAGTGTAACACCGAGTTCTGCTTCAAGACTAGATACAGCCTGACTGACAGCAGGCTGTGTCATTTTTAAGGCTTGTCCAGCCTTCGTAAAATTGCCGATTTCAATAACTTTTGAAAAGATATGAAGCTGTGTAATAGTTGCCATACTTTATGTTTATTCCCTTCATCAATTTCTAGTGCATTATATCGTATACTAAAACAGAAAGTTTCACAAAAATAGTCGTGCACGCTATGAATGATTACCGTGCATTTTACTTAATTTTAGTATATTATGGCTAACGATAGAAGTAAATGAGATGCTTTAAATCAGGTTTTATTAAAGAAAAGAAGTTAGGGGAGGAAATAGCAAAATGATAGTTGATGGAAGATATCGAAAAAATATTTATTCTGGGCAAAAAGTAGAAATTGTATTGAAGCAAGATCAACGCACAGGAAAAACAACGGCAGGAATTGTGAAAGATCTTTTGACAAAATCAGAATTTCATCCACATGGAATCAAAGTCAGGCTGGAGGATGGTCAAGTAGGGAGGATTCAAACTAAATAGGAAGAGGTTAACTAGAAGTATTGCCTGTTGAAACATTCCTTCAAAATCATTATTCTAATTGACTTTGATTTCTTTCAATTGTAGACTATAGGTAATGTCATTTAATATTTATGGGGTGAAAGTTATGATTTTGGCAGTTTTTACAATCGGGGGAATTTTAACAATAGCAACACTTCTTGCAAACGTTCTACTTGTTAAAATGACCGCAAAAGAATCAAGGTCTTGCTATTATCCAAATATCTTCTTAGTCCTTGTTGGATTATTGTTATTAGGAGTAGCATCAATCGCACCAAAAGTAGACTTATTAGGAGCAGGCTTTGGTGGCTGGGGTATTGCAGCGTTGTTCTCAGCGGCAATCGGATTTATTATTACATCAATTATTGACGCTTATCAAAATGTAACTGCATAAAAACACAGCATCTATAAAAAGATGCTGTGTTTTTTATTTTAGGTATGTCATTCCTTCACGTTGTTCCACTTTACCTTCTTTTAAGAGTCTTCCTAAAGCACGTTTAAATGCAGCCTTGCTGATATGGAATGTTCCACGAATGTCTTCTGGATCACTTTTATCGTTAAATGGTATCACGCCGCCATTTGTTTCTAGATGTAATAAAATACTTTCCGCATCTTCTGCAATGCTATCTTGCTTAAGTGGTCGCAAGGAGATGTTTAATGTGCCATCTTCCTTTACATCAATCACTCGGCCATGGATGAATTCTCCAAGTCGGGGCTCCTCTTTGCGTTCAGTATGATGGATGAACCCACGGTAATCCTCTTCAGTCAGAATAGCCGAACCTTCTTTGCTTGTATGGTAAACTGTACCGGATATTGGCTGATTATATAACTCCTCAGGAGCTAACTCGAATTCTCTGGCAATAACTCCTTCTGTAGCGGGTATTGCGAGCAATCTTCCTTTTTGGTCCTTGCCTAAAGTAACGAACAGCTTATCACCGGGCTTTGGCCACACAGCTGTGTATAGAGGAAGGTCGTCAACCGATACAAGCATCTCTTTTGCTATGCCGATATTTATAAAAGCTCCTAATTTAGGGATAACCTCGACAACTTCAGCCCAATCGTAAACATCCGTTTGAACAGTTGGCAATATCGCTGTTGCTGCAATGTTTCCTTTTTTATCATTATAAAGAAAAACATCAATTTCTTTGCCTTCATCGTAGTCTTGTTCGGTTTCGTTATGATGTAAAAGCGCTTCTAGTCCATTTTTTTCTAAAACATAGCCTGTATCAATTTTTCGCGAAACGGTCATTGTTTGTACTTTCCCTATGGATAATGTATGCATGTATTTTAAACCTACTTTCGTTCTTTTCATGTTTTTGGTGTTCACTTGATATGTATTGGAAAAGGAGTACCCTCATCATTAAGAGTACCCCTTTGATTTAAAAGTAACACATAAGTTTCATTTTTATTTTATTATCCCGATTGTTTCGGGTGGGAAATTCTTGTTCAAGAACTATCTGGCTGATAGTTAGGAAAGTGTTTCATGGAATAACACTTATTTTTAGTCAATAACGTTATGATCAGAAAGCTTTTATAGTCAAAGCCTTCTATCGAGCATTCAATTTGTTACATCTATGCAGATAAAATCTTTTATAAGCTATCTGCCAAGAATTTCGCTTAACCGCGGTACATGTTCCACTGGTGTTCTCTAACTTAAGCAACGTAAGCCCTACCTGCTCTTACGTCCTTGCGACCCCTAAGTCGCGCCAGTGTGAATAAGCATCTTCAAAAACATTGTAGAATGCCAGAAATACTTATTTGTTACTAGATTAACTAACATATCATATATACTTGTATATGTCAAATGTTTTTTTGTGTAAAAATATAGTGGCAGGTTGTCTATGAAACCATGATTACAAGAAAAGGAGAAAAATAGTCTTTCTTTCAAGAAGCGGCAGAAATTGTGATAAACTAGTGAATAGTTCTTATAAAATGGAGATGTCATGGATGAGTTTATTTCTGAATATTATTGTACCGATTATGGCAGTTTTTGCTTCAGGCTTTATATTACAAAGAATTCGTATTCTGGATGTAAAGTCAATATCAGCTATATCACTTTACATACTGTCGCCAGCTCTTATATTTGTAACATTATATGATACAGAGTTTAATAGTGGCTATATGGTGATTGTTATTTATATGCTTGTACTATTCTACATAATGGTAGGCATCAATAAGATACTGGCCAAAGTTTTTAAATGGGAGCCGAATACAGAAAGTGCATCAATTCTGGCTTCAGGTTTTATGAATTCAGGTAATTATGGCTTGCCTGTTGTATTGTATACGGTAGGTAATGCTGCATTGCCATATGCTATTTTCATCATGGTGGTTCAAGCATTGCAAAATAACTTTTTTGGTGTTTACTATGCTTCAAGAAGTAAAAGTGGTTTTCGGCGTGCTTTTGAAAATGTATTGAAAATGCCTACCACTTATGCAGCGATTTTGGCATTTATTTTTCAGTTTTTTTCGATTGAAATTCCCGATTCCGTTCATTCAACATTGGATATGGTTGGAAGTGCGGCTATTCCAGTAATGATGATTATGCTTGGGATGCAGCTTGCTTCCCTAACAGCACTGAAACTCAATTGGCAGGTTGTTATATCTGCTGTAACCTTAAAAATGATTGCTGCACCCATTATTGGACTAATTTTTGTTTCTGTTTTTAATGTAGATCCGGTAATTTCTGCTGTTATTGTTATTATTTCAGCAATGCCAACAGCTGCTACAACAACTATGTATGCCATTGAATTTGATACAGAGCCAGACCTGGTTTCGAGTATTACATTTATAGCAACACTAGTTAGTATTGTCACGCTTAGTATTCTATTAAATATTATTATCTAACCCAATGTTTTATCTGGAGTTATATGGGGAAACTTGTTATTAAACTCAAACATTCCAAAAAGGGAGATTAATATGATTCGAACAATACTAATGATAATTGGAGCAATCGTAGTAATTGGGTTCATTATCTCATTGCTTTAAATAATGAACTCGTAACAAGCCCACAGACAATCCGTCTCGGGCTTTTTTGTACTTGTAAGTGAATATGACTAGGTTTATGCGTGTATTCATTGTGATTTTTGCTATAATTGAAAAAAAGATAAATAAGGAGGGTATTCGGGATGAATTTAGAGCTAAAAGGAAAGTCAGTGATAGTAACAGCAGCAAGTAAAGGGCTTGGAAAGGCAATTGCAAAAGAATTTGCAAAGGAAGGTGCTCATGTTTTATTAAGCAGCAGGAATGAAGGTTCATTAGAGCTTGCAGTCAAGGAAATTAAACAAGAAACAGGAAATGAACAGATTGATTATGCTGTTTGCGATATGAAGGATTCAGAGGCGATTGATCGACTTGTTGAAAAAGCATTATCATGGAATGGCACAATCGATGTGCTCATTAATAATGCAGGAGGACCACCGGCTGGGTCATTTATGGAAATGACGGATGAAGATTGGTATCACGCATTTGAATTAAATCTGCTCAGCTTTGTCCGGACAATAAGAGCGGTCGTTCCATTCATGCAAAAACAAAACCGTGGTCATATTGTAAACCTTGCATCATCATCGATAAAACAAAGTCTCGACCAATTGGTACTATCGAATACGATGCGTCCAGGTATCGTTGGACTTGCTAAAACATTGGCACAGGAATTAAGTGCTGATAATATTTTAGTCAATACAGTTGGTCCAGGAACCGTTGAAACAGATCGGATACTTGAGCTGTATAAGGTAAGAGCGGAAAAGCGTCATGCAAGTGTTGAATCAATCATAGAAGAATCCGAGAATCAGATTCCGATGAAACGATTTGGCCAGCCAGAGGAGTTTGCGAAGGCAGTTGTCTTCTTAGCGTCTGGAGCAAATACATACATTACAGGACAGTCATTAATTATTGATGGTGGACAAGTGAAAGCATTGTAACCGATCAGCAAAACGGATCAGGCAATTAAGCCTGATCCATTTTTGTACGTGCACATTTATCGAATATTTGGTATAACCCTTAAAAAATATTAAAAATCCCGATTGCAATTAAAATAACGGGTGGCAGAAAGGTTAGGCGCTGCAGTTTTTCTTGCTGTGATAAAAAAATTCCTAGCTTCATACCGAAAAATAAAAAGAAACCACTCATACACGCTGTAAGGACGGCAGTAAGTGCAGGAGAATACCCAAGCATTGATGCACCTATTCCAGCACCAAATGCATCCAGCGCGAGGGCTAACCCAAGCAGAAATGCTTCACCAGCTGAAATGGAACCAGATTGATCTAAATCTGCTTTATCAGGAGTTGTCATTACAGTTTTAATATCTTCTATTCTTGTTGTGTGAACCTTCTTAGTAGCATTCGCGTTTACTAATTTCGCCCGGATAACATTTATAAATGAAAATAAACCGATCGCAATTAAAATAATACCTCCAAGTATTTTTGCCACTTCTTTTGAGATGAAAAAGCTAAGCAAATCGCCAACCAGCATGGATGTATAAACGATAATACCTGAACAAAGCATAATGATGCCTAATGCAATAGCAGGTACTTTGATTTTTCGCAGTCCATAAGTGATTCCAACGCCGAAACCATCTAAACTAACTGCTGTAACTAATAAGAGTAATCCAGTATAATAAAGCATCTAACCATATCCTTTACAAGATTCTAGATTATAGTATGGAAAGGATGGTTACGTTGTGCTTGCAGTAATCAGTCTGCACGAAACACTTAATTTGTGATAAAGTAGCTGTAGATGTTTTTTGGTTTTTAAAGAAAAGAAGAAAGTGATCTCCCGATTGGATTGTTCATATAGAGAGGATTTTTTGATGAGTAAAATAGTTGTATTAGCAGAGAAACCATCTGTGGGTCGTGACATTGCAAGGGTGCTTGGATGTACGAAAAAGGGGAATGGTTATCTTGAAGGTTCGAAATATATTGTAACGTGGGCACTTGGTCATCTGGTTACATTAGCAGATCCGGAAGTCTACGATGATAAATATAAAACATGGCGTATGGAAGATTTGCCGATGCTCCCGCCGAAATTAAAGCCAGTCGTTATTAAGAAGACAGGCAAACAATTTCAGGTTGTCAAATCCCAGTTAACACGCAAGGACGTCAGTGAAGTCGTTATTGCTACCGATGCCGGACGTGAAGGGGAGCTGGTTGCCCGCTGGATCTTGGAAAAGGCCCGAATTAAGAAGCCGATTAAACGTTTATGGATTTCTTCGGTTACCGATAAAGCGATACGTGATGGTTTTAAAAATCTCAAGCCTGGTGCAAAGTATGTGCATTTGTATGAATCGGCAGTAGCAAGGTCTGAAGCTGATTGGTATGTTGGCCTGAATGCAACACGTGCATTAACGACAAAGCATAATGCTCAATTGTCCAGTGGCCGAGTTCAAACGCCAACACTTGCGATGATTGCTGCAAGAGAGCAGGAAATCAAAGAGTTTAAGCCAAGGAAATATTACGGTATTGAAGCCAGAACAGACAAAGTATTTAAATTAACTTGGCTGGATGAAAAAAATAATTCACGTATTTTTTCCGAAGATAAAGCAGAACGTCTACAAATTCAGTTGAAAAATAAGCCCGCAACTGTTGTCCAAGTTGATAAACAGCATAAGAAGAAGTTTGCGCCACAGCTTTATGACTTGACGGAATTACAGCGAGACGCAAACCGAATCTTTAATTTTTCCGGGAAACAAACGTTGTCGATTATGCAAAAGCTTTATGAACAGCATAAGGTTCTGACATATCCACGGACCGATTCACGAGTGATTTCATCTGATATTGTTCCTACATTAAAGGTTCGTGTAAAAGCTTGTGGCGTAGATGAATACGCAAAATCAGCTGCGAAAATTCTAAAGAAGGATTTGAAGCTCTCCAAGGCTGTCGTCGATAATGCGAAGGTATCGGATCACCACGCGATTATCCCAACGGAACAGCCGGTCTTATTAGCAGACCTGGATGATAGGGAAGTTAAAATTTATGATCTTGTTGTGAAACGTTTTCTTGCCGTGCTTTCAGATGCCTATGAATTTGAGCAAACAACCATTACAGCTGAAATTGATTCAGAACGATTTATTGCAAAAGGAAAAGTGATTAAAAAATTAGGCTGGAAAGAAATATACAGCAATCGCAAAGATGACGATGATCATCAAGATGACCAGCGTTTGCCGGCTGTGCATAAAGGTAATGAACTAACGAATATTCGTATTTCCCGGACCGAAGGAGAAACGAAGCCGCCCGAACGATTTACGGAAGGTTCCTTGTTGCAGGCGATGGAAAATCCGGTGCGTTACATGAGCTCGGATGAAAAGCATTTGGCAAAAACAATCAATCAAACAGGTGGCATTGGAACGGTGGCGACAAGGGCAGATATTATTGAAAAATTATTTAATAATATGTACATGGAACTGAAAGGAAAATATATTCATTTAACTCCAACTGGTCGTCAGCTGCTTGATCTTGTACCAGAGGATTTGCGTTCTCCGGCCTTGACAGCTGAATGGGAACAGAAGCTTGCCTTAATTGCAGAGGGTAAGCTTGCAAAGGAAAAGTTTATTTCTGAGATTAAAACCTATACAAAAGAAGCTGTTCAGGAGATCAAAAACAGTGGAGATACGTTTAAGCACGATAATATGACAGGAACGAAATGTCCAAGTTGTGGAAAACTTATGCTGGAAATTAAGAATAAACAAGGTCGCAAGCTTGTTTGCCAGGATCGTTCTTGTGGTCATAAGAAAAATATTGCCAAACAAACAAACGCACGCTGTCCAAACTGCCATAAGCGCATGGAGCTTCGAGGTGAAGGAGATGGGCAAATGTTTATGTGCAAATGTGGTCACAGAGAAAAGCTATCCACATTTAATGCGCGTAAACAAGAAGAGAAAAAGCATAAAGTATCGAAAAAGGATGTAAATAAGTATTTGAAAAAACAGGATGATGGCTTTAAGAACAATGCACTCGCTGATGCATTAGCGAAGATGAAGAAATAGAAGTCAGGGATAGCTTATAATGTTAAGCTATCCCTTTTTCTGTGTTGTTCTTATTAATACTTCTTTTCCTCCAAAACATTATGATACTCATCTTGTATTTCGACAATGCTTGGTGTATTTTCATGTGCCAGCTGTTCTGCTACCTCAATAGCTTCTGACTTTGTGTCGTAGACTTCCTCTGGTGCAACGTCCTCCAATTTAACAAACCAAGCACTTGCATCAACATTCGGTGTGACACTGTACGTTTTCAATTAAAAAAACTCCTTTATTTCATAAGTTGTTATTTATTTTCCCATATCTATCCTTTCTAAAACATTGCAGCAATAAAGTAGAACTAGCATTTGGCTGACTTATTTATTGGAAGGTTTAATATATTGAAAATTCACTATTGACATTCTTTATTGTGCAGTTGTAAGCTATATATAATAACTTGTAATACTAAGTATGCTGAATGGAATTATAAAAAGAATATTCCAGTGAGCCGGCATAACAAAATTGCAAATATGCAAAGCAAGTAATGTGTAAACATTGAATGTATATCAATAAACGATCTACCAACTAACTTATAATACTAAGTATATTCAATTTAGCTGATAAAGAGCATATCATCAGGACTGAAATTTTAACTTTTGAATAAAGAATGGAGGGTTATTGAAAATGGTTAATTTAACAAAGGAAGGACTATTCAGCAATAAATTAATGGAGGAAATCAGAGAGAAGTTTGCTTTTATTGATTCGGATCCGATCACCAAGAAAAAACGTTTATTTTTTGACAATGCTGGAGGATCTTTCAGATTAAAAAGTGCAGTGGAAAAGTTCTCGGAGTTCGATATGTTTCCTGATCATCCACAGCGTGAACATGAAGCAGCTAGATACCTGGCGGAAATTGAAGAAAGGGGAATCGAGGACATACGAATAATCTTTAATGGAAAAACTGGAAGTATTTCACCTTATCTTACTGCTTCCCAAGCCATTTTTGATATAACTGGTGTCATTACTGAAAATATTGATGGAACAAATATTGTGACTACTGAATTAGAACATCCTTCTGCATTTGATTCGGCAAAGTTTTATGCAAATAAGCTTGGAAAGGAATTACGCACAGCTAAGACAAACCCTATTACAGGTGGAGTTGATGTGGAAGAAATAACAAAACTCATTGACGATAATACTTGTCTATTGACTGTAATTTATGCATCGAACATTTCAGGTGCTATTTTAGACATTGAGACGATTGTGAGAGAGGCAAGAAAGATTAAACCAAATCTGTATATTATTGTCGATTCTGTACAGCATGCCCCACACGGAATTATTGATATGGAAAAAACTCCTGTGGATGCTATGAATTTTGCACCATATAAATTTTTTGGAATAAGGGGCTGCGGAATTGCCTATCTTTCCGAAAGAGCTGCGAAACTTCCTCATCACAGTTTAAATGGGAAAAGTGAAGGTGATTGGCAGCTTGGCAGCCCTGCACCAGCCCATTTTGCTGCAATAAGTGAAATTGTTAATTATGTCTGCTGGATCGGAAGTCAATTTTCCAATGAAAAAGATAAGAGAATTTTATATGTGGAAGGAATGAGACGGATTGCTCTCCATGAGAGAACACTTCTGGAAGTATTGCTTAATGGAACAGAAAGAGTGAAAGGATTAAGGAATATTATGGGAGTTACTGTCCATCTTGACTATGAAGATTTATCCAAAAGAGATTTGATTGTTGCTATAACTATCGATAATTTAGATTTTAAAGAAGCTGTTAGACAATATGAAAAAGAAAACGTGATTGTATATGAGCGAGTAGCATCCAGTATTTATTCGAAAAGGATGTTAGAGTCATTCGGAATGACTGGTTCAATAAGGATTTCTCCTTTACACTGCAACAGTGTGGAAGAGGTAGAAGAATTGTTGGAGGTAACACAAAAAATTGCTGAGAGAAGTGTTGCAGTTTCTCGTTCTGAATGATTTTAAAAGATGATTCTTCAATAGAAATTAAATAGATTTTAATTTAAATAAGAGAATTAGAGAGGAGAATTTGAATGAGTTTGATAAAAGAAAAGTTCTTAAAGCTGGGTGCAGAATTTGCACCTGGGCAAGAGGTGCGACAAGATACGAGTGAAATAAAATTGCGAGGTGAAAAAATCCCGGGTACACCGGTTGACTTCTCACATGGTGATGTAGACGCATTTGAACCAATTCCTGGTTCCCTTGATAGATTCATAGATGGAGTACATGTTGGAGGTAAGCAGGCTTATACAGAGTATCGGGGGAGTAAATTGATCCGAGAAAATGTAGCCGAAAAGCTTTCTAAATTTACGGGTACAACTATTAATGCGGAACGAAATTTTATCATAACTCCAGGTACACAAGGAGCACTTTTCCTGGCAATGGGGTCTGTAATTTCCAGAGGTGACAAAGTCGCTATTGTGGTTCCAGATTATTTTGCTAATAGAAAACTGGTTGAGTTTTTTGATGGTGAAGTTATTCCTATAGAGATGGACTACCTAACTGCAAATACTAATGCAGGTTTAAATTTAAATCAATTAGAATCCGCTTTTAAAGCTGGAGTAAAACTCTTTTTATTCTCAAATCCTAACAATCCAACTGGGGTGATTTATTCACCTGAAGAAATTGGCAGCATTGCCGAGCTGGCACAGCAGTATGAAGCAACTGTTATCGTGGATCAACTATATTCACGGCAGCTGTTTGAAGGAAGAACTTATACACACCTTTCCGCACAGAATTTAATGGATCCTGAAAACGTAATCACAATCATGGGGCCATCAAAAACAGAGTCACTAAGTGGTTACAGATTAGGCGTGGCATTCGGTTCATCGCAAATTATTGAGCGTATGGAAAAGCTTCAGGCTATCGTATCTCTTCGGGCAGCTGGTTATAGTCAAGCGGTGTTGAAGTCTTGGTTTGATGAACCAGCAGGATGGATGGAGAAACGAATTTCCGACCATCAAGCAATACGCGATGATCTGATTGCGAAGTTCCGTGGTTCAGAAGGTTTTCAGGTTAGAGTTACTGAAGCAGGCAGCTATCTCTTTCCGAAGCTTCCAAAATTGGATGTTACCATTGGAGAATTTGTGAAAATACTTCGCGTACAGGCAAATGTTACTGTAACACCAGGTTCAGAATTTGGTCCACAATTCACGGATAGTTTCCGCATCAACTTTTCCCAGGACCATCAAGCGGCTGTTACTGCCATTGAACGACTGATTAGAATTGTGGAGGTATATCGCAAATGAGTATTTTTGAGAATAAAAGAAATCCTATTCCACAGGGGAATTACGTTCCGGCATCCCGATTCGAAAATATTATTTATACAGCCGGAATGACCCCAAGAAAAAACGGCGTTTTGATACAAACCGGAAAAGTCTGTGCTGAGCTATCAATAGATACGTATAAAGAGGCAGTAAGGCAAGCCGTTGAAAATGCATTAACGGCAGCTGCGAATATGCTTGCTAAAGGTGAACGGCTGGAGAAAATTCTTGGGCTTACGATTTATATTAATGCGGAGGACACATACCAAGCCCATTCAAGTCTAGCAGATTTTGCTTCGGAATACCTGCACGAAAAATTGGGTGAGACAGGGATCGGCAGCCGAGCGGCGGTTGGAGTTGCTTCCTTGCCCGGTAATGCGCCTGTTGAAATTCAAATCATGGCTGGTGTTTCAAAATGAAGCAACAGTGCAAGTAAAGCCAATTGATATGATTACGCATAAACCAGGGCATATGTTTATAACGGATTTGATTGATGAAACCTTAACTATCCTATAAAATAAAATAGAATTATTAAGCACTTATTTCAATCATAAACGATCCACCTTATCAAGATGGTTCATGCACTGAGGAAGTGAAAGTACAATGAACAGCTCATTTAATAAAAAACCCATATACAGAGTTATCTATGACACGATAGCAGAGAAGATTGACAGTTCCACCTATAAAGTAGGGGATGCCTTACCATCAGAAAGTGAAATGGAAAAAATGTTTCAAGCCAGTCGCACCCCTGTCAGGCAAGCATTAAATAAACTGGAATCTGATGGATTAATTTATCGTTCTCAGGGAAAGGGCTCCTTTGTAGCAAATAGAAAGCCTATCGGCCATTGGACAACGATGACAGGGTTTAATCATATTTATCTGAAAGATTGGAAAAAGATATCAGCCCGAACAATAGAGGTTACAAAAAAAATGTCTCCTTATTATGCAAGTTTACTTGAGATTAACAGTAATGAAGAAATGATTCACCTGAAACGGATTCGTACAGATGAAGGTGAACCTGTAATTTATTTGGAGCACTTTTCGCATCCTGATTTATCAATTGAGATGTTTCAAAAAGACCCTTCTTTTATTTCGATTGATCAGCTATTAAAAGATGAAAAGGGTATTATATTTACAACTATAAATGAGTATATAGAGGCTATTTCAGCAGATTCTCAATTAGCAGAACATCTGCAAGTCGATAAAGGGCAGTCTATTCTAAAAAGTACAAGGGTTTCTTATGATAATAGATCTGTTCCCTTAGACGTAACAATTATTTATCTTAGATCAGAAAAATGGAAATATGCAATAGAATTTAACCGAAGGATACAGTGATAACGGTCTACCTAGCAAGATTTAAATACTAAAATGAGGAAAAAAATATATCTTGAGATCATTTGTCGAAACTTCGAGTCAAATGGTTTACTTCAAGCCGTTTAAGCATTATCATTTAGTAGAGAGAAAGTGATGTATGCAAAGTAAGGAGGTAAACTATTAATGGCTTTTGTAATACTGGATCCATGTGGACCGGAAAAGGCAGCAGAATGCGTAAGTGTCTGCCCGGTTGATTGTATAGAAGAAGGACCAGATCAGTTCTATATTGACCCTGATATTTGCATTGACTGTGGTGCATGTAAAGCAGTTTGTCCAGTTTCAGCGATCGAGGAAGAATACGATTTGACTCCTGATCAAGAAGTATTTTTAGAAAAGGCGGAGGAATTTTTCGCAAATAGATAGATTTATTGGACAGAAGACGAAAAGTTCCAGAACAATTGTCTATCTGTCCGACCAGCAGTGCTGTTAAATTGGTAAAGCTAAATATGATGTATTAAATTAATCATCCCCGCTAGTTACAGCAGCAAGATTGCGAAGTGTTCCAGTGGGGATGTTATTTGTATTTAGTGAGAAAATTATGTAGCAATATGTTAAGTAATGTACAATGTTAGAGATGCATTTCATTAAAAGATTGATTCTCATTCAGCTTTTGAAGCATACCAACTTCATGTTCACTGCTTCTATCGCAAAGAAGACCATTATCTGCTCTAATTAAGTTTATTGCATCCATAACTTCATGTTGCCGGGTGTCATTCCTTTTCTTCGATTGAAGTGATATCTTACTTGACAGAAGCGATATGCCCATCATTTCATTGTGTTTTTCCAATGACTGATCCAATAGTCTTAACTTATCTGTCTGTTCTTGACCCATTTAATTCTCGTCGTTGTGACGAGATTATAACTTACATTTATATTTTATCTTCATTTTTAACTTCTTCTGCTAAATTACTGGCAATCCAACGCTTTGCTGTTGTTTCATCAATTTCATATACTTTGCCTGCTCGCAGCAATTCACCATGATAGGCTGTCTGTACATTCATTTTTACCTTCATTATTTAGGACCTCTTTCTATTTTTTTCTAGTTTTAGTATACATGAAAATGGTGTTTTTTTGGTTTAAAAATAAAAAAAGTTAGATTGCTGTGTCAAAGCTAGCCTGCAATTCGACTTTAACCTTTATTATTTGAAAAATCCACCCTTTGCAAATTTTTTTATTTGTGGTAAAGTAATGATAAGTAAATACGTAGCGTTATTCACTAGGGGAACCCTTGATAAGGGCTGAGAAAAAAGTAGTTACTTTGAAACCCTCAAAACCTGAACAGGCTAGCACCTGCGTAGGAATGTGGCAAGGGCGAATTGTATTGTTAATTTCATTATACAAATACGATACCACTTTCTATGCAGAAAAGTGGTTTTTTTGTGTACATAAAAATTGTAATTGCATGGTCGGTTAATGATTTCTGTACTATGTCTGAAAGAAAGGGTGATTTGGATGAAGTTAATTGCTGTAACCGGAGACAGCATGACTGTTGATAAGCTAGCCGATACTATTGCAGCCATCAAGGACAAGATCGATTTCCTTCAAATTCGTGAAAAATCAAAAACAGCTCGTGAAATTTTTCAGCTGCTGGACTATTTGCGAATGAATGGTGTCAATAAAGAAAAAATAATCCTAAATGATCGGCTTGATATTGCACTCCTTAGAGATATTCCGAATCTTCATCTGCCAGAGCATGGATTACCAGTAAAAATAGTCAAGGAACAATATCCGCATCTAAGGGTTGGCTGCAGTGTTCATTCATTCGAAAAAGCGAAAGAAGCTGAAGCGGATGGGGCGGATTATGTAATATATGGTCATTGTTTTGAGACAAGCAGTAAAAGCGGAATACCTCCGAATGGGATTTTGCCAATTGAACAAATGAAAAGAAAACTCCACATCCCTGTTTATGGCATTGGAGGAATTTCATTAAATGAGGTGTCATTAATGAAACAGTCAAAAGCAGATGGGATTGCAATTATGTCCGGCATTTTCCATGCGGATGCACCAAGCGTGATGGCAAAAAAATATAGGGAGGCAATTTCAAAATGAAACAGCATTATGAAGCAGTTGTAATAGGCGGTGGTATTATTGGGTGTTCAATAGCCTACTATTTAGCAAAAGAAAAGGTCGATGTTGCGTTATTTGAAAAAGGAAGAATTGGTTCGATGACTACAAGCGCTGCGGCTGGTATGCTCGGGGCTCATTCTGAAAGCAATGGCGAGGATGCGATGTTTTCGTTTGCCAGATCGAGTCAACAAGCATACTTTAGGTTGAAGGATGAGCTTTATCGATTAAGCGGCATTGATATTGGGTACAAAGAAGGTGGAATATTAAAGCTTGTATTTTCAGATACAGATAAGCATCAGCTTACTTCGCTTCTGAAGCAGCCAACTGCAGAATGGTTGAATGAGGAAGAAGTAAAGAAAAGGGAGCCAATGATTGCTCCAAATATATTAGGAGCAGCATATATAAAGGATGATGTGAGTATAATGCCGGATAAAACCTGTGAAAGCTTTGCTAAAAGTGCTCGAGCCCTTGGTGCATCCATTATTGAAAGCAATGATGTTTATCAAGTGGAAAAGAAAGATGGCAACTATCTTGTCCGAACAATGCAAGGTGATGTCGAAGCAAATTATGTTGTCTTTGCTACAGGTGTATATGGTAATGGGCTATTTAAGCAAATTGGATTAGATGAAGAGCTTATACCAATTAAAGGTGAAAGTTTAATCGTTCACAGTGAACAGCATGTATTAAAGCACACCCTGTTTCATGAAAGCTGTTATATCGTTCCTAGAAATAATGGAAAGCTCGTTATTGGTGCAACAATGACCGGGAAGGATTGGAGTGATACTGTAAGCCTTGAAGGAATCAAGTTTTTAATTGAAAAGGCAAAAGCCATGCTTCCATCTGCAATCGAATGGAATATCGATCACGTTCAGGCAGGCTTACGACCAGGAACGTTTGATGGTTACCCATTTATCGGAAGTCATCCAAAGGAAGAAAGGATACTTATTGCATGTGGTCATTACCGAAATGGAATTTTACTTGCCCCAGCAACAGGAGAAATGATTCGTAATTTTATTATTGGAAAAGACATAAATAACGAATGGATGCAGACATTTCGTGTAGATCGTCGTCAAAGCATAGTAGTTTAGGAGGTGATAAAAATGAAATTTCAGCTGAATGGGAAACAGGTGGAGCTTCCAGAATTAGTGGATTCAGTGGGGAAACTTTTGACACACTATCAGCTGCAATCAAGAATTGCTGTTGTAGAGGTAAATAAGGAAATTGTTATGAAGGAAGAATACGAAACCAAAATGCTTTTCAATGGGGATGTTGTAGAAATTATTCATTTTGTAGGAGGAGGATGATTATGTTAACCATTGCTAATCGTACATTCCAATCTCGTCTATTATTAGGCACAGGGAAGTACCCATCATTTGAGGTTCAAAAAGAAGCAGTAGCAGTATCGGAAACAGAAATTTTAACGTTTGCTGTTAGAAGAATGAATATTTTTGAAGCAAGTCAGCCTAATTTCCTGGAACAATTGGACTTAACTAAGTATACATTACTTCCGAACACAGCTGGAGCAAGTACGGCCGAGGAGGCTGTCCGTATAGCGAAACTAGCAAAAGCCTCTGGTTTATGTGACATGATTAAGGTAGAGATAATTGGGGATCAGCGCACGCTTTTGCCAGATCCAGTAGAAACCTTAAAAGCATCCGAAATGCTCCTTGAGGAAGGCTTTATCGTTCTGCCATATACGTCAGATGATGTTGTCTTGGCGAAGCGTCTGGAGGATTTGGGAGTGCATGCTGTTATGCCAGGTGCAAGTCCCATTGGTTCGGGAAAGGGAATCATTAATCCTTTAAATCTAGCATTTATTATTGAACAATCCAATGTACCCGTAATTGTTGATGCGGGAATTGGTTCTCCTAAGGATGTAGCATATGCAATGGAGCTTGGAGCAGATGGAGTGCTTTTAAATACTGCGGTTTCTGGAGCAAAAAATCCAATCAAGATGGCGAAAGCTGTAAAATATGCGTTGGAAGCTGGCAGGCTGGGTTATGAAGCGGGAAGAATAGAAGAAAAAGACTATGCAGTGGCAAGCAGTCCGACAACAGGGATGGTAGGAACGTGAAAACCCGCTACTCCCGCCAAGAATTATTTTTAGGAAAGGAATCACAAAAGAAAGTAGAAGCTGGAAGTGTTATTATCATCGGAGCAGGTGCATTGGGCTCCAGCAGTGCAGAAATGCTTGTACGAGCAGGTGTTGGTAAACTTACAATTGTTGATAGGGATTATGTTGAATGGAGTAATTTACAACGACAGCAATTATATGGAGAAGCGGATGTCCGGAATAAGCTGCCTAAAGCATTCGCGGCCAAGAAGAGACTTGAGCAAATCAATAGTGGGATAGAGATTAATAGCCTTATTGAGGATGTCCATGGTTTAAATATTGAAGAAATGATAAAGAATCATGATATTATTCTCGATGCTACGGATAATTTTGAAACACGGTTAATCGTAAATGATGCAGCCGTTAAACATGGTATTCCATTTATCATGGGGGCATGTGTTTCAAGTTACGGTTCCACTTTTCCGGTTATTCCAAATGTGACACCTTGTTTGCATTGTTTGCTAAATCATTTACCGGTGGATGGCATGACGTGTGAGACGGTAGGCGTAATCAGTCCAATTGTTCAAATGGTTACTGCAACACAAGTAACCTATGCTTTAAAGATTTTAACTGGAGCCCAGATATCGCCAATGCTCAGGTCGCTTGATATTTGGAAGGATGAAAAGGCAGAAATAGATGTGACACGTCTTAAAAATAGCCATTGTCCAACATGTGGGGAGCAACCAACATACCCTTACTTGAAATTTGAGAATCAAATGAAATCTGATGTGTTATGTGGAAGAGATGCGGTCCAAATTCGACCTCCTGCTGCAAGAGTGTTTGAATTAAAAGTCTTCATGGATAGGTTAAAAGGAAATGCCACAAACCTGATAATCAATCCTTTCTTACTTTCCTGTAGTTTTGGGGAATTTCGGATTGTTTTCTTTCGGGACGGGCGTGCAATTGTACATGGAACACATGATAAAAGAATAGCCCGTTCCGTTTATTCTCGCCTTTTGCAGTATTATTCAGAGTAAAATAAGCGTTTCTTATAGCCCTGGACTTTAACGTTGTTAAAGACCAAGGCTATTCAATGTATGTTCATAAATCCATCGCTGATCTTCAATATTCACGTACTATTGCCTTTAAAATAAATCAAAAATATATAAATTACCAATGTGCAATCGTTTTCCTCGCGATGATTCCTTATTTAATAAACAATTTGTGTTATACACCAATAGTAAATCTAGATTCCAAATAATAAATAATTGCTCTTTTTTATTTGCCATGCTACTATAATAATCAATTAGTGCAAACGTTTTCGTAAGTGTTATGCAAAAATAACGATAAACTTAATCTTTAATATTGAATGGGAAATCGCCTAAATTCATGGGTGCTGTTCAGAAAATAAAATGAAAAGTTAAGGGCCGGGCTAGATTGATCAGGATCATGAAAAAAGTAAAGGTTGTTAAAGGAATGAAGGCATAATCTATGGATATAATAGAAGTTTATCACCTTTTGCATTCTGTAAACTTAAAAATTCATTCCAATTAGCAACAAAAAACAGGGGGATAATGATGAAAAAAATATGGTGGAAAGAAGCAACCGCTTATCAAGTATACCCGCGAAGCTTTATGGACTCAAACGGAGATGGTATTGGAGATATCCAAGGAGTTATTTCAAAGCTTGATTACCTGAGGGAACTTGGCATTGATGTGATTTGGATAAGTCCAATTTATCAATCTCCAAATGATGATAATGGCTATGATATTAGTGATTATCAAGCAATCATGGGTGAATTCGGTACGATGGCAGACTTTGACCAACTACTTGATGCTGCCCATCATCGTGGAATGAAACTAATTATGGATTTGGTTATAAACCATACATCTGATGAGCATCCATGGTTTATTGAGTCACGTGCATCGAAAGATAATCCGTATCGAGATTATTATATTTGGCATCCAGGTAAAAAAGGGCAGGAGCCAAATAACTGGGAGTCAATCTTTGGTGGATCGGCATGGGAATACAATGAAGAAACAAAGGATTATTATCTGCATGTGTTCTCCAAAAAACAGCCAGATTTAAATTGGGAGAATCCAATTGTTCGAAATGAGCTGTATACAATGGTAAATTGGTGGCTTGATAAAGGTATTGATGGGTTTCGAGTGGATGCGATTTCCCATATTAAAAAGATTGCAGGATTCCCAGATTTGCCAAACCCAGAAAAAAAGAAATACGTTCCTTCCTATAAGGGTCATATGAATCGTCAAGGTATTCAAGTGTTTTTAGCGGAATTAAAAGAGAAAACCTTTGCTAATTATGACATTATGACTGTTGGGGAAGCCAATGGCGTAGCTTTGGATGAAGCAGAAGAGTGGGTCGGTGAAGAGAAAGGGAAATTCGATATGATTTTCCAATTTGAGCATTTAGACCTTTGGGGGAAGCATACCAGTACAGGTTTGGATATACATGCTTTAAAGAAGACATTGACCAAATGGCAAAAAGGTTTAGAAGGAACTGGCTGGAATGCGTTATTTTTAGAAAACCATGACCAGCCCCGCTCCCTTTCAACATGGGGTAATAGTGAGGAATATCGTGTGGTATCAGCTAAAAGCTTAGCTACAATGTTTTTTCTTATGCAAGGAACGCCCTTTATTTATCAGGGACAGGAAATTGGGATGACGAATGTTCAGTTTTCATCCATTGATGATTATGATGACGTTGGAATGAGAAATTATTATTACGAAGAGTTAAGTAAAGGAACGCCAGTCGAAAAAATCATGGAGGTGATTTGGAAAACTGGTCGTGATAATTCAAGGACACCCATGCAATGGACGAATGAAAAGCATGCCGGTTTTACGGATGGGACACCATGGATGAAAGTGAATCCGAACTATACGGAAATAAATGTAAAAAGAGATATGCAAAATCCGAATTCAATCTATCATTATTATAAAAAACTAATTAAGTTGAGAAAAGAGAATAGCGTTTTTATTTATGGCAACTACGATTTAATTTTAGATAAGCATGACTATGTATATGCATATACGAGAACATTGAATGATGAGGCTGTTATCATTATGACCAACTTGTTTGCGAAACAGGTGGAGATAGAGCTTCCTGCAGAGTTGAAGTCTAAGAAGAAAAAATTATTGCTGTGTAATTATAATGAGTCAAAAGCAAATGTAATGAGACCATATGAGGCTAGAGTTTATCGATTGGGCTAGCTTGTTCCAGAAGAGGGCGAATATATAGTTTTGTCCTCTTTTAATAAGACTTAATGAATAACGTTTGCGCAAATTAATAAAAAATAGAAAATGATTTAGTAATGAAGATGGATAGATAATAAATTTGTAATCGCTATCAAGTGCGATAATTATTTATATTTAGATATTGATATTCTAAGAGAACAATGTATAATAAATATCATAGAGTTGTGCAAACGTTTTCCTATTTTAATAGGGAAACATTGCAAAATTTAATCCGGGGAGGACAATTAGATGAAAAAGTGGTTGAGCTTTTGTATTATATTTTTACTTGCTATGGGGATTTTAGCAGCTTGTGGTCCAGATGATGCGGAACCATCAAATACAGATGAGGGTACGAATACCAATGCGACTGCTGAAGGTGAAATGCCGGAAAAACCGGAAGCGCTTACGCTGTGGGTGAATGCAGAGGAAAAACAAGAGGAAGCTGTAAAAGAAATAACAGATAAATATACAGAGGAGACAGGCATTGCAGTTAATATGGTTCCTGTCGATATGCTCGAACAAGTAGAAAAACTGGATGTGGAAGGCCCTGCTGGGAACGGACCAGATATTATTTTTCAACCACATGACAGGATTGGAGATCTCGTTTTAAGAGGATTAGTTGACCCAATAAATCTGGGTGATAAGGAAGCGGAGTATACACAAACAGCATTGGATGCTGTTCAATATGATGGAGAATATTGGGGATATCCGGCAGTAATTGAGACGTATGCAATGTATTATAATAAATCATTGGTTGATGAAGAAATTGAAACGATGGAAGATCTGATGGCAATAGCTGAGCGCGACACAAACGCAAGTAATGATGAATTTGGTTTCTTAATGGAAGCAGCAAACTTCTATTTTATATATCCATTCTTCTCTGGTAATGGTGCATATGTATTTGCAAACGATGAGGGGAATTATGATATCACTGATATCGGACTAGCTAATGAAGGATCAATAGAAGGCGGTAACTTAGTGCAATCTTGGTTTGATAATAGCTATATTCCACAAGATTTAACACCTGATATTATGAATGGACTATTCCAAGAAGGAAAAGTATCCGCTGTTATTAATGGACCATGGATGGTTCGTGACTATACAGAGGCTTTAGGTGATGACTTAGCAGCAGCGCCGCTACCAATACTGGATAATGGAGAGAATCCGAAGTCATTTGTTGGTGTGAAATCTTATATGCTATCCTACTACTCGGAGAACAAAGAGTGGGCTGAGGATTTGATGGCGTATATTACAAACTTTGAAAACTCTATGACGTATTATGATGTTGCTGGGGAAATCCCTGCTCGTGACGACGCGATGGAAGCCCCGATTATTGCAGACGATCCAATTTTCTCCGCATTTGCTGAGCAAACAACATATGGAGAACCGATGCCAAGTGTGCCAGCAATGCAACAAGTATGGGATCCAATTAACAATGCGCTTAATTTTATTTCTAAAGGTGAGCCTGTTGATGAAGTGTTAGAAGAAGCGGTACAAACGATTCAGGATCAAATTGCAGTTTCTGGAGCCAACTAATATTGAAATAAATATATGGGGAGATTTACTTCCCATATATTTATTTGCGCATTTGCATGAGGGGGAAGCCAAATGGCAAATCATCGATCAAAAAAAACAAGTAGAAATATAGCTACATTGTTATCGGTTGTTATCCCAGGGTTAGGTCAAGTCTATAATCGCCGCTTTCTAAAAGGGATACTATTATTAATTGTAACAATCTCGTTTTTAATCACAACATGGGACTATATTGATATTGGAATCTGGGGTTTGTTTACATTAGGGACCGTACCACGGGAGCATCACTCCATCCAGTTATTAATCCAAGGGTTGATAGCTTTAATCGTACTTTTATTCGGCATTGGAATTTATGCCTATAACATTATGGATGCAAGAAAAGATGCCATTGCCCGTGATAATGGAAATCCCAATCCCACCCTGTTAAAAGGGATTTCCAGCTTTTATAATAATGGATTTCCATACTTTATGATTTTACCAGGATTATTGATGCTCTTATTTGTTGTTGTTTTACCATTATTATTTATGGTTGGTTTGGCATTTACAGATTATAATCAATACAATTCTCCACCTCGAAATCTACTAAATTGGGTAGGGTTTGATAATTTTGCTGCATTAGCAAGTGTGAATATATGGAAGGACACATTTTTAAGCGTGTTCACTTGGACAATTGTTTGGACTGTTGTTGCTACGACATTACAAATTGTTCTTGGCTTATTTTTAGCGCTGTTAGTTAATGATAAACGGATTAAATTTAAACGTACCATTCGTACGGTGCTCATTTTGCCATGGGCAGTACCTGCATTTGTCTCAATCTTAATTTTTTCTGCTTTATTTAATCCGACATTTGGAGCGATTAACCGGGATCTGTTAAGTCAATTTGAAATCATGATTCCCTGGCTGTCTGACCCATTTTGGGCAAAGGTTGCGTTAATTATGATTCAAACGTGGCTTGGGTTTCCGTTTGTATTTGCCTTGTTCACTGGGGTTTTACAAAGTGTACCACAGGATATGTATGAAGCCGCTGATGTAGATGGGGGAACGAGGATGCAAAAGTTTCGACATATTACATGGCCACATCTATTATTTGCAACAGCACCACTTCTTATCATGCAATATGCGGGCAACTTTAATAATTTCAATATTATTTACTTGTTTAATGAAGGAGATCCAGCAGTTCGTGGACAAAATGCTGGTGGTACGGATATTTTAATTTCATGGGTTTATAAGCTTACATTTGTAACGAACAATTATAATATGGCTGCTGCGATAACGATCATCATGGGGTTAGTTATATCGGTATTTGCCTTTTTCCAATTTAGAAAAACAGCATCCTTTAAAGAGGAGGGACGTTACTAATGGCTATGTCTAGCAAGAAAAAATCAAAAATTGAGGTAGCGTTCATCTATCTATTTATTCTAATAATGTTTATTATTATTGGCTATCCATTATTCTGGGCACTTATGATGAGTGTGAACCCTGGGTCGAATATGCTTGTAACAGAGTTATTCCCAAGTAATCCAACATTGGAACATTATAAATGGTTATTTACAAGCCCAAATAGTAACTACTTACTTTGGTATAAAAATAGTTTGTATATAGCAGTTGTAAATTCTGTCGGTTCGGTAATTATAACATCGTTAATTGCATATGCATTTTCGCGCTATAAATTTATTGGTCGCAAATATGGATTATATATGTTCTTGCTGCTGCAGATGTTCCCGGCATTGATGGGAATGGTAGCTCTCTACATTCTATTAAATACAATTGGTTTAACAGATTCACTATATGGATTAATGCTGATTTATCTAGGAGGACAGATTCCATTTAATGCTTGGCTGGTAAAAGGGTATTTTGACACTATTCCGAAAGAACTGGATGAAGCAGCAAAGATGGATGGTGCAGGGCACTTGAAAATTTTCTGGACAATTATGCTCCCGCTGGCTAAGCCAATACTGGCAGTTGTCGCATTGTTTAATTTTATGGCACCATTTATGGACTTTCTGCTGCCGCGAATTGTTTTGACAAGTCCAAGTAATTTTACATTGGCACTTGGATTGTACAACTTTATTAATGATCAATTTTCAACAAACTTCACTCGATTTGCGGCTGGTTCCATTTTAATTGCAGTTCCAATTGCGCTTGTATTTTTACTATTGCAGCGTTATTTAATATCAGGCTTGACATCAGGGGCTACAAAAGGCTAATAATGAGATAAATTCATTCAACAAGAGAGTGTGAGAATTAATGGTAACGATCAAAGATGTAGCAAAGGCAACTGGTGTAGCACCCTCTACTGTCTCAAGAGTAATTGCTGATAATCCGAGGATAAGTGCAGAAACAAAGAAAAAGGTTCGTAAAGCGATGAAAAATTTAGGATATCATCCGAATATAAATGCGCGGAACTTAGTGGCGAAATCGACAAAAGCAATTGGGGTAATCATGCCATCCTCTGCCGACAAAGCATTGCAAAATCCGTTTTTCCCCGAAATTTTACGGGGGATTGGTTCTGTTACCCATCGTATGCAATACTCCATGACACTTTCCAGTGGACAAACAGAAGAAGAAATTTTTGAGGAAGTACAACGATTGGTACACGGCAGCTATGTAGACGGTTTGATTTTACTTTATTCCCGATTAGAAGATCGTGTAACAAGCTTCCTAAAAGAAATGAAATTTCCATTTGTCGTTGTGGGAAAGCCATATGAGAATATGAATGAAATTACCCATGTAGATAATGATAATTTTGTTGCTGGAAAGGAAATAACACAGCATTTAATTGAAAACGGTCATAAGAAAATTGCATTTATTGGAGGTTCAAGGGAATTATTCGTTACCATCGATCGAGAAGAAGGTTATGAAGCGGCATTGCAGGAGGCGGGTTTAGAAGTTAGTGATCATTATAAAATCCATACTGAATTTCTCAAATCAGGGGGACGAGAAGCCGTAGAGACTTTACTATCACTTGATGTACCACCAACAGGGATTGTTGTAACAGATGATTTAATGAGTCTTGGTGTACTTAGTTTATTAGAGGAATCAGGGGTCCGTGTGCCTCAGGATATTTCACTAGTTAGTTTTAATAATGTTTACTTATCTGAAATTATTCGCCCTGCGCTTACAACTGTTGATATACAAATACATGAGCTCGGGGTCCAATCGGCAAAGGCATTAATTGAAAAAACCGTTAACAAGTCAGAACCAGTGAAACGAATCAGTATTCAGCATCAGATTGTTTATCGCGATTCAGTAAGTAAAAAATGAAATAGGCCAGCAATATAGTAAAGAGATAATTAGTCTGCATAGACTGATTATCTCTATTTAATTGAAAAAGATGCTTAAATGTAGTACATATGAACATTGAATAATATTTCTTAACCACAATTGATATTGATTATCATTATCATTATAGATTATAATAAGGTAGAAATAAGAAATTACTTGGAGGGAGTAATGTGAGAAAAATTCTTGTGCTTTGTTCTAGTTGTACCGGTAATACAGAAATGATGGCAAAAGCTATTGTTTATTATATACAGAAACAAAAGCATCACGTTGTATACAAATCATTTGAATTTGATGTGATTGAAGTGGAGGAACTGCTTGATTATGATTTGGTTCTGATTGGAACTCATTCTGCAGATGACGGTCAGATTCCATATGAAGCAGAGGATTTCTATGATGAATTGAGTGAAGTAGATTTGGAAGGTCGTTTAATGGGTGTATTTGGTTCGGGAGAATCTTTTTATGATGTCTTTTGTGAATCGATTGAAATAATGGGAGATCAGCTGGAACATCTAGGAGCAAAGCTTGTTCCTGAACGATTGAAAGTTGAGCTGGAGCCAGACAATGAGGATATAATTCGCTGTGAAGTATTTGCTGAAAAAGCATGTGCTATGATTCATAAGGTACTGTAATCTATATTTAAACTTATAGAGCAATTTATCAAATATGAATTATATAACGGTCGCGCTTGAAAATATATCCATTGTGAACCGTTATATCCTTTTTGAATAGATAATCTCTTTCTTCATATCTGCTTTATTAATCTGTAACAAGTTCGGTCAAGACCTCCTGCTAATCAAAGGATGCAAATAAACTTCATAATTATTTGTTTTTACACATAACCCTATCATGATAAGAAAATTTATGTTTCATATGAAGAGTTTTAGGTAAAAGTTATGGTAAAGGTCTATGACCAATATGAATAGGTTAGGAGAGATAGAGTGGAAACCGATAAGATCTATGGGAATACTCCTTGTTATTTAGGGGGAAAAAAAGTCAATTTAAAGGATAATAGTTTTAAAGACAGAGATGTTCTTATTTATGGAGTGCCATGGGAAGGTGCTGTAACTTGGGGAGATTATACAGGATGTGAGCTTGGACCAAAGGCAATACGATTAAATTCAGCCCGCTATTCTGGCTACTTACCTGAATTGAATCATATTGATGTATTCAGTCATTATAAAATTGGTGATTTAGGCGATGTAGATGTTGTGCCTGCAGACACAGCAGAAACGATGGACAGAATTGAAAGCTTTGCGAAACAGGTATGGAAATCTGGGAAATTTCCAGTTGCATTTGGTGGGGATCATGGAATTACGTATCCGATTGTAAAAGCACTTGGTGAAGAAGCAGATGGTAAGGTTGGCATCATCCATTTGGATGCGCATTATGATAATTATCCGGATTATTATGGAGATTTATATGCTCGCAGCACACCATTTCATCGTATTTACGAGAGTGACAGTGTACGAAACGAAAGTATTGTTCATATGGGCATCCATGGTCCGCGAAATCAGCCTGAGACAGGGAAATATGCTAAAGAAGTCGGTGCAACAACAATTTCTGTCAGAGAAATTCGGCAGGCAGGAAATCATTTATCCGATCTAGCAAAACAAGCATATGCGATTGCAAGTAAAGAAACGGATGCAGTTTATTTAAGTATTTGCAGTGATGTACTTGACTTTGCCTTTAACCCTGGTGGTCCAGTTGATGGAAATGGCCTTACCTCCTATGAACTGCTGGAGCTCGTTCATGAATTTGCAAGACTTGGAATTAGAGGGATGGATTACGTAGAGGTCTATCCCCAGCAAGATCCAAACGATAATTCCTCCCACTTTGTAACATATGCTGTTCTTTATGCATTGGCAGGGAAAATTTTAGGTGAAAAGAATAAAAAGTAAATAGATAGGATAAATCGCTTCTTACTATGTGAGAAGCGATTTTTATTTCCAATTATTAGCCTAAACATAAGGAACTGAATGGCCGATATAAAGATTAAGTTTAAAAGTGTGGGAAGAAAGTAGGGGGCCAATATGTTTGTAAGAAGGAAGCAAAAAAATAATGCTGTTTTAGCTGAATGGAGTAAACAAATGGATCCTAAGCTAGAAATAGAAACAGGATCTGATCTAGAAAAACAGCTTAAAATGCTTGATTTTTCAATGGAAGATTTCGCAATTGCACAAGTGCTGAAGCCTTATGTAGAGGCAGAAAATCAATTGATTATTGATCAATTCTATAAAAATTTAGAATACAACCAAGGTTTGATCGAAATTATTGAAAAGAACAGCTCAATTGAAAGACTAAAGAAAACATTACGTACCCACATCGTTGAAATGTTTTCTGGTGTGATGAATGATTCCTTCATCGAGAGAAGAAAAATAATCGCACATATTCATGTAAAAATTGGGCTTACACAGAAATGGTATATCGCATCCTTTCAAAAGCTCTTTGAAGGGCTTGCAGATATTGTGCAGAATAACTTTGAAAATGCGTCAGACCAAATCCTTGCAATTAAGGTCATTAATAAATTGCTGAATTTGGAACAGCAGATTGTGTTAGAGGCGTACGATGAGGAAGTAATGCGGATCAAAGATCAAGATGTACAAACAAAAATGAACATCGTTCAAACGTTAGAGGAAAACTCAACGGAGCTTGCAACATTGGCCGAAGAGACGATGGCATCAATTGAAGAAATGATTGCACAGGTAAATGTTATTACAGGAAATTCAAAAATGGGCACAGCATATGCAGAGGAAGCTAAGGAAGCTGCGGCAAAAGGGAAATCTCGTTTGACTGTTATGAATCAGTCTTTGGAAAATATGCAGCAAAGTACAACAAAGGTCAATGAGGACATGGCAAATTTAGAAATTACATCCACGCAGATTAAGGATATTATTGAAATTGTAAAGTCGATCGCAGACCAAACAAATCTTTTGGCATTAAATGCATCTATAGAAGCAGCGAGAGCTGGGGAGCATGGCCGTGGCTTTGCTGTTGTTGCTGAAGAAGTGAGAAAGCTTGCAGAGCAAACTGGGAAATCTGTAACGAATGTAACGGAACTTGTTACAGTCACAAATGAACAAATTTTTAATAGTGCTTCTTCTTTACAGGAAGTACAGCAATTTTTAACAAACGTAAAAGAGCAGATGGCAAGTACAGAAGCCGCATTTCAAAAAATTGATGGAACGATGGATAAAACGAAAACAAGTAATAAAACAATTCAAACTGATCTGGAAGTATTTGAACAAGGGATTGAAGGAATTGAGCAATCAGCAGTTACCATTTCGGGATCTGCAGAAAGCTTAAATAAAATGATGGAAGAGTTGCTGGTTTAGAAGGTGTTGGGATCCTATATTTTTAGGGATCCTTTTTATATTTAGAATGTATAAATTTTAGCTTAAGTGTCTCAAAGTTGTACAGATAATAATACCTATATAAATATCTTAAATTCATACTAATTACACTTGTGAAATGATGCACGAATAGCTTAAAATGGCATTATAGGAGGGGATGTGTTGACCCAGGAATTGATTAATGAGTTGTTAGCGGCCATCACATTATTATTAGAGGATTTGAAAGATATACAAGAAAATAGCTATCATATGGATCAATTATTTAATCAATTAGAATCTGATATAAATGATGTTGAGATAACAATCCTTGGCTTGGAACAAAATGCGCAGAATCTGGATGAAAGACTTGCTCAAGTACTTCAATGTATGATGAGTAAAGCTAGAGACAACACAAATTATAAAGCAATTAGTTAAAAAAGCGTGCGATGGCAGGCTTATTTTTTTTGATAAAAATTTGGGACTAATAGTTGGTTCTTTTTAATTGTTTCTGCTAGCATTAACTGTAAGAATTATTCGAAATGAGGAAAAATAATGGATAAGTTATTTAAAATCATACAGGAAAATAAATTCGTTTTGTGGATTTTGATACTACTAATAACACTTATCTGGGGATATACATGGGTACTCATGAAGGAATCACTTAACTTTATGGGACCATTTGCATTCTCTTCTTTTCGATTTGGTATAGGAGCTGTGACCCTTATATTAATGATAGTATTTCTAAAAATAGGCTTGCCTCCAAGAGAATCATGGAAGCATCTCCTTGTGGTAGGCTTGTTACAGACGGCAATTGTGTTTTTGCTGGTTATGTTCGCCTTAAAATTTGTTGATGCTGGAAAATCGTCTGTATTGCTTTATTCCATGCCAATTTGGAGCAGCATTCTTGCAGCTAAATTTTTATATGAAAAAATTACAACAGTAAAGCTATCCGGGTTGCTCATTGGGATGCTGGGGCTGTTAGCTATTCTTAGTGGAGATATTTGGACGGGGCAGAAACTAGGTGTTATATTTGGAGAATTATTAATCGTTATCGCTGCTATCTCCTGGGGAATATCGAATGTGTATTATCGTCTTCATCTACAGCACCTGTCGAAAATACAAGCGACAGCATTTCAGATGCTATTTGGAGTAATTGTCATTTTCTTTGTGACGCTTTTCATGGAGTGGGGACAGCCTATTCACTTAAACGCTGCAAGTGCTTATTATATCCTGTTCACTGGGATACTGGCATCTGCACTATGTTTCTCAGTATGGTTTCTTATTATTAGTATTGTAGATATGGTAACTGCAACACTATCAACTCTGCTTGTCCCATTATTTGGACTATTATTCAGCAGTGTTATATTAAATGAAACGATGAGCGTAAATATGATAATCGGATTTCTCTTAATTATTACAGGAATTACTGTAGCACAAATGAAGAAACCCTTGCGTGCATAACTGAACTGGCCCAGTAAAACGGGATAAGAAAAAACACCTACGCTGCCATAGTCCTAAATTCAACAGGACTGTGGCAGTTTAATTTTTTAAACGGTCGTATATAGTTGTAATAATACATGTAAGATTCTACTTTTTCTAGTACAATAGTGTTTGTAAGGTGCACTCTATTTTGAGTGTTGAATTCTTCCGACTTTAGCGAGGAGTGGAAGGATTCGATTACGGCATTATCAAAGCAATTTCCTTTTCGGGACATGCTTGTGGTAATGCCTTTTTCTTTAGCTAACTCTTGAAAGGAGTAGGAGGTATATTGTGCTCCTTGATCACTGTGTAAGATTACTTCATGTGTCTCTCTGCCTTTACATGCAGCCTCTAGTGTATCTAAAACAAGCTTAACCTCCTGTGTCTCACTAACTTTATAGGCTATGATTTCGTTATTATATAAGTCCATAATGGTTGATAAATAAAGCATTTTCTCCCCATAAGGTAAGTAATATCAGTAACCCACTATTGATTAGGACGATCAGCCTTGAAATCCTGTTTTAAAAGATTTGGGACGACGAACTTGCTTTCCCCAGCAATATAAACCTTTCTTTTCATTTTAACTTGACACTGAAGGTTATATTTTTGCATGATCTTTTGTACTGTCTTTCGATTTACCTTTATTTTATGGTCATTTTTGAGAATACCTCTTACGTTTCGATGTCCTACTCTAAATAAAAGGCTTTGACAAATATTTATAACCAACTGATGTAAAAAAGGCAGCTCAGCTGATAGTCTCTTTTTCCAACGATAATATGTTGATTTTGGAATCTCGAAACATTCACAAATAGTAGTGATTGTGTATTTTTCTTTATAAGATTCTACGACTTCGACGAATACTTCTGGAACCACTTCCTTTCGATTTCTTGGTACTTTCCCAACAATTCATCTCGCATTTCATAATACTTCACTTTTTTTCGTAACTGATTTATTTCACTATCATCATCAGGTCCTTTACCGAAAGCATATTGTTTTCCAATAATTGGTTGAGCTAACCTGTGCTCTTCACCGTTCCTATACCATCTCATCCATGTTTTGATTTGTGTCTTATTTTTAATACCAAACTTCTCCATTATCTCTTTGTTAGTTAGTTTCCCAGCAAGTTTTAAGCGTATCACTTCTCTTTTGATTTCTTCAGGATAAACCATCTTCTTCCCCATAACAAAAACACCTCCAAATGTCGATAAATAATTTATACGACTCTCGGGGTGTTTTTTCCTGTCTCATATTATTGGGTCACTCTATAACAGCACATAGGGGTTTCTTCATTTAAAACAGCAATAAGCCAATCGCGATCGGAATAAAGCTGAACATTAATATCATCACACAAAATCCCATAATATCGCGGATTTTTAGTCCAGCGATAGCAAGTACTGGAAGAGCCCAGAAGGGTTGGATCATATTTGTCCATGCATCGCCCCAAGCAACGGCCATAGCAGTCTTTGCTGTATCAGCACCGATTTCAAGTGCTGCCTGGATCATAATCGGACCTTGTACTGCCCATTGTCCTCCACCAGATGGTACAAAAACATTTACAACCCCTGCGCTAATAAATGTGAAGATTGGTAAAGTATATTCTGTTGAAAAGCTGACAAACCATAATGAAATTTGTTCAGATAATCCGGAAGAAACCATCATTCCCATGATTCCGGCATAGAATGGAAATTGTACAATAATGCCTCCGGCGTTCTTAACGGCCTCACTTACTGTATCAAGAAAACGCCGTGGTGTTCTGTGCAGAATAATTCCTAAAAACAAGAAAATAAAATTGACAATATTTATGTTTAAGTCAAATCCATTAGTAATAAAATGATAGCCGACAAATATCAGTCCCATCAACCCGATTGATAGTGAAAGTACTTGGCTGTTTTCCAATCGTTCGGCCGGTGTTGCTGGCTGTGTCTGTATAGCCGGGGTATTTTTGTTCTCTGTTTCCTCTGAATCATCTTTCCATAGTGATGTATTTATTGTACTTAATGGATCAGCACCTTTTAATAAGTGTCGGTTAAAAATTGGCAGTGTTATCAATAGTGTCATAACAATAAAGATATTAAATGGGCTGAACAATGTATCTGCGACAGGAATCAATCCCATTGTTTCTTCTAAAAAGTGTCCTGGGGTAGCAATGAGAAGTGGTACTGATCCGGAAAAACCGCCATGCCAGATAAGCATTCCACTGTAGGCGCTTGCGATTAGGATTCGATAATCAACTCCGGGAACTCGCTTTGCAACGTGAACAGCAAATAGAGCCCCAACAACGAGTCCGAAACCATAGTTTATTAAACAAGCAGCTAGAGCAACAAAGGTAACAAGCATAACCGCTTGACCTGGGGTATTTGCAAGACTGCTCAGCTTAGCTAAAAAGCGTTTCACAACCGGTGTGTTTGCTAAAATATATCCAGTTACGACTACAAGGGACATCTGCATGCCAAAAGCTAGGAGTTCCCAAAAACCATCCCCCCAATGGGTAACCATTTCCATTGGACCACTGTCCGTAAAGAAAACTCCTAATAAATACACAATGAAAGTTAACATGATTGCAAACAAAAAGGCATCTGGTAAATAGCGCTGTACTAATCTGTCAAAAAACGACGTTAAAGCTTTCAATAGAAATCCTCCCTTTGCAAGCGTTTTTTTATAATAGTATCATAAATCAAAACTGCAGCATGGTAAATTATATGCAGTTTTTAGGGAAATAGTATGATGCAGTAACAGAAAGATAGAAAAGTAGAATGAAGCATAATTAACAATGTAGTTAAATTTGTCGATTTTATTTGTATAACACACACATCATGTTATTTTTGTGTAAAATAGAGCTTGGTGTTTTGACAGTTAGGAAAGCATAACAGCTTTACTAGCTGCATAAGTCAACTACAGCATTCTTCTAAAGCCCTGAAGAATGTCTGGTTTTCTAAGAAATACTATATAAATATAGAAAGAGATGGTAGATTATATGAATGGTACAGCACATGTAGCGATTGGAGCGGCAGCTGGTTTTGTCGTTGCCAATCAATTTGCATCAACTCCTGCTACAACACTACTTTTAGTAGGACTAGGGGGTGTCTCAGGATTAATGCCTGATTTGGATATTGATGGAAAGCTTCGGAGCAAAATCACGTTTTCCCATCAAGTAATTCAATCTGCTGCTCAGTTAATTGGTGCATTGATGATTCTGTATAGTCTATACGAGGGAACAGCAGCAGATCGCTATTTTGGTATCGGTATCGGTATAGCAATGATGACATTATCGGCTTTAATTAAACAAAGACATATGCTGATTATTACTGGAGCAGGCATACTTGCTGGCAGTATCGCATTGCAAGAAAAGTGGCTGATGCTACTTGGGATTTACATCATAATAGCATCGTTTGTATCCCACCGGAGCTATACACATTCCATTATAGGAGCAATATTTTTTGGGTTTATTGCATCTAACTTGCAGGAATCACTTGCGATTGAAGGTGTTTTCTACGCTTGTCTGGCTGGTTATATCAGTCATTTAATTGCCGACAGCAAAATCCTGCCTTTTAACAAGCGGGGAATTAAATTGTTTCTCCCGCTTTCCTCAAAGGATTTTTAAAGGCAAAATAGCATTTTGATATCCATTTATGGATGTAAATCATTTTTTGACGAGCAGTCGAATCTATGTATTTGGCTGCTTGTACAATTTTTTACGAATCAGACTATTGAATAAATATTGAAATTTTTCTGAAATAATATATAATTGGTTTAAGTATTTGGCTAACATTGGAAATCAAAAAAACAGCATAGTGTTCTAGTAAAGAAAAAAAAGGGGTTGAGAGGATGTTAAAAAGAGTAATTTTGACAGCGTTTACATTAGGGGTGAGTGTATTTTTTCTTGCGTCGTGTGGTGGTGGGGGTACAAATATTGCAATTGGCCCGCCGGCGAGCGAAACAAATGCAGTATCTAAATTAATTTTAGAAGCCTATGGAATTGAAGAAAGTGATTATAGTGCTTATCAAGAAGGCTTTGGAGATGCAGCAGATGCGGTTCAAGATGGAAACATTGATGTTTCCATTGGTATTTTAGGGTTGCCTGCTGGTAATATTGAAAGTTTACAAGCATCTGTTGGTGATGTGAAAATGATCGGCCTGACAGAAGAAGCTATTGCACATATGGAAGATAACAGCGGATATATGCGTTACACCATTCCAAAGGATACGTATGAGTTTATGGATGAAGATATTGAAACGGTTACAGCATTTGCTGTATTAGTAGCGAATACAGATACAATTGATGAGGAGCTAGGGTATGAGCTAGCGAAAAGTATGGTAGAGAATGCTAGTGAAAATACACATTCTCAATCTGTTCATATGACCCTGGAAAATGCACTGCAAGGAGCAGAAGGCTTACCAATTCATCCTGGTGCCAAGCGTTATTACGAGGAACAGGGGTTGACAGTAGAAAATGAAGTTGCTGAACTTGGCTCAACAGAACGAAAGAATGATTTAGTTTTGGGAACGGGAAGTCAAGGAGGAACTTATTATCCATTAGGAGGAGAAATTGCCACGATTTGGAATAAAAATATTGAAGGATTAAATGTTACGAATACAGAGACCGGAGCATCTATAGAAAACCTAGCCAGTATCCGTGATGGCAACATGGATCTAGGCATGACCGTTCACGTACCTGCTCTTGATGCTGTACATGGTGAAGGTGATTTTGAAGGAAATGAAGTTACAAATGCAGCATTTATCGGACATATTTATCCGGAAGTCGTTCAAATTGTTACACGAGAAAATACAGGAATTACTAGCTTAGATGAGTTGAAGTAACTTGCTAATAGAACGTTGTCTTAGCTTTTCATACGCACTATATGTAAAAGAGAAAAGGATCTTGAACGTAACTAAAGATCCTTTTCTTACTACCTTATAAAGGGTGTGGTTAAATGAAAGAAAACTCCCAGCTTGATGTTAAACAAATTTTGGAAAAATATGACCGAGAGAGTAATTATCGTATCAATATTGGCAAATGGGCTTGGGTTGTCTCGTTCCTAGGTGTGGCACTCACGCTATTCCATTTATATACAGGTTATTTTGGCACCCTTCCATCACAGCAGCAAGGAGCGATCCACTTAGGAACCGCCCTTGGAATTATGTTTTTGCTTTTTCCTGCAAAAAAAGGATTACAAAAGAAACAAAAATCGGTTCCTTGGTATGATGCGGTACTAGCATTTACTGCTATTTACGTAACGTATCATAAGATTATTTTCTTCGATTCAATTCTCCAAAGCCGTATTTCAGGGTATGGCATGGTCGATACCGCTATCTCAATTTGTGGAATTTTATTGTTATTGGAAGCAACCCGTCGAACAGTAGGAATACCTATTGTTATTGTAGCTAGTGTTGCGATTCTTTATGCTGTTTTTGGCAACCATATGCCAACACAGCTGCTATCACATCCAGGATTTGCAGTTGATCGAATTGCAACTGATTTATGGTATAAAGAAAATGGTGTGTTTGGCACACCGATTCAAATATCGGCCAAATTTATTTTTTTGTTTCTTTTCTTTGGGGTTATTTTAGTACACACAAAAATTGGTCAGTTTTTTAATGATATTGCACTTGCTTTAACAGGAAGATTTACTGGTGGTACCGCTAAAACTGCTGTAGTTGCAAGTGCACTGCAAGGAATGGTATCCGGAAGTTCAGTTGGAAATACAGTTGCCTCTGGATCGTTTACAATTCCGATGATGAAAAAGTCAGGCTTTAAGCCAGAATTTGCGGCAGCGACAGAGGCTTCGACGTCTACAGGTGGACAAATTATGCCACCAATTATGGGGGCAGCGGCATTTATTATGATGGAATATTTAGGTGTATCCTATGGAACAATTATGTTAGCAGCAATTGTTCCTGCTGCATTATATTTTACAGGTATTTTTATTGGAACTCATTTTGAAGCAAAGAAAATCGGTGTTATCGGATTACCGAAGGCTCAGCTGCCAGTTTTCAAGCAGTTAATGCTAAAAGATGGATACATGCTTTTGCCACTATTCATTATTATTGGAACGATTATGGTTGGGTTTACGCCACAACGAGCAGCATTAATGGGGATTTTCACTGCTTTTATTGTTAGTTTAATTCGAAAAGACACACGAATGAGCTTTAAAAAAGTATTTCTTGTTCTGGAGGAAGGTGCCCGGGTAGCACTGCCGGTAATTGCAGCAGTTGGAACGGCAGGAATTATTGCTGGAGTTGTCAGTATTACAGGATTAGGAGCTAAATTTGCCGCAAGTATCATTGCGTTATCAGGTGGTATACTGTTCTTCTCTTTAATTTTTACGATGGTTGCTTGTATTATTTTAGGAATGGGACTTCCGACTACTGCTAATTATGTTGTTACAGCAACCATTGCAGCACCTGTATTAATTAATGATTTTGGCGTTTTACCAATTGCTGCCCATATGTTTGTTTTTTACTTTGGAATTGTTGCAGATATTACGCCACCAGTTTGCTTAGCGGCATATGCTGGTGCTGGAATCGCTCGGGCAAACCCATTTAAATCAGGGGTGACAGCTGTAAAGCTAGCGATAGCGGCTTTTATTATTCCGTATGTTTTTATTTATAATCCAATCCTATTGATGCAGGATATAACACCAGTAAGTATCATTATCTCTATATTGACAGCGATAATAGGGATGACCGCAGTCAGCAGTGCTGTAGTAGGATTCTTTATACGCAACTCCTATTCCTGGGAACGACTGATTCTCTTTTTTTCAGGCATAATGCTGATTGTACCTGATATTTTAATCAGCATAATTGGTCTGGCACTTTTAATGGGGATTTGGTATATTCAAAAACAACGCAAGGATGATTCTGGGGAAATGAAAGCACGTATATCTATATGAAATATGAAGCCTTATAAGCTATGAAAATGGAGAGTTGAGCGTGAATGTAACTCTCCATTTTTATGTTGCGCTGCTATTTAGTTAATCGACTTCAAATAATGATAGCGCACACATGACGAAATTCGACAAAAATTTCAGATATTGTATTGATTTTTTAGAGGAAATGGGTTTATAATATCTAAAATTGCTCTAAACATTGGTTGTTATATAAAGGACCTGCTTGCATGGAGTGAATTTTCATAATAATAAAACTTTACATCTTAGACACGGAGGTCTTTTTATGCTAAGCAATCCACTTATAGCTACAACGCTTATTTTTGCATTGATTGCACTTGGAGAGTGGCTTTCGATCATCTCCAAAGCAAGAATTCCAATGCTTCTTACCGCGATGGTAGGTTATTTGATCTGTATTTGGACGGGAATATTCCCTAAAGATATTCTTGCAACATCACAATTCGCTGCATTAGGGGCGATGTTAGTTGGACCTGCTATTTTACACATGGGCACAATGATTCCTTTTTCACTCTTGAAAACGCAGTATAAAGCTGTATTAATTTCGTTAGGAGGGATTACAGTTTCTGGTGTGCTCATTTTGATTATTGTCACATTTCTCTTTGACTATCCAACTGCGGTAGCAGGAATTGGTCCGCTCAGTGGAGGAGTTGTAGCACTAATTATCACCTCTGAAAAGTTAACAGAGATTGGGCTGACAAGCTTAATCGTTATTCCAGCGTTAATTGTTGCGTTTCAAGGATTATTGGGAATGCCGCTCGCGCAATATTTTCTAAGAAAATATGCGTTTACGATTCAAGAGCAGATAGATAATGGAACATTTAAGCCGATGGAAGATAATAAGCATACAGCTACAAAGGAAACAGCTGTGAAGAGTCCAATTAAATCGAGTATGACATTAAAATTATTCTTTGTATTTGTAGGTGCAGCAATTGGTACGGCACTAGGTGAGGTAACACCAATCCATTACAGTCTTTGGTGTCTTGCATTTGGTGTAACAGGATTGAAGCTAGGTATCTTTGAACATAAATCACTGGAAAAAGCGAATTCATTTAACTTAACGATGATTGCAATTATATTTGTTGTTATTGGAACAATGGCTGATGTTAGTCCACAGGATGTATTAAACAACCTGCCTAGTATCATTGTTTTGCTTTTGCTTGGTACACTCGGTATTTCATTAGGTGGATTTATCGTTTCGAAGCTGCTGAAGTGGCACCCATATAAGGGAATGCCTGTTGCTTTAACAGCATTATTTGGGTTTCCGGCTGACTATATTCTTTGTGAAGAAGTAAGCAGAAGTATTGCAAGGAATAAAGAGGAAGAGGAAACCATTTTTAATGAAATGCTGACACCGATGCTAATTGGCGGGTTTACGACCGTTACCATTGCATCAGTAGTCATCGCGGGAATATTAGTTCAAACATTATAGGAATCGTTGGAGGGAAATAAAATGGGAAAAACAATAATTAAAAATGGATTGTTGATAGATGGAAATGGTGGAGAAATCCAACAAGGTGCAATTGTTGTTGTAGAAAATAATTGTATTCAATACGTTGGTCCCGAAAGTGAGTATACTGCAGACGGTAATGAAGCAGTTTTGGATGCGCAGGGTGGAACGATTATGCCAGGTTTAATAGATACACATGTTCATATGATGCTCGAGTTTTCACCGGTTGCAAAAAGGCTGACAACTCCATTTTCTTTTATGTATTACCAAGCTGCAAAATACCTGGAAGCAACATTACACGCAGGCATTACTTCTGTTCGTGATGCACTTGGAGCAGATCTAGGTGTGAAAAAAGCAATTGAAGAGGGACTTATTACAGGACCAAGAATGCAATTAAGTATTAACGCACTGACGATCACTGGCGGGCATGGAGATGGTTATACAGTCTCGGGTATAGAAATGGATCTTTTACCATCGGGTTACCCAGGAATGCCAAGTGGAAAATGTGATGGGGTAGAAGAGGTTCGCAAAAAGGCACGTGAAATGCTGCGTGCAGGTGCAGAAGTTATAAAGGTGCACGCAACTGGTGGTGTAACAAGTGCAACAGACCACCCGGAATTCACGCAATTTTCTCAAGCAGAATTAGAAGCAATTGTTGAGGAAGGTAAATTTAGAAAAGGTGTTAAGGTAATGGCACATGCACAAGGTGCAGAAGGTATTAAAAATGCAGTAAGGGCTGGAGTACATTCGATTGAGCATGGAATCTTTCTGGATGATGAGGCAATTGAGTTGATGCTCGAAAAAGGTACATATCTCGTACCAACATTACTTGCTCCTGTTGGTGTTTTAGAAACAGCAGAGGAGGCAGGTATGCCTGATACTGCTGTAGAAAAATCAAAGGAAGTTATTGAAATTCATAAAGCAAGTATTGCAAAAGCTTATCAAGCTGGTGTGAAAATTGCTATGGGAACTGATGCAGGTGTTGTGAAACATGGAATCAACCTGCGTGAGCTTGGTCTAATGACAGAAATCGGGATGTCCCCAATGGAATCCATCGTGGCATCTACGAAAACAGCTGCAGAATGTCTCGGATGGGAAGACAAAGTTGGAACAATTGAAGCTGGAAAACTCGCAGATATTATTATCGTGAAAGGTAACCCGCTGGAGGATATTTACTCGCTTGCTGACAATGATGCGATTCAGATTGTAATGAAAGATGGAAAAGTAGAGAAGAACTTACTCAACTACTAATAAAAATAGCTTTCCTTAAAATTTTAAGGAAAGCTATTTTTTATTTTATATCTCTTCAAAAGGGAATTTCATTTTAACCCTTCACAATAAATTTAATATTTTACATTCAATTAACTCCTTCAATACTCTATAAATTTGCCGATAAATAAAGAAAGAAACTTATACGAACCTTACGATATTAAAATAGAGTCATTAGGTTTTTCAGGAGGTCAACTATGGATAAAACATCAATTATTGGGATTATGTTAGGATTAATTGCAGTAGGAGTTGGGATGGTCCTTAAAGGAGTAAGTGTTGCAGCACTAATAAATCCTGCTGCAATATTAATCATTTTATTAGGGACAGTTGCTGCTGTAACAATTGCATTTCCAGCGAGTACACTTAAAAAGATACCTGCTTTAATTAGAATTTTATTTACAGAAACCAATAAAACAGATACAAAGGAAATAGTTGAGATGTTCAGTAACTGGGCAGATCAGACACGCAAGGAAGGTATCTTATCATTGGAACAGCAGGTAAATGAAGTAGAAGACCCATTCCTGGCATCTGGATTACAGCTAGCGATTGATGGGCAATCACCGGATTTTATTAAAGATATTATGCTGGAAAAAATTAATGCGATGGAGCAACGGCATGAGGAGGGGGCAGCTGTATTTTCACAAGCTGGAACCTATGCACCAACACTTGGTGTGCTTGGTGCAGTTATAGGATTGATCGCAGCACTAGGTGATATGTCAAATATTGAAGCATTAGGCGCCGCAATTTCTGCCGCTTTTATTGCGACATTATTAGGAATTTTTACTGGCTATGTATTATGGCATCCGTTTGCAAATAAGCTAAGGGAAAAATCCAAAAAAGAAGTAGTGCAAAAGGAAATTATGGTGGAAGGCATTCTCTCTATAACTACTGGTGATTCACAATTGATTGTACGTGAAAAGCTGGGTTCCTTGCTTTCAACAAAAGAATTAACTGCTATGAAGCAGGTGGATGTAAATGAGTAGAAGAAAGAAACGCAAGCAATCACATATAGATGAATCATGGCTTTTACCTTATTCTGATTTATTAACACTTCTAGTTGCTCTATTTATCGTGTTATTTGCGATGAGTGATATAAATGTGCAAAAATATGAACAGCTTTCAGGTGTATTTCGTGATCAGTTTTCTGGTGGGGGCAATGGTATTCTTGAGAATCAAGAAACACCGGTTAAAACACCAGTAGATTCGGGCGAGATCGAAAAAGAAAATCAAGAAAATGCGAGTGAAGAAGAGATTGATGAAAGTGTTTCAGAGGGGGAAGGAGAACTTCTGCACCTTGAGGAGCTAAATTCTGCGATACAAAATTATATATATGAAAATGACTTAACTGATGCGTTTGGAACAGAGCTGACAGATGAGGGGCTATTAGTAACAATCGTTAATGATGTATTTTTTGATTCAGGCAGTGCTGTGGTAAAAGATGGAGGAGTAACTGTAGCGCGAGAGGTTTCTGATTTGCTTCACACAGAACCCCCACATCAAATTGTTATTAGTGGACATGCAGACGATGTACCAATTGGAGATTCCTTATTCGAATCGAATTGGGAGTTAAGTGTTACTCGTGCACTCAACTTCATGCGCTTAGTGCTGGAAAATGAAGCACTGGATCCAACACTTTTCAGTGCAAAAGGTTTTGGGGAGTATAAACCAATTGTTCCGAATACAAGCAAAGAAAATAGAGCCAAAAACAGAAGGGTCGAAGTTTTGATATTACCTAACTATGAGATCAATGTGGATAACTAAGTGCTAATAGGATTATATGGTATGCCAAGAATGATTAAATGGCTATCGTAGGAGCAGAATTTTATTCGGCTCCTTTTTCATATTGATTAAAAAATATTGTAAATAACCTACAATTTCTTTCGTATTATCCGATATAGATAAGGTATTAATCTTAAATAGTTCTTTTTGACTAGTTTAAATAACTTGTTAAAAATGAAATAACAGGGGGTTCACAATGGTAACAACAAAAGAAGAACGCAATCGTTCAGTCGTATTTTTATTAAATGGAATGAATTCATCCCTGAAATCAATTATTCCTATTCCAAGTGAAATAGCAAAGCCAACTTTGGCAGGAGCAAGTTTATCTCTTCAATTTGGTGTTCTGATTGGATTTACAGGGGATGCAAAAGGAAAGTTAATTCTTTCAGGTGACCCATCTGTTTTTGCAGCAATAGGTGAGACAATGTTTGGAATGGCTGTTGAGGGAGAAATGCTAGCTTCTTTTAGTGGCGAGCTGGGAAATATGTTAGCTGGTAATCTATCTACAACGATTGTTCAGGATGGAATCAAAACAGATATTACTGCACCAACTATTATGCAGGGATCCACTACTTTATCAGGCTATGAAAAAGCATTGCAGCTATCTGCAGACTTTGGAAAAACAGGGAAATTAGATATTTACTTGTTACTGGATTGAGGTTTTTAGCTTCAATCTTTCTTAATAAAAGACCATTCCTTGGTAAATTGCGAGATTCCAAAAATACTTCTTTATAAATCGTGATTTTTGTCGATATAAAAGATAGGAACTTTAACCTACATAGAAATGATAAATGTACAGCAATTAATGATTCTTATAATTATGTTAGGATTGACAACATTAAATGGACAAAATGCAAATGGAAAGGAAATGCTTTATGGATACGGATCAATATTTAGAAGTATTTTTGGAAGAAAGCCGAGAGCATTTACAGGCTGTGAATGATAGTATTCTTCAATTAGAAAAGCAACCTGATGATTTGAATCTGGTAAATGAAATTTTCCGATCTGCACATACATTAAAAGGTATGGCTGCAACAATGGGATATGAAGATATTGCATCGCTTACCCATAAAATGGAAAATGTATTAGATATGATTCGCAACCATGAATTGAATGTGACGACGGATATAATTGATGTCATCTTTTTAGCAATTGATGCTCTCGAGGATATGGTTGGTTCCATCCAAGAGGGGAACGATGGAAAGAAAGATGTTTCCGAATTAGTTCAGCGTTTGGATCAAATAGAGAACGGCAAACAAGCTATGCAAACAGAGCAATATGCAACAGCAGTAGAAGTAAACACAGTTCAAACAGACATGGTTGGACTTGATGAATTCCAAGTTACAATTGTTGAACAAGCAAAAGACCAAGGGTTTTCTCCATATCAGATAACAGTTGAATTAACAAATGAGTGTATTTTAAAAGGCGCACGTGCCTATATGGTTTTTGAATCATTAGAAGACCATGGTGAAATTATTCATACCGATCCAACTGTTGAAGAGATTGAGGAAGGAAATTTTGGACAAAGCTTTTCGATGATATTTTTATCAACCGTGGATCCAGAAATGGTAAAAGAAATTATTAGCGACGTATCAGAAGTGAAGCACGTAGAAATGGAGAGCTTGATTACAACTGTTTCTGAAGAGCATCGGGAAGAATCAGTTCCAGAAGGACAAGCTCCCGAAGCGAAACAAGAGGCGGCAACTGCTGAGAAGAGTGCTCCAGCTGCAGCGAACCATGCTTCTAAAACGATTCGTGTAAACTTGGAAAAAATAGATAATCTATTGAATTTATTTGAAGAGGTTGTCATCGATCGAAGCAGATTAGAGGTAATTGCTGAAGATATGAATAACCAGCAGCTAACGGACACAGTTGAGCATATTAGTCGGGTATCAAGTGATATGCAAAGCCTTATTCTAGCGATGCGAATGGTGCCGATTGACCAAGTATTTAATCGTTTCCCTCGAATGATTCGCGGGCTTGCAAAGGATTTAGGGAAGCATATTGATTTGGAGATTATTGGAGCCGATACAGAGCTTGATCGTACGGTAATAGATGAGATTGGTGATCCCTTAGTTCATTTAATCCGTAATTCAGTCGATCATGGTATTGAACTGCCGGAAGTGCGAAAGCAAGCAGGAAAATCAGAAGAAGGGAAGCTGACACTCAGAGCTTTCCATAGTGGCAACCATGTTTTCATTGAAATTGAAGATGATGGTGCTGGTATTAATCATGAAAAAGTTAAGAATAAGGCAATTGAAAATGGGATTATTACACGGGCTGAAGCAGATATGCTGACAAAAGATGAAGTTGCTAATTTGATTCTTTCATCTGGTTTTAGCACAGCTGATAAAGTATCTGATATTTCTGGTCGTGGTGTTGGTTTAGATGTAGTGAAAAATAAAATTGAATCATTAGGTGGTCAAATTGCAATTGAATCACAGCCTGGTAAAGGAAGTATATTTTCAATTCAATTACCGCTTACACTATCAATTATTTCAACGCTGCTTGTAGATGTCCAAAAGGAAATCTATGCAATTCCGCTTTCTTCGATCATAGAAACAGTTATCTTGGAAAAAGATCAAATGATGTTTGCACACGGAAAAAAGGTTATGGATTTCCGTGGAAAAGTAGTTCCACTTGTTTCATTAGCGACCGTTTTTGATGTTCCACAACAAGAGCAGGCAGAAACGAAGGAGCACTCGGTTGTTATTGTGAAAAAAGGAGAAAAGCTAACCGGGCTTATTGTTGATTCCTTTATTGGTCAACAAGAGGTTGTATTAAAATCTCTAGGTAATTATTTAAGAGATGTATTCGCTATATCTGGTGCAACAATTCTAGGAAACGGTGAAGTTGCTCTAATTATTGATCCGAATGAATTGATGCCTAAGTAGAGTGGAGGAAATTAAATGGCTGAAGTAACTAAGTATATTGTATTTAAACTAAACGATCAATCCTTTGGTGTTGCAGTGCAGCAGATTATTTCTATTGAAAGACTACAGGAAATAACAGCGATTCCGCGAACCTCGGAATTTATTAAAGGAGTTACCGAATTGCGTGGTGAAACAACTCCGATCATTGATTTAAAGGAACGATTAATGCTTGCAGAGTCTGATACCACAAATGATACCCGTATTTTAGTTGTTTCGATTCAAGGAATGCAAATCGGATTAATTGTTGATGCTGCAACAGAAGTAGTGGACATTGACGAGAATCAGATTCAAGCAGCACCAAAACTGATAGCTGGAATTCAGGAAACGTTTTTAAAGGGTGTTGCAAAGGTTGATAAGCATCTGCTTATTTTACTGGATCTCGACCGTATTGTTGATCTCAATGAAACCAATGAGCTAGAAGAAGCGATAAAGGAAGAAAACTAAACATAATTAAGAGGACTGCGCTTGATTTGAATGCAGTCCTCTATTACTTTAGAAGAATAATAGGTCTAATAGTAATACGACAGCTAACCCAACAATGGATGTTGTGAAAAGTAATAAACCCCATGTTTTGAATGTATCTTTAATAGATAAGTTAAAGTACTCTTTAAATAACCAGAAGGATGCATCATTCACATGTGTAATCGTATTACTGCCGGCTGCAGTTGCTAATACCATTAAGACAGGGTTTACATCAAAGGTTGTAATCAAAGGTCCTACAATTCCAGCAGCCGTGATTGCCGACACAACACCAGTACCTGTTGCAATACGAATTAATGCTGTGATAAACCATGCCATAATTAATGGAGACACAACCGTGTTTTCCATCATCCCAGCAATGTAATCGCCTACACCTGAGTCAAGTATAATCTCTTTAAATGCCCCACCAGCCCCAACAATAAAGATAATCATAGCAATCCCTTTAATAGCACCGGAGAAGGAATCCATTACTTCATTCATTGTACGTCCTCTGCGCAGACCAAAAACATAAATCGCAATTAATACGGCAAGCAGCAGACTTGTTTCCGCGCTGCCCAGGAAGTTAATTAGATCATGAAAAAATGTACCTTCATTAATAAACATATTAATAATGGTGGCAGCAGAAATCATAATCGCTGGAATTAATGGGATGATGACACTTGTTGCAAATCCTGGCATTTCATCGTCAGTAAATTCCTTAGGTTTTTCTAATAGTGGTGGAACAGGACGATCCAAATTTTTCATGAGTCTTGGCAGAATAATCCCGGCTGCAATAACTGCTGGAATAAACACGACAATTCCAAGCATATAGACCATTCCCATATCAGCACCATAAGCTTCAACCAATGCTGTTGGCCCTGGCTGTGGAGGAAATAGACTATGAGATAACGTTGTAGCCGCTACCATTGTAATACCAAGTTTCATATATGGCACCTTAGCTTCGATTGCGATGCTGATTACGAGAGGGGCAAGTATAATAAATGCAACCTCATAGAATACAGATATACCAAAGATAGCACCAACAATAATAAGAGCCCATTGAACATTTTTTACGCCAAATTTATTTAATAGAGTAGATGCAATACGTTGTGCTGCACCAGAATCAACCATTAGCTTACCGAGAACAGCACCGAACCCAATGATTAATGCCAAGCTTCCAAGCGTACTTCCTAAACCAGCTTTGATGGTATCGATAATCGAAGTAAGCTGCATGCCATTTAAAAGTCCAACTAATATTGCTGAAATAATTAAAGCTAGTACACTATTTAGCTTTACTTTCATATTTAAAAATAATAGTAAAGCAACGCCGAGCACAAGTGAGATAATCGGCAAGTTATTCATTATCCAATCCATGCTATTTCCTCCTAAGTTTATTAATCCGCTTACAATTAGCAGATTAGATATAGATATGCTATTTTTCAAAATAATAACGCTCTCATTAATTTGTTTACTAAACCAACTAATGATGTTATAGTATAAAACTTTCTGCTAATAGTCAATGTAATATGAAGAAGAAGTATAGTTCAGAATTCATAGAATAAGAGGATGAACAATTACTAGACCTTTTTGAAGCCGATGATGAAAGGCTTATTACATATACGGGTAATAAGACCTTATTTTTTGCTGCTTTCATCATCATTTTCAACTACATGCTTAAGAATTGATAATTTGTTTGTCCAAAATTGTTCATAATATGCTAACCATTGTTTTACTTCTGTAAGCGGTTCTGACCGCAATTGATAAATCTTTTCTCTGCCTATCTTTTCACCAGTTACTAAACGGGCCTCAGAGAGTACGTGAAGGTGTTTGGCAATAGCCGTGCGACTAACGGGAAATTGTGATGCTATTTCTGAGATTGCTAGCTTTTTGGTTGAGAGCAAACGAAGAATTTCTCTTCTTGTTGGGTCGGAAATGGCTTGAAATACATCATATTTTAGTGTTGCCACTTATGCTTCAGTAACCTTTCGAAGCTTGTTATGAATAATATTCGACCAGCCATTATTCATCCTTTCACGAATGATAGAGCTTTTCTCGTTTGCTTTAGAAATAATGGTATCTTCCGTTTTCCAACCACTATGTATAAGTATAAATTCCGTTTTTCCGCCTAAGTCTTTTAATAAAAAGGAAATAGTCCAGCCTTCTGTGTCCCATGAAAAAATTATTTTGTTTGGCTTATCCACTTCCAGAACTTTACATGGGGATGGACCAAATGGAGATTGTAAGTGAAATTCATGACCGGCAACAGGTTCAAAATCATTCGGCATAAACCATGACGCAATACTTTCTGATGTTGATACAGTATCCCATACTTTTTGTATCGAAGCATTTATAATGACGGTTTGTTTAATATCTTGTAAGTTTTCCATTTTAATTGCTCCTTCAAATAACACCTTTTGGTTTCATTTGAACTATATAGCACCAATAGTTTTCATGTCAAGTCATTATATATAAATCTTTTGCACTATCAAAACTGTTATTTCCTAGGAAATACTGTGTATGGCATACATGATAATCGAAATATATTTTTTAATTTTTGCATAAATTGTGCTATAGTAATAGTTAAAACTGCTAGCATAATTAAATACATAGGAAGTGTAGTGTAATGAATACACAAAAATACCATATGAAAGATTACTATTTTTGGAAAATATCTTTAAGCTTAGCGTTTGCATCTTTTTTTGTTTTTGCCAGCATTTATATTGTACAGCCGCTTTTACCGTTGTATGTCAGGGAGTTCAATGTATCCGTATCAGAAGTGACGCTAACCTTATCAATGACGATTGTTGGTTTGATAATTGGTTTAATCATCCTTGGTTTTTTCTCCGACCGAATTGGAAGAGTGGCTATTATTAAGTATTCATTAATCGGATCAGTTTTTCCTTTCCTTTTAATTCCCATGTTGGATTCATTTTATCTTTTTGTGCTATTACGATTTATTCAAGGCTTTGCACTAGCTGGATTACCTGCAGCATCACTTGCTTATTTAAACGAGGAAATAGAGCGTTCCAGTGTCGGAATTGCAACGGCATTGTACATAGCCAGCAATGCGCTTGGCGGGATGGCTGGAAGGGTTTTGGCTGGTTATTTAACAGATAAATATGCTTGGGAAACTGTATTTTATATATTTGCAGGCGGGGGGTTATTGATAGTAGCACTCGTTTTTATTTTTTTGCCAAAGTCACGATTCTTTAAACCGAGCAATCTATCATTTCGAAAAGACATTGAAGGAATGATTTTTCATTTGAAAAATCCAACAATTATTATGATTATAGGTATGGGGGTTATACTTCAGCTTTCATTTACATCTATATGGACGTATTTGCCGTTTCATCTGGAATCAGAACCTTTCTCGCTTTCAACAAAAGCAATTTCTTACACCTTTTTTGCCTATGGATTTGGAGTAGTAGGAGCACCGATTGCGGGCTGGCTGGCGGGAGGGATGGGGTTTAATATCGTTCGTATCACAGGAATTCTTGTCCTGTCCGCTGGTATTTTAATGACATTCAGTTTATCCTTGCCAATGATCGTAATTGGCTTATGCGTATCCTGTCTGGGTTTTTTTACTGCGCATTCGTTAACAGCTACCTTTGTCGCGGAAGAGGCTGCACATCATAAAGGTGGTGCATCGAGCCTGTATTTAGTGGCATATTATGTTGGTGTTACGTTTGGAAGTTCTGCAGTCGGACCACTTTGGAATATAGCAGGATGGAATGCAATTGTATGGATAGCTGGAATGCTGCCAGTTGCCTATTTAATTTTAATAACTCTCATACAGAAAAAAGTAAGAAAAACAGAGTTGCATATAAAGCGGAATGAAACTTAAAAAGGCTGAAGCAAAAGTATTTTAATCATATAAAGTAAGAACATGGTTATGAAAAAATATTTCCGAAATATATTCCATAAATTATAAAATGAATGAACAAGAAGTAAACACATAGAAATCGAGAATATATTTTTAAAATAAAATAAAAAGCTAGTTTATCAAATGTTTTTGATAGTTATCATATAATAAGATTTAGATGTTATGAAGGAGTTGCAGTTATAGGATGAAATTATTATTGACAGGATTTGAACCTTTTTTAAATAACAAAACCAACCCTACAGAAATGATCGTAAATGAATTACATGGTCAATTCATCAATGATTACCAAATTATTGGAGAAATTTTACGAGTTGAATTTAATATATCTGGAAAACAATTCATTAAGCTGTTAAAAAAGCATGAGCCAGATGCAATTATTTCACTTGGATTGGCAGCCGGACGCGATCGAATTACTCCAGAGCGGATTGCAATTAATTGTAATGATGGCCCTGTTGATAATCTTGGATATAAGCCGAATGGAGAAAGAATCTTTGAGCATGGTCCAGATGGTTATTTTAGTAAGCTGCCAATCTATGAAATAGTAGAATCATTAAAAAAACATGGATTACCAGCAAAAATATCAAATACAGCAGGTGCTTATCTTTGTAATAATATCATGTATCATGGTTTACATTATTTTGAGGAGAATGGACGAAAAGTGCCTTCTGGCTTTATTCATATACCAGCATCTCATCAGTTAGCGGTGGAAAGAGATATACCAAGCTGGTCTGATGCTGATTTAATAAAAGGAATCCAAATCGCAATTGCTTGTTTATGATAGGAATTTATGTGGGTCCATATATTATAAACAGCTGAGTTTTCCTGGGAATTATTCAATTTATGATCTGCCTTTTTGATAATTAATTTGTTTAACTTGTTTCGGATGAAATAAACTTCTTGGAAGTATTGATTTGCGTCCGGAAATGGATTAAACTGGTCTAGTTAATCAAGAATGAAGGAAGATGATAAATATGCCTAGGTATATTTGGCTGCTAGTGATTGCAACAGTAATCAACGTAACTGGTGGCTCTTTTCTATGGCCTTTAAATACGATATATATGCATAATGAGCTTGGTAAAAGTCTTGCTTTTGCTGGGTTCATTTTAATGTTCAATCAAGGGGCATCCATTGTGGGAAACCTGCTTGGCGGAGCACTATATGATAAATATAGTGCATATAAGTCAATCCTTGCAGGAACATTTCTAGCAATGATTGCTTCCGTTATTTTAGCGTTTAATCACGGTATTGTGGCTTATTCCATTTTATTAATTATTATTGGATTTGGAAATGGTATTACTTGGCCAATTATGTTTGCCATGGCTGGATCCCTATGGCCAGACGGTGGTCGTAGGGCTTTTAACGCTGTGTATGTAGCACAAAACCTTGGGGTAGCATTGGGGGCGACATTGGGTGGTTATGTGGCAAGCTTTTCATTTGATTATATTTTTATTGCTAATGCACTGGTGTTCATTCTCTTTTTCCTGATAGTACTTTTCACGTTCAAAGGAATGGATCAGTCAAAAGATCGTCAAATGCATACATCTATTATTGAGCAACGGGCTAAAATTCAAAATAAATCAGCTTTTATCTCATTACTAATTTTATGCAGTGGATTTTTGGTTGTATGGATTGCGTACAGTCAATGGCAGTCAACAATTGCCTCCCATACACAAACGATAGGTATCCCGCTTGAACAATACAGTTCCCTCTGGGCAATAAATGGTTTCCTTATCGTTCTGGCGCAACCTCTGGTAAAATGGTTTACAGATAGAATAACTTCACCAAAGCAGCATATTCATATTGGTACTTCTATCTTGATAATATCCTTTACTATTGCTATGTTTGCTGAGAACTTTACAATGTTCGCAGTTGCAATGGTTATCTTAACAGTAGGTGAAGTTCTTGTGTGGCCAGCAATTCCAACACTTGCAAATAAACTTGCACCAAAAGGACGAAGTGGATTTTATCAAGGAATCGTTAATAGTATTGCGGCATTAGGAAGAATGATTGGACCTGTGCTTGGTGGATTTATAGTTGATTTCTACAATATACAATTACTATTTATCATTGTAATGGTATTACTGTTTATTCCTTTTATTACAACGAAGTTTTTTGAAAGGGATAATCAGGAGAAAAGACAAACCATGTAAAGAAAAGGGGCATTTAAATGACAGTAGAAAAGAAAGCTATTCAGTTAATTGCACTGGATATGGATGGAACGTTATTAACAAGTGATCTCGAAGTATCCTCCCGGACACAGAAGGCGATAAAGCAGGCTTTAGAGCAAGGAATTCATGTAGTCTTGAGCACAGGTCGCGGGTTTCAAACGTGCTACCCATATGCGGAACAGTTGCAGCTGCAATCCTATTTAGTAACTGCCAATGGTGGACAAATATGGACAGTGGAAAAGGAACTATTGGATCAGCATCTCCTGGATACAGCGTTAATTGAGAAAATGTATAATCTTGGTACACAAGTTGGGGTAGAGATGTGGATGATTTCCACAAATGGTGTGTTTCGAGGAGAAGTGCCAGATAACCTCGATGAGTATGAATGGTTAAAATTTGGCTGTCAATCTAAAGAAAAGCAAAAATTAGATATTATGATTTCAGAGCTTTCTAAGTATGAAGAACTTGAGTTAACGAACTCACTGCCAATTAATGTGGAAGTAAATCCAAAAGGTGTAAGTAAAGCGAAAGCATTACAATTTCTTTGTAATAAGATAGGCATAACAATGGATGAAGTAATGGCTGTAGGGGACAGCCTGAATGATATTAAAATGATACAGGAAGCTGGTATTGGTGTAGCAATGGGAAATGCACAAGAGGCGATTAAAAAAGTAGCAAATCACGAGACAGATACGAATGATAATGACGGTGTTGCTAAAGCGATTGAGAAATTTGTGTTATCGAAATAAGCTAGTCAAAATGAGCTGCGTTTTATGCAGCTCATTTTTTCTGGCTCTATCATAGTAAGTTATCTTATATACCTGCAATCCAATACATCAATACCGATACAAGCACAGAAGTAATCAGCATCGCATAGAACGGGCGGAGTGCTTTACTTTTTACATCTTTTAAGCTGACGTTTAGCCCCAGTCCAACCATTGCGGAGGTTAAGATGAAGGTAGTAGCAATACTAATACCACTCATGAAACCATCTGTTACTGGAATCGCATTTCCAAGAACATAGCTTCCGATTATGCTCATTGCGATAAAGCCTAATAAAAACATAGGAAATTTAACATTTGTATGGTCAGTCCCGTCTCCAGACTTACGGCTTCTTATCCAAAGAATCATGATAAAGCATAAAGGAACTAATAAGAATACACGTCCAAGCTTTGCTAATAAGCCAAAAGCGAGTGCTTCTTCACCAGCAGGATCTGCAGCCAATGCAACATGTGCAAGCTCATGTAAGCTAAGACCTGACCAAATGCCGTATTGCACCTCACTGATTGGAAGAATCGGTAATAATAATGCGTATATAATCGAAAAAACAGTCCCAACTAATGCGATAATTCCAATACTGATTGCAGTATCCTCTGACTTTGCCTTCACAATAGGCGCGACTGCCGCAATTGCGGCAGCACCACAAATTCCAGTTCCAACACCGAGCAGCAATGCAATTTGAGTGTTACCTTTAAAAAGCTTTGCTAAATATACAGTGATTAAAATAGCGAACGCGATGGTTATTGCTCCCTTCACTAGAAGCCCAATCCCGTCTTGAAAAATAACATCGATATTTAATTTTAAACCATACAAAATAATTGCTAAACGTAATAAATACTTGGAAGAAAACTCAATCCCTTTTCTGAAAAATTCAGGATAACCAAAAACCTGGCGATAGATAATTGCTAAAAGAATTGCACAAGCCAATGGGCCGACCCGGTTTAATCCAGGAATTAAAGATAATAAATAGCCAAACAAAGCAAAAATAAATGTAAATCCGATACCTGACAGAAGCTTTTTCCAATGATTGGAATTATTCGTTAATGTGCTCATTATTATTCCTCTTTTCATTATTCTATACAACATTATAGATTCAGTTATATAATAAGGGAAATAAATTATTACAATGATGATAATAAGTTATCCTTATTATCAAAACCGAATAGAGTTAGATAGAATACCTCTCGCGATTTATAACATTTAAAATCCGAATTACCTGCAATGGAATGAGTAATTATTACCTCAGGGATTGCAACGTTCAGATGGTTTCCGCGACCAGTGAGTTACTTTGAATTCCGTTCTTTGGTTTTTCCTTCTGGCAAATAGAAAAAGAATAAGAAGAACCGACCGAGAGAAAAGCTATCAAGGCTGATTAGAAACAAAAAGGTGAAAAGTCAACCGAGAAAATAATTTTGACAGAGGTGGAAATTAAGTTGATAACTCTATCTATGGGATTTCAATTGGCAGTGCTTCCACCCTTAATTGCACACTAAGTCGCACAGTTCTTCTATGATAATAAAAATAAACTTGAAGCCGAAATAGGTTGCTAATGTATAAGAAATTAGAGTAATTGTTCTTTAATCTAGTGTTTATTCATACAATAAAAAGGAGGACATGATAGTGGATCAGCATTTGATTGTTTTTAAAGAAGTAGTTGAGAGGAAAAATTTTTCACGGGCGGCTAAAGAATTACACATGTCACAACCTGCAGTTAGTCAATATATTGCAGCATTAGAAAAAGACCTTGGTGTACGATTGCTTGAGAGGAGCAATAAATTTGTAGAACTGAATAAAGCAGGCAAGATGGTTTATAAATACGCCCAGGAAATATTACGTAATTACGAACAAATGCGAATGCTCGTTTCTGATTTAAAAAATGAACCAAGTGGTGAATTGAAAATAGGAGCTAGTTACACTATTGGCGAATATGTCCTTCCGAAACTTTTGGCTGAATTACAAGAGGAATTCCCGAATATTCTTCCAGCTGTGACAATAGGAAATACAGAAGAAGTTGGAGCAAAACTTGTACAGCATGAAATTGATATTGGACTAATTGAAGGAAATTTTACACATAACCAGATTTCCATCGAACAATTTGCCACAGACGAAATGTATATAATTACTGGATCAGACCAATCCTTTAAAAAGGAAGCGTGTATTTCTATAAAAGATTTAGAAAATGAAACTTGGATTATTCGTGAGGAGGGTTCCGGCACGAGAAAGATGCTAGAAGATTTTTTTCAACGAGGTAACTTAGAGCCAAAGAGAATATTGACCTTCGGAAGCACTCAAACGATTAAGGAGGGTGTGGAGGCTGGTCTTGGTATAAGCTTACTTTCCAACCTCACATTTTCGAAAGAACAGCAGCTAAATAAAATCCAAAAAATATTTATTGAAGGTACACCGATAAAGCGAAAGTTTTCAATCATTAAAAATTACCATGAGTTTCAGCCGAAAGCTTTACAGGCATTTGAAAAGCTCGTAAAGCAGTCAACATAGTCGATTTGTTCTAGATACCCTTACATTGAGACTGAAAAAGGAGTATAATAAGTATTGTAGAAGGAAAGGGGATGCTATCATGTCATTTTCTCGTGGACCAAGAGAACCGGTTCCAGAGGTGGAAACGAACGTATGGTCATGTACTAGTGACGACTGTCAGGGTTGGATGAGAGAGTCATTTAGCTTTGCTGAAGAACCAACATGTCCATTATGTAACTCGAAAATGAATCGGGAAGTTCGAGTAATACCGGAAATGAAATAAGGAATAGTATCTCAGGTAGTTATAAGTTTCAGTATAGAAAAATCCAGTCACATTGATTGGATTTTTCTTTTAAAAATAATGTTTAGATGAGATAAGTGTCCGAAAGCTTTCCCATTCAAAATATTTTCCTTGTATTTTTAAAAGATTTCGTGTAAAATAAATTAACTGAAAATTTAGATTGGGAGTGTGTTTATTAAATTAGGAGGTGGAAACAATGGTCACTGTTAAAATGCTAAAGCCGTATTACATTAAAACGGAAGAAGAATATGTCCGAGTTATACTTGCATATCAATATTTTTCTGTAGTAATTAATAAAAAGGTTTATCAATTTATTCCCGTAGAAGCTAATGAGATTCGAATTAACCGAAAAACTAAAGAGGTGGAGAATCTGGATGCGGTCTTTGCTTTTCAAAACGGAAAAAACGTTGTAAATGTTACAATGTCCAAGCTCATCTCCATCCCTGATTTCCTTCAGCAGCTACACTCAATCGCAGAATCATATTATCATAATGATGAATCTCACGTAAGTAAAACGGAACAAGAAAAAGAAGCACACCTTTTTATACGTGAAATGGAAAGGGAAAATATTAAAAGGCTAATTGATATTTCCTTGGATAAGCAGGATAAAGCTGCATTTTATAAACTAGCAAAGTTATTATAAAACAAATAAAAAAGTAAGCGCTTTCTAAACAGCTTGATTTTATAAAGCATCCTGCAAAAAAATCTACTCCTCCATTATGTGAGAAGTAGATTTTTTATTATTGGTTTATTTGATTTTATTAAACGCATCTGTAACTTTTTTCGTTGCAAGTCCACTTTCTTTATCTTGCACTTTTTCCACCATCATCGCAATGATTATATCCTGACCGTCTGTAGGATAGCCAACAAACCAGCCATTTTCGTCACCAGACGAATCGTTGCTTAATTTTAGCTCAGCAGTACCGGTTTTTCCCGAAATCGGAAAATCAGAAGCCTGTGCATGTCGGCCAGTACCATCTGTAACAACCTTTCGTAAAGCATCCTTTATGGCGTTGGCTTGTTCAGCAGTAACCAGGCCTTCCTTCCATACTTGGCCAGTCTCTTCACTTGTAAGCAAGGTTGGCTTCACCATATTTCCATCATTTAAGAAAGGAGCATAAGTCAATGCGAGGTGAAGTACATTCATTTCGAGTTCACCTTGTCCATAGCTGGAGTTTGCTAGCAGGACCTCATCATCTAACTTGCCGCTGGATGAAATCGTGGATGATGTCACCGGATATTCAAAAGGAAATTCTTCTTCAAAACCAAACTCTTTTAAGCCATCTGTATAACTTTTAGCTCCCATTTCAACAGCTTTCCTAGCAAAGAAAATATTATCCGAGCGAATTAATGCATCAGCTAAATCTACAGGGCCATTAGAGGTTGAAACGCGACGAACCTCATAATCTCCCCAGCCTTCACCATTACTCCATGTCAGACCGTTAATCTCGATACCATCACCAAGTTTAATGGAACCATTTGTTAACCCGATTGCGCCTGTGATTGGTTTAATGACAGAACCAGGTGCAAAGGTAGCAGAAAATCTGTTTAGTACAGGGTTACGCTCGTCTTCCTCTAATTTTTCCCAGAAGTTTCCTGATGTACCATATAACACTTCGTTTGGATCAAAGGAAGGACTGCTGACTAGTGCTAACGCTTCGCCTGTTTTTGGATCAACTGCAGCTGCTGTACCAGCATCATCCTTGAATGTATTAAATATCTTTTCTTGTATATTAATATCAATGGTAGTTGTAATCGTCTCCCCGTCTTCAACAGGAGTTTCCGCGAGTACAATATCCTCTTCACCCTCATTTGCAATCACGATACGTATACCTTTCTTCCCTTTAAGCTGCTCTTCATATAATTGTTCCAACCCACGTGACCCGATTTTATCGTTTGCACTGTACTGACTAGAATCAAGCTTTTCCAAGTCGTCGGCGGTTACATTGCGAATATAACCGACAAGATGTGCTGCTGCTTCACCGGCAGGATAAACACGACCAGTCATTTCCCTTGATTGGACGCCATCAATCGCTAACAATTCAGAAAGAAGTGCTTCCTTAGGCTGCACGCTTTTTAGTGGCACGAATAGATTATCTTCTACCCATGCTGCATTCAAAGCTGTATCAATTGCATCTTCGCTCATTCCAAGTAAGTCTGCAACCTTCTGCTTCGATTGTTCAGGATTTTCACCGAGATTGCCTGGTACAATACCAATTTCATAAATCGTATCATTAATAGCCAGTGGCATTTGATTGCGGTCCAGAATTTCCCCGCGTTTTGGAGCAGTTGTTTTTATCTGTATTTGGCCATTTTCTTTTAAAGCAGGGAATATAAATCCGGATTCCCATTCAATATACCAATTTTTTGAATCTTCATCTTCATCTTTCTCTTCTTGTTGGATAAGGGTTGCTTCGTGTTCAAAACTAATTGGCCCTGCAGTTGTTTCTAATTGAACATTAAATGGAATAGTTGCAGTACCTTCTTTCATTGCTATATCCAGTTGTTCTTCATTTAATTCTTCAAAGCTTACTTGCAAGTCAGAAACACCTATGTCATTATAAATAGATTGTGTGCGTAAAACAGATTGATCTTCAGAATACGTGTTTGCTGCATTTTTAGAAAACATTTCATACATTTGGTCAAACTCAAGTTCATTCCAATGATCTACATAGTCCTGAAAACGATCATTCGGTGTAGCCTGATCTTTTTCTGAGCATGCACCAAGAATGAGTAAAAAAACAAATAACATGATAATTCGTTTCATACTAATTCCTCCAAACTTTATTTTTACCAATAAAAAGATCTATTTTATTAAAATTGTATTTTAAATCTGTACAGAGAAGAAAAGCCACGCTGTTAATTTCGATGTACAGGTGACTTTTCTAATGATTACGGAGAACGTTATTTTGCTTCCATATGTGCTGTTATATCTGATGTTATTCTGCTGAACTCTTCGTCAGGAACGATATAATACCAAACACCGCCAATAGTCTCACCAGATCCGTTAATTTCCATTGTAGTGATGTTTCTTCGAGCACCAGCGTAGTCTGTAAATAATGTTTGGATTTTTTTCATATCTAAATCTGTTTGTACATTATCCCCTAAAATAGTAAGAATCTCTCCGACTTTTGTAATGCTTGAAAAACTTGCTGCTTCATTCATCGCTGCGGCGATGACATTACGTTGGCGTTCGTTTCTTCCCATATCTCCACGGGGGTCTTCATAGCGCATTCGAATATAGTCGAGTGCCTGATCACCATTCAAACTGATTTGACCTTCAGGAAACGTATTTCCACCACTTGAAAAAGCCATGCTGTTGTTAATTGTAACACCGCCTAAAGCGTCAATTCCTTGCTTAAAACCTTCCATATTCACTCTGGCATAAACATGTACAGGCAAATTAAACGTTTCTTCTACTGTCTGAACAGATAAATCAACCCCGCCAAAAGCATATGCATGGTTAATTTTGTCCATACCACGTCCTGGGATATTTACATATGTATCCCTTGGAATGCTCAGCATAATAATTTCATTTGTTTTTGGGTTAATAGACATTAGAATCATTGTATCAGAACGCCCTTTATCTCCTGAGCGTTCATCTACCCCCAGAAGTAAAGCATTTAGCGAGTCATTATCTGAAAAAATCGATTGAATTTGTTTTTGACGATCCGGATCATCATCTCTTGCTAATGGATTGTGCATTGTTTCAATTGTTGCACCCACTTCGTTCCATAAATAAAATACATAACCCCCAATTAGCAAAAATAATCCAAGTACGATTCCTACGACCCATCGAACCCATTTCCGTTTTTTCTTATTATGTTTTTTGTCAGATCTTGATACCACGTGTATTCTCCTCTGTATTAAAATGTTAAAAATATAGGACTTCTTAACGACAAACGATGTAAAAAATTATCAAATCTTGGATAAATTATATACGAAATAGTGAATATAGTCTATGAAAAATGTATAAAGATTTTATTCGCTTGCATCGTCAGAAATCGGCAATGCAGTAATAATATAACGATCCGGAGCACTGCCAACAAATGAAAAAGGATAACAGGTTGTTAATGTCAAAACCTCTTCATCATGTGGAACTATAATTGTACGATCATCTGCATCGACTATTTTAGTTTCTATAATTTTATAGGAAAATTCACCGTGAGGCAGTTCAATTGTCAATATATCTCCAATCTCCAGTTCCCCCATACGACGGAATACTGTGTCGCGGTGACCAGATAAAACAATTTGATCATTTTGAAGTGGGTAAGCAGTCCCGCGATAATGTCCGACACCTTTAGCGAGCTCATCTTCATGAGTCCCTTCAACAATAGGCAAATCAGCCTCAAGCCTTGGAATATGTAACATACCTACTGTCTCTCCAGTATCTGGTGAGAATTCCTTAACAAGTTCGGTTTGACTTTTTGATGGGTCAATAGACTCTTTTTCACCAAGCAATGCCTGAGCTTCAGCCATGCTTTCTTTTTGCGCCATTTCTGTTTGATACCACTGAAATCCACCATAAGCAAGGAAGGCTAACCCGGTAACAATTATGAACAATGAAATTTTTTTCATGCAACATACCCCTTATGATTATGCTTACACTCAGTATAGCTAATTTAAAGGATACTTTAAAGATTAAATATTTAAAATAAAATTAATAGCAAACTATTGTCATGCAGATCTTATTCTAAATAGAAGATACCCTTTGTTCTTTATAAAATAAATAGGTAATTAAAATATTTAAAATAGAAGTAAAATAAAGTAAATTTAAGGATTTAAAAGATAATCGTTCTTTATAACGTATAAATAGCTGAATTTGAGTGTTTCCTATTTGAAGAAAATAAATTATACTCCAATTAAATCGTTCGTTATTAAGAAACTTAATGGTAAAAAGAACGATTATGACCTGTCGGGTTACATATGAAAGGAGGGTTGTTGCTGTATCTAGCTCCGTTCGTTAAATAGCACTAATATTTTTTTACAGAAGAAGTAGCAGCCATTCAGCGAACAGCGACAATTTTTGTTAGCACATGGGAGTATAACAATACTTCCCAAATGCATGCAGCGGAGTAACTGCCCAAGAAATTTTATGCATGCCAAGTTTCTGGAAATCATTTTATAAAATTGAAGGAGGAATTTTAAGATGAGTTTAAAGAAAAAGTTAGGTGCAGGTGTAGCAACAGCAGTTTTAGGATTAGGTTTAATCGGTGGAGGCGTATTTGCTTATTTTAGTGATACCGAAACTACGAATAATACATTTGCAGCTGGTACGTTGGATTTAGCTGCTAACCCTACTACTATTATTGATGTAGAGAACATTAAACCTGGAGATATAATGGTTCGTGAATTTTTATTAGAAAACAATGGATCATTAGATATTTCTTCAGTTGATCTATCTACAGTAACTAACGTTATTGATGCAAAAGGTGACAATACTGATGAGTTTGCAAAACATATTAAAGTACTCTTTCTAGAAAATGCAGATAAAACTGGTGATGGTTGGGTAATTGGGGATTATAATGATGTAGTTTATGAAACCACATTATTTGACCTTCAATCTCAAAATCCAGACGCAGTTGAAAACGTACAAGGTTTCTTCACACATTTATTTGGATTAAATGGAGAAGGTGATGGTTTAGAGGCAGGAACTTCAGATCAAATGTACGTAGCATTCGAATTTGTTGATAATGATGCAGATCAAAACGAATTCCAAGGGGATGCATTAAAACTAGAATGGACATTCACTGCTCACCAAACAGAAGGCGAACTTAGATAACAATAAACGGAGGAGAGCATATCTCCTCCTACATAAGCTCCATAAAAAATACCATAATCAAAGAAATTTTTAAAACATTTGAAGGGGGAGAATTGATTTGAATCTGAAAAAAAGTTTAACCGTTAGCTTCATTACTGCTGCACTAGGAATTGGTTTAGTTACTGGTGGGACCTTTGCGTACTTTAAAGATACAGAAGACAGTGGAAATACGTTTGCAGCAGGATTATTGGACTTAGGGATAAATAAAGAATCAATCATAACGATAGAGGATATTGTCCCTGGAGATACAATCAACGGAAATTTCGAGCTTTCAAATAATGGGACAGTAGACATGAAGGAAGTTATCTTTAACTCTTCCTACGAGGTTATCGATCAAGGTAAGAATAATGAAAAAGACGATCTGGGGGATCACATAGTTGTTGAATATTTGCATGATGTGAACGGAAAAGAAAATGTGTTGTTTAAAGAAAAACTATCGAATTTAACAAATAATCCCACAAAAATCTTAGAAGATTTTAAGGTTGATAGTAATCCTCAGAAATTCACTGTGCGTTTTAGTTTTGTAGATAATGATAAAAATCAGAACCACTTCCAGCAAGATTCCCTAAAATTGAAATGGGAGTTTGAGGCGATTCAAAGAGATGGGAAACCTAATTTTCAATAAATAATAACGAAATAATGAAAGTATCAGAAGGAGTCTGTAATCACATTCTCCTTCTGACTTATACCTATTCATTAGCATGGAATTTTACGTTTGATGCTAATGAATAGGTATAAAACACAGATGTATTGAAAGGCGGAGATAGGTTTGCGAAGGAGCCGTTTAAGCAAATTCAAACAAAAAAATCGATTGTTACTTCTACTATTAAAAGCATCGTTCATTTGGTATGTTTTAATTTTTTCTGTTAATTACTTAACATCAGATACAGCTGCATATTTTACAAATGCCAATGGGGCATCAGGTGATGTAACTATTGGTACGTGGGAAGAACCGGAAATCGATAGTTTTTTGCGTTTTACCTCTAAAGGAAATGACAACATCAAAGCTTGTAAGGATGTAAAAATTTATACAAAATTAAAAAACGATGGGCCTGCTGATATGAAAGAAAGCAGTTCTTATGAAGTATATTTTATTGAGAATGGAAATCCGGAAAAACATGGAAAGAAACTGGATTTGAGTAAAGGTGAAGGAGTTATTCCTCAACTAGATATAGAGGAATCAACCAAACTCACTTTTAAAGCAAGTTCTCCTGGAGTTTATGTGTTTACGACAAAGGAGATAGCAGGAGATAGCAGCAGTAAAACGATTTGGAGTAAATGGATAAAAGTAAATTGTCCTTCCTCAAAACCGGCTGATATGGAGGAAAACACACAAGAAAAAAATTCTGAAAGCAAGGAAGAAGAAAAGGCAACACCACAAACGAATGAAACGAAAGAAAATGGTGAGAAGCAAGCTGAATCCAAATCAACTGTAGAGGAAACTGAAAATACAGAGGAAAAAAAGGAAGAAAAATCTAAAGAAGAAAAAGTAACTGAAGAAGTCAAAACAGAAGTTGAAGAAGTTAAAGAAGAACCAAAGGCTTCAGTGAAAAGCAAGGAACAAAATCTTGAAGAAACAGAGAGTCAAGAGGAAGAAATAGTAAACGAACAGGAAGGTGAAAAGGAATGAAAGCAAGGAAGGTTTTAAAATGGGCAAATCGAATTGTTACAAATGTTCTTGTGCTTTTGTTGATTAGTGTAGCAGCTCTTGTATTATCAACTAAATTGGCTGGCGGAGAACCGGAAGTGTTTGGATATCAATTAAAGACAGTGCTTTCCGGGTCAATGGAACCGGGTATTCAAACAGGGTCCATAATTGCCGTACGTTCGATTACAGAAGAAGAAAAAGGTGGTTTTGTAAAAGGCGATGTCATTACATTTATGGAAGAAGACAGCAAGCTGATTACACATAGAATTACAGATGTAAAAGAAACAGGAAGCGGTGTTCTCTATACAACAAAAGGTGATAATAACAATGCAGCAGACAGAAATCCAGTTCTGGCAGACAATGTTGTAGGCGCATATGAGGGATTCACGATCCCTTACATTGGATACATTGGAAGTTTTGCGCAATCACCTAATGGAAGTATTGTATTTATGATTTTACCAGGTATATTAATGCTGGGTTACTCTGGGTTCACGATATGGAGAGCATTAAGACAAATCGATGAAAAAGAGAATATTGCAGATGCAAAATAGTCATACATTTCAATGATACGAGGAAGGTGCTTATGAAACACGAAAAAATCATTCCCTTACTATTAATTGTGCTAAGTGCTTTCTCTATGAATATAACCAACCCATCGTCAGTTTCTGCTGATAATGAAATAACTATTGATCTATTGCCTGAAGAAGTGCTGTTTAACATTGATAATATGAAGCCAGGGGATTGGGCACCACGGTCTGTTGTTATTCAAAATAACGGTACAATGGATTTTGAATATCATGTTTCCGTTAGATCTAATAGTGAGTCGATGAAACTTTATAATGAATTACTCCTGGAAGTCAGTGATACAAAAGGATTTCTATATAACGGAAGATTGCAGGATTTTAAAGAGCTGCCTGCCCGTAATTTAGTAAGCTCCAGTGAAGAGACATTGGAATTCACGGTACGCTTTCCAGAACATTTGGGTAACGAGTTTCAAGGGTTGAATGCCAATTTCACCTTGTTGTTTACAGCGGAGGGGAAAGGCGATGACCGAGATGAACAATCTGTTGCCGGCGCTGTTAGCAGTGGGGGGAGCTCAACTTCCGACGGTTCTCCACTTCCAACTACAGCAACCGACATGTTTAACTTGCTTCTTATAGGACTTATTCTTTTGATAGCAGGTGCAATAATCTATGTTTACAATAGAAAAAGAGCGATGTAGTACTTCTTCACCAGGGGATAAACATAAATAGATTAACCTGCGAAATAAGTAACAATTTTGATGGCTTATACTACAAAACTAGTGTTCATACGACAAAACAAGTCACCCAATAGTTGCTAAATATATAGTAAAATATGCTTATGCAATTATAGTTATAGGATAATCCAGTAGGTTAAGAAGGAATGGAAAATTAATTAAATGCCCTGCTGGGAACAGCAAAATTATCTGGATTTTGATGGAGGCGGAGTCGTGGAGAAGGTAATTGAAATTGTTGCATTTGATCAAGAATGGATTTCATTAATTAAAAGCGCAAAAAAGCTAGGCATATCGTTGGAAGAAATTCGGCATTTTCTAAATAGCGCAAGTACAAAGACATAAGTTTGATTTAATTTTTACTAATAATAGAACTCTTCACCAAAATTATGATATAATTCGCAGAGAAAGTAGGTGAAGAACTTGATCGGTGAAAAAATCAAACAATTAAGAAAAGAAAAACGAATGTCGATTTCAGAGCTTGCTGAAAAGGTGGGAGTAGCGAAGTCTTATTTAAGCTCGATTGAGCGAAACCTTCAGTCAAATCCATCGATCCAGTTTATCGAGAAAATCAGCCAAGTGTTAGGAGTTTCTGTGAACGATTTAATAAATGATAATAATTCCATAGTTGAAACAGAGTTAGATAGCGAATGGATGAAAATTGTAAAAGAAGCAATGGAGTCTGGAGTTTCAAAAGAACAATTTAAGGAATATCTTGAATTTAATAAATGGCGTCAAGAACAGGATAAATAAAAAACCTAACCGTTAAGCAAATGTGCTTTGCGGTTTTTTGCTGTGCAATTAAATTTGCTTTCTACTATAGAAAAGGAAATGTTCACGACGAATTAAACAAAATGGAGATAGAAGAATAATGAATTGATTATTCATTTTAACATCCCAAGATTCATGCCGATATAAATTATATAGAAAAAGTGTACGGCAGGTATAGAATTTAAATTTTTAACCGCCGGATAAACAAATAATCTAGACTTTTTATGGAGGAAAGCTTTAATGAAACGTAGAGAAACCAGGAAACGAGATAGTAGAGGTACACCAAAATGGATGGTTACATACTCAGATATGGTTACCCTTATTCTTGTTTTCTTTATTTTATTATTCTCCATGTCACAAATTGATTTAAATAAATTTAAAGCAATCTCAGAATCCTTTCAAAATAGGATGATACTTGACTTCTCTTCATCGGCTATACCGATGGATAATCCAGCGGAGCAAATTAATCACGAAGAAATTGGGGAGCAGCTAACTGAACATGAATTACCTTCAATTACGGATGACGCTTTGGAACAGGGATATGAAGAAGATCCATTAAATAGCTTGTTAGAAGATGTAGAAGCCTATTTGAATGAAAATGATCTGAATGAGGTAATTACAGCTAATCGAACAGAACGAGGCGTTGTTTTAGTATTGCAGGACAGCATTTTTTTCGAAACTGGTGAAGCGGATATTTTAGAAGAGGGAGAACCTTTTCTGCAAGAAATTGGTTATTTACTTATGGAAATCCCCAATGAAGTAAAGGTTGAAGGACATACTGACAGCAGACCGGTGAGCAGTTTTCGTTATCCATCAAACTGGGAGCTATCTGGTGGACGGGCAAGCAGTGTTGTTCGTTACCTGATTAAGCAATTTAATATTGATGAATCTCGTTTTTCAATAGCAGGATATGGTGACACAAGACCGATAATGCCTAATGATACAGAATCGAATATGCGGGAAAATAGAAGGGTAGAAATAATTATTATGAATAAAGATTAATAGTCTTCAGTCAATTGGGCTATGAAACATTTTTGCAAATTAAATAGACGGATTATATAAATGGAGTAAGCTATGATAATAATTACCATAGCCTTTATTTCTGGATGGCAGGTGATTTTGAAGAAGAATTAATATGGACGTTCTTCAGATTAACTTCATACCATGTCTTGTCCGATAAATCCGTTTCAGATATGGCTTTAATGTAAGCATTAGGAAAAATCTTTCTTACATATTCAACTTCACTTGCAGCTAATCTTAGCTCTCTAAGGTACCTGCCATTGATAAAAGAATTTCGAATGAAAGCTTCAAACATTTCGTTTTGGGTTAGTTTCAGCAAAATTTTTTTCCTCCTTTAATTAATAATGATGAGAAGCTGATTAATGTTTAAAATGCGGTTTAACAAAGTACTTTCATTTTTACTGATTAAATAATGTGATAGAGATAGTTGAAAACTCCAGCTCTATCTTTCATATAGCTGCCGGTGCAATTGTAGTATATTTGCGAATTTTATTATTATCCCCATGTTTTCTGCAAATATACGCAGCATAAGTGTAACTAGTATATTTCGGATATATTTTGCGTTATAATTTTCTTAAAAGTATTTGACGAGAATTGTATTTTTTAGAAGGTTTGGTAGATTGATGATGAAGTATTTATATTGGTTAATCCCTATTAGTTGGATGAGTGTTATATTTTATTCTTCGGCAACACCGTATGAGAATCAAGACATTAAACCATTGCTAGGCACCATGGTAGATTTGAGTTTTTTAGAAAGTATTTCCCGGCCCATTTCTTTTACCTATAATCAATCAGTTATAAGTGTGAATACACTTGGTGTCAACGGCTTTGTTGAGTTTTTCATACGTAAGGCTACCCATATTACAGTATTCTTTCTATTAGCGCTGTTTTTTTATCTTGCTTTTCGAAAAACAACAAATATGAAGCAGTATCATTGTCTTGTTTACGCCTTCCTGCTGACGGTTTTATATGCGATGGCAGATGAGAAGCATCAAGGTATGACGCCTAACCGAACTCCTTATATAGGAGATGTTGGTTTAGACAGTCTCGGTGCATTGCTTGCAGTACTCGTTATCGTTATCACTTGGCAAAAGAATAAAAGAACCGACAAAAATGTTAATATATGACGAACGATATAATGAAAATCAAAAGTATACTTATTTTATTTTTGATTTCGACATAATTCGTCACCATTCTTTGAGAAATTATGCTAAAATTTTCATTAAATGTAAAATATAATTTAGAAAATAGGCAAAAGGCGGGAATTTGATGAAAGAGCAGGAACAATATAAAGAAATGCTTAGCAAAATGATTGCTGAAACAGAAAAGAAAAAAATTCATAGTTCAGAAGATCTGATTAAAAAACTAATAAGTGAGCTATCGAATAGTGAACGTTTAGCTAAATATACCCATTCACAAGTAATTGCCAAATAATAAAAAACTGCATCCTCATGTTTGAGAACGCAGTTTTTTTCATCCATTTTCTGTTTCAGCTGATGTAACATCGATTTCGATGTATTTTTGATCAACTGTTTTTATTTTTGCTTGGTCATTTGTCAAATCAATGATCCATTTTTGGAATGCTTCTGCCTCATCTTTTTTTACGAACACGATGAATTCAACATTTTCCATATAATTTATATTTTCAAGCTGGTGTGGAGAATTTCGAAGTTCATTTTCTACTTTGCCAAGCAAGGTGTAGTCGACCATAATCGAAAAGCCTTGCATCAATTCTCTTCTAACAACTCCGGTTGCTTTAATAGCTTGAGAGGTTGTACCCCCATAAGCACGGATTAACCCTCCTGCACCTAACTTAATACCCCCAAAGTATCTTGTAACGACAACAGCAGTATCTTTAAGATGTTGTTTTTTCAGAACCTCCAGCATCGGTACGCCAGCTGTCCCGCTCGGTTCGCCGTCATCATTTGCCTTTTGAATCTGATCATGCTCGCCAATAATGTATGCTGAACAATTATGTGGAGCATCTGCATGTCTTTTCTTAATTTCCTGTATAAATTCTTGGGCGGCTTCTTCTGTTTCTACTCTGCGAATATAACCGATAAACCGTGACTTTTGAATGATGATTTCATCATTTCCATTCTTTTTAACTGTTAAATAGCTTTTTAGCATCTTGATTTTCTCACCTCAAACGAACATGATAGTAGATGTATAGCCTTTGTATACAATAAAAAATAAAAAAATTATCAATTTCTGGATGAAAATTACGGTTAAAAGGGAAAAGACCCTTTAAAAAATAAAACGATGTACGTATAATTATAACACAGGTTGGTGGGGAATGATGAGTGTTAAAATAAGTGAGAAGGCATTAGATCATGTGATTGATGATATGGTCGATGTTGTCGAAAATAGTAAAGATGAGATTTTTAATATTAGTGAGGAAGCACGCAGGGAGCATGATAACCTTATTCTGGAACTGAAAGAAACGAAGGAAAAAGTGCTTCAGCATATTGAAAATGGAGATAAGCTTGAAGAACGAGTGCGTTTTTCAAGAAAACGATTAGCCGAGGTAAGTAAATACTTCGAACGCTATTCTGAAGAAGATATTCGTGAAGTGTATGAAAATACCCATCTCATGCAAACCAATCTGGCTATTTTACGTCAGGAAGAAAAAGCATTACGAGATAAACGAGATGAACTAGAGAGAAGATTAATTACGTTATCACATACAATCAATAGAGCTGAGGGTTTGGCTGGAAAGATTTCTGTAATACTTAATTATTTGCAGGATGACTTTAGACAAGTAAATGAAATGATTGAAAACGCAAAGGAAAAACAGGAATTTGGTCTTAAGATTATTGAAGCTCAGGAAGATGAGAGACGAAAAATATCAAGAGAAATTCATGATGGGCCAGCACAAATGCTTGCGAACATTTTACTTCGCTCTGAGATTGTAGAACGAACAATTCGCAATGGTTCGATGGATGATGCAATAGAAGAGATTAAAAACGTTCGAAAAATGGTGCGTTCCTCATTATATGAGGTAAGAAGAATCATTTATGACCTAAGACCAATGGCATTAGATGATCTTGGACTTGTACCTACCATGAAAAAATATGTTGATAGTATTTCAGACTATAGTAAAATACCGATAGAATTTTCAGTCCTTGGTGAAGAGAAGCGGCTTAACTCAAAATATGAGGTTGCGTTTTTTCGATTAATGCAAGAATCTATACAAAATGCGATTAAGCATAGCGAAGCGAGCCACATTCATGTGAAGTTAGAAATACGCAGAAACAGCTTAACGATGGTGATTAAAGATAATGGAAAAGGCTTTGATGTCAGCAAGAAAAAGGATAAATCTTTCGGTTTAATCGGGATGAGAGAAAGGGTGGAAATGCTGGAAGGGGAATTACATATTCAGTCCTCCCAAGGTATGGGGACAGCAATTATCATAAAGGTTCCCTATTAATCAGGTTACGTATATAATAGGTTATATAGATTTAAGGATGCATAGAATAAAGATTGCATCGTTAATCTCATAATAGAGAATTCATATATAGAAAAAGAAAAATGATCTGTCATAATCATAATAGGGCGTAAAAGAACTAGTATTTAGTATGTGGGAGGAATAAAGGCAATGAATACAGAGAAAAAAATTAGCATTGTATTAATAGATGATCACAAATTATTTCGTGAAGGTGTAAAAAGAATACTAGATTTTGAGCCATCTTTTGAAGTAGTAGCTGAAGGTGATAATGGTGCAGTAGCATCTAAACTGGTTAAAGAGAACAATCCGGATGTTGTCTTAATGGATATAAATATGCCGGAAATAAATGGAGTGCAGGCAACTGCTGATTTAGTAAGATACTTTCCAAATACGAAAGTAATTATCCTATCTATTCATGATGATGAAAGCTATGTGACACATGCATTGAAAACTGGAGCACAAGGCTATTTATTGAAAGAAATGGATTCTGATTCATTAATTGAAGCGATTAAAGTTGTCAGTGATGGTGGTTCTTACCTGCATCCAAAAATTACACATAATCTAGTGAAAGAATATCGTCGTCTAGCTAGAGAAAATAGTTCAAGTATCGCAGATAAAGGTATTGAATACCGCAAGCCACTGCATCTGCTTACAAAGCGTGAATGTCAGGTATTGCAATTGCTGGCTGATGGGAAAAGTAACCGCGCAGTAGCTGAAACCTTATATATCAGCGAAAAAACAGTAAAAAACCATGTAAGTAATATTTTGCAAAAAATGAACGTAAATGACCGTACACAGGCAGTAGTCTCAGCTATCCGCAAAGGTTGGGTTGAGGTCATCTAACCGCAGCATTAAAAATACCCTGATGACTCGGAGTCATCAGGGTATTTTTTCGTGCGTGCCTACAGCAATAATTTAATGGACTGCCAATCCACAAACTTCCGTTCAAAGTCAATGCCTCTTTTCGCAAGAATTACAAAATTTAAGCTCCCGGATAGAGTTCACAGCAATGCTGTCACATACGCAAGCATTCCCCTATATAACAAGTGCTTTTTAGCATTAGTTGATGTAAAATAAAAAATGTCATAAAACGTAGTAGAGGAGAAGATAGGTTATGAAAGTTGCTGTAATGACAGACAGCACAGCATATATACCTGCTGAAGTAAGGAAAAAGGCCAAGATTCATATGGTTCCGCTTAGCGTTGTCTTCGGAGATAAATCCTATGAGGAAGAAATAGATATTACTACAGAAGAATTCTATCAAAAAGTAAGAGAAACAAAGCAATTACCTAAAACCTCACAGCCTTCCATCGGATATGTAACGACCAAATTAGAAGAGCTTGCAGAGAATTATGATGCAGTTATATCTGTCCACCTGTCCAGTGGCATTAGCGGAACATATCAAACGGTTATCAGTGCTGGAGAAATGGTAGATGGGATTGATGTTTATGCATATGATTCTGAGATGAGCTGTATGGTACAAGGTTTCTATGCATTGGAAGCAGCAAAAATGGCTGAGCAAGGGAAAACAGCCGAGGAAATCGTTCGGCGGCTGGATCAGATGAAAGAAACTATGACTGCCTATTTTATGGTAGATGATCTTACTAATCTTCAACGTGGCGGCCGTCTTTCAGGTGCTCAGGCATTGGTAGGAAGTCTCTTGCAAGTAAAACCAATCCTCCATTTCTTTGAAAAACTTATTGTACCATTTGAAAAAATCCGTACTCGTAAAAAGGCAATCAGTCGAATTATCGGTATGCTTGAGGAGGATGCCAATAAAGGGAAGGACCTTTCTGTTGTTTTCATCCATGGAAATAATGAAGCGTCTGCGGTGGAACTGCGTGATGCATTTTTACAGAAGTATCCAACGATGGAAGCAACAATTGGCTATTTTGGACCTGTTATCGGTACCCACCTGGGTGAGGGGGCAATCGGTGTCGGTTGGTATGTAAAATAGTAAGCTGACAAAATAAAAATAATCGTCATTCCTAGCCGTAAACCTGGGAATGGCGAGATAATGAGAAGGAGAGTGAATCCATGGCAAACGAAATAACGATACTACAGGATGAATATCCTATGTTTTTTGCAGGGAAACTTTTATTAAGAAAAGAAATTCCCCTGGATGATGCAGTATTCCAGCAGCTACTTGCAACAAAGCAATTTACTCCATTAAAACCCATCATACAAAAAAACTTCTATCTGCACTGTAAACGATGTGGCAATGAAAAATCCTCTCTTTTCGGAAAAATTCCGTGTAACCAATGTAAATCTACTCATTTATACTGTCGCAGTTGTATTGAAATGGGGAGAGTCAGTGAATGTGAAGCACTGTATCAATGGACAGGAGAAAAACCGCTTTGGCCTCAGCATAAAAATCCATGTACATGGGAGGGAACCCTTACAGCAGCCCAGCAAAAAGCTGCGGATCGAATCGTACATGCTGTCCGATTTAACGATAAGGAAACACTAATTTGGGCTGTATGTGGCGCTGGTAAAACAGAAATGCTATTTCCTGGCATTACAGAAGCTTTAATATGTGGAAAACGCGTTTGCTTAGCTACGCCGAGAGCTGATGTGGTGAAAGAATTATATCCCAGACTGCAACAGGCGTTTCATAGAGCAACAATTCAGGCATTATACGGCGGGAGTACAGACAAAGCTGGCACAGCTCAGCTGATTATCACCACGACACACCAATTGCTCCGTTATCAGGAGGCATTTGATGTCATGATTATTGATGAAATCGATGCGTTCCCATTTCATGCAGATCCATCTTTGCTATATGCTGCAAATCGTGCCAGAAAGCCCGAAAGCGCAACGATATATTTAACGGCAACCCCGCGCAGCAAACAACGTAAACAAATTCAACGTAAACAATTACCACACGTATTTGTTCCGCTTCGCTTTCATGGCAAACCCCTACCTGTTCCAAAAGCTAAAATGTGTTTTAGTTTAAAACGCGACCTTCAAAATTTAACGATTCCAAAACCAATTATAAGCTGGCTGAGAAGCCGAAAAAATCCTGGCAGACAACTGCTGATATTCACACCGACAATTATGCTTGCTGAAAAATTGCAAAAACCCT